>NZ_CADIJV010000031.1 GCF_902859765.1 Achromobacter pulmonis
CTGGCAGATCCAGCACGCCAAGACACCGGTCGTGCCCGCCGATTACTTCACCATCGGCAACCGCTATGCGGTGCGCGGCTTCGACGGGCAGATGACGCTGGCCGCGGAAGATGGCTGGACCTTGCGCAATGACCTGTCGCTGGACCTGGGCGGGTTGGCGGGCCTGCCGGGCCAGCAGCTTTATGCCGGGCTGGACGCCGGCCGCGTTGGCGGCCCGTCGGCCCAGTACCTGGCCAGTCGTACGCTGGTCGGCGCGGTGGCCGGTCTGCGCGGCCGCATCGCCATGCCCTATGTCAATGCCAGCTACGACCTGTCGGCCGGCTGGCCCCTGAAAAAGCCCGACAACCTGAAAACGCAAAGCACGGTGTTCGCCGCCACGCAGATGTTCGAGTTCTAGACCGTTCGGGGCTCGTGCACCCCGGCCGTCGTCCGTTCAGTTGCTTCACGCTTACCGAGAGTTGCCTCGCCATGTCCGAGCTTCGCTCCGCAGTCGTCTGGTTGGTCCTGACCACGCAGATCTGGACGCCCGTGCTGGCGCAGACGCTACCCATCTCCGTCGACAAGAGCGTGGCGGGCCAGAAGCCCGTGGTGGGCGTTGCCAACGGCGTGCCGGTGGTCAATATCGCGCCGCCCTCGGCCGGTGGCGTGTCGAACAATCGTTTCACCCAGTTCAACGTCGGCCCGTCGGGCGTGGTGCTCAACAACAGCGGCGCGGCCAGCCAGACGCAACTGGCCGGACAGGTGGCGGGCAACCCGATGCTGGGCTACCAGCGCGCCGCCACCATCCTGAACCAGGTCACTGCCGCCAACCCGTCGCGCCTGATGGGCATGCTGGAAGTGGCGGGCAACCGTGCCAACGTCATCGTCGCCAACCCGGCGGGTATCACCTGCAACGGCTGCGGCTTTCTGAATGCCAATCGCGCCACGCTCACCACCGGCAAGCCGGTCATCGGCCCGGACGGCACGCTGGGTTTTGACATCGCCAGCGGCCGCCTCGCGATCGAGGGCGCGGGCCTGTATGGCGCCAATCTCAGCCAGCTCGACCTGCTGGCCCGCACGCTGGAGCTGAACGCGCAGGTCTGGGCCGACCGCCTCAACGTGGTCGCGGGCGCGGCGCGGGTGGGCTACGACGGCATTGATGTATCCGCATTGGCCGGGGATGGCGCGGGCACCGGCGTTGCGCTCGATGTGGCGGCGCTGGGCGGCATGTACGCCAACAGCATCCGCCTGATCGGCACCGAAGCCGGCGTGGGCGTGAACGTGGGCGGCAACCTGGCGGCCTTGACCGGCACGCTGTCCGTCAGCGCCAATGGCGACGTCAGGATCCTGCCTTCGGCCCGCGTGCAGGCCGCCCGCGATCTGTCGCTGCAAAGCGGACGCGACATCGTCAACCAGGGCACCGCCACCGCGGGCGGTGCGTTGGCCTTCAACGCCGCCGGCAAGATCGTCAACCACAGCGCCATCTCGTCGGGCTCGGGCGCTAGCATCGTGGCGCGCCAGATGGAGAACCGTGGCGCGTTCACGGCGGGCCTGCAGGCCGATGGGTCGGTCAGCCCGTTGGGCACGTTGAGCGTGCAGGTCGATCAGTTGCTCAACCCCGGCGTGTTGGTGGCGGGCGGCAATGCCGCCGTCACCGCCGGCGTGCTGGGCCTGTCGGGCGGCAAGTTCGTTGCGGGCGGTGCGTTGACGCTGGATGCCACGGGCGCGGTCAGCAACCGCGCCGGCGAAGTGTATGGCGGCTCGGTGGTGCTGCGCGCCGCCAGTCTCGACAACAGCGGCGGCAAGCTCGCCAGCGGCGGCGCGCTTCGTGGCCGCGTGACGGGCGCCATCGACAACACCGGCGGCACGCTGGCAGGCGCGGGCGCGGTCGATGTCACGGGCAGGTCCGTGGTCAACGCGGCGAGCGGCGTGGTGTCGGGCGACAACGTGGCGCTGCGCGGCACCGATGCCATCGACAACCAGGGCGGCACGGTGCAGGCCAACGGCGCCTTGCGTGTCGAGACTGCCGGTGCACTCGACAACCGAGGCGGCAAGCTGCTGGGCGGCAGCGCCGACATTCAGGCGGCGAGCGTGGACAACCGCAACGGCGTGGCCCAGGCCGATGGCAAGTTGGCGATCACGAGCGGCGGCGTCTTGCGGAACCAGGACGGCGGCCTGTATGGCGGCACGGCGGATTTGAAGAGCGGCAGCCTGGAGAACGGCGCCGGACGCATCGCGACGGACGGCGCGCTGGATGTCACCGTCACCGGCGCCATCGACAACACCGGCGGCACCATCGCCGCCCAAGGCCTGGCCTCGTTGGACGCGCAACGCCTGACCAACACCCGCGGCATCGTCGCGGCTAATGGCCTCTCGCTCGAGACGCAAGGCGTGCTGGACAACAATGCCGGCCTGATCCAGGCCGACAATGCCTTGCTACTCACCGCCGGCAGTCTGAACAACCGCGACACGCTCGTCAACGGCGTCGCCGGCGCGGGCGCCACGGTCGCCGGCGCCCTCGGCATGATGGGCAAGCAGGTCACGCTCAACGCTGGTTCCATCGACAACCAGGCCGGCCGCATCGGCGCCGGCCAGGACCTCGGCGTGACCACCGGCGCGCTCGACAACGCGCGCGGCAACGTGTCATCCGACGCCAACGCCAAGCTCGCGTTCAGCAGCCTGGCCAACACGGGCGGCGCCCTGACCGCCGGCACTTCGCTGGAACTGGTCACCGGCAACCTCGACAACGACGGCAAGATCCATTCCGGCCAGGACCTGAAGATCACCGCCAATACGCTGACCAACCGCGCCGGCGGCGAACTGATCGCGGTGCGCAACAACGAGCTGGTCATCGGCGGCCTGCTGGCCAACGCCGGCCTGATCGACGGCGGCTACACCCGCATCCATGCCGGCAGCCTGACCAACACCGGCCGCATCTACGGCGACCGCATCGGCATCCAGACCCCGGTCCTGCTGAACGACGCCAACGCCGTCATCGCCTCGCGCAGCGACATGGACCTGGGCGTGGGCACGCTGACCAACCGCGAACATGCGCTGATCTACGTGGCGGGAGATCTGCGGATCGGCGGCACGCTGGACGCCGGCGGCAAGGCGGCGGGGCAGGCGACGCTGCTGGCCAACGAATCGGCCAGCATCGAAGCCGAGCGCAACGCAGACATCGCCGCGGCCAGTATCCAGAATCGCAACCTGCACTTTGCCAGCGAAACCGTCGAAGTCAGCCGCGAAGCCAAATGGTTCTATCGCTTGGACGGCACCACCGACATCGTCGACGGCGAGGGCATGTGGTTCTGCAACACCGTCAAATCCATCTGCGGCCGCGGGCCGAGCTGGATGGGACAGTACGACGAGCGGCGCCTGCTGATGCCGTCGGCGCGCTATCCGGAAAGCCAGTATGGGCCGCCGTTTGACTACAGCAATATCCAGAATGACCAGGAGGGGCGGGCGGGTATCAGTGCACCGATTGGCCTGGCGTATACACCGGAAACGCCGTTTTGCGATGGTGGCGATTCGGGCTTTTGTTCCGTCGACCCGGCCCAGTTCTTCTACAAACCCGACGCCAAGATCTGGTCGGTATTTGAAGTGGAGCGACCCTCGGGCATCAGAAAGCCGCCGGCACCCGACGATTGCGGACTGCGTTGCCCCGCGGATCTGGCCCAGCAGCAGGCCCAGTACGACCGCGATCTGGACCTGTACGACACGCTGAACGAGAAGATCAAGGCGTTCAACGCCGACTTCCGCAACAACCGCATGATCAAGGACTTCACCTTCTACGAGGTGACCGAGATCACGCGCGAAACGCGCATCACGCAAAGCGATCCGGGCAAGATCATCGTTGGCGGCAACGCCCGCCTTGCCGGCAATATCGTCAACGATAAGAGTCGCATCCTCGCCGGTGGCACCCTGAAGACCGAAGGCGGCACGCTGAGCAACGTCGGAGCCGAGGGGCTGCGCACGGTCGACCGTGTCGGCACCATGGCCTACACCTACGAGAAGAACGACTCCCGCAAGTACAACCGCTCCGACTACAACGCCACCGTCCTGGCCGAACGCATCGAGACCGGCCTGGGCGACGCGCAAGGCGGCGCCTCCTTCGCACCGTCCGGCCAGACGCCGGGGGGCAGCACCATCGTCCAGGCGCTGCCGCCAGCCACGCTGACGCGCATCACGCTACCCGGCAACCAGACCATCGCCGTCGTCGTGCTGCCGCCGACCATCCCGACCAGCAAGCTGTACCAGGTCGTTCCGGCGCCCAACGCGCCTTACCTGATCGCCACCGACAGCCAGTTCATCGGCTCGCGCACCGTGGTGTCCAGCGACTTCCTGCTGGAGAAACTGAACCAGGATCCCGGCCATATCCTCAAGCGCCTGGGCGACGGTTTTTATGAACAGAAGCTGGTCGCCGAGCAGGTCATGCTGGCCAGCGGCCAACGCTTCGTCGGCGACTACACCGACAACGAAACCCAGTACAAGGCGCTGCTGTCGGCAGGCGCCGACTTCGCCAACCAGTTCGGCCTGGCGGTGGGCACCGCGCTGACCGAAGAGCAGATGCGCCACCTGACCAGCGATATCGTCTGGATGGTGGAGCAGACCGTCACGCTGCCCGACGGCACGCAGCAAAAGGTGCTGGCGCCGCAGGTCTACCTGGCCGTCAAGCCGGGCGACCTGCGCGGCGACGGCACGTTGATTGCAGGCCGCGACACGCAGATGAGCGCGACGGGCGACGTGGCCAACAGCGGCACCATCGGCGCGCGCAATGCGTTGGTGGTCGATGCGCAGAACGTGCGCAACACCGTGGGCACGATACAGGGCAAGACCGTCAACCTGAATGCGCGCAATGACATTGATAATCTGGCGGGGTTGCTCAAGGGGGATGGCGTCACGCTGACCGCGGGCCGCGACATCAACCTCACGGCCAGCACCCAATCGAACGTGCGCGGCGGGATCAGCAACACCATCGTCGACGGGGTGGCCCGTATCGACGCCGGGACGCTGAATGCGCAGGCGGGCCGCGACGTCAACGCGCAGGCTGCCGCCATCGTCACCAGCGGTGATGCGAGCATTCGCGCCGGCAACGATATCAACCTGACCGCCGCGGGGACGAGCTACGGCGAGTCGTTCAACTTCGGCAAGAAGAACCGGTCGGAGATGCGTACGACGGAGGATATCGGTACGCAGATCGCCGCAGGTGGCAACCTGACGCTGATGGCAGTGAGGGACGTCAACGCCATCGCCGCGCAAGTCGCATCGGACAAGCAATTGGCTGTTGGCGCGGGACGCGACATCAACGTGCTGGCGGGGGACGCCAGTGGCTACACGTACAACGAGATCTACTACAAGACGAAAGGCTTCCTTTCCAGTAAGACGACGCACCGCATCCGCGAGACGGAATGGACCAAGGGAGTTAGTTCGACCTTTGGCGGCGACACGGTCGCGATGCTGGCCGGACGCGATATGACGGTCGTCGGCTCGAATATCGTCGGTGATCGCGATGTCGAGATCGCGGTTGGCAGAGATCTGCAGGTTCTGGCCAAGGACGAAACCTACAAGGACTATCAGTACGAAAAGGTCAAAAAGTCGGGCTTTGGCGGCGGCGGGTTCAGCATCGGCTACAACAAGCAAGAACGCACGGATTGGATGCGCGGGGCCAGTGGCGGCTATGCCGCGAGCACGATTGGCAGTGCTGGCGGTAACCTCACTATCGACGCGGGACGCGATGTCGGCGTCATGGCGAGCAATCTGCTGGCCCAGGATGGCAATATCTCCATCGTCGGCAGCAACGTCGCGATCATTGCCGGCGTCGGCGAAGCACGCCAGCATGAGTATCACGAGTTCAAACAGTCCGGCCTGACTATTGGCGTGGCAGGCGGCATGTTGGGCGCTGCCCAGCAGATTCAGGGCACCTTGCAGCAAGCTGGCGACGCCAAGAGCGGCAGGCTGGCCGCGGTCAAGGTGGGGCAGGCGGCTTATCAAGCGGTGCAGGCCAACCGGATGATGGACGCGGCAAAGGCTGACGATGCGTCGGTCGCGCAGAAGGACGCCGCCAGCGCCCAGATCCAGATTAGCCTGGGCTCCAGCAAGTCTGTCAGCGAAACGAAGCGCACCCAGGAAACCGCCTTTGGCTCTTCCGTCATGGCGGGCGGCAATATCTCCATCATCGCTTTGGGCGAAAAGGGCGTTGCCGGCTCGGGCAATCTCTCCATCATCGGCAGCGACCTGGCCGGCAAGAATGTACTGCTGGCGGCGACCAATGACCTGATGCTGCAAAGTCAGGCTCAGACATCCACCGAAGTCTCCACCAATAAGAACAGCGGCTGGAAGGTCGGCGTCGGCATCGGTGTCTCTGATAGCGGTAGCGGCGGCGGCATCAATATCTTTGCCAGCGGCTACGTCGGAAGCGGCAACGCCAAGGGGAACGGCACGACGTATCGCGAGACCCAGGTCAGCGCGCGCGACAACCTGACGTTGATCTCCGGCCGTGACACCGTGCTCGAAGGCGCCCAGGCGCGGGCGGACCGCATCCGCGCCGATATCGGCCGAAACCTGATTCTGGCGAGCCAGCAGGATTCGGATCGCTATGACGCCAAGCAAAAACAGGCCAATGCGGGGGCCAGCTTCAGTTTTGGGTCGATGACCGGCAACGCCTATCTCGGCGCGAGCATCGGCAAGACCAAGTCCAACTATGACAGCGTGATCGAGCAGACGGGCTTGTTTGCGGGTTCGGGGGGCTATGACATCTACGTTGGAAAACACACGCAGTTGGATGGCGCCGTCATCGCTAGCGACGCGGATGCTACGAAAAACTGGTTGTCCACCGAGACCTTGGGATTCAGCAACCTGCATAACAAGGCGGACTACAAGTCCACCACGGTCGGTATCAACCTGGGCATGTCCGGCGCGTTCGACAAACCTAACAAGGGCGATGCCTTGGGTGGCGGCCCGTCGGGTTTGAGTTTCGGAAGCACCAGCGGCAGTGAATCAGGCACGACACGCGCGGCTGTGTCGGCGGGCACGATCGAGGTGCGGTCGGACAAGGACACGGGTAGGGATAGCACGGCCGGGCTGAGCCGTGACACCGTAGGGGCGAACGGCAGTATTGGAAAGATCTTCGATAAGGATGAGGTTCGCGAGCAACTGGAGTTCCAGCAGGCGTTTGGGCAGCTGGGGATGCAGATTGCGGGGGATGTGGCGGACCAACTGAAGAAGGACAACCCGGGCATGTGGGGCGAGGACGGTGTCGGCCGTATTGCTCTGCATACGGCGGTCGCTGGTATTGGTGCAGCCCTGGGCGGTGGCAATGTGGCGGGTGCCATTGCAGGCACCGTAGCGGGAGATCTCGCCGCCAGCGTGATGCGTGACCAGGTCGAGAGAGCCGTCGCGGGTTTGCCGGCTGAAATGCGAGATCAAGTTGCCAAGATCATTTTGAACGTGGTCGCCAGCACGGCAGGCGGTATCGCTGGTGGGACTAGTGGCGCGGGCGGCGCGGCGGCGTCGGACATGTACAACAGGCAATTGCATCCGGATGAAGGCCTGTGGATCAAGAAAAATGCCAAACGCTACGCGGAAGAACAAGGTATTCCACTTGCCCAGGCCGAAGCTGAGTTGACGGGGCAAGCGCAACGACAGGCCGACTCGGCAGCCGCTGAACGCTATGTCGAAAATCAGAATGCTCGCGCGTTCCTGTCGCAGATGACGGGTACACAGGGTAATGGCTTTGTTTACTTTGACGGTAAGGCGGATCGTACTTACGACAACCAAATCCTTTTCGCTGGTGGAATCAAAGAGAACGCGGATCTGACCGAACTCTATGATTTGGCGTGGAAGCGATTGCAGGCTGGCCTCGAACATCCTTCGAATTTGACGGGATCAAACCGAGCCTTGGCAGACGCAACGCTCGATGTCGTCAACTATGTTTCCAATCAGGCAGAAATCGCCAAGGTGGCACAAGCGTTGCAGAACGAGCGTGCAAAAGCTGAGGCTGTTGGCGACTTTATCTTGCAGCGTGTTATTGACGACAAGCTGACGAACATCACCTTGATGCAGCAGGGAGGGGTGTTCGATTTGCAGGATCTCACCTGGGAGCAGCGAGAGGCGCTCGGGATGGCCCTGCAGGCCGGGTTGGAGGGCGGCCGGCTGTCAGTCTCTCAAGTTCGGGCAATGGTCGCGAAGGCGCGGGTTGAGGCCGTAGCTGGGGATAAAGGGTCGACAACTCCGGCGTCTGCTGATACATCGACCGGTTCGACATCACATACGGTGCGGAATGCCGAAGTATTGGATAAGGACGGGAAGGTACTAGTACGGCAGAATTCAGAAACCGGGGAGTACGAAGCTATTGGCGGAAGGTCGCTCGGCTATACCGGGAAAAACTCAGATGCAGATGCTGCTAAATTAAAGAACCTTTTCCCAAATGATCCCGTGATGCCAGGCCCCCGGTATGAATTGATTTTAAATGAATCGGGAGATTATAAATATCGCACGTCGACAGGGGAATTGCGTACGCCAAAAGGGCAGTTCGACTTCATTCAAAATGGTGGAAAAATATACATCGCTCCTACTAGGGATGATGGCTTCTCGGGGCATTTGTCCCTGTCAAAAGGGGCTGACATAGAATTCTCCGGGCAAATACAGTTCTCTCAAAAGGGTGGGTTGAAGGAATGGGACAACAAATCTGGTCACTACCAACCTCCTGCATCTATGGCGCAGAAAGTAGATTTGCCACAGGAAAAATTCATACAAAAATGGTGAGATTGATATGAAGCCTTCTTCAGAGCTGGAAGATTTGGATAACTTGTTATCGATGCTCTTGTTGCGTAGATCTAGTGGAGAAGAGAATAGGCTTAGTCAAATTGTTCGGCGACTATCGTCTGATAAAAAGATAGAAATTATAGAAAGACTGTCGAAGAAAAGCGTTCGTCTAGCGGCGTCAATTGCGGCTCGAGCTAATCTTTCGATAGATCAGCAATCTGTTCTTTTTGCGAAAATTTTGAAAAGGGAGCAAAGCAATGAAATTAGACAATACGTTGATCGCCTATTTGCCCATAGATTGGGTATAGCCAGAATTCTGAAAATACTTATAAAGTATGAAGACTCCAATCCAAAGGGAGTGTATTTTGCAGCCTACTATTTGGGAAGTGATGATTCTCTTTCCGTATTGAATAAAAAGCGAGTTGTTGAATTACTTGAAAGGGCAAAAATTAAGGCTCTTGGACAATAGGGAAGAATTCAGACTATGTTTTCCGGCGAAGCCTAGAGCCTCCACGGTCTACACCGAGATCTTCCCATTCGCCGAGCCGGCTACTGCCGAGTAGTCAGCTACCGCCAGTCCGCAGTTTGCTTCATTGGTTACCACGAACATCATGCGTTCACTTAAATTGGCAGCTACTGCCGCTGTGTTGCTGCTGACGTCGGGCTGCGCCTTCATCATGGGTTCCCCGGCCAAGCCTTTGGCTACGAACCCCGGGCCGGATGAAGTAATCAGTCCGGTGTTGGTCTATACGTCCGACTGCGATTTCCAGAAGCAATTGGACGACACGGGCTGGATCGGCGCGCGTACCGCGCTGCCTGCGCTGTATGCAGCCGAGGCGGTCTGCAAGGCCCTGAACAACGAACTACCAGGGGCGATGGATGCGGCAGGCATCAAGGCGACATTCAAGCTGCGCAAGGTGAATCCGGATTCCGCGCGGCCTTTGACCTTGAAGGAAGACGCAGCGGCCATCGGGGCAAAGTATGTGGTGGCATTGGGCGAACCCTATGGCTTTGGCGGCTATCAGCAATACGGCCCATCGGTAAGCATCAAGGTGCGCCTGTATGACGCCGTATCGGGTGAATACCGCGGCTACGCCGAAGACACCTATCCGATTTCCTTGCGCGACTACTCCAATCGGGGGCCGGCCGCAGACGGCCTGCGGATCGCGGCGGATATGGCGCAAATGTTGGCGCGCACGATGCGCAAGCGCTGCACCGAGGCCTATCCTTATCAATGCGGCAAGACAGGCTTGTTCCGCCTGGCCGAGCCTCGCGACTCCTATGGCAAATGAGCACCGCGTTTGCCGTGGCTAATTTATTCTCTTTTGAGTGAGTGGTAGATGATTGCTGTGTTGCGTTGCATGGCGCCCGCTGTGTTGCTGGGCGGTGCCTTGGCGGGTTGCTCCGCCACCAACCCCAATATCCTCAGCCGTTACGACGCTGGCAGCAGTGCGCGGGTTCGCGTGTATGTGTATACGGCGGATCGCATCCGCCTGGATTTTGACAGGACGTGCTTCCTGCCCGCGTCGGGTCTGTTCGGCCATGGCGACGGCCTGGAGACGATCCAGCGCTCGCACATGCGCGGCAGCGGCAGCGTTGGAATGCCGCCTTCGCCGAACATTTCGGGCCAGGTGTTCGACGAATTCATCATCAAGGCGGGTATTCCGGTAACCATCTACGGTCAGGTCGGCGGGACGTACAGAAGCGCCGGGCCTTATGGGTCCGTGACCACCACGAGTTGGCCCGAGACGAAGAATGCCGGGTATTTCACGCCAGCCGCTGGCAAGGACTACGAGGTCTATGTGGAGCGGCGCGCGGTCGTGGTGCAGGACATCACGGTGCCCGGCGCCAGCGCAGCGGAACGGGTGGTGCCATTGATGCCGGCTTCGCCCTGCCCGGAACCCTCTGCGACCGTGATGCCGAAGGTCTGACCGTGGTCGCAGGGCCTATCTGATACGCGGCGTCTCAAATCGGCCATTCCCCCAACCGATACGCCGAATCCCAGAATATCCATTCCAACTGCGCCGCATGCGTATACGCCCGATGCATCTCATCGCGCGTCTGCGCCGACGCTTTCTCCGCTGCCTGATCCACCGACGCGATCACTTCACGCACCAGCGCGTGGAATTCGTCGCCGGCGTACGTATCGATCCAGGCCCCATACGGATTGGGACGCGTCGCCCGCGCGTGGATGTCGCGCCCGATCTCGGCATAGATCCAGAAGCACGGCAGCAACGCGGCCAACGCCACCGGGTACGGCGCGCTCCACGCCGTGGCGATGAGGAAGCTGGTGTAGTGATGGCTGGCGGGCGACAGCGGGGTGCGGGCGAACGTCTCGGCGTCGATGCCGAACTGCTTCATGAAGCCTTCGTGCAGGCTGCGTTCGACCACCACGGCGTTCTTGGCCGCGTCGGCGAACTGCACCACGCCGTCGGCATGGTCGGCCTTGGCGGCGGCCACGGCCAGGGCGCGGCCGAAGGCCAGCAGGTAGTGCGCGTCCTGGATCATGTAGTGGCGGAACGCCTGTTCGCTGAGTTGGCCGCTGGCCAGTTCCCGGTTGAACGGCATGGTGCGCGTTTTTTCGTACAGCGCGGCGTTGCGCGCCCAGGCGTCGGTGCTGAAAGACATGGCAATCCTCAAGGCGAAATCGGACGGCGCGTGCGCGCGCGTCGAGGGTGAGGACCAAGGGTATCAACAATTGCGCGGCGCGTCGGCGGGGGGGGGGGGGCGCCGCGGCCGCGGGCTGTCAGACGTCGTCGAAGTAGAACGCCTTGTTTATCTTGGCTTCGAGCTTGAGATAGGCGGCGGATTCCTGCCAGACCTGGCAGGCGCCGATCAGAAACAGCACGCCGACGACGGCGGCAATGGCGCCCAGCCAGCTGAAGCTCACTGCCAGCAGGATCAGCGGCACGGCACAGACTAGCGCCAGCCACCATTGCAGCAGCAGCTTCAGCAGCATGCCGAGGAAGAAATAACCGGCCACCAGTCCCACCAGCACGGCGACGACGATCAGGAATTCCATGGCTGTCAGGCCGCCAGGATGCGCGCTTTCTGCTCGGCGAACTCCGCGTCGGTCAGTATGCCGCGGTCGCGCAGGCTGGCCAGTCGCTCCAGCTTGGCGATGATGTCGTCATCCGGAACGGCGGCCTTGGCGGCGGGCTGCTGCATGAAGCGCGCCTTGCGTGCCTCAATGGCCTCCTGCACGCGGTTGGCGAACCGCATGACGGTCTTTTTCCAGACGTTGCGTATCTGGTAGCTGCCGGCGCTGTCCTGGATGGCGATGTTGCCGAACATGAGGCCGGTCTCGCCGGACACGGCGTTGACCTTGTCCAGGTCGATCGCGGTCTGGCGCAGTCCGTAGATCAGGCCCTTGTCGAGGAAGATGATGCGCTTGTCGGTCAGCGTGATGAGCCAGGTGTTGTTGTTCATCATGCCGGAGGTGAAGGCCAGGATTTCCTCGTCGTCGTACAGCACGTGGGGCAGGTGGTTCAGTTCCTTCTTGGTGAAGAACTGGTCGTCGCCGATTTCACGGGCGATTTCGTCATAGCGCGCTTTCAGTTGTTCGGGCGACGCGTTTTTATAGTCGAAGGCCATGCACTTCCTTGCATCCGGTTATGGCATCGGCAGCCAAAGCGCGCCTATCTTAAGCCATACTGTGGTCTCGCGTGGCGGCGCGCAGTCAATACTCCGGGCCCTGCGCGGGGCCGGGAGGTTGTCTGTCGATTGTCGAGATTCGAAGCGACGCAACGCCAGCTGCGCGCGCCGCATGCCAGAGGGCGCAGGGCCTATTGCATGTACCACCCATGGCTGACCACGAACGACTGCCCCGTGAACGCCGCGCTGGGGAAGGTCGACAGGAACAGCGCCGTCTGCGCCACGTCCTCGACCGTGGTGAAGATGCCGTCGACGGTATCGCCCAGCATCACCTTCTTGACCACGTCTTCCTCGCTGATGCCGAGCTCCTTGGCCTGCTCGGGAATCTGCTTTTCGACCAGCGGGGTACGCACGAAGCCGGGGCAGATGACGTGCGAGCGCACGTTGTGCTTGGCGCCTTCCTTGGCCAGCACGCGTGCCAGGCCCAGCAGCGCATGCTTGGCGGCGACGCAGGCGGACTTGAGCGGCGAGGCTTCGTGCGAATGCACCGAGCCCATGTAGATCACGACGCCGCCGCGATCGTCCTTGTACATGTGCTTGAGCGCGGCTTTGGTGGTGAGAAAGGCGCCGTCCACGTGGATGGCCTGCATCTTCTTCCAGTCGGCGAAAGCGAAGTTCTCGATGGGGTTGACGATCTGGATGCCGGCGTTCGAGATCAGGATGTCGATGCTGCCGTAGGCGGCAGCGACGCGGTCGATGCCTTGGTTGACGGCGTCTTCGTTGGTGACGTCCATGGCCACGCCCATGGCCTTGCCGCCGGCCTGTTCGATTTCATGGGCGACGGCCTCGGCGCCGGCCAGGTTCAGGTCGGCGATGGCGACTGCGGCGCCGGCGCGCGACAGGGTCAGCGCGATTTCCTTGCCGATGCCGCTGGCGGCGCCGGTGACGACCGCGACTTTTCCGTTCAGATTGCTCATGCTGGGGACCTCCGGGTATGGATGCCGCGAGCCGGGATGCGCCCGCGGATGCGAGGGGCATGGGTTGATGGTAACGCGCCAGGATGAGAGGCGCCTGAATGGTCCGGTCAGGTAACTTTCTATGTCATTTGCTTCGGACGACGGCGCAGCACGGTGCGCAGGGCCGGCCTAGCGCATGTGGCGATACCGGGGCTGCGGCAGGTTGGCGACCGCCCGCTACGCCCCGGCTGCTGTTACCAACCGCACTGCGGCCTGCATTCAGCGGTTGCCGGCTGCTCCCGGCTGCGCGAGAATCCGCGGCATTCGAGCCCGCCGCGCAGGCGGGATCCTGGTTTCTTACAGAGCGAAGACTAGCGTGTCATCAGTCATGGATGGTCGGGCGGGCAAAGGCGGCAGGATGGCGGACAGGTGGGCGCGGCGCATGGCGGCGTTACTGCTGGCTCTGGGGACTGGCGTGGCGCAGGCCGCGCAT
Organism: Achromobacter pulmonis; assembly: GCF_902859765.1. Taxonomy (GTDB): domain Bacteria; phylum Pseudomonadota; class Gammaproteobacteria; order Burkholderiales; family Burkholderiaceae_B; genus Achromobacter; species Achromobacter pulmonis. The sequence goes on from NZ_CADIJV010000031.1 coordinate 13,786, forward strand.
GTGGTGGTGGACACGGGTCATACCCCCAGCCAGCCTGGCGCGACGGGCGCCAGCGGCCGGGTGGAGTATCAGTACAACCTGGACTTGAGCGGCGCGGTGGCCACCGACCTGCTGGCCCTGGGGGATCGGGTGACGCGGGTATCGGCCGATGGCGCCGAGATACCGTTGGGCCGCCGTACCCGGGTCGCGCCGGATGCGGACCTCTTCATATCGATCCACCACGATTCGATGCAGCAGCAGTACATTGACGCCGGTCGCCAGCGCGAATTCTCGGGATTCTCCATTTTTGTCTCACAGCGCAATCCGCGCTACGCCGACAGCCTGCGCTGTGCCAAGGCGATCGGCGAGGCGTTGCTGGCGGCGGGCGAGAAGCCGTCGCTGTATCACGCCGAGCCCATCGCCGGCGAGAACCGGCCATTGCTGGACCGCCGCCTGGGCGTGCATCGCTACGACGGGCTGGCGGTACTCAAGACCGCCACCATGCCGGCGGTGTTGGTGGAGGCGGGCGTGATCGTGAATCCGGACGAGGAAGCCAGGCTGGCCAGGCCGGAGACCATTCAGCGGCTGGCAGGCGCGATCGCCGGCGGCGTGCACGCTTGCCAGGTGCGCTAACGCGCGGCGTGCGACATCCGACCTGGGGCATGGCGATCCCGGGCGGGATGGATAAAATCCCGGTTTCGAGGGGCGGGCCGCGCCGCCTGGTTGACGTGGCGGCGCGAAGCGGAGGCGATCCGGCTCGCGGCATGCGTTCCGAGCACAAGGACTGATAATGCTGAAAAGAAAACTGACGGCACTGGGCATGGGCCTGGCGTTCACCCTGATGGGCGGTCTGTCCACCGCGCCCGCGCAGGCCCAGGCGCCGGCGCAGCAGCAAGAGACGCCCGAGCGCTATGGCCCGTTCTTCTATCTGCCGAGCGAGCCGAACCTGCTGATCTATGTGGGCGCGGTCAGCGCCAATGATTTGCTGCACATGAAGAAGGCGCTGCGCGAGCATCCGACCATCTCCACCCTCATCCTGCAGAACAACGGCGGCGGACTGGTGCACATTGGGCTGGTGGTGGCCGAAGAGGTCTATGAGCGCGGGCTCAATACCTATATTCCCAAAGACAGCTACTGTGCCTCGGCCTGCGCGTTCGTGTTCTTTGCCGGGCGTCAGCGCCTGGCCGAGGGCCGCCTGGGCGTGCACCAGATCACCGCGCCTGAGATGACGGGCGAACAGGCCCAGTTCGGCGTGTCGGATATCGTCGCCACCTTGCCGAAGTATGGCGTGTCTGCGGATGTCCTGGGCATCATGTTCAGCACGCCGTCCAAGGAGATGTATTTCTTCTCGCCTCAGGAGATCGCCAAGTACGGCATCAACCGCACGGGCAACGTGAAGACGGCGGCCAGCGAGCCGCGGCAGGCGGGTAGCCCGCGCACGCCGCCCGCGTCCGCGCCCGCCGCCACGCCCGCGCCGCAGGCACAGGCGCCAGCCGACGATACCCGCCTGCCGCCGCGCCGTCCGGCCGCGTCGCCGGCGCCCTCCGGCCCCGCGCCGGTGGCGAATCCGTATATGACCAAGGAGCCCGCGCCGGCGCCGCTTTCCGACGAACAACGGGCGATCAATGCTGCGACCCTGATGATCCAGGCGGGTAGCGGCACCAATGAAGAGGCGATGAACTTCACGCGCGAGTTCTATGCGGATACGGTCGACTATTTCAAGAAGACGCGCCCGAAATCGGAGATCCTGGCGGACAAGACGGCCTATTTCGCGCGCTGGCCGGTGCGGCGCTTCGTGGTGGACCAGAACTCGCTCCGGGCCAAATGCCAGGACCAGATGTGCATGGTCAAGGGCCTCTACGATTTCAAGGTATCGAGCCCGGCGCGCGGCAAGACCGCGACCGGCACGTCCAATTTCACGTATGTCCTGGACCTGCGCAACCGTTATCGCATCGTCATGGAAGACAGTGAGGTCGTCAGCCGTTGAAGCCGCGGCGCGACGCCAGGGAGAAGCACAATGCGTTTCATGAACCGCGTGGCCCGGTTGCTGTGCCTGGTAGGGGTGGGCGCCTTGTCGGCTCCCGTGTGGGCGATCGATTGCCACAAGGCCGGCAACCCCGCCGAGAAGCTGATCTGCTCGGACCGCGCGGCGGTGGCCGCCGACGCCGAGTTGAACCGCGCCTACGCCGCATTGCTCAAGCAGGCGCCCGACGCGGAGATCCGCAAGATGCTGGTGGAAAGCCAGCGCCGCTGGATCGAGGCCCGCGACATGCGCCTGGAAGGTCTGGTCTCCGATGCCGAATCGTTGCCTGACGACAAGACGCCGGGCGCTGTCGCGGCCGATCTGATCCGCGCCCGTGCCGGCGAGTTAAGGGAGCGCAGCAAGGGCGACAACATTCCAAGGCTGATCCGGACGGCCTTGAAGCAGCGTGAGTTTCGCGGCCAGTTCACCGGTGGCCCCTATTCCGGCTATGAGGTGTCGTGCGATGTGCTGCCGCCGGACTACAAGTATTACGCTTGCTTCGCGACCCGCCACTACCAGAACAATGAGCGCGTCTGCAGCGCGCAAGAGTATTGGGCCACCGGCTCGGTCTACGCGCAGCGCTATGTGGCCAAGGTCGTCGACAACAAACCGGTGCCGGTCGCGTCCTGCTCGTATAACGGCGATGACGCTGCCTGCCCGGGTAGCATTGCCGATGATGCGCGCTGGAATACCGGGCCCAAAGTGCATGCGCCGACGTATTCGTCCAAGCCCTTGCCGCAGGTCGATGGCGAGGTCGACGACAGCGACGATTATGGCTGGATCAAGGCCTGCCTGACCGACGGCAACTTCCCGTTGTCCAATCCGACGGCGGCAGGCCGCTAGGGCGGGCGAGGTTCGCCTCAGGGGGGCGGCGCGCTGGTCGAGGCGCTAGCCCGGTGCGCGGGCGAGACGCTTGCGGTGGCGCCTGGCGTAGTCCTGCAGCGCATCGCGCAACACCACCGCCTGGTTGTGCTCGCTGTCGCGGGCGCCGTACAGCAGGGTCAGCGGACGCTCGCCAGCGGCTTGCAGCAGAGCCTGCATACGCGCCTGCTGCTCGGGCTTGGCCAATTCGGCCAGGTATTGCTCGCGGAACGTGTCCCAGTGTTCATCCACGTGGCAGAACCACTTGCGCAGTTCGGCGCTGGGAGCGAGGTCCTTGGCCCATTCGTCCAGTGCCAGGTCGGCGCGGCGCAGGCCACGCGGCCATAGGCGGTCCACCAGGGCCCGGTAGTGCCCATCGGGACCGATGCCTTCATAGACGCGTTGCACGGAGACGGCGGACGGCTTCATGGCGGCTCCTGTCTGCGGTGCCACCAGTCTACTCCCGCCGGGCGCGATGCTAGGCCGTGGCTTTGGCCTGCGGCACGGTGGCGCCGCCGGCGCGCAGCAGCAGAAAGCCCACCACCGCCGAGGCCAGCGAACCGGTCAGCACGCCGATCTTGGTGGCGTCGACCGCGGCCGGATCGGAGAAGGCCAGCGCGCCGATGAACAGGCTCATGGTGAAGCCGATGCCGCACAGCAGCGCCACGCCGTACAGCTGGGTGAAGCTGGCGTGACGCGGCAGGCTGGCGATGCCGGACTTGATGGCCAGCCAGGCGAAGCCGAACACCCCCAGCTGCTTGCCCAGGAACAGCCCCAGCGCCACGCCCAGCGGCACCGGTTGCGCCAGGCTGGACAGGCCCATGCCGGCAAATGACACCCCCGCATTGGCGAAGCCGAACAGCGGCACGATCAGCAGGGCCACGGGCTTGTGCAGCGCATGTTCCAGCGCGTGCAGCGGCGAATGCTCGCCGGCGTGGCCCTGGCTCTGTGGACGCAGCGGAATGGTCAGCGCCAGCGCCACGCCGGCCAGCGTGGCATGTATGCCGGACTTCAGCACGAAATACCAGAGCACCATGCCGATCAGCAGATATGGCGTCAGGCGCAGCACGCCGGCCCGGTTCAGACACACCAGGCAGGCCAGCAGCGCCCCGGCCATGGCCAGCGCGAACAGGTTCAGTTCGGAGGTGTAGAACAACGCAATGATGACGATGGCGCCCAGGTCGTCCAGGATCGCCAGCGCTGTCAGAAACACTTTCAGGGAGGTTGGCACGCGGCTGCCCAGCAGGGCCAGGATGCCCAGCGCGAAGGCGATGTCGGTGGCGGCCGGAATGGCCCAGCCGCGCAGGGTGTCCGGGCTGCCCAGGTTGATCAGGACGTAGATCAGGGCCGGCATGACCATGCCGCCCAGGGCGGCAATGCCGGGCAACACGATGCGGGCCGCGCCGCGCAGTTGGCCATCCAGCACTTCGCGTTTGATCTCCAGGCCTACCAGCAGGAAGAACACCGCCATCAGGCCATCGTTGATCCAGTGCAGCACCGATTCCTTGAGGGTTACGGGCCCGGCCTGGAACCCCAGCTTGGCGCCGAGCACGTCGAAATAATGAGGGGCGAGCGGGCTATTGGCGATGATCAGCGCGACGACCGCGGCCAGCATCAGGACGTAGCCGCCCAGCGCTTCCGAGCGCAGGAATGCCTGCATGAAAGAAACGGGCCGGTTCGCGGGAGAGGCCTGCAAGGTCAATATCCACTCCTTGATTGCTGCGGTGCAGCGTAAAACGACAAATATTGAATATTACCTGAATTCAGACTGATCCTAGATAGAAAGGGTGTTGATTTCTATAGGATTTGACTCTGTTCGCTTGGATGGGCCGGCGCCTGGCCGCCGCCTCCAACGCTGTCATTCCGCCTTCCTGGAGATCCCGCCTTGTCGCCGCTTTATGTTTTGACGTATCACCCGACAGCGGACGCTCCCGGCCGGATGGTGGAGGTACAGCCGCAGCCCATGGTAGCGCCCGACGCCGCCTATCGGGTGGCTCGATTGGAGGCCAGCGCGCAGGTGCTCGATTGGGCCGCGCAGGGGGCGCGTTTCGATCTGTCCGCCACCGGCGCCATCCGGGTCTGGCAGGATGGCGCACTGATTGCCGCCGAAGCGCCCCACGATGGCGCCGCGCCGCTGGCGCCCGCCGATTGCGCCTACCTGGGCGCCTACCTGATCTGGCAAGGTCACAGCTGGAGCGAAGGGGCCGCCGGGCCGGCGGCCGCGGTGCAGGGCGCCCGGCCGCAGTTGCGCATCCTGCACACCGAGGCCGCCACCTCGTTCGGTGGCCAGGAATACTGCATCTACAAGGAAATGCTGGCGATGCGCGCGCGCGGCCACGAACTCGAAGCGGTCTGCCAGCCGCACTCGGAGCTGGCGCGGCGGCTGCAGGAGGCCGGTTTTCGGGTGCACACGATGCCGATGGATGGCGTGGTTCATGGCTGGCGTGCCATCGCCTGGATCCGCCGGCTCCTGCGCCGCACGCCCTTCGATGTGGTCCACACGCACAGCCGGCGCGATACCGTGCTGGGGGCCATTGCCGCCCGTCTGGCAGGCACGCCGTTGATCGTGCGCACGCGCCACCTGGCCAAGCCGATCCATTCCCTCTATGCCTACACCTGGCTGGCGCACGGCGTGATCGCCGTCAGCGAATTCGTGCGCCGCCAATTGCTCGATAGGGGCGCGCCGCCGCGCAAGGTCGCCATGGTGCATTCCCCGGTCGAGTTCCCCGCCGCTGGCGACGCGACCCGCGTGCGGCGTGAACTGGGGCTATCGGCCGACACGCCTGTCGTCGGCTGTGTCGCGGCCATGCGCGCGGACAAGGGCCATTACGACCTGCTGGACGCGTTCGAGCGTATCAGCAGCCGCCATCCGCGGGCGCATCTGGTGCTGGCGGGCGATGGCGAACCGATGTTGTCGTTGCTGCGGGCCCGTGCCGTGGCGCTGGGGCTGGCTGGACGTATCCATTTCCTGGGGTGGCGCGAAGACATCGCCGAGGTCATGATGGCATTCGATATCTTCGCGCTGCCCACCCGCCGCGAAGCGCTGGGGACGGTGTTCATCGAAGCCGCGGCGCTGGGCGTGCCGGTGATCGGGGGCGATGTGGACGGCGTTCCGGAGACCCTGTTGCCCGGGGTCTCGGGCTTGCTGGTGCCGCCCGGCGATGTGCCCGCGCTGGCGCAGGCGCTCGATGTGCTGCTGGGCGACGAGCCGCGCCGGCGCGAGATGGGCCGGATGGGCCGCGCCTACGTGGCGAGCGGCCGGTTCAGCCCGGCCGCCACGGCCGCCCAGCTCGAGACCGTCTATCTGCGCTGGCTGGCGCGCCGCGGGCGGCGCGCCGGTGGTCAACGGTGACGCCGGGAGGCCGGTGGCCTTGTCACGGGTTCAGTGCCACAGCAGCGCGTTCATGGCTTCGACCAGCCGGTCGCGGTAGCGCGGCAGCAGGGCGCGCACGCGTGCCTGGCGTGCGTGCCAGTCGGCGGATTCGGCGCCCGGGGCGATACGCGGGGCCGCCCAGATCGGGTCGGGGAAATGGCGGTCGCCGCGCCAGCGCGGGATGACGTGCCAGTGCAGGTGCGGCACCATGTTGCCCAACGAGGCCAGATTGATCTTATCCGGCGCCAGGATCGACTGCTGCGCCTCTTCCACCACGTACACCGCGCGCATCAGCAGGTCGCGGCCGTGGGCCGACAGGCTGGTCATCTCGGCTAGGTGGCCGTTCCACACCACGCGGGTGAAGCCGGGGTAGTCGGGATCATCGACCTCGATCAGGCGCAGGTGCGGCCCGCGCCACAGCAGCGCGCCGCCGTCGTCCTGGCACAGCGGACAGTCCGGATCGCGCGCGCTCATGGCAGCGCCTTGCGGTATTGGATGAAGCCGGAGCGGTCGGCGATGCGGTCGTACAGTTGCATGGCGGTGGCGTTGGTCTCGTGGGTCAGCCAGTACACGCGGGCGCAGTTGGCGTTGGCGGCCTGCGCATAGACGTGTTCGATCAGCTTGCGGCCGGCGCCGGTGCCACGGGTGTCGGGGGCCACGTAAAGGTCTTGCAGGTAGCAGTAGTCGCCCGCCGTCCAGGTGGAGCGGTGGAAGATCCAGTGCACCAGGCCGACGGCCTTGCCGCTGTCGTAGGCCAGGGCGGCGTGCATCGGCTCGGCCGGGTCCAGGAAGCGGCCCCAGGTGTTGCGGGTGACGGCATCGGCGATGTCGACGCGATAGAAGTCCTGGTAGCCCTTCCACAGGGGCAGCCAGACGTCAAAATCGGCGGCGACGACGGGGCGGATTTCGGCGGAACTCATGAGACGGGCCTCCAGCGGGTCAGAGTTGGTTTTCCAGGGCTTCGACGATGTGCCATAGCACTTGCAGGCGCGCGTAGCGCTTGTCGTTGGCGGATATCAGATGCCACGGCGCGTGCTTGACGTCGGTACGCGCCAGCATTTCGTTGGTGGCGGCGGCGTATTCCTTCCATTTGTCGCGGTTGCGCCAGTCGTCGGGGGTGATCTTGAAGTTCTTGAACGGCGATTTCTCGCGGTCCTTGAAGCGTTCGAGCTGCACGTCCGCGGTGATCGCCAGCCAGAACTTCAGCACCAGCGCGCCGCTGCCGGCCAACTGCGCCTCGAAGTCGTTGATTTCGGCATAGGCGCGGCGCCAGTGCGATGGTGGGGTGATTTTCTCGACCCGCTCGACCAGCACCCGTCCGTACCAGGAGCGGTCGAAGATGGCGATACGGCCGCGCCCCGGCACATGGCGCCAGAAGCGCCACAGATAGGGGCGCGACGATTCGTAGCTGTTGGGCGCGGCCACCGGCGTGATGTCATACTGGCGCGCGTCCAGCGCATGCGTGATACGGCGGATAGCGCCACCCTTGCCGGCGGCGTCCTGACCCTCGAATACCAGCACCAGCGAGCGTTCCTGGAACTTCTTCGAGCGCGCGGCGCGCGCCAGGCGGCCTTGCAGCAGGCCCAGCTCGGACTCATAGTCCTCGCGGTCGAGCTTGGCGTCATAGTCGAGCTGGCCGAGCCGGTCGAGGATGCGGGCCGGGCCGGTATGGGCCACGAAGGTCGGCGGGATGCGTGGCACGCTCTGCTGGCGCATGGCGGCCAGCACCGCTTCGGCGGTGCGCGCCGCGCGCATGTTCTCGTCGGCGCTGGGAATCACCACCCATGGCGCGTGGCCGCTGTCGGTGTGATTGATGACGACCTGGCCGCTATTGCGGATGCGGTCGTACTTCTTGTGTACCTTGAGATCGATCGGGCTGACCTGCCAGGAGGTCTCGGGACTGGCCAGCAGGCGCTTGGCGCGCGCCCGCTGGGCGTCGCTCGACAGGTGGAACCAGAGCTTGACGATCTGCGTGCCTTCGGCCGCCAGCATGGCCTCGAAGCGACGGATGGCCACCGACTGGGCCTCGATGCTGTCCTGGTTGGGGTGCTTGCGCGACGCTTCGCGGATCAGCGGGGCATACCAGGAACCGAAGACGATGCCGGTGCTGCCCTTGGGGGGCAGGTCTTTCCAATAGCGCCACATCGGCGGCCGTTCGAGTTCCTCGCCTTCCGGCGGGCCATAGGCCAGCGTCTTGATGTGGCGCGGGTCCATCCACTCGTTGAGCAGGTTGACGGTGGCGCCTTTGCCGGCGCCGTCGATGCCGGCGACCACGACCAGCAGGGATTTTTCAGCCTTTTGCAGGCGCTGGTATTGCGCATTCAGGAGCGCGACACGCAGCTTGGCTTCCAGCGGCTTGAAGGCTTCCTTGGTCAGGACTGGGTCGGCTTCGGCTTCGGCGAACATGGAGGGGTTCCGTCTGATCGGCAATCGGGTGATCGGCCGATCTTGCGGGATATCCCGGCGGCGCGCAAGTGCGTCGCCGGGGGCGCCGTGCCAGGTGCGGAACTAGAGGGCGTCCACCGGGATCTTGAGGTAGCGCACGCCGTTGTCTTCGGCTGGCGGGAAATGGCCCGCGCGGATATTGACCTGGATGGCCGGCAGAATCAGCGTGGGCATGGCCAGGGTGGCATCGCGTCCGGTGCGCATGGCGACGAAGTCGTCTTCGGAGATGCCATCGCGCACATGGATGTTGCCGGCGCGCTGCGCGGCCACAGTGGTTCGCCAAGCGGCCTCGCGGCCGGCGGGCGGGTAGTCATGGCACATGTACAGGGTGGTGTCGGCGGGCAGGCTCAGCAGGCGCTGGATGGAGCGGTACAACTGGTGCGCATCGCCGCCGGGGAAATCGCAACGGGCGGTGCCGACGTCGGGCATGAAAAGGGTGTCGCCGACGAAGACCGCATCGCCGATGCGGTAGGCCATGTCGGCCGGCGTATGGCCGGGCACATGTATGGCGCTGGCGGCCAGCGCGCCGATATGGAAGGTCTCGCCATCGGCAAAAAGGTGGCCGAACTGGGAGCCGTCGAGCTGGAACTGCGGTTCGAGGTTGAAGATCTTCTTGAATACGCCCTGCACGGTGCGGATGCTCTCGCCGATGGCGATGGTTCCGCCCAACTGGCGCTGCAGGTACGGAGCCGCCGACAGGTGATCGGCATGGGCGTGGGTTTCCAGCAGCCATTCGGTATGCAGGCCATGCTCGCGCACATAGGCGGCGACGCGGTCGGCGCTGGCGGTGGTGGTGCGGCCGGACTTGGGATCGTAGTCCAGCACCGAGTCGATGATGGCGCAGGCGCCGCCAGGGGCGGGCTCGTGCACCACATAGGTGACGGTGGCAGTGACCGGGTCGAAAAAGGCTTGGATCTGCGGAGTCATGGCGGTTGCCTTGGCCGGATGGTGGCGGAGTCGATGAAACAATATACTTTTTTAAATAAAATTGTTGAATAGTTTATTCGTCAATATAATGATCAAACTATTTTCTGGTGATTGACCCCCATCAAATGAATGCTCCCCTTACCGAATGCGAAGTCGCCGCGCTGCGCGAGTCCGCCTCGCAGGCCTGCACCTTGCTCAAGGCGCTGGCCAATGAAGACCGCCTGCTCCTGCTGTGCCAATTGGTGCAGGGCGAGCGCAATGTCGGCGAACTCGAATCCCTGACCGGCATCCGCCAGCCGCCCCTGTCGCAGCAATTGGGCGTGCTGCGCGACGAAGGCCTGGCAACCACGCGCCGCCAGGGCAAGTATGTGTACTACCAGCTGGCCAGCTTCGAGGTCAGCCAGGTCATGAAGACCCTGTCCAGCCTGTATTGCGGCCGGACCATGGCGGCGCTCGCATCATGATCGACGCCGCCGCTTTCACGCCCTGGAGCGCGCTGGCCGGCGGCGCCGTCATCGGCGCGGCCGCCGTCCTGATGATGCTGGGCGCGGGCCGCATCGCCGGGATCAGCGGCATCCTTGGCGGGTTGCTGCCGCCTGATCGCAATGCCTCCTGGCGCCTGGCGTTTTTGCTCGGGCTATGTCTGTCACCCTGGCTGTATCAATGGGGCAGCGCGCTGCCGCCGATCGTGGTGGAGGCGGGCAACGGCCGCCTGATCGCCGCCGGCCTGCTGGTGGGCATCGGCACCCGATACGCCTCGGGCTGCACCAGCGGTCACGGTGTTTGCGGCCTGGCGCGCGGCTCGCGCCGTTCCTTGGTGGCGACCGCCCTGTTCATGGCAGCCGGATTCGCCATGGTGTATGTCGTGCGACATCTGATCGGAGCCTGACATGGCGGCATTGTTCGCGTTTCTCGCAGGGCTGGTGTTCGGGCTGGGGTTGATCATCTCCGGCATGGCCAACCCCGCCAAGGTTCTGGGTTTCCTGGATCTGGCCGGGCGTTGGGATCCTTCGCTGGCGCTGGTGATGGGCGGCGCGCTGGCGGTGACCGCCGCGGGTTTTGTCTGGCTGCGCCGGCGCCGCGTCAGCCTGTCCGGCGAGCCGCTGCAATGGCCCACTGCCACGCGTATCGACCCGCGACTGGCGCTGGGCAGCCTGGCGTTCGGCGCGGGCTGGGGCCTGGCGGGGTTCTGCCCGGGGCCGGCGCTGGTGGCGGCCGCGGCCGGCGTGCCCGAGGCTCTGATCTTCGTGGCGGCCATGGTGGCCGGCATGGCGCTGTTCTCGGCAATTCAGTACATGACGAACCGGCCGCCCCGGACCGGTCGATAGAAGGGAGACAAGCATGCAGACGGCAGCACAGGCACAGCGTGATTTCGATGTGGTGGTGGTGGGCGGCGGTTCTGCGGGCATCGGCGTGACCGCCAGCCTGCTGCGGCGGCGGCCGGATTTGCGTATCGCGGTGGTCGAACCGAGCGACCGGCACTTTTACCAGCCGGCCTGGACGCTGGTGGGCGGGGGCGCGTTCGACATCGCCAGGACCGTGCGTCCGACGCGGGCGGTAATGCCGCGGCGCGCCACCTGGCTGCAGGCCGCGGCCGCTGGTTTCGAGCCCGAGGCCAACCAACTGCGCTTGGCCGATGGCAGCGTGGTCGGCTATCAGCAGTTGATCGTCTGTCCGGGCCTGCGCCTGGCCTGGGACAAGGTGGAGGGTCTGTCCGATACCCTGGGCAAGAACGGCGTCACCTCGAACTACCGTTTCGATCTGGCGCCCTACACGTGGGAACTGGTGCGCGGGCTCAAGGGCGGCAAGGCCCTATTCACCCAGCCGGCCATGCCGATCAAGTGTGCCGGCGCGCCGCAGAAGGCCATGTATCTGGCTTGCGACCACTGGCGCCGCAGCGGCGTGCTCGATCGCATCAAGGTCGAGTTCGACCTGGCCGGCGCGGTGCTGTTCGGCGTGCCGACCTTTGTGCCGCCCCTGATGCGCTACGTCGAAAGCTACGGCATTTCGCTGGCCTTCAATTCGAACCTGGTGGCGGTGGACGGTCCGGCGCGCAAGGCCTGGTTCGACGTCAAGGACGCCGAGGGCGCGGTCATTCGCGTCGAGAAGCCGTTCGACATGCTGCACGCGGTGCCGCCGCAGGTGCCGCACGACTTCCTGCGCCAGAGCGCGCTGGCGGACGCGGCGGGTTGGTGCGAGGTCGATCCGGCCACGCTGCGTCATGTGCGCTACAGCAATATCTTCGGATTGGGCGACAGCATCAGCACCACCAATGCCAAGACCGCGGCGGCGGCGCGCAAGCAGATCGTCACGGTGGCCGAGAACCTGCTGGCGCTGCGCGAGGGCCATGCGCTGCCGGTCGCGTACGACGGCTACGGCTCGTGCCCGCTGACGGTCGAGCGTGGACGTATCGTGCTGGCCGAGTTCGGGTACGGCGGCAAGTTGCTGCCCACGTTCCCGCTGGACCCAACAGTGCCGCGCAGGAGCGCGTGGTTCCTGAAGGCGACGATGCTGCCGTGGATCTACTGGAACGGCATGCTCAAGGGCCGCGAGTGGCTGGCCCGTCCGCTGGGCAACTGAGCCGGGCGCGGCCGCGAAAGAGGCGGTGCCGCGCCCGGGCTTTGCCGGTCCCGGGCGCGCGCCTTTCTTCTTCTTATCCTGTTATTCGTAGGTGCGGATGTCGTCGATGACCTTGCCGTCGTTCGGCAGGGAGCCGGCCTCGGCCCATTCGACGTCGCTGCGCAGCTTGGTCACGTCGCGCACGGATTCGGCGATGCGCGCGGCCAGGTCTTCGCCACGCACCCGCGACTCCACCCGCAACACCATCTTGTCCGATCCGGTGGTGCCGCTGATGACCAGCCGCGCCCGCAGGATTTCCGGATGGCGCCGCGCCACGTCGGCCACCTGCGAGGGATGCACGAACATGCCGCGCACTTTGGTGGTCTGGTCGGCGCGGCCCATCCAGCCCTTGATGCGGGTGTTGGTGCGGCCGCAGGGCGAAATGCCGGGCATCACCGCCGACAGGTCGCCGGTGCCGAAGCGCACCAGCGGGTAATCGGGGTTGAGCGTGGTGACCACGACTTCCCCCACTTCACCATCGGGCACCGGCTCGCCGGTGCCGGGGCGCACGATCTCGACGATGATGTCTTCGCCCAGCACCAGGCCCTGGCGCGCCGGCGTTTCGAACGCGATCATGCCCAGGTCGGCACTGCCATAGGCCTGGTAGCCCTCGATGCCGCGCGCTGCCAGCCAGTCGCGCAGCGAGGGCGGGAAGGCTTCGCCCGATACCAGGGCGCGGCGCAATGAATCCAGCTTCACGCCGAGTTCGTCGGCTTTTTCGAGGATGATCTTCAGGAAGCTGGGGGTGCCGGTGTAGCCGCTGGGCGACAGATCCTGGATCGCGCGGACCTGTTGTTCGGTCTGGCCGGTGCCGCCGGGGAACACGGTGCAGCCGACTGCGTGCGCGGCGGTCTCCATCATCGAACCGGCCGGGGTGAAGTGGTACGAAAAACAGTTGTAGGCCAGTTCGCCGGCGCGGAAGCCGGCGGCGTACAGGGCGCGGGCAAAGCGCCAGTAGTCGGCACGGGCGCTTTCGGGTTCATAGATCGGGCCGGGCGAGGCGAATACGCGCATGGCTTCGCCCCAGCCGATGGCCGAGAAGCCGCCAAAGGCTTTCTGCGGGCCGGCCGGCTGCGTGGCCTGAGCGCGGCTGTGCTGTTGTCGTTCCAGCAGTTCGTGCTTGCGCAGCACCGGCAGGCGCGCCAGCGCGGCGCGCGAGGTGACGGTGGCGGGGTCGATACCGCGCAGTTGCTCGGCAATGGCCGGCGCGCGGGCGATGGCGCGCGCGATGGCGCCGGGCAGGGCCGCCATCAGCTCGCGCTCGCGTTGCTCGGGCGCTCGGGTTTCCAGGACATCGAAAAACTCGGACATGGGATCGCACCCTCTCGTGTGCCGTACTGCGGTGTCGTTGCCGGCGGCGGCACCGGCCCGCGCCGGCATCGCCGCTCCAGGGATCAGGCCAGCCAGCGCTTGCGGCGGCGATAGAACTTGTTGTCGCGGAAACTCTTGCGTTCGCCGCTGGAAATGCCCAGGTAGAACTCTTTCACGTCCTCGTTCTGGGCCAGGTCTTGGGCGGCGCCGTCCATCATCACGCGGCCGTTTTCCAGGATGTAGCCGTAGTCGGCGTAGCGCAGCGCGATGTTGGTGTTCTGCTCGGCCAGCAGGAAGCTGACGCGCTCGCGCTGGTTCAGGTCGCGCACGATCTCGAAGATTTCCTCGACGATCTGCGGCGCCAGGCCCATGGACGGTTCATCGAGCAGGATCATGTTGGGGTTGGCCATCAGCGCGCGGCCGATGGCGGTCATCTGTTGTTCGCCGCCCGAGGTGTAGCCGGCCTGGCTGGTGCGGCGCTGCTTCAGGCGCGGGAAATACTGGTAGACGCGGTCGAGCGCGGCGCTGGTGTCGCCGCGGCTGAGATCGCGGGTATAGGCGCCGGTCAGCAGGTTTTCCTCGATCGTCAGGTGGGCGAAGCAATGACGGCCCTCCATCACCTGCACCACGCCGCGCTTGACCAGCTCGGCCGGCGACAACTTCTCGATGCGTTGGTCGCGGTACTGGATGTGGCCTTTGGTGACATCGCCGCGCTCGCCCTTGAGCAGGTTCGAGATGGCGCGCAACGTGGTGGTCTTGCCGGCGCCGTTGGCGCCCAGCAAGGCCACGATTCTGCCTTCGGGCACTTGCAGGGAGACGCCCTTGAGCACCAGGATGACGTGGTTGTAGATCACCTCGATGCCGTTCACATCGAGCAGCACCTTGGGGGTGTCGGCGGTAGTAGCGGTAGTCGTTGCTGCGGTCATGGCGGTTCCTGCGGCATGGTGGCGGCCGACGCCCTGGGGCGCCGGCCGCCGGTTCACATCAGTTCTCGCAAGTGCGGGGCGTGATGTTCTTTTCCTTGGCGTACTTCGCCGCGGCTTCCTTCACCATCGGGTCGAGCAGGGTCTTGTCGGCCTGGTACCAGTCCGAAACGACCTTGAACTTGGCGCCGTCCCACTGCACGATGCGGGCCCAGTCGTCACCCTTGTGGTTGCTGCATGAGGTCTTTACCGGACGCATGATGTGGCCGAAGCCAAGCTGGTCCAGGCGTTCCTGGGTGATGTTCAGGTTCTCGAAGCCCCAGCGCACCTGCTCCGGCGTCATGGCCTTGCCCTTGCCATACTTTTCCTGCGCGGTGCGGATCGCTTCGACCTGCAGCATCGAGATCATCATGCCGCGGGTATGGGCAATGGTGCCGAGCGTGGTCTTGCCGGTCTTGTCCGCGCCCTGGCCCTTGTCGTAGACGTACTTCTTCAGATCGTCGTAGACCTTGTCGTGCTCGGCGCCGCTGTTGTGGATGGTGATGGCGTTGTAGCCCTTGGCGACATCGCCCAGGTCCTTCACATCGCCTTCCGAGCCGGCCCACCAGATGGCGTACATCTTGTCGCGCGGATAGCCGCTGGCCTGCGCTTCGCGGATGGCGGTGGGCGTCATGATGCCCGCGCTCCACAGCAGCACGTAGGCCGGACGGGCCTGGCGGATCTGCAGCCAGGTGGACTTCTGCTCCACGCCCGGCGCGGTCACCGGATACAGCAGCAGTTCGAAGCCTTCCTTGGCGGCGCGCTTTTGCAGCAGCGGGATCGGTTCCTTGCCGTAGGGCGAGTCGTGATAGACCAGGGCGATCTTCTTGCCCTTGAGCTTGGCCATGCCGCCTTCTTTTTTGGCGATGTCCTGGATCATCACGTCGGCCGCGGTCCAGTAGGTGCCCAGCAGCGGGAAGTTCCATTCGAACACGCTGCCATCGACCGATTGCGACAGGCCGTAGCCCATCGTCTCGACCGGCACCTTGTCGACGATGGCCTTGTCGCTGACCGCGAAGGTGATGCCGGTGGACTGGGTGTCGAAGCCGGAGGCGCCGGTACCCTTGCCCTTCAGGCGCTCGTAGCACTCCACGCCGCGGTCGGTGGCGTAGGCGGTTTCGCACTCCTCGTAGGTGATCTTGACGCCGTTGACGCCGCCATCGCGTTCGTTGACCAGCTTCAGGTAATCCAGCTTGCCGTCGGCCCAGGGAATGCCCAGCGGCGCGAAGGAGCCGGTGCGGTACACCAGCAACGGAACGAACTGCTCTTCCGCCGCCATTGCCGGCGTGGCCACGGCGCCCACGGCGCCGGCTGCGGCCACCAAGGCTGCCGCCAACTTCAGGTTAAGACGCTTCATCTCCATTTACCTCCTGCGTGGTGTTTGGGTCATAAACCCTCGGACACCGGGGTTGGCCCGGTCTGGAGCCGGGTATTCAGGATGTCGGTCGTGGCGCGCATACCGCTACTACCGACGATGATCACAACGGGAGCCACACCATTCGGGCCGCGGCGGATCCGGCTTTGCCGGTCCCCGGCGGCGCCCCCTTGAGGGGGAAGCGCCGCAGGCGCTTCGGGCGTGTGCCCTCCTTAATGGGGGAACGGCCAGATGCGGAGTTTCTCCTTGCCGATGCTCCACAAACGTGCCAGTCCGTGCGGTTCGGCGATCAGGAAGAACACGATCAGCGCGCCGAACACCATGTGCTCGACGTGCGCGGCGATGTCCACCGACAGCGACAGGCCCAGCATGTGCGGCACATTGGTCAGCGCTACCGGCACCAGCACGATGAAGGCCGCGCCGAAGAAGCTGCCGATGATCGAGCCCAGGCCGCCGATGATGACCATGAACAGCAGTTGGAACGAGCGGGTCAGGTCGAAGGCCAGCGGTTCCCACGAGCCCAGATGGATGTAGCCCCACAGCGCGCCGGCCACGCCGACGATGAAGGAACTGACCGCGAAGGCGGTGAGCTTGGCGTACATCGGGCGGATGCCGATGACCGACGCGGCCACGTCCATGTCGCGGATCGCCATCCATTGGCGGCCGATGGCGCCGCGCACCAGGTTCTTGGCCAGCAGGCTGAAGAGCACGACCAGGATCAGCACGAACAGGTATTTCTCGAGAGCGCTCTGCACCGGCAGGCCGAAGGCGGTCAGCGGCGGCACCGAGACGTTGCCCGACGACGAGTAGTTGGTGAAGAACGGGATGCGCAGGAATGCCCAGTCGACGAAGAACTGTGCCGCCAGCGTCGCCACGGCCAGGTACAGGCCGCGGATGCGCAGGCTGGGGATGCCGAATATCACGCCGACGATGGTGGCGAAGCAGCCGCCCAGCAGGATCTGGACGATCAGCGGCATGCCCGGAAAGCGCACGCCGAAGTTCCAGGCGGCATACGCGCCCACCGCCATGAAGGCGCCCGTGCCCAGCGAGATCTGGCCGCAATAGCCCACCAGGATGTTCAGGCCGACGGCGGCCAGCGACAGGATCAGGAAGGGGATCAGGATGGCGCGCAGCAGATAGTCGCTGGACAGCGCCGGGATGGCGATGAACGCCACCGCCAGCAGCAGCCAGATGAAGACGCGGTCCTGGCGGATCGGAAAGATCTGCTGGTCAGCGCGATAGCTGGTCTTGAATTGGCCGTTTTCGCGATAGAACATGTTTTTATCCTAGAAGGCGCTCAGACGCGGTCGATGATCTTCTCGCCGAACAGTCCTTGCGGACGGAACAGCAGGAACACCAGCGCCAGCACGTAGGCGAACCAGATCTCGATACCGCCGCCGACCAGCGACCCCAGATAGACTTCGGACAGCTTTTCGCCCACGCCGATGATCAGGCCGCCCAGGATGGCGCCCGGCACCGAGGTCAGCCCGCCCAGGATCACCACCGGCAGCGCCCGCAGCGCCGCGGTCGAGAGCGTGAATTGCACGCCGAACTTGGAGCCCCAGATGATGCCGGCCACCAGCGCCACCAAGCCGGCAACGCTCCAGACGATGACCCAGATGCGGTTCAGCGGAATGCCGATGGACTGCGCCGCCTGATGGTCGTCCGCCACGGCGCGCAGGGCGCGGCCGGTGGAGGTGAACTGGAAGAACAGTGCCAGCGCCGCCACCAGCAGCGCGGCGATGACGGCGGCGGTCAGGTCTTCGAGATTGATCAGCAGGCCGCCCTCGAACATCGTGTCCAGGATCAGCAGCGGATCTTTCGGCATGCCGACGTTGATGGAATAGACCGAGCTGCCGAAGGCGATCTGGCCCAGGCCGTCCAGGAAGTAGCTGATGCCGAGCGTGGCCATGAGCAGCGTGGTGGCCTCCTGGTTGACCAGGTGGCGCAGCACGAAACGCTCGATCGCCACGGCCAGCAGGAACATCACGATGGCGCTGACGATGAACGCCAGCACATTGGCCAGGATCATGTTCTCGAAGCCGAACCAGCGTGGAAGCCACTCCGAGAAGCGCGCCATGGACAACGCGGCCACCAGCACCATCGCGCCCTGGGCGAAATTGAATACGCCCGAGGCCTTGAAGATCAGCACGAAGCCCAGGCCGATCAACGCGTACAGCATGCCGCTCATCAGGCCGCCGAACAAGGTTTCCAGAAAAAATCCCATCATTCGCCCCTTATGTCCGTGCAGCCATTGATTTATCTCCCTGCCCCTCATGGGGAGGGCTGGGGGCGGGGGGCGTCGCCTGCGCTTCGGCGCCCTGGGCGGGAGCGCTGTCCACGCCCAGGTACGCGCGGATGACGTCTTCGTTGGCGCGGACTTCTTCCGGCTTGCCGTCGCCGATCTTCTTGCCGTAGTCCAGCACCACGACGCGATCGGAGATGTCCATGACCACGCCCATGTCGTGCTCGATCAGCACGATGGTGGTGCCGAACTCGTCGTTCACGTCGAGGATGAAGCGGCTCATGTCCTGCTTTTCCTCGATGTTCATGCCGGCCATGGGTTCGTCCAGCAGCAGCAGGCGCGGTTCCATGGCCAGCGCGCGGCCCAGGTCGACGCGCTTTTGCAGGCCATAGGGCAGGCGCCCGACGGGCGTCTTGCGGTAGGCCTGGATTTCGAGAAAGTCGATGATGTTCTCGACGAACTGGCGGTGCTCGATCTCTTCGCGTTCGGCGGCGCCCAGGCGGAAAGCCTGCGCCAGCAGCCCGCACTTCATGCGCAGGTTGCGGCCGGTCATGATGTTGTCGAGCACGCTCATGCCCTTGAACAGCGCCAGGTTCTGGAAGGTGCGGGCGATGCCCATTTCAGCGGCGCGGCGCGGGTTCATGCGCGAGAAGCGCTTGCCGAGGAACTCGATGCCGCCCTGTTGCGGGGTGTAGACGCCGTTGATGACGTTCAGCATCGAGCTCTTGCCGGCGCCGTTGGGGCCGATGATGGCGCGGATCTCGTGTTCGCGCACATTGAAGGAAATGTCCGTCAGCGCCTTGACGCCGCCGAAGGACAGCGAGATGTTCTGCATGTCCAGCATCACGTCGCCGATGCGCTGGTCGCGGTCGTTGTTGCTCATGGTCTCTACGCGGCTCGGGCTGTGATGGCGGGGAACGTCTTGACCGGGCGGATCTTCAGGTCGGCGGCGATCTTGCCGCTGCGGCCGTCCTCGAATTTCACTTCGGTTTCGATGTACTGGGAGGGCTTGTTCTGGAAGAGGGCGTCGATCAGCACGCCGTACTTCTGCGCAATGAATGCGCGGCGCACCTTGCGGGTGCGGGTCAGTTCGTCATCGTCCGGGTCCAGTTCCTTGTGCAGGATCAGGAAGCGGCTGATCTGCGATGCCGACAGTTTCGGGTCGGTGGCCAGATCGGCGTTGACCTGTTCGACGCATTCGGCGATGAGCTGGTAGACCTCGTCCTTGCCCGCCAGGTCGGTGTAACCGGCATAGGCCAGACCGCGGCGCTCGGCCCAGTTGCCCACCGCTTCCAGGTCGATGTTGATGAAGGCGCAGACGTCGTCGCGGCCGGCGCCGAAGGCCACGGCCTCTTTGATGTGCGGGAAGAACTTGAGCTTGTTCTCGAGGTATTTGGGCGCGAACAGGCTGCCGTCGGCCAGCTTGCCGACGTCCTTGGCGCGGTCGATGATCTTGAGCTGGCCGTCGGTGTCCAGGTAGCCCGCATCGCCTGTGTGGAACCAGCCATCGGCGCTGCGCGCCTCCTGCGTGGCGTCCGGGTTGCGGTAGTACTCCTTGAACAGGCCGGGACTCTTGACCAGGATTTCGCCGTTGTCGGCCACGCGGATCTCGACGCCGGCCACGGGCGGCCCGACGGTGTCGTCGCGCACCTGGCCGTCCGGCTGCACGCAGACGAACACCGAGGTCTCGGTGGAGCCATAGAGTTGCTTGAGATTGATGCCGATGGAGCGGTAGAACACGAACAGGTCGGGGCCGATGGCCTCGCCCGCGGTATAGGCCACGCGCACGCGGCTCATGCCGAGCGCGTTGCGCAGCGGGCCATAGATCAGCACATTGCCCAGCGCGTAGCGCAGGCGGTCCCAGGGGTTGACCGATTCGCCATCCAGGATGCGGGTGCCGACGCGGCGCGCCAGCTTCATGCAGGCATGGAACAGCTTGCGCTTGAGATAGCCGGCATCTTCCATGCGGATCATCACATGGGTCAGCAGGCCTTCCAGCACGCGCGGCGGCGCGAAATAGTAGGTGGGCCCGATGTCGCGCATGTCGATCGAGACCGTGTCGGGCGATTCCGGATGGTTCACGGTGAAGCCGGTGACCAGCAATTGCGTGTACGAGAACATGTTCTGCCCGATCCAGGCCGGCGGCAGGTAGGCCAGCACGTCCTCGCGGTCGGTCAGCTTTTCCATTTCGGACACCGCGCGGGCGCGATCGATCAGCGCATGGTGCGTCAGCACCACGCCTTTGGGCTTGCCGGTGGTGCCCGAGGTATAGAACATCGCCGCCGCGTCATGCGGCTGCACCGCGGCGACGGCGCGGGCGAAGAAATCGGGATGTTGCGCGGCGTATTCGCGGCCGATCTCCTCGAGCCGGTCATACGACAGCAGCATCGCATCGGTATAGTGGCGCAGGCCGCGCGGGTCGTCGTAGACCACGTGCTTGAGCGCGGGGCATTGGTCGCGCACTTCCAGCATCTTGTCGACCTGTTCCTGGTCCTCGACCACCGCGACGCTGACTTCGGCGTCCTGCAGCACGTAGACCATTTCCTGGGCCACGGCGTCCTGGTAGAGCGGAACGGGGATCGCGCCGAGCGATTGCGCGGCCATCATGGCCATGTACAGGCGCGGGCGGTTCTCGCCGATCACGGCCACATGCATGCCCGGCAGGATGCCCAGCGACGCGAGCCCGTGGGCGACCTGGCGCACGTGCTCGGCCACTTCCGACCAGGTAAGGGTTTGCCAGATGCCCAGGTCTTTCTCGCGTATCGCGGGCCGCGACCCGCGTACGTCGGCATGCGCGAACAGCAGCGCTGGAAAGGTGTCCAGCGCCGCCGGCATCTGTGCGGATGCGGGCGATGAATGTGCCACGTTGTCTCCTCCGGTTTGGGCGCATCGGACCCGGGGCCGCGAGATGCGGCGCGCGGGCGATCGCGCTTGACCAGTTGGTTTTAGATTTACGGCAGGAGTTAAGGTATAAGGTTGGGTTGCTACCAACTGTCACCATCGCGACATTCAAGGAACTTTTAGGGTATTCCCGATGCAGCTATCCGACTCCCTGCAACTTGCCGCGGCCTGGTTTCGCGTGCTCGACAGCGAACAGCAAACGCGCGTCGAGCGAGACCTTTCCGTGCAGCAGGTGGCCGCCGGGTCGATCATAGAGCGCAAAGGCGAACTCGCCCAGGCATGGATCGGCGTGCTGGCCGGTCTGGTCAAGGTATCGGTGGGCAATGCCGAAGGCAAGGTCGCGTCGCTGACCGGCGTGCCGGCCGGCGGCTGGATCGGCGAGGGCTCGCTGCTCAAGCGAGAAGTCCGCAAGTACGACATCGTGGCGTTGCGCGATTCGGTCGTCGCGCGCCTGCCGGCCGCGACCTTCGACTGGCTGCTCGATAGCAGCATCCCGTTCAACCGCTACCTGCTGCACCAACTGAACGAGCGCGTCGCCCAGTTCATCGGCAAGGCCGAATACGACCGCCTGTTGGACCCGGACGCGCGCGTGGCGCGCTGCCTGGCTGAACTGTTCAATCCCCTGCTGTATCCCGGCATGGGGATGCGTTTGACGATCACGCAGGAAGAGGTCGGCTACCTGGCCCGGGTCTCGCGCCAGCGCGCCAACCAGGCGCTGCGCAAGCTGGAAGAGGCGGGCCTGCTGAACGTCGAGTACGGCGCCGTGCGGGTGCTGGACCTGGACGGCCTCAAGCGGTACGGCTCCGACCGCGGCGCGCAGGAAGGCGAGCACGCCGCCTGAGCGCCGGCGGCGGCCGCGCTTGCCGTGACGCCGCTCGCGGGCAGGCTGGCCGTTACAAAAATTGGCGGGAAGAGGGCTTGACAATAAGTAGTGCGCTATTTAATATTGCGCAATGAAATCCAGATCCCAGCCCAAAGGCGCGCTCAACCCGCTGCTGCTAGACAACCAGCTGTGTTTCGCCCTGTACTCGACCTCTCTGGCGATGAACAAGGTGTACCGCAGGCTGCTGCGCGGCCTGGATCTGACGTACCCGCAGTACCTGGTCATGCTGGTGCTGTGGGAACGCGACGAGATCACGGTCACCGATATCGGCGCGCGCCTGTTCCTGGACTCGGCCACGCTGACGCCCCTGCTCAAGCGGCTGGAAGCGGCGGGCCTGGTCACCCGGACCCGCGCACACGATGACGAACGCCAGGTCATCGTTGCCCTGACCAGGCAGGGCCGCGACCTGCGCAACCAGGCCGAGGCCGTGCCCCACGCCATCGCCGCCGCGGCCCGGTGCTCGCTGGAAGAAGTGCAGGGCACCATGAAGTCGTTGCACGAATTGCGGGAAAAGTTGGTCGGCAGTCTTTGAGCCGCAGTCTTTGAGGCGGATGATAGTTAGTGCTGTCATTCCCGGTTAAAGGTAGTGCGCTATGAAATAGCATGCTATTTGATTAGTAAGGGCCGAAGCGGGAAGGGTCCCGCCAGCCTGGCAGTCCCACCTTCATCCAAAAGGAACACACCATGTCCATCGAAAAAGTTCTCTACCGCGCCCACGCTCACGTCACCGGCGGCCGCGAAGGCACTGGCGTCTCCAGCGACGGCAACCTGAACGTCAAGCTGACCACGCCGAAGGAACTGGGCGGCGCCGGCGCGGCCGGCACCAATCCCGAGCAGCTGTTCGCCGTCGGTTATTCGGCCTGCTTCATGGGCGCCATGAAGTTCGTCGCCGGCCGCGACAAGATCGCCATGCCCGCCAACGCCACCATCGATGGCTCGGTCGGCATCGGCCCCATTCCCACCGGTTTCGGCATCGAAGCCGAACTGAAGATCTCGCTGCCCGGCATGGACCGCGCCGAAGCCGAAAAGCTGGTCGCCGCCGCCCACATCGTCTGCCCGTACTCGAACGCCACCCGCGGCAACATCGACGTCACCCTGACCATCGACGTCTGATCGCGGCGCGGGTCCCCGCGCGCCCAAGGAAAAGGCAGGATTGCGCGGTACGCGCAATCCTGCCTTTGTCATCGGTCGCCCTCCCGGCACGAACGGCACGCCCGCCAAATCCGTCGGCGGCCAGGCCGTACGCCTGAAGGACTCACGGTCCGGGCGAGACACGCCTGGCTAGTGCGACCCACCAAGATAGGCCGCCACCACTGCCGGATCGTGCTTGAGCTTGTCGGCACTCCCGTGCACCGAGATCCGTCCGTTCTCCAGCACGTACCCATAGTCGGCGACATTCAACGCCGCCGCCGCGAACTGCTCGACCAGCAGCATCGTCACCCCTTCGTCCTTGAGCCGCGCGATGATCCGGAACACCTCCTCCACCAGGATCGGCGCCAGCCCCATCGACGGCTCGTCCAGCAACACCAGCTCGGGATTGAGCATCACCGCCCGTGCCATCGCCAGCATCTGCTGCTCGCCGCCCGACAGTGTTCCCGCGAGCTGATCGCGCCGCTCCTTCAGGCGCGGAAACAGATCCATTGCCCGTTCCAGATCCGCCTGCACGTTGCCCTTGGGGCGGCTCCCGGTGAGCCGGGGAAACGCGCCCAGCAGCAGATTGTCAGTGACGGACAGCGTCGGGAACACGCGCCGCCCCTCGGGCGAATGCGCCAGTCCCAGCCGCGCGATCCGGTGCGATTCCAGGCCGTCGATGCGCTTGCCGCTCAGCGTAACCTCGCCCGCCGTGGGCCGGATCATCCCCGACAGCGCCCGCATCGTCGTTGTCTTGCCGGCCCCGTTCGAGCCGATCAACGTCACCACCTTGGCCTTGGGGACTTCCATGCTGATGCCGTGCAGCACCTTCACTTTCCCGTAGCCCGCTTCCAGATTCTTGATCGATAGCATGTTGTCGTCCTCGGCGTCAGGCGGGCGCGCCGCCCAGATACGCCTCGATAACCTTGGCGTTGCTCTGTACTTCGTTGGGCAGCCCCTCGGCGATCTTCTGGCCGAAGTCCAGCACCGACACGGTATCGCACACGCCCATCACCACATCCATGTGGTGCTCGATCAGGATCAGGGTGATGCCGTGGTCGCGCACCTTGCGGATGATGGCCAGCAGTTCGACGATATCGGGCGCCGTCAGGCCCGCCGCCGGTTCGTCCAACAGCAACAACTGCGGATCCAGCGCCAGCGCGCGGGCGATCTCCAGCAGGCGCTGCTTGCCGTAGGGCAGGTTGCGCGCTTCTTCGTTCGCCAGGTCCTCCAGCCCCACGAATTCCAGCAGTGCCAGGGCGCGGGCGCGGGCGCCTTGCTCTTCGCCTTTCCACTTGGATGTGCGCAGCGCGATCCCGGCCAGGCCGGTGGTGAAGGTGTGGTGCAGGCCCACCAGCACATTCTCCAGCGCGGTCATTTCGCCGAACAGCTGCACGTTCTGGAAGGTGCGGGCAATGCCCGTGGCGGCGATGTCGGCCGGCGCCAGGCCGACCAGCGACTTGCCCGAAAATTCCACCGCGCCGGCCGTGGGCACGTAGATGCCGGTAAGCACGTTCATCATGGTGCTCTTGCCCGAGCCGTTCGGCCCGATGAGGCCGTGGATGGTGCCGCGTTCGACCGTCAGGTCAACCTGGTTCAAGGCCTTGAGGCCGCCGAACTGCATCAGCACCCCCTTGGCCGCCAACAGCGTCTCGCCCTTGCCCTGGATTGCATCCGGGACCGCGTCGCGTTCGTTGATCAGGTCTTTCTTGACCGCCAGCACCGCGCGGCGGTTCGAGAAGAACAGGTTGCGCACAAAGCCGACAATGCCGTCCGGCAGGTAGTACACGACAAACAGGATCATGGCGCCGAAGATCGTCAGGCGCCAGTCGGTCACCGCATCCAGCCAGTACGAGAACACCGCCAGCAGGATGGTGCCGGCCACCGGAACCGCCACCCGGCGGGCGTCGGTGCGGCCCTTGGACACCGCGAGCACGCTGCCCAC
Organism: Achromobacter pulmonis; assembly: GCF_902859765.1. Taxonomy (GTDB): domain Bacteria; phylum Pseudomonadota; class Gammaproteobacteria; order Burkholderiales; family Burkholderiaceae_B; genus Achromobacter; species Achromobacter pulmonis. Next base: position 38,766 of record NZ_CADIJV010000031.1, read on the forward strand.
TGTCACCAAGATCGCCACGCCCAGCGCGATCAGGCGGAAGGTATCGATATCGTCCAGCATCTTGGGCAGCAGCACGATGATCGACGCGCCCAGCAACGCGCCGGTACGGCTCTTGCGCCCGCCCATGATGATGGCCAGCAGGAACAGGATGGTCAGCTCGAAGTTGTAGGTATTGGGCGAGATGTACTGCTCGGAATACGAATACAGCGCGCCCGCCAGGCCGGCGAAGCCGGCGCTGATGACGAAGGCGAATACCTTGTGCCGGTACACCGACACGCCCATGCAGTCAGAGGCGATCGGGCTGTCGCGCAGGGCTTCGAACGAACGGCCCAGGTGCGATTTCAGGATGCGGTGCACCACGATCAGCGACAGTACCAGCAACGCCGCCACCAGCCAGAAGTACTCGCTCTTGGTCAGGATGTGCCCGCCGATCGACGGCTTGGGGATCTTGATGCCGAGCGGGCCTTCGGTCATGAAGGTCATTTCGTTGATCAGGATCTGGATGATGGTGCCGAACGCCAGCGTCACCATGGCCAGATAGGGCCCGGTCACGCGCAGCGCCGGCAATGCCAACACCACGCCAAAGGCCGCGGCGATGACGATGGCCGCCGGCAGGGTTACCCAAATCGGCAGTTGCAGATGGAAGAACAAGACGCCGGCCACGTAGGAACCGATGCCGAACAGGCCCGCATGGCCGAGCGACACCTGCCCCGTATAACCCACCACGATATCGAGCCCGAACAGCAGGATCGCGTAAATCATGATGGTTTCGATCAGGTGCAGGTAGTACGTGTTGGTCACGCCCAGCGGCACGGCCGCCAGGCAGGCGACCGCCACGACGGAGAGCAGAAGGTGCAGGGGTTTCATCGGTTACACCTTCTTGATGGCGGTCTTGCCGAACAGGCCGGCGGGCTTGAACGTCAGTACGAGCAGCAGCAGGACCAGGCCCGGCACATCCTTGTACCCCGTGGAAATATAGAAACCGGTGGTGGTCTCGGCGATCCCCAGGATCAGTCCGCCCACCACCACGCCCATGCCGCTGGACAGGCCGCCGATGATGGCCACCGCGAAGGCCTTCAGGCCCAGCACCGCGCCCATGGTGGCGCCGGTCAACGTCAGCGGCGCCACCAGCACCCCCGCGAAGGCGGCGGTCAGTGACGACAGGGCATACGAAAACGTGATCACCATGCCGGTGTTGATCCCCATCAAGCCGGCGGCATCGCGGTCGTTGGCGGTGGCGACGAAGGCCTTGCCGTAGATGGATTTGCGGTTGAACACTTCCACCAGCAGCATCATGGCCAGCGCGCCGAACACCACCAGCAGTTCCATCGGCAGCACATTGGCGCCCATCACCTGGATCGGCGCCTCGGGCAGCGGCGAGGGAAAGCGCAGGTCATCGCGGCCCCAGACGTTCTCGGCCACGTTTTTGAAGATGATGCCCAGCGCGATGGTGGCCATGATCCAGCCGAATTCCGATCGCGTTTTGATGGCCGGCCGCACGCCGACCCGCTCGACCAGCGCGCCTTGCGCGAAGCCGAAGACGCAGACAATGGGAATCATCACCCAGTAGTTCACGCCCAGTCCGACCAGTGTGAGTCCGACCATGGCGCCCAGCATCAGGGCTTCGCCCTGGCCGAAGTTGAGGGTGCCGGAGGTGGCGAAAGTGAGCTGGTATCCGAACGCGATGACGGCATAGATCATGCCCAGCGCGATACCGCTATAGATAAGCTGTAGAAGAATCATGGTGTGTGTCGTGAGGCGCTGTGTTCCGTCCCAACCCCCTTGGGCAGAACGCTGTTGTCGGGCGACGGCGTGCCGGTGTCCCGCGCGCGGAGACACCGGCTGCGGCAGGGCCGCCGCCGCGCGCTTGCTTCGGACGAACTCAGTTGGCCTTGACCACGCGGCCGCCCTTGACCTCGCCAATCAGCACTTGCTTGGTGGTGATGGCGTCGTGGTTGTCGTGGGTGAACGGCTTGTCGTAGGTCATCACGACACCTTCGACCGGCGTTTGCAGGTTCTCGAGCGCCTCGCGGATCTTCGGGCCGTCGGTGGAGTTGGCCTGCTTGATGGCCGCGGCCAGCAGGAACACCGAGTCATAGCCCTGGGCCGCCGAAACCGGCGAGTCGATGCGGTCGTTCTTGGGCTTGAATTTGGCCAGATAAGCGTCGATGAAGGCCTTGCGCTTGGGCGTGTCGGGGTCCTGGATGAAGGTCTGCGGCATGCGCGCGCCTTCGCCGTTGGCGCCGGAATTGTCGATGTAGTTGGCCATCGACAGGGTCCAGCTGCCGATGATCGGCACCTTCCAGCCCAGCTTGGCCATGCCGTTGGCGATCTGCGCCAGTTCGGGGCCGATGCCGTAGGTCAGCACGGCTTCGGCGCCGGCGGACTTGGCCTTGAGCAGTTGGGCCGTCATGTCGACGTCCTTGATGTTGAACTTTTCGACGGCCACCGGCTTGATACCCTTGGCGTCGAGCGCCTTTTCCAGGTCCTCGCGGCCCAGCTGGCCATAGTTGGTGGAATCGGCCAGGATCGCCACCTTCTTGAAGCCACGGCGGGTGACGGCTTCCTCGACGATCATCGGCGCCTGGATGCTGTCGTTGGCCGAGTTGCGGAACACGTAGTTGTCTTTGTATTCCGGCGCCTTGAACTGATGGGTGATGACGCTGCCGGTGGCCACGTTGTTGAACACCGGAATCTTGGCATCCTGGTAGAAACGCTGCGAGGCCAGCGCCACGCCCGTGTTGATGTAGCCGACCGTGGCGGTGACTTGTTCCTTGTTGATCAGTTCCTGGGCGATCTGCACACCGCGCTCGTTCTTGGCTTCGTCATCGCGCTCCACCGCGACCAGTTGCCGGCCAAGCACGCCGCCGCTCTTGTTGATTTCCTCGATTGCCAGGCGCACGCCATCGCGCATGCTCACGCCCATGGAGGAAGAACCGCCGGTATAGGGGCCGGTAACGCCGATCTTGATGGGGTCGGCGGCGTAACCCGCGGCCGAGACAGCAAAAGCAAGGGTTCCTGCAAGCAGCTTCAAACGAAAATCCATGGATGTCTCCGTTGTAATTAGTAGAACTGCGTGGAAAACCGTGTGCCGGCGCCAGGCGGCAAGGCAAAGTGGATGGCGCGCTCCTGTGTTGCGTGTTGTGACTGTCTGCTTAATCGCTTACGCGAATCTGACCCGACGGGGTTATTCCGTGTAAATACCTAGTACGCGCGCACGGGTTACAAAATCGGATGCTGCGACGCAGCATGGGTCGGCAACCCGGGGCAAGGACGCTTGCGCGCGCCGGCCGGCGCGTGCGCGACCGCGTTCGGCGCATGCTAGCCACGGCGGCGCCACGGTGCGCGGAATTTCCTTCCGGATGGGGCTGGAAATTTATTCCGGGTGGGCCGCCAGGCCGCGTGGCCATTGGGCGGCGCGTTGGCAGACGCCGGTCAGCCATAGGGAAAACGCTTGCACCGCGCCGCCGGGCGGGCGCGAGGTTTCGGTGCACAGGTAGTACTGCGATTCTCCGGCGGTCTCGATATCGAGCACGCGCAGCAATTTGCCTTCGTCCAGCCATTCGGCCGCCAGGGTGCGGCGGGTCAGCGCGATGCCCTGGCCGGCGCGGGCGGCCGCCAGCATCATGCCCAGGTCCACCAGCCAGACGCCGCGCGTCGGCTCCGGCCAATCCAGTCCGGCGGCCGCCAGCCAGGGGCGCCATGGTTCCATCGGGCAACGCAGCAGGGCGGCGCGCGCCAGGTCTCGCGGTTGCCGGAACGGCCCGTGGGCGTCACGGTACGCTGGCGAACAGACCGCGAAAACCGGGTCGGCGGTCAAGGGACGGGTGTGCAGCCCGGGGTAGCGGCCACTGCCGAAACGGATCCAGACATCGGCATTCGGCGGCATGATGTCCAGGTATGGAATGGACAGCATGATTTCCAGTTCGACCTCGGGATGGGTGGCCGTGAAGCCCGGCAGGGCGGGGATCAGCACCTGGCGCGCGAAGGTCGGGGTGGACACCACGCGCAGCGGTTCCGGCTTGGGCTCGCCGCGCTTGTGCAGCGAGGCGTCCGACAGCAGGGCCAGGGCGGTGCGCACCTGTTCCAGGTATTCGCGTCCGGCCGCGCTCAGGGTGATGCCGCGGCTGCTGCGGATGAACAGGGTGACGTCGAGTTGCGCTTCCAGCGCGGCGATGCGCTTGCCGATGGCGCTGGCGGTGACGAACAGTTCTTCGCTGGCGCGCTCGAACGAACCGAGCCGGGCGGCGGCTTCGAACGCCTGGATGGCGGCCAGCGGCGGCAGGCGCACGTCTTTGGAGGGAGAAGGTCCGCGCATGATCGTCTGGCGGGCCGGCCATGCGCCCGACGAAGAAGTGGCAACCCGGCGATTATAAAAGTGTGGGACCAGAAAGTCTGTCCCCGTATTCCGGCGGCATCTGGGAGATGAGACCCGGGAGGGCCGTCAGACGCCCTTGAGCGCCAGGCTGACGGCCAGGCCGGCCATCACCACGGCGATGACGCCATCCAGCACGCGCCAGGCCGAGGCGCTGGCGAAGAAGCGCGCGAACAGCCGCGAACCGATGCCCAGCACGGCCAGCCACAGCAGGCTGGCGGTGAGGGCGCCGGCGGCGAACGCCATGCGGGCGTCGTCAAAGCCATGGGCCAGCGATCCCACCACCACCATGTCGAGCCAGAAGTGCGGGTTGAGCAACGAGAAGCCCAGCGCGCCCAACATCGCGGCGCGGCGCGATGGCACCACGGCGCGCGCGGCGGCCAGGCCGCCGGTGGCGGTCCAGGCGCGGCGCGCCGACTGCAATGCATACCAGGACAGGAATGCCACGCCGAACCACAGCACGGCCGTGGTCAGCCACGGAAACCAGGAAGTCAGGGCCTGCAGGCCCGACACGCTGGCGAAGATGAAAACCGCGTCGATCAGCGCGCAGATCGCGACCACCGACAGCAGGTGGGCGCGCATCAATCCCTGGCGCAGAATGAATGCGCTCTGCGCGCCAACGACGGCGAACAGGCCCAGCCCGGTGGCCGTGCCGCTGGCCCAGGCGGTAAGGAAGAGGGGGGATGACAACGTGGTGAACATGACGGCGAACCTTGTGACTGCAACGCCTTGTGGTGGCGCTTGGATAGCGGGCCGGCAGCGTTGCGCATGCCGGCAATGCAATATTCTCGCTTGCCATGCATATGAAATACAGCTAATTTTCCTTCACTATATTAAGTAAAACTAATTTCATGAAAATCGATCACGGCAACCTGCGCGCCCTCGCCGCGGTGGTGCGCGAAGGCAGTTTCGAGCGGGCGGCATTGGCCTTGAGCGTGACGCCCTCCGCGGTGTCGCAGCGAATCAAGGCGCTGGAAGATCGCATGGGGCGTCTGCTGGTCCAGCGCACTGTGCCGGCGGCGGCCACCACCGACGGCCAGGTGCTGGTGCAACTGGCCGAGCAGACCGCGCTGCTGGAGCACGATGCCTTGAACCGGCTGGGGGTGGCGGACGACGACGTGCCGCATGCCAGCATCCCCATCGCGGTCAACCACGACAGCCTGGAAACCTGGTTCGTCGACGCGGCCCTGCAATTCTCCAGCCGTACCCGCGCCACGCTCGACATGCAGTCCGAGGACCAGGACCACACCGCGGCATTGCTGCGCAATGGCGCGGTGCTGGGAGCGGTGACGACGCTGGCCGATCCGGTGCAGGGGTGCCGCATCCATGCGCTGGGCAGCATGCGCTACGTGGCGACCTGCACGCCGGCTTTCCACAAGCGCTATTTCGCCCAGGGCGTGAATGCGCAGACGCTGGCACAGGCGCCGGTGTTGGTGTTCAACCGCAAGGACGCGTTGCAGGCGCGGTTCGCGCACAAGATTTCCGACCCGGCGCCGTGGCAGCCGCCGGTCTGGTGGGTGCCGTCCACCCGCGCCTTTGTGCAGGCGACGCTCGGCGGACTGGGGTGGACCATGAATCCGCTGCCGCTGGTGCAGGAACATCTTGACGCAGGTCAGTTGATGCTGCTGCGGGGCCGCGCGTGGGAGGACGTGCCGTTGTACTGGCAGCATTGGCGGGTAAACTCCGAAGCGATGGAAGCTTTGACCGACTCGGTTCTGTCAGCCGCCCGCAGCCTGGTCCGGCGGCGTTAACCCCATAGGAGAACACCCCCCATGAACATCCGCAAGTTCGCCGCTGTCGCCGTCCTGGGCCTGTGCGCAGCCGGTTCGGCCTGGGCCAAGGATTACAAGGTAGGCGATGTCGAGGTCGACGATCTCTGGGTGCGCGCGTCCGCCCCGGGGCAATCCAACGGCGCGGGCTATATGGACATCGACAACGATGCCAAGACGCCTGATCGCCTGTTGTCGGTCACCTCCGAGGCCGCCGAACGCGTCGAGTTGCATACCGTGGAGACGGCCAACGGCGTGGCCAAGATGCGCCAGGTCGAAGGCGGCATCGCGCTGCCGGCCAGTGGCGAGGTCAAACTGGCCCCGGGCGGCTACCACGTCATGTTCATCAAGCTGAAGGCGCCGTTTGCCGAGGGCGCCACCGTGCCGGCCACGCTCAAGTTCGAGAAGGCGGGCGAGGTGGCGGTGCAGTTCAAGGTCAAGCCGGCCTCGCACAACCCCGGCATGAGCCACGAGCACGGCGCGATGAAGCACTGATCGCGCCGGACTGTTCGGCAATGAAGAAAGGCGGCGGGCGATTCGAGCCTGCCGCCTTTTTTGTCGCGGTGCGCCGGCGCCTGGCGCGCCGGCCTGGCGATCAGTACAGGCCTTGCTGGCGCATTGCGTCGGCGACCTTGACGAAACCGGCGATGTTGGCGCCGTCCAGGTAGTTGACGTATTCGCGCTCGCTGTGGCCGTGGCGCACGCAATTCTCGTGGATGTCGCGCATGATGGCGTGCAGGCGCGTGTCCACCTCCTCGCGGGTCCATGACAGGCGGGCCGAGTTCTGGGCCATTTCCAGGCCCGATACGGCCACGCCGCCGGCGTTGCTGGCCTTGCCCGGCGCGTACAGCACGCGGGCGGCGATGAAGGCCTTGGCGGCCTCCAGGGTGGCGGGCATGTTGGCGCCTTCGGCCACGCATTGCACGCCGTTCTTGATCAGCGTTTCCGCGTCGGCCAGTTCCAGCTCGTTCTGGGTGGCGCAGGGCAGGGCCACGTCCACCGGCACGTGCCAGGGGCGCTTGCCGGGCTCATAGACCAGACCGAATTGGCGGGCGTAGGCGTCCAGGCGGCCGCGCAGATCGTTCTTGACGTGCATCAGCGCCACCAGCTTCTCGTGGTTGAAGCCGGCCTCGTCCACCACCGTGCCGTTCGAGTCGGACACCGTCACGACCTTGGCGCCCAGCGCCATGGCCTTCTCGATGGCGTACTGGGCCACGTTGCCCGAGCCCGAGACCGACACGCGCAGGCCGTCGAACGACTTGCCGACACGCTTGAGCATTTCCTCGGCGAAGTAGACGGTGCCGTAGCCGGTGGCCTCGGGGCGGATCAGGCTGCCGCCGAAGGTCAGGCCCTTGCCGGTGAAGACGCTGGCGGTGGAGTTCGACAGCTTTTTCATCATGCCGGCCATGAAGCCGACTTCACGCGCGCCCACGCCGATGTCGCCGGCCGGCACGTCGGTGTCCGGGCCCAGGTGGCGGTACAGCTCGATCATCAGGGCCTGGCAGAAGCGCATGACTTCCGCATCGGACTTGCCCTTGGGGTCGAAGTCGGAGCCGCCCTTGCCGCCGCCCATGGGCAGCGTGGTCAGCGAGTTCTTGAGGGTCTGCTCGAACGCCAGGAACTTCAGGATCGACAGGTTCACCGAGGGGTGGAAACGCATGCCGCCCTTGAACGGGCCGATGGCCGAGCTGTGCTGGATGCGGAAAGCGCGGTTGACCTGCGCCTGGCCCTTGTCGTCGGTCCAGCACACGCGGAACTGGATCACGCGTTCCGGTTCCACCAGGCGCTCGAGCAGGGCGTGCTCGGCGTAGTGGGGGTGCTTTTCGATGAAAGGCCACAGGCTCAGCATCACCTCTTGGACGGCTTGCATGAATTCCGGTTGCTGCGGATCGCGCACGGCGACGCTACGCAGGAAGTCGTCCAGACGCTGCACTTTCAACATGATCTCCTTGGGGGCGCTTCGAATGAGTGCGGAGATGCGCCGTATTGGGGCGTTGTTTCTCCGTTTTGGTGCGAGTTGCACCGGCTTGGTGCGGGATTGTAGGGCTATTTTGTTGCCCTGCGCAAAGCGGGAAAGTGCGCCATCACCTTGATATCAAAGCACTTTTTTATTGTTTTATCGGGGACGTATGGTGTTTGGGGTGGCGCGCCGGGAACCTTGTCTGTCATGGGGCGCCGCGGGAGGCATTGAATTCACAGGGAAATTTTATGTGTCCCCAATATTATTCAATCCTGGCGGGCAGCGCGCAATCGCCATCTCATAGGGGAATCCCGCGCATGAGTGAAGCATGGTCTTATTCTGACGGAGCCATTTCCTATTATGTGTCCCTAATTATATTTTGATCCGGATCAGGCACGGGCGGCGCAATGATGATTCCGCCGCCGCGGCTTTTCAGAGTGTGGCGTCGTAGTCGATGGTCAACGGCGCGTGGTCGGAAAAGCGTTCGTCCTTGTAGATGGCAACGCTGCGGGCGCGGGCCGCGATCCCGGGCGTGGCGATCTGGTAGTCGATGCGCCACCCTACGTTCTTGGCCCAGGCCTGGCCGCGATTGCTCCACCAGGTGTATTGGTCGGGACGGTCGTCGATGGCGCGGAACACGTCGACGAAGCCGCGCTTGTCGAACACGTCGGTCAGCCAGGCGCGTTCCTCGGGCAGGAAGCCGGAATTCTTCAGGTTGCCCTTCCAGTTCTTCAGGTCGATTTCCTTGTGCGCGATGTTCCAGTCGCCACAGATGATGAATTCGCGGCCGGTCTTCTTGTGTTCGCGCATCAGCTCGTCGATCCAGGGGCCGAAGCGGTCCAGGAAGCGGTACTTGGCCTGTTGGCGCTCGTCGCCGCTGGAGCCGGAGGGCAGGTAGGCGCTGATGACGGACAGGTTCTTCCAGTCGGCGCGGATGATGCGGCCTTCGTGGTCGAACTCTTCGCAGCCCAGGCCGATGCTGACGCGTTCGGCCGCATCGCGCAGGTAGATGCCGACACCGCTGTAACCCTTCTTCTCGGCGTGATGGAAATGGCCGGTATAGCCCGGCGGGTGGCGCAATTCGTCGGTCAGGTCGCCGTCCGAAATCTTGATTTCCTGCAGGCAGAGCACGTCGGCCGCGTGTTTTTCCATCCAGGGTTGCAGGCCCTTGCGGAAGGCGGACCGGATGCCATTGAGGTTGATCGACGTGATGCGCAGCAAAGCGGGACTCCTGTAGAGCGGCCAGGAACGGCCGGAACCATGCCAGGAATTTAACCGACTCGACGACGTTGTCCGGGAATGGCCCCGACACCGGATAAAATGCCGGGGTTTGTCACCTCCCGGATCCTGCCCGCATGTCTGCCGCCCACACCGCCTCCGCCACCTCGCTCGATTTCGTCCGCTTCGCCCTGAACGAAGGCGTGTTGCGCTTCGGCAGCTTCAAGGTCAAGTCCGGCCGCATCAGTCCGTACTTCTTCAATGCGGGCCTGTTCAACAGCGGCGCGTCGGTGGGCAAACTGGCCGGCTTCTACGCCCAGGCGTTGCTGGATTCCGGCGTGGCCTTCGACATGCTGTTCGGCCCGGCCTACAAGGGCATCCCGCTGGCCACCGCCACCGCCGTCGCGCTGGCCAATCATCCGGCCATGCAGGGGCGCAACGACGTGCCGTTCGCCTACAACCGCAAGGAAGCCAAGGACCACGGCGAAGGCGGCACCCTGGTGGGCGCGCCCCTCAAGGGCAAGGTCGTCATCATCGACGACGTGATCACGGCGGGCACTTCGGTGCGCGAGTCGGTGGAGATCATCCGCAACGCCGGCGCCGAGCCGGCCGCCGTGCTGATCGCCATGGACCGCATGGAGCGCGCCGGCGCCGATGACGCGCTGTCGCCGCATTCGGCGGTACAGGACGTGGCCAAGACCTACGGCATCCCGGTGGTGGCGATCGCGTCGCTGGCTGACATCATGGCGCTGCTGCAGGACGACGCCGCATTTGCCGAACACCGCGACGCAGTGCAGGCGTACCGGACGAAGTACGGGGTGAAATAAACCCGGACCGGTGTGAGCTGGCCTGCCGGCTTCCGTATCGGGCCGCCGGGGACTCCAGCCTGCTGGCCGGCGCTTCAGGGCCGATGACGACGACATCGCAGGCATATGCCGCTTGCGCCAGGCGCTTGTCGAAGGTGGCCAGTGCGACAGCGTGCCAAAGCGCAAGTTCCAGGTACGACGCGTCATACACCGTGAGGGCGTGTTCCCGGGCAAGGGCGACACAGGGCGGCAGCCAGGTGGCGGCAGGGCGGCTTTCGTTGACCACCGGCGCCATCTTCAACCGCGTCGAGAATTTTTTTAGCATGTCTGGCGTGGCTTGCCGCAACCGTTCGATGCGTAAGGCTCCCTGGGCGACTTCCAGCTTCCAGATCGATGGGACGCGCGGGCTTGTCAATCAGGCCTTCCAGTATCGTGAGCGCTTGCCCACTGGGGTCTGGCTGGGCAATTGCAGCCAGCTCAAGGCAACCGACGCATCGAGCACGAGCGTCATTCGCGTATCCCCTTCACGGCATACCACCAGGTGGCGTCGTCCACATACGGGATGCCCTTGAATTGCTTGAGTTCCTCGATCGCGCGGTGCGCCTCTTCGGTCAGCAGCGGGTTGACCCGCCAGAACTGGGCATACGCCCTGCCGTCCCGGGTGATGACGACGCGGGTCCCGGTATGGGCCGCTTCAATGAGTTCATCCAGTCGCTCGGCGACCTGTTCTTGCGGAACGGATAGATAGGGGGTGGTCATGGCCAAGTCTCCGGCGCAAAATCGACCAGACCATTCTTGGCCAAACAAAAAGCCGCGGCAAGATGCCGCGGCCTTCGGTTCGGTCTGATACTGCGCCGGCCCCCGTGACAGCGGGCCGGCCGGGGATCAGCTGTCCAGCTTCTGCTTGAGCAGGTCGTTGACCTGCTGCGGGTTGGCCTTGCCGCGCGCCGCCTTCATGATCTGGCCCACCAGCGAGTTGAACGCCTTCTGCTTGCCGGCGCGGTATTCCTCGACGATGGCCGGATTGGCCGCCAGCACGTCGTCGATCATGGCGCCGATGGCGCCGCTGTCGCTGATCTGCTTGAGGCCGCGGGCCTCGATGATGGCGTCGGGCTGGCCGCCGTTCTCGCCGGCCCACATGGCGCCGAACACTTCGCGCGCGATCTTGTTGGAGATGGTGCCGTCGATGATGCGGTTGATCAGCGCGGCCAGGGCCGGGGCCTGCACCGGGGATTCGGCGATGGCCTTTTCTTCCTTGTTCAGGGTGGCGGCCACTTCGCCCATGATCCAGTTGGCGGCGAGCTTGGCCTGGCCGGCCGGCAGCGCGTGCGCCACGGCCTCGAAGTAGGCGGCCAGATCGCGGCTGACGGTCAGCTGGGCGGCGTCGTAGGCCGGCAGGCCGTACTCGGATTCGAAGCGGGCGCGCTGCGCGGCCGGCAGCTCGGGCATGGCGGCGCGGACTTCGTCGACCCATGCGCGCGAGATCACCAGCGTGGGCAGGTCGGGATCGGGGAAGTAGCGGTAGTCGTGCGCGTCTTCCTTGCTGCGCATGCTGCGGGTTTCGTCGCGGTCGGCGTCGTACAGGCGGGTTTCCTGCACCACGGTGCCGCCGTCCTCGATCAGTTCGATCTGGCGCCGCGCTTCATAGGTGATGGCGCGTTCCAGGAAGCGGAACGAGTTGACGTTCTTGATCTCGGTGCGGGTGCCGAATTCCTTCTGGCCGACCGGGCGCACCGACACGTTGGCGTCGCAGCGGAACGAACCTTCCTGCATGTTGCCGTCGCAGATGCCGAGCCACACCACCAGGCTGTGCAGGGCGCGGGCGTAGGCCACGGCCTCGGCGGCCGAGCGCATTTCCGGTTCGGTGACGATTTCCAGCAGCGGCGTGCCCGCGCGGTTCAGGTCGATGCCGCTGGCCGGCGCGCCATTGGCCAGGGTGAAGTCGTCGTGCAGCGACTTGCCGGCGTCTTCTTCCAGGTGGGCGCGCGTCAGGTTGACGGTTTTTTCTTCCTCGCCCACGAAGAACGACAGCGAGCCGCCCACCACCACCGGCAGCTCGTACTGGCTGATCTGGTAGCCCTTGGGCAGGTCGGGGTAGAAGTAGTTCTTGCGCGCGAACACCGAGCGCGGCGCGATCTCGGCGCCGACCGCCAGGCCGAAGCGGATGGCGCGTTCGGCGGCGCCGCGGTTCATGACCGGCAGGCTGCCCGGCAGCGCCAGGTCGACTTCGTTGGCATGCGTGTTGGGCGCGGCGCCGAATTCAGTGCTGCTGCCCGAAAAGATCTTGGAGTCGGTGGAAAGCTGCGTGTGCGTTTCCAGGCCGATGACGATTTCCCAGTTCATGCTTAGGCGTCCTGCTGGGCCGGCGTGGCCTTGTGCCACGTCGTGACTTGTTGGTAGCGGTCGGCGATGGCCAGGAGGCGGCCTTCGTCGAAGTAGTTGCCGATGATCTGCAGGCCGACGGGGCGGCGGCCTGCGCCGCCGGGCCGCCCCAAGGCGCTGGCAGCCCCCTCGGGGGGCGTCTGTCCCGCGTCCGCGCCGGTGCCGAAGCCGCACGGAACCGACATGGCGGGCAGGCCGGCCAGGCTGACGCCCAGCGTGTAGACGTCGGCCAGCCAGTCGGCGGTGGGGTCGTCGCGGTTGTCGCCGATGTTCTTGGCTACCGTCGGGGTCACCGGGCCCATGATGACGTCGCACTGGCCGGCGAAGGCGCGCTGGAAGTCCTGGGCGATCATGCGGCGCAGGCGCTGGGCCTGCAGATAGTAGGCGTCGTAGTAGCCGTGAGACAGCACGTAGGTGCCGATCAGGATGCGGCGCTTGACCTCGTCGCCGAAGCCTTCGGCGCGCGAGCGGCTGATCATCTCGTTCAGGTCGCCGTACTGCGCGGCGCGGTGGCCGTAGCGCACGCCGTCGTAGCGCGCCAGGTTGCTGGAGGCTTCGGCGGGAGCGATGACGTAGTAGGCGGGGATGGCCAGCTCGGTGCGCGGCAGCGACACCGGCACGCGCACCGCGCCCAGGGCCTCGAACTGTTCCAGGGCGGCCTGCACCGCGGCGGCCACGTCGGGCGCCAGGCCGGCGCCGAAGTATTCCTCGGGCACGCCGATGCGCAGGCCTTTCAGGGGCTGGCTGCCGGCGGCGTCGAACTTGCCCTGCGCGGCGTCGAAGTCGCGCCGCACGCGGCCCGGTTCGTTGACGGCGGCATCGCATTTTTCCAGGCTGGTGGCGTCGCGCGGATCGAAGCCGCTGATGACGTCCAGCAGTTCGAGCAGGTCGCGGCTGCTGGGGGCCAGCGGGCCGGCCTGGTCCAGGCTGGAGCCGAAGGCCACCATGCCATAGCGCGACACGGTGCCGTAGGTCGGCTTGATGCCGCTGACGCCGCACAGCGCGGCGGGCTGGCGTACCGAGCCGCCGGTGTCGGTGCCGGTGGCGGCGGCCACCAGGCGGGCGGCCACGGCGGCGGCCGAGCCGCCCGAGGAGCCGCCGGGCACGGCGGTGGGGTCCCAGGGGTTGCGGACCACGCCGTAGGCCGAGTTCTCGTTGCCCGAGCCCATGGCGAACTCGTCGCAGTTGAGCTTGCCCAGCGACACGGCGCCGGCAGCCTGCAGGCGCTCGACCACGGTGGCGTCGAACGGGCTGACGTAGCCGTCCAGCATCTTGCTGCCGGCGGTGGTGCGCCAGCCGCGGGTGACGAAGGCGTCCTTGTGGGCAATGGGCACGCCGGCCAGGGGGCCGGCGGTGCCGGCGGCCAGCGCGGCGTCGGCGGCGCGCGCCTGGGCCAGCGTCAATTCGGCATCAATATGTAAGAAGGCGTTCAGGCCGCGGGCCGCCTCGGCGGCCGCCAGCGAGCTTTGCGCCAGTTCGACGGCGCTGACCTGGCGTTGGGCGAGGGCCGCGCGCAGGGCGGCGATCCCCTCGAATTGGGTGTGCAGGGCGGGTTGGGTCATGGCTTAGTCGAGAACCTTGGGGACCAGGAAAAGACCGTCCTGGGCGTCGGGGGCGTTGGCCAGCAGTTCGGCGCGGCGGGCCTCCGAGGCGGTTTCGGTGACGGCGTCCTGGCGCAGGCGCAGCACGATGTCCTCATGGGCGGACAGCGGGTGGGCCAGGGGTTCGACGCCCTGGGTATCGACGGCCTGCAGCCGTTCGATCAGGTGGAGGATGCCATTGAGTTCGGCCTGCGCGTGGGCGCGCTGGTCCGGGGTCAGTTCGATTCTGGCCAGCCTGGCAATGCGGGCCACATCTGTGTCATTGAGCGCCATGGGGATTGCAAATATCGAGAAGCGGAGGCCGAGGGGAGGGACTGGGCAGTATGCACATGCCAAACCCGTTACAAAGCTTGAATAGCCTGCATTTATGCGCTATTTCCGGGGAAATTATAAGTTATGATTCACGGTTTAATCGCCGTGATGACAGGCGCACCCAGGGTTTCCCGGGTGGCACGCCCCGCGGCATGACCCCAATTCCCCCCAGAATTTAGCTGAGCTCCCATGTTCGGATTCCTGCGCAGTTATTTTTCCAGCGATATGGCGATCGACCTCGGTACCGCCAATACGCTGATCTACGTCCGCGGCAAGGGCATCGTGCTCGATGAGCCCTCCGTGGTCGCGATCCGTCATGAAGGCGGGCCTCACGGCAAGAAGATCATCCAGGCCGTCGGCCACGAAGCCAAGCAGATGCTCGGCCGCGTGCCCGGCAACATCGAGGCCATCCGGCCCATGAAGGACGGCGTCATCGCCGACTTCACGGTGACCGAGCAGATGCTCAAGCAGTTCATTCGCATGGTGCATCCCCGCAACATGCTGGCGCCCAGCCCGCGCATCATCGTGTGCGTGCCCTGCGGTTCGACCCAGGTCGAACGCCGCGCCATCCGCGAATCGGCGCTCGGCGCCGGCGCCTCGCACGTGTTCCTGATCGAGGAACCCATGGCCGCGGCCATCGGCGCCGGCCTGGCCGTCTCCGACGCCAGCGGCTCCATGGTCGTCGACATCGGCGGCGGCACCACCGAAGTGGCGGTCATTTCGCTGGGCGGCATGGTCTACAAGGGTTCGGTGCGCGTCGGCGGCGACAAGTTCGACGAGGCCATCGTCAACTACATCCGCCGCAACTACGGCATGCTGATCGGCGAGCCCACCGCCGAGCTCATCAAGAAGGAAATCGGCTCGGCCTTCCCGGGTTCCGAAGTCCGCGAGATCGAAGTCAAGGGCCGCAATCTGGCCGAAGGCGTGCCGCGCAGCTTCACGGTTTCGTCCAACGAGATCCTGGAATCGCTGACCGATCCGCTCAACCAGATCGTCTCGGCCGTCAAGATCGCCCTGGAACAGACCCCGCCCGAGCTCGGCGCCGACATCACCGACAAGGGCATCGCCCTGACCGGCGGTGGCGCGCTGCTGCGCGACCTCGACCGCCTGCTGCAGGAAGAAACCGGCTTGCCGGTGGTGGTCGCCGATGATCCCCTGACCTGCGTCGTGCGTGGTTGCGGCGAGGCGCTGGAACACCTTGAGAAACTGGGCGCCATCTTCATCAACGACTAATCCCGCCCGCCAGCCCGGAGCCCCGCTTTTCCACGGCTCCGGCCGCTGCGGGAGCAGCGGGCGCGGGTGCCCGGGCTGAGATTCATGCAACGACAAGGGACTCCTCCCCTATTCAGGCGCGGCCCTCCGGCAGAGGTGCGGCTGGTCATCCTGGTCGTCCTGGCATTGGCTTTGATCATCATGGATTCGCAGTGGCGCATGCTGGAACCGGCGCGCCGGGCGATGTCCGTGGCGTTGTATCCCTTCCAGCGCGCCGTCATGGCGCCGCGCGACCTGGTCCAGCAGGTCAACGAATGGGTCAATGCCGCCAATCTCATCCGCAGTGAAAACGAAGCCTTGCAGCGCCAGCGCATCGAGCTGGCCCAGGTGGCCACGCACGCCGCGCAGCTGGCCGCCGAAAACGCCCAGTTGCGCCGCCTGCTGGGCGTGACCGACACCGTGGCGCAATCGGCCGTGGTGGTCGAGGTGCTGTACGAGCCCTCCAATGCGTTCAACCAGCGGCTGGTGTTCAACAAGGGCAGCAAGGCCGGCCTGGCGCCCGGTATGCCGGTGATCGACGAAGGCGGCGTGGTGGGCCAGATCGTGCGGGTGACGCCGATGACGGCCGAGGCCGCCCTGGTCACCGACGAGCAGGTTTCGATCCCGGTGCAATTGCTGCGCAATGGCTTGCGCCTGATCGCCTTTGGCGGGAACTCTCCTGGCAAGATGGAGGTCCGTTATCTGGCCGCCAATGCCGACATCAAGGAAGGCGATACCATTGTCACCAGTGGTGTCGGTGGGTTGTTCCCGGCCGGCTTGCCGGTGGCCAAGGTGACCTCGGTCGAACGCGATACCGCTTCGGGCTTCGCGCGCGCCGTCTGCGAGCCGCTGGCCCACCCTGAACGCTATCGCCACTTCCTGGTCCTGCAGGTGGATGTGGAACGCGCCGAATCCAACCGTCAGGAGGTCGATTCCGGTGGATCGGACTAACCAACAAGCCTCCGGGCAACCCCGCCGCCGCCTGGGGACGCCCAGCAATGTGCAGCCGGAGCGCCTGTCGGGCCCGGCGCACGGGGTGTTCGTCTGGGGCAGCATCCTGCTGGTGTGGCTCGCATCGCTGCTGCCGTGGCGCCTGTGGCAGGGCGCGCCCGATGTGCTGATCCTGATCATCGCCTTCTGGTGCGTGCATGAACCGCGCCGTGTCGGCCTGTTCACCGCATTCTGCTTCGGCTTGCTGATGGACGTGCACGATGCTGGCCTGCTGGGCGAACACGCGCTGTCCTACACCCTGGTCGCCTATGGCGCCGTGGTGCTGCATCGCCGCCTGCAACGCTTCGATCTCTGGAGCCAGGCAATGCATATGTTGCCGGTCTTCCTGATCGCGCGGTTGCTGACCCAGGTCATCCATGCCTGGCTGGCCGGCAAGTGGCCGGGCTGGGATTGGGGCGTCAGCGTGGCCATCACCGCCGCCCTGTGGCCGCTGGCGGGCTGGGTGCTGCATTTGCCGCAGCGCGCCGACGACGACGCCGAATCTTCCTCCGCCTGACGGCGGCGCCGCGTCCCATGTTCGAATTCAAGAAAACCGGTCAGCAGCAGAAGCAGCGCTTCCGCCTGCGCGCCTGGGTGGGCGGCATCTTCGCGCTGGCCTGCTTCGGCGTGCTGGTGGGCCGGTTCTGGTATCTGCAGGTCGACCGCTACGAAGGCCTGTCCGAGCGCGCCGACCGCAACCGTATCGCGGTGGTGCCGATCCCGCCGCGCCGCGGCGAGATCCTCGACCGCAACGGCGCGGTGCTGGCCCGCAATTACCGCACCTACACGCTGGAAGTGGTGCCGGCGCAGGCCGGCAACATGAACGCCCTGTTCGAGCGCCTGACCCAGGTGGTCTATATCAGCCCGGCCGACCAGCGCCGCTTCAAGCGGCGCGCGGCCGAATCCAGCCGCTATGCCAGCCTGCAACTGCGCAACAATCTCAATGATACCGAGGCGGCCTGGTTCGCCGCCCACGCCTTCCAGTTCCCCGGCGTCGAGTTGCGCGCGCGTTGGGTGCGCGAGTACCCGCAAGGGCAGTCCGCTGCCCACGTGGTCGGCTATATCGGCCGCATCGCCGAGGGCGATATCGAGGAACTCGAGCGCGGCGGCCAGTTGGGCAACTATCGTGGCACCGACGTCATCGGCAAGAAAGGCATCGAGAAAACCTGGGAAGAAGCGCTGCATGGCCGCACCGGTCTCGAAGAAGTCGAAGTGACGGCCGGTGGCCGGCCGATGCGTACCTTGCGCCGCATCGACCCGGTGCCCGGATCGGACATCATGCTGTCGATCGACATGGGCCTGCAGAAAGTGGCTGAGGACGCCTTCGAAGGCCAGCGCGGCGCGTTGGTGGCGATCGATCCCGATACCGGCGAGGTGCTGGCCTTCGTGTCGCAGCCGTCGTTCGACCCGAACCTGTTCGTCGATGGCATCGACGTGGACAACTGGCGCATGCTGAACGAGTCGCCGGACCATCCGTTGATCAATCGGCCGCTGTACGGCACCTATCCGATCGGTTCGACCTACAAGCCCTTCGTCGGCCTGGCGGCGCTGGAGCTGGGCAAGCGCCGCGCCACGGACCGCATCTCCGACCCGGGCTATTTCGAGTTCGGCGGCCAGAAGTTCCGCAACGCCGGTGGCGCCGCCTATGGCATGACCGACATGCACAAGGCCATTGTGGTGTCCTCGGACACCTACTTCTATTCGCTCGGCCCCGAGATCGGCGTGAACGCGCTGCACGATTTCACCAAGCAGTTCGGCTTCGGCCAGATCACCGGCATCGACCTCGAGGGCGAAAAGCGCGGCGTGTTGCCGTCCACCGAATGGAAGCGCGCAGCCTACAAGGACAAGGAACGCCAGCGCTGGTACGCCGGCGAGACTATTTCGGTGGCGGTGGGCCAGGGCTACAACGCCTTCACCCTGTTGCAGTTGGCGCAGGGCACCTCGACCCTGGCCAACAACGGCCTCTACCGCCGTCCGCACCTGGTGCATGCGGTGCGCGATCCGCGCTCCGGCGTGGCCAACCCCACCGAGTCCACGCCCGACTACCGCATTCCGCTCAAGCAGGCCAACGTCGACGTCATCAAGAACGCCATGGCCGATGTGGTCCGGGTCGGCACCGCGCGTCGCGCCTTCGCCAACGCGCCCTACCAGGCCGCCGGCAAGACCGGCACGGCCCAGGTGTTCAGCCTGCGCGGCGGTCACTACCGCGCCAGCGCCATCGACGAGCGCTTGCGCGACCATGCGCTGTTCATGGGTTTCGCGCCGCTAGAGCATCCCCGCATCGCCGTCGCGCTGATCGTCGAAAATGCCGGCTGGGGCGCCAGCGTGGCCGCGCCGGTGGCGCGCAAGGTATTCGACTATTGGCTGGCCAAGGAGCGTCAGGACAAGAGCGCGGGGCCGGACCACAACCCGGCCCTGGCCTCTGTCGAAACCATAACTTCCGACGTGGTGCGCCAACGATGAAGCGTCTCGGCCTGATCCTGCTGCGCGTCTTCACCGCCTTCGACTGGCCGCTGCTGGCCATTTTGCTGATGTTTGCCGCGCTCGGCCTGACCGTCATGCATTCGGCGGTGGGCGGCACCGACTGGCGCTTCGCCGAGCAGTCGCGCAACTTCATCATCGCTTTCTTCGCCATGTGGATGATGGCGCTGATTCCGCCCAAGTGGCTGATGAAACTGGCGCTGCCATTCTATGTGGTGGGGGTGGTGCTGCTGCTGGGCGTGGAGTTCTTCGGCGAAACCAGCAAGGGCGCGACGCGCTGGCTCAACCTGGGCGTGACCCGCATCCAGCCTTCCGAGATGATGAAGATCGCCGTGCCCATGATGCTGGCCTGGTACTTCCAGCGCCACGAGGGCGCGGTGCGCATCCGCGACTTCCTGGCCGCCGCCGCGATGCTGGCGGCGCCTTTTGGCCTGATCGTGCTGCAGCCCGACCTGGGCACCGCGCTGCTGGTGTTCGGCGCCGGCTTCTTCGTCATCTACTTCGCCGGCCTGTCGTTCAAGCTGCTGGTCCCGGTGATGTTGGCCGGCGTCATCGCCATCGGCACGCTGGTCTACTACGAAGACCAGTTGTGCGAGCCGGACGTCAGCTGGGTGGTACTGCACGATTACCAGAAGCACCGCGTCTGCACCCTGCTAAACCCCAGCTCCGACCCGCTCGGCAAGGGCTTTCACACGATCCAGTCGATGATCGCGGTGGGTTCGGGCGGCGTCTACGGCAAGGGCTATATGAAGGGCACGCAGACCCACCTGGACTTCATCCCCGAACGCACCACCGACTTCATTTTCGCCGTCTACGCCGAGGAGTTCGGCCTGTACGGCGGCATCGCCATCCTGGTGCTGTATGGCCTGATGATGGCGCGCGGCCTGACCATCGCGTCCCGCGCCTCGTCGCAGTTTGGCCGGCTGCTGTCCGGCGCGCTGACGATGATGCTGTTCATCTACGTATTTGTGAACGTGGGCATGGTGACAGGCATCCTGCCGGTCGTGGGCGTGCCATTGCCGTTCATGAGCTATGGCGGCACCGCGTTGTTCACCATGGGGATCGCGTTCGGGATCATGATGAGCATCAGCCGGCATCGGTCGGTCAAGAGCTGAGCTTTTTTCTTCGTAGGCCGCCCGGGGCGGTGTTCGCTGTGCGCCAATTTCTCGACGCCACACATCGCGTATGCCCAAAAAGGCCGCCCGCGCGGCCGGCTTTGGGCGGGCCCCGCAAGATCCTCCTATTCCCCTCCGCTGCTGGCCAAAACGCCAAGCACACAGTCCGCCCCTGCAACGGTGAAACCGAGATGACGTGAGCCCGTTGCGTTGGCGGCCGGGGACGGCGGGGCGTGTAGATGCGCCCGAGGGAAACCGTAGGGAGCCGAAGGCGTACGAGGTTGACGCAGGGGCAGTCCGGAGCGAAGGCTCCGGACCGCAATCGTAGCCCCGCCGTCCCCGGCCGCCAACGCAACGGGCGGCTCAAGAACCCTCAAGCCGCCCGCAAACACAAACACCCGACAAACCCTCAAGGCAACGCGTCAGCCACCCCAAGGTCCACAGCCAACTTCTTCAACCCCTCCCAGATAGGCGGAGCGAATTCCAGCGAGTCGGCGTTCAGCTCCCGGTTGCGAGCCTCGTACTCGCCCGGGTACTGAACCCCATCCACGCCCGGTTGCGGCGGGCAGGCATGCAGGTAGTCGATGAACGCGCCCACTTCCATCGAGCGCCAGTCCGTATTGAAGTCCACCTGCGGATCCAACAGCAGCGCGAACATGTTGTTCGTCGCCACCCCGTTGCGCGGGTGCTCCGGCTGGATCGTGCCGCCGCCGGACAGCACGCCCGCCAGCAGCTCGGCCACCAGGCCCATCGCGTAACCCTTGTGGCCGCCGAACGGCAGCAGGGCGCCCGGCGGATCGGAGAACAGCGCGCCCGGGTCCGTGGTCGGATTGCCATGCGCATCGATCAGCGACCCCGGCGGCGCCTGCTCGCCCTTGGCCGCCAACACGCGAGCCCGGTTGACCGCGATCGAGCTGGTCGCCATGTCGACGATGAACGGCGGGCGGCCGCCCGGCAGCGGGCCGGCGAAGCACAGCGGATTGGTCGTCAGGCAGGCGCGCGCGCCGCCGAACGGCGCCACCGTGGGCGCGCGGTTGACCACGTTGGTGAACGCCAGCAGGATCAGGCCGTTGGCCGCCACCATCTCGCCATAATGGCCCATGCGGCCCAGGTGATGGCTGCGGCGCAGCGTCACGATGCACTGGCCGTGCTGCTGCGTGCGCTCGATGGCCTTCTCGATCACGACTTTGCCGACGTACTGGCCCAGGCCGTTATGGCCGTCGTAGGCCAGCATGGCGCCGCGGTCGTTGAGCAGCTCGGGGCGGCCGTCGGCCTGGGCCAGGCCTTCGCCCAGCACGCGCCGGTAGTTGGTCAGGATCGACAGGCCGTGGCTGGTGTAGCCGACCCGGTCGGACTCCACCAGATGCTCGGCCACGTCCCGGGCGATGTCTTGCGGCACGCCTTGCGCCATCAGCACGCGGCGGCCGTATTCGTTGGCTTGGGCAATGGAGATCTTCATGGCGCGGCCTCTTTACAGCCAGCCCAGCCAGCGCCAGTAGGTCATGCCCATCAGCATCATCAACGCGTAGCCGATGATGGTGACCAGGATCCCGACCTTGGCGAACTGCTTGGCGTTGAAGGTTTCCGTGCCCAGGCACACCATGTTCTGCGGCGCGTTGATCGGCAGGATGAAGCCATAGCTCACCACGAAACCCAGCAGCATGGTCATGCCCAGGCGGCTGAAGTCGCCGGGCAGCGTGGCCAGCACCGAGATCAGGATCGGCAGCATGGCCGAGGTCAGCGCGGTGGCGCTGGCAAAACCCAGGTGGATGATGATCAGGAAGGCCGACAGGATGGCGAAGATCGCCAGCGGGCCGAGATGGTCCAGCCCCGTGTGCGCCACCACCTGGTTGCCGAGCCACTGGCCGGCCTGCGTGGTCAGCAACGCGGTGCCCAGGCTGATGCCGACGCCGAACACGATTACCGTGCCCCATGGGATGCGCGACTGCACGTCTTTCCATGTCATCACGCCAAAGCGCGGCAGCAGCAGCAGCACCAGGCCGAAGTAGGTGGTGGACGTGGTGTCGAACTTGTGCAACTTGCCTTCGGTGGACCAGAACAGCAGCAGCATGACGGACACGGCCATCAGGCGCTTTTGCGCACTGGACATGGGGCCCAGTTCCAGCAGCGACTTCTCGACCGCTTCCTTGCCCCCGGCGATGCTGTCGCTTTCCGGCGGCAGCAGCTTGAGCACGATGATGATCAGCACGGCCGACATGATCAGCGACCAGGGGGCGCCGGCGATCAGCCAGTCCGACCAGGCCACGCGCTGGCCCAGCATCTTTTCCATGAAGCCGACCGTCAGCAGGTTCTGCGCGGCGGCCGTCTGGATGCCGACGTTCCAGATACTGGTGGCCTGCGCGACGATGATCATGATGCCGGCGGCGATGTTAGAGCGCCGGTCCACGCCGAAGGCCGCGATCACGCCCATCATGATGGGCACCACGGCGGCGCTGCGGGCGGTGGCGCTGGGAACCACCAGACTCAACACGATGGTCACGGCGATACATCCGACCAGGATACGGCGCGTGCTGGTGCCGACCTTGGACAGCGTCACCAGCGCGATGCGCCGGTCCAGCCCGGTGAAGGTCATGGCCGCGGCGATGAACAGGGCGCCGGTCACCAGCGCCAGCGCCGAATTGGAGAAACCCGTCAGCGCCATGCTGATGGCGGCCGAGGTGCCATAGACGACCTGTGGGTCCTTGATGGTGGGCGCGGTGCCCAGCAGGAAGGCCATCAGCGTCGTGATCATGATGGCGCTGGCTTCATAGGAAACGGCTTCCGTGATCCACACCACCACCGCGAACGCCAGGATGGCCAGCATGCGATGGCCGGCAACCGGCAGATCGGCCGGCAGTGGCAGCATCAGCACGCCGATCATGACGAGGAAGCCGGCCACCAGACCGATCGGAATTTTTGTTTTCTTGGGGGCTTGCGAGGCAGGGACAGCGGTTTCCGCGGTCATATCCATCTCCGGTTGAGGTCAAACTGACGGTACGCCGCTCTCAAGCCTGGGGCTCAATCAAAGCGAAGTACCGGCGCTACAGAATGATCGTGACGGCAGTAAGGAAAACCCGTATTGATGCGTGTCAATCCGAGGGGGAATCGTGCTTGTCGGAAACCTGTCAAGGGGATTATGCTCGTCGGCCCTCGATACTCGCAACCCTGCGAATGTTGCGTAAAAACAAACAAATAAGCGAACGGCAGGGATTCTTGAGGATTAATTCGCTCGTGTTAATGAGCAAATCGGCCGCCTGCCGGCATCAACCCAGGGTCAGGCGCAGTTGTTCGTCCAGATGCAGCGTGGGGGCGACGCGCCATCCGCTCTGGGCGTAGCGCAGCCAGCGTCCCAGCACCAGGTGGGTCAGCAGGCTTGCATGCGCGGCCACATTGGCTTCGGGCGGCAGGCCGCCGTCGGTGACGGCGATGCGCAGCGACTGCTTCAAGGATGCCTCGATGCGGTCATTGATGTGATTGATCCGTTCCTGCAGGCGGTTGTCCTCGGTGACCAGGGCGTCGCCTGTCAGGACCCGCGTCATGCCGCGGTTGCGTTCCGAGAACGTCAACAGCATCGCCACCGTCTGGTGGGCCTGTGACAGGCCATAGGGTTCGGCGCTGGCGATCTGATTCACAAGCGTGAAGATGCTGGTTTCGATGAATTCGATCAGCCCTTCGAACATCTGCGCCTTGCTGGCGAAATGGCGATAGAGAGCCGCTTCCGAGACCGCCAGGCGCGCGGCCAGCGCCGCCGTGGTGATGCGCGAGGCGTGCGGCTGCTCCAGCATCTCGGCCAGGGTCTGCAGAATCTGGGTCTTGCGCTCGCCGGGTTTGCTCGCCATGGACGGGTCTGGTGTTACGCAGGCTGACGGTGGAAGTGGGAAACGCGCCGGCGCTCAACCCCGCAGGGGGCGCCGGCGCAGCAGCAGATCACTGACGGAGTTTACCCGCAAGTCGACGTAGGCCGGCCGCTGCGAGCGGCCCCGGGCGAAGGGCGTGCCGGGATGGAATACATGCACGGTGCGCAGCCCCGCGCGGCGGGCGCCGCGCAGGTTGGCGAGCGTGTCTTCGACCAGCACCGCCTGGCGCGCCGGCACGCCTTCGCGCGCCAGCACGTGGCGCAGCAGCGCGGGCGAGGGCTTGGGGCGGAATTCGCCATGCAGGCGCATGTGCTCGATCGCCCACAGACTGTCGAACTGGCGCAGGATGCCCAGGCGCCGCAGCACGGCGCGCGCGTAATGCAGCGGCGCGTTGGTCAGCAGCACCTTGCGGCCGGGCAGTTGCCGCAGCTTGTAGGCCAGCGCCTTCTCGGCGCGCACCAGCGGGCCGACGTCGAAGTCATGGCTGCGGTGCAGGAAGGCGTGCGGGTCGATGCCGTGGTGGCGCACCATGCCGATCATCGTTGCGCCATAGCGCTGCCAGTACTGCTTGCGCACGGCGTTGGCGGTGTCGATGTCCACATCCAGCGCCTCGGCCACGGCCATGGTCATGCCGTGGTCGATCTGCGGAAAGATGGCGTGGGAAGTGTCGTGGAGCGTGTTGTCCAGATCAAACAGCCACAGGCGTCCGGGGGCGCCCGTGGCCGTGCGGCGCGAGCGGCGCTGGCGCACCGCCGGCCGCAGCAGGGTGCGCAGCGCCCGCATCAGTGCGAACTGATCATCGTGCCGACGCCTTGGTCGGTCAGGATTTCCAGCAGCAGGCAGTGCGGCACGCGGCCGTCGACGATGTGCACCGAGTTGACGCCGTTCTTGGCGGCGTCCAGCGCGGACGAAATCTTGGGCAACATGCCGCCCGAGATGGTGCCGTCGGCGAACAGTTCGTCGATGGTCTGGGCCGACAGGCTGCGCAGCAGCTTGCCGCCCTTGTCCAGCACGCCCGGGGTGTTGGTCAGCATCAGCAGCTTTTCGGCGCCCAGGACTTCGGCCATCTTGCCGGCGACGACGTCGGCATTGATGTTGTAGGCGGTGCCGTCCTCGCCGTAGCCGATGGGCGAGATGACCGGGATGAACTGGTCATCCTGCAGGGCCTTGACCACCGCCGGCTCGACCAGGGTGATGTCGCCGACGAAACCGATGTCGATCGGCTCGGCGGGATTGTCCTTGTTGGCCATCAGCTTTTTCTGGGCCTGGATCAGTCCACCGTCCTTGCCGGTCAGGCCCACGGCCTTGCCACCGACTTCGTTGATCATCATGACGATGTCCTGCTGGACCTGGCCGCCCAGCACCCATTCGACCACTTCCATGGTCTCGGCATCGGTGACGCGCATGCCCTGGATGAACGTGCCTTGCTTGCCGATGCGGCGCAGCGCATCGTCGATCTGCGGACCGCCGCCGTGCACCACGACCGGGTTCAGACCCACCAGCTTGAGCAACACCACGTCATGCGCGAAGCTGCGCTGCAGGCGCTCTTCCGTCATGGCGTTGCCGCCGTACTTGACCACGATGGTTTTGCCGTGGAATCGTCGGATATAAGGCAGTGCTTCGGAGAGCACGGCGGCTTTGACAGCGGGAGACGAGACGGCAGCAGGGTCGGGGGTGTCGGTCATGGCAGCGAAGTCGGCAATAAGTAGGTATGAGAGTTAGAGGTTGAAAGCCCGCGCCGATGATGGCGTCTAGGCATTGCCCCCCATGGGGGCGTGGGGTCCGGCAGTAAAAAATGCCTGCACAGGAACGCGTTGGCAACGCGGTAGCGCAAGCATACGACGGATTGTAGTACCCGCAGGTTGCTTATGCTTTAAACCCATGTCTTTATGCCCGACAAATAACCGGCATTCGGGTAAATTGGGGGCGTTTTCGCAACGGAGCGCCCCTCACGAGGGGGCCTCTCCCTCCCGGCTGGGCATATGCCCCTAATTTCTACTTATAAAAGAGGCGACTCATGCGTTTGAATTTCGTCCGTTCCGCCCTGGTGGCGTCGGCCTTGCTGGTGGCGGCCACCGCCGCCCATGCCGAAAAAATCGTCGTCGGCGCCACCCAGGTCCCGCATGCGGAGATCCTGGAAGTGGTCAAGCCGCAGCTGGCCAAGGAAGGGGTGGAGCTCGACATCAAGGTGTTCAACGACTACGTGCAGCCCAACCTGCAACTGGCCGACAAGCAGCTCGACGCCAATTTCTTCCAGCACAAGCCGTACCTCGACACCTTCAACAAGGACCGCAAGGCCACGCTGGTGCCGGTCGCCCTGGTGCACGTCGAGCCCTTCGGCGGCTACTCCAAGAAGATCAAGAGCCTGTCCGAACTGAAGGACGGCGCCATCGTCGCCATTCCCAACGACCCGTCCAACGGCGGCCGCGCGCTGGTGCTGCTGCAGAAGCAGGGCATCATCAAGCTGAAGGACCCGGCCAACATCCTGGCGACCGCTGCCGACGTGACCGACAACCCCAAGAAACTGAAATTCCGCGAACTCGAGGCCGCCATGCTGCCGCGCTCGCTGGACGACGTCGACCTGGCCCTGATCAACACCAACTACGCGCTGGAAGCCGGCCTGGTGCCGACCAAGGACGCGCTGTTCATCGAGGGCTCGGATTCGCCGTACGCCAACATCCTGGTGACCCGCTCGGACAACAAGGACGCGCCGGGGATCAAGAAGCTGGTCAACGCGCTGCATTCGCCCGAGGTGAAGAAGTTCATCGTCGAGAAATACAAGGGCGCCGTGGTGCCGGCGTTCTGATCTCGACCCGGCCCTGACCCTTTGCCTGAACCGCCCGCGCATGCGGGCGGTTTCTTTTTTGGGTGGCGGTTGGGGGCGAGGCGCCGTACCGAGCAGTCACGCGTGGTGGGAGGTGCCCAATGAAAAACCGCCCGGCGAGCGGGCGGTTCATGGCGGGAACCGGGCTCAGCCCGCGGCCAGCGCCTTTTCGACGGTGGCGTGGAATTGCGCCACGTCGTACTCGCCCAGGTAGCGCTTGATGATGCGTCCCTGCTTGTCGATGAGGAATGCCGTGGGTGTCAGGCGGATGTCGCCGAAGGCGCGGGCGATGTCGCCCTTGGTGTCCAGCGCCACCGGGAACGGCAGCTTGCGGCTTTCGGCGAAGTTCAGCACGTAGTTGGGCGGATCGTAGTCCATGGCCACCGCGATCGCCTCGTAGCCCTTGCCCGCGTACTCGTTGTAGGCGGAGATGGTCTCGGGCATCTGCTTGACGCAGGTGATGCAGCTGGTGGCCCAGAACTTCACCAGTACCACCTTGCCGCGCAAGTCCTGCATGGAGAAGGTCTTGCCTTCCAGCGTGGTGAAGGTGACGTTCGGCGCGGTCTGCGCCGGGCGCATGACGAACCAGGCGCCGATACCGACCGCCACCAGGACGGCCAGGGCTACGATGGCTTTTTTCATTTGATGGGCATGGCCTCTACGGCACTGCCACCGCTGTTGGGCGCGCTGCTGTGGTCGGCAGCGCCCGCGCCGCTTTCGATGGGGGCCTTGGTTTCCGTGGTGGTCGATTGGCCGCCGCTGTTCGACAGGCGAATCGCTTCTTCACGGCTGATGATTTCGAACAGTTTAACCACCTTTGTCACGCCGCTCAGGTCCGCCACCGCGTTGGCGGCGTAGTCACTCTCGGCCTGCGTCACCTTGCCCATCAGGTAGACCACGCTGTGGTCAGTAGTGACGGCGATGGTGCCGGAGGGCACGTACTTGGTATTGAGCAGCGCGGTCTTGGCCTTGGAGGTGAGCCAGGTGTCGTTCGAGCGCACGCCGAAGGACGCGATCGGCCCCACGTTGAGCTGGTTGATCACCTGCTTGACGTTCTCGACGCCCTGCGCGATGGCGGTGGCCTGGGACTTGGCTTCCTCGGTGGGCACGTCGCCGGTCAGCAGCAAGTGGCCGCTGTAGGCCATGGCGTTGACGCGCGCCGTGTCGCCCAGTTTCTGCGAGATCTGGCTCTGGGCCTTGAAGGCCATGTTCTGGTCTTCGAGCTGGATGCCCGAGGTACGCCTGTCGGTCACCACCACCGCGGTGGTGGCGGCCGCGCCGCCCACGATCAGGGGGGCGCAGGCGGACAGCGACAGCGTGGCGCCGGACAGCGCCGCGGCGAGCAGCAGGGGGCGGGCGGCCGTGCGGACGTCAGAAATCATTCGGTGTCTCCAAGCAGAAGAGCGTCAATGCCGTCGCAAAGCGCATGCAGTAGCAGTATATGGACTTCCTGGATGCGCATGGTGCGATCACTGGGAACACAGAGATGGACGTCCATCGGCGTGATGAGTTCCCCCATGACGCCGCCGCCCTTGCCGGTCAGGGCCAGCACGTGCATCTCGCGGCTGGCGGCCGCTTCCATGGCGCGCACCACGTTGGGCGAATTGCCGCTGGTGGAAATGGCCACCAGCACGTCGCCGGCCTGGCCGAAGGCGTTCACCTGGCGTTCGAAGACTTCGTCGAAGCCGTAATCGTTGCCGACGGCGGTCAGGATCGAGGTGTCGGTGTTCAGGGCGATGCCGGCCAGGGGCAGGCGTTCGCGTTCGAAACGGCCCACCAGTTCGGCGATGAAATGCTGCGCGTCGGCGGCCGAACCGCCGTTGCCGCAAGCCAGAATCTTGCCGTTGTTGGCCAGGGCGCCGAACAGCACATCCACCGCGATCGCCAGCGGCTCGGCCAGCACGTTCATGCTTTGTTCGTACGTGGCCATGGCATCGCGGAAGTGCGACGTCATTCGAGAGGTCATATCCATGGGCGCGATTATCTCACGGGCCAGCCGGGATCAAGCCACCTCGAAGGCCGCGCGCAGCCACTGGACCTGGCCGCCGTCGAATACCACGGCGTCGAAGCGGGCGGCTGGCGTGGCGCCGCGCCAGTAGTGCCCGGCCAGCCGCGGCAACCAGTGCGCGGCGGCGCGCGCCAGCCGGGCCTGTTTGGCGCGGCCGATGCTGGCGGCCGCGCCGCCGTAAGTGTCGGCCTGACGCGAGCGCACCTCGACGAACACCAAGACATCGCCATCGCGCATGACCAGGTCGATCTCGCCAGCGGGGCAGGCCAGATTGCGGGCCAGCAGCACCAGGCCGGCCCCGCGCAGCAGGCGCAGCGCGGCATCTTCGTGGCTGTCGCCGACGCGTTGGCGTGGCGAGCGCCTGGGGGCGGCGCGGTCGGGCGGGCTGGGCCGCTGCGATGCG
>NZ_CADIJV010000032.1 GCF_902859765.1 Achromobacter pulmonis
GCGACCACGCCGCCGGCCACGACGCCGCCGCAGGTCGCCGCCACCACGCCGCCGCGCGCGCAACCCAAGCCCGAACCCAAGCCGGAGCCCAAGCCCGAACCCAAGCCGGCCGCTCCCAAGCCCGAGCAACGCTCGGACGATGGCGCCCGCGCCCTGGCGCTGCTCGAAGGCCGCGCCGCGCCGGCTCCCAAGCCGCAGGCCACCAAAGGCAACTTCGTGCTGCAGATCGCCGCCTACACCACGTCCGAGGATGCCCAGTCGCGCCGCGACAAGCTGCACCAGGCCGGTGTCACCAACGCATTCGTCGAGCAGGCTTCCATCGGAGGCAAACAGCAGTACCGTCTGCGGGTGGGGCCGTTCCCCTCGCGCGAGGCGGCGCAGGCGGCCCAGGCGCGGTTGCGCACCCTGGGCTATGACAACGGTTTCATCGCCGCCCAATAGTGACCGGCTTCGACTTCGTCGTGCTGGCCATCCTGGTGGTATCGGGTGTGCTGGGCCTGGTGCGCGGCCTGCTCAAGGAAGTGCTGTCGCTGGTCGCGTATCTGCTGGCCTTCGTGGCCGCGATCTGGTGGGGGCCTACGGTCTATGCCTGGCTGGAGCCCTATATCGAAACAACGCTGCTGCGCATGGGTGTCTCCTACGCGGCGGTCTTCATTATCGTGCTGCTCGGCGTGGGGTTGGTCAACATGACGCTTGCCGCCTTGATCCGCAGTACCGGACTGAGCCCGGCCGATCACGGCCTGGGGGGCATGTTCGGGCTGGCCCGGGGTCTGGTGATCGTGCTGGCGCTGGTCGCCGCCGCCGGCTACACGCCGCTGCCGCAGGAGCCGTGGTGGCAGGACGCCATGTTTTCGCATTCGGCCATCGAGGCCATCAAACATATCAAGACGTGGCTGCCGCCGTCCCTGGCGACATGGCTGCCGTATTGATTAGCTTCACATCAACCAGGAAATCTCACCATGTGTGGAATCGTAGGGGTCATCGGGCGCGGGCCGGTCAACCAGCTGCTCTATGACAGCTTGCTGCTGTTGCAGCATCGCGGGCAGGACGCCGCGGGCATCGCGACGTCGCAAGGCAACCAGTTCAATATGTACAAGGCGCACGGCCTGGTGCGCGATGTATTCCGCACGCGCAACATGCGTGCCCTGCCGGGCACCTCGGGCGTGGGCCAGGTGCGCTATCCCACCGCCGGCTCCAGCGCCAGCGAGGAAGAGGCCCAGCCGTTCTACGTCAATGCCCCGTTCGGCATCATGTTCGCCCACAACGGTAACCTGACCAATTGGCGCGAGCTGCGTGAATCGCTCTACCGCGTCGACCGCCGCCACATCAACACCAATTCCGACTCGGAAGTGCTGCTGAACGTGCTGGCCCACGAACTGCAGTCGGCCGCCAGCGGCGTCTCGCTCGACGACGACGCCATGTTCCGCGCCGTGGCCGCCGTGCACAAGCGCGTGCGCGGCGCATACGCCGTGGTGGCGCAGATTTCCGGTTACGGCCTGCTTGCGTTCCGCGATCCCAACGGCATCCGTCCGCTGTGCATCGGCCGCCAGGAAACCGACGAAGGCGTCGAGTGGATGGTGGCCTCGGAATCCGTGGCGCTGGAAGGCAGCGGCTTTGCCTTCGTGCGCGACGTCGAGCCGGGCGAGGCGGTGTTCGTCGACCTGGACGGCCGTTTCGTCAGCCGCCAGTGCGCCGACAATCCGCAACTGGTGCCTTGCATCTTCGAATATGTCTACTTCGCCCGTCCCGATTCGCTGATCGACGGCGTGTCGGTGTACGACGCCCGCCTGCGCATGGGTGAATACCTGGCCGACAAGGTCGCGCGCAACATGCGCCTGGGCGACATCGACGTGGTCATGCCGATCCCCGATTCCTCGCGCCCGGCCGCCATGCAACTGGCCGCGCGCCTGAACCTGGACTACCGCGAAGGCCTGATCAAGAACCGCTACGTCGGCCGCACCTTCATCATGCCGGGCCAGGCCGTGCGCCGTAAATCGGTACGCCAGAAGCTCAACGCCATCGGCATGGAGTTCAAGGGCAAGAACGTGCTGCTGGTGGACGACTCCATCGTGCGCGGCACCACCAGCCGCGAGATCGTCGACATGGCGCGCGCCGCCGGCGCCAACAAGGTGTACTTCGCCTCGGCCGCGCCTCCGGTACGCTTCCCCAACGTCTACGGCATCGACATGCCCACGCAGAGTGAACTGATCGCCACCGGCCGCAGCGACGAGGAAATCGCCCGCGCGATCGGCGCCGACAGCCTGGTCTACCAGGACCTGCAGGACATGCAGCAGTCGCTGCGCGACCTCAATCCCAAGCTGACGCGCTTCGAAGCGTCCTGCTTCGACGGCGAATACATCACCGGCGACATCACCGCGGAATACCTGGCGCGCCTGGGCCAGTCGCGCGGCGAATCCGGCGATGGCGAAGGCGCCAGCGGCCTGCAGTTCAACATGGGCTACGCCGCCAACGACGCCTGAGGCCGGCGCTACAAACGGCCGCTCCGTCTGAACTGCCCCCCAAAAGGTTGGATTTCGTCCAACTTTCGGGGGGCAGTTCACGTGTGAAGCCCCCCGGCACTTACCCCTTAGCCTTGAGAGGGCAGGTGTTGATGCCGATCAGCGAATACAGCGGGCAAAAGCGCACCACCCCTGTCAGGAGTGGGATGACGCCCAGCCAGCCCCACCAGCCGACGGTGCCGGTGGCCGCCAGTGCGATGAGGACGAGGCCGATGACGATGCGAAGGATGCGGTCCAAGCCGCCGACATTGAATTTCATGGTTTCTCCTGAGTCATTCAAACAAAAACCGAAGCCAGACAGGGGTGAATACGGCTAACGGCAAGACGCTCACCCGGCCAGCGCGTTGCGGTTCCAAGGCATGCGCATGAGCACGCGGGCGAGCCCGCAGAACCCCGAGACACCCGCAAAAACAAGCCCGGCCCCCGCGAAGCCTGAGAGCGCATGGAACCAGGGCGAGACCGTGGCACCCAGCACTGCCCCGAGCACGATCAGCGAGCCTGCGGCGATCTGCACCTGCCGCTGCAGCTCCAGCGGCTGCGAGGCATCGGCCACAACGGGCAGCCCCGCCTTCTTCCAGGCATCCAGCCCGCCTTCAAGCACGTAGGCGTCGCAGGCCACGCAGGCCCTCAGCGCCGACGCGTTCACCCGCGTCCGGTTGCCTGAGCGGCAATGGAAGATGACGGTCGACGCGTCGTCGAGTGGCATGCCGCCGCTTTGCAGGCGGTCCATGGACACATGGCGCGCCGCTGCGATGCGTTCGCGGGCGTGTTCGTCCGCGGCACGGATGTCCACCAAGACAGCACCCTGGTTCATGAGTTCGCTGGCGGCTTGGGGCGAGATGGATTTCAGGGACATGGCGGTCTCCGGTGGCGGGTCATGGGCAGAAGATGGTCTTGAGCGTCGCGATGAGCTTGGTCACATCCGGGTTTTCAATTCGATAGTGCAGGGTCTGTGACTCGCGTCGGTAGGCCACCAGACCTTCCTCGCGCATCTTGGCCAGGTGCTGGGACAAGGCCGATTGGCTCAGCGCCACGTACTCGTGCAGCGCGCCGACGGTCATTTCTCCATGTTCGATCAAGAGGCAGAGAACGAGCAGGCGGTGTTCGTTGCCGACGGCCCGCAGCATGGCCGCAGCCTTGGCCGCACCCTCCTGCAAAAACGATTGGTCTTTTGGGTTGAGCGTCATGGTGATTTATATTTCATTTTTTTCTAATTTAGCATAATCTAATAAATAGTCAAAGCATCTCTTCCAAAACTCCAAGGCAGGACATTGCTTATGCAATCCGTTGCTCAGGTTCAGGTTTTCAGGGCTTCGGCGTGGCCCGGGGCGTGGCTATCCGCATGGGCGGTGGCCTCTCCGCGAGGTGCGCCCCGAACGCCGTGGCGGCTTTCAGCGAGTGCTTGGCGCCGACCGGCAGTTCCGCGCCTTCCGCTGTTGCCCAATAGCGGACACGAGGCGCCACACGCCGAGATCGGGTTTTATTGCCTCACTGTGCGGGCGCTGCGGCCCGGACTTTCCCGCATCCATTCGATATAAACAAGGACTTGATCATGCAAACTTCGGATTTCGTTGCGACCGTTTTTGACGGAAAGAGCAACCCCAACAAGGTAACCGTGACGTTCACCATGGCGCTCAACGCGCTGCTCAAGGGGCATACGGCGACCATCATTTTGATGGTGGAGGCCGTCGAACTGGGCAAACCGGGCGCAGCGGCGGGTATGGATATCGGAAAGCCGTTCGAGCCGGTTGCCAGTTTGCTGGAGAAATTCATGGAAAAGGGTGGACGAATTGCGATCTGCGGCGCGTGCATGATCCACAACGGAATGAGTTCCGAACAAATGGATCCACGCTTCAGCGTCATCACCGCACCAGACGTGATTGACCTGCTGATGGGGGCCAAGGGGTCGTTGCAAGTAACTTGATGCCGTTGAAAAAGCAGATTGGAAAGGCTGCTGTCTCCACTGCTTCTGCATGGCAGCGTGATTCGTTTCGCGCAGGCGACGGAATGAATCACGCGGCAGATCTTTCCACTTGCACGGCGTTCAATGAAGAACTGAGTGCCCGCGTGCTTTACACACAACGCAAAGCACTCACCACAGACTGTCGCCGCAGGCTTCAAGGTGGGTCAGGTACAAGCGAAGGTCGAACTCGTACTGGTGGTATTGCGGCTCCATCAACCGGCACAGGTTGTAGAAGGCCTTGTTGTGTTCCTTTTCCTTCAGGTGCGCCAGTTCGTGCACCGTGATCATCTTCAGGAATTCCTGCGGTACCGCCTTGAACAGCGTGGCCACGCGGATTTCGTGCTTGGCCTTGAGCTTGCCGCCCTGGACCCGCGAGATGAAGGTGTGCTGGCCCAGTGCATGCTGGATCACATGGATCTTGCTGTCGAAGGCGATTTTGCTGAGCGGCGCGCCGTTGCGGATATAGGTGTTCTTCAGGTCCACCACATAGTCGTACAGCGCCTTGTCGGTGCGCACGCCATGCGCGCCACCGGGGTAGCGGGCGCGCAGCGCGGGCCCGAGCTTGCCCTGGTCGAGCAGGGCGCGGGCCTGCGCCAGCAGCGGTTCGGGATAGCCGGTGAGGTATTTCATGGCGTCAGGAAAGCGGCGGGGCCGGGCGCTGGCGGACGCGCGGGCGTCCGGGCTGCCAAGCCGGCGGCGCGGCTCAGGCGGCGCGGCCGCGGCCAAAGACAGCGGGCAGGGCCATGGCCAGCAGGATCACGAACAGCGCCAGGCTCCACAGCGCGTACTCGATGCCCAGCACCGGCACCACCGCGTCCATGCAGGTGGCATAGATGCCGAACAGCCACGGCACGCCGCCATCCAGGCCGATGCCGGTCATGAAGCGGTCGGCGAAGGTCTGGTCGCAGGACAGCATCTTGGCGGCCACGGTGTACTGGTACCAGGCCGCGGCGATGCCGCTGACCGACAGCAGGGCCGCCAGGGCGGCGCAGAGGCGCGTCAGCGCGCGGCCGCCGCCGAAGCCGCCGACCAGGGCGATGACGCCGATCACCAGGTAGATCAGGCGCTGCAGCACGCACCAGGCGCACGGCGGCATGTCGAAGACATACTGGGAAACCAGGGCGATGCCGACGGCGCCGAAGCAGAAGAGGGCGATCAGGCGGAGCAGGCGTTCTGAACGAGAAGTCATGGTTGTTGCAAGATAAGGGTTCGCACGGGCGGGTGCGCGGGGATGGCCGGTGTGCGGCCGCCAGGCCGTTAGGCT
The DNA here is from genome assembly GCF_902859765.1 of Achromobacter pulmonis. Classification (GTDB taxonomy): domain Bacteria; phylum Pseudomonadota; class Gammaproteobacteria; order Burkholderiales; family Burkholderiaceae_B; genus Achromobacter; species Achromobacter pulmonis. The sequence continues at coordinate 5,747 of NZ_CADIJV010000032.1, forward strand.
TTGGGAATCGGAATTGGTTGCATGACCTGCTGCAAGACGCCGAGCAGCAGTTCGCGCGAGCCTTCCCAGAAGATCTGCACGCCCAGGCACAGCATGATGAAGGCCGACATGCGCATGAATACAGCGGTGCCATTATCGCCCAGCCGGTGCAGCATCTGTGCGGCAAAGCGCAGGCAGACGTACAGCGTCAGCGAAACGACCACGATGCCGGGGATCGAGCCGCCCAGCCGCAGCAGGCTCAGCAAGTGGTTCTGGTCGCGCAGCGACACGCCCACCGTGATGGCCGCGGCGATCGAGCCGGGGCCGCAACTGATGGGGAAGGTCAGGGGATAGAAGGCCCGGGACTTGGCCATCTCGGGGGTGAATGATTCGGCCATGCGCGCGACCCGCTCGGTGTCGGCGTCGGGGGAATTCACCAGCCGCCAGGCGCTGGCGATCACCAGCATGCCGCCGCCCACCCGCACGATCGACAGCGAGATGCCGAAGAAGCTCAGCAGCACGTTGCCGGCCACCATGGCCACGATCAGCATCAGGCCGACGTTGATGGCGACGCGCTTGGCCAGCACCGTGCGGGTCGCCGACGAGGCGCCTTCGGTGAGCGACAGGAAGATGGGGGCGATGGCCGGCGGATTCAGGAACGGCAGCAACGTGGCCAGCGCAAAGAAGAAGCTGGCCCCCAGCACCCGCAGGTATTCGTTTAGCTCCATCCCAGGTATCGCCAAGCCGAAAACCGGATTGTATGCGGTCGGCGGCGGTCTGGCGATGACTCGCCGATGGCCTCAGGCGGCCTGCTGCCGGGCCTCGTCGCCGGCCAGCGCGTCCAGGATGTCGCGTTCGAACTGCATCTGGCTGCGCGGGCGCGCCAGCGCCGCGCCGTCGACGATGAACACGTCTTCCACCCGGTCGCCCAGCGTCATGATCTTGGCCATCAGCAGGTTCACCTCGTGGCTGGCGAAGACCCGCGCCAGGGCGTGCAGCAGGCCGGGTCGGTCGGTGGCGGTGACCGACAGGCGCCAGGAGGTGCTGCGTTCGTCGGGCTGCAGCTCGGCCTGCGGCATGATCGGGAACACGCGCGACATGCGCGACTGGCGCGCACGACCGTAATGGCTGCCGCGGCCGGGTTGGGCCTCGGCCGCGGCCTTGGCGTCCTTCAGGCGCTCGGCCAGTTCGTGTTCGACCAGCGTGGCCTGCGCGCGCAGGTCGCTGGCGCCCTCGGGCAGCAGCACGATGAAGCTGTCCAGGGCCCAGCCGTGGCGGGTGGTGTGGATGCGGGCATCCTGCACCGACAGCGACTTGGCATCGAAATACCCGCAGATCGCCACGAACAGGTCGGGCGCGTCGCGGGTGTAGACCATGATCTGCAGGCCTTCGCCGTGCTCGGTGGGGCGGGCCCGCACCACCGCATGGTCCGGCGCCACCTGGTGGTACAGGTGGCGCGTGTGCCAGGCGATGTCGGAGGCGTCGTGGCGCAGGAAATAGGCCACGTCGAGCTGGTTCCAGAAGGCTTCGCGGGCGTCGTCGCGCAGGCCGGTCAGGCGCGTCAGGCGCGCGGCCTCTTCCTTGCGTTCGGTCAGCACCGTATGGGCGTCGGCATGGGCGCCGCCCAGCGCGGCCAGCGTCAGCTTGTACAGGTCTTCGAGCAGCTTGCCCTTCCAGGCGTTCCACACCTTGGGGCTGGTGCCGCGGATATCGGCCACCGTCAGCAGGTAGAGCGCGGTCAGGTGGCGTTCATCCTTGACCGTGGCGGCGAATTCCTGGATCACGGCCGGGTCGGACAGGTCGCGCTTCTGCGCCACGGCCGACATCAGCAGGTGCTGGCGCACCAGGAATTCCACCAGCCTGGCGTCTTCGGGCTCCATGCCGTGGTCGTGGGCGAACTTGCGCACCTCGCGCGCGCCCAGCTCGGAGTGGTCGCCGCCGCGGCCCTTGGCGATATCGTGGAACAGGGCCGCCACGTACAGCAGCCAATGGCGGTCCAGGCCGGCGATCAGCTGGCTGGCCAGCGGATATTCCTGGGCGTGCTCGGGCATGGTGAAGCGGCGCAGGTTGCGCACCACCGCCAGCGTGTGCTGGTCCACCGTATAGGCGTGGAACAGGTCGTGCTGCATCTGGCCGACGATGCGGCGGAACACCGGCAGGTAACGCGGCAGGATGTTCAGCATGGTCATGCGGCGCAGCTCGTGCACGATGCCGCGCGGCTGCTGCAGGATCTGCAGGAACAGCTTGCGGTTGACCGGATTACGGCGGAACTGCGCGTCGATGCGGTGGCGCGAGTGCCAGATGGCGCGCAGCGTGCGCGCCGACATGCCGGTCAATTCGGGATGCTGCTGCATCACCAGGAAGGCGCGCAGCAGCAGCGTGGGGTTACGCTCGAAGCCATCGTCGCGGATGATGTCGAGGCGATCGCGCAGATTGCGGAAGTCGTCGTCGATGTCGCGCGCGTCGCTGTCGGGGCGCGGGAACAGCCGCTCCTCGATGTTCTGCACCAGGATGCCATTGAGCTGCGTCACCAGGCGCGCGGCCCAGTAATAACGCTGCATCAGCAGCTCGCTGCCGCGGCGCGTGGCGGTGGCGTGGATGCCGTAGACCTCGGCCAGGGCCGGTTGCAGGTCGAACAGCACGCGGTCTTCGCGGCGCCGGGCCAGCAGGTGCAGTTCGATGCGCAGACGCTTGAAGGCCTGCTCGGCCTTGCGCAGGTCGCGCGCCTCGGAGGGCGTCAGCAGGCCGGCCTGCGCCACGGCGCGCCAGGTCTCGCCGAAGCCGGCCGCGCGCGCCATCCATAGGATCACTTGCAGATCGCGCAGGCCGCCGGGCGATTCCTTGCAATTGGGTTCCAGCGCGTAAGGCGTGTCCTGGTAGCGGGCGTGGCGCTGCTGCATCTCGACGCGCTTGGCGCGGAAGAAGGCGCGCGCGTCCAGGCGCGACTGGGTGGCGGCCTCGAATTTCTTCATCAGCGCGCGGCTGCCCGCCAGCCAGCGGGATTCGAGCAGCGCCGTCTCGACCGTGATGTCGGCGTCGGCTTCGCGCTCGCAGTCTTCGATGGTGCGCACGCTGTGGCCCGGCTCCAGGCCCAGGTCCCAGAGCGCGGCCACCAGGCGCTCGATGGCGGATTCATCTTCGCCGGTGGGCACGTGCGGCAGCAGGATCAGCAGATCGACGTCCGAGTGCGGGTACAGTTCGCCGCGGCCGTAGCCGCCCACCGCCGCCAGCGTGGCGCCGGCCGGCAGCGGGTAATGCTTGACCAGGTCGCGCAGGGCCGCATCGACGATGCGGCGCAGTTCGCCCAGCAGGGTGTCGGGGCGTTCGTGCTCGCGGAACTGGACCACCGCGGCGCGCCGGGATTCCTGAATGCGTTCGCGCAGGGTGCTGAGGATGTCGGCGGTCATGGTGGCGGGCGGGCCGGGGTCAGACGGCGGGAATGACGATCGGTTCGGTGATGAAGGCGGGCGGCTGGGGCATGCCGGGCGACAGGGTCAGAACCTCGTAGCCGGTGTCGGTGACGCAGATAGCATGCTCCCATTGCGCCGACAGGCTGTGGTCGCGGGTCACGACCGTCCAGCCGTCGGACAACTGGCGGATCTCGCGGCGGCCGGCGTTGATCATCGGCTCGATGGTGAACAGCATGCCCGTCACCAATTTCACGCCCGTGCCCGGCTTGCCATAGTGCAGCACCTGCGGGTCTTCATGGAAACGCTGGCCGATGCCGTGGCCGCAGAATTCGCGCACCACCGAGAAGCCGTTGGCCTCGGCGTGCTTCTGGATGGCGTTGCCGACGTCGCCCAATGTGGCCCCGTTTTTGACCTGCTGGATGCCTTTCCACATGCACTCGAAAGTGATCTCGGTCAGGCGGCGCGACAGGATCGATTGCTCGCCCACGGCGTACATGCGGCTGGTGTCGCCGAACCAGCCATCCTTGATGATGGTGACGTCGATATTGAGCGAGTCCCCGTTTTTCAGGGCCTTGTCGCCGGGGATGCCGTGGCACACTTGGTGATTGACCGAGGTGCAGATGGCACCCGGGAACGGCGGGTAGCCGGGCGGGGCGTAACCGACCGTGGCGGATTTCACCTTGAGTTCGTCGGTCAGGTATTCCAGGCAGAGACGGTCCAATTCCCCGGTGGTGACGCCAGGCTTGACGTAGGGGGTGATGAAATCGAGGACTTTGGCGGCGTCCTGGCAGGCCGCGCGCATCTTGGCCAGGTCGGCCGGATTGGTAATAGTGCCCATGGAATGATTGACGGATCTCGCTTGAATGTCTGCTTGAAAGAATAGTAGAATTATAGGCTTCCCTAAAATTTTGGGGAGCAATCTGGGTAGCGGCAAGCGCCGATCCCGGCGGGTGGGGATGGAATCATCCAGGCCACACCCGGTTGGTTGTCTGATTTAGTACGTTGGGCCACACCGCTTCTTGTGAGATCGGTGGCGGGCTTCGGAGTTTCATCGCAAGCGAAGGTTGTGGTGGGGGTTCGGGCCAGTCGCCAGCTTCCGGGAGGCATGGCGGCGCAACGGGCGAAAGAGGGCAGCGGGCCGGGGCGGTGGGAGGTTGCATCGACACAGGTCGGGGCGCTGCGTGCTCGCAAGCCCGGTCATGTTTTCGAGCAGCGATGCAGGTTCAGAGTGGCTGCCGGCTTAAGTTCTTGGAAGGTTTCCAGTTTCTGGGGATTTTCCTGAAGAACCGCCCCCGGCGACTGATGCGCGGCATGGTCAAAAACCGTCTGGTTGAAAAGCCAGGGGGGTTGAAAACCAGGGCGTGAGTGAACGGGATGTCGCTGCCAACAAAACAGGTCCGGGTGCGCTGGAAGAAACTGCCAGGAATTTCCTGGCGGGTCGGACGGCGCGATGCGTGCGTGCGGGGCAAGGCGCCTTGTCGTGGCGGCCGTCTGGGTTTATCGCGGCAGCGTAGCAGCAGGCGCGCGGGGCACATGCCCGGCAGCGTCGGAGTATTGCGGCAGTGATCGGCCGGCCCGGTTAAAATCGTTATCTATCATCCCGCGTGGTCGCGGGAAATCGCGCGCAACACCACCCAGGGTGTCAGCCATAGGCTGATGCAGGTGCGGCGCAAGAAATCAACCCTTGGAGAAAGTTATGTCTTTGATGCGCGAAATGCTGGAAGCGGGTGTCCACTTTGGTCACCAGACCCGCTACTGGAACCCCAAGATGGCCCCCTTCATCTTCGGCCATCGCAACAAGATTCACATCATCAACCTGGAAAAGACGGTTGATAAGTACCAGGAAGCCACCAAGTTCGTGAAGCAGCTGGCTGCTCGCGGTGGCAACATCCTGTTCGTCGGCACCAAGCGCGCAGCCCGCGAGCTGGTCGCCGCCGAAGCCGCCCGTTGCGGCATGCCCTTCGTTGACGCCCGCTGGCTCGGCGGCATGCTGACCAACTTCAAGACGGTCAAGACCTCGGTCAAGCGCCTGAAGGACATGGAAGCTGTCGTCGCCGAAGGCGGCGCCGAGCGCATGATCAAGAAGGAAGGCCTGCTGTTCCAGCGGGAACTGGAAAAGCTGAACAAGTCGATCGGCGGCATCAAGGACATGAACGGCCTGCCCGATGCCATGTTCGTGATCGACGTCGGCTACCACAAGATCGCCATCGCCGAAGCCAAGACCCTGGGCATCCCCGTGGTCGCCGTGGTTGACACCAACCACTCGCCCGAAGGCATCGACTACGTCATCCCCGGCAACGACGACTCGGCCAAGGCCATCGCGCTGTACGCCAAGGGCATCGCCGACGCCGTGCTGGAAGGCCGCGAACAGAACCTGAACGGTCTGGTCGAGGAAATCGGCGAAGGCCAGGAAGAGTTCGTCGAAGTGCAGGACAACCAGGCCTAAGCCTGCTGTCATGTCCGGCGGTTAGTGTCCGGGGGCGGTCGCGGATAGCGGCGTACCCCCGCCTCGCCGGCAGTGCGAAGGTGGGTTCCCACCTTCCTCATCCGCCGCTAGCGGACGTCTCATCGAATCACACCACTGCCCCGGCCCGCCGGGGCATGTCTTAGCAAAATTTGGAGCTAACATGGCTGAAATTACCGCCGCCCTGGTCAAGGAACTGCGCGAAAAGACCGATGCGCCCATGATGGAGTGCAAGAAGGCCCTGACGGAAGCCGAAGGCGACCTGGCCCGCGCGGAAGAAATCCTGCGCGTCAAGCTGGGTAACAAGGCCAGCAAGGCCGCCGCCCGCGTCACCGCCGAGGGCCTGATCGGCCTGTTCATCTCGGCCGACGCCAAGCAAGGCGCCGTCATCGAAGTGAACTGCGAAACCGACTTCGTTGCCAAGAACGACGACTTCGTCGCCTTCGTGAACAAGCTGGCCGAGCTGGTCGCCACGCAGAATCCCGCCGACGTGGCCGCCCTGTCGGCGCTGCCCTACGGCGACGGCACGGTCGAGTCGACCCGCACCACCCTGATCGGCAAGATCGGCGAAAACATGGCGATCCGCCGCTTCGAGCGCATCGAGACCCCGAACGCGCTGGCCAGCTACGTGCACGGCGGCCGTATCGGCGTGCTGGTTGAGTACTCGGGCGCCGAGGAAGTGGGCAAGGACCTGGCGATGCACATCGCCGCGACCAAGCCGAAGGCCCTGAACGCCGACGGCGTGAACCCGGCCGACATCGCCGCCGAACGCTCGGTCGCCGAGCAGAAGGCCGCCGAATCGGGCAAGCCGGCTGAAATCGTCGCCAAGATGGTCGAAGGCTCGGTGCAGAAGTTCCTGAAGGAAGTGACGCTGCTGTCGCAACCGTTCGTCAAGGACGACAAGAACACCGTCGAACAGATGCTCAAGGCCAAGGGCGCCTCGATCAGCAAGTTCGTGCTGTTCGTCGTCGGCGAAGGTATCGAGAAGAAGACCAGCGACTTCGCCGCTGAGGTTGCCGCCGCCGCCGCCGGCCGCGCCTGATCTCAGGGTAGTGCTTAGAGGCCGGCGCTAGATTATTCTAGTCCGGCCTATTTCTTGTCTTACACTTTCGTCGGAATGTTCTTCGGGATATCACCTATGAGCAGCAGATCATACAAACGGGTTCTTCTCAAACTTTCCGGCGAGGCGCTGATGGGCGACGATGCATTCGGCATCAATCGCGCCACCATCGTCCGCATGACCGATGAGATCGCCGAAGTCGCCGCCACCGGCGTCGAATTGGCCATCGTCATCGGCGGTGGCAACATTTTCCGTGGCGTCGCCCCGGGCGCGCAGGGCATGGACCGCGCTACCGCCGACTACATGGGCATGATGGCCACCATCATGAACGCGCTTGCCCTGCAGGACGCGCTCAAGCACAAGGGGATCGACACCCGCGTGCAATCGGCCCTGAACATCGACCAGGTCGTCGAGCCGTACATCCGCCCCAAGGCCCTGCGCTACCTCGAAGAAGGCAAGGTCGTCATCTTCGCCGCGGGCACCGGCAACCCCTTCTTCACGACCGACACCGCGGCTGCCCTGCGTGGCGCCGAGATCGGCGCGGAGATCGTGCTGAAGGCCACCAAGGTCGACGGCATCTACAGCGCGGATCCCAACAAGGATCCTGCCGCCACGCGCTATGCGCGCATCAGCTTCGACGAGGCCATCGTCCGCCGCCTGGAAGTCATGGACGCCACCGCGTTCGCGCTGTGCCGCGACCAGAAGCTGCCGATCAAGGTGTTTTCGATCAATAAGTCGGGCGCGCTCAAGCGCGTCGTCAGCGGCGAAGACGAAGGCACGTTGGTACACGTTTAAAGAAAAGGAAAATCCATGAGCGTCGCAGAAATCCGCAAATCCGCCGAAGCCAGGATGGCCAAGTCGCTTGACACGCTCAAGACCAACCTGGCCAAGATCCGCACGGGCCGTGCCCATACCGGTATCCTGGACCACGTGCAGGTCGAGTACTACGGTTCGCCCGTGCCGATCAGCCAGGTCGGCAACGTGAACCTGATCGACGCGCGCACCATCAGCGTCCAGCCCTACGAAAAGAGCATGGCCGCCGCGATCGAGAAGGCCATCCGCGAGTCGGACCTGGGCCTCAATCCCATGTCCATGGGCGACACCATCCGCGTGCCGATGCCGGCGCTGACCGAAGAGCGCCGTCGCGACCTGACCAAGGTCGTGCGCAGCGAAGGCGAGGACGCCAAGGTGGCCGTGCGCAACTTGCGCCGCGAAGCCAACGACACCTTGAAGAAGCTGGTCAAGGACAAGGAAATCTCCGAGGACGACGAGCGTCGCGCCCAGGACGACGTCCAGAAGCTGACGGACCGCAACGTGGCCGACATCGACAAGATGGTCGCCCAAAAAGAAGCGGAAATCATGACCGTATAATCCTTGCAATGCCGGGCGGGCTGGTTGGGCTGCCCGGCACCAGGATTCCTGCTTTCGCGCCGTCCTATCCATTGCGGCACGCCTGTGCGGCGATGGATCGACGGCGCGGGTTTTTCCCGTTTTCCCAGTTTTACGCCGGTCGACGGCGCTCCCCAGACCCATGGCAACCAGTTCTACCCAGGCGGTTCCCGCTACCCGCGACATCCCGGAGCACGTGGCCATCATCATGGATGGCAATGGCAGATGGGCGACGCGGCGCCTGCTGCCGCGCACGGCGGGGCATGCCAAGGGCGTGCAGGCGGTGCGCCGCGTGGTCGAGGCCTGCGGCCGGGCCGGGGTGCGCTATCTGACGCTGTTCGCCTTCAGCTCCGAAAACTGGCGCCGGCCGGCCGAGGAAGTGTCGCTGCTGATGCGCCTGTTCGTGCAGGCGCTCGAGCGCGAGGTCGGCAAGCTGGAAGAGCAGGGCGTGCGCCTGCACGTCATCGGCGACCTGTCGGCCTTCGAGCCGCGCCTGCAGGAGCTGATCTTCGCGGCCCAGGCCCGCACCGCCCACAATGACCGCCTGCACCTGACGGTGGCCGCCAATTATGGTGGCCGCTGGGACATCCTGCAGGCCACCCGCGCGATGCTGGCGGCCGAGCCCGCGCTGGCCACGCAACCGCAGTTGGTCGACGAAGAACGGCTGGCGCGGCATCTTTCCATGTCCTGGGCGCCTGAGCCCGACCTGTTCATCCGCACCGGCGGCGAACAGCGCATTTCCAATTTCCTGATCTGGCAGATGGCGTACGCGGAGTTCTATTTCACCGACCGCTACTGGCCGGACTTCGGCGCGGATGAATTGCGCCAGGCGTTCGAGTGGTACCGGACGCGCGAACGCCGGTTCGGGCGCACCAGTGCCCAGCTCAGCGAGAGCGGCGAAAAATAGTCCGGCGACCCTGCCGCGCGCGGCGGCGCCGGGTCGACCCTGAGGAGATCGTCATATGTTGGGCCAGCGTATCGTTACCGCCGTCATCCTGCTCGCCGTCCTGGCCGCCGCGATGATCAGCGCCAACCCCTGGTGGTTTGTGGCCTTGCTGGCGTTGGCCGCGGCCTGCGCCAATTGGGAGTGGCTGCGCCTGACGCTGCCGCAGCCGCCCTCGCGCCTGCTTGCCGCGGGCATTCCCGTCCTGCTGTTCGCGGCCATGCTGGGCCTGGCATCGGCGTGGCTGGCGGGCAACCGCGCCGGTCTGACCGATCCCGGCTGGATCCTGCGCTACGCGACTCCGCTGGTGGCGGTCGTCTGGTTGTTGGGCGCCACCACGGCCGTGGTGCGCGGCCATTCGGACGCGGCGCCCGCCAGCCTGGCGTGGTCGTTGTTCTCGGTGCCGGCCGCTTTCGTGGCCTGGGCGGTGCTGGCGCAATGGTATATGGCGCAAGGCGCTGTGTTCGTGGTGTCGCTGCTGGCGCTGGTCTGGGTCGCCGATATCGCGGCCTATTTCGCCGGCCGCGCGTTCGGCAAGCGTAAACTGGCGCCGCGGGTCAGTCCGGGCAAGACCGTGGCCGGCGCCGTGGCCGGCGTGCTGGGCGCGGTCATCTGGATCGGCCTGTCGAGCCTCTGGGACGGCACCTATGGCCACGCCCTGGTGGCGCGCTGGTCGTTCTGGCTGGCGTTGCCGATCGCCGCGCTGCTGGGCGTGCTGTCCATCGTGGGCGACCTGTTCGAATCGCTGCTCAAGCGCCGCGCCGGCCGCAAGGATTCGAGCGCGCTATTGCCTGGCCACGGGGGCGTCTACGACCGTATCGACGCCATTCTCCCGGTCGCGCCGTTCGCGCTAATTTTGTCTGGAGTGTTGTTTTGACGGCTTTTCAACGCGTCGTGGTGCTGGGGTCGACGGGTTCGATCGGCGAGAGCACGCTGGATGTGATCGCCCGCCATCCTGACCGGCTGGCGGTGTATGCCCTGTCCGCCTACAGCCGCATGCAGCGCCTGGCCGAACAGGCGCTGGCGAGCCGTGCCGCGGTGGTGGTGGTACCCGACGCCGAGGCGCGCCGGCAGTTCGTTGCAGCCTGGCCGGCGGGACAGGCCATGCCCGAAATCCGCGTTGGCGCCCAGGCCCTGGCCGATACGGCGGCCGATCCGCACTGCGATGCGGTCATGGCCGCCATTGTTGGCGCCGCCGGTCTGCCGGCCGCCCTGGCGGCGGCACGGCAGGGCAAGCGCGTGCTGCTCGCCAACAAGGAAGCGCTGGTGGCGGCCGGCTCGCTGTTCATGCAGGCCATTCGTGACAACGGCGCCGAATTGCTGCCGATCGATAGCGAGCACAATGCGATTTTCCAGTGCCTGCCGCATGGCGGCCGGGCCGGCGCGCCGGATGCGCCAGCGCCCGGGGTGCGCCGACTGCTGCTGACCGCCTCGGGCGGCCCGTTCCGCGGCCGCGACCTGGAGGACCTGCACGAGGTCACGCCGGCGCAGGCCTGCGCCCATCCCAATTGGAGCATGGGCCGCAAGATTTCAGTCGATTCGGCCACCATGCTCAACAAGGGGCTGGAGGTGATCGAGGCGCACTGGCTGTTCGCCATGCCGGCCGATCGCATCGAGGTGGTGGTGCATCCGCAGAGCGTGGTCCACTCCATGGTGGAATACGACGACGGCTCGATCCTGGCGCAACTGGGCCAGCCTGACATGCGCACGCCGATCGCCTATGGTCTGGGATTTCCCGAGCGGCTCGACAGCGGGGTGGGCGCGCTGGACCTGGCCCGCCTGGGCCGGCTCGATTTCGAGCAGCCCGATCTGGCGCGTTTTCCCTGCCTGGCGCTGGCGTTCGCGGCGCTGCGGGCCGGGCAGGGCGCCTGCATCGCCCTGAATGCCGCCAACGAGGTGGCGGTGGAGGCCTTCCTGGCGGGGCGCCTTGGGTACACCTGGATCGCGCGCGTGATCGAGGCGACCCTGGAGTGGCAGGTGGGGCAATCATCTGTTACGCTCAACAGTCTTGACGATGTGCTGGCGCTGGATGCGGCCGCGCGCGTTTACGCCGGAAACCTGGGTCTGGCGTGACGCCGCCCGGATGGCAACCCCCGGCAGTTCGGGCCACCTGGGCCCGCATCGCCGCTGATTCCTGGATTTCCTGACCCCGATGCTTTTCACCCTGCTGGCCTTTGCCGTGGCGCTTGGCTCCCTGATCATTTTCCATGAGTTGGGGCACTACTGGGTGGCGCGCCTGTGCGGTGTCAAAGTGCTGCGATTTTCGGTTGGTTTCGGCAAGGTGGTGCTGCGCCGCACCGATCGGCATGGCACCGAGTGGGCCTTGTCGGCGCTGCCCCTGGGGGGCTACGTCAAGATGCAGGACGACGCCCCGGCCGGCGCCAGCGCGGCGGAAGCCGCCACCGCCTTCAACAACAAATCCGTCGGCAAGCGCATCGCCATCGTCGCGGCCGGTCCCATTTTCAACCTGATCCTCGCGGTCTTCCTGTATGCCGGCCTGAACCTGGCCGGCACCCAGGAACCGGTCGCCGTGATCGCGCCGCCCGCTGCCGACACGCCCGCTGCGCGCGCAGGCCTGGTCGCGGGCGACCGCATTTTGGCCATCGACGGTCAGGAGGTGGCGTCATGGTCTGACGCCCGCTGGCGCCTGATGGACCTGATGGCCACCGGCGGCCGTGCCCGCATCGAAGTCGGCACGCCTGGCGGGGGCGCGCAACAGCGCGAACTGGTCTTGCCGGCCAACGCCATGGACCCGGCCGGCGGCGACCCGCTGGCAGCTGCCGGCATCCGCCTGGCCCAGCCCAAGCCCGCGGTGCGGGTCGTCAACGATGGCGGCGAGGGAAAGGCGGCCGGCTTGCGCCCGGGCGACCTGATCCTGGCCGTGGACGGCCAGCCCACCCCCGACACCGGCGCGTTGGTCAAACAGATCCAGGAGAGCGCCGGCAAGACGCTGGCGCTGACGCTGTCGCGTGAGGGCGCCCAGGTCACTGTCAATGTCACGCCGCGCCCCGAGACGGTCAATGGTCAGGTCATCGGCCGCCTGGGCGTGCAGCTGGGCGGCGACGTGCCTATGGTGACGGTGCGCTACGGCGTGCTCGACAGCCTGTGGCAAGGCACGGTCCGCACCTGGGACACGGCGCTGTTCTCGCTGCGCATGATGGGCCGCATGGTGACGGGCGACGTGTCCTGGCGCAATGTCAGCGGTCCCGTGACCATCGCCGACTATGCCGGCCAGACCGCCCGGATCGGCATTGTTGCGTATATCGCTTATATCGCGTTGATCAGTATCAGCCTGGGCGTACTAAATTTGCTGCCTATTCCTATGCTGGACGGGGGGCATCTGCTGTACTATCTCGTCGAAATTGTGCGGGGCAGTCCGCCTCCCGCACGGTGGATCGATATCGGACAGCGCGCAGGCATTGGTTTATTGGCAAGCCTGATGGGGCTTGCGCTTTTCAATGATTTCACGCGCCTGTTCACATAAGCGCCAATTAGCATAAAATCCCCCGCCATTTGCACGACCGAGGATACTCAAGGATGTCTTTTCGCCGGATGTTTCATCACAAAAAGGGTGTACTGCCGGGCGTAGTGCCGAGCCTGATCGCCGCATTGCTGCTGCCGGGCATGGCTCATGCTTTCGAGCCTTTTGTCGTGCGGGATATCCGCGTGGAGGGGATCCAGCGTACCGACGCCGGCACCGTCTTTGGTTATCTGCCGGTCAAGGTGGGTGAGAAATTCACCGAAGACGAAGCCACCGAGGCGATCCGCCGCCTGTACGGCACGGGCTTCTTCACTGACGTGCAGATCCAGACCGACAACAATGTCGTGGTGGTGGTGGTCCAGGAACGTCCCACGATCGCATCCGTGAATTTCAACGGCATGCGCGAATTCGATTCCAAGGCCATCACCAAGTCGCTGGGGCAGGTCGGTTTCGCCGAGGGCCGCATTTTCGACCGCTCCATGCTCGAGCGCGCCGAATACGAACTCAAGCAGCAATACCTGTCCAAGGGCAAGTATGGCGTCGAGGTGACTTCCACCGTGACGCCGCTGCCGCGTAACCGCGTGGGCGTGAGTTTCGACGTGTTCGAAGGCTCGGTGGCCCGCATCCAGGAAATCCGCTTCGTCGGCAACAAGGCCTTCTCCGAAAGCGACCTGCTCGACGAATTCAAGCTGACCACGCCGGGCTGGCTGACCTGGTACACCGATACCGACAAGTATTCGCGCGAAAAGCTCGAGGGCGACCTGGAACGCCTGCGTTCGTTCTATCTCGATCGCGGTTACCTCGAATTCACGGTCGAACCGCCGCAGGTCACGATCTCGCCGGACCGCAAGGACATCCGCATCACCATTACCGTCCATGAGGGCGAGCCGTACAAGGTGCGCAGCGTCAAGCTGGCCGGCAACCTGCTCGGCCTGGACAAGGAAATCAATGCCCTGGTGCAGGTCAAGCCGGACGAGACGTTCTCGGCGGCCAAGGCCAACAATTCGGCCAAGGCCATCACCGACTACCTGGGCGAGTTGGGCTACGCCTTCGCCAACGTCAACCCGAACCCGCAGCTCGACCGCGCCAAGCATGAGGCCGACCTGACGTTCTACGTCGATCCGAGCCGCCGGGTTTACGTGCGCCGCATCCAGATCGGCGGCAACACGCGCACCCGCGACGAGGTCGTGCGCCGCGAAATGCGCCAACAGGAAGCCGCCTGGTACGACGCCAAGGACATCAAGACCTCGCGCGACCGTGTCGACCGCCTGGGCTACTTCAGTGACGTCAATGTCAAGACCGATCCGGTGCCGGGCTCGCCCGACCAGGTCGATGTCAACGTCGATGTCAAGGAAAAGCCCACCGGCATGATCAACCTGGGCGTGGGCTACGGTTCGTCCGAGAAGGCGATCCTGTCGGCCGGCATCAGCGAAGACAACGTGTTCGGCAGCGGCACCAACCTGACGCTGCAACTGAACACCAGCAAGAGCAACCGCGCGGTGGTGTTGTCGCACACCGACCCGTACTGGACCAAGGACGGCATCAGCCGCACCACGTCCGCGTACTACCGCGTGACCGAGCCCTGGAACAACAACGACGGCGACTATCGCGTCAAGTCCATGGGTCTGGGCATGAACTTCGGCGTGCCGATCTCGGAATACGACCGGATCTTCCTGGGCGCCAACCTCGAACGCAACCAGATCGATCTGTTCTCGAATTCGCCGCTGGCCTACCGCAACTTCGTCAATCAGTACGGCGACTCGACCAACTCGGTCATCTTCACCGCCGGCTGGTCCAACGACACCCGCGACAGCGCCCTGGCGCCGACCAAGGGTTCGTACACCCGCTTGAAGAGCGACTTCTCGACGGTCGACCTCAAGTACTACATGCTCACCGGCCAGCAACAGTACTTCATCCCGCTGGGCGGCTCGTACACCCTGGCGCTGAACGGCATGGTCGACTGGGGCCAGAGCTACGGCGGCAAGGACTACCCGATCATCAAGGACGTGTACGCCGGCGGTATCGGCACGGTGCGCGGCTACGAAGGTTCGTCGCTGGGTCCGCGCGACCCGGTCACGGGCGACTACCTGGGTGGTTCGCGCCGCATCGTGGCGAACGCGCAGTTGTATCTGCCGTTCCCGGGCGCGTCCAAGGATCGCACGCTGCGCTGGTTCATCTTCAGCGACGCGGGCCAGGTCGGCGCCGGCAGCGGCCTGTCTTGCACCGGCGGCAAGCCGGGCAGCGAGGTCGAGGATCCTTGCGGCTGGCGTTTCTCGGCCGGTATCGGCCTGTCGTGGCAATCGCCGATGGGCCCGCTGCAGCTGTCGTACGCCCGGCCGCTCAACGCCAAGGCAGGCGACGACAAGCAGAGCTTCCAGTTCCAGATCGGGACCGGGTTCTGAGCGTCGGCGTTACGCTTGAAAACAAGGGCAGGGCCCCCCGGCCCGGCCCCTCTGTCGTTTAGTGGCACAATACACACTTTGGCTTTGCCTTACTGGAAGGTGAGATTTTCATGATGTCTGACTTCGCACTTAAATCATCGAATACGCCGCGTGCCAGCCGCCGTGGCAAGCTGGGCGGCTCCATTGCCCTGGTGGGTGCGCTCATCCTCGGTTCCGTCGCGGCGGTACCCGCTCAGGCGCAAGGCACCAAGATCGGCTTCGTCAATACCGAGCGGATCCTGCGTGAGTCCGGCCCCGCCAAGACCGCGCAAAGCAAGATCGAAGCCGAATTCAAGAAGCGCGACGACGAGCTCCAGCGCCTGAACTCCACCCTGCGCTCGCAAGCCGAAAAGTTCGACAAGGACGCTCCCGTGCTGTCGGAATCGGACCGCGTCAAGCGCCAGCGTGAACTGTCCAACCTGGACACCGATCTGCAGCGCAAGCGCCGTGAATTCCAGGAAGACTTCAACCGCCGCCGCAACGAAGAGTTTTCCAGCATCGTGACGAAGGCCAACGAGGCCATCAAGCGCATCGCCGAACAGGAAAACTACGACCTGATCATCCAGGACGCCGTGACGGTCAACCCGCGCATCGACATCACCGACAAGGTGATCCAGAGCCTGGGCAAGTAAGTCGCAGTCGCCGTATGCCGGTTCTACTGGATCTTGCCCGCGCGCCGACGCTTGAAGCGTTGCTGAGCGCCGCCGATACCCAGGGCATGGACTGGCGCATCAGCGCGCCGGCCGGCGCGGAGCCCTTGCGGGTCCGCGGTATCGGTACCCTGGCCTCGGCGGGTGGCCAGGAGATCAGCTTCCTGGCCAATCCCAAGTACCAGAGCCAACTCGCGACCACCCAGGCGGGGGCGGTGATCGTCTCGGCCGATGTGGCCGAGACGCTGGCTGCCGCCGGTGCCGACCGGCCGCGTTTCACGCTGGTCATCTGCAAGCATCCCTATTTGCTGTATGCCCGGGTGGCGCAATGGTTCGACGCCGCCCGGCGTCCAGCCCAGGCTGCTGCCACGCATCCGTCGGCGGTGGTCGCGCCTGATGCGCAGATCGAGGCGGACGTGCGTATTGGTCCGAATTGCGTCATCGAGTCCGGGGCGCGCATCGGGCGAGGCACGGTGCTGGGGGCGGGCTGTGTCATCGGCGCCGCATCCTCGATCGGTCCCGACAGCCGCCTGCATGCGAATGTCACGCTGTATGAAGGCGTCAAGGTCGGCGCCCGCGCCATCATCCACAGTGGCGCGGTGCTGGGGGCGGATGGTTTCGGCTTCGCGCCGGATCCGTCGCTGGGGCAGGGCGCCTGGGGCAAGATTCCCCAGCTGGGCGGTGTGTCGGTGGGCGATGACGTCGAGATCGGCGCCAACACCACCATCGACCGCGGCGCGCTCGAGGACACGCTGGTCGCCGACGGCGTCAAGCTCGACAACCAGATCATGGTGGCACACAACGTGCGCATCGGCAGGCATACCGCGATCGCGGCCTGCGTGGGCGTGGCGGGTTCCACCACCATCGGCGAGCGCTGCACCATCGGTGGCGCCGCGATGCTGTCCGGACACCTGACGCTGGTCGACGACGTGCACATTTCGGGCGGCACCGCGGTGACCTCCAATATTTCCAAGCCTGGCCGCTACACCGGGGTGTACCCGTATGCGGATCACGGCGAATGGCAGCGCAACGCCGCAGTGATACAACAGTTGGCGCAATTGCGCCGCCGCGTGCGGACGCTGGAAAAAGACTAGGGCGCATTGACGCCGCCCGGGTGCGTCCGGCGCCGCAAGATTTACTTCATTTCGCAGGAATTCACAGAAAAATGGAACTCGACATCAAGGGGATCATGGAGAGGCTGCCGCATCGTTACCCGATGCTGCTGATTGATCGCGTCGTCGAAATGGTGCCCGGCAAGTCCATCGTCGCCATCAAGAATGTCTCGATCAACGAGCCGTTTTTCAACGGCCACTTTCCCCACCATCCGGTGATGCCGGGCGTGCTCATCGTGGAAGCCATGGCCCAGGCCTCGGCGCTGTTCTCGTTCACGGACGAAAACGGCGGCCTGAAGTGCGAAGGCGCCAAGACGGCGTATTACCTGGTGGGTATCGATGGCGCGCGTTTCCGCCGGCCGGTGGTGCCGGGCGATCAATTGCGCATCGAGGTCGAAGCCGAGCGCCTGAGCCGCAGCATCTGCAAGTACCAAGCGCGTGCCACGGTCGACGGACAGGAAGCGGCGTCGGCCAAGCTCATGTGCGCGATCCGCAGCCTGGAAGAGTAAATGGCAGGAAACATCCATCCTACCGCCGTCGTCGATCCGGCGGCGAAAATCGACCCCAGCGTGGTCATCGGCGCGTTCTGCGTCGTGGGCCCCGATGTGACGATCGGCGCCGGCACCGAGCTTGGCCCGTATTGCATGGTCGATGGCGTGACCACCATCGGGCGCGACAACCGTTTCTACCGGTATTGCTCGATCGGCGGCATGCCGCAGGACAAGAAGTACAAGGGCGAGCCGACCCGGCTGGTCGTCGGCGACCGCAACACGGTGCGCGAATTCGTCACGCTTAACACCGGCACGGTGCAGGATGGCGGCGCCACCACGCTGGGCGATGACAACTGGATCATGGCCTACGTGCACGTCGCGCACGACTGCCATGTCGGCAACAACACCATCCTGGCCAATTCCGTGCAATTGGGCGGCCACGTCCACGTGGGCGACTGGGCCATCGTCGGCGGCCTGACCGGCGTGCACCAGTTCTCGCGTATCGGCGCGCACAGCATGACGGGCGGCAACAGCTCGCTGATGCAGGATACGCCGCCGTTCGTGCTGGCCGCGGGCAATCCGTGCCGCCCGGTGGGCATCAACGTCGAAGGCCTGAAGCGCCGCGGCTTCACGCCGGCCCAGGTGTCGGCGCTGCGTGACGCCTACAAGATCATCTATCGCCGCGGCCTGCCGCTGGATGAGGCGCGCGCGGAGCTGCGCGCCCGCCAGCAGGCCGAACCCGAAGTCGCCGAGCACCTGCAGACCCTGCTGGATTTCCTCGACGTCGCTTCGCGCGGCATCATCCGCCCATGAACATGCGGATCGGCATGGTGGCCGGCGAGCCCTCGGGCGATCTGCTGGCCGGGCGTATCATTGCCGGTCTGCAGCAGCGCGCCCCGGGCGTGCGGTGCGAAGGCATCGGCGGCCCGCAGATGCAGGCGCGCGATTTCGATACCTGGCACCCGATGCATGCGCTGACGGTGTTCGGCTACGTCGACGCCCTCAAGCGCCTGCCCAGCCTGTTGCGCACCTACCGTGACGTGTCGCGCCGCTGGCTGGCCGAACCGCCGTCGGTGTTCGTCGGCATCGACGCGCCCGATTTCAACCTGCGCCTGGAGCATCAATTGCGCCAGGCCGGCACGCCGACCGTGCATTTCGTCGGCCCGTCGATATGGGCCTGGCGCTACGACCGCATCCACAAGATCCGCGAATCGGTCTCGCACATGCTGGTGCTGTTCCCGTTCGAGGAAGATATCTACCGCAAGGAAGGCATCCCGGTCACCTACGTCGGCCATCCGCTGGCCGGCGCCGTGCCGATGCAACCGGACCGCGCCGCCGCACGCGCGCGGCTGGGCATCGATCCGGACGCGCGGGTGCTGGCGATCCTGCCGGGTAGCCGTTCGTCCGAAATCCGCTTGCTGGCGCCGCGCTTCCTGCAGGCCGCGCAGCTATTGCACAAGCGCGATCCGGCGTTGCAATGTGTGGTGCCCATGGTCAACGACCAGCGCCGCGCGGAATTCCAGGCGATCCTGGCCAAGTACCCGGTGCCGGGGCTGCGCTGCGTCACCGCGCAGGACCTGCATGGCGCCGATGGCGATCGCCAGGCTCCGGTGGCCTGGTCGGTGATGGAAGCCAGCACCGCAGTGCTGGTGGCCAGTGGCACCGCCACCCTGGAAACCGCGCTGTACAAGCGGCCCATGGTGATTTCCTACGTGCTGTCGCCGCTGATGCGTCGCATCATGGCTTGGAAGTCCGGACAGGAGCGGCCCTACCTGCCATGGGTCGGCCTGCCCAACGTGCTGTTGCGCGATTTTGCCGTGCCCGAGCTGTTGCAGGACGATGCCACGCCGGAAAAGCTGGCCGAAGCCACCTGGACGGCCCTGACCGACGAGGCCTTGGCGGCCCGCATCGAGGCGCGCTTCACGGCCTTGCATCAGGAACTGCTGCGCGATACGCCGGCGCTTGCCGCCCAGGCGATCCTGGAGGTGGCCGGTGGAGCAGCCTGATCTGTTCGCCGCGCCCGCGCAGCCGGCGCTGGTGACTGCGGGCGTCGACGAGGCGGGCCGCGGTCCGCTGGCGGGCGCCGTGTATGCGGCCGCCGTGATCCTGGACCCGGCGCGTCCTATCGACGGCCTGGCCGATTCCAAGGTGCTCAAGGCCGCCACGCGCGAGGCGCTGGCGCTCGAGATCCAGGCGCATGCCTTGGCCTGGTGCGTGGCCAGCGCCAGCGTGGCCGAGATCGACAGCCTGAACATCCTGCGCGCCACCATGCTGGCGATGCGCCGCGCCGTCGAAGGCCTGTCGATGGCGCCCCAGTTGGCGCTGGTGGACGGCAACCAGGCGCCCAAGCTGGGTTGCACGGTGCAGACGGTGATCAAGGGCGACGCCCTGGTGCCAGCCATCTCCGCCGCGTCGATCCTGGCCAAGACCGCGCGCGATGCCGATCTGCTGCGTTTGCATACGCTCTATCCGCAATACGCCTTCGACCAGCACAAGGGCTACGGCACCGCGCTGCACCTGCAGATGCTGCGCGAACACGGCCCCTGCGCCGAGCATCGCCGCAGTTTCGCGCCCATCAAGGCCTTCGGCCTGGTTTCATGAAACACATCAGTTCCCGCGACAATCCCGCGGTCAAGGCGCTCGTCAAGCTGGCGGGCACCGCCGGCAAGCGCGGCGCGCCCGTGCTGCTGGACGGCGTGCACCTGTGCCAGGCGTGGCTGCAGCATCATGGCGCGCCGGACCAGGCCATCTTCGACGTCGAGCGGCTGTCGCAGCCCGATATCGCGGCGCTGGCGGCCGCGGTGCCGCGCGACCGTTGCCTGGCGCTGGATGCGCGCTTGATGCAGGCGCTGGCCAGCGTGGAAAGCGGGCAGGGCGTGGCCTTCGTGGTGACGCCGCCGCTGCCGTCCCTGCCCGAGGCGGTGGACGAGAATTGTGTGCTGTTCGACCGGATCCAGGACCCGGGCAATGTCGGCACCTTGCTGCGCACCTGTGCGGCCGCCGGCGTCAAACGCGTGTTCCTGGCCACCGGCACTGCGGCCGCCTGGTCGTCCAAGGTGCTGCGCAGCGGCCAGGGGGCGCACTTCGCCCTGGCGATCCACGAGCACGTGGACTTGCAGGCGCTGCTGCCGGCCCTGCGCGTGCCGCTGGTGGCGACGGCCCTGGAAGGGGCCCAGGACCTGTATGGGGGGCGCCTGCCCGAGCGCTGTGCGTGGGTCTTCGGCCACGAAGGGCAGGGCGTAGCGGCCGGCTTGCTGGCGGCGGCGCGGCTCAAACTGCGCATTCCCCATGACATGGCCGCGGTCGAGTCGCTCAACGTGGGCGCTGCGGCCGCCATCTGCCTGTTCGAGCAGCGCCGTCAGGCGCTGGCGGCCGGCGCGCGCTGATATCGTCTGGTCTTCGGCCGCGGCTCCGCTAACGGGGCCGGACCCCGCTTATACTCTCGCGATATTCATGATCCGGAACCTGTTTCCGGCGTCGGGCCATGGCTACCCAGGAGTCCGCATGGAGCTTGTAAGGATGCTTGTGATGTCGGCCGCCGCGCTGCCGGTGCCGCTGGAAGCCGGGCAGGCCCGCTATGTGCGCACCGGCATTGTCAGCGGCACGCAAGCGCTGCGGCTGGAGGAATCGGCCGAGACGGCCCGGCAGGACATGGCCGGCCTGCCTTATTGGGGCGCGGGCTGGCGCGACCGCGAAAAACGGTGCTATTGATATATATACTTACATATTTTGCCAACCCGAGGTGTTCCATGAGGTCGTCGCCGGTCATTGGCCAATCATCGACTCGCCGCGTGGGCCGCGTGATGGTGGCCGCGAGCCTGAGCCTGATGGTGTTGGGTGGCTGCGCATCCGGCAAGCCCGAGCCGGCCAGCCTGGTGCCGGTCGCGGCGGCAGAGCCTGGCAGCGTGATCCAGCTGTCCCGGGCCGTGGTGGGCGCGCTACCGGCCGATGCCACGGTGACGCTGCCGGCCGCTTCGCAATGGCGGCGCGTGGGCGCGATTGCGCAAGGGGATGTCTATCGGCCCCTGGGGGCGCAGTTCGTGGTCAGGGCCCCCAGGAAAACCGAAGCCTATCTGGTGGCCTCTTCGGGCCAGTGGGTGGGGTGTTATCTGCCAGGCGAACGCGGCTATGTCGAGCTGACTCGTCCAGTGGCGCTGCCGGTGGGCATGCGTCAATGAATATAAACAGGTTCGTGCCCAGCGCTGACGCGCAGTGTGCGTAACCGCATCACAGGAGAGCTGTACGAATGAAGCGCGGAATCAGGATGCTGGCTGCCGCCGCGATCGCGGTGGGGGTGTTGGCGGGTTGCGGCGGCGCCCGTTACCGGGACGTGGCGGCGAACATTCCCGTCATGGTGCCGGATACCGGCCGGATTTATTTCTACCAGCCGCCAGCGCCTGGCAGCGTGTTGTCGAGCCAACCGTACCTGCGTGTCAACGGCACCAAGGTGGGGCGTTCCAAGCCGGGCAGCTTTTTCTTCATCAATCGTCCGGCGGGCACCTATCGCGTCGACACGATGCGTGAAAACGAATTCGTGACCTTCGACCTGGCGCCGGGGCAGACGCGCTACGTGCGCCTGAGCATCGAAGGCGTGGGCGGCAATTCTTCCAGCGTGGGCACCCAGGTCATGCGGATGGAAGACTCGGAAACGCTGGCGCAGCAGGAAATGGCGCCGCTGAAGTATTGGGGCGCCGGCTCGCGCGAGCGCGTCAAGCTGCGCCGCTGACCGCCGCCGGGCGGCCCGCTTTGCACCCGCCAAGGGCGCGCCGCCAGCGCGCCCTTGGCGTTTTCAGCCGCGATCCAGGCCGACTTCCTGCAGCACCGTGGTCGAGATCTCCTCGATCGACTTGGTGGTGGTGGACAGCCAGGAAATGCCTTCGCGGCGCATCATGCGCTCGGCCTCGGCCACTTCGTAGCGGCATTGCTCCAGTTGCGCGTAGCGGCTGTTGGGGCGACGTTCGTTGCGGACCTCGGCCAGGCGCTCGGGCTGGATCGACAGGCCGAACAGCTTGGCGCGGTGCGGCGCGATGGTCGAAGGCAGGACGCCGCGCTCGAAGTCATCCGGGGTGAGGGGGAAGTTGGCGGCCTTGATCGCGTACTGCATGGCCAGGTACAGGCTGGTCGGGGTCTTGCCGCAGCGCGACACGCCCACCAGGATGACGTCGGCCTGGTCGAGCTGGTTGACGAACTGGCCATCGTCATGCGCCAGGCTGAAGTTGATGGCGTCGATCCGGTTGCGGTACTTTTCCGAATTGGCCTGCATGTGCGAGCGGCCGATGGAGTGGCTGGATTTCAGGCCCAGCGCCTGCTCGATGTGGCTGACGAAGGTGCCGAACAGATCCAGGAAAATGCCGTTCGCCTGGCGAACTCGCGCCAGGATGTCGGGGTTGACCAGGGTGCTGAAGACGATCGGCGGCACGCCGGCCTCCTGGGCGCTGCGGTCGATGCGCATGGCCACTTCGGCGGCTTTTTCCAGCGTGTCGACAAACGGCAGCCGCACGGGCTTGAAATCGATTTGCTCGAACTGGGAAAGCACCGATTGGCTGAAGGTTTCCGCGGTGATGCCGGTACTGTCGGAAACGATGTATACCGTGCGTACGATCGGGGTAGATGTCATATGTAAAAATTCCAACCAGGCGGATGGCCGGATGTGCTCCTCCGAGTACAATCAGGCCCCTATAAGTCACCCCAAGGGCGGTCCAAGGCCAGTTTGGTCAGCGCAGGCGGATCGGCGAATGCCGGGCGGTAGCCGGCGCCGAATCTGCATTGACCAAACTCGCTTTCATTCCATTGTAAAAGGTGACTTCAATGTCGTATGTTGTTTTGTTCGAGCAGCTCCGCATGACGGACGTGGACTCGGTAGGAGGCAAGAACGCATCATTAGGCGAAATGATCAGCCAGCTGTCTGGCGCGGGTGTCCGCGTGCCGGGCGGCTTTGCCACGACCGCTGACGCCTTCCGCGACTTTCTCAAGGCCTCCGGCCTGGACAAGCGCATCGCCGAACGCCTGACCACCCTGAACCCTGAAGACGTGCGCGAGCTGGCCAACGCCGGCGCGCAGATCCGCCAATGGATCATCGAGGCGCCGTTCTCGACCGAATTCGAAACCCAGATCCGCGACGCCTTCGCCAAGCTCGACGCCGACGGCAAGGGTTCGTTCGCGGTGCGCTCGTCCGCCACCGCCGAAGACCTGCCCGACGCCTCGTTTGCCGGCCAGCAGGAAACCTTCCTGAACGTGGTCGGCATCGACGACGTGCTGGACAAGATCCGCCACGTGTTCGCCTCGCTCTACAACGACCGCGCCATCTCCTACCGCGTGCACAAGGGCTATGCCCACGCCGATGTGGCCCTGTCGGCCGGCATCCAGCGCATGGTGCGCTCGGACAAGGGCAGCGCCGGCGTGATGTTCACCATCGACACCGAATCGGGCTTCGAGGATGTGGTGTTCATCACCTCGTCGTACGGCCTGGGCGAAACCGTGGTGCAGGGCGCCGTCAACCCCGACGAGTTCTACGTCTTCAAGCCCACGCTGGCCCAGGGCCATTTCCCCATCGTCGGCCGTCGCATCGGTTCCAAGCTGATCAAGATGGAATTCGATCCCGAGCGTCCGGAAGGCCGCGCTGTGCGCACGGTCGACGTGCCGGTGTCCGAGCGCAACCGCTACTCGCTGACCGACGACGAAGTCATCGAGCTGGCCCGCTACGCCGTCATCATCGAGAAGCACTACGGCCGTCCCATGGACATCGAGTGGGGCCGCGACGGCGTCGACGGCAAGATTTACATCCTGCAGGCGCGCCCGGAAACGGTGAAGTCGCAGCAGGGCGCCAATGACGTGCAGCAGCGCTACCGCCTGAAGGCCACCGGCCAGGTCCTGATCACCGGCCGCGCCATCGGCCAGAAGATCGGCTCGGGCCCGGTGCGCGTAGTCGGCGACATCTCCGACATGGACAAGGTGCAGCCCGGCGACGTGCTGGTCACCGACATGACCGATCCCAACTGGGAACCCGTCATGAAGCGCGCCTCGGCGATCGTGACCAACCGTGGCGGCCGGACCTGCCACGCGGCCATCATCGCGCGCGAGCTGGGCATTCCGGCCGTGGTCGGTTGCGGCAACGCCACCGATGTGCTCAAGGAAGGCCAGGCCGTGACCGTGTCGTGCGCCGAGGGCGACGAAGGCCGCATCTATGACGGCCTGATCGAGACCGAGGTCGAGGAAGTGCGTCGCGGCGAAATGCCGGCCATCGACCTGAAGATCATGATGAACGTGGGCAACCCCCAGCTGGCGTTCGACTTCGCCCAGATTCCCAACGGCGGCGTCGGCCTGGCGCGCCTGGAATTCATCATCAACAACAACATCGGCATCCACCCGAAGGCGGTGCTGGACTACCCGAACGTCGACGGCGAGCTCAAGAAGGCGGTGGAATCGGCCGCTCGCGGCCATGCCAGCCCGCGCGCCTTCTTCGTCGAGAAGATGGCTGAAGGCGTGGCCACCATCGCGGCGGCGTTCTACCCCAAGCCCGTGATCGTGCGCATGTCGGACTTCAAGTCCAATGAGTACCGCAAGCTGGTGGGCGGTTCGCGCTACGAACCCGAGGAAGAGAACCCGATGCTGGGCTTCCGCGGCGCCTCGCGCTACATCGCCGACGATTTCGCCGAGTGCTTCCGCATGGAATGCGAAGCGCTCAAGAAGGTGCGCGATGACATGGGCCTGACCAACGTCGAGATCATGGTGCCGTTCGTGCGCACCCTGGGCCAGGCGGAAAAGGTGGTCAACCTGCTCGCCAAGCATGGCCTGGCGCGCGGCGAGAACGGCCTGAAGCTGATCATGATGTGCGAAGTGCCGTCCAACGCCATCCTGGCCGACGAGTTCCTGCAGTACTTCGACGGCTTCTCGATCGGTTCGAACGACATGACCCAGCTGACCCTGGGCCTGGACCGCGACTCCGGCATGGAACTGCTGGCGGCCGATTTCGACGAACGCGACGAGGCCGTCAAGTTCATGCTGCGCCGCGCGATCAAGGCCTGCCTGGCGGCCAACAAGTACGTCGGCATCTGCGGCCAGGGCCCCAGCGATCACCCGGACTTCGCGCAGTGGCTCAAGGATGAAGGCATCCTGTCGATGTCGCTGAACCCGGACACCGTGGTCGATACCTGGCAGCGCCTGGCGAAGTAATCGCCGGTCCGCATGCAAGAAGCCCGCGCCAGGCATGGCGCGGGTTTTTTTTCGCCGAGCCGCCCCAAGGCAGGAACGCCCCCTTGGGGGCAGCGACTCGCATAGCGGCGGAGCGGGGGGGCGTGGCGCCGCCGGAGGAAGGGGGCGCCGCGTGGCGCCGGTCGGCGGTTTGCGGGCGCCGGATTCAGGCCGCCCTGGCTTCGCGCTCGATCAGTTCGCGCTTGCGTTCGATGCCCCAGCGGTAGCCGGCCAGCGAGCCGTCGGTGCGCACCACGCGGTGGCAGGGGATCGCCAGCGCGATGTTGTTGGTGGCGCAGGCGCGCGCCACCGCGCGCACCGACCGTGGCGAGCCGATGCGCTCGGCGATGTCGGTGTAGGTGACGGTGGCGCCCACCGGGATCTCGCGCAGCGCTTCCCAGACGCGGCGCTGGAAAGCGGTGCCGCGCACGTCCAGCGGCAGGTGCAGGCCGACCGAGGGGTTCTCGACGAAGCCGACCACCGCCGCCATCCATTGCTCGAACTCACGGTCGGCGCCGATCAGCCGGGCGGCCTTGAAGCGGTCCTGCAGGTTGCGCACCAGTTGCTCGGGGTCTTCGTGCAACGCGATTTCGCAGATGCCGGTGTCGCTGGCCGCGACCAGCAGCGCGCCGAGCGTGCACTGGCCGACCGCGAAGCGGATCTCGACGCCTTCGCCGTCCTTGCGGAAGGCGGTGGGCGTCATGCCCAGGATGGCGGGGGCGGCCTCGTAGAAGCGGCCGCTGGAATTGAAGCCGGCGCCGTACATGGCATCGGTGACGCTGGGGCTTTGCCGCAGTTGCTGGCGGGCGCGCTCGGCGCGCAGCGCGTTGGCGTAGGCCTTGGGCGTGATGCCGGTGGCCGCCTTGAAGATGCGATGAAAGTGGAAGCGGCTCATGCCGGCCTGCTCGGCCAGCGTGTTCAGGTCGGGGGGGCTGTTCGGCCTCCAGCGCCCGGCAGGCGCGTTCGACGGCGGCGGCGTGCTGTTGGCTCAAGGCGGCGGGGTGGCTCATGTCAGGCTCCTGGAGCGCGCCGATGGGCGCGCTTTTGGCAATGTTCTCCTGAACCGGCCGCCGCCGCACTCCGGTTGTTGCCCGGCGCGTCCGCCTCAGGCGGGCGCGTAGGCATCCAGGAAGCGGCGCACCAGTTCGCCGGATACCGGCGTGGCCCGCACGTTGGCCGACAGGCCGGGCACGTCGAGATTTTCGGCGGCGTAGCGGCGGCCGTAGCGCTCGAGGTGGGCGCGCACGAAATCGGGGCTGAATTCGGGGTGGAACTGGGTCGAGAAGATATTGCGGCCGATGCGCAGCATCTGGTGCGGGTCCAGGTCGGAACGCGCCAGCACGGCGGCGCCGGGCGGCAGCTGCAGCACGGTCTGCGCGTGCAGCATCTGGGCGGGGAAGGTGGGCGGCAGGCCGGCCAGCAGCTTGTCGCCGGCGGCGGCGGGCAGCAGTTCGACCGTCTGGGTGCCGACCTCGCGGCCGGCCGGGTTGTAGCCGACCTTGCCGCCCAGGGCATGTGCCAGCAATTGGTGGCCATAGCAGATGCCGAACATGGGCAGG
Source organism: Achromobacter pulmonis (assembly GCF_902859765.1). Classification (GTDB taxonomy): domain Bacteria; phylum Pseudomonadota; class Gammaproteobacteria; order Burkholderiales; family Burkholderiaceae_B; genus Achromobacter; species Achromobacter pulmonis. The sequence continues at coordinate 32,916 of NZ_CADIJV010000032.1, forward strand.
TCGGCGGCGGCCGCCGCGCGCAGCCAGGCGGCGGTGTCTTCGCTCCAGGGTTCGCGGTCGCTGACCATGGCGGGCGAACCGGTGATCAGCGCGGCGCGGTAGTGGCGCGGGTCGCGCGGATGCTCGCCGTTGTGGACGGCGACGGTTTCGAGGGCTTCGGGCGCCAGGCCGCAGGCCTGCGCGAGTTGTTCGGCATAGCCGCCGAACTGGCGCTTGAGCGTGTCGTCCGGGTCGCCCGTGTGCAGGATGAGGACGGGACGGACGGGGGAAATGGCAGCGGTCATGGAGAGGGATGCGTGGAAAATGCAGGGCGTCCGGTTCCAGGACGGCGGGACGCCAGGGCACATCATAATCCAGCACGATTGCGCGGGGCGCGGCTCGGCGTCACCGCTGCGTCACGGAAATACGTACAATCCGCAGACCGACTCATCCTTTCAGGTAAAACTCAACTATGTGGATCTGGCTTGGGCTGGCCGCGCTGGCGCTCATCGGCGAACTGGCGACGGGAACGTTCTACCTGCTGCTGGTGGCTCTGGGGCTGGCCGCGGGCGGCATCGCCGCGTGGCTGCTGGCCGGCCTGCAATGGCAACTGGTGGCGTGCGGCGTGGTGTTGTTGCTGGGCCTGCTGGCGCTGCGCAAGACCCGGGTGCTGAAAAAGCGCGAGGTCAACGCCGCCAGCAACGCCGATGTCAACCTGGATATCGGTCAGACCGTCAATGTCGAAGCCTGGGCCGAGAACGGCACGGCCCGGGTCTGGTACCGCGGGGCGCACTGGCAGGCGGAACTGGCGGCCGGCCAGCCGGCCCACGGCGGCGAGCACATCATTACCGAATTGCGCGGCACGCGCCTGGTCCTGACGCCCAAGGGCGGCGCGGCTGGCGCGGCGCGCTGAAGCGGGGATTTCCCCCGGGAACCGCCAGCGACGGTCGCCCAGACCGGCCGCGCTGGCCGATCCAAGCAGGACCCGGACCCGCCCTGGGCGGGGCCGGCCGCAGCAGGCGCCCTGGCTTCGCGGGCAGGCGCGTCACCGCATTCACTCCAGAAGAGGCACTACACCATGATGGACACTTCCACTATCGTCCTGCTCGTCATCGTCGCGCTGGCGATCCTGATCGTTATCAAGGCGATCGCCATCGTTCCCCAGCAGCACGCCTGGGTGGTCGAGCGGCTGGGCAAGTTCGACCGCGTACTGTCGCCGGGCGCGGGTTTCGTGATCCCGTTCATCGAACGCGTGTCGTACAAGCATTCGCTCAAGGAAATCCCGCTGGACGTGCCGAGCCAGGTCTGCATCACGCGCGACAACACCCAATTGCAGGTGGACGGCGTGCTGTACTTCCAGGTGACCGACCCGATGCGCGCGTCCTACGGTTCGTCCAACTACATCTCGGCCATCACGCAGCTGGCGCAGACCACGCTGCGTTCGGTGATCGGCAAGATGGAACTGGACCGTACCTTCGAGGAACGCGACGCCATCAACAGCACCATCGTCTCATCGCTGGACGAGGCGGCGTTGAACTGGGGCGTGAAGGTGCTGCGCTACGAGATCAAGGACCTGACGCCGCCCAATGAAATCCTGCGCTCGATGCAGGCGCAGATCACTGCCGAGCGGGAAAAGCGCGCGCTGATCGCGGCCTCCGAAGGCCGCCGCCAGGAGCAGATCAATATCGCCACCGGCGAACGCGAGGCGGCCATCGCCCGTTCGGAAGGCGAGAAGCAGGCGCAGATCAACCAGGCCCAGGGCGAGGCCGCGGCGGTGCTGGCGATCGCCGAGGCCACCGCCAAGGCCATCACCCAGGTGGCCGAGGCGGTGCGCCAGCCGGGTGGCAACGAAGCGGTCAACCTGAAGGTGGCCGAGCGCTACGTCGAGGCCTTCGGCAACGTGGCCAAGGAAGGCAACACGCTGATCCTGCCGGCCAACCTGGCGGATGTGGGCGGCATGATCGCTTCGGCCATGACCATCGTCAAATCCACCCGCAATAGCTGAACCGCGCGCCGTCAGGCGCTCCGCCCATGATCGCTCCCGTGCATTTGCTGTCGATTGCAGTACTGGCGGGAGTGCTGTCGCTATGCGTGCTGGGCTCCCTGGCGCGCAGCGGCATGGCGGGGATCCGCGAGACCATACGCGCCAATCTGCTCACGCTGTTGGCGTTTTTCCTGTTCGGGCTGCAGGCCACCGAGGCGCCGCGCTGGCTGACGATCATGTTGCCCAACGCGCTGATCGGCCTGGCGCTATGCGCCTACTACACCGGCATCCGGCGCCTGCTGGGACAGCGCGTGCCACGCCGCCTGATGGGGCTGGCATGCGCCGCGGCCTGGCTGGCGTTGGCTGGATACACCTATGTGGACAGCCAAGTGGCGCCGCGCATCGTCGCCATGTCGATGCTGCAGATGGGGTTCATGTTCGCGGTGGCAGCGGCGGTGTGGCGCGGATTGCCGGCCAATCGCTCGCGCTACAGCTATTACTTCGCCTGGTCGGTGGCGATGATCTCGGGGCTGACCTGCGCGCTGCGTGCGGCGCTGTTCGCCTTCTCCGTGGCGCAGGCCGATTCCCTGCTGCAGCCGACTACCTGGAACATCGTGTTCATGACGCTGGGGGTGCTGGCGATGCCGTGCCTGACGCTGGGCACCATCATGATCATTCACGACCGCATGCTGGCCGATCGTGAGCACGAGGCCAGCACCGATTTCCTGACCGGGCTGATGTCGCGCAAGGCGTGGTGGCTGCAGGCCGAGCGCTATTGCGCGCAGGCGCTGCGCACGCGGCGGCCGCTGTCGATGCTGTTGCTGGACATCGATCATTTCAAGCGCATCAACGATACGCACGGCCACGCCGCCGGCGATGCGGTGCTGCGCCACTTCGGGCTGCTGGCCACGGCCACGTTGCGCACTGGCGACCATGTGGGCCGGGTGGGGGGCGAGGAATTCAGCGTGCTGTTCGCCGACATGCGCAGCGATGCCGTGATGGAAGTGGCGCATCGGCTGCTCGACTCGGTGCGGCGCACACCCTGCGCGCATGGCGGCAGCACGATCGCGTATACCTTCAGCGCCGGGGTGGCCGACTGGCTGCCGGGCGAGAACCTGCCGGCGTTTTTCGAGCGGGCCGACCGCATGCTGTACGCCGCCAAGCAGGCCGGCCGCAATCGCGTGGTGGGGCCAGGCGAGAACCTGGCCGAGCGCGCGCCGTTGCCAGCGGCGGCCTGAACCGGCGGCGCGCTCAGCCGTCCTTGCGCGAGGCGCGGGTGTCGTGCTTCATGATGCGCTCTTTCTCGCGCTGCCAGTCCTTTTCGCGCGCGGTGTCGCGCTTGTCGTAGAGCTTCTTGCCGCGGCCCAGCGCGAAATCGAGCTTGATGCGGCCATTCTTGTAATGCAGGTTCAGCGGCACCAACGTGTAGCCGCGCTGCTCGACCTTGCCGATCAGCTTGCTGATTTCCTCGGCCTTGAGCAGCAGCTTGCGCGTGCGCATGGCGTCGGGATGGATGTGGGTGGATGCCGTGGGCAGGGGGCTGACGTGCATGCCGAGCAGGAACAACTCGCCATCGCGCACGATGACGTAGCTTTCCTTGAGCTGCACGCGCCCGTCGCGGATCGCCTTGACTTCCCAGCCCTGGAGAACGAGGCCGGCTTCGTAGCGGTCTTCGATGAAGTAGTCGTGCGAGGCCTTGCGATTATCGATAATGCTCATCTTGTCGGGGCCAAAAGGCCCATCTGTCCTTGCTTGCGCCCCCGGATGGCGCGGTGCCGGTAAAATCCTATCATTCTAGCCATTTGCGATAGTCGATGCACAAAGTACAACGATCCGTCCTGGTGCCTTACAGCGCCGCACAGATGTTCGACCTGGTGGCCGACGTGGAGAAATACCCCGAGTTCATGCCGTGGTGTGGCGGCGCCGAGGTGCAAAGCCGCGACGAGCACGGTATGCAGGCGTCCATCCTGATCAGTTTCGCGGGCATGAAGCAGCGCTTCACCACGCGCAACCGGCATGTCTATCCCGACCGCATCGACCTGGAACTGGTCGACGGTCCGTTCTCCAGCCTGGAGGGGCACTGGGAGTTCCAGGCCCTGGCCGAAGACGCCTGCAAGGTGCTGTTCACCATGGAATACGCCTTTTCCAACCGGGCGCTGGAAATGGTGGTGGGGCCGGTGTTCAACCGCATCGCCACCAGTTTCATCGATTCCTTCACCAAGCGCGCGCAGGCCAAGTATGGCGAGTGAGGCCAGCACCCATGGGCAGATCGGGGTGTCGGTCTGCTATGCCTTGCCGGCCCAGGTTTGGCTGCGTGAACTGCGCCTGCCTGCCGGTTCGACCGTGGCCGATGCGCTCGTCGCCAGCGGTTTCGCCCAGGCCTTTCCAGTGGTCCAGCCCTGGGAGCGGGGGGTGGGCGTGTACGGCCGGCCGGTCGCGCCCGGCACGCCGCTGGCCGACGGCGACCGGGTCGAGATCTATCGCGGCTTGAGTTTCGATCCGAAAGAGTCGCGCCGCCGCCGCGCCGAGCACCGCCGCGCCAAGACCGCCCGCAACGGGCGGGTGCGTCCGGCCGGGCTGCTGTAGGCGCGGATCTCTGCCCGGTGGACCGGAACGGGCCCGCCATCGGCGGCGGGCGCGGGTGCCGGGGGCGGGACGCCGCCACATTGTCATCAATGGGACAAATCGCGCTGGCGCTTCCGGCGTAACATTAACTGCGCCGCACACTTACGTTTACGTCAACGTCATGTCAAAATGACCCGGTTGGCGTTCACGAGACGGCAGCAACGCCAACAGACAATACCGATGACATCAGGAGACAGGCTGTGGACTTGGAACTGACCGACGAGCAGCGCGCGTTCGCGCAGGCCGCGCGCGACTACGCCGAAGGCGAACTGGCGCCGCACGCGGCGCGCTGGGATGCCGAGGGCATCTTTCCCAAGGAGGCATTCGCGCGCGCCGGCGAGATGGGCTTTTGCGCCATCTATGCCAGCGAGGACATCGGCGGCCTGGGGTTGCCGCGCCTGGACGCCACCCTGGTGTTCGAGGAAATGGCCGCCGTCGATCCGTCGACCACGGCGTTCCTGACGATCCACAACATGGCTACCTGGATGGTGGGCAAGTGGGGCCAGCCGGCCCTGCGCGAGGCCTGGGGACCGCTGCTGGCCAGCGGCCAGAAGCTGGCGTCGTACTGCCTGACCGAACCCGGCGCGGGTTCCGATGCGGCATCGCTCTCGACCCGCGCGCAGCGCCAGGGTGATCACTATGTGCTCAACGGCGCCAAGGCCTTCATTTCCGGCGGGGGCGACACCGACCTGCTGGTGGTGATGGCCCGCAGCGGCGGCGAGGGCGCGGGCGGCATCAGCGCGTTCGCGGTGCCGGCCGACAGCGAAGGCATCAGCTACGGCCGCAAGGAAGAGAAGATGGGCTGGAACAGCCAGTCCACCCGTCCGATCGTGTTCGAGAACGTACGCGTGCCGGCCGGCAATCTGCTGGGCGAGGAGGGCGAGGGCTTCAAGATCGCCATGAAAGGCCTGGACGGCGGCCGTATCAACATCGGCACCTGCTCGGTCGGCGCGGCCCAGGGCGCGCTTGACGCCGCCCGCCGCTACATGGACGAGCGGCGCCAGTTCAACCGCCGCCTGGCGGAATTCCAGGCGCTGCAGTTCAAGCTGGCGGACATGGCCACCCACCTGGTGGCGGCGCGCCAGATGGTGCGGCTGGCGGCCTGCAAGCTGGACGCGGGGGCGGCGGACGCGGCCACCTACTGTGCGATGGCCAAGCGCTTCGCCACCGACATGGGTTTCCAGATATGCCTGGATGCCCAGCAGATCCACGGCGGCTACGGCTACCTGCGGGACTATCCCTTGGAGCGTCTGGTGCGCGATACTCGCGTACATCAGATTCTGGAGGGGACCAACGAGATCATGCGCGTGATCATCGCCCGCCAATTGTTGGAAAAAGGAGCCGACATAAGATGAATGCACCGGTGCTGTTCGAAGAAAGGGCCGCCGCCAATGGAATGCGCTTCGGGATCGCGACGCTGAACTCGCCGCAGACCCTGAACGGTTTGTCGCTGGAGATGGTCGACCTGCTGGCCGAGCGCCTGGACGCCTGGGCGCGCGATCCGGCGATTGCCCTGGTGGTGTTGCAGGGGGCGGGCGACAAGGCCTTCTGCGCCGGGGGCGATCTGCACGGCCTGTACCGCAGCATGACCGAGAACGCCGGCAAGGGGGCCTGGGGCAATGCCTACGCGCGCCGTTTCTTCGAGCACGAGTATCGCCTGGACTACCGCATCCACAGCTACCCCAAGCCGGTGCTGTGCTGGGGCCACGGCATCGTCATGGGCGGCGGCATCGGCCTGATGATGGGCGCCAGCCACCGCGTGGTCAGCGAGAGCTCGCGCCTGGCGATGCCGGAAATCTCGATCGGCCTGTTCCCGGACGTGGGCGGCAGCTGGCTGCTCAACCGCATGCCCGGCCGTATCGGGGTCTTCCTGGCGCTGACCGGCGCGCAGATCAACACCGCCGACGCGTTTTTCGCCGGCCTGGCGGATTTCCGCCTGAACCACGAGGACTGGCCCAAGTTGCTGGCCTCGCTCGAAGAGCAGCCCTGGGCCGGCCAGGCCGCCGGCGGCGCCGAGGACGCGATTGCGCCGCGCTCGATCAACGACGGCCTGCTGCGGCGCGCCCTGACGGCGCTCGAGCCGCAGACGCCGCTGGAAAGCGGTCATCTGCGCCAGCACTCGTTCATGATCAACAGCCTGTGCAGCGGCAACCGGTTGGACGAGATCTACGAGGAACTGGCGGCGCTGAAAAACCATGAAGACCCGTGGCTGGCGCGCGCCGCCAGCACCATGCTGGCCGGCTCGCCGGGTTCGCTGCGGCTGTCGTTCGCGCTGCAGCAGCGTATGCGGCTGCGGTCGCTGGACGACGTGTTCCGCACCGAGTACATCGCCGCGCTGCATTGCGCCGCGCACGGTGACTTTGCCGAGGGCATCCGCGCGCTGCTGATCGACAAGGACAAGAAGCCGCGCTGGAATCCCGCGGTGCTTGACGTGGCCAGCGACGCCTGGGTGCAGAAGTTCTTCGAGGAGCCCTGGCCCGAAGGCCAGCCGCATCCGCTGGACGACCTGGGCAAGGAAGGCCGCTGACGGTCGCCGCCAAGCGGGCCGGCATCGCGTCGCAACACTGATTTCATACCTACAGCAATAGCAACAGGAGACAGGACATCATGAGCAGTATCGCGTTTATCGGTTTGGGCAACATGGGCTCGCCCATGGCATTGAATCTGGTCAAGGCCGGCCACAGCCTGACGGTGTTCGACCTGGTGCCGGCGGCGGTCAAGGTGCTGACCGACGCGGGCGCCAAGGCGGCGGGCTCGGCTGCCGAGGCGGTCAAGGGGGCCGAGGTGGTGATTTCGATGCTGCCGGCCAGCAAGCACGTCGAAGGCCTGTACCTGGACCAGGACCTGCTGGGCAAGATTCCGTCCAGCGCGCTGGTGATCGAGTGCAGCACCATTGCCCCGGAGTCGGCCCGCAAGGTGGCGCAGGCGGCCGAGGTGCGTGGCATCGCCATGATCGACGCGCCGGTGTCCGGCGGCACGGGCGGCGCCGCCGCGGGCACGCTGACCTTCATCGTCGGCGGCCAGGCCGCGGCGCTCGAGCGCGCCCGCCCGGTGTTGGAGAAGATGGGCAAGAACATCTTCCACGCTGGTGCCGCCGGCGCCGGTCAGGTCGCCAAGATTTGCAACAACATGCTGCTCGGCATCCTCATGGCCGGTACTTCCGAGGCGCTGGCGCTGGGCGTGGCCAACGGCCTCGATCCCAAGGTCCTGTCGGACATCATCGCCAAGAGTTCGGGCCGCAATTGGGCCACCGAACTGTACAACCCCTGGCCCGGGGTGATGGAGCATGCTCCGGCCTCCAAGGGCTATGCGGGCGGCTTCGGCGTCGACCTGATGCTCAAGGACCTGGGCCTGGCGGCCGAGGCGGCGCTGTCGGCGCGCGCCTCGATCCCGCTGGGCGAGCTGGCGCGCAACCTGTATTCGCTGCACAGCGCGGGCGGCTCGGGCCGGCTGGATTTCTCCAGCATCGTCAATCTGGTCAAGCGCGACCAGGACTGACATGGTCACGCCCGCCACGCATGTCGACCCGGCCGGGCGGGTCCGGGCCAGCTTCGAGCGGCAGAGCATCATGCAACTGCTCGGCGCCAGCCTGGACGTGGTCGAACCGGGCAGGGTGGACATCGTTCTGCCATACCGCGCCGACCTGTGCCAGCAGAACGGCTTCCTGCACGCCGGCATCTCCACCACCATTGCCGATTCGGCCGGCGGTTATGCCGCCTTCAGCCTGTTCCAGCCGGGCGAGGACGTGCTGACCTCGGAGTTCAAGATGAACTTCCTGGCGCCGGCCAAGGGCGAGCGCTACGTGGCCAGCGGCCGTGTGGTCAAGCCCGGCAAGCGCCTGTCGATCTGCCAGGTCGAAGTGCATGCCTATGAAGGCGAACAGGCCGCCCTTTGCGTGATAGGCTTGCTCACCGCGGTGCGTGTGACGCCGCGTTGAGCCGCTTGCGGCGGGCCGTCGCCGCAAGCTCTGTCGCGCCTTGAACGGGTTCACGGGCAATGCCTTCCAAAGAACACCATCGAATTTTTCGTAGCAACTGGCTGCGGGCCGCCGTGCTGGGCGCCAATGACGGCATCGTGTCCACCGCCAGCCTCATCACCGGGGTGGCGGCGGCCCAGGCCTCGCACGAAGCCATACTGACATCCGGCCTGGCCGGCCTGGTGGCCGGCGCGCTCTCGATGGCCGCCGGCGAATATGTCTCGGTACGCTCGCAGGCCGATATCGAGGCGGCCGATCTGCGCATGGAACAGCGTTCGCTCAAGCGCAATTCCGGCGAAGAACTCGAAGAGCTGGTCGAAATCTATGTCGAACGGGGGCTGTCGCACGATCTGGCCGAGCAGGTCGCGCAGCAATTGACGCGCCATGATGCGCTCGATGCCCATGCGCGCGACGAGCTTGGCATTTCACTGCACAACCGCGCCCGGCCGGTGCAGGCGGCGCTGGCCTCGGCGGCGTCGTTCGCCGGTGGCGCGGCATTGCCGTTGGCGGTGGCGGCGCTGGTGCCGATGCCGTCGCTGATCGGTTGGGTGATTGGCGCGTCGGTGGCCTGTCTGGCCTGTCTGGGGGCGCTGGCGGCCAGGGCCGGTGGCGCCCCCAAGGGGCCGGCGGCGTTGCGGGTGACGATATTGGGGGCGCTGGCGATGGCGGTAACGGCCGGTGTCGGTGCCGTGTTCGGCACCGTGGTCTGACACCGCCGCGGCGCTACGGCGTGATCGCGTAGGGCAGCGGGGCGGCGGCGATGCGCGGGCCGTCGGCCGCGCCCAGCCGCAGGTCGCCTTGCGGCAGGGCGGCCAGCGTGGTTTCGAACAGCACCGCGACCTTGCCGTCGGCGCGGGCCGCGTCGACGATGCGGCCCACGGGCTCGCCTGGCTGGGTGGCGTCGAACACGTCCTGGCCAGCCAGCGGCGCGCCGTCCGCGTCGGCGCCGGCAAGGGTGCCGTAGGCCATGCGGCGTTTCACCGTGCCGCGGTAGTGGCTGCGCGCCACCACTTCCTGGCCGGGATAACAGCCCTTGGTGAAGCTGACGCCCTGGATCAGGTCCAGGTTGACCGTTTGCGGAATGAAGACGTCCTGAGTCGGGCTGGTGATCCAGGGGATGCCGGCCGCCAGGTCGGCGGCGTGCCATTGGCCGGCCGGCGCCCGGCCGAGGACGGCGGCCAGTGGCGCGGCGGCGGCCAGTTGCGAGTCCGAGGCGATCCACCACCAGCGCAGCGCGGCGCCGGCCGCTGGCGCGGCGATCCAGGTGCCCGAGGGCAATTCGGCGCGTTGCCAGGGCGCGCGCGGCAGGGCGCCCGCCGCCACTTCGAGCGCGGCCAATTGCGCCGGCTCGGCCTGCACGCCGGCAGCGTGGAGGGCGGTGGGCGCGAGCCTGGCCTTGGCGCGCAGGATGAACATCGACAGGCGCTTGACCAGGGCCGCCGCCAGGTCCTGGCGTACCAGGGCGTACAACTGGGGCGCGTCTTCGGCGGCGTCGGCGCCCCGCCACATGACCAGGGTGGCCAGCAGGCGGCCCTTGGCGGTGCAATAGCCGGCCAGGCGGGCGGCATCGGCGGGCAGGCCGGTGACGTCCTGGGTCAGTTGGCCGTGCAGGAAGGTCAGTGCGTCGGCGCCGCTGGCCCCGACGACGGCAAAGTCGTCCAGAGGGGCGCATTGCGCGCAACCTTCGGCGCGCGCCGGGATCGAAGAAAAGAAAGCATGCATGGCTGCGTGGGCCCGTGAATCGTCATCAAAGGCCTGATGATAGCTGCGTTCCCTCTTTGGCAGGTCCATGCCCGCGCGCGGCAAAGGGGTGCGCGACACACTCCGGCCCTGGTTTTGTCGCGAGAGGGCCGCGCGATCCATTAAACTTCCCACACTTATGAAGAAGCGACTCCGTTTTTATGTCCTGTGGTTCCTCCTGCTCATCGTGCTGGCCGCCGCCGCGGCGGCGGGCGCGGCCTGGCACTGGATGCACCGGCCCCTGCACCTGGCGGCCGACAGGATCGATTTCGTGGTGGACCCGGGCAGCAGCCCGCGCACCGTCGCGCGCGCCTTGAACGCCGCCGGGGTACCGATGTGGGAACCGGGTTTCGTCTGGATGGCGCGCCTGTCCGAGCAGGACAAGCTGATCAAGGCCGGCGGCTACCAGGCCATCAATGGTGATACGCCCTGGCTGCTGCTCGAGCGCATGGCGCGCGGCGACATGACCCAGCGCCAGATCACCTTCCTGGAAGGCTGGACTTTCCGCCAGATCCGCCAGGCGCTGCGCGAGAACCCGGACATCAAGCAGACCCTCGGCGATATCAGCGACGAGGCCCTGATGGAACGCCTGGGCTCGGACGTCAAGCATCCGGAAGGGATGTTTTTTCCCGATACTTACATCTTCACGCCGGGCAGCACCGATTTCGACCTGTTGCGGCGCGCCTACCAGGAAGGCCAGCGCATTCTCGATGAGACCTGGGCCAAGCGCCAGGCGGACCTGCCCCTGTCCACGCCCTACGAGGCGCTGGTGCTGGCCTCCATCATCGAAAAGGAGACCGGGCACGGCCCCGACCGCCGCCGCGTCGCGGGCGTGTTCACCAACCGTCTGAAGATCGGCATGCTGCTGCAGACCGATCCCACGGTCATCTACGGCATGGGCGAAAACTATCAGGGCCGCATCCGCAAGCGCGACCTGCAGACCGACACGCCCTGGAACACCTATACGCGCCCGGGCCTGCCGCCCACGCCGATCGCAGCGGCTGGCCGCGCGGCGCTATTGGCGGCGGTGCAGCCCGAGCAACACAAGTTCCTGTTTTTCGTGTCGCGCGGCAACGGCACCAGCGAGTTCTCGGCGAACCTGTCCGAGCACAACCGCAATGTTTCCCGTTATATCCTGGGGCAGACCCCGGCGGCGCGGCCGGCCCCCGCCGGCAAGCCGCCCGCGCCGGCTCCCGAACCGGAACCGGTCTCTCCCCCCGCGCCGGACGGCAATCCGGCGCCAGCACAAGGACAACAGCCATGACCTCACGCGGACGCTTCATTACGCTGGAGGGGGTGGATGGCGCCGGCAAGAGCACGCACACGGGCTGGATCGCCGATTTCCTGCGCGGCCAGGGCCGGGAGGTGGTGTCGACGCGCGAACCCGGCGGCACGCCGCTGGGTGAAAAGCTGCGCGCGCTGGTGTTGACCGACCCGATGGGCCTGGATACCGAGACCCTGCTGATGTTCGCCGCGCGCTGCGAACACCTGCACCAGGTGATCGAGCCGGCGCTGGCGCGCGGCGCGTGGGTGGTGTGCGACCGCTACACCGACGCCACCTATGCCTATCAGGGCGGTGGCCGCGGCCTGGGCGCCGCGCGCGTGGCGGCGCTGGAAACCTGGATGCAGGCGGGCCGGCCCGACCGCACCTGGCTGTTTGACGTGCCGCTGGACGTGGCGCGCGCGCGCCTGGCCGACGCCCGCGAGCCGGATCGCTTCGAGCGCGAAGGCGCGGCTTTCTTCGAGCGCACCCGCGCGGCCTATCAGGCCCGCGCCGCGGCCGAACCCGACCGCATCCGTGTGATCGATTCGACCCGGGCGATTCCCGAGATCCGCGCCGAGCTCGAAGCCGGGCTGCGCGAGCTGGTGGCGGCCCGTCCATGAGCGCGCCCCAGTTCCTGCCCTGGCAGATGGAGACGGCGCGCGCCTGGCTCGGCAACCGCGAGCGCTTCGCCCATGCCTGGCTGGTGCATGGCCTGGCCGGCATCGGCAAGCTCGATTTCGCAGTGGCCGCGGCCGCCAGCCTGTTGTGCGAGACGCCGCAGGACGGCCTGGCCTGCGGCCATTGCGCCGCCTGCGCCTGGTTCGCCAGTGGCAACCACCCGGACCTGCGCCGCATCCGGCCCGAGGCCGTGGCGGTCGAGGAGGGCGCCGACGCCGCCGAGGCGTCGGAGGAGGCCGAGCCGGCCACCGGCACCGCCAAGAAGGCACCGTCCAAGGAAATCCGCATCGACCAGATCCGCTCGCTGGAATCCTGGTTCAACACCGCCACCCATCGCGGCGGCTGGCGTGTGGCGCTGCTGTATGCGGCGCACGCGTTGAACGTGGTGTCGGCCAATGCCCTGCTCAAGGTGCTGGAAGAGCCGCCGCCGCACACGGTGTTCCTGCTGGTGGCGGACGCGCCCGACCGCCTGCTGCCGACGCTGGTGTCGCGCTGCCGTCGCCTGCCGTTGCCGGCGCCCGACCCCGACACCGCCTTGCAATGGCTGCGCGACCAGAACGTGGAGCCGGCGCGTGAATGGCTGGCGGCTGCCGGCGGTGCGCCGCTGGCGGCGCTGCGCCTGGCGCAGCACGCGGAAACCGCCTGCCCGCCGTGGTTGACGCAGTTGGTCGGCCCCCTGGCCAAGGGCCAGGCGCCCGACGTCGGCACCCTGGCCGAAGTCCTGGAGAAGGTCGCACCCAGCGAGTGGATCGACGCCTTGCAGCGCCTGTACACCGACCTGATGCTGGCCGCCGCGGGCGCGCCGGTGCGCTATTTTCCGGCGCTGGGGGCGGCCGTGGCCGAGGTGGCGCGGCGCATGAACCCCGCGCGCGCCGCCGAAGCCGCGCGTTGGCTGACGCGTCAGCGCGCGCTGGCCACGCACCCCCTGAATGGCAAGCTTTTCGCCCACGCGACGCTGCAGCGCGTGGTGCTATCCTGCCAGGCATAACCCGGCGTGACGCTGCGGCCCGCCCTGTCCGGGCGGCCGCCGCGGCGGCGCGCCAATCCTGATCCAAACCTCATGTACGTCGATTCACACTGCCATTTGAACTTCCCCGAGCTGGCGGCCGACCTGCCCGCGATTCTCGAACGGATGGCCGCCAACCAGGTGACCCACGCCCTGGTGGTCAGCGTCAATATGCCCGAATGGCCGGGCCTGATGTCGCTGGTCGAGCCGCAGCCCAATCTGTGGGCCTCGGTCGGGGTGCATCCCGATTATGAAGACACGCCCGATCCCGAGCCCGAGGAATTGGCGCGCCTGTCGGCCCACCCCAAGGTGGTGGCGATTGGCGAGACCGGACTCGACTATTACCGTCTGTCCGAACCGCTGGACTGGCAGCGCGCGCGTTTCCGCCGTCACATCCGCGCGGCCCGCGACACCGGGCTGCCGCTGATCGTGCATACGCGCGCCTCGGCCGAGGACACGGTGCGCATGCTGCGCGAGGAACGCGCGGCCGAGGTCGGCGGCGTGATGCACTGTTTCACCGAGACCTGGGAAGTGGCCCAGGCCGCGCTGGACCAGAATTTTCATATCTCGTTGTCCGGCATCGTGACGTTCAAGAACGCGCACGTGGTGCATGAGGTGGCCGCCAAGGTGCCGCTGGACCGCCTGCTGATCGAGACCGATTCGCCGTACCTGGCGCCCGTGCCGTATCGCGGCAAGCTCAACGATCCCTCCAAGGTGATCCACGTGGCCGAGAAGATCGCCGACTTGAAAGGCATCAGCGTGGCCGAGGTGGCACGCGCCTCAACCGATAATTTCTTTAATCTTTTCAGTAAGATAAAGCGATAATCTGAAGTTAAATATCTAAAGTGATTTATCAGGATTGCCATGGCTGCCCGCACCGCGTTTTCCCGTCATCGCCTTGTTTCCCACTGCCGCGGCGCGCTGCTGGCGCTGTCTGTCGCCATGGCGGCGCCGGCCGCCCAGGCGGCGGCCAATCCTGCGGACTGGTGGGTTTATGTCGCCAACGATTACACGGGCGAGATCAATGAGCTGCTGGCGCAGGGCGCCGATCCCAACGTGCGCTACCGCAACGGCCAGCCGGCCCTGATGCGGGCGGTGGTGGACGGCGCCTGGAAGGTTTTCGACGTGCTGGCGGCCAATCCGCGCACCGACGTCAATGCCGAGAATCCGGCCGGCGAGACCCCGCTGATGTACCTGGCCATCGCCGTCCAGGTCGATCGTGCCCGCAGCCTGATGGCGCGCGGCGCGCAGGTCAACCGCCTGGGCTGGACGCCGCTGCACTATGCCGCGTCCAAGGGGCAACTGGCGATGGCGCGGCTGCTGCTGGACAACAAGGCGATGGTGAACGCGCCCGCGCCCCATGGCGAGACGCCGCTGATGATGGCCGCGCTGTCGGGCAATCGGGCCATGGTCGAATTGTTGCTGAAGGCGGGGGCCGACCCCACCACGCGCGACACCAAAGGGCAGGACGCATCCGATTGGGCCACCACCGGCAAGTCGACCAAGCTGGCCGCCGAGCTCCAGGCCTTGATCGCGCAGCAGGAGGCTGCCAAGCGGGCGCGCCGCGCCAATGCGTCGGCCGCGCCGGAGGCGGCGGGCGCGCCCGCGGCCGAAACCGGTCTGGCCGGCACGGCGGCCGCGCCGCCGCCCGCGCCGGCCCCGGTCGAGCCCGCGCGCAGCCCCAAGGCAGCGCCCAGCGTGGGCGGCGTTTCCGGAGTCCGCCTGAACGACTACGATCAGCCTGCCGCGCCCTGAGCCGCGCCGCCGCCGCGTGCCTGTCCGACCCGCCTGCCCGGCGGGTTTTTTCATGGGCGGTCGGACGAGGGGGGCGAATCACCCGTCTCGGTGGCGGCGAGCGGTTGCTGGCGCGGATCAGTGGGGCATTTTTCGGGGTTTTCCCTGTGAATTATTAATTAATGGGAAAAAATTAATGGCTTAACACCATAAATTGATAATCTCGCGTCCATCAACTCAGGAGTGTTTGTGATGGATCAGTCGGTCGGGGCGGGCGCGGACCGCGTGCTGTATGTGTTGGCCACCCTGGCCCGGCACGACGGCCCCTTGAGCATCGCCGCGCTGGCGGAAAAGACCGGGCTGGCCCAAAGCACCCTGTATCGGCAGGTGGCGTTGCTCAAGCGCTGGGGCTTTGTCGGCGAGCACGAGGGCGAATACGGTCCCGGCCCGTTGTGCGTGCAACTGGCCTGGGGCTTTGACCAGTCGTCCTTCCTGATCCACGAAGCACAGCCGGACATGGCGGCGCTGGCCGCCGCGTCGGGCGAGACCATCGGCCTGCTGGTGGCGGTCAAGGACCAGGCGGTGTGCCTGGACATGGTCGAAAGCCAGCATCCGTTGCGGTGTTCATTCACCAAAGGGCGCGGCCTGCCGCTGGCGCGCGGCGCCTCGGCCAAGTCGCTGCTGGCCTTCATGCCGGCGGCGCGCTTGCAGGCCGCCCTGACGGTGCTGGCCAGGGAGTCGGGCGTGGACCCGGCGCGCCTGGCCGACGAATTGGAGGCCATCCGCGCCCAGGGCTATGCCGTGACCGACAGCGAAGTCGATGCCGGGGTCTGGGGGGTGAGCGTGCCGATCTTCCAGCGCGCCAATCAGGCGGTGGCCTCGATCACGCTGATGGCGCCTTCCACCCGCGCGGCCCAGCGGCCGCAGGCCTTCATCGACCTGACCGTGGCCGCCGCCCGCCGCATCTCGGGCAAGCTCCAGGCGCATTGACGCCGCCCGTACCCGGATTCCTTGCTGTACCCGCCACTCCCGCTTCATCTCTAGACGCCGTATCGCTGTTCGTATCCGCCTTCACTTACTTCTTTCAGGATTCGCCATGACTACTCGCCGCACCCTGCTGACCGCCGCCCTGACCCTGGGCCTGGCCTGGAACCTGGGCACTGCCCACGCCCAGGAAACCATCCGCGCCGTGACCGACGCCACCTTCCCGCCCATGGAGTTCGTCAAGGATGGCAAGCGCACCGGCTTTGACATCGATCTGGTCGAAGCCCTGGCCGCCGCCATGGGCAAGAAGATCGAATGGATCGACATCGACTTCAAGGGCCTGATTCCCGCGCTGCAGGCCGGCCGCGCCGACATCGCGGTGTCGGCCATTTACATCACGCCCGAGCGCAGCAAGGTGGTGGATTTCACCGACCCGTACTATGCCGGCGGCCTGGTGGTGCTGACCAAGAAGGATGGCCCGGTCAAGACCCTGAAGGACCTGGACGGCCGCAAGGTCTCGGTGCAGGTCGGCACCAAGTCGGTCAACTACCTGAAAGAACACTTCCCGGCGGTGCAGCGCGTCGAGGTCGAGAAGAACCAGGAGATGTTCAACCTGGTGCAGATCGGCCGCGCCGATGCCGCCGTGACCGGCAAGCCGGCCGCCAAGCTGTTCGCCCAGAGCACCACCGACCTGACGGTGCTGGCCGACCAGATCACGACCGAGGATTACGGTATCGCCGTGCCCAAGAGCAAGCCGGAGCTGACGCGCGGCCTGAATGAAGCGCTCAAGAAGATCAAGGCCGATGGCACGTATCAGGCCATCGTCAACAAGTGGTTCGAGGCGCCCGCCAAATGAACCTGGATTTCGCTCCCGTCTTCGCCGATTTCGACGCGCTGCTGCGCGGCGCGGTGGTCACCGTCGAGGTGACCGCCGGCGCCTTGCTGCTGGGCTGTGTAATCGGCCTGCTGGTCGGCGTCGGCCGTCTCAATCCGCAGCGCCGCATTCTTTACAACCTGTGCAGCGTCTACCTGCTGTTCTTTCGCGGCACGCCGCTGCTGGTGCAGTTGTTCATCTGGTTCTTCGGCCTGCCGCAGTTCGGCGTGACGCTGCCGGCGTTTGCCTGCGGCGTGCTGGGGCTGGGCATGTATTCCGGCGCCTATGTGTCGGAAATCGTGCGCGGCGCGATCCAGTCGGTCGACCGCGGCCAGACCGAGGCGGCGCGTTCGCTGGGCATGTCGTCGGGCCAGGCCATGCGCATCATCATCCTGCCGCAGGCGGTGGTGCGCATGATCCCGCCGCTGGGCAACGAGTTCATCGCGCTGATCAAGAATTCGGCGCTGGTGTCGCTGTTGACCATCCATGACCTGATGCACGAAGGGCAGAAGATCATCAGCGTGTCGTACCGCTCGCTGGAAACCTATCTGGTGGTGGCGCTGATCTACCTGGTCCTGACCACGGCCGCCATGTTGATTCTGCGCAGGATCGAGCAACGCCTGCGCGCCGGGGGGATGGTGCAATGAACGCCGTGAATCCGCAAGAAATGATCCGCATCCGCGGCCTGCAGAAATCCTACGGCGACCACGCCGTGCTGCGCGGCATCGACTTCGATGTGCTGCCGTCGCAGGTGGTGGTGGTGATCGGCCCCAGCGGCTCGGGCAAGAGCACGCTGCTGCGCTGCTGCAACGGGCTGGAAGTGGCCCAGGGCGGCATCGTGGAGATCTGTGGCCAGACGCTGCAGAACGAAGGGGAATTGTTGCCCGAGGCCGCGCTGAACCGCCTGCGCATGCAGGTCGGCATGGTGTTCCAGGGCTTCAACCTGTTTCCGCACCTGTCGGTGCTGGACAACGTCACCGTCGGGCCGCGCACGCTGCGCGGCATGGGGCGCGACGAAGCCAACGCGCTGGCCGAGGACCTGCTGCGCAAGGTCGGCCTGGCGCAGAAGATGGCGGCGATGCCGGCCAGCCTGTCGGGCGGCCAGAAGCAGCGCGTGGCGATCGCCCGTGCGTTGGCGATGCAGCCCAAGGTCATGCTGTTCGACGAGCCGACCTCGGCGCTGGACCCGGAACTGGTGGGCGAAGTGCTGCAGGTCATGAAGCTGCTGGCGCGCGAAGGCATGACCATGATGGTCGTGACGCACGAAATGGGCTTTGCCCGCGACGTGGCCGACGTGGTGGCGGTGATGGACGGCGGCGTGATCCTGGAATCGGGCGCGCCCGAGGTCATCTTCAGCCAGCCGCGCGAAGCGCGTACCCGCGAGTTCCTGCAGGCGGTGCTGAGCGCGGGGCAGGGGGCGGCATGACGGTGGCGCAACTGGACAGAAGCCTGTGGACCGCGCGCGACGACAGCGCCGAGCGCGGCGACACGCGCCGCCTGGCGCACATCGTCGAGCCTGCCGCGGGCCAGTCGCCGGCGGCCGGTGAAGCGGTGTTGCTGGGCTTTGCCTGCGATGCGGGGGTGGTCCGCAACCAGGGGCGCGTCGGCGCGGCCGCCGGCCCTGCCGCGATCCGCAAATACATGGCGGGTTTGCCCGCGCATGGCCTGGCCCGCCTGCTGGACGCGGGCGATGTGGCCTGCGAGGGCGACCAGTTGGAAGACGCGCAGGAACGCCTGGGCCTGGCGGTGGCCGGCCTGCTGGGCCAGGGCGCCCGGCCGCTGGTGCTGGGCGGCGGCCACGAGATCGCCTGGGGCAGCTTCCAGGGCCTGGCGCGCTGGCTGGCCGAGCGCGGCGACGAAGGCCCGGTGCTGGTGCTGAACCTGGACGCGCATTTCGACCTGCGCACCGGCCGGCCGGGCAGTTCCGGCACGCCGTTCGACCAGATCGCGCATTACGGCGAGGCGCAGGGGCTGGGGCTGCAATATGCCTGCCTGGGCGTGTCGCGGCTGGCCAATACGCCGGCGTTGTATGCGCGCGCGGCCGAAGTGGGCGCGGTGTGGGTCGAGGACCGCGACATGCAGGAGCGTCACCTGGCGGCGCGGCTGGCCAATGTCGACGCCTTGCTGGCGCGGGCCCGTCACGTGTACCTGACCATCGACCTGGACGTGCTGCCGGCGGCGGTGATGCCGGGCGTGTCGGCGCCGGCGCCGTACGGGGTGCCGATGGCGGTGGTGGAGGAGATCGTGCTGCGGGTCAAGTCCAGCGGCAAGCTGCGGCTGGCCGACATGGCGGAGTACAACCCGCGGTTCGACATCGATGGTCACGGCGCCCGCGCGGCGGCCCGCCTGGCCTGGCAATTGTTGTCCGCCTGAGCGGCGCGACCTGCCTGGCCGTGATACCCCGGCCCGCCCGCATGCCTGCAACCGGCATGGGGCGGGTTTTTTTATGGGCGCGTGCCGGCGCCGGCGGCAGGGTGGACGCTGCCGGTTGGGAGGACTAGGATAGACGCAGCGTTCCGGCAGGCTGGGCGCCAGGCGCGAATCGGATGCCATTAATGTGTCACCAATAAAAATATTTTTATAAAATATGGGGACACGTTTAGGTTGTGGATAAAATGGCGCAACTTTGTCAGGAGAGCGTGTTCATGTCTCAAACTCCCACCCATGCCTTGCCGTCTTATCTGAATGCCGACGATCTCGGCCCCTGGGGTAATTACCTGCAACAAGTCGACCGGGTCACGCCGTACCTCGGTTCGCTGGCGCGCTGGGTCGAGACCCTGAAGCGCCCCAAGCGCTCGCTGATCGTGGATGTGCCGATCGAGTTGGACAATGGCAGCGTGGCCCATTTCGAGGGTTATCGCGTGCAGCACAATACGTCGCGCGGCCCGGGTAAGGGCGGTGTGCGTTTCCACCAGGACGTGACGCTGTCGGAAGTGATGGCGCTGGCCGCCTGGATGTCGGTCAAGAACGCCGCGGTCAACCTGCCGTACGGCGGCGCCAAGGGCGGCATCCGGGTCGACCCGCGCAAGCTGTCGCAATCCGAGATCGAGCGCATGACGCGCCGCTACACCTCGGAAATCGGCGTCATCATCGGCCCGTCCAAGGACATTCCCGCCCCCGACGTGAACACCAACGCCCAGACCATGGCCTGGATGATGGACACGTACTCCATGAACGAGGGCTCGACCGCCACCGGCGTCGTGACCGGCAAGCCGATCGCCCTGGGCGGCAGCCTGGGCCGCGTCGAGGCCACCGGCCGCGGCGTGTTCGTGGTCGGTTGCGAAGCCGCGCGCGACCTGAACATCGACGTGTCCAAGGCGCGCGTGGTGGTGCAGGGCTTCGGCAACGTGGGCGGCACGGCTGCCCGCCTGTTCCATGAAGCCGGCGCCAAGGTCATTGCGGCGCAGGACCACACCGGCACCGTGCACAACCCCGCCGGCCTGGACGTCCACAAGCTGCTGTCGCATGTGTCGCAGCATGGCGGCGTGGGCGGCTTTTCCGGCGGCCAGGCGCTGGACAAGGACGAGTTCTGGACGCTCGAAACCGAGTTCCTGATCCCGGCGGCCCTGGAAAGCCAGATCACCGCCGACAACGCCGCCAAGGTGCGCGCCAAGATCGTCGTGGAAGGCGCCAACGGCCCGACCACGCCGGAAGCGGACGACATCCTGGCCGAACACGGCGTCTACGTGGTGCCGGACGTGCTGGCCAACGCCGGCGGCGTGACGGTGTCGTACTTCGAGTGGGTGCAGGACTTCTCCAGCTTCTTCTGGAGCGAGGACGAGATCAACCAGCGCCTGGAGCGCATCATGCGCGAAGCCTACGGCTCGATCGCCCAGGTGGCCAAGGAGCACAAGGTGACGCTGCGCACCGCCGCGTTCATCGTCGCTTGCACGCGCATCCTGCAGGCCCGCCAGGTGCGCGGCCTGTATCCGTAAGGCCTGCGGGCGCCGGGCGAGGGCCCGGCGCGCTGCAGGAGCGTGAGGAAGACAGACAGACCGCCCCGACAGGGGCGGTTTCCATTTGGGCGACGCCCTAGGATCGGGGCAGCAGTTCCGGCTTGAGGATGCCGCGCAGGTCCGCGTAGGGAATGCTCAGTTCGGGTTCGCCATAGGAGTACGGCGCGATCGAGTAGGCGTCGTACTTGACCACGATGCCGTCGCGCGTGAGGGCGAAGTTGTCGCTTTCCTGAAACGGCCACATCTTGTTGTAGGCGGCCGGGTCGCGCCTGGCGTCGGCGTTGTCGGCCAGCCACTTAGCGTGGGCCTGCCGCAGGGCGACGACGTACTCGGCGCGGCGCCCCGGAATCAGGGCTTCGTCCAGCGCCATGACGCGGCCGCGGCTGCGCTCCCAGTTCAGGTATTGGGTGGCGGGAATGCCATGCGCCGCGCCGGTCAGGAATTGTTCGGTGTGCAGCTCGATCGAGACGATGTCGCCGACCGTGTCCTTGACGCTGGCCTTGAAATAGGTGGCGTCGCGCGGGCGCGCGGTGGACCAGAAATACTGGGTGTATTCCGACAGCGTCTGGTAGGGACCGCGGCGGTTGGCGTCGGTGCCGGTCATGTAGGCCAGCACGTGGTCGACCAGCGCGCTCAGCTTCGGGATGCCGGGAAAGGCCACGCTGTCGATCTCGATGCGCGGGCAGTCACCCTTGCAGCCGGGCTTGCTGGCGGCCCACTTGATGCGTTCGGTGGCCAGGTCGCCGATGGTCTCGGGCGTGGCGGTGCCGGCCGCCGGGGTGTCCAGCGTGATATTGGCGGGGGGCGAACTGCCGCAGCCGGCCAGGGCCAGCAGGACGGCTCCCAGACCCGCGGCGCAAAGGCCGCGCGGGGGGCGGGGAAGACGCATTGAACTACCTCCAGAAAACCCGGCCGCGCCCGCGGGCGCGGCCATCCAACTTCAACCCGCGGCGCCTCAGGGTACGGCCGCGGTCCATTCGGGCGTGGAGAATTTTTCGGCGGCCTGGGCTTCGGCCTGGGCCAGCGTGGCCGCGCCCACCTGGCCGGGCGTCAACCGGTGCAGGCTGGCGAAGGTGTCCACCATGCGCTGGATGATGACCTCGCGCGCCAGCCCGGTCTGGGTGCGCAGCGGGTCGACGCGCTTCTTGGCGCTGGTGGTGCCCTTGTCCGACAGTTTCTCGCGCCCGATGCGCAAGACTTCCACCATTTTATCGGCGTCGATGTCGTAGGACATGGTGACGTGGTGCAGCACCGCGCCGGCGCGGCGGGCCTGGGCGGCGCCGCCGATCTTGCCGATGTCCGAGGCGATGTCGTTGAGCGGCTGGTACCAGGCCTTGATGCCCAGGCCCTGCAGCGCCTGCAGCACCCAGGCGTCCAGGAAGGCGTAGCTTTCCTGGAAGCTCATGCCGTGCACCAGCGCCTGCGGCGCGCTCAGCGAATAGGTGATGCTGTTGCCGGGTTCGATGAACATGGCGCCGCCGCCGCTGACGCGGCGCACCACCTCGATGCCGTGGCGCTGGGCGCCGTCGGGGTCGACTTCATTCCTGAGCGATTGGAAGCGGCCGATCACGACCGCGGGCGCCGACCATTCCCAGATGCGCAGGGTGGGCGGGCGCGTGCCGGCGCCGACTTCGTCGGTGATGACGGCATCCAGCGCCATGTGCAGCGCGGGCCGCTGCGGCGCTTCGTGGATCAGTTGCCAGTCGTAGTCGTTCCAGTCGGTGCGCGTCATGCCAGCGCCCTTCGCAGCACCACCGCCACGGCTTCGGCCGAGAAGCCGAACATTTCGGTGTTGGCCGGCAGGGCCGATTGCACCGCCAGCGCCAGTTCCAGCTCGCCGGCGTCGGCGGGCAGGCCGTTCAGGCCGCGGTTGATGGCTTCCAGGGCCTCGGGCGGTTCCAGGAAGAAATCGCCGCTGATGCGGACATCGGCCAGGCGGCCGTCGCGGACGTCCAGGTCCGCCACCACCAGCTTGCCGCCGGGGACTTTGTATTCGCCGTGCATGGGCGCTCCTTGTGTATCGGGCCTGGCGCCGCGAACGGCGCTACAGGCTCAGTTTCATGCCGTCATGGCTGGCCACGAAACCCAGGCTTTCGTAGAAGCGGCGGGCATCGGGCCGGGCGCGGTCGGTGGTCAGCTGCACCAGGGCGCATCCCTGCGCCCGGCATTGCTCGATGGCCCACTCGAACATGGCGCGCCCCAGGCCCTGGCCGCGCGCCGAGGAGGCGATGCGCACGCTCTCGATCTGTCCGCGCCATTGGCCCAGCCGCGACAGGCCGGGTATGAACGATAACTGCAAACAGCCGATCAGGCGCGCGTCGCGTTCGACCACCGCGAAGTACTGGTTCGGATCCTGCTCGATGGCGGCAAAAGCCGCAGTGTAGCGGGGGTTGAGCGGAATCGACGGATCTTCGCGCTTGGCGCCGAGTTCGTCGTCGGCCAGCATGGCCACGATTTCGGGCAGGTCGGCCGCGCGCGCGCGGCGGAACCGCAGTGGGGAATCGGTCATGGTGGCCTCGCTCAGCGCACGTTCTGCGCCGTCTGGCCGAACAGGATGCGGCGCGATTCCTCGTCGCCGACCGACGGGGCGGTGTTGACCTGGTCGGCCAGCGCGTAGGCGCGCTGCACGGCGGGTCGGGCGGCGATGGCGTCGAACCAGCGCTTCAGGTGCGGGAAGTCGTTCAGATCCTGGCCCTGCTTGGCGTGCGGCACGATCCAGGGGTAGGCGGCCATGTCGGCGATGGAGTAGTCGCCGGCAACGAATTCGCGGTCGGCCAGGCGCTTGTTCAGCACGCCGTAGAGGCGGTTGGTTTCCTTGACGTAGCGCTCGATGGCGTAGGGGATGCGTTCGGGCGCGTAGCCAGAGAAGTGGTGGTTCTGGCCGGCCATGGGGCCCAGGCCACCCATCTGCCAGAACAGCCATTGTGAGACTTCGGCGCGGCCGCGCAGGTCGGCGGGCAGGAAGCGGCCGGTCTTCTCGGCCAGGTATTGCAGGATGGCGCCGGACTCGAACAGCGACAGCGGCGCGCCGCCGTCGGCCGGTTGCTGGTCGACAATGGCGGGTATGCGGTTGTTGGGCGCGATTGCCAGGAAGTCGGGTTTGAACTGGTCGCCCTTGCTGATGTTGACCGGGTGGACCTGGTAAGGCAGCCCGGCTTCTTCCAGGAAGATCGTGATCTTGTGGCCGTTGGGGGTGGTCCAGTAATAGAGATCGATCATGGGGAGTCCTTTGCGTCTTGGCGCCGCCGACCGTTGCCGGCGGATCGGAACGGCCATGATAGCGGCGCGCCGGGCGCGGGGTCGAATAACCGGGGGCGCGGTGCGGGTTTGGCGCGCGCCCGGGTCAGGCCGCGCCGGGCCGCGCGCCGCTACGCAGGCGCCACTGCCAGTTCAGGCTGACGCCGGCGGCCGCCAGGAAGATCATGGCCACGCCCAGCACCTGGGTGGCGTCCATGCGATGGCCATACACCAGCAGGTCCAGCAGGATCGCCACGGCCGGGTAGATGAAGCTGAGGGCCGCGGTCGAGGTGGTCGGCAGTTTCTGGATCGCCGAGTACATCAGGATGTACATCAGGCAGGTGTGCACCAGGCCCAGCGCCACCAGGCAGCCCCATTGCAGCGGGGCGGCGGGCAGCGCCTGGAAGTCGGCCATCGGCAGCAGCATCAGCGCGCCCAGCGTCACCTGCACCAGTGCCAGCACCTGCGGCGGGATGCCTTTCAGGCGCTTGACGATGACGGCGGTGACGCCATACAGCGCCGCCGCGCCCAGCCCCAGCAGCAGGCCCGACAGGTAGGCGCCGCCTCCGTGGTCGCTGCTGAGCTTGAGCACCAGCAGCAGGCCGGCGAAGGCGAGCACCGACCACGCCAGCTTGCCGCGCGTGGGACGTTCGCCCAGGAACAGCGCGCCCAAGCCAATGAGGAAGAAGGGCTGCACGTTGTAGACGGCGGTGGCCAGCGAGATCGACGCCAGCCGGTAGGCCGAAAACAGCAGCACCCAGTTCAGCACCAGCGCGGCGCCGGCGGCCAGCGCCAGCGCCAAGCTGCGGGCCGTGAACAGGCCGGGCTTGAGCAGGCCGCGCGCCCAGCAGTACAGCAACAGCGACAGGGCGCCGAAGACGCAGCGGAAGAACACCACGTTCCAGGCGCTCTGGCCGGATTCCAGGACGAACACGCCCAGGGTGCCGGAGAGGGTCATGGCGGCGGCCATCTGGGCCAGGCCAACGCGATCGGATGAGGGGGACATGGAAGGCTCCAGGGGACCGTGCGGCCCGCGATTCGATGGGGAAATTATCCCAGGCCAATCGGGCCGGCTATATGATGTTGCTGCGGCAATTTCGTCGCTGAGCCTTCGTTCAGGTGGAATTTATGCAAAATGACCTAAAGAATGAAAGTCCGGTCTTGGACGGCATCGACCGCCGTCTGGTGGAGATGCTGACGGCCAATGCGCGCACCACCACCGCCGACCTGGCGCGCCAGGTCGGCATGTCCGCGCCGAGCGTGGCCGACCGCCTGCGGCGGCTGGAGGAATCGGGCGTGATCCGCGCCTACACGCTGGACGTCGATCCCGTGGCGCTGGGCTACACGCTGGAGGCGATCGTGCGCATCCGGCCGCTGCCAGGGCAGTTGCGGCGGGTCGAAGGGCTGATCCAGGAAATTCCGGAATTCGTCGAATGCGACAAGGTCACCGGCGATGACTGTTTCATCGCGCGCGTGGTGTTGCGCTCGATCACGCACCTGGACGGCATCCTGGAACGCGTGACCGAGTTCGCCGAGACCAATACCGCCATCGTCAAGGCGCACACGGTGCGCCGCCGCCTGCCGCCGCTGCGCTGAGCGGCGCGCGGGGAGGGCGTGCGGCACCGGGCGAGTGCGCAGCGGCTGGGCGACGTGTTCTGCGATGGCCCGGCGCAAGCCTTGCGCCGGGCCGCAGCGATTCAGGCGGCGCTCGCCGCCAGGGCGCGGACGATATCGTCCTTCAGGCCGGCCGGGGTGTCGGTGGGCGCGTAGCGCTTGATCACCTGGCCGTCGCGGCCCACCAGGAACTTGGTGAAGTTCCACTTGATGCCCTCGGTACCGAAGACGCCGGGCTTCTCGCCCTTGAGCCACCGGTACAGCGGGTCGGCGTTGGCGCCGTTGACGTCGATCTTGGCGAACAGCGGAAAAGTGACGTCGTACTGCGTGGCGCAGAAATCGAGGATCTCGGCTTCGTTGCCCGGCTCCTGGTGGCCGAACTGGTCGCACGGAAAGCCCAGCACCGTCAGGCCGTCGTCACGCAGGCTCCGGTACAGCTCCTCCAGGCCCGAGTATTGCGGCGTGAAGCCGCATTTCGAGGCCACGTTCACTACCAGCAGCACCCGGCCGCGGTAGGCGGCCAGCGGCTGATCGGCGCCGTGGATGTCGCGGGCCGAAAAATCGTAGATCGTGGTCATGCGGGCTCCTTGGGATCAGGCGTCGGAACGGGACGATGCCAGCGCGCCGGGGTGCGGCGGCTGCGTCATCCCGGCGTGCCGTCCATAGTAGCGCGTGCCCCACAGGGTCAGCAGCAATACGGTCGCGGTGATGGCGGCCGACATCCACGGCAGGTCGGTCAGCGGCAGGCCGTGGCCCAGCGCCAGGCTGCCGAGCCAGGCGCCGCCGGCGTTGCCCAGGTTGAAGGCGCCCTGGTTCAGCGTGGAGGCCAGGTTGGGCGCCTCGGCCGCCTGATCCACGATCAGCGTCTGCAGCAGCGGCACCACGGCAAAGCCGAGCATGCCCCAGATGAAGGTCATCACCAGCATCGGCGCCAGGGCGTGGATGGCCTGGCTGAGCGCCAGGAACACCAGCAGCAGGCCCAGGAAGATGCGGCGCAGCGACACTTCCAGATTGCGGTCGCCCAGCTTGCCGCCGAGCGTGCTGCCGACGGTGAGCGCGACGCCGAACAGCAGCAGCACGCCGGTCACGCCGCGCTCGGAGACGCCGGTGATGTCGCGCAGGATCGGCGCGATATAGGTCAGCACGCAGAACAGCGCGGCCGAGGCCAGCACGCTGGCCAGCAGCGGCCACAACACCCGCACGTCGCGCAGCACGCGGAACTCGCGCAGGATGTTGCCGGGTTGCATGGGAATGCGGCCGGGCAGCCAGGCCGTCAGCGCCGCCACCGCGGCCAGGCCGATGGCGCTGACCACCCAGAAGGTCGAGCGCCAGCCGGCCGCCTGGCCCAGCGCGGTGCCCAGCGGCACGCCCAGCACATTGGCCAGCGTCAGCCCGGTGAACATCAGCGCGATGGCGCTGGAGCGCTGGTGGCGCGGCACCAGGTCGGCCGCCACCACCGCGCCGATGCCGAAGAAGGCGCCATGGCAGAAGGCGGTGAAGACGCGCGCGGCCATCAGCGTGCCGTAGCCGGGCGCCAGCGCACAGAGCAGATTGCCCAGCACGAAGGTGCTGGCCAGGCCGATCAGCGTGGCCTTGCGCGGCAGGCGCGCGGTGAGGATGGCCATGATCGGCGCGCCGATCACCACGCCCATGGCGTAGCCGGTGATCAGCAGGCCGGCGATGTCGATGCTGACGCCGAGGTCGGCGGCGACGTTGGGCAACAGGCCCATGATGACGAATTCGCTGGTGCCGATGCCGAAGGCGGCGGCGGCCAGCGCGATGAGATGCAGGGGCATGGAAAACCGGGGAGGGGGCCGGCGCTCGGGACGCGGCGACAGGGAAGGGAGCACGAATTTTAGAGCAGCGGCCCGCGCGCGCCGCTGCAAATCCCTGTTGCCGATAAGGGTATACCCGTAGTCCGTGTTCAGACCAGTTTCAGGTCCAGCGGCGTGGTGCCCGGGAACACTTGCGTCAGGCGGGGGTGGTCCAGGCCATAGAGACGCGCGAACAGGCCGGCGAACAGCGCGCGGTACTCGTTGAGCACCGGGTAGTCGCGGTCCTGGAACAGGGTGTCGCGCCGCACCTGGACCTGACGGCCGGCGATGCGGCCGCCGCGCACGTGGCCGCCCATCACCCAGTAGACCGTGCCATGGCCGTGGTCGGTGCCCTTGTTGCCGTTTTCGCGGAAGGTGCGGCCGAACTCGCTGATGACGACCACCGTGGCCTGCCGCCAGGCCGGGCCCATGGCCTCGGCGTAGCCGGCCAGCGCCCGTCCCAATTGGCCGAGCCGGTTGGCCAGCATGCCGCTGGCGCCGCCCTGGCCGACGTGTGTGTCCCAGCCGCCGACGTCGACGAAGCCGAGGTTGTAGCGGTCGCGCATGAAGCGGCCGATGCGGCGCGCCTCCTGTTCGAGCTTGCCGGCCGACACGGCGTTGCCGCTGGCCGCTTCCATTTCCGCGTCGAGCTCGGCGCGCGTGGCGCCCATGATGCGCTGGCCCTCGGCCACCGAGGCGCCCAGGTCGGTGTGCTGGTACATGGCGGCGATGGCGCGGTTGTCGGCATCCGAAAGCCGCGACTTGCGCGCGGCGCCGCCCAGGTCGATGTTGGGCACGCGGGCGCCGCCGCGGAAGATTTGCGGCACGTCGGCGGTGAAGGCCGCCGCCTGTTCATCCGGGCCGCCAAGCGCGGCGGCCAGGCGGTTCAGGAAACCCGAGCGGAAGTCGCCGTTCCCGTCCTTGGCCGCGCCCTGGCCGAGTTCGATGCGGTTCTGGGTTTCGAAGTGGCTGCGGCTGGTGTCGTCGGTGCCGGCGAACGGCACGAAGGCCAGTTGGCGCTTCTGGTAGAACGGCAGCAGGCTGTCGGCCAGCGCCGGGTGCAGGGCCCAGCCGTCGGCCAGGGGCAGGGCGGCGCCGGCGCCGCTGCCGGGCCTGGCGATGGCGATGCTGGGGCGCGACTCGTAATAGAAGTCGCTGTTGACCGGCACCAGCAGGCTGGCGGCATCGTAGGCGCCGCGCATGAAGACGACCAGCAGCTTGTTGTTGGCCGCGGCCGGCGCGGCATACAGGCGGCCGGCGCCGAAGACGAGCGGGGCCGTGGCCATGAGTTGCAGGATGCGGCGGCGATGCATGAGGTATCTCCCAAGCGGCTCAGCGCCGCATGAATTCGGGCGAGGCCAGCAGATAGGTGTTGGCGTCCCTGGCGTTGCGCGCCTGGGCGATGGTGTCGCGGGTGGTGGGCGACAGGCGCGCGAACAGGCCGTCGCCAGCGTGCTCGCGCAGCAGGTCGGGGATGCGCGGCAGTTCCACCGGCCCCCTGTCGCCGCCCTCGCGGAAAAACGCCTGCGGCGCGGCGGCGATGGCGCGCGCCACTTCGAAACGCGCGGTCATCTGGCCGGAACCGGCCCAGTCCGATTGCGCCAGCGGGTAGCCGTCGGGTGTCTGGCGCCGGTTCAGTGGCTGGCCCAATTGCCGCAGCATGGCCAGCCCCGGCCTGGGGTTGGCGATGGGCGGCAGGTCGGCGTAGGCCAGGCGCAGGGCCGAGTACACGTAATGCACCGGGTCCTTGAACACGCCGATCTTGAGCGACTGCGTGAATTCGGGCGAGGCGTAGAGGGTCTGCAAGGTGGCGGCGATGTCGCCATCGCTGGCCAGGAAGGTCCTGGCCATCCGGTCGACCACCGCGGCCGGCGGCGCATCGCCCATGAAGTACGCGGCCAGCTTGGCGCTGATGAAGCGCGCGGTGGCGGGATGGCGCGCCAGCAGGTTCACCGCTTCGTCCACCTCGGCCAGGCCGGCGCCGTGGATGGTGTGTCCCAGGAACCGCTTGTCGCCGTAGTCGTGGCGCGCCGGGTTGAACAGGAACAGGCCGTCCTGCGCCACCTGGCCGCGCAGCGCCGGCCTGACCTTGGGCGGCCCTGCCGGGTTGTGCACGCCCAGGCCGGTGAGGATGCGCGCGAGCTCCTGCACGTCGGCCTGCGTGTAGCCGCCCTTGACGCCCAGCGTATGCAGCTCCATCAGCTCGCGCGCGTAGTTTTCATTGATGCGGCCGGCGGCGTTCTGGGTGTTGTCCAGGTACACCAGCATCGCCGGCGAACGCAGCGTGGCCGCCAGCAGGTCGCGGAACTTGCCGAGCGCGTGCGGGCGGATGGCGCGTTCCTCGTACTGGTCGATGTAGGTGCCGACGTCGTTCTTGGCGGCGTAGACGTTGAAGTGGTTCATCCAGAACCAAGTCATCTGCTCCTGCAACTGGTTGGGCGAGTACAACGCGCGGTAGAAGGCGCGGGTGGCGGTGTCGTCGGCGCGCTGGCGCGAAATGGCGCGGGCGTCGCGCTGGGCCTGCTGTTTCGGGCCAGGGGCGGCACCGCGGGCATCCTGGCGCAGCTTGCGCTGCGCGGCGTGTGCGTCTTCGGCGCTCTGGCGCGAGATCGACAGCGCGTCGATGCGCTGCTGCACGGCGGCGGGCAGGCGCGCGTTCGGGTCGGGATGCAGTTGCGCCTGCAGGTAGCGCTGCGGACCCAGTTCACGTATGCGCGCCAGTTCGGCGGGGGTGGCGCCCCAGGTGATGCGGTTGAGCAGCGCGGCGTCGAGCGCGCGCGTCTCGGCCTGGCGATCCCAGGCCGCCGGGTGGAGCGCCGGCCCGGGCGCGGCCGGGCCGGCCCGCAGCGGCGCGGACAACGCCAGGGCCGCCAACGGCAGCAGCAGGGGCGCCAGACGGCGCAGCAAGGAGCGCGAGGACGGCATCGAGCGGATACTTTTCTGGTTGACGGACGGGGCCTGCCGGCAGCAGGCGGTCAGGATCGGCGGCGGGTCGAACGGCCCCGCGGACATCCTGCTCGTGTGACAAGATAGTCGCACCGCCATTCCCGTCGCGACGCCGCTTGAAACGCAAGGAAACCGATGCTTGTGCGATGCGCCGCTGCTTTCCCTGCGCGGCGCGGGGCCATTGCCGCGGATGCGCGGGCCGCGGCCTATCATGTGCCATCGCAGTCAGCGCAATCGGCGCAAAGGAGGCCGGCCATGCGGGAAATGATCGATCGTCTGGAAAGCATGTTGGCCAAGGGCACCGACAACATGTTGTTGCGATTTTCGCTGGGCAAGGCCTACGCCGAGCAGGCGTGCTACGACGACGCCGAAATGCACTTGCGTGCTTCGCTCGCCTTCGATCCGGCTTACTCGGTGGCCTGGAAATGGCTGGGCAAGGCCTGCCTGGGGCGCGGCGACAAGGCCGGCGCGCGCCAGGCCTGGCAGGCTGGCCTGGAGGCCGCGCAGGCGCGCGGCGACAAGCAGGTGGAAAAGGAACTGCGGGTGTTCATGAAGCGCCTGGACAAGGACGCGGCCGTCGCGCCATGACTCGCCGGTCGGCCCGGCAGGGCGCCGCTCAGGCGTCGGCCGCGGCGTCGACCAGCCATTGCTTCAAAGCCGCCAGCGCGGGCGCCGCGCCTGCTGGCGTGGCGCGCGATTCGATCAGCGCGTAGCCGGAACCGTCAGGCGCGAAATCCAGCGGCGCCACCAGGCGGCCACTGCGCAGGTCGTCCAGCGCCAGAATGCGCGGACTGAGCGCCACCCCCAGGCCGGCGGCGGCCGCTTCCACCATCAGGAAATGATGATCCAGGCTGCGCCTGGCGCGCGGAGCAGGGCGTCCCGGCGCCTGGGCCAGCCAATCGTCCCAGGCGCGTGGCCGGGTGCGCGAGGACAGCGCCACGAAATCACCGGCCAGGAAGGCGGGCAACAGCGAAGGGGCCATGACCGGACCCATGTTTTCCGCCATCAGGGGCGTGATGATCCAGTCTGGATGCACCGGGAAGTCCAGGCGCCGCAGCGCCAGCGTGGCCTGGTCGCGGGCGAAGTCCAGCGGGCCGCCACCCACCGACAGGTGCAGTTCGATCTCCGGATGCCGGTCCTGAAATGCCGACAGGCGCGGAATCAGCCAGCGCATAGCCACAGAACGTTCGCAGGACAGCACCAGCGGCCGCTGCGCATCGCGCGTCTGCAAGGTGTCGATGGTGTCATGGATCAGCGCCAACGCGCGCTGCATGGTCGAGGCCAGCAACTGGCCGCCGGCGGTGACGCGCAAGCCGCGGCCAGCCGGTTCCACCAGGGGCAGGCCCAGGTCGTCGGCCAGTTTGGCCACGCGCCGGCTGACCGCGCCATGGGTCAGCGCCAGCTCGTCGGCGGCCGCGCGCATCGAGCCCAGGCGGGCCACCGCCTCGAAGGCGCGCAGGTCATTCAGTGAAGGGCGGCGGGTTGGTTTCATTAGTGATTTTTTATCACGAATAATCGTCAAAAATGATCGATTTTCCAGGTGATTGAGATGAATTTTAATCACCAATATGAACTCACCGACAAACCTTCGCCGAGCCATCGGCATCGTCGCCGACGACCTTACTAGCGCCGCCGATGGCGCCGCACCGTTCCTGCGTGGCTCGGGCCCGGTGCGGGTCCACCGCGGCCTGCCGGACGACCTGGCGCACGCCGTGCTGTCCGTCGACACCGGCAGCCGGGCCCGCACCGAAGCGCAGGCTGGCCGCGTTGCGGCGCAGGCCACCCGGGCGCTGGCGGCGCGCGGCATCCTGTACAAGACCATGGATTCGACGCTCAGGGGCCATGTGCGGACGGAGCTGGCGGCGGCCATGCGTGCCAGCGGCCGGCTGCTGCTGGTAGTGGCGCCGGCCTTTGCCGACGCGGGACGGGTGACGCGCGAGGGGATCCAGTACGTGCATGGCGTGCCGGTTGATGCCAGTCCCTATGGCGCCGATCCGGTGCATCCGGCGCGCAGCGCGCGCCTGCTCGACCTGATCGACCCGGACATCGGGCCGGCCTGCGTCATCCCTGAGGACGCCAGCGCGATGCAACTGCGCGCGGCGATCGCCGCCGCGCGTGTGTTGGTGCTGGACGCCGGTTCGCAACGGGCGCTGGATGCGCGGGTGGCGCAGCTTTGGCAGCAGGGGAGCGCATGCCTGTGGGCCGGATCGCCCGGCCTGGCGCGGGCATTGGCGGCGCAATGCGTGGACGCGGGCGCGGCCCAGCGGGCTTGCGCCGTGACGCGTCGCGCGGCGCGCGTGCTGGTCGTGGTCGGCAGCGCCAACCCGGCCAGCCAGGCGCAGTGCGAGGCCTTGCGGGCGGCCGGCGCGCGCCTGGCGACCCGGGCCGACGAGATCGCGGGCGAAGACACGCTGGCCTGCCTGCGCGCACAGCGCTCGCCGCAAGCCGAACCGGCCGCGGTGCTGGCGGCGCTGGTGGCGCAGGCCAGGCGCGCCATGGCGCGGCATCGCTTCGACGGCTTGGTCGCCACTGGCGGCGACACGCTGGCCGCGCTGCTCGACGCGCTGGCCATCGACACCTTTACCTTGACCTGTGAACTGGCGCCCGGCTTTCCCGCCGGGACCGCCGTGTGCGCCGGCCGGCCCCTGTCGATCGCCATGAAGGCGGGCGGCTTTGGCGGGCCCGGCGCATTGCGCGATGCCGCCTGGAGACTGCTGTGCCGATGAACCCTGTGACCGCGCGGGCCGACCTGCCCGCGCCCGCCTTGCCCCTGGCCATCACCATGGGCGACCCCGCCGGCATCGGGCCGGAAATCGTCGCCCGGACCTTGCTGCAGGCGCGCTACGCGCACTGCTGCGTTGTCGTCGGCGATGCCGGCGTGATGGCGCGCGTGCTGGCGCCGCTGGGCGCGGCCCACCGCATGCGGGTGGTGGACGATGTGGCCGGGGCGCGGACCGCAGCGCAGAGCGGCGAGATCCGCCTGCTGCCATCGTCGCGCATGCCCGCGCCACCGCCATTCGGGCGGATCGATGCGGCCGCCGGCCGAGCGGCATACCAGGCCATCTGCCTGGCCATCGACCTGGCGCGCCAGGGCCGCGTGGCCGGCCTGGTCACGGCGCCCGTGCACAAGGAAGCGCTGGCCGCGGCCGGCGTGCCTTACCCCGGCCACACCGAGATTCTGGCCGAACGTGGCGGCGCCGGGCGCGTGGCGATGATGCTGGCCAATGGGGCCATCGCCACCGTGCTGGTCACCATCCATTGCTCGCTGCGCCAGGCCATCGAGCGCGCCGATTTCGACGCGCAGCTGTCCGCGATCCGGCTGGCGCACCAGGGCGGCCGCGCGCTGGGCGCCGCCGCGCCGCGAGTGGCGGTGGCCGGGCTGAACCCGCATGCCGGCGAAGGCGGCCTGTTCGGCGACGAGGAACAACGCATCATCGCCCCGGCCATTGCCGCCGCGCGCCTGGAAGGCATCGATGCCAGCGGCCCGTGGCCGGGCGACACGGTATTCATGCAGGCGCGCCAGGGCCGCTTCGACGTGGTGGTGGCGCAGTACCACGATCAGGGCCTGATCCCGGTCAAGTACCTGGGGCTGGAGCAGGGCGTGAACATCACGCTCGGCCTGCCCTTTGTCCGCACCAGCCCCGACCACGGCACGGCGTTCGACATCGCCGGCCAGGGCATCGCCGATCCCGCCAGCCTGCAGACCGCCATCGACCATGCCTTGCGGCTGGCCGCCAACCCGCCGGACGCCGCAGCGTTCGGCCATCGCGTGTAAGCGTCCCGACTATGATCGAACCCATTGCTCCTGGCGCGACCCGCATGCCCGCCGACTTCATTTTCATGCTGACCCGCAACGACCGCACCATCGATGCGGCCGATGCCTGCCTGGACATCGCGCTGGCCAGCGGCGTGCGCCACCTCGGCTTCAAGGACATCGGCCAGCCGCTGGCCGTGCTGGGGCGCCTGCGGCGCGCCATCCACGCGGCGGGCGCGCGCTGCTACCTGGAAGTGGTCTCGCAGGACCGCGAGAGCGAACTGGCATCGGTGCGCGCCGCGCTGGAACTCGATGTGGACTGCCTGCTGGGCGGCACGCACGTGGATGACGCGCTGGCGCTGCTGGCCGGCTCGAGCATCCGCTATTACCCGTTTCCGGGACGCGTCCACGGCCATCCCAGCATCCTGGGCGGCACGCGCGAACAGATCGCGCACAGCGCGCGGCAGCTGGCCGCCAAGCCCGGCGTGCACGGCCTGGATCTGCTGGCCTATCGCGCCGATGTGGATGTGCCGGCGCTGATGCGGGAGGTGTGCGGCGTGGCGCGGCCGGTGATCGTGGCTGGCTCGCTCGATACGCCGGCCCGCATCCAGGCGGCCTGCCGCGCGGGCGCGGCCGGCTTCACCGTCGGGACGGCCGCGCTGGACGGCCGCTTTGCCGCCGCGCGCGCGGGCCT
>NZ_CADIJV010000033.1 GCF_902859765.1 Achromobacter pulmonis
AGCCGGGGCGCCGGCCGCCGGCTGGCCCGGCGCCACGCCCAGACCGGCCGCCATGGTCTGGCCCAGCGCCGCGCCAGCCGCCAGGCCCGCGCCGATGCCGGCGATACCGCCTTCGTTCTGCGCCGCCAGCGGGATCGAGGTGGCCGTCTGGTACTGGGTGAACTTGCCCAGGTCGCCGGCCATGCCCATCGAGATCCGCGTGTCCAGCGCCTTCTGCAGTTCTTCCGGCAGCGACACGTTCTCGACGGTGAAGTTGTCGAGCTTGACGCCGTAGCGATCGAACACCGGCGCCAGTTGCTCGGCGATGCTCTGCGACATCAGCCCCTGGTTGCCGGCAATGTCCAGGAACGGCACCTTCGAGCCGCCCAGCGCCGTGGTCATGGCCGCGACCACCATGTTGCGCAATTGCATTTCCAGGTCGTCGACGGTGTAGACATCGCGCGTGCCGCTGACCTCGCGGTAGAACGTGGCCGGATCGGTGATCTGATACGAATAGACGCCGAAGGCGCGCAGGCGCACCATGCCGAATTCGCTGTCGCGCAGCGTCACCGGCTGCGCCGTGCCCCAGCGCCGGCCCAGTTGCAGGCGGGTACTGAAGAAGATGACGTCCGACTTGAAAGGCGACTCGAACAGCTTGTCCCAGTTCTTCAGGTAGGTCAGCACCGGCAGGGTCTGGGTGGTCAGCTTGTACATGCCGGGGCCGAACACATCGGCCACCTTGCCTTCGTTGACGAACACCGCCATCTGCGACTCGCGCACGGTCAGGCTGGCGCCATACTGGATTTCGAAATCCTGCATCGGATGGCGCCAGGCCAGCACGCCGTCGCGATCCTCGTTCCATTGCAGGATGTCGATGAACTGCTTGCGGATAAATGAACCGAGACTCATGGCAAGTCCTCCTGTGTCGGATAGGGTCGACGCGCGCGGCCGCTCAGGTCAGGCAGGCGGCGTTGACCACGCCGGCGGCCAGCGAGATCGAACCGATCAGGCCGCCCATGGCGATGTTGTTTTCCTCGATGGCCTCGTGCAGGCCCTGGATGGCGCGCGACACGACGGCGTAGACCACCAGTTGCACCGCCATCGCCGCCAGGCCCCACACCAGGAACATGACGAAGCTGGCATGGATGGCGATGCTGGAGCAGAGCGTGAAGGAAAAGCCCACCAGCGCACCGCTGTAGGACAGCACCGCCGCGATATTGCCCTGGCGGATCAGCTCGAATTCCTTGTAGCGCGTCACGGCGGTGTAGACGGCGGTGAAAATGCCCAGCATGACCAGCGCCGAAACAATGTAGATCAGATAGGTCACCGCCGGATGCATCGCTTCTCCCATGATCGCCCCTCTCCAGGCTCTGATTGCGCGCAGTATATACGGCGCCTTCGATATACTGCGAACGCATTTTCTGAGTCGGAACCCCCATGCGCGACCGCGTTCTCATCCTGTCGGTATTGATCGTCGCATCCTGCGGCCTGGGCTACGAGCTCATCAGCAGCGCGCTGGCCAGCTATCTGCTGGGCGATTCGATCCTCCAATTCTCCTCCGTCATCGGCTGCTATCTGTTCGCGATGGGCATCGGATCGTGGTTGTCAAAATATGTAAAAGACGACGACGTTTTGAATCGGTTCATCGACGTCGAGCTGGCCGTCGCGTTATTGGGCGGGGTTTCCGCCGCGGTCCTGTTCCTGGTGTTCGCCTGGCTGTCGGCGCCGTTTCGCGCCGCCTTGTACGCCGGCGTCTTCATTATCGGACTGATGGTGGGCATGGAGATCCCGCTGGTGATGCGGGTGTTCAACCAGCGCAAGGCCGAGTTCCGCGAAATCGTCAGCCGCGTGCTGACCTTCGATTATCTCGGCGCGCTGGCGGTGTCGCTGATCTTCCCGCTGCTGTTGGCGCCCAAGCTGGGCCTGCTGCGCACCAGCTTCCTGTTCGGCATGCTCAATGCCGGGGTGGCACTGTGGACCACCTGGCTGTTCCGCGCCGAGATCCGGCGCCCGGCGGAACGGGCCATGCGCGGCTGCGTGGTGCTGGGCCTGCTGGCGCTGGGCTTCCTGTTTTCCGGTCAGATGACGGCGTGGGCCGAGAAGGGGCTGTATGGCGACGACGTGGTGCATGCCGAGACCACGCCCTACCAGCGCCTGGTGGTGACGCGCTGGCACGACGACCTGCGGCTGTACATCAACGGCAACCTGCAATTCTCGTCGCGCGACGAA
Organism: Achromobacter pulmonis; assembly: GCF_902859765.1. GTDB lineage: Bacteria > Pseudomonadota > Gammaproteobacteria > Burkholderiales > Burkholderiaceae_B > Achromobacter > Achromobacter pulmonis. The sequence continues at coordinate 2,209 of NZ_CADIJV010000033.1, forward strand.
CACCGCTACCACGAATCGCTGGTGATCCCCGGCCTGCAGGCGCTGCCCTGGGCCCGCAACGTGCTGGTGCTGGGCGGCGGCGACGGCCTGGCGGTGCGCGAGATCCTCAAGTACAAGCATGTCGAGCATGTGACGCTGGTGGACCTGGACCCGGCAATGACCGGCCTGTTCTCGCGCTCCGAACCCCTGACCAAGCTGAACCAGGGTTCGCTGACCGATCCGCGCGTCACCGTCATCAACGACGACGCCGGCCGCTGGCTCGAAAGCCACGCCGAGGTCTACGACTTCATCGTGGTGGATTTCCCCGACCCGTCCAACTTCGGCCTGGGCCGCCTGTACTCGGTGCCGGTCTACCACCTGATGGCGCGCCACCTGGCCGAGAACGGCTATATGGTGATCCAGTCGACCTCGCCCTACTTCGCGCCGCGCTCGTTCTGGAGCGTGGACGCCACGCTCAAGGAAGCCGGCCTGAACACCTGGCCGTACCACGCCTACGTGCCATCATTCGGCGACTGGGGCTTCATCCTGGCCGGCAAGCGGCGCGACTACACCCCGCCGGACAAGGTCAGCGTGCCCACCCGCTACCTCGACCCCGCCACCCTGCGCGAGCTGTTCCACTTTCCCGCCGACATGCCGGCGCTGGCCATGCCGCCGAACCGCCTGAACGAGCAATCGCTGGTGCGCTACTTCGACGAGGACTGGCGCAAGGTCATCCGCTGATGCGCCGCCGCACCTTCCTGCTGGGCGCCGCCACCGCCGCCGCCGCGGGCACGGCGGGCTATTACCGTTCGCGCGTGGTCGAGACCACGCCCGAGGTGCGCTATCCCGGCATGCAGGCCGGCCACGCACTGCGCGATGGCGCCGCGCTACCGCCGTCCTCCGGCACCCGGCGCTGCCAGGTAGCGATCCTGGGGTCCGGCGTGGCCGGCCTGTCGTGCGCCTGGAAACTGGCGCGCGAGGGCTTCACCGATTTCGTGGTGGTCGAAGGCCCCGAGTACGGCGGCAACGCCGCCGCCGGCACCCGCGATAGCCTCGACTATCCGTTGGGCGCGCATTACCTGCCGCTGCCATCGATGCAGTCCACCCACGTGCGCGAGATGCTGGCCGACTTCGGCATCGCCGAACGCGACGCCTTCGGCGCGCGGCCTTATTACGACGAAGCCATCCTGGCGCACTCGCCGCAGGAACGGCTGCTGCGCGACGGCCGCTGGGAAGACGGCCTGCTGCCGATGCACGGGCTGCCCGCGGCCGATATCGATCAGCACCGCAAGTTCCTGGCGCTGGTCGAGCGGCTGCAGGGCGCGGTCGGCAACGATGGCCGCAAGGTCTTCTGCATCCCGATCGTGCTGTCCTCGCGCGACCCGGCCTGGCGCGCGCTGGACACGCTGACCTTCCGGCAATGGCTGGAGCGCGAAGGCTACACCTCGCCCGCGTTGCACTGGTACCTGAACTACTGCTGCCGCGATGACTACGGCGCGCCCTACGACCGGGTCTCGGCCTGGGCCGGTCTGCATTACTTCGCCAGCCGCGACGGCCACGCCGCCAACGCCAACGATGGCGCGGTGCTGACCTGGCCCGGCGGCCTGGCGCCGCTGGTGCAGCGGCTGCGCGGCGCCATCGACGCGCGGCTCGGCCACCGCAACTGGCTGCTGCCCGGCACCGCCGCGCGGCTGCGCGAAAGCGCCGCCGGCCCGCGCATCGATTGCCTCGCCGCGGGCGCGGCGGCCAGCGTCTTTACGCTGCAGGCGCAACGCGCGGTCTGCGCCATGCCGCTGTTCGTGGCGCAGCGCCTCCTGCCGGACATCCGCGCCTATGGCTACGATCCGGCCATGCATACCTCGCCGCACGCTCCCTGGCTGGTGTCGAACTTCGTCATGGACGGTTATCCGCGCGAGGCGCCGGGCGAGCCGCTGTCGTGGGACAACGTGGTCTACCAGGGCCAGGCGCTGGGCTACGTGGTCTCGACCCACCAGCTGCTGCGCGTGGCGCGCTCGCCGCGTACGGTGTTCACGGCCTACCACGCCCTGAGCAACCAGACGCCGCGGGCCGCGCGCCAATGGCTCGCCGACGCCCGGCCCGAGGCGCTGCGCGACGAAGCCGCCGTCGACCTGATCGCCGCGTATGGCGACGAATTCTGGCGCCGCGCCCGCCAGTTGGAGATCACGGTGCGCGGGCACGCCATGGCCTCGCCCTATTGCGGCTACCTGTCGAACGCCGGCCTGGCCGCCTTGCGCGAGGTCGACGGTCCGGTGCTGTTCGCCCATGCCGACCTGTCGGGCTATTCCGTGTTCGAGGAAGCGGCGTGGTGGGGCGTGGCGGCGGCGGGGCGTATCCTGGGACAACGGCCGGCGAGCTGACGCGGCGGGCGGCGCCGGCGCCGCAGGGCGTCAGCCGCGTCCTCATGGATATTCCTCGTCGCGCGGCGCCGGCCCCTGCCCTACAATCGGCCGCTATTTCCCTTGGACTCGCACCGATAAATCACGATGGGCAAGCAAGTCATTGTGCTGGGCGCCGGCATCGTCGGCGTCTGCTGCGCGCTGGAACTGCAGCGGCGCGGCCTGGACGTCACGCTGGTCGACCGCCAGGCGCCCGGCCAGGAAACCTCGGCCGGCAACGCCGGCGTCCTGGCCCGCAGTTCCCTGATGCCCTTCAACCATCCCGGCCTGTGGCGCCAGTTGCCGCGCCTGCTGCGCAACGACGCCGTGCAGTTCCGCTATCGCGCGTCCTATCTGGCGCGCAACCTGGGCTGGGCGGCCGGTTTCCTGGCGCGCGCCCGGCCGTCGGTGTTCTATGAAACCACGGCGGCGCTCGACGGCCTGATCCGGCTGTCCGCTGCCGAACACCTGCGCCTGCTGGACGCGGCCGGCATCCGGCATCGCCTGCGCGACAGCGGTTGGATCTTCCTGTATCGCAGCGAGCAGGCCTGGCACGGCAGCGCCCTGGCGCGCGCGGCCTACGCCCGCCACCAGGTCCCGACCCAGGCGCTGGCGCCCGCCGAGCTGGCGCAACTGGAACCCGCGCTGGCGCCGATCTTCGCGCGCGCGCTGTGGATCCAGGGCTCGTATTCCGTGGACGACCCCGGCGCCGTGACCGCCGCCTACGCCGACCTGTTCCAGCGCTCGGGCGGCACATTGCGGCGCCTGCGCGCCAGCGCGATCCGCCGCGACGGCGAACGCGGCTGGGAGGTGCAGGGCGATGCCGGCTCGGAAACGCTGACCGCGCCCGCCCTGGTGGTGGCGCTGGGCCCGTGGTCCAAGGCCTTGCTCAAGACCACCGGCATCGACCTGCCGCTGGCGTTCGAGCGCGGCTACCACATGCACTACGGCGCGGCCGATGGCCCCGCGCTGGGCCGCCCCGTGTACGACACGGGCGGCGGCTACGTGCTGTCGCCCATGGCGCGCGGCCTGCGGTTGACCACCGGGGTCGAACTGGACGATTGCGAGGCGCCCCCGCGCCCGGTGCAACTGGACCTAGCCGAGGCCCGGGCACGCGAAGCGATCGGCCTGGGCCCCCGGCTCGACCCAAAGGCCTGGCTGGGCCGCCGCCCCACGCTGCCGGACAGCCGCCCGATGATCGGTCAGGCGCCGCGCCATCCAGGTCTGTGGCTCGCGCTGGGCCACCAGCACATCGGCTTCAGCACGGCGCCCGGAACCGCTCGGATACTGGCCGAGCTGATGTGCGAAGACGGCGCCCCGGCCCGCCATGCGGCATTCCGGCCCGGCCGCTTCATCTAGGCCGTATCGACATTCAAAGAAGGCGCGCGCAGGCCGGCACTCGCCCGCCGCGGTCCAGCGAAAAACAAAACGTCCGGCGCGGCCTCCGATAGAAGGCCACGCCGGACGCGGTGATGGCGCCGGCCGGTGCGGCTTCGCGCCATCAGCCCAGCAGCAACGCGTCGTCCGACAGCTTCTCGCCGCGCACGCGCTCGAACATGGCCAGCAGGTCCGGCACGTCCATGCCGCGGCGTTCGTCACCGGACACGTCCAGCACCACCTGGCCCTGGTGCAGCATCACGGTGCGGTCGCCCACGTCCAGCGCCTGGCGCATGCTGTGGGTGACCATCATGGTGGTGAGCTTGCTTTCGGCCACGATGCGCGCCGTCAGTTGCAGCACGAAGTCGGCGGTGCGCGGGTCGAGCGCAGCGGTGTGCTCGTCCAGCAGCAGGATGCGCGACGGTTGCAGCGCCGCCATCAGCAGGCTCACGGCCTGCCGCTGGCCCCCCGAAAGCAGGCCGATGCGGTCGCTCAGGCGGTTTTCCAGGCCCAGGCCGAGCGTGGCCAGGCGTTCGCGGAACCCTTCCTTCATCGAAGCCTTGACCGCGCGGCCGTAGCCGCGGCGCGCACCGCGCAATTGCGCCAGCGCCATGTTCTCTTCGATGATCAGGTCTTCGCAGGTACCGGCCATGGGATCCTGGAACACGCGCGCCACGCGGCCGGCGCGGCCCCACACCGGCTGGCGCGTGACATCGGCGCCGTCGATCTCGATGCGGCCGGAATCGACCGGCAGGTCGCCCGAGACAGCATTCAGGAAGGTCGACTTGCCGGCGCCGTTGGAACCGATGACGGTGACGAACTGGCCCGAGGGGATCTCCAGCGACAGCCCGCGCAACGCGCGCGTTTCGATCGGCGTGCCGGCGTTGAAAGTGATCTTGAGGTCTTTTGCGGACAACATATCAGCGCCCCTTCTTGCCGACCAGCCGGCGCTTGAGCATGGGAATGACCAGGGCGATCGTGACCAGCACCGCGGTGACGAGGTTCAGGTCCTGCGCCTTCAGGCCGATGAAGTCGCTGTTCAGCGCCAGCGCGATGAAGAAGCGGTAGACAATGGCGCCGATGATGACGGCCAGCGTGGCCAGCACCAGCTTGCGCGACGGCAGGATGCTTTCGCCGACGATCACCGCGGCCAGGCCGATGACGATGGTGCCGATGCCCATGGAGATGTCGGAGCCGCCCTGGGTCTGCGCGAACAGCGCGCCGGCCATCGCGACCAGCGCGTTCGACAGCGCCATGCCGCCCAGGATCATGCGGCCGGTGTTGACGCCCTGCGCGCGGGCCATGCGGCCATTCGAGCCGGTGGCGCGCACCGCCAGGCCGGTCTGGGTGGCGAAGAACCAGTCCAGCGCCAGCTTGGCCAGGATCACGATGACCAGCAGGATCAGCGGCCGCGCCACGTAATCCGACAGCCATGCGGGCTGCAGAATAGTGAAGACGGTGGGCTCGGTGATCAGCGGCACGTTGGGCTTGCCCATGATGCGCAGGTTCACGGAATACAGCGCGATCATCATCAGGATGCTGGCCAGCAGATCCATGATCTTGAGCTTGACGTTGAGCCAACCGGTGACCAGGCCCGCCGCCGCGCCGGCGAACGTGGCGGCGACGGTGGCCAGGAACGGGTCGGTGCCCGCGGCGATCAACGTGGCACAGACGGCGCCGCCCAGCGGGAAGCTGCCGTCAACGGTCAGGTCCGGAAAGCGCAGCAGGCGAAAGGAGATATACACGCCCAAGGCCACCAGGCTGAAGATCAGGCCGATCTCCAGCGCGCCTAGCAACGAGAACAATGACATGGGACAAATCCAATCAGGTAAGAAACGAGCATATTAGAGATTCGGAACGTCCAACTTCTTGCGTTTCGGGATCAGTTTTACCCGAGCTTTCGCAATAAACGTTTCCTGCCGTGCGATTTTCTCTCGATTCCTGCCAAGGCGTCGCCGGGCTTGGCGGCCGGGGCCGCAAGCGGGCTGCTTGATGAACGCTCCGGGGAGCAAAACGCGGCGCGGCGGCCGGGGGCCGACATGCCGTTCAAGACCAACGCCTGCGCGCCGGGCCGCGCGCACCTTGTGGATGCTGCCGCCCTGGAAACCCCGCGTACCGGCGCGGGGCCAACAAGAAAACAAGATAAAACAAACCCCGCTCATGCCGGGTGGGCAGGAGCGGGGCCGGACGACTTGCGTTTTACTTTACCACCACCGCGGCCGACTTGATGATGGCGTCGGACAGCGTCACGCCCTGCTTGGCGGCGGCGCCCGGGTTCACGTACAGCTCCAGCTTGGAGATGGTTTCCGACGGGATCGCGCCGGGCTTCTCGCCCTTGAGGATGCGCACCACGATCTTGCCGGTCTGCACGCCCAGGTCACGGTAGTTGATCCCCAGGGCGGCGATGCCGCCGCGCTTGACGCTGTCGGTATCCGAGGCGATCAGCGGGATCTTGGCGTCGTTGCCGACCTTCACCAGCGACTCGTAGGCCGAGACCACGTTGTTGTCGGTGTTGGTGTAGATCACGTCGACCTTGCCGATCAGGCTGCGCGCGGCGGAAGCCACGTCAACCGAACGCGGCGCGGCGGCCTCGACCAGGCTCATGCCCGACTTGGGCAGCAGTTCCTGCAGCTTCTTGACCACCACGACCGAGTTGGCCTCGCCCGGGTTGTAGACCATGCCGACGCGCTTGGCGTTGGGCACGATCTTCTTGATCAGTTCGACCTGCTTGTCCAGCGCCAGCAGGTCCGACACGCCGGTGACGTTGGTGCCCGAGGCGTCCATGCTGGGTACCAGCTGGGCGGCGACCGGGTCGGTCACGGCGGAATACACCACCGGCACGTCCTTGGTGGCGGCCACCACGGCCTGGGCCGACGGGGTGGCGATGGCGACGATGGCGTCAGGCCGGTCGCCGACGAACTTGCGCGCGATCTGGGCCGCGGTGCCGGTGTTGCCCTGGGCGCTCTGGTACTGCCACTTCAGGTTCTTGCCCGGCTCGTAGCCGGCCTGCTTGAGGGCGTCCTGCACCCCGTCACGCACCGCATCCAGCGCCGGATGCTCGACGATGGCGGTAACCGCCACCGACTTCTGCTGCGCCGCCACCGGCGCGGCGATAGCCAGCGCCAGCGCCATCGCGCCAACCGTCAGAAAATGTTTTTTTCCGATCAGCATAGGTAAGCTCCTTGAACCCTGCGTTATTTGTTCATTGTTACGGCTGTTCCGCGGGCTTCCCCACGGGTCCGGACAGCCGTAAAGCCGTATAGTCTAACGTGTCGCAACCCAATTTCACTTGGGGGGAATCCCTGAAATGGTGCATGCGCGGCAGACGCGCCCCATGCCGGGGCGGACTGCGCCAATGCACAAAAAGCGCCACGCCCGCGCGACACGACATCCGAGACATCCAAAGGGCCACATCATGATCAAACGCGCACTCGGCCGTTCCGGCCTGCAGATCCCTCCCCTCACCTTCGGCGGCAACGTCTTCGGCTGGACCGTCGACGAGGCCGGCACGTTCTCGCTGCTGGACGCGCTGGTGGACGCCGGCCTGAACTTCATCGACACCGCCGATGTCTATTCGCGCTGGGTGCCCGGCAACCAGGGCGGCGAATCCGAAACCCTGATCGGCAAGTGGCTCAAGCGCTCGGGCAAGCGCGACCGCGTGCTGATCGCCACCAAGGTCGGCATGGAAATGGGCCCGGACGCCAAGGGCCTGGCGCCGGCCTACATCCGGCGCTCGCTGGAGGCCTCGCTGGCGCGGCTGCAGACCGACCACGTCGACCTGTACCAGTCGCACCAGGATGATCCCGCCACCCCGCTGACCGACACGCTGGGCGAATACGCCAAGCTGATCGAGGCCGGCAAGGTGCGCGCCATCGGCGCCTCCAACTACACGGCGGTGCGCCTGTCCGAAGCGCTGATCGCCAGCGAACGGCACAACCTGCCGCGCTACGAGAGCATCCAGCCCGAGTACAACCTCTACAGCCGCGAGCCGTTCGAGGCGCACCTGCAGGCGCTGGTCAAGGCGCAGGACTTGGGCACCATCAACTATTACGCGCTGGCCAGCGGCTTTCTCAGCGGCAAGTACCGCAGCCCGGCCGACGCCGGCAAGAGCGCGCGCGGCAAGAAGATCGTCGACACCTATCTGAACGAGCGCGGCGATCGCATCCTCAAGGCGCTGGACGACGTGGCCGAGGATGCCGGCTGTACGCCGGCCCAGGCCGCGCTGGCGTGGCAGATCGCGCAGCCCGGCATCACCTCGCCGATCGTCAGCGCCACCTCGCTGGCGCAGCTGGACGAACTGGTCAAGGCCGCCAGCCTGACGCTGACGCGCGACCAGCTGGCCAGGCTCAGCCTGGCCAGCGAGTGGCGTTGACGCGGGCGCGCGCCAACGCCGCGGGCGTCAATCCAGCTTGACGCCCGAATCGGACACCACCTTGGCCCAGCGCGACACTTCGCTATCGACGAACTTGCCGAAGGCCGGGCCGGTCAGGGTCGGAATGGCCGAGCCGTTGCCTTCCCAGGTTTCCTTGAGCTTGGGCGTGTTCAGGGCCTTGGTGATCTCCGCCGCCATGCGGTCCACGGCTTCCTGCGGGGTGCCGGCAGGCGCCCAGACCGCGTACCAGGTCGACACCACGTAGTTCGGCACGCCGGCCTCGGCCGCCGTCGGCACCTGCGGCAGCGACGGTGAACGCTTGTCGGCGGCCACCGCCAGGGGCTTGATCGCGCCCGCCCGGATGTGGCCGGCCGACGAGCCCAGGCCGTCGAACGCCAAGTCCACCTGCCCGCCGATCAAGGCCGACAGCATCGGGCCCGCGCCCTGATACGGCACATCGACCAGCTTGATGCCGGTCTGCATGGCGAACAGTTCGCCGGCCAGGTGGTGGGTGCTGCCCTTGCCGGCGGTGCCGAAGTTGATTTCACCGGGGTGCTTCTTGGCGTAATCGACGAATTCCTGCACCGTCTTGACCGGCAGCTTGGTGGAATTGATGACAATCACCTGCGGCGGTTGCGCCACCAACGCCACCGGCACGAAGTCCTTCTGGATGTTGTAGTTCAGGTTCTTGTACAGCGACGGCGCCAGGGCGTGGTGCGCGCCGCCCATGAAGAAGGTGTAGCCATCGGGCCTGGCCTTGGCGGCCACGCCGGCGCCGACGGTGCCGCCCGCGCCGCCCTTGTTGTCGATTACCACCGACTGGCCCAATTGCATCGTCAGTTGCTGGGCCAGGGGACGGGCAAACGTATCGGTGCCGCCTCCCGCGGGAAAGGGCACGATAAGCGTGATGGGCCGTTCCGGCCACGAGGCGGCGCCGGCGCTGCCGGCAAAACCTGCGGCCAGGGTGGCCAGCAGGGCCACGGCGAGTGTGCGGTATTTCATTGTTGTCTCCTCTCTTGCTGCAGCGTGGGGACGGCGCGTTTCCCGCGTCTCGTCTCTTGTGTTCTTGGATTGGAATGCTGCCTGGTTCGGGAATCGTTCTGAAAGGGATCGGGCTCCTTGGAAAAAAATGGCCGGTCCTCATGGACCGGCCCGGCATGATGGCGCTACAGCGCCTGGTAGGTTTCGCGCAGCACGTTCTTCTGCACCTTGCCCATGGTGTTGCGCGGCAGTTGGTCAACGATGTGGACGCGCTTGGGCACTTTGAAATTGGCGATGCGCGCCTTCAGTTCGGCCTGCATCGCAGCGGCATCGATGTTGGCGCCGTCCTTGGGCACCACCACCGCCACCACGGCTTCGCCGAAATCGGGATGCGGCACGCCGATGACGGCCGACTCGGCCACGCCCGGCATGTCGTCGATCAGGGTCTCGATCTCCTTCGGGTAGACGTTATAGCCGCCCGAGATGATCAGGTCCTTGCTGCGGCCGACGATCGACAGGTAGTCGACCGGCACGTCGCGGCCGGCGGATTCGCCGCCCCAGCGCCCCACATCGCCGGTCTTGAACCAGCCGTCCGCGGTGAATTCCTCGCGGGTCTTCTCCGGCATGCGCCAGTAGCCCGAGAACACATTGGGCCCGCGCACCTGCACATTGCCGATCTCGCCCGGCGCCAGCGCGATGCCGGCATCGTCCACCACCCGCACCTGCACGCCCGGCAGGGCCCGGCCCACGGTGCCGGCCAGGCGCTCGCCATCGGCCGGATCGTAGGGATTGGAAGTCAGCATGACGGTCTCGCTCATGCCATAGCGTTCCAGGATGGCGTGGCCGCTGCGCTCGCGGAAGTCGTTGAAGGTTTCCGACAGCAGCGGCGCCGAGCCCGAGATGAACAGGCGCATGTTGGCGCACACCTCGCGGTTGAAGCGCTTGTCGGCCAACAGCCGCACGTAGTATGTCGGCACGCCCATCATCACCGTGCTTTGCGGCAGGTAGCGCAAGGCCTGGTCGGCGTCCAGCTTGGGCAGCCAGATCATCTTGGCGCCGGCCAGCAGCGCGCCGTGCGAGGCCACGAACAGGCCATGCACGTGGAAGATCGGCAGCATGTGCAGCAGCACGTCGTCCGAACGCCAGCCCCAGTACTTGTGCAGCACCTGCGCGTTGGACGCCAGGTTGCCGTGCGACAGCATCGCACCCTTGCTGCGGCCGGTGGTGCCGGAGGTGTACAGGATGGCGGCCAGGTCGTCCGGCTTGCGCTTGACGGTCTTGAAGGTCTGCGACAGCCCGCCGGCCGCGTCCAGCAGGGTGCCGGTGCGGTCTTCGTCGAGCGTGTAGACGTAGGCGCAGCCGGCCTTGTCGGCGGCGCGCTGGACCCAGTCGCGGTTCTTGCTGGCGCAGACCACCACGGCGGGTTCGGCGTTGCCCAGGAAATACTCGATCTCGGCTTCGCGGTAGGCGGTATTCAGCGGCAGGTATACCAGGCCGGCGCGCAGTGTCGCCAGGTACAGCAGCAGGGCTTCGGGCGATTTCTCGACCTGCACCGCGACCCGCGCGCCTTCGGGCAGCTTGAGCGAACCCAGCAGGTTGGCCAGGCAGGCCGTGGCGCGGTCGATGTCGTCCCAGGTGTAGGCCAGCTCGGGGGTTTCGAGCGCGACCTGTTTGCGATCGGCGGGGAATCCGCCCTCCAGCACAGCGTATAGATTGGCGTTGCTCACCGTTTTCAGTCTCCGGAAAAGTGGGGGTCCACGCCGGCCAGGAAAGCGCGCACGCCCTCCTTGTGGTCCTGGCTGTCGGCGTAGGAGAAATAATCCTGGTATTCGGCTTCGGTCAAGGCCCCGCCCTGCATCAGGCGGGCGGACAGGCGTTTGTTGATGCGCGCGGCCAACGGCGCGCCCTGGCCGATGCGCTCGGCGCTGCGCAGGACCTGCGCGGCCACCTCGGCATCGGCCACGACGCGGGTCAGCAGGCCCAGTTCACGGGCCTCGGCAGCGCCGAACACGCGGCCTTCGAGCAGGATCGCCAGCGTGGCGGCGCGCCCGGCCAGCGCCAGCAGGCCGCGCATCTCGTCCGGCGCCATCGGAAAGCCCAGCCGGTTGATCGGCACGCCGAAGCGCGCCGACTGGCCGGCGATGCGCAGGTCGCATTGGCAGGCGATCTCCAGCCCGCCGCCGACGCACACGCCTTCGATCTGCGCCAGCACCGGCTGCGGGCATTGCGCCACGGCCTGCAGGGCCGGCGCCAGCACCTCGCGGTGATAGCGCTGCACGCCCGCGGCGTCGGCGCGTTCGACCGGGAACTCGCGGATGTCCGCGCCCGCGGCGAAATTGCCGCCCTCGCCGCGCACGATCACGCAGCGCACGTCGTCATCCGCGGCGATGCGCGTGAACACATCGCGCAGTTCGCGCCACATGCCCACGGTAATGGCGTTCAGGCGCCCCGGATGCGACAGCGTCACCCAGGCCAGCGGCCCGTCACGTTGCAGCAGCACACGGCCTGCCGTGTTGTCCATCATGTCCCCTCGGAAATTATCTTTTTTCTGTCCTGCGCGACGCGTCGCCGCTTCAGGCCGCGCGCCCCACGCTGCGGCTGACCTGGGGCTTGCCGTCATGCAGGCGCGCCAGGTTGCCGTCCAGTTCATCCAGGTCGTACAGGTAATTGACCATCAGCCCGCAGGACTGTTTGAGCCCCTTGGCCGAGGTGTCCGCCGCCCAGTTCAGGCGCTCGATGCGCGCGCCATTGCCCAGGTGAAAGCGCGCCACCGCATCCAGCGGCAGGCCATTCTTCATGGCCTGCAGATAGTGCGCGGCCAGGCGGAAAGCGGCGCGCTTGACCACGTCGGGCGTCTTTTTGCCTTGCGCCGCGCGCGCCAGCCGCGCTACCCAGCGCCGACCGTCGGGCACGCCGGCCCGCTGGCGCGCCTTGGCGCGCGACTTGTCCTCGCGCAGCATCGCCTCGACCGCCTCGGCGTCCAGCTTGCCGAGCCAGTCGGCGAAACCGGGAATCGGCGACAGCGTCGCGAACGACTTGAGCTTGGGCAGCTCCTCCAGCAATTGCTCGACCACGCGCTTGAGCAGGAAATTGCCAAAGCTGATGCCCTTCAGGCCCGGCTGGGTGTTCGAGATGGAATAGAAGATCGCCCAACGCGCCTTCTCCAGGTCCTGCGGCGGCGCGCTGCTGTCCAGCAACGCCTGCACGTTGTCGGCCATGCTGCCGGCGAACGCCACCTCGACGAAGATCAATGGCACGTCCGGCAATTGCGGGTGAAAGTAGGCATAGCAGCGGCGGTCCGGCGCCACGCGGTGGCGCAGATCGTCCCACGACTGGATCTCGTGCACGGCCTCGTAAAGGATCAGCTTTTCCAGCAATGATGCGGGCGAGTCCCAGGTCAGCGGCCGCAGCTCCAGCAGGCCGACGTCGAACCAGGCCGACAGCAGGCCCTCCAGGTCCTTGTCCAACGCCTGGATGCCGGCCACCTGCTTGCGCCAGCGCAGCATGTCGGCGCGCAGTTCGACCAGGAAGCGCAGGCCCAGCGGCTGCGCGTTGAAGCGCTTGAACAGGCGCACGCCCTCGCCGCCATCGCTGGCGAAGGTGCCGCGCACCTGCGCCAGCGCGGCCAGCATCAGGCGCCGGTCCTTGCCGTCGGCGGCGCCGTACTGGTCGCACCAGCGCCGCGCCAGCTTGTTGGCGGCCACGTCGGTCAGGCGCGCCTCGAACAGCCGCCGCACTTCGGATTCACTGGGCAGGCGGCCGCGCTCCCACAGGCGCCCCAGGCGCGTGATCAGGCTGTCGCCGGCCTCGGCGGCGTCCGTGTCGATCGGTTCGGCGTCAGGCGTGCGTGCGCCGCGCGCGGGGGCGAGATTGGCGGGTGCGTTCATGGACGGATTCCTCGGCTACGGGAAGATCGGAAAGCGGCGGCGCGTCATCGTCGGCGGCGGCCAACGCGCGCAGCACCTCAAGTTGGCGCATCAGGTGATGGCGCGCCAGCGCCTCGGCGCGCTCGGGGTCGCGGGCCTGGAGGGCCTCGAATATGGCCAGGTGCTCGGCACAGGATTCCTGGATGCGGCCGGGCCAGGCCAGGCTGCGGTGGCGCGACAGGCTCAGTACCTTGCGCAGATTGCCCACCATGTCGACCAGCCACTGATTGCCGGCGAGCGCCTGCACCGCTTCGTGGATCAGGTAGTTGGTCTGGTAATAGGCATCGACGCGGCCGGCGGCGGCATGGCCCGCCAGCGCCTCGTGCAGCGGCGCCAGCGCCGCCAACTGCGCGTCCGACGCCTTGCACGCCGCCTCATGGGCGCAGCGTCCTTCCAGCATGGCCATCAACGGGAAGATGTCTTCCAGGTCCTGCGCCGACAGCTCATTGACGAAGCAACCGCGGCGCGGCTCCAGCCGCACCAGCCCCTCGGTGGCCAGCACTTTGAGCGCCTCGCGCAGCGGCGTCCGCGAGATGCCCAGCTCGCCGGCCAGGCGCAGTTCGTCGATCCACTCGCCATTGCGCAGCGCGCGCGCATGGATCATGCCGCGCAGGCGATCCGCGACTTCCAGGTACAAGGCTTGCCGGACGATGGGAGAGGTCATGGGCAGACGGCCTGACGGCGCCGTAATTCATAATTATGAATAGGCCCATCATAGCGTCGTCCGGTGAATCCGTCCTAGAGGCAGACACTAAGGAATTGCCCTACCCTGGCCAGGAAAACGGGGCCAGGGCCAGGCGCGGATCTCAGAAATGCAGGATGCCGTCGACCGCGTGCCGGGTCAGCGAACGCGCCCAGCGGCGCGCCGGCAATCCGTACTGCGATTCGACCACCTCGGCGCGCGCCAGCAGCTCGGCGGGCGTGACCGCCAGGCGCGGGCCGGAAAACGCCAGCACGATCTGGTTGCCGGCGTCGATCTCGGGCAGCAGGACGACGCGGTCGTCAAAGGCCTTGGACAGGTTGTCGATGTTCTTGCCGAAGCTCTCGTGGCGGCCGAACAGGTTCACCGCCAGCACCCCGACCTCGCCCAGCACGCGGCGGCAATCGCGGTAGAACTTGACGCTGTCGCGCACCGGCCCCTGGGCCGAGGCGTCGTACAGGTCGACCATCAGCACCGGGCAGCGGCCCGCGTTGAGCGGATCGGCGGCCCATTCGGCGGCGTCGGCATGCTCCACCCGCAGGCGGTTCTCGCCCGGCAGGCGGAAGAACATGTGGCAGGCGGCGGTGACGCGCGGGTTCCACTCCACCGCCAGCAGCGGCGCGCGCGTGTGCTTGGCGCAGAAGCGCGCCAGCGAACCGGCGCCCAGGCCGAACATGCCAATGGCCTCGTCCTTGGGCGGCTCCAGGAACAGCAGCCACGCCATCATCTGGCTGGTGTATTCCAGCACCAGTTCCGACGGATTCTTGATGCGCATGGCGCCCTGGACCCATTCGGTGTTGAAGTGCAAATAACGCACGCCATCGACTTCCGACAGGGTCGGCTGGTCGAGTTCGGAGGGGAATTTGGATTTGTACATGGCGCGATTGTAGGCCGGCGCCCGCCCTGCAACGGGCGGGCCATTGCGGCCCGCCCCGGCGCGCCCCGGGGGGGCGCCTGACGCTGCGCTCAGATGCGCTCGAAGATCGCCGCGATGCCCTGCCCGCCGCCGATGCACATGGTCACCAGCGCGTAACGGCCCTGCACGCGCTGCAATTCGTGCAACGCCTTGACGGTGATGATGGCGCCGGTGGCGCCGATCGGGTGGCCCAGGCCGATGCCGCTGCCGTTGGGGTTGACCTTGGCCGGGTCCAGCTTCAATTCGCGGCTCACGGCGCACGCCTGCGCGGCGAAGGCCTCGTTGGCCTCGATCACGTCCAACTGGTCCACGCTCAGGCCGGCGCGCTTGAGCGCGGCCTGGGTCGCGGGCACCGGGCCGATGCCCATGATGGTCGGGTCGACGCCGGCGTGGGCATAAGCCACCAGGCGCGCCAGCGGCTTGATGCCGCGCTTGGCCGCGACCGAGGCGTTCATCAGCACCAGCGCGGCGGCGCCATCGTTCAGGCCCGAGGCATTGCCGGCGGTGACGGTGCCGTTTTCCTTCTGGAACACCGGCTTGAGCGCGGCCAGGCTCTCGGCCGTAACGTCGCGGCGCACGTGCTCGTCGGTGTCGAACACCACTTCGCCCTTGCGCGTCTTTTGCACGATCGGCACGATCTGGTCGCGGAAATGGCCGGCCTCGATGGCGTTGGCGGCGCGGCGGTGCGACTCGGCGGCCAGCGCGTCCTGGTCCTGACGGCTGATGCCGAACTGGGCGGCGACGTTCTCGGCGGTCACGCCCATGTGCATGCGGCCGAACGGGTCGGACAAGGCGCCGGTCATCATGTCCTGCATGATGCTGTCACCCATGCGCGCGCCCCAGCGCTGCGCCGGCGCGATGTACGGCGCGCGGCTCATGCTTTCGGCGCCGGCGCCGACGGCGATATCGGCATCGCCCAGCAGGATGGTCTGCGCCGCCGACACGATGGCCTGCAGGCCCGAGCCGCACAGGCGATTGACGTTGAAGGCCGGGGTTTCCTTGGCGATGCCGGCGTTGATGGCAGCCACGCGCGACAGGTACATGTCGCGCGGCTCGGTGTTGATGACGTGACCGACGGCGACGTGGCCGACTTCGTCGCCCTTGACGGCGGCGCGTTCCAGCGCGGCCTTGATGACAGTGGCGCCCAGGTCGCAGGGCGGCACGTCTTTCAGCGCGCCGCCGAAATCGCCGATGGCGGTACGGACGGCGGATGCGACGATGACTTCGTTCATGATGTTTCCTCCTGATGATGCCTTCATCATACTCGTGCGGCCTGCGCCCCAGCCCGCCCCCGGGGCGCCGATATCCGATCCTTATCGCCAGGCAAGAATTTACTATTGGACAGTCCGCGCGCGGCTCGCCGATAGTGGCCAGCGGCGCGCCGCCTCCGGCGCCCGCCAGACCGGACCCACCCATGATCGATACGCTGGAACTGACCGCCATCCCCCCCCAGGACGAAGCCCTGCGCGCCGAGGTGCGCGACTTTCTCGCCGCGGCCCTGGACGGACTGGAACCCGACGAACGCGCCCGCTCCTGGATGGGCTATGACGCCGCGTTCAGCCGCCAGTTGGCCGAACGCGGCTGGCTCGGCCTGACGCTGCCGCGCGCATATGGCGGGGCCGAACGCGGCCACTTCGCGCGCTTCGTGCTGTCCGAGGAACTGCTGGCAGCGGGCGCCCCGGTCTCGGCGCACTGGATCGCCGACCGCCAGAGCGCGCCGCTGATCCTCAAGCTCGGCACGCCGGCGCAGAAGGCCTTCTACCTGCCGCGCATCTGCCGCGCCGAGGCCTTCTTCTGCATCGGCATGAGCGAGCCCGGCTCGGGCTCCGACCTGGCCAGCATCCGCACCCGCGCCGAACCGGTGGCGGGCGGCTGGCGCCTGAACGGCAGCAAGGTCTGGACCACCAATGCGCACCGCTCGCACTACATGATCGCGCTGGCGCGCAGCTCGGGTACGCCGGAGGACCGCCACCAGGGCCTGTCGCAACTCATCGTCGACCTGTCGCTGCCGGGCGTGTCCATCAAGCCGATCAAGGACCTGGCCGGCGACGCGCATTTCTCCGAAGTGTTCTTCGACAACGTCGAACTGGCGCCGGACGCGCTCATCGGTCAGGAAGGCGCGGGCTGGGCCCAGGTCAACGCCGAACTGGCGTTCGAGCGCAGCGGGCCGGAACGCCTGTATTCCAGCATTGCACTGCTGCAATGCTGGCTGGCGCACGGCCGCGACGGCGCGGCGCAGGACAGCGCCGACCAAGCCTTGCTGGGCGCCATCCTGTCGCAGATGGCGGTGCTGCGCGCGCTCTCGCTGGCGATCGCCGGCAAACTGGCGGCGGGCCAGAGTCCCGCCATCGAAGCGGCCTTGGTCAAGGACCTCGGCACCGAACTGGAACAGGACATCCCGCGCCTGATCGCCGACGCGCTGGGGCGCCGTCCGGAGCAGCCGCCGCCCTTGCCACTGCTGCGCACGCTGGCCTATCTCGAACAGGTCGCCCCCACCTTCTCGCTGCGCGGCGGCACCCGCGAAATCCTGCGCGGCATCATCGCGCGCGGCCTCGGCCTTCGATAGGAACCCCATCATGGATTCGATTTTTGGCGATGCCGCCGAACGCTTGTTCGCGCAGACCTGCACGCCCGACGTGATCCGCCAGGCCGAGCAGGGCCAGGCGCCCGCGCAAGCCTGGCGCGCCTGCGAGGACGCCGGATTCGCCGACGCGCTGGTGCCCGAACCCCAGGGCGGCGCCGGCCTGGCGCTGGCCGAGGCGCTGCCGCTGGCCACCGCCGCCGGCCGCCACCTGTGTCCCTACCCCATCATCGACACGCTGTTGGCGCGCGCCTGGCTGGCACGAGCCGGCCACGCCCCGGTCACCGGATCAATCGCGCTGGCGCCGCATGGCTGGCAGGTGTCCGCGCGCCAGGCCACGGGCGCCAACGTCCCCTGGATCCGCGGCGCCGACGCGGTGCTGGCTCGCATCGGCGAACAGATCTGGCTGCTCCCGGCCCGCGCCGCCACCATCGAACCCAGCGGCGTGCACGGCAGCCTGGACGCGCCAGCGCGCTGGTCGCTCGACGATGGCGTGCGCATCGAGGCCGGCGCCGGCCTGCCGGCCCTGGACGAACTGGCGGCCACCGCCTGCGCCGGCCTGATCGCCGGCGCCATGGAGCGCGTGCTGTCGATGACACTGGATTACGCCAACCAGCGGCGGCAGTTCGGCAAGCCGATAGGCCGCTTCCAGGCCGTGCAGCAGCAGATCAGCGTGATGGCTGAACAGGTATGGGCCGCGCGCATGGCGGCGCAGTTGGCATTCCAGGGCCGCGACGGCCTGCCGCAACCGCTGTTGGCCGCGCTCGGCAAGGCCCGCGCCAGCCTGGCGGTAGCGCGCGTGGCCGATATCGCCCACGCGGTGCACGGCGCCATCGGTGTCACCGAGGAATACGACTTGCAGCTGTACACGCGCCGGCTGCGCGAATGGCGGCTGGCCGCCGGCTCGGAATCCCACTGGCACGCGCGCATCGGCGCGCACGCGCTGGATGGCGGCGATGACGTCGTCTCCTACCTGCGCACCGCGCTGTTCGATCGCGAAGCTGCCTGAAACTCAACCGCCGGCCACGCCGGTCAGTCCCCCTGCGCCAGCATGCTGTCGCGCAGGCGCAGCACCGCTGCGCAGGACGTGGCGCGGTGCGTCACCAGCGACAGCGACAACGCCTCGCGCGCCTCGGCGTCGGCCAGCGGCACGAATGCCACCAGCGGCGTGGAGTAGGCCCGCGTCACGCCCGGCACCAGCGCCAGCCCCATGCCGCTGGCCACCAGGCTGACCAGCGTCTGCACCTGGATCGCCTCCTGGCTGATGCGCGGCGAGAAGCCGGCCTTGCGGCACAGCGCGAGCGCCACGCCATGCAGGCCTGGCACCTTGGCCGGCGAGTACATCACGAAACTCTCGCCGCGGGCCCGCGCCAGGCTGACCGGGCCGGCGCCAGCCAGCGCATGGCCCGCCGGCACCGCCAGGATCAGATCATCGCGTTCGACCACCCAGGATTCCAGCGCCGGGTCATCCGCCAGCGGCCCCCGCACCAGGCCCGCGTCGATATCGTTGGCGCGCAGCATCGCCGCCAGGCCGACGGTGCTGTCCTCGCGCAATTCCAGTTGCACGTCCGGATACTGCGCGCGAAACACCGGCAGGCAGCGCGGCAGCAAGGTGTAAGTGGCCGAACCGACAAAGCCCAGCCGCAGCGTGCCCCATTCGCCCAACGCCACGCGGCGCGCGGCCTGGCGCGCCTGCTCGCTATGGAACAGCGCGCGGCGGGCGTCGGCCATCAGTGCCTGGCCCGCCGGGGTCAGCGTCACGCCCCTGGCGCCACGCGCCAGCAGCGGCACGCCAACCGCATGCTCCAGTTTCTGGATCGACACCGACAGCGCGGGCTGCGCGATGTGCAGGGTATCGGCGGCGCGACGGTAGCTGCCCAGTTCGGCGATGGTGACGAACTGGCGCAACTGCCGTAGATCGATAGCCATAACGGATTCCATATCAAGCAATACCAAAGCCATATTAGACGGGTATAGGCCACGCCGATAGGATTTCCGCCATGACTTCCGCTTCCCTTCCCCAAGCCACCGCCCTCGGCGGCCTGCGCGTGCTGGACCTGACCTCGGTGGTGTTCGGCCCTTACGCCTCGCAGATCCTGGCCGACTACGGCGCCGACGTCGTCAAGATCGAAGCGCCCGCCGGCGACTCCACCCGCAACACCGGCCCGGCCCAGGAACCCGGGCTGGCCGCCATTTTCCTGGGACTGAACCGCAACAAGCGCAGCGTGGTGCTGGACCTGAAGCAGGCCGCCGCCCGCGACGCGCTGCTGGCGCTGGTGGACGGCGCCGACGTGCTGATGCACAGCATGCGGCCGGCCAAGATGGCCGCGCTGGGCCTGGACCCGGCTACGCTGTGCGCGCGCAATCCGCGGCTGGTGTACGCGGGCCTGTACGGCTTTGGCGCCGGCGGCGCCTACGACGGCCGGCCTGCCTACGACGACATCATCCAGGGCCTGGCGGGCTTTGCCGACCTGGCCGACCGCCAGACCGGCACGCCGCGCTACCTGCCCACGGTGGCGGCGGACAAGACCTGCGGCCTGGTCGCCGCGCACGCCATCCTGGCCGCGCTGTTCCAGCGCGAGCGAACTGGCCTGGGCCAGCAACTGGAAGTGCCGATGTTCGAAAGCATGGCCTCGTACGTGCTGGTCGAGCACTACTACGGCCGGCACCTGGCGGACACGCCCGGCGAGGCCGGCTATCCGCGTGTCCTCACGCCGTGGCGCCGGCCCTGCCGCACCGCCGACGGCCATGTCTGTCTGATGCCCTACACCGACGCTCATTGGCGCAGCTTCTTCGAAGCTGCCGGGCGCCCCGACCTGGCCGCCGATCCGCGCTTCAGCGACATCGCCGCGCGCACCCGCCACATCGAGACGCTCTACGAACTGCAGGCCGGCATCGTCGCGGCGCGCGACACCACCTACTGGCTGGCCCTGTGCGAAAAACTGGAAATCCCCGCGGCCCGCGTCAACCGCCTGCAAGACCTGGAGACCGACCCGCACCTGCGCAGCGTGGATTTCTTCCAGCCACTGCAAAGCGCCGCCGGCAACCACTACCGCTTCCCGCGCAACCCTGTGCGGCTGCAGCGCTCGCAGGTGCCGCCGGCGATGCCACCGCGGCTCGGCGAACACACCCGCGACGTGCTGGCGCAAGCCGGCCTGGACTGCGCCGCCATCGACGCCCTGCTGCAAACCGGCGCTGCCCGGCAAACCGACACCCTTCCCGCCTCCCCCAAGGACTCCGCATGACCCAAGACCGCACCGCCCCCGCCCCGCTCGGCCAGGGCTACTACTGGCAGGACCTCGCCGTCGGCCAGCGCTTTCGCACGTTCCGCCGCACGGTCACCGAAACCGACATCGTCAACTTCATCAGCGTCACCGGCATGCTGGAGACGATCTTCATCGACGCCACCTACGCGCATGGCGCGATCCAGGGCCGCCCCGCCCCCGGCGCCCTGACCTACGGCCTGATCGAGGGCCTCATCATGCAGGGCATGGTGCAGGGCACCGGCCTGGCGCTGCTGGAAGTCCACAAGAAAATGCTGGCGCCGGTGGTGGCCGGCGACACCATCTGGGCCGATATCGAAGTGACCGGCGTACGCCCGACCTCGCAGCACAACCGTGCCGTGGTCAGCTCCACCATCGAGGTTTTCAACCAGCACGGCAAGCCCGTGATGGCCTACACCGCGACGCGCATGCTGGCCGGCCGACCGGGCTGACGCGGCGCTCGGCGGACAGGCGTCCCGCAGAGGGCGCCGCCGCCATGGGGCCTCGCCCCTTCCACCAAAGCAAGGAGACAACCATGAAGAAAATATTGCTCGCGGCCGGCCTGGTCGCGCTGGCACTCGGTAGCGCCGCCACCGCCCAGGCCGCCTGGCCCGAGCGCCCCATCACCATGGTGGTGCCCTTCCCGCCGGGCGGTCCCACCGACCTGGTGGCGCGGGTACTGGCCAAGCAGTTGACCGACCAGTTGGGCCAGACCGTGGTGGTCGAGAACAAGGGCGGCGCCAACGGCAACATCGGCATGCAGTACGCGGCAGCCGCCAAGCCGGACGGCTACACCGTGCTCTACAACACCTCGTCGATCGCGCTCAGCCCCAATCTCTATCGTTCACTGGCCTTCGATCCGGTCAAGGACTTCGCGCCAGTGTCGTCCACCGCCGTGATTCCGCTGGTACTGCTGGTGCATCCATCGGTGCCGGCGCAGGACGCGCGCGGCTTCGTTGACTACGCGCGCCAGCATCCCGGCAAGCTGTCGTATGGGTCGGCGGGCGCCGGCAACGTCACGCACCTGGGCGCGCTGCTGCTGCTGCGCTCGCTCGACATCGACGCCGTGCACGTGCCCTATCGCGGCAGCGCCCCCGCCATGACCGACCTGGTCGGCGGTCAGGTGCAGGTCATGACCAACACCTTGAACGATTCGCTGGGCTTCATCCGCGAGGGCAAGCTGCGCGCCCTGGCGGTCACCAGCCGCGAGCGCAGCGCGCAACTGCCCGACGTGCCGACGGTGGCCGAAACGGTGGTCCCAGGCTTCGAGATGGGCGCCTGGCAAGGCGTGGTGGTGCCGGCGGGCACGCCGGACGCAGTGGTCGGCAAGCTCAATGCCGAGATCCGTCGCGCCCTGCAATCGCCCGAGATGCAGAAGCAGCTCAAGGCCCAGGGCGCCCAGGCGCTGGGATCGACGCCGCAGGAATACGGCGCCTACATCAGGAACGAGATCCAGCGCTGGGGCGCGGTGATCAAGGAAGCCGGCGTCAAGCTCGACTAGGCTCGCGCCACGGCGCCGGCTGGCGCCGCGGCGTCAGCGGCCGGCGGCCTTGGCGCTCAGGCCGTTGGCCACGCCCATGTCGGTCTTGGGCACGTCGCGAATCAGCACCCGCACGTCCTCGCCCGAGATGCCGATGCTGGCGCACACGGCCTGGTTCAGCGCCGCGATCAGCGCCGACTTCTTGGCCTCGTCGCGGCCTTCGATCAGGGCCGCGTCGACGCGCGCCATGGCCTTGCCGATCTCGCCGGCCACGATCACGTGCTCGGCGGGGATTTCCTGCAACACGATGCGCACGCTGGACAGCGGCGCGGCGATGCTCTCGACCACCGCCTGCGACGCCGCTTTCAACAGCGCGGTCTTCTGGGCGGCAGAATGGCCCTGCATGATCTGGACGTTCAAGATTGGCATGACGGGTTCCGATATTCCGAATGATGGCTGGCCGGCAGTGATTGCCGGCCAGCCATCATATCCGGACTGGCCCCGGGCGCAAGTCCGCGCTCCGCGGACGCGCCGTCCGCCCTGGCCGGCGCCCTGGCAGGGCGCGGGCGCCGCCAGCCGTCAGGCGGCCTCGCCGCGCGGCTCGGGTTCCTGCGCCCCGGCCGCCTCCGGCTCGCCCTCCACGGCGGTCTGGGCGGTGTCCGCCAGCACCGGCGTCACCAGTTCGACCACTTTCTTGCGCGAGAGCATGCCGATGAACTCGTCGTTCTCGCCCGTCACGGCCACAGGCTGGTCGCTGTGCACCAGCTGGGCCAGCACCTCGCCCAGGCCGGCCGTGGCCGGCACCGAAGCCAGGTCCTCAACGAAGCGCGACACGTCGCGGCCGCCTTCGTTCACGGCCTGCTCGGCCGCCCGCAGCGTCAGCACGCCGGCCAGGCGCTTGCCATCCAGCACCGGCGCATACTCGTAGTTCAGCGCGCGCATACGGTCGACCGCGTGCGCCGGGCGCGACCGCATGGTCAGCGTCAAGCGCGCCGGATTGACGGCATGGGTGGCGTTCAGCACCTTGGTGCGATTGACGTCCTGCAGGAACGACTGCACGTAATCGTTGGCCGGGTTCAGCAGGATGTCTTCCGGCGTGCCCTCCTGCACCAGTTCGCCGTCCTTCAGGATGGCAATGCGGTTGCCCAGGCGCAGCGCCTCGTCCAGGTCGTGGGTGATGAATACGATGGTCTTGTTGAGCTTGGATTGCAACTGCAGCAACTGGTCCTGCATCTCGCGGCGGATCAGCGGATCGAGCGCCGAGAAGGCTTCGTCCATCAACAGGATCTCGGCATCGGTGGCCAGCGCCCGCGCCAGGCCCACGCGCTGCTGCATGCCGCCCGACAACTGGTGCGGATACTGCTGTTCAAAACCCGACAGGCCCACTTGCTCCAGCCAATCGCGGGCGCGCCGTTCGCGCTCGGCCCGGCCCACGCCCTGCACGGCCAGGCCGTAAGCGGCGTTGTCCAGCACGGTGCGGTGCGGGAACAGGCCGAAACGCTGGAACACCATGCTCATCTTCTTCTGGCGGAAGGTCTCCAGGTCGCGCTTGTTCAGGCTGACCACGTCGACGCCATCGACCAGGATGTGGCCGGCGCTGGGCTCGATCAGGCGGTTGAAGTGGCGGATGAGCGTCGACTTGCCGGACCCCGACAGGCCCATGATGACGTAGATGCTGCCCTCTTCGATCGACAGGCTGATGTCCCGCAGGCCCAGCGTGTGGCCGCTTTCGGCCAGCAGCGCTTCCTTGCTCATGCCGCCCTGGGCGGCTTGCAGCCACTTCTTCGGATGCGGCCCGAAGATCTTGTAGATGTTCTTGACTTCGATCTTGCTCATCGCTGGCCTCCCATGCGCATGCGCTGTCCATACGATTGCGTGATCCGGTCGAACAGCACGGCCAGCACCACGATGCCCAGGCCCGCCAGCAGGCCGCGGCCGACTTCCAGGCGGTTGATGCCGAGCAGCACTTCATACCCCAGGCCGCGCGCGCCGATCATGGAGGCGATCACCACCATCGACAGCGCCATCATGGTGGTCTGATTGATGCCGGCCATGATGTTGGGCAGGGCCAGCGGCAGCTGCACGCCGAACAACTGCTGACGCGGATTGGCGCCGAAGGCGCGCGAGGCTTCCAGCACCTCGCGGTCGACCAGGCGGATGCCCAGATCGGTCAGGCGGATCAGCGGCGGCACCGCGTAGATCACGGTGGCGATGATGGCCGGGATCTTGCCCAGGCCGAACAGCATCACGACCGGAATCAGATACACGAAACTGGGCATGGTCTGCATCACGTCCAACACCGGCAGCATGAGCGAACGCAGCCAGTTGACGCGCGCCATCAGCACGCCCAGCGGAATGCCGATGACCACCGACAACCCGGCCGCCATGATCATCAGCGCCAGCGTCTGCATGCCGGCGTCCCATAGGCCGAGCACGCCGATCACGCACAACAACGCCCCCATGGCCAGGCTCAGGCCGATGCGGCGGCTCACCAGCCAGGCAATCGCGATGGTCACGATGACCACGGCCCACCAGGGCGAACTGCGCAGCAGTTGCTCCAGCCACACCAGCGCATGCAGCACGGGCTGGGACAGCTTCTCCAGGGTGTCGGCGTAGTTGGTGACCAGGTGATCGACGAATCCATCGATGGCCCCCCGCACCTGGCGGGCAGGAATGATTTCAGGAAACATGTTTTGACTCCATTTCAGCGTGTGCGCCGCGATCCGGTGCGCGGCAGGGGCCACGGCCCGCGAATCGCCTGGCGGACATGCGCGCCAGGACCACGAAAGGCAGGGATGACGGCGACACGCTTACGGTGCGGCGCAGGCGGGAACCGCCTGCGCCTTGCCCGCGTGGCGGGCATTGCGCCTGCCGGAGGGCTTTTTCCCCTTGGGGGCATCCCAAGGGGAAAAAGTCCAAACCGGCGGCCCGCCCCGGTCGGCCGGAGCGGGCCGCCGCCGGAAAGGCGGCGGGGGTTACAGCGCGCCTTGCACGCGCCCGGCGACGTCCGCGGGAACCCATTTGGTCCAGACGTCGGGCTTGCTCTTCAGGAACCACTTGGCCACCGCGGCGGACTCGTCGCCGGAGTCTTCCATGTGGGCCAGGGTCTCGTTCATCACGGGCAGCGGCACCGAGACCTTCGACAGGAACTCGGTCAGCACCGGCGCCTCCTGCGAGAACTTGGTGTTCACTGCGGTGAAGACGGGATTGTCGGGATAGGCGCTGGCCTCGGGCTTGGCGCACTTGGGCGACGTCAGGCACTTGTGCTTTTCGGCGTCGTAGGGCGGCAGTTCAAGCTTGACCAAGTCCAGGGCGCCGACCAGCGGCGTGGGCGACCAGTAATAGAACACCACGTTCTGCTTGCGCTTGTAGGCCGACATCAGGGCCGCCTTCTGCGCCGCGCCGGTGCCCGGCGAGTACAGCGTGTAGGTATCGCCCAGCTTGAGGGCTTTGAACAGGTTGGTGCTGGTGACTTCGCAGCCCCAGCCCGCCGGGCAACCGTAGAAGCGGCCCTTGCCCGGCTCTTCGGGATCCTTGAACTTGTCCTTGAACTTGGGCAGGTCGGCCGCCGACTTCAGTTCAGGCAGGCGCTCGGCCGTATAGCGCGGGATGTACCAGGCCTCGCCGCCCATGTACAGATCGCCGATCCGCTTGACGCGGCCGGTCTTCTCGGCGCGTTCCCAGGGGTCGGCAACGCTGTTCAGCCAGACTTCGGTGTTGACGTCCAGGTCGCCGCGTTCAAGCGCGGCCAGGGCCGGGAGGGTCTCGGTGGGCAGGGTTTCGGTCTTGCAACCATAGCCCTTTTCCATGATGAAACGCTCGATGTCGACCAGGACCAGATTGGATTCCCAGTTCATGCCGCCGAAATTGATCGGACGCTTGAGTTCGCATTGCGGCGCATCGGCGGCTTGGGCCGAACCGGCGAAGGCGAACAGGACGGCCGCGGCGGCCAGGGTCTTGACGGGGGTGAAACGCATTGGCTTTTGCCTCCATAGGTTCAGGGACACGGCGGCATTGGACCAACCGTGCCATGGAGCTAAGGGGGTTGTGCGGAAGACGGGCAGAACCGCCAATACAAACCGACACTAGCAACAAGAGAATCCGCGGGGTGCGGAGTCTTGCAAGACAGGAGCCTCGAAACAGGGATTTCGAGAACCCACAGATAGTGAACAAACTGAAAGAAGAAGGCAGCATCTTAACCGAAATTGATGCACACCCCAAGCCCGAGCCTGAACAAAACAGATACATTCAGCCCGAAAAACGTCCGGACAAACCCTGATTCCCAAGAGACGATTCGCCGTTTTTCCCTGCGAAAGCCCCCCTCGAAAATCAAGATACATCCCGTTAATATTTTATTCTTATGAATACACTCGCGCCGCAAAACCCCCGTCTTCAGGCGCCCTGCCCGGGCGCGTCGCGGTACATATAGTCGCGCCGCCAGGGATAGGCCAGGTCGGGCGGGTCGTCCAGTTCATCGGCGCGTCCCGTGGCCGGGTGCTGCCCCAGCACCTGATGCAACGCGATCCAGCCATGCTCGAAGCCCATGGCGCAACCGGCCAGATAGAGCCGGTAGGCGCGCAGGGACCGCGCCCCCTGCTCGCCGCTCAGGATCTGCGCGGCCTGCGGCAGACGCGCCTCGAGCGCGTCGCTCCAGGCCCAGAGCGTCCGGGCATAGTGCGGCCGCAGGTTCTCGATGTCGACCTCCTCCAGGCCGCCGTTGGTCATGGCCTCCATGACCACGCTGATATGGGTCAGCTCGCCACCCGGGAAGATGTATTTCTCGATGAACTCGCCCATGCCGCTGCCCAACTCGGCGTTGTACACGCCGGCCGCCGTGATGCCGTGGTTCATGATCAACCCGCCCGGCTTGAGCAGCCGCCGCAACTTGGCGAAGTAGCCTTCCAGCTGGGCGCGGCCGACGTGCTCGAACATGCCGACCGAAGCGATCTTGTCGAACGGCGCGGCCTCGTCGAGCTTGCGGTAATCCAGCAATTCCACCCGCACGCGTCCGCCCAGGCCTTTGTCCTGGATCAGCTTGCTGACATGGGCATGCTGGTTGCGCGACAGCGTAATGCCTGTGGCATCCACCCCGTAGTGTTCGGCCGCCCACAGCAGCAGCCCGCCCCAGCCCGCGCCCACGTCGAGGAAACGCTCGCCGGGACGCAACCGCAGCTTGCGGCAGATGTGATCGAGCTTGGCCTCCTGGGCCTGCGCCAGGCTCATGCCGGGTTCGCGGTAATAGGCGCAGGAATAGACCCGGCGCGGGTCCAGCCATAAGGCGTAGAAATCATCGGACAGGTCGTAATGGAATTCGATCTGGCGGGCGTCGCGCTCGACCGAGTGACGCCAGACCGACATCACTTTGCGCACCAGCTCGGTCAGCCATCCGCCGCGCGCCGCATCCACCGGCGAGCCCGGCAGCAACGCGGCCGCCGCCGCCATCACGTCACGCATCGACCCTTCGATGTCGATGCGACCTTCGACGTAATCCTGACCCAGCACGCCCACCGCGCCTTCGGCCAGATGGGCCAGGGCGGTCTTGTCGTGCGTCACGAAGCGGACCCGGGGATCCGGCGGCCCGATCACCGTGCCATCGGGCAGTACCAGTTGCACCGCCACGGGCAACGCCTGGAGCTTGCGTTCCACAACAGACAACAAAGGATTCACGGCCTCTCCTCTGGAATACGTACGGACACGACAAACTGTATCGGAAATTCCTCGCCATTTGCGTGTAAGGCGGCGCGTGATACAGTCGTTGGCTTGGCGCAAAACGCGCAATACAGCGCGCCGCGTCCTGTCCCTGCGCGATCTGCCTCGCGATCCACATGCCCCCTACACTTTCTCCACGCGGCGCGCTGCCGGGCTGGCTCATTCTCATGGGCGCCCTGACCGCGATCGGCCCCTTCGCCATCGATATGTACCTGCCGGCGTTCCCGACGATCGCCGCCAACCTCGGCGTGCCCCGTGGCGACGTCGAACGCACCCTGGCCGCCTACCTGATCGGCCTGGCGCTGGCACAGGTGTTCTACGGGCCCATGGCCGACCGCTACGGCCGCAAGCCGCCGCTGATGGCGGGCCTGACGCTGTTCATGATCGCCTCGCTCGGCTGCGCCCTGGCTGGCTCGGTCGAAGCCCTGACCGGCTGGCGCGTGGTCCAGGCGATGGGCGGCGCGGCCGGCATCGTGATTCCGCGCGCGGTCATCCGCGATCACTATGAAACCCACGAGGCGGCGCGCGCCATGTCGCTGCTGATGCTGATCATGGGCCTGGCGCCGATCCTCGCGCCGCTCGCTGGCGGGCAACTGCTGGGCATCGCCAGCTGGCGCAGCCTGTTCTGGGTCATGCTGGCCGGCGGCGCCATGCTGATGGCCGCGGTCATCCTGATCATGAAGGAATCGCTCGCGCCCGAACGCGTCGTGCCGCTGCGCCTGGGCACCATCATGCAGAACTACCGCGCCCTGTTCGCGCATCGCGGCTTCATGGCGCACAGTCTGGCGGGCGGCTTCGGCCAGGCCGGCATGTTCGCCTACATCATCGGCTCGCCGCGGGTGTTCATCGAACTGTACGGCGTCGATCCCAAGTATTACGGCCTGCTGTTCGGCACCAACGCGCTCTCGCTCATCGTCTGCTCGCAGATCAGCGCCCGCCTGCTGCGCAGCCATACCCCGCGCCAGCTGCAGCGCCGCGCGCTGACCTCGCTGGCCTGCGCCAGCCTGGCGGCGGTGGCGCTGACATTGCTGGGCTGGATGACGCTGCCCTTGCTGATGGCCTGCCTGATCTGCTACATGGGCAGCCAGGGCTTCGTGAATCCCAATTCGGCGGCCCTGGCGCTGTCCGATCAGGGCAAGCGGCTGGGCGCGGCCTCGGCGCTACTGGGGACGCTTCAACTGTCGTGCGGGGCCCTGGCGGGTTTCGCCGTCAGCGCCTGGCAGACCGACAGCGCCCTGCCGCTGACGACCACCCTGGCGACCTGCGCCTGCCTGTCGTGGCTATCGGGCCGGGTGGCCCGGTCCCATCCCGTCTGACTCCGAAGCGCGGCACGGAAACCACGCTTTGGCCGCCGGCCGCGCCTTGGCACTTGATTTACCTGGATTTTTCGTATTATAATCTACGTCTTCACATGAAGTTTCCCGTGCTGGACTACTATGCTTTGTAGTTCAACACTCTGACCCCCAAGCGCATTTTTGCGGATGGCAGGCAGCGGGTATAAGCACTGGGCGAAATCCCGGAGTTTGAAATCAAAACTCAGGATCTTCCCCCTCATCCACTAAGACTGGGTGGCCGGCAAGATGGCAGAAACCTCGGGCAAGACCCGGCGGCAAGCCTCTCACAGCCCGGCGGCTGACACCCCGTCTACCTCCCCGGTGATGCGCAAGAATAAATGAGGTGCATCCATGGCACGCGTATGCCAAGTGACCGGCAAAGGCCCGATGGTGGGCAACAACGTTTCGCACGCGAACAACAAGACCAAGCGTCGCTTCCTGCCCAACCTGCAATCGCGCCGGTTCTGGGTTGAAAGCGAAAACCGCTGGGTGCGCCTGCGCGTCTCGGCCAAGGCCATCCGCACGATCGACAAGAACGGCATCGACGCCGTGCTGGCCGACATGCGTGCCCGCGGCGAACTGGCCTAATCGGCCCCCCGCCAATCTGACATACTAGGAGCACGACATGGCCAAAGGTATCCGCGAAAAGATCAAGCTCGAGTCGACCGCCGGCACGGGTCATTTCTACACGACCACCAAGAACAAGCGCAACATGCCCGAGAAGATGCTGATCAAGAAGTTTGATCCGGTCGCTCGCAAGCACGTCGACTACAAGGAAACCAAGCTGAAGTAATTCAGCCGGTATCCGGATAGCCAGAAAGGCCCTGCATCGCAGGGCCTTTTTCATTGGCGGAACCTGGCCGGCCGGGCATGGGACCGACCCGCGCCCGCGCCGTTTTCCTTGGCGCAGGGCGCCGCGCATGCTTCAATTGGGCCAAAACTGCAATCGTGTCCTACATTGGCCCGGTTTCGACCGGCCGCTCCTGCCTGCGATATCCGCCCATGTTCCCTGCCTGCCTGCCCCTGCTGCGCCGCGCGCTCGCCCCCGCGCTCCTGGCCCTGGCGCTGACCCCCGCCGCATTCGCCAAAGACACTCCGGACAAGCAACCGCCGATCCGCATCGGCGAAATCAACAGCTACAAGGCCATTCCCGCCTTCCTGGGTCCATACAAGAAAGGCTGGCAACTGGCGCTGGAAGAAATCAACGGCTCGGGCGGCGTCCTGGGCCGCAAGCTGGAGGTGTTCTCGCGCGATGACAACGGCAACCCCGGCGACGCCGTACGGGCCGCGCAGGAACTGCTGGCCCGCGAGAAAGTGGACCTGTTGTTCGGCGGCTTCCTGTCCAACACCGGCCTGGCGCTGACCGACTTCGCCAAGCAGCAGCAGGTGTTCTTCCTGGCCGCCGAGCCCTTGACCGACAAGATCACCTGGCAGGAAGGCAACCGCTACACCTGGCGCCTGCGCCCTTCCACCTGGATGCACGTGGCCGCCCTGGCGCCCAAGGCGCTGGCGCTGCGCAAAAAGCGCTGGGCCATCGTCTATCCCAACTACGAATACGGGCAGTCCGCCGTGGCCACCTTCAAGGCCATGATGAAGTCATTCCAGTCCGATGTGGAATTCGTCGCCGAACAGGCGGTGCCGCTGGGCAAGGTGGACGCCGGCGCGGTCGTGCAGGCATTGGCGGACGCCAAGCCGGACGCCATCTTCAACGTGCTGTTCGCCGCCGACTTGACGCGCTTCGTGCGCGAAGGCAACACCCGCGGACTGTTCGAGAACCGCGCCGTGGTCTCGGTGCTGTCCGGCGAACCGGAATACCTCGAGCCGCTGGGCGCCGACACGCCCACTGGCTGGATCGTCACCGGCTACCCCTGGTACGCCATCGACACGCCGGCCAACAAGACCTTCGTCGAAGCCTACCGCAAGCGCTACAACGAGACGCCCAAGGTCGGCTCGGTGGTCGGCTACGCCTCGCTGATGTCGCTCGCCCAGGGCCTGAAAGCAGCCGGAGAGGTCGATACCGACAAGCTGATCGATGCCTTTGGCGGGTTGAAAGTGGACACGCCCTACGGGCCGATCCAGTACCGCAAGATCGACCACCAGTCGACCATGGGCGTGTACATCGGCATCACCGCGGTCGAGGACGGCAAGGGCGTCATGAAGGACTTCGCCTACATCGACGGCGCGCGCCTGCAGCCGCCCGACGAGCAAGTGCGCAAGATGCGTCCGCACTGATGAGCCTGTCCGGGCTGCTGTCGCAACTGCTCAACGGCTTGGCCGACGCCAGCGCGCTGTTCCTGGTGGCGGCGGGCCTGTCGCTGATTTTCGGCGTCACGCGGGTGGTGAACTTCGCCCACGGCTCGTTCTACATGTTGGGTATCTACCTGGCCTGGAGCTTTACCCGCTATTTCGGCGACGGCCCTGGCTATTGGGCCGGACTGCTGCTGGCGGCGCTGGCCACCGGCCTGATCGGCGCCGCCGCCGAACTGCTGGTCCTCAAGCGCCTGTACCGCGCGCCGGAACTGTTCCAGTTGCTGGCGACCTTCGCGCTGGTGCTGATCATCGGCGATGCGGTGCTGGCCTTCTGGGGCCCGGAAGACCTGTTCGCGGCGCGCGCGCCGGGCCTGTCGGGCGCGGTCGAAATCCTGGGCCGGCGCTTTCCGCAATACGACCTGCTGCTGATCGCCGCCGGCCCGCTGGTGCTGGGACTGCTGTGGCTGCTGCTGATGCGCACGCGCTGGGGCCGCCTGCTGCGCGCCGCCGCCGAGAACCGAGACATGCTGGCCGCGCTGGGCGTGAACCAGGCCTGGCTGTTCACCTCGGCCTTCACCCTGGGCGCCTTCCTGGCCGGGCTGGGCGGCGCGCTGGCCGCGCCGCGCGTGCCGGCCACGCTCGGACTCGACCTGGAAATCATCGCCAGCGCCTTCGTCGTGGTGGTGGTCGGCGGCCTGGGCTCCATCCCCGGCGCCTTCCTCGCGGCCCTGCTGATCTGCGGCGTCAAGGCGCTGTTCGTCTTCGTCGGCCAGGTGCATTTCGGCCCCTGGGAATTCAATCTGTCGAAACTGACCTTGTTGGCCGAATTCGCCGTCATGGCGGTGGTGCTGGTGGCGCGCCCCTGGGGCCTGCTGGGAAAGCCACCGGCGCCCTCGTCGCAGGCGCTGGCGGCCGAGCGCCCCCTGGTCCCCGCCGGCCCGGGCCTGCGGCGCGCCTACGGCGGACTGCTGGCCCTGCTGGCCTTGGCGCCCCTGGCCGCCATGCACGCGCCATACCTGGGCATCCTGCTGATCGAGATCCTGATCGCCGCCCTGTTCGCCGCCAGCCTGCATTTCCTGACCGGCCTGGCGGGCATGACTACATTCGGCCATGCCGCCTGGTTCGGCCTGGGCGCCTATGGCGCCGCCTTGCTGCTGAAACTGGCGGCGCTGCCGATGGAAGCGGCGTTGCTGCTGGGACCGTTCGCCGCCATGTTCGGCGCCGCGGTGTTCGGCTGGTTCTGCGTGCGCCTGTCCGGCGTGTACCTGGCGATGCTGACCCTGGCGGTGGCGCAGATCCTGTGGGCGCTGGCGTATCAATGGGATGACGTGACCGGCGGCAGCAACGGCCTGATCGGACTGTGGCCGTCCACCTGGCTGGCGCGCGGCCCCTGGTTCTACTACTTGACACTGGTCCTGTGCGCCCTCGGCATCGCCTGGTTGCGGCGCCTGGCATTCTCACCGCTGGGCTACGCGCTGCGCGGCGCGCGCGATTCGTCCTTGCGGGCCGAGGCGCTGGGAATGGATACGCGCCGCATCCAGTGGGCCGGCTTCGTCGCGGCGTCGCTGACGGCCGGCATGGCCGGATCGCTGTACGCCTTTTCGAAAGGCAGCATCGCCCCCGATGTGCTCGCTGTCAGCCGCTCGGTCGACGGCCTGGTGATGGTGCTGCTGGGCGGCCTGCAAACCCTGGCCGGCCCGCTGGTGGGCGCGGCCGCCTATACCTGGCTGCAGGACACCGCGGCCCGCGGCACCGAGTACTGGCACGCGGTGCTGGGCCTGGCGATCCTGGCGCTGGTCATGCTGTTTCCCGCCGGCCTGGCGGGCGCGGCCGCGCAATTGCGGCGCAAACACCCATGACGGCCGCCGCCTCCCCCTTGCTGCGGGTCCAGGGACTGCGCAAAGCCTTCGGCGGCATCGACGCGCTGGCGGATATCTCGTTCCAGTTGGAAGCCGGCCACATGCTGGCATTGATCGGCCCGAACGGCGCCGGCAAGTCCACCTGCTTTAACGTGCTGGGCGGACAATTGCGCCCCGACGCCGGCTCAGTCCGGCTGGACGGACAGGAACTGGTCGGCCGAGCGCCCAGCGCCATCTGCCGCCTGGGCGTGGGACGCACGTTCCAGACCGCCGCCACGTTCCGCTCGATGACCGTGCTGGAAAACGTGCAGACGGCGTTGCTCTCGCGCGACCGCCTGCTGTTGCGGCCTTGGCGCCGCGCCGCCTCGCACCGCCCCGACGAGGCGCTGGCGCTACTGGAACAGGTGCATCTGGCCGGCCAGGCCGGCGCCCATTGCGGCGCGCTGGCCTATGGCGAGGTCAAGCGGGTGGAACTGGCGATGGCACTGGCGCATCGGCCCCGATTGCTGCTGATGGACGAACCCACCGCCGGCATGGCCACCAACGAACGCCACGCGCTCATGCGCCTGACCCGCGAACTGGCCGATACCCAACGCATGGCGGTACTGTTCACCGAGCACAGCCTGGATGTCGTTTTCAGGCACGCCGACCGCATCGCGGTCCTGGTGCGCGGCAGCCTGCTGGCCGAAGGGCCGCCCGACCGCATCGCGGCCGATCCGCGCGTCAAGGCGGCCTATCTCGGCAGCGAGGCGCCACCAGCCTGAACAACGCTCAGCCACCGGCCTGCGGGCTGTCCGGCTGGCATTCCCGGAACACCTTGGCGCGACAGCCCGCGCAGATGCCGCGATCCAGGCGGGCGTAGATGGTGTGCAACGCCGTCGCCTTGTCTGGAAACACGTGGTCCTCGCCCAGCCGCTCCAGGAAACCGGTGCGGCGCCACATCGCCAGCACTTCCGGCCGCGGCCGATGGAAATACAGGTCGCCCCCCATCGCGCGGCGCGCGGCCAGCTCATCCTCCCAGACCTGGGCGCCGGCCAGATCGATGAAGTTCATGCTCTTGGCCATCACCAGCAGATGACGCGGCGCATCGGGCGCCGCGCGCAGCGCCTGCAGGCGCTGCGCCACGTGCGCGGCGGCGCCGAAATAAACCGAGCCTTCCATGCGCAGCAGCTTGAGCTGGGGACATTCCGGCAGCGCGTCGGGCTGCTGCTCCAGCACCACGAAGCGGCGTCCCATTCCGCGCGAATCAAAACCCATGGTGCGCATCGCCGGCCGCGAGGTGCGATGCAGGTAGGCCATCAGCGACAGCAAGGTGCCCAGCAGGATCGCCACTTCCATGCGGATGGTCACGGTGGCCGCCAATGTGGCGGCGGCGATGACGGTTTCGGCCCGCTGGCTGCGGAACAATTGGCGCCAGCGCGGCGCATCCAGCAAGGTCCACGCCACCAGCAGCAGCAAGCCGGCAATGGCGGCGTGCGGAATCCGCGCCAGCAGCGGACCGCTCAGCGCCACCAGCAGCATCAGCAGCAACGCCGAGAACACCGCCGCCAGCGGCGTCTTCGCCCCCGCCTCGTAATTGGGCATGGAGCGGTTCAGCGAACCACAGGACAGATAACAGGAAAACAAGCCGCCCACCACATTGGACAGCCCCTGCCCGACGAATTCCCGGTTGGCGTCGATACGCTGGCCCGAGCGCGTGGCCACCGCCTTGGCGATCGAAATGGACTGCGCCAGCGCCACGATGGTCAACGCAAAGGCGAGGCTGAGCAGATCCGGCAAGGCGCGCCAATCGACCCGGGGGATATGGAATGGCGGCCATGGCTGCGCCAGGTCGCCCAGCGCCGGCACGGCGGCGGCGCCGAACCGCGGCGCCATGGCATTGAACACGGCGGCGGCCAGTGTCCCCGCGGCCAGGCCCGCCAGCATGTAGGGCTTGCGTTTGTCCAGCCGCTTGAGCAGCAGCGCCACCGCGATCGTCACCGTGGTCACCAGCAGCGCGCCCCCTTGCACCTGATCCAGGTTGGCCGCCAGGCTGGCCAGCAAGGCGCCCGCGCCGTGCGAGGCGGGCGCCGGCAATCCGAGCGCATCTTTCAAGGCATGGACGGCGATCAGCAGGGCCGCGCCGCTGGTGAAGCCGAACAGCGCCGAGGGCGAGATGAAATGCGCCAACGATCCCAGGCGCAAGGCGCCGACCAGCCACTGCATCAATCCGACCAGCACCGTCACCGCCAGGGCCAGCTCGATATAGCCCGGGCTGCCCGCCACCGCCAGCGGCGTCAGCACCGCGAACAGCGCCAGCGAATTGGCATTGGTGGGGCCGGACATGACGTGGCGGCTGGAGCCGAACAGCGCCGCCACGATACAGGGCACGATGGCGGAATACAGGCCGTACTGCGCCGGCAGGCCGGCCAGCGTGGCGAACGCCACGCCCTGCGGCAGCACCAGCAGGGCTCCTAGCAGCCCCGCGGCCAGATCGGCGCGCAGGGTCGCGGGACCGACTTCCGGCACCCAATCGCCAAACACCCGCACCAGCCACTGCCTGCGTCCCGCCGCCATCATTCCCCGTCCTTGTGTGCTTTTGTTCTTTTCGATGCCCCGGGCACGCTCAGCGCAGGAATTTGCGCTCCAGTTCGCGCATGCCCGCGTCGCCCTGCAGGCCGATGATATCGCGCACCGTGGGCAGGCCGGCATCCACGCCATGGATGCCGCCGTCGGCGCGGATGCGGGCAAAGACCTCGCGCATCGCCCCCACGGCGGCGCGGATCGCGTGGTTGCCGTAGATCACCAGCCCCACCTTGCCCAGGGCCTGGATATCGGCCTCGCGCAACTGCGGGTACGCGGTCGGCACCAACACCAGCGGCACGCGGCCGGACCAGGCCGCGATGAAGGCCAGCACCTCATCCGGCGTGTTCTGCTTGGAATGGATCAGGATGGCGTCGGCGCCGGCGGCCTCGTAGGCGGCCGCGCGCGCCAGCGCCTCGGCCTGGCCGAGCCCCGCGATCAACGCCTCGGTACGGGCGATGACGCAGAAATCCGGATCGCGCCGCGCGGCGCAGGCCGCCTCGATCTTGCCCTGGAACTCGGCCACGCGCACCAGTTCCTGGCGGCCGCCGGCGCGCAGGCTGGTGTCCTTGGGAAAGGTCTTGTCTTCCATCACCACCGCCGACACGCCCGCCGCCTCGTATTGCGGCACGCTGTACGCGACATTGATGGCATTGCCGAAACCCGTGTCGATATCGGCAATGACCGGCACATCGACGGCCGCCGCGATGGCCCGCATCATCTCCAGGTGCAGGCCCGCCGACAGGATGTTGGCGTCCGGCACGGCATAGCTGGCCGACAGCTCGAAACCGCTGCCCCAGATCGCATCGAACCCTGCCTCGGCCGCCAATTTGGCGGACAGCGGATTGTGCGCCGACATGGCGTGCATCAGGGTAGCGTGCTGCAACTGCTGGCGAAAACGTGTGTGGCGGGGCATGGCGTGGCGGCCTGTTAACCCGGCGCGAAAGGCGCCGGCAGGGACCATTTAACACGAAAAAGCGCCGCGCCCGGTACGCGGGACGGCAATGCGCCGCTCAGCCCGCGCCGCCGCCGCGCCGCGCCTTCATCGCCCGGCTGATCAAAGCCAGCGCGTCGTCGGAAACCAGGCGCGCGGCCAGCGGCAACAGTTCGTCTTCTTCGCGCCGGATATGCTCGGCATAGGCGATCGCGAATGCCTCCACCTGCGCCGCCGGCAATTCGGCGGGATGACCCGCGGCAACCGCTTCCAGTATCTGCCGCAGCGGCGCCCACAGCGCCGCCAGGCGTTCATGGTCGGCCACCAGGCCGTCCACCAAGGCATGCAGGCAGACCGCGTCCGAGCCGGCCATGGCTTCGATCAGGGCCGGGAACAAGTCCTCTTCCTCGTCCTCATGGTGGTGCTGTGCGGCAGTCTGGAAATAGCGCATGACGGCCGCGGCCGCGACCTGGGCCGCCTCGTCGCTGCCATGCGCCGGCAGGTGCACGGCCAGCCGCCGCAACGTCTCGCACTGGCGCGCAATGCGGCCATGGCAGGCCGACAGCAGGCCCAGCGGATCATCGGGGGTCGGCGCCGCCGCCGGGCCGCCGGGAAAACTCACTGCCATGGCACACCTCTCACTCAGCCTGAGTGGCCGCGCCACCACAGGCGAATCGAATCCCAGGCGCGGCCGGCCAGGCCGGCCTCGGCCACCGGTTCAAGCGCCACCACCGGAAACTGCATGGCGGGCTTGCCGTCGACCATCACGCGCAGCGAGCCGACCGGAGACTGGGCCGCGATCGGCGCCACCAGCGGGTCCCGCGGCGCCCATACCGGCTCGACCTTGGCGCCGGCCGGCAC
Organism: Achromobacter pulmonis; assembly: GCF_902859765.1. Classification (GTDB taxonomy): domain Bacteria; phylum Pseudomonadota; class Gammaproteobacteria; order Burkholderiales; family Burkholderiaceae_B; genus Achromobacter; species Achromobacter pulmonis. The sequence goes on from NZ_CADIJV010000033.1 coordinate 39,689, forward strand.
GGTGACGTAGGCGTCCCGCGCGAAGCCCGCCTTGAGCGTATCGGCCTGGCCCTTCCAGACCTCGGGCGTAGCCACCGCCTGGCCCTTGGCATACAGCTTGATGGTATTGAACCCCTGGAACCCCCATTCCAGCAACTCGCGGCTTTCCTGAGTGCGCAGCTTGTCCGAAGCCGTGCCCACCACCACCGTGATCAGGCGCCGCTGCTCCTTGCCGTTGGGCCGGTGCGCGGTCGCCACGATGCAATACCCGGCCGCGTCGGTATGGCCGGTCTTGAGGCCATCGACGCTGGGATCGAGCCACAGCAGCCGGTTGCGGTTGGGCTGCGTGATGTTGTTATAGGTGTAGGTCTTGGCCGAATCGTAGGTCTTGTACAGCTCGGGGTAATCGCGGATGAAGCGCGTGGCCAGGATCGACAGGTCGCTGACCGTGGAATACGTGCCCGGGTCCGGCAGGCCGTGGGGGCTGGCGAAATGCGTGCCGTGCAGGCCCAATTGCGCCGCGGTGTCGTTCATGCGCGCCACGAACGCCTCGACACTGCCCGACACCGCTTCGGCCAGCGCGATCGCGGCATCATTGCCCGACTGAATCATGAGGCCGCGCAGCAACTGGTCCACCGACACCTTCGAGCCCGGCTCCAGGAACATCTTGGAACTGCCGGGCGGCACCTTCCAGGCGCGCGTCGAGATCGTCACCTTCTGCTCCGGCGACAACTCTTTGTTGTGGATGGCGCCGAACACCACGTACGCCGTCATGATCTTGGTGAGGGAGGCCGGCTCGATCCGGGCGCTGGCCGCGTGCGACGCGATCACCTGTCCGCTGGTTTCATCGAGCAGCAGCCAGGCCTTGGCGGACAGCGCCGGCCGGGGCATGGATTGCGCCATGGCGCCTGAGATACATGCGGTCGCAACGAGCAGGCTCGCCGCCAACTTCTTCATCAACATATGAGGGATTCACTTCCATGCAGGGTAGGAATGGCGCGCCGGCAACGCACGCAGGCTGCCGCAAGGCCGTCCGCGCCGCGCGCCGTCGCGCGGCGCGAAGCATTGGAACACGTTGGCCGCGGATGGTTCAAAACCCCATTGGGCAAGCACTTTGCGCGCGGCGCGCGGCGCTGAAAAAATCGCAGCGATTGTCACCGCATTTTGCAAAACCCCTTGTAGAAGGGGTTTTTCTGCCTGGAAAACAACAAAGATTGCGCGAAAGGCCTTGCGAAAGCGGCTACAACGGCCACTCTTCCGCTATCATCGGGCGCGTAGTGTTAAACGCCGATACCCGGCGCGCGCGCTGCCACATGTCCTCAACATACGGATTTTGACCATGGCCACGAAAGCTAAAGCTCCTGCCAAGAAAGTCACCAAGCCCGCCGCCAAGGCGCCCGCAAAGAAGGCTACCGCCGCCAAGCCCGCCGTGAAGCCGGCTGCCAAGAAGGTCGTCGCTGCCAAGAAGGTCGTCGCCGCCAAGAAGGTCGCCGCCCCCAAGGCCATCAAGGCCGCGCTGAACAAGACCCAACTGATCGCCTACATCGTCGAACAGTCCGGCGTCGAAGCCAAGGCAGTCAAGGCCGTCCTGGCCAGCCTGGAAACCTCGGTGCTGAGCTCCGTGGACAAGAAGGGCGCCGGCGAATTCACGCTGCCCGGCCTGTTCAAGGTTGCCGTGCAGCAGGTCCCCGCCAAGGCCAAGCGCTTCGGCAAGGATCCGTTCACCGGTGAAGAGCGCTGGTTCCCCGCCAAGCCGGCTTCGGTCAAGGTGAAGGTTCGCCCGCTCAAGAAGCTGAAGGACGCCGCGCAGTAATTCCGCACGGATCTTCCGGTCAAACCGGAAAGGGCCTGCCCCGCGAGGGGCGGGCCCTTTCTTTTTTCCTCGCTGTTGCGGCGCCAGTCCGGGCCGGCCCATGGCGCAGCGCATCTGCCCAGGCGATCACGCGCCTTGCCGCATCGATGGCCGCCCTGCTAGAATTTATCTTCACGTAAAGATACTTTATATAAAAACATCATGGACGATCTGGTCGATCTCGTGCTGGCGCAATGGGAGCGCGAATGCCCCAACCTGGACACTTCGCCGATGAGCGTGCTCAGCCGCGTGTTCCGCTTCCACGCTTTCGCCGCGCGCGACGTCGGCCGCGCATTCAAGCGCCACAACCTGCATCAGGGCGAATTCGACGTGCTCGCGACGCTGTATCGCAGCGGCGCGCCGCACGCCCTGAATCCGCAAAAACTGGTTGCCGCGCTGCTGTTGACTTCGGGCGCCATGACCAACCGTCTGGACCGCCTGGAGCAGGCCGGCCTGCTGACACGCGCGCCCAACCCCGAGGATCGCCGCGGCGTCATTGTCGCCCTGACCGCCGAGGGCTTGCGCGTCATCAAGCTGGTTCTCAAGGACTACCTGCGCGAAATCGAAACGCTGCTGCATCCCCTGAACGCCGCCGAACGCCGCCAGATGGCCGGCCTGTTGAAGAAGCTGTTGCTGGCGCACGACCAGGACACGCCTGGCGGCATCGCCGCCTGAACCTTTGCCCACCGCAATATCCGCCTGCCTCACATGAACGCCACACCCGCATGAACGCCACACCCGCCCAAACCGCCCCGCTCACCGCGCCCGTCATCCTGCTGATGTCCGTGGCCACCGGCCTGGCGGTGGCCAGCAACTATTACGCGCAACCGCTGCTGCACACCATCAGCCAGCAGTTCTCCCTGTCCAACGCCACCGCCGGCAGCATCGTCATGATCGCGCAGCTGAGTTACGCGCTCGGCCTGATCCTGCTGGTGCCGCTGGGCGACCTGTTCGAGCGGCGCGGCCTGATCGTGCTGATGACGCTGCTGTCCTCGGGCGGCCTGCTGCTGTCGGCCTTCGCCCCCAATATCCAGATGCTGATGCTGGGCACGGCCGTGACCGGCCTGCTATCGGTGGTGGCGCAGGTGCTGGTGCCATTCGCGGCCACCCTGGCGGCGCCGCACGAGCGCGGCAAGGCGGTCGGCACGGTCATGAGCGGCCTGTTGCTGGGCATCCTGCTGGCCCGCACCGCGGCCGGCGTGCTGGCGGACCTGGGCAGTTGGCGCACCGTCTACTGGGTCGCGGCGATCCTGATGCTGGCCATGTCTTGCGCCCTGTGGAAGGTATTGCCGCGCCACAAGAGCCCGGCGGCCATGAGCTATCCGCGCCTGCTGGGCTCGATCTTCCGCCTGTTCGCCGAAGAACCGCTGCTGCGCGGCCGTTCGCTACTGGGCGGCCTGCTGTTCGCCGCCTTCAGCATGCTGTGGACGCCGCTGACCTTCCTGCTGTCCGGCCCCGACTACGGGTTCAACAACACCACCATCGGACTGTTCGGGCTGGCCGGCGCGGCCGGCGCCTACGCCGCCAACCGTTTCGGACGCCTGGCCGACCGCGGCCTGGGCAACCAGGCCACCCGCATCGGCCTGTGGCTGCTGCTCGCTTCCTGGGGGCTGATGGCCTTCGGCCAGGCCTCGGTGATCGCACTGCTGGCCGGCATCCTGATCCAGGACCTGGCGATCCAGGGCGTCCACGTCACCAACACCAGTTCGCTGTACCGCACCCGGCCCGAGGCCCGCAGCCGCCTGACGGCCGGTTACATGACCAGTTACTTCATCGGCGGAGCCACCGGATCACTGGTATCGTCCTGGCTGTACTCGCATTACGGCTGGCCCGGCGTGGTCACCGCGGGCGCGGTTCTGGGGGCCGTGACCCTGGCCTACGGCATGCTGGCGGCCAGCGCCCGCATCCCGGAAATGGCCCCGTCCCCTATCCGCGCCTAGCACCTCCTATAATCAGGGGTTTTGGCCGCCCCCGCGCCTGGCGCGTGGGGGCGGTTCACCCATTTTTCGCCATCGCGCACGAGCCCATGCAGGAACGTTACCTCCCCACTACCGTCGAAGCGGCCGCCCACCAAGACTGGCAGGCCCGCGACGCCTATCTGGTCCATGAACACGCGAAGAACCCGGACGGCTCCGAGAAGCCGAAGTTCTACGCCTGCTCGATGCTGCCTTATCCCAGCGGCAAGCTGCACATGGGCCACGTGCGCAACTACACCATCAACGACATGATGGCGCGCCAGCTGCGCATGCGGGGCTACAACGTGCTGATGCCGATGGGCTGGGACGCCTTCGGCATGCCGGCCGAGAACGCCGCCATCAAGTCCAAGGTGCCGCCGGCCAAATGGACCTACGACAACATCGCCTACATGAAGAAGCAGATGAAGGCGATGGGACTGGCGATCGACTGGTCGCGCGAAATGTGCGCCTGCGACCCCGAGTACTACAAGTGGAACCAGTGGCTGTTCCTGAAGATGCTCGAAAAGGGCGTCGCCTACCGCAAGACCCAGGTCGTGAACTGGGACCCGGTCGACCAGACCGTGCTGGCCAACGAACAGGTCATCGACGGCCGCGGCTGGCGCTCGGGCGCGCCGGTCGAAAAACGCGAGATCCCCGGCTACTACCTGCGCATCACCGACTACGCCGATGAATTGCTGGGCGCGGTGCAGAATGACCTGCCCGGCTGGCCCGAGCGCGTGCGCCTGATGCAGGAAAACTGGATCGGCAAATCCGAGGGCCTGCGCTTCGCCTTCCCGCACCAGATCGCCGGCCAGGACGGCCAATTGATCCAGGACGGCAAGCTCTACGTCTTCACCACCCGCGCCGACACCATCATGGGCGTGACCTTCTGCGCCGTGGCGCCGGAACACCCCCTGGCGACCCACGCCGCGCAGTCGAACCCGGCGCTGGCCTCCTTCATCGAACAATGCAAGCTGGGCGGCACCACCGAGGCCGAACTGGCCACGCGCGAAAAGGAAGGCCTGCCCACCGGCCTGTTCGTGACGCATCCGGTCACCGGCGACCAGGTCGAGGTCTGGGTCGGCAACTACGTGCTCATGACCTACGGCGACGGCGCCGTGATGGGCGTGCCCGCTCATGACGAGCGCGACTTCGCCTTTGCCAAGAAGTACAACCTGCCGATCCGCCAGGTCGTGGATGTGGCCGGCAAGGCCTATTCCACCGACGCCTGGCAGGAATGGTACGGCGACAAGCAGAGCGGCCGCACCGTCAACTCCGGCAAGTACGACGGCCTGTCGCACAAGGAAGCCGTGGACGCCATTGCCGCCGACCTGGGCGCGCAAGGCCTGGGCGAAAAGCAGACCACCTGGCGCCTGCGCGACTGGGGCATCTCGCGCCAGCGCTACTGGGGCACCCCGATCCCCATCATCCATTGCCCGGACTGCGGCCCGGTGCCGGTCCCCGAAAAGGACCTGCCGGTAGTGCTGCCGGACGACCTGATCCCGGACGGCAGCGGCAACCCGCTGGCCAAGAATGAAGCCTTCCTGTCGTGCGCCTGCCCCAGCTGCGGCAAGCCGGCACGCCGCGAGACGGACACGATGGACACCTTCGTGGACTCGTCCTGGTACTTCATGCGCTACACCTCGCCGGGCAACGACAACGCCATGGTCGACGCCCGCAATGACTACTGGATGCCGATGGACCAGTACATCGGCGGCATCGAGCACGCGGTCCTGCACCTGCTGTACGCGCGCTTCTGGACCAAGGTCATGCGCGACATGGGCCTGTTGAACTTCGACGAGCCCTTCACCAAGCTGCTGTGCCAGGGCATGGTGCTGAACCACATCTACTCGCGCAAGAACGCCCAGGGCGGCATCGAGTATTTCTGGCCCGAGGAAGTCGAAAACGTCTATGACGCGCGCGGCGCCATCACTGGCGCCAAGCTCAAGGCCGACGGTTCCGACGTGACCTATGGCGGCGTGGGCACGATGTCCAAGTCCAAGAACAACGGCGTCGATCCGCAATCGCTGATCGACACGCTGGGCGCCGACACGGCCCGCCTGTTCGTCATGTTCGCCAGCCCGCCCGAACAGACCCTCGAATGGTCCGATTCCGGCGTCGAAGGCTCGAACCGCTTCCTGCGCCGCCTGTGGTCCATCAGCTATGCGCAACGCGACGCCGTTGCCCGCGGCCTGGCCGCCGGCGCCGACTGGACCGATGCGCCCGCCGCCGTCAAGGACCTGCGCCGCGAGGTCTACAGCCTGCTCAAGCAAGCCGATTACGACTACCAGCGCATCCAATACAACACCGTCGTGTCGGCATGCATGAAGATGCTCAACGCCATCGACGACGCCAAGCTGGCGCAAGGCGCGCATGCCGACGCCGCCTACGCCGAAACGCTGGGCGTGCTGCTGCGCGTGCTGTACCCGGTGGTGCCGCACATCACCTGGCACCTGTGGCGCGACCTCGGCTACGCAAACGAGCTGGGCGACCTGCTCGACGCGCCGTGGCCGCACGTCGACGAAGCCGCGCTGGTGGCGGACGAAATCGAACTGATGCTGCAGGTCAACGGCAAGCTGCGCGGCTCGATCCGCGTCGCCGCCAAGGCCGCCAAGGAAGACATCGAGAAGCTCGCCGCCGCCCAGGATGAAGTCGCCCGCTACCTGGAAGGCCGCCCGCCCAAGCGGGTCATCGTGGTTCCGGGCAAACTGGTCAACGTCGTAGGCTGATGAGGTCAAGCATGTACTTCGCCGGGCAACAAACGCAATCCCCCCGCCAATCCTGGCTGCTGCGCGGCGCCTGCCTGGCGCTGTTCATGCTGATCTCGGCCTGCGGTTTCACGCTGCGTGGGGTCACGCCGCTGCCGTTCGATACCCTGTACATCGGCATTCCCGACAACACCCAATTCGGCGCCGACGTGCGCCGCGCGCTGCGCGCGGCGTCGCCGAACACCAAGCTGGTGCCCGTGCCCAAGGATGCGCAGGCCATCCTGCAGCAGGTCTCCAACGAGCGCACGCTGCGCGAAGTCTCGCTGAACGCGCAGGGCCGGGTGGAAGAATACGAGCTCGGCATCAACTACACCTTCCGCCTGATCGATGCCGAGGGCCGCGCCCTGATCCCGGACACCACGCTGTCGATCTACCGCGAAATGCCGTACGACGACCAGATCGTCCAGGCCAAGCAAGGGCAGATCGAAACGCTCTACAACGCCATGCAACGCGACTTGGTCTCGCGCCTGCTGCGCCGCATGACCGCGCCGGAAGTGCGCAAGGCATTCGAGAACCGCGAGCAGCGGGGCGAGGACGGCGAGACCCCGCTGTTCGACCCGACCGCGCCGATGCCGCACAGCACCCCGGCCCCGTGGCAGACGCCGTCCACCACGGACCCGGCCTACACCCGCTGACCGATGGCACACCCCCTGGACGCGGATCGCCTGGCCGACCACCTGCAGCGGGCAGGCGACCGCCTCGCCCCGCTGTATACGGTATCGGGCGACGAGCCGCTCCTGGTGACCGAAGCCGTGGACGCGCTGCGCGCCGCCGGCCGCAACGCGGGCTACACCGAACGCCTGTCGATGGTGATGGACGCGCGCAGCGACTGGAGCGCGGTTATCGCCGCGACCCAGAGCGTGTCGCTGTTCGGCGACCGCCGCATCCTCGAACTCAAGATTCCCACCGGCAAGCCCGGCAAGTCCGGCGCGGACACGCTGGCGCGGCTGGCCGAGCAGGCTGAAAAACAGGCCGACAATCCCGATACCCTGATCCTGGTCGCCCTGCCGCGCCTGGACAAGGCCACCCGCGAAAGCCGCTGGATGCAGGCCTTGAGCCGCGGCGGCATGACGGTCGACATCGCCAATGTCGAACGCGGCCGCCTGCCCGCCTGGGTCGGCCAGCGCCTGGCGCGCCAGAACCAGCGCGCCGACAACGCCACGCTGCAGTGGATGGCCGACAAGGTCGAAGGCAACCTGCTGGCCGCGCACCAGGAAATCCAGAAACTCGGCCTGCTCTATCCCGAAGGCCAACTGGCGGCCGAAGACGTCGAGCGCGCCGTGCTCAATGTCGCCCGCTACGACGTGTTCGGCCTGCGCGACGCCATGTTGGCCGGCGACATCGCCCGCACCATCCGCATGATCGACGGCCTGCGCGCCGAAGGCGAAGCCCTGCCGCTGGTCCTGTGGGCGGTGGGCGAAGAGATCCGCCTGCTGGCGCGCGTGGCCGAAGCCCGCAGCCTGGGCCAGGACGTCAACGGCCTGATGCGCCGGCTGCGCATCTTCGGCGCCCACGAACGCCTGGCGTTGCAGGCGCTGGGCCGGGTCCGTCCCGACGTCTGGCCCGCCGCGGTGCAACATGCGCACGAGGTCGACCGCCTCATCAAGGGCTTGTCGGTGCCAGGCAGACTGTCCGACCCCTGGGAAGAAATGACCCGCCTGGCCCTGCGCGTGGCCGCGGCCGGCACACGACCGTGATGGCGGCCCCGGCCGCCTCGTCCTCCCGGCCACGGGCCGGATAAACTATCCCCATCCGCCAGCGGCTTTCCGCCGCCTTTTTTTCACTATGAACGACGCCGTCATGTCCTCGTCCTCCATCGAACAAGCCATGTTGACCCTGGGCGAGAATGCGCGCAGGGCCTCACGCGCCATGATGCGCGCCCACAGCGCCGCCAAGAACCAGGCCCTGCTGGCAATGGCCGAGGCACTGGCCGCGAACCAGGCCGAATTGCTGGCCGCCAACGCCAAGGACGTGGCCGCCGCGCGCGCCAACGGCCTGGAGCCGGCCCTGCTCGACCGCCTGACGCTGTCGGAAAAAACCCTGGCCCACATGGCCGAGGGCCTGCGCCAGATCGCCGCGCTGCCCGACCCGGTCGGCAGCATCAGCGCAACCAGCGTGCGTCCCAATGGCATGCGGGTGGCGCAGATGCGCGTGCCGCTGGGCGTGATCGGTATCATTTACGAGTCCCGCCCCAATGTCACCATCGACGCGGCCGCGCTGTGCCTGAAGTCCGGCAACGCCGCCATCCTGCGCGGTGGCAGCGAGGCCTTGCACTCCAATGTGGCGCTGGGCCGCATCGTCCAGCAGGGCCTGGCCGCCGCCGGCCTGCCGCAGGACGCGGTGCAGGTGGTCGCCACGGCCGACCGCGCCGCGGTCGGCAAGCTCATCACCATGACCGAACACATCGACGTCATCGTGCCGCGTGGCGGCAAGGGCCTGATCGCCCGCCTCTCGCAGGAAGCGCGCGTGCCGCTCATCAAGCACCTGGATGGCAATTGCCACGTCTACATCGACGCCGCCGCCGATCCGGACAAGGCCCATGCCATCGCCTTCAATGCCAAGACCTACCGCTATGGCATCTGCGGCGCCATGGAGACCCTGCTGGTGGACGCCGTGGCCGCCGTCTCGATCCTGCCGAGTCTGGCCGCGGCGCTGACCGAGCACGGCGTTGAACTGCGAGGCTGTCCGCGCACGCTGGCGCTGCTGCCGCATGCCAAGCTGGCCACTGACGAAGACTGGGGCACCGAGTACCTGGGTCCGATCCTGGCGATCCGCATCGTTGACTCGCTCGATGACGCCATCGAGCACATTGCGCGCTGGGGCTCCGGCCACACCGACGCCATCGTCACCGAGGACCTGTCCGCCGCGCAGCGGTTCCAGCGCGAGGTCGATTCCAGCTCGGTCTACGTCAACCTGCCTACCTGCTTCGCCGACGGCTACGAATATGGCCTGGGCGCCGAGATCGGCATCTCCACCAACCGGCTGCACGCGCGCGGTCCGGTCGGCCTGGAGGGCCTGACCACGCTCAAGTGGGTACTGACCGGCGAAGGCCAGACCCGCGGCTGAGTCGTCTCTATCACCTTCTGTCTGCGGTACCGCCGCGTCTTATCGGAACTTCCATGCATTCACCCGCCATGGCCATGGCCTTCAGCCTTTTCGTGCTGTGTTTCATCACCTGCTCGCTGTGCGGCCTGGTTCTGTTCTTCGTCAAGAGCAAACAGATCAACGCCACCCTCAAGCACCCCTACCTGCAGCATCGTCCGTTCGAACGCTACCCACTGGCGATCAAGGCGGCCATCATGCTGGACTATTTCTTCCGCCTGATGTTTCCGGGCACCCGCTTCTGGCTCATTGGCAATGCCAATGAGCTATTGGCCCACGTCGACCCCAAGAAAACGCCGCTGGCCCTGAAATGGCCCATCGTCGGCTTCTGGGGCGCATGCTGGCTCGGCCTGATCGCCATGATCGTCCTGTGGACCTTGTTGTTCCTGGGAACGTGACGCGCATGCAACTCCAGATCGAGGACTATCCCGGCTGTGCCGAAGCGGCCCGCACGCTGATCGCGGCCCGCGAGTCCGGCCTCGCGGGCCCTCGGTTACCCGCGGCCTGCCGTCCGCAGAACCAGGGTCAGGCCCTGGCGGTGCAGTTGCGCACCGCCCAACTGCTGCGCGAAACACGCCAGGACAGCATTGCGGCCTGGAAGAGCGCCTTGCCCACGCCCGAAAAAACCGTGGTGGCGCCCATCTACGCCTCGACCATGGCATGGGCAGGCACCGTGCCGGCCCAAGCCCAAGCGCCAGTCGTGCGCATCGAGCCGGAAATCGCCTTCGAATTGGCGCGTGACCTGCCCGCCCGCGAAGAACCCTACAGCCATGCCGATGTCGATGCCGCCATCGGAGGGGCCCGGCTGGCACTGGAAGTGCTGGGGTGCCGCTACGCGGCGCCCGAACATGCCAGCCTGCCGGAACTGCTGGCCGATCACATGTTCAATGCCGGCCTGGTGCTGGGACCACGCATTGCCTCGCCCGACGCCGCTCCCGCCAGCATGACCCTCACCTTGTCGGTCGATGGCGCCGAAATCGAGCAGCACGCCGGCATCCATCCCAACAACCAGGCCAAGGCCGGCCTGTACTGGCTCGCCAATTTCCTGCGCGCGCAAGGCCTGGGCCTGAGCGCTGGCCAGCATGTCATCACCGGCTCGTATGCCGGCTTCCTGGACGTGCCCGCCAATCGCGACATCGAGCTCGCCTATGGCGACCTCGGCATCTTGAAACTGCGATTCGCCACCGGTTAAGCTGGAAGCCGTTCCTGCCCACGGCCTCGTCCATGCTCACCCTGCGCCCCTTCTCGACTCGCGACTACCCCCTGCTTGCCAGTTGGTTCCACAGTCTGGCCGACGTGGTGCAATGGGGAGGCTCGCACTTGTCATTTCCCTTGACGCCGGCCGACCTGGACGCCATGCAACGGGAAGGCCAGGCACAGCCGCCGTCGCGCCGCTGCTGGATGGCGTGCCGCGACGGCGCGCCTATCGGCCACGCGCAACTGGCCTATGAGTGGCACGATGGCAACGCCCGCCTGGGCCGTGTCGCGATTGCCCCGGACGCCCGTGGTCAGGGGTTGGCGCGGCCGATGGTGGCGCTGATGGTCGCCGAGGCCTTCGCCACGCCGGGCATCGAACGCCTGGAACTGAACGTCTACATGTTCAATACCCCCGCGATCCGGACCTACGAAGCCCTGGGCTTCACGCTGGAAGGCGTGAGACGCTCGGCCACGCGCGCCGGCAAGGAACGCTGGGATACCGGCATGATGGGATTGCTGCGTTCCGAATGGCGCGGCACGGCCGGCTGAAGCGCCGGCCAGCCCGGTAACCCCGAGCTTGCAGCCGGCCACCACCGGCCATGGCTCCGCCCGCCTCAGCCCACTGCCGGTTCCGCGATCGTGACCAGGGGACCAGCCGCTTCGATGGCCTCGCCCGCCGCCAGGCATAGATCTTCCCGGTAGCGCCCGGCCACCACCTGCACCCCCACGGGTCGATCGGCGGCACTTCCCATGGCCACCGATAGCCCCGGCAGGCCCATGAAAGGCAAGCCGATCTGCGTCATCTGCGCGCGCCAGACCCGCTCGTAGGCCGCCTCGCCCTGCAGGTCGAGATGGTCGGTGAACGGCAGTTCGGCCGACACCGGTAGCAACAACACCGGATATTCGGCCAGGAACACTTCCCATGAGCGCGTGAGCGTCGCGCGGCGCGTCAGCACCGCCGAAAACTGCGCCATGTCCATGCCGGCCACGCGCGCGCGCTGGCCCTCCAGCGCGGTCAGCGCGCCGCGGTCGCCTTCCTTGCGCGCCGCCTCGAGCATGGCCTCGTAGCCATCGGCCATCCACATGCGAATCTGCAGGTCGGCAGCTTCCCGCAAGGGCGGCACGCTGTCGATCGTGTCCACCGACCAGCCGGCCTCGCTCAAGCGCCTGGCCGCCTCCTGCAAGGCCTTGACCACCGCGGGATCGGTGTCCATGCCATCGGGATTCAGGCACAGCGCCGCCCGGCGCGGCACGGCGGGCCCGGTCAGCGGCGCCGGCACCCACCAGGGGTCGCGTGCATCGGGCGCGGACAGGGCGGCCAGGCCCACCCGCAGGTCAGCGATCCGACGCCCCAACGGCCCCGACACCGCCGTGATCTGGCCGCCGATGGTGCGTTCGGGCAAGGCCGCGTTGTAGGCGGCCACACGCCCCAGCGAGGGGCGCAGGCCGTGCACGCCGCAGGCATAGGCCGGATAGCGGATGGAGCCGGCGATGTCGGTGCCATGCGCCAGATGTCCGATGCCCGCCGCCACCGCCGCCGCCGCGCCACCGGAGGATCCTCCCGGCGTCAGCGCGGGATTGCGCGGATTGCGCGTGTCGCCATGCAGCAGGTTACCGGTGAACCAGCGCAGCGAGAACGCCGGCGTGTTGGTGCGGCCGACGATCACGGCGCCGGCGCGGCGCAGGTTGTCGACCACGGGATTGTTGACGCGGGCAAGCAGGTCTTTCTGCAGCGTCACGCCGTTGGTGGTGGCATAGCCAGCCTGGTCGACGTTGACCTTGACCGTCACCGGCACGCCGGCCAGCACGCCGGGATCATCACCGCGCGCCAACGCCCGGTCGATCTCGGCAGCCTGGGCCAGTGTGTCATCGGGACGATGATCGACCACGGCGTTGATCCGGGGATTCACGTCTTGCAAGCGCGCCAGCGCGCTGCGCGCGGCCTCCACCGCGGAAACGTCGCGCCGGCGGACAAGGGCGGCAAGCTCTACTGCGGACAAACGCCAAAGATCGGACACGCGGCACTCCTGTTGCAAGAGGGGAAGCAGCGCCACCATGGCGCCGGATGGTCAACCTTAGCGCCCCTTGCCATGCGCCACAAGCCACGGGTTACCGCAGCCCGCGCGCGCGCGAGTCTTCCTCGAACACCTCGATGATGGCATCGGCCATGGCCCGCACACGCGCCGTGCGGTTCAGGTCGCCATGCATCACCAGCCACAGCTCATAGGACTCGCTCCGGTTCGGCCAGATCCGCACCAGGTCCGGATACTGCGGCGCCATGTGAACCGGCAGCTCGCCGATCCCCAGCCCCGCCGCCACCGCCTCGATGATCATCACGCCGGAATTCAGTTCCATTGCGATACGGCCATTGCCGGTCGGCTCGCCGCAGAAGGTATCGGACCAGCCAGGCAGCACCGCCTGCTGGTAGGTCACGAGCGTATGGCCGGCGAATGCGGTGCCGGGGCGCGGCTCGCCATGCGCCTTGACATAGGATTTCGATGCATACAGGCCGACCTCGCGCCGTGCCAGTAGACGGTGGATCAGGTCGGGACTGTCCGGCTTGACGTTGCGGATCGCCAGATCGGCCTCGCGCCGCGTCAGGTTGCTCAACTGGATCGACGTTGACAACGAGACGCGGATATCGGGATGTTGCCCGTGCAGCCGGCGTACGGCTTGCATGATGTAGTAACTGGCCACGGTCTCGGATGCCGCCACCCGCACCACGCCCGAGAGCCGGTGATCCAGTCCCTGCATCTGGCGCTGCAACTGATCGGCGGCCAGTTCCATCCGTTCGGCCGCGGCAAAGGCCTGTTCGCCCGCGGCGGTCGGCACGTAGCCCGATGGCGTGCGCAGGAACAGTCGCGCATCCAGCGACGCCTCCAGCGCCGCCAGCCGCCGCCCCGCCGTGGCCTGGTCGATCTGCAACAGCGCGGCCGCGCCGCGCAGGGTGCCATTGCGATAAATCGCCAGGAAGATACGCGCATTGTCCCAATCCATCGGTCTGGCCGCTCCCACGAGGTCCGGATGATGCAAATTTGCATCCCAATCAAGCAATTATTCCTCTTTTTTGCATCAAGGAAAAATCCTAACCTGTGCGTCTTGGCAAGTTCCCCGGAAGTCCCCCATGCGTACCGCCTGCCCCGCCACCCCAGTTCCCCCCGCGCCAGCGACCGCAGCCGCCACCACCGGCCTGCTGCCCCTGGTCACGCTGGCCATCGGCTTCGTCATGGCCATGCTGGACGTTACGGTCGTCAATGTCGCCCTGCCGAGCATCGCGCAGCAGTTCACCGTGCCGCTCACCGACCTGGTCTGGATCGTCGATGGCTATACCCTCACTTTTGCCGCCCTGCTGCTGGTGGCCGGCGCGCTGGCGGACCGCTACGGCGCCAAGACCATCTACCTGGCCGGCCTGGGGGTCTTCACCCTCGCCTCCCTGCTGTGCGGCATCGCGCCGGACGGCGACCTGCTGATCGGCGCCCGTATGTTGCAAGGCCTCGGCGCGGCGCTGTTCATGCCCAGCTCCCTGAGCCTGCTGGCCCATGCCTACGACGACGAACAAGTGCGCAATCGCATGCTGGCGGCCTGGTCGGCCATCGTCGCCGTGGCCGGCGCCGCCGGTCCTTTGCTGGGCGGCGTGCTGATCCACCAATTCGGCTGGCGTGGCATCTTCCTCATCAACCTGCCCTTGGGCCTGGCAGGCCTCTGGCTGGCGCGGCGCCGCATCCAGGCCGCGCCGCGCCGGCCGCGCGCGCTCAACCCCCTCAGCCACGCGCTTGGCGTCACGGCGCTGGCCTCGCTGTGTTTTGTCCTGATCCAGGGCAACGCCTATGGCTGGTCGTCAGCGCCCATCCTGGCAGCGGCGGCCGTCGGCGCGCTGGCAGGCGTGGCGCTGGTGCGGCGCGAGCGGCGCCACGCCGAACCGATCCTGCCCCGCGCCCTGTTCCAGACGGCGCAGTTTCCGGCGGCCAACGGCGTGGGCTTTCTGATCAATCTCGCGGCCTACGGCCAGTTGTTCCTGCTCAGTCTGTTCCTGCAGCATGCGCGCGGCGCCGACGCCTTGCAGACCGGCATCCAGCTGGTGCCCATGCTGGCGGTGTTCTCGATCGGCAATCTATTGTCGGGCCGGGCGTCGGCACGCTGGAATGTCGCGGCCACGCTATTGGGCGGCATTGCGCTGGCCGCGGCCATGAGCGCGGCCGGCCTGTTCATGTTCACGCCCGCCATGCCGTACTGGCCCTTCGCCACGATCGTGGCGCTGGCTAACCTGGGCGTGGGCATCGCGGTGCCCGCAATGACCAGTGTAGTCATGCAGGTATCGGGCAAGCATCACGCCAACAGTGCCGCCGCCGCGCTGAACGCCAACCGCCAATCGGGCGCGCTGGTGGGCGTCGCGCTAATGGGCACCATCCTGCACCTGCTGCCGGATTGGCACGCCAGCCTCCCCGCCGCCTACGCCATCATCAGCCTCTCCTATCTGGGCGCGGTGATGCTGGTATGGCGCTACCTGCGCCTGGCCCGCAACGCATAGCCCGGCGCGCCGCGAGCGCCGCGCATGGCAAGCGCGTTGTCTTTGCTTCACAATGGGCTCTCCTATCGACACTTTCCGGAGCGCCGCATGACCGTCACGTCCAACACCCCTGCCATCCGCCGCGTTGCCGTCGTCGGCGCCGGCACCATCGGTGCCAGCTGGGCCGCGCTGTTCCTGGCGCATGGGCTCGAGGTCGTGGTCAGCGATCCCGCCGCCGACGCCGAAGCGCTGACGCGCGCGCGGGTCGCCGCCGCCTGGCCGGTGCTGGCCGAACTGGGACGCGTCGCAGCGGGCGCAACGCCCGACAACCTGCGCTTCGAGTCCGACCTCACGATCGCGCTGCGCGATGTCGACTTTGTGCAGGAAAATGCGCCGGAACGCGAAGACTTCAAAACCGAACTGTTCGCGCGCATGGACGCCCTGCTGGCGCCCCATGCGATCGTCGCCTCCAGTTCGTCGGGACTCATCATGAGCCGCCTGCAGGCGCGCTGCGAACATCCCTCGCGCTTTGTCATCGGCCATCCGTTCAACCCACCGCACCTGATCCCGCTGGTGGAGGTTGTGGGTGGCAAGCAGACCTCGGCGGCCACCATCGATCGTTGCATCGACTTCTACCGGCAACTGGGCAAGTATCCGATCCGCGTCAACAAGGAAGTCCCGGGCCATATCGCCAACCGCCTGCAGGCTGCGCTGTGGCGCGAAGCCATCCACCTGGCCGCTGACAATGTCGCCAGCGTGGCCGACATCGACGCCGCCGTATCGCAGGGGCCGGGCTTGCGCTGGGCCCTGTTCGGTCCGCACATGACCTTCAATCTGGGCGGCGGCGCCGGAGGCCTGGCCCATTTCATGGAACACCTGCTGGGCCCGGTGCAGTCCTGGTGGGATGATCTGGGCACTCCCGTGGTCACGCCCGAACTGCAACAGCGCCTGATCGACGGGGTCAACGCCGAGGCCGGCGCGCGCAGCATCGCCGACCTGGTGCAGGCGCGCGATGCGCAACTGACGGCGCTGCTGAAGACGCTGCAGCGCTGAAACCGCCCCGGCAGGGCCGAGCATGGCCCCCGCCGCGGCGGGCCGGTGGCGCACGCGAACCCGCACGAGACCTCGTGATTGGGGCCGCCGTGCGCCACTGGTATCCTATGACAACGCCCTGCCTCGCAGGCCCGCCTCCCCCCAGGAATTCCCATGGTTTCCGTCACCCACGACACCGCACATAGCCGCTACACCGCCACCGTCGACGGCGTGTTGTGCGTGCTGGACTACCACCTGCGCGACGGCGTGATGACCATCGCCCACACTGGCGTTCCCAGCCAGGTCGGCGGCCGCGGCATCGCCGCCGAACTCACCCGCGCCGCGCTCGATGACGCCCGCGCGCGAGGCTGGAAAGTGCGCCCGCAGTGCTCCTACGCCGACGTCTACATGCGGCGCCATCCCGAATACAACGACCTGCTCGCCTGAACCACGCCGTGACCACGCCCGACCAGATCGCCTGTCCCTGCGGCACGGCCAAGCCCTACACCGCCTGCTGCGGCCGTTGGCATGCGGGCCCGCTGGCCCTGCAGGCCCCCACCGCGCAAGACCTGATGCGCTCGCGCTACAGCGCTTTCGTGCTGGATCAGCTCGCTTACCTGCTCGACACCTGGCATCCCACCACGCGCCCGGCGTCGCTCGAACCGAATCCGCCCGGCCTGAAGTGGCTGGGGCTGACGATCAAGCAGGCCCGCGATAGCGACGCGGACCATGCCACGGTCGAGTTCGTGGCCCGCAGCCGCCTTGCCGGACGCGCCAGCCGGATGCACGAGACCAGCCGATTCGTGCGCGAAGACGGACGCTGGTACTACCTGGACGGCGATCTACGCTGACGCCAGCGTGCGCGATGCGGCACTGTCCGGCCCTGTCGCGCTTTCCAATACCGCCACCAGTTTCGCCACCGCGCCGCGCGCCGCCGTGCGCGCGTCACCCACAATCGCCAGTTCGGTAGGCGGCGCCGGCGCCAGCCCCTGTGCCGCCCCGAGTATTCCGTGCTGCGGCAGACATGCAAAGGCGGGCAGCAAAGAAATCCCCAACCCCGCCGTCACCGCCGCTTGCACGCCCGCCAGACTCTGGCTGTGATACGCGACGCGCCACGAACGCCCGGCACTTTCCAACGCATAGATCATGCGCTTGCGATAGATACAGCCCTGCGGGAACAACACCAGCGGCACCGGCCCGTCGCGCAGCAACAGGCGTGCATCGCCCACCCACAGCAAGCGCTCGGGCCATGCCGCCAGACAGGGGCCGTCACCGGGTTCGCGCTTGATCAACGCCAGATCGATTTCGCCCGCTGCCAGGCGCGCCTGCAGGTCGGCGCTCATCCCGCTGCCCGTCTCCAGGCGGATATCCGGATGGCTGGCGGCAAAGCCAGCCAGCAACACCGCCAGGCGTGAAACATCGAAATCCTCGGGGATACCCAGCCGGATCACTTGCGCCCCGCACGGCGCCGACAGTACGGCCTCGGCTTCGTCGGCCATCGCCAGCAACTTGCGCGCGTACGTCAGCATGAGTTCGCCGTCTTCGGTGGCCGCTACCTGGTTGCCGGCCCGGTCCCGCCGCAGCAGCGTCTTGCCGACAGCCTGCTCCAGCTTGCGCACTTGCTGGCTGACAGTCGATTGCGTGCGATGCACCCGGCTGGCGGCGCGCGTAAAGCTGCCTTCGTCAACCACACAAACAAGGGTTCTAAGCAGTTCCAGATCGAGCATGAGCTATCCCGCGGGAAGGCGATGAGGAGATGGCCGGCCTCTCACGCCACTGGATATTTGATAATCCACTGATATGAGTTCATTTATTAATTTTACAACTTCCCGTGTGGCCCCCTAAGCTGGGCCGGCACCAGCAACTTTCCAAAGGAAACACTCATGCCCCTGGCCCCCCTACCCCGCCCGCCGTGGCTGACCTTCGACTGCTACGGCACGCTGATCCAATGGGACGAAGGGCTACAGGCCGCAGTGGCCCGGATCCTCGCCGCGCACCCGCAGCGGCATACACCGACACCGGCACAGTTCCTGCATGTGTATGACCAGCACGAACATCGGCTGGAAAGCACGCCGCCCCACATGTCATTCGTCGAAATCACGCGGGAAGCGCTGCGGCTGACCATGCGCGACCTGGATCTCTCATATCGTCCTGAAGACGCCGAATTGCTGATCGGCAGTATCTCGGCCATGCCACCGTTTCCCGAGGTGGTCGACACCTTGGCCGAGTTCAAACGCGCCGGCTTCCGGCTATGCATCATCTCCAACACCGACGATGCCATCATCGCCGGCAACGTGGCGCAGTTAGGTGGCCACGTCGACCGCGTCATCACGGCGGAACAGGCGGGCGCCTACAAGCCGGCGAGGCAGATCTTCGCGCATGCCCATGACAGCCTGGGCATCACGCCGCGCGAGGCCGTGCATATCTGCGCCAGTCCGCACCTGGATCACGCCGCCGCGCGCGACATCGGCTTCCGCTGCGTCTGGATTGATCGTGGCACCGGCCGTCAACCCTTGCCGGACTATCGTCCCGACGCTACTGTATCGACGCTGGACCAGGTCCCGGACCTGTTCCGGCAAGCCGGCTGGATGTAGCGCTGCGGCGCTGGCCGGCCCCCTCCCAACCGGCGCGGCCCTGCCGCCCGCGGTTCCGGCCGACCAGCGCTCGCCTATCAACCATCATCCTCGTCTTCTCTTCGGGATACCCATGAACAAAGACCCCCACTTCGCTGATGCCCTGTTCCACGCGGACCGAGTCGCCGCCCTGCGAGCCGATCTGGCGCTGGCCCTGCGCGCGGCGGCCGCGCACGGGCTTGGCGAAGGCGTATGCAACCACTTCAGCGTGGCCTTGCCGGGTGACACTGACCACTTCCTCTTGAATCCGCGTGGCCTGATGTGGCATGAAGTGCATGCCGACGACATCGTGCTGGTCGATGCGCAGGGCCGCAAACTGGCGGGCCGCCACGAGGTCGAACCCACCGCGATGTTCATTCATGCCGCGATCCACCGCATCGCCGGCAAGGCCTGTGTGCTGCACACCCACATGCCCTATGCCACGGCACTGACGCTCACGGCCGACCGGGCCCTGGATACCACGCTCTCGCAGAACGCCATGCGCTTCCATGGCCGTATCGCCATCGATGGCGCATACAACGGCCTGGCCCTGGACGCGAGCGAAGGCGCGCGCATCGCCCATGCCATGCAAGGCGCGGACATCGCTTTCCTTGGCAATCACGGCGTAGTGGTCTGCGGCGAACGCCTCGATTACGCCTACGACGATCTGTTCTTCCTGGAACGCGCATGCACCGCGCAAGTGCTGGCGCAATCCACCGGTCGGCCCCTGGCTCCCGTGGATTCACGGATCGCCGCCAAGGTCGCGGCGCAAATCCAAAGCGAACGCCTGCAGTCCGAACTCTTCTTCATCGCCTTGCGACGTCAACTGCCCGACAACACACAGCGTCAAGCTGTCTGAAACCCGGCTGCCGCGGCAAAAGCAAAAAACCCCGCAGGCGTTAGCCTGCGGGGTTTTCTTCTGCAATAACTGCCTGATACTGACCTACTTTCACAGACGTCCGTCCACTATCATCGGCGCGAAGGCGTTTCACTGTCCTGTTCGGGATGGGAAGGAGTGGTACCACCTTGCTATGGGTATCAGGCTTGACTTGTCGAGCATGCCGCCACGAGGGCGGGAACTCCAATCCTGGATACTGCCGGTCCGCTTCGCTGTCACAACCAGAGCCTGGCTCGATGGTCGTACTGCGCAAACAGCCCTTTCACAAAAACAAAACCCCACAGGCGCGAGCCTATGGGGTTTTGAGCAATAAAAGCCTGACGATGACCTACTTTCACAGACGTCCGTCCACTATCATCGGCGCAAAGGCGTTTCA
>NZ_CADIJV010000034.1 GCF_902859765.1 Achromobacter pulmonis
CTTGCCCGAGGCCCGGGTCGGCCCGTCGGCCGGCACGGGCGGCCGCGGGCGGGAGGATTCTGGCATGTACGATTTATCCGGTTAGCTGCCTATTATATAAACGCCCCGCCGCCATATAATTTCGCCACGCCGTCGCGCGACGGCGCGTTGACGCGGCCTGGCGCCGCGTTGTTGCCGACCCTCAGGAATTGCCCCTGCCATCATGCCCGACCTGGAACCAGACACCGTCTCCGCCCTTGAAGCCCCCGAATTCGCCGCTGCCCAGTTCGTCCGATGGTTCCGAGATGTCGCTCCCTATGTGCACGCCTTCCGCGGCAAGACGTTCGTGGTGGCGTTCGGCGGTGAACTGGTGCAGGCCGGGGCGCTGAACGCGCTGGTCCAGGATCTGTCGCTGCTGTCCTCGCTGGGGGTCCGGCTGGTGCTGGTGCACGGCTCGCGCCCCCAGGTCAATGAACAACTGCGCCTGAAGGGTTTCACCCAGCAGTTCGACCGCGGCCTGGCGCCAACCGACGCCGCCGCGCTCGAATGCGCCAAGGAAGCCGCCGGCGAAATCCGCCTGGATATCGAGGCCGCGTTCAGCCAGGGCCTGCCCAACACGCCGATGTCGCACGCGCACATCCGCGTCATTTCGGGCAACTTCGTCACCGCGCGTCCCACCGGCGTGTTGGACGGGATCGATTACAAACACACCGGCCAGGTGCGCAAGATCGACGTCGATGCGCTCAAGTTCGCCATCGAAAAAGGCTCATCGGTGGTGTTGCTGTCGCCGCTGGGCTTCTCGCCCACGGGCGATGCCTTCAACCTGGCCATGGAAGACCTGGCCACCAGCGTGGCCGTGGCGCTGCGCGCCGAAAAGCTGATCTTCCTGTCCAGCGGCCAGGGCGTGCTGAACGACGACGGCTCGGTCGATACCGAACTGGCGCGGGTGGATGCCGACGCGCTGCTGGCCGCGGGGTCGCTCGACGAGGAAACCGGCGCCTACCTGCAATATGCCTCGCTGGCGGTCAAGCGCGGCGTGGCCCGCGCCCACCTGGTGCCGTTCGCGCTGGACGGCAGCGTGCTGCTGGAAATCTTCACCCATGACGGCGTCGGCACCATGGTGGTGGAAGACACGCTGGACGATCTGCGCCCCGCCACGCTGGATGACGTCGGCGCCATCCTCAGCCTGATCGAGCCGCTGGAGGCCGACGGCACGCTGGTGCCGCGCCCGCGCAGCGTGATCGAGCGCGACGTCGAGAACTTCACCGTGCTGGAACACGATGGCGTGATCTACGGTTGCGCCACACTGCACAACTTCCCCGGGGAAAACATGGCCGAGATGGCCTGCCTGATCGTGCATCCGGAATGGCAGGGCTCGGGCGAAGGCGAGATCCTGCTGCGCCACATGGAATCGCGCGCCCGCGCCAGCGGCGCCAAGCGCCTGTTCGTGCTGACCACCCGCACGTCGCACTGGTTCATGAAGCGCGGCTTCGTGCCGGGCGGCATCACCGACCTGCCGCGCGAAAAGCAGAACAACTACAACCGCTCTCGCAACAGCCTGGTGTTCATCAAGAAGCTGTGACGCGCCCACGCCCCAGGCCTGGCCGGGCGGCTACCCGCAGTGCCCGCAGGGGCTTGGCGGCCTTGCGCCGCCAAGCCCGCTAAAATGGCCCATTACCCATTCTTTCCGGCAGCGAACCATGGCCCGTACCATCAACTGTGTGAAATTGAAGCGTGAAGCCGAAGGGCTGGATTTTCCGCCCTACCCCGGCGAACTCGGCACCCGCATCTGGCAGAGCATTTCCAAGGAAGCTTGGGAAGAGTGGAAGCAGGTGCAGACCCGCCTGGTCAACGAAAACCGCCTGAACCTGGCCGACGCCCGCGCCCGCAAGTACCTGCAGCAGCAGATGGAGCGCTTCCTGTTCGAGGACGGCAGTGTCGAAGCCCAGGGCTACGTTCCGCCCTCGGCCTGATTGCGCCACGGCGCGCGACACGCCTCTGCGAAGCCCCTCGCCCGCGAGGGGCTTCGCACTTTCCGGCGGGCTGCCCGAGGGCCGCGCCCAACTTAAGATTCCGCTATTGCAGGCCGTATTAACGCTGTCATGACAGAAGATCCGAGTTCCGTTTCGTCCGCCGACTTTCCCGGAACCATCCGGCGCGCGCTCGCGATCGCCCCCGACCGCAAGCACGGCACGCTGGACGATGTGCGGCACGTCGTCATCCTGATGCAGGAGAACCGGTCTTTCGACCATTACTTCGGCGCCCTGCCGGGCGTGCGCGGCTTTGCCGATCCGCACCGCGTGCCCACCCCGGACGGCGACGTGCTGACCCAGCGCGATGGCAACACGCAGGTCCGCCCCTATGCCCTGCAAGACGAATTCGCCAGCCACGTGCCGGTGGGCTACATCACGCCGCACACCTGGGACGATGCCCAGCGCGCCTGGAACGATGGCCGCATGGACCAATGGTTGGCGGCCAAGCGACGCCTGGGCATGGGCGCCTACCGCCCCGCCGAGCTGCCCTTCCAGACGGCGCTGGCCAATGCCTTCACGCTGTGCGAGGCCTATCACTGCTCGATCCAGGCAGGCACCAATCCGAACCGGCTGTTCCTGTGGACCGGCACCAATGACCCGCAGGGGCGCGCCGGCGGCCCGGCCCTGGTCAACACCCATGACCGCCTCGGCCCGGCCGACCAGGGCTATGGCTGGACCACCTATCCCGAGCGCCTGCACGCCGCCGGCATCGACTGGCGCATCTACCAGGACATGGCGGACAACTTCCATGACAATCCTCTCGCCGGCTTTCGCCAGTACCGCCGCCAGCATGGCGCCGGCCTTGCCGACGCGCCGCTGCGCGACCGAGCCTTGTCCACCCGGACCCTCGACGATCTGGCGCGCGACGTCGACCAGGGCACGCTGCCGCAGGTGTCATGGATCATCGCCCCCGCCGCCGATTCCGAACACCCGGAGGTCTCGTCGCCGCGCCAGGGCGGCGCCTACACCGAACGCGTGCTGGACATCCTGACGCGCAACCCCGCCGTCTGGAGCGGCTGCGTGTTCCTGGTCACCTACGACGAGAACGACTGCTTCTTCGACCACATGCCGCCGCCGGCGCCCCCCGCCCGCAATGCCGCCGGCCAGCCGGGCGGCCTGTCGACAGTGGAACTGGACGGTGAATACCACGACACCCGCCACGGCCCCAGCGCCGCCACCCCGGACGATCCGCCGGCCCTGCATGGGCGCGCCTTCGGCATGGGCCCGCGGGTGCCGATGCTGGTGGTCTCGCCCTGGAGCCGAGGCGGCTGGGTCAATTCGCAGGTGTTCGACCACACCTCGGTGATCCGCTTCCTCGAAGCCCGCTTCGGCGTGATGGAACCCAATATCAGCGCCTGGCGCCGCGCCGTGGCCGGCGACCTGACCTCCGCCTTCGACTTCGCCGGCGATCGCACCGTGCGGCACGCCGACAGCGTGCGCCACGCCTGCGCCCTGCCCTATGCCCTGGAGGCCGTGGGCCGCATGAGCGCCGACGGCGAACACTACCGCCTGACCTTCCGCAACCCCGGCTCGGCAGGCGCGGTGCTGCATGTGTACGACCGCCTGGCGCTGGAACACGCGCCGCGCCGCTACACCGTCGGCGCGGGTGCGCGGCTGGACGACGGCTGGCGCGTGGACGGCGACGGCGCCTATGACCTCTGGTTGCTGGGGCCGGACGGCTTTCACCGCCAGTTCCGCGGCGACCGGCGCGATGCCGGCCAGCTCGAAACGCAGTTGGTGCCGGTCAGCTCCGGCCTGCGCCTGCGCCTGATCAACCACGGCGACGCGCACCTGCCGGTGCAGATCGAATCGCGCCTGGGCGACCGTTGGCGCGCCGTGGCGCAGGTGCCGGCCGGCGGCGCGCTGGAACTGAAATACGCCGGCTGCGAAGACTGGTACGACCTGGAGATCAGCGCGCAGGACCTGCCGGCCTTCGGGCGGCGCCTGGCCGGCCGCATCAGCACGGGCAAGTCGGGCGTGCCGGACCCGCGGCTGTGCCAGGGCGCCGAGTTGCCGCCGCGCTGACGCCGCGCGCAGCTCGAACCGGCGGCGGCACAAAAAACCCCAGGCGCGGGGTAGCGTCATGGGGTTTTTCTGCGCCCGGCAAGGGCAAGCGCGGCGGCCGGGCCGCCGCGGCGCTCACTCGTCCTGCGACGCGGGCGTGTCTTCTTCACCGCGCGCCAGGCGCTCGGTGTTCTTGACGCCGGTGTGGCGCACGTCGGCACCCTTGACCATGTAGATCACGCGCTCGGACATGTTCTTGGCATGATCGCCGATGCGTTCGAGCGCGCGGGCGATGAAGATCATGTCGATGGCGCGCGAAATCGTGCGCGGGTCTTCGATCATGTAGGTGATCAGGTGACGCAGCGCCCCCTTCCATTCCTTGTCCACTTCCTTGTCGCTGCGCACCACGGCGGCGGCCAGGATCGGGTCGAGGCGGGCGAAGGCGTCCAGGGCCTGATGCAGCATGGTGCGCACGTTCGCGGCCATGTGGCGCAGTTCGATCACCGGAATGTGGCGCAGTTCCGATTCATGGATGCGACGCGCCACGGTGGCCACTTTCTCGGCCTCGTCGCCCGAGCGCTCCATGTCGGTCAGCATCTTCGACACGGCCATCAACATGCGCAGGTCAATGGCAGTGGGCTGGTGGCGGGCCAGGATGCGGCTGATGCTCTCGTCGATCTCCACTTCGTGGCGATTGACTTCCTTTTCACGCTCGCGCACCTTTTCAACCAGCGCCAGGTCGCCGCTGGCCAGCGCGTCTATGGCCTCCTGGATCATGGCCTCGACCACGCCGCCCATCTGCAAGAATTGCGAACGGACGCTTTCCAGATCAGCGTCGAACTGCTTGTTTGTGTGCTCCGTCATCCGGGCTCCCTGCGTGGTTGGTCTCATTGCATTGCCCCGATATGAAAGCGTTTCAATCAAGAATGGGCCTGCACAACCCGCAAGGTTATGACCCAAGTGTGACAGGATTATGAATCGCGGCCGCAGGCCCCGCAAGCGCGCGATCCCGCTCCTGTCCGCGCTCAGGCGCGGCGATCCAGGCGGCGGATGCCGTTCTGGGTGGCCAACAGCGCCACGTCGGCGCCGGCGATGGCGAACAGGCCGCAGGTGACCACGCCGGGCAGGTTGTTGACACGGGCTTCCAGGCCGGGCGCGTCGGTGATCGACAGGCCCGACACGTCCAGGATGATATTGCCGTTGTCCGTCACGAAACCATCGCGCAGGCGCGGCTGGCCGCCCATGGCCACCATGGCGCGGGCCACCGACTCGCGCGCCATGGGGATGACCTCGATCGGCAGGGGAAACTTGCCCATGACCTCGACCAGTTTGGATTCATCGGCGATGCAGACGAAGCGGTCGGCCACCGAGGCCACGATCTTCTCGCGCGTCAGCGCGCCGCCGCCGCCCTTGATCATATGCAGGTTGGCGTCGATCTCGTCGGCGCCGTCGACGTAGATCGGCATCGACGCCACATCGTTCAGGTCCAGCACCTTCAAGCCGTGGCCGGCCAGGCGCGCGGCGCTGCGCTCGGAACTGGCCACGGTGCCACCGATCCGCCCCTTGAAACGCGCCAGGCCGTCGATGAAGAGATCGGCCGTGGAACCGGTGCCGACGCCGATGATGACATCGGGACCGGCGACCTGTTCAACCAGTTCCAGGGCCGCGTCGGCGGCTTGTTGCTTGAGTTCTTGTTGCGAGAGCATGGCGGGAATGCGCAAAAAAGGTGAGTGAAGCGGAGAAATTTAGCACGCAGCCGCGGCCGGCCAGGCCCGCGCCAGCACCGCGGCCACATCAGTGCCGGCCGCCAGTTCGCCGAACACGCCGCCCGCCGCCCCCAGTCGGCTGCCGACGAAGCCCCGCGCCACGGGCTCGGGGGCATGCCGGATCAACAGCGCCGCCTGCCACAGCCGCGCCAGCCCACAAGCGATGCGGCGGGCCTGGAACTCGGCCTGGGCCGGATCGGCCAACAGCGCGCGCCACCGCGCCAGCGCCGCATCGAATTCCGGATAGCGCCCGGTGGCGGGCGCGAACTCGCCGTCCAGCGCCGGCAGCGCCTCGGGCTCGCGCAGCAAGGCCCGCAGCACGTCCAGCGCCATGACGTTGCCCGAGCCCTCCCAGATGGAATTGACGGGCGTTTCCCGGTACAGGCGCGGCATCGGCCCTTCCTCCACATATCCGTTGCCGCCCCAGGCCTCCATGCATTCGGCCACCGCCGCGATCGCGCGCTTGCAGACCCACAGCTTGGCGGCCGGCGTGCCGACCCGCGCCAGGGCGCGCGCGGCGGGATCGGCGCGTTCATCCACCGCGCGCGCCAGGCGCAGCGCCAGCGCCTGGGCGGCTTCCGATTCCAGCGCCAGGTCGCCCAGCACATTGCGCATCAGCGGCTGCGCCAGCAATGGCTTGCCGAAAGCGTGGCGGTGGCAGGCGTGGTGCAGCGACTGCGCCAGCGCCTGGCGCAACAACGCGGCGCTGCCCAGCACGCAATCGAGCCGGGTGGTGGCGGCCATCTCCAGCAGCACCGCGAGGCCGCGCCCGGGCTCGCCGAGCATGACACCCCAGGCGTCCTCGAACTCGACCTCGGCGCTGGCATTGCTGTGATTGCCCAGTTTGTCCTTCAGGCGCCGGATGCGGACCGCGTTGCGTGGCCCTTCCGGAATCCAGCGCGGCACCAGGAAGCAGCTGAGCCCCTCGTCGGTCTGCGCCAGCACCAGATGGGCGTCGGCCTGCGGCACCGAAAAGAACCACTTGTGGCCCACCAGCAGATAGGCGCAACCACGCCCGACCGTGCTCAGCGGCGTGGCGCGCGTGGTGACCGCGCGCAGGTCGGAACCGCCTTGCTTTTCGGTCAGGCCCATGCCAATCAGCGCGCCGCGTTTGCCGGCCAGCGGCGCGTCGGCGCCGTCGAACTCACGCGAATACAACGCGGGCAGCCAATCGCCGGTGTAGTCGATCACGCCCGCCGGTTCGCGTTGCAGCAGGGGCACGGCGGCAAAGGTCATGGTGGTGGGACACAGCGTGCCGGCCTCGACCTGGCCCTGCATCAGGTACGCCGCCGCCCGCGCCACCTGCGCGCCCGGCACCGGCTGGGCCCAGGCGCGGCTGTGCAGGCCGCGCGCGACGATGCCGCTCATCAACAGTTGCCAGGCGGGATGGAAGTCGACATGGTCAATGCGATGACCGGCCCGGTCATAGGCCTGCAGCCGCGGCGGATAGCGGTTGGCGTCGACGCCGGCGGCCAGGGTCTGGGCGCGTCCCAGCCACGCGCCATGCGCGCCCAGGTCGCCGAGCCAGGCGCCGGCGCCCTCACGCACGGCCGCCTCGCGCAGCGCCGGGTCGGTGTCGAACAGGGAATAGTCCTCCAGGGGCGGGACCTGGTTAAGTACGGTGTGGGTCACGAACGACGGCATGCTGGCTCCTCTTCGTTGATGCGCCGCGTCCCGGCGCGCCCCGCCCGCGGGCCTATCTGGCGATGGGCGCCACCCGCTGCCAGGGCCGCAGGGCCTCGACCTGGGCGGCCATTTCCAGCAGCCAGGCCTCGCTGCCCAGCGGGCCCATGACCTGGATGCCGATCGGCAGGCCGTCGGCCGACAGGCCGAACGGAATGGAAATGGCGGGCATGCCCGTCAGGTTGGCCAGCGGCGCGAACGGCGAATAGCCGATCACGCCCTTCTTGCCGAGACGGTAGGCCAGGTAGTCGGCATTGTCCATCGCATAGCGGCCGATGGGTGCCGGCGGTTGCGCCAGCACCGGCGACAGGAACAGGTCATAGCCCTGCGTACCCTCGCGATGCAGGAAGCGGCCGATACGGCGCGTGATCTCGTGGCAGGTATCGACGCAAGCCACATACTGGGCGCCGGAAATCGCCCGGGCGTACTCGCGCGCGCCCAGCGTGGTCGGCTGCAACTCATCGGCCGCCAGACGGCGATTGCGCGCGCCGACGAAGCTGTCGATGGCGTTGGCGGCGGCGCTGGCGATCAGCGGCAGCATCGGCGACAGCACTTCCTCGGAACCGACCGGCGGCGCGGCCACAGTCAATTCGTGGCCCAGCCCGGCGAACAGGCGTGCGGCCTCGTCGAGTACGGCCGCGACTTCGGGATGGATGGCCTCGCCTTCGTAGGTGGTGTTGATATAGGCAATGCGGCGGCGCGGCGACGACCGCGGATCGGCCGACACCCGCGCCACGATGTCGCGATAGGAGTCGCCCGGCCTGGCCGGCGCGGCGTAAGGCGCGCCCACGTCGGCGCCAGCGCTGATATCCAGCGCCGCCGCGCAATCGCGCACCGACAACGTCATCATGTGTTCCGTGGCCAGGCCGCCCCAGCCCTCGCCCTTGAGCGGGCCCAGCGGCATCATGCCGCGCGAGGGCTTCAGGCCCAGCACGCCGCAGCATGAGGCCGGAATCCGGATCGAGCCGCCGCCGTCGCTGCCGTGGGCAATGCGCACCATGCCGCTGGCCAGCGCCGCCCCGGCGCCGCCACTGGAGCCCCCGGCACTGTGGCCGGCCTTCCAAGGGTTCTGGGTCGGCGCGCCATAGACCGGCGATTCGCTGGTGGGACTCAGGCCCAGTTCAGCGCTGGTGCTGCGGCCGAACGGAATCAGGCCGGCGCGGCGGTAGCGCCTGACGATCTCGGCATCGACGTTCCATTCCACCTGGCCGTACAGCACCGAACCCATGGTGCTGGGCAGGCCGAGTGCGGCGGTGCCCAGGTCCTTGAGCAGCGTCGGCACGCCCAGGAACGGCTGCTCGCGCAGCAGCGCCAGGCGTTGTCCGGAGGACAGCGCCGCCAGCGCGTCGTCCTGCGCGCGCGCCAGCTCCAGGCCGAGTTCGGCCCGCACGCCACAGGCTGCATTGATCGACGGATTGCGTGCCGCCACCCGTTCCAGCGCCTGCTCCATGGCGGCTAGCGCCGTCGTGGCCCCCTGGGCGATATCGGCGCCCAGCGCCATCGCGTCGAAGGAAGAGGAATCAACTCGGTCAGCGGTGGCCATGCGTGCGATGCTCCTGATATCGACGGCGGAATGCCGCAAGTATGAGGATATCGACAGAGCGCCCCGGTCACAAGCCGGGTCCGACGGCGGCCGCGCGAATCAGGCGCCGGGCCCTGGCGCAGCGGGCGTATCGCCAGCGGCGGGATCGTCCGCGCCATCGTCGGCCGCCGCGCCCCCGGCGCCCAGCAGGCGCAGCGCCTCGGCCTCGGGCAAAGCCTCGACGCTCTTCAGGTTGCGCAGCATGGCGCGGGTGCGCACCTCGGTCTGGCCGATCTTGCTGCTGGCGGTGTCCAGCGTCTTCTTGACGCCGGCGAGCGCATCACCGAATTTGCCGAACTCGGTCTTGACCGCGCGCAGCACCTGCCAGACCTCGGACGAGCGCTGCTCGATGGCCAGCGTGCGGAACCCCATCTGCAGGCTGTTGAGCAACGCCGCCAGGTTGCTGGGCCCGGCCACGTTGATGCGCAGATCGTGCAGGCGGTCCAGCAGCCCCGGACGCCGCAGCACTTCCGCATACAGGCTCTCGGTGGGCAGGAACATGATGGCGAAATCGGTCGTGTGCGGCGGCGCGATGTACTTGCCGGCGATCGACCGGGCCTGCACCTCGACCGCCTTGCCCAGTGCGATGCCGGCCGCCTTCACGCCCTCGGCGTCGGCGGCTTCCTGCGCGTCCATCAGGCGCTCGTACTCTTCCTTGGGAAACTTGGCGTCGATCGGCAGCCAGACCGGAGCGCCGCCATCGCCGCGTCCCGGCAGGCGGATGGCGAACTCGACCACCGCATCGCTGCCCGGCACCGGTTTGATGTTGCTGGCGTATTGCTCCGGCGTCATGTTGTCTTCGATCAGCCGGGCCAGTTGCACCTCGCCCCAGGTGCCGCGCGACTTGACGTTGGTCAGCACGCGCTTGAGATCGCCCACGCCGGCCGCCAGCACCTGCATCTCGCCCAACCCTTTGTGCACGGCTTCGAGACGCTCGGACACCTGTTTGAAGGACTCGCCCAGGCGCTGCTCGAGGGTGGCATGCAGCTTCTCGTCGACCGTGCGGCGCATATCGTCGAGCTTGGCGCTGTTGTCATTCTGCAACGCCTGCAGCCGCTGATCGACCGTCGTGCGCACCTCCATCAGGCGCCGCTCGCTGATCTGGATCAGCCCCTGCAACTGGTCACCGAAGCCGGCCGCAAAGCGCGCCAGCGACTCGGCCGATTCGGCCCGCGCCGCCTGTGCATCGCGGGTCAATGCGGCGCGCAGCTCACCCTGCGACTGGGCCAGCTCCTGGCGCAGGCCGCGGGTGGATTCGGCGAATTCGGCGCGCAGGCCGCGCTGGCCCTCGGCCATCTCGGCGCGCAAGGCGCGCTCGGTGCGCTCGAGCCCGTCAAGCAGGGCATCCAGGCGCTCGTCGCGGCCGGGCCGCGACAGCCAGGCCAGCAGGCACGCCAGGCAGGCCAGCACCGCGCCCACGGCGGCGATCCACAGCAGAACATCATTCGACAAAACCGGTCCTCGATGAATGACTTGCCCACGCCGGGCACGCGAAATTATAGGACTGCGTTCCGACCCCTGTATCTATCCGAAACGACTTCCAGGACGCCAGTCAAAAACAAAAGCAAGCAACAGCATTAAACTGTTAACAACTACATAAAAACCTTAAAAACAGTTGAATACAGCTGATTTTCCCCCGTTTTGCCAGCCCCCTGTCGCCTTCGGCGCTGTCTTCGGCCCTTTGAATCTGAATGACGAGACGCCGGTGGCGGTCGGTGGGGATCGGCACATATTCCAGCATCCCCATGCCCCTGCCCTGCTGGTCAAGGTCATGGACATGCAGGCACGCGCCGTCTACCTGGAAGCGCGTCCGTTCAAGCGCTGGTACAAGCAATATCAGCGCGAAAGCGCCTACCGCGTCTACCTGAACGAAATCACCGAATACGTCACCACCACCACGCGCCCGTCCGGTGTCTGGCAAGTGCCGATGGCGCGTGTCCTGGGCGTGGCGCAGACCACGCTGGGCCTGGGCCTGCTGGTCGAGAAAATCACCGATGAGGCCGGCAACATCGCCCCCACCGTCGCCGACCTCGCGCGCCAGGGCAAGATGAACGACGCCCTGTCGGCGCAACTGGACGAATTCATCGAAGACCTGGCCGATGCCCACGTGGTGCTGCACGACCTGTCAGCCGCCAACATCGCCTGTGGCCAGAACGCCGATGGCAAGTCGGGATTGTTCCTGATCGACGGCTTTGGCGTGCTGCCGCTGATTCCGGTCTACGCCTGGAGCAAGCGGCTGAACCGCCGACGCATCCGGCGCAAATACAACGAAATGCGCGACGCCATGGCCCGGCGCGCCCGCGAAGCGGCGCTCAAGGCGGGCCGCGCCGACGACGGTCAGTCCGCCTGATGCCTCACGGCGCCCGCGGCAGGGGCGCCCCCTGTTGATCGACCCAATGGTAGTCTCGCCCGGCTTGCTGGCCGCGGCGCAAGGGGTTGCGCGTGCACCACGCGGCATACGCCGGATCGACGTAGCGGTATTCGAGGTGTTCGTCGCGTCCGGGCGGGATGCCCAGGCGGGTGGTGCTGATCAGGGCTTGCGGTGACTCGCCCACGTCTTGCACGAAGAGCGCCCTTGGGTCAAAGCGGCGCGCGTCCCAATCCGGCACCTTCAACCCCAGCGCGCGGCACAGCAGCGTCTGGCCGGCGCACAACCGGGCCGGCGGCCGGGGCTGCCCCTGGGCATCGGGGTTCAGGGCCTGCATGCGCGCCAGCGCCTCGGGTCCCGACACTGCGTCGACCCAGGGATAGCCGGATTTGATCAGCACCGCGTTACCCGGACCGCCCGCGCTGAAGTTGAGCGAATCGCCGCCGCGGGCGTAATACATATAGACCACGCCGCCATCCATGAACAGGGCACGGCGCTTGTGGGTGTAGCCGAGCGAGGCGTGGCTGCCCTTCTCTTCCAGGTAATAGGCCTCGGTCTCGATGATGCGCGCCGACAGCCACAGGCCGTCGACCCGATGGCGCACCACCTTGCCCAGCAGTTCGCGCGCCAGCTGGCGCGCATCGCGATCGAAAAAGGCATCGGGCAACGCCAGGCCGGCGCCACGCGATGCCTTGTCGGCCCTGGCCGCCACGGGATCAGGCGAAACGTTCGCCGTAGCGCTTTTCGCTGAAGCCGACGCCGACTTCGCCGTCGGGCGTCACCGCCACCGGGCGGCGCACCAGCGCCGGGAATTCAGCGATCAGCTGGGTCCACTGGGCGTCCGTGCTGGCGGTCTTGCGCTCGTCGGGCAGGTTGCGCCAGGTCATGGAAGCGCGGTTGACCAGCTTTTCCCAGCCGCCAAGCTGGCCGGCCCAGTCCTTCAGGGTGGCGGCCGGCACCGGATGGTCGCGGTAGTCGATGAACTGGTGATCGACGCCGTGCGCCGTCAGCCACTCACGCGCCTTGACGCAGGTGCTGCACTTGGTCAGGCCATACAGGGTGGTTTGCTTCATTTGGGTTCGGACTCCTTGCGCCATTGCATGCGGTTGGCCAGGATGACGCAGGTGCCCACCGCCAGGATGAACAGCGTCGCCAACGCATTGATCTCGGGTTTCAGGCCCAGCCGCACGCGCGAAAAGACTTCCATCGGCAAGGTGCTGGAGCTGGGGCCGGACAGGAATGACGCCAGCACCACATCGTCCAGTGACAGCGTGAACGACAGCAGCCAGGCCGACGCCAGCGCCGGCGCGATCAGCGGCAGCGTGATCCTGAAGAACACGGTGATGGGCGTGGCGCCCAGGTCCAACGCCGCCTCTTCCAGCGAGCGGTCGAGGTCGCGGACGCGGGTCTGGATCACCACCGCCACGAAGGCCATGCACAGCGTGACGTGGCCGACCCAGATGGTGAAGATACCGTTCTCGGCCGGCCAGCCCAGGTGACCGCGCAGCTCCACGAACATCAGCAGCAGCGAAATGCCCAGCACCACTTCGGGGATCACCAGCGGCGCGCTCAGCATGCCGACGTACAGCGCGAAACCGCGAAAGCGCCCCATGCGCCCCAGCACGTAGCCGGCCCAGGTGCCGATGATGACCGCCGCGGTGGCGGTCATGGCGGCGATCCGGAACGACAGCCAGGCCGCGCGCAGCAGCGCGTCGTCGTTGAACAGCGAGTGGTACCAGCGCATCGAAAACCCGGTCCAGGAGGTGACGGCGGGCGATTCGTTGAACGAGAACACCATCAGGCTGATGATGGGCACGTACAGGAAGAAGTAGCCCAGGCCAAGCACCACGGTGCGCAAGGTCTTGTTGGGACCGTTCATTTGCGCCCTCCGCCAGCCAGTTCCTGCTGCTTGACCTGGTTGTACTGGAATAGCGCCAGCGGCACCAGCAAGAGCAGCACCATCACGCAGGTCACCGCCGAGGCCATCGGCCAGTCGGTGTTGTTGAAGAACTCGTTCCACATGACCCGGCCCATCATCAACGTGTTGGCGCCACCCAGCATTTCGGGGATGACGTATTCGCCGACCGCCGGGATGAACACCAGCATGGCGCCGGCGATGACGCCCTGGCGCGACAGCGGCACGGTGATCTGCCAGAACGCCTGCCAGGGCCTGGCGCCCAGGTCATAGGCGGCTTCCAGCAGGCGCAGGTCCATCTTCACCAGCGTGGCGTACAGCGGCAGGATGAAGAACGGCAAATAGGCATAGACCATGCCGATGTACACGGCCAAGTCGGTGCGGTAGATCTCCAGCGGACTGGAGATGATGCCGAGCCATTGCAGGAAATTGTTCAGCAGCCCGTCGTTGCGCAGGATGCCGACCCAGGCATACACACGCAGCAGCAGCGAGGTCCAGAACGGCAGGATCACGCCCAGCAGCAGCAGGTTGCGCACCCGCGGCGACGAACGCGCGATGTAGTACGCCATGGGGTAGCCGATCAGCACGCAGGCCAGCGTGGTGATAGCGGCGATCTTGACCGAGCTGAGGTAGGTGGCGAAATACAGGCTGTCGGTGAACAGCAGGATGTAGCCGCGCAGGTGCAGGCTGAACTGCACCGCCTCGTCCTTGAACTCGGCCAGCGAGGTGTACGGCGGAATGCCGAACTTGAGCTCGGCAAAGCTGATCTTGAACACCAGCAGGAACGGCACCAGCAGGAACAGCACCAGCCAGGCGAACGGCGGCACCACCGCCAGCGTCCGGCCCGAGGGCAGCCAGTCGCGGGGCGAGAAGCGGCTCATGACGCCAGCACCGTCGCGCTGTCGGCGTCCCAGCTGACGAAGATCTCTTCGTCGATCCCCGGCGCGTCCAGCAGGGCCAGTTGCAGGCTGGGCACGCTGGCCTCGACCATGGCGCCGGAATCCAGGCGGATCTGGTAGAGCGCGTAGCTGCCCATCCAGGCCATGTGGCTGACCATGCCGTGGGCCCAGTTGTAGTCGCCGTCGGGCTGCTGGCGCGACACCACCATGCGCTCGGGACGGATGGAGACGTGCACCTCCATCCCGAGCGGTTCGCTGACGCCATGGCTGACGTACAGCGGACGGCTCAATTCCGGACTTTCGATGGCGACGTGGTCGGGTTCATCGACCACGATGGTGCCGGTGAACATGTTGGTCGAGCCGATGAAGCTGGCGACAAAGCGCGAGTTCGGGAAGGCGTAGACGTCCTGCGGCGTGCCACACTGGACGATCTGGCCCTCGGTCATGACCGCCAGGCGGTGCGCCATGGTCATGGCCTCTTCCTGGTCGTGCGTGACCATGATGCAGGTCACGCCGACCTGCTCCAGGATCTTGACCAGCTCGATCTGGGTCTTCTGGCGGATCTGCTTGTCCAGCGCCGACATCGGCTCGTCCAGCAGCAGCAACTTGGGCCGCTTGACCAGGCTGCGCGCCAGCGCCACGCGCTGCTGCTGGCCGCCGGACAGTTGGTTGGGCTTGCGGCGCGAATAGCCGGCCATCTGCACCAGGTCCAGCGCCTCGAACACGCGGTCGTGGATCTCGGCGCGGTCCACGCCTTCCTGCTTCAGGCCGAAGGCCACGTTGGCCTCGACCGTCATGTGCGGGAACAGCGCGTACGACTGGAACATCATGTTCACCGGCCGCCGGTACGGCGGCACGTTGGTGATGTCCTCGCCATCGAGCAGGATCTGGCCCGAAGTGGCTTCCTCGAAGCCGGCCAGCATCCGCAGCAGCGTCGACTTGCCACTGCCGGAACTGCCCAGCAACGCGAAGATCTCGTTGCGCTTGACCGAGAGATTGACGGAACGGACGGCGACCACGTCGCCGAAGATCTTGACCACATCGGCCACCCGGACGAACTCGTCCGGATCGGCCGCATGCTGCGCCGAGTAACGGCTATCGCTCATGATGACTAGCGCCCCGACTTCAGCTCGGCCCACATGCGCGTCTGCAGACGCTGGATGTTCAAGGGCAGCGCCTTGATGACATACAAGGTCTTGGAGACTTCGGGCGACGGGTAGATCATGGGGTTGTCGGCCACGTCCTTGACCACGTACTTGCGCGCCTCTTTGTTGGCGTTCGGGTAGAACATGGTGTTGGTGATGGCGGCGTGCACCTGCGGCGTCTCGATGTAGTTGATGAACGCCAGGGCCTCTTCCGGATGCGGCGCGTCCTTCGGAATGACCATCAGGTCGAACCAGGCCGGCGCGCCGCCCTTGGGGATGAAGTAGTTCACTTCATAGGGCTTCTTGGCCTCCTGGGCGCGCTTGCGGGCGATCATGACGTCGCCGGAGAAGCCATAGACCATGCACAGGTCGCCCACGGCCAGTTCGTCGATGTAACCCGAGGAGCTGAACTGGCGGATGTACGGGCGGATCTGCTTGAGCACGTCCAGCGCGGCCTTGTAGTCGTCCGGGTTGGTACTGTTGGGGTCCTTGCCCAGATACTTGAGCACCGCCGGGAACACCTGCGCGGCCTCGTCCAGCATCGAGATGCCGCATTCCTTGAGCTTGGCGGCATTCTCGGGCTTGAAGATCATGTCCCAGCTGGCCAGGTCGACGTTGTCGCCCATGATCTGCTTGACCTTGGTGACGTTGTAGCCCAGGCCATTGGTGCCGTAGCCCCACGGAATGGCGTATTCATTGCCGGGATCGACCGCGGCGACCAGTGCCATGACGTCGGGATCCAGGTACTTCCAGTTGGGGATCTTGGACTTGTCCAGCTTCTGGAACAGGCCGGCCTCGATCTGGCGCGAGGCGTAATGGGTGGACGGGACAACGACGTCGTAACCCGACTTGCCGGCCAGCAGCTTGGCCTGCAGCGTGTCGTTGTTGTCGTAGACGTCATAACGGACCTTGATGCCGGTTTCCTTCTCGAAACCCGAGATCGTGTCCGGGGCCGTGTATTCAGCCCAGTTGTAGACGTTGACGACCTTGTTCTGCGCCATCGCCGCCGACGTGGCTGCCGCGACCAGCATCGTCCCCAGCGCCCAGCGCATTCCCGCCCGTAGTTTCATTACCAGCCCCCCAGCGATATGCCGTAAGTTACAGGAGTACCAAAAGGCGAAATCATAAAGCCTTTTAGCGGTGGACTGCCCAACCTTGCCGGGAGATTTAGCGCAATTTGCCGCAATTGGACCCCGATCGGCCCGTGGCGCCGCCGGTCTCAGGGCTGGACGCCGACGCCCCAGGCGGTCCAGTAGCTGTCGCGCAATCTGAGCCAGAAGCGCTCGCCGTCTTCCCCCGCCACCTTGACCAGCGAACGGCGCAAACGTTCCAGGTTGCCCTGGCGCTGGCGGTCGGACAGCCCGCCCTGGGTGCCGCGGTCGAAATCGATCAGCCAGACCCGGCCATCGGATCCGATGAGGATGTTGAAGGCGTTCAGGTCGGCGTGCCAGACGCCGGCGCGGTGCATGCGCACGATGGCTTCGGCCACCGGCTGCCACACGGGCTCGGCCAGCGCCTGGGCCAGCGGCCGCACCCCCGGGATGCGCTCGACCACGATCGCGGCGCGGTAGGTCGGCCCCTGGCGCCAGTAGGCCGCGGCCAGCGGCGCCGGCACCGGCAGCCCCTGGGCGCGCATGGCGGCCAGCAGGCGGAATTCACGGAAACTGCGGGTGCGGCCTTCGCCCGCCCACAGATAAGTGTCGCGGCTGAGCTTGGCGATCAGGCCGCCGCGCCGGTAACGCCGCAGCACCCCCTGCCAGCCCGCCCCCTGGACGAACCAGGCCGCCTGGCGCCCGCCCGCGTCCACCGGCCGGGCGCGATCGCCATAGTGGGCCGGGTTGAAGAGCTCGGGGCCGGCCTCGCCCAGACGCGCGTCGGCCAGCATGGCGCCGCCCAGCGGCGCCGGCCAGCCGAGGCGCCGGGCGCCGCTGGCATCGCGCTCAGCCTTCACGGTTGCGCATCCAGTCGGCCACGCCGAAGAACGATTGCAGCAGGCGCTCGACCAGGGCCAGATCGATGCCCTCGTCTTCCATGGCGCGGCCCATGCAGGCCACCCATTGGTCGCGCTCGACCTGGCCGATCGAGAACGGCAGGTGCCGCGCCCGCA
Source organism: Achromobacter pulmonis (assembly GCF_902859765.1). Taxonomy (GTDB): domain Bacteria; phylum Pseudomonadota; class Gammaproteobacteria; order Burkholderiales; family Burkholderiaceae_B; genus Achromobacter; species Achromobacter pulmonis. The sequence goes on from NZ_CADIJV010000034.1 coordinate 17,482, forward strand.
GGCGCGGATGGCCAAAGCGCTGGATGTAGTGGTCGGGACCGCCGAAGTAGCCGCACAGGAACCAGAACAGCTTGTCGCGGGCCGCGTCCAGACTGGGACCGTGCGCGGCGCGCAGTTCCTTCAGGTCGGGCTCGATGTCCATCAGGTCGTAGAAGCGGTCGACCAGAGCGCGCACGCCGGGCTCGCCGCCCAGGAGATCGAAAATGCTGCGGGAGGTTGCCACGGGTTCGGTAGGGGTTTGGACGGAGGTCGTCATCAGGTTTCTCTCAGGGTGACCAGCGGCGGGGTGCGCAGCACGCCGCGCAGCGCCAGCGCGCCGCCGGCCCAGGCGCCGAGCATGCCCGCGCCGATCCCCACCAGCCAGGGCCAAAGGCTGAGGGTAATCGTGAAATCGAATACCTGGGTTGATAAAACCCAAGCAATCGCGCTGGCGCCGGCCGCTGCCAGCAGGCCCGCCAGGCCGCCCACCGCCCACAGCTCGATGCGCTGCGAACGCGCCAGCTGACGCCGGGTGGCGCCCAGCGCGCGCAGCACCGCGGCCTCGCGCATGCGCTCGTCGCGGGTCGCGGTCAGGGCGGCCGACAGCACCAGCACCCCGGCCGCCAACGTGAACAGGAACAGCAGCTGCACCGCGCGGCCGACCTCGTTGAGCACCGACTGCAACTGCTGCAGGATGGCGCCCACATCGAACACCGTCAGGTTCGGGAACTGCCGCACCAGCGCGGGCAGCACCTGGGCCTTTTCGGGCGGCAGGTAGAAGGACGTGATCCAGCTTTGCGGCATGTCGGACAGGGTGGCGGGCGTGAGGATGGCGAAAAAATTGACGCGCATCGTATCCCAATCCACCCGCCGGGTACTGGTCACGGCCACCTCGAACTGCTGGCCGGCCACATCGAAGGTCATCTTGTCGCCCAGCTTGATGCCCAGGGTCTTGGCCAGGCCCGACTCCAGCGATACCTCGGCCGCGCCCGGCTTGAGCCAACGGCCTTGTTCGATGCGGTTGGACGACGGCAACTGCTCGCCATAGGACAGGTTGAATTCGCGGTCCACCAGGCGCTTGGCCCGCGGCTCCTCGTAGTCGTCCGGCCCCACCGGCTTGCCGTTGATGGCGATCAGGCGGCCGCGCACCATCGGCGACAGCACAATCCGACCCAGCCCCTCGCGGCTCAGCGCCTCGGTCACGGCCTGGCGCTGGTCCGGCTGCACATTGATGAGAAAACGGTTGGGCGCGTCCGGCGGCAGCGTGCGCTGCCAGCCCTGGATCAGGTCGGTGCGGGTCATGGCCAGCAGCAACAGGGCCATCAGGCCCACCGCCAGCGCGCACACCTGGGTGATGGTGGCGGCGCGCCGCCGCACCACGCCCGCCAGCGCGAACCGCAGCGCCGGCAGGCCGGCGGCCAGGCCGCGCAACCGCGCCAGGCCCAGGATGCAGAGCCAGGCCACCAGCGCGAACAGCGCGAACGCCGCCAGGAAACCGCCCGCCACCACCCCGCCCAGCTTCGCATCGCCGGCGAACCACCAGATCAGCAGCGCGAAACCGACCGCGCCGACGCCATAGCCCAGCGCGCCGCGGGCGCTGATGACGTCGGCATCCCGCCGCAGCACCCGCGCCGGCGGCACGTGGCGCAACTGCGCCAGGGCCGGCAGGGCGAAGCCCAGCAACAGCAGCAGACCGGTCAGCAGCCCCTGCAGGGCCGGTATGGCCGAGGGCGCAGGCAGGGCCGTGTCGATGAGCGAGCCCAGCACCATCACCAGCGCCTGATGCACCGCGTAGCCCAGCAGGCAGCCGGCCGCCGAGGCGAACAGGCCGACCAGCGCGAATTCCAGGGTCAGCATGCGCGCGATCTGCGATTGCACCGCGCCCAGGCAGCGCATCACGGCAATGCCGTCGCGGTGCCGCGTCATGTAGCGGCCGGCGGCCAGCGCCACCGCCACAGCCGAGATCAGCACCGCCAGCAGCGCCACCAGCGACAGGAAGCGCTGCGCGCGGTCCAGCGTGCGGCGCACCTCGGGCCGTCCCGACTCCAGGGTGGCGACCTTCTGGCCGCGCTTGAGGTTGCGGCCGAGCCAGGCCGAATAATCGGCGACCGCGTCCGGCTGGCCGGCCACCAGCAGCGCGTAGCCGATCCGGCTGCCGGGCGCGATCAGGCCCGTGGCCGGCAGGTCGCTGGCGCGCAGCATGACCCGCGGCGCGACGTTGACGAACTGCATGCCGCGATCCGGTTCGTAGGTGATGACCCGGTCGATGCGCAGGCGGGTGTCGCCCACGTTGAGGAAGTCGCCGACCTTCAGGCCCAGCAGCGCCAGCAATTGCCCATCCACCCACACCGCGCCCTCGGGCGGAATGTCGCGGGTGGGCGCATCGGGCTGGAATGGGGCGCCGGTCACCCGCAGGGCGCCGCGCAGCGGATAGCCGGGTTGGACCGCCTTCAGGGCGGCCAGCTGGGCGCCCTCGCCGGCGCTGACCATGGACGGGAACTGCCAGGTGCTGGACACCGCCAGGCCACGCTCGCGCGCCTGCTCCACGAAGGCCGGCGGCACCGGCTCGTCGGCGTCCAGCACCAGATCGGCGCCCAGCATCTGTCCGGCGTCGCGCTCCAGCGCCCGGCTGACGCGGTCCGCCAGGAAGCCCACGCTGGTGACGGCGGCCACCGCCACCACCAGGGCCAGCACCAGTAACCGCAGCTCGCCGGCGCGGGCGTCGCGCAGCATCATGCGGGCGCCCAGCGCCAGGGTGGTCCAGAAACCGGGGCGCCTGGCCCGGGAGACATCAGGGAAATCCATCATCTGCCAATGTTAACCAACGGCCGGAATGGGGGCCGAATCCCGCTATCATGCGCGAAGCGCCCCCGTGGCGCCTCACACTTGCTGAAAAAAATACTGATCCCCTGGAGAAGACAATGCGTAAATCCTGGCTCGCGGCCACGATGCTTGCCGCATGCGCGGTCGCCGCGCCCCTGGCCGCCTCGGCCCAGGCCCCCCTCAAGATGGCCTATGCCCTGTCCACGTCGTCGCATTATGGCGCCGGCGCCGACGCTTTCGCCAAATCCATCGAAACCGCCAGCAACGGCAAATTCAAGGTCCAGCAATTCGCCAACAGCGCGCTGGGCGGCGAACGCGAAGTGATCGAGGGCCTGCAGATCGGCACCATCGACCTGGCGATCGTCTCGACCGGCGCCACGCTGAACTTCGTGCCGGAAACGGGCGTCTTCGACATCCCCTTCCTGCTGCGCGACCTGCAACACGCCCGCAAGGTCCTGGACAGCAAGATCGGACAGGATATGCTGGCAAAGTTCCCCAGCCGCGGCATCATCGCGCTGGCCTGGGGCGAACAGGGCTTTCGCCATCTGACCAACAACGTGCGCCCGGTCAAGACCCCGGCGGACGCCAAGGGCCTGAAAATCCGCACCACGGAAAACCCCATCCACATCACCGCCTTCCGCCAGATCGGCATCCTGCCGACGCCGATGGCCTGGCCGGAAGTGGCCACCGCCCTGCAGCAGGGCACCATCGACGGCCAGGAAAACCCGCTGTCGGTGATCACCTCGGCCAAACTGTCGCAGATGCAGAAGTACCTGTCGCTGACCGGCCACGTCTATGGCCCGGCGCTGGTGCTGATGTCCGCCAACGTCTATGACAGCCTGTCGGCCGAGGACAAAGCCAAGTTCGACCAGGCCGGCAAGGCATCGGCCCAGGCCATGCGCGCCTACGTCGACAACATCGAGAAGACCGGCGTCGAGCAGCTCAAGAAGGAAGGCATGCAGGTCACCGAAGTCGACCGCGCCGCCTTCGCCGCCGCCGTCGAACCGGCCTACCCCGAGTACTACAAGAAGTTCGACAAGAAGCTGATCGAGTCGATCCGCGACACCAAGTAAAGCGCAAGGCCGGCGCGGCCGGACGCGCCGGGATGACGGAACCGGTTTTCGTCCCCCGGCCGCCCGGTCCGCGCGTGGCGCCTGCCCGGAATCGCGGCCCATCCCCGGACACCGCCACGCGCGCTGCCGGGGGCCGCCTTCCCGGTCTGCCGCGTCCTTGTTACCCGCTCCTGGAACCCTCATGCGTCTGCTCTGCGCCTTCGACCGCCTCCTGTTCAAACTGGTGTCGGTCATCGCCCAACTCCTGCTGGTGGCCGCCGCGGCCGCCGCCTTCTACCAGGTCATCGCCCGCTTCGTGCTGCATTCGCCCGCCGACTGGAGCGAGGTGCTGACCCGCGCCCTGCTGATCTGGACCGTGCTGCTGGGCGTGGCCCTGGCCTTCCGCCACGGCGCCATGATCAGCGTCGAATTGCTGCGCAACCTGCTGGGTGGCATGCGCCGCCGCGTGCTGGAGGCCGTGATCGGCCTGATCTGCGCCGGCTTTCTCGGTTTCATTGCCTGGATCGGCGGCCACATGACCTACCGCGTGCGCTTTCAGACGGTGCCCAGCCTGGACATCTCGATTTCCTGGATCTACCTGGCGATCCCGGTTGGCGCGACGCTCGCCGCCATCGCCGTACTGGCGCGCTGGTGCGCCGGCCAGGAAGAAGACGCCCCCGTGCGCAACGACGCGCAAGGTTGAGCCCCGCCCCGAACAAGCAGCCGATATCGCCATGTCCCAATTAATGATTGTCTCGATGCTGATTTTCTTCGGGCTGTCCGTGCCGGTCGCCGTGTCGATCGGACTGGCCAGCCTGGCGGGAGTCGGCGCCGCCAACCTGCCCTGGCTGGTGGTGGCCCAGCAGCTGTACGCCGCGCTGGACAAATACCCACTGGTCGCGATCCCGTTCTTCATCCTGGCTGGCAACCTGATGGAAGCCGGCGGCATTTCCGAACGCATGGTGGAATTCGCCAAGAGCGTGGTCGGCGGCATCCAGGGCGGCCTGGCCTGCACCTGCGTGCTGACCTGCATGATCTTCGCCGCCGTGGCCGGCTCCAGCGTGGCCACCACTTTCGCGGTTGGCGCCATCCTGATCCCGGCCATGGTGCGCCATGGCTACCCCGCCCCCTTCGCCGCCTCGCTGCAGGCCAGCGCGGCCGAGCTGGGCGTGATCATCCCGCCGTCGATCCCGATGATTCTGTTCGCGGTGTCCACCGACACCTCGACCGGCGAACTGTTCATCGCTGGCGTGCTGCCCGGCATCCTGATCGGCACGGCGCTGATGTTCTACGTCTGGCTCTACGCCAAACGCAATCACCTGGGCAAGCGCGACGGCGAAGGCCGCCTGCCGCTGTGGCCGTCCTTCAAGCGCGCCTGGCTGGCCCTGATGATGCCGGTGATCATCCTGGGCGGCATCTACGGCGGCATCTTCACCCCGACCGAAGCCTCGGTGGTGGCGGTGATGTACGCGGTGGTGGTGGGCAAGTTCATCTACCGCCGCCTGAGCTTCAGGCAATTGTCCGGCACCCTGCACAAATCGGTCGTCTCGACCGCCGTGATCATGTTCGTGATTGCCAATGCCGGCGTCTTCAGTTTCCTGCTGAACCGCGCCGGCATTCCGGATGCCCTGGGCGTCTGGCTGGCGCAATTGTTCGACACGCAGATCACATTCCTGATGGGCGTGAACCTGGCGCTGTTCCTGATCGGCATGTTCATCGAGACCTCGGCGTCGATCGTGGTGCTCGCCCCCCTGTTGCTGCCGGTCGCCGTGAAATTCGGGCTGGACCCGGTGCACTTCGGCATCATCATGGTCGTGAACCTGGCGCTCGGCATGATCACGCCGCCGTTCGGGGTGAACCTGTTCGCCGCCAGCGCGGTGGCCAAGGTGCCGCTGGAACGCCTGATCAAGCCCCTGATCCCGTTCGTCGGGGTGGTGGTCGTCTGCCTGATCGTGATCACGTACTGGCCGGCCTTGTCGCTGGGCCTGCGCGACCTGGTGTACGCGAAGTAGCGTGGCGCGCGCCGCCACGCACAGGCGGCGGCGCGCGCCACGGCCGGTGCCGGAGCGCGTCTGCGATGGGCCGGAAACGGAAAAGCGCCCGGGGTGGGCGCTTTTTCGGTTCTGGCGGGGCTAGATTTCGCGTTCTTCCGTCTTGAGGTGGTTGTCGCGGGCGAAATCCACCACGAACTTGTACGCCAGCGGTTCGAGGTCGCGCAAGCGCTGGTCGACCACGATGCCGCGCACGCCGTCGATGACGACGGGAAGCACGTAGGGCGAATAGGTGAGGTGGTTACCCGCACAGCCGGCAGGCCGGAACTGTGCCATTACGCCGGCCAGCCGTTCCGCCCAATCGCTGGGGCGAAAGCGGCTGCCGCTCTCGGTAACGCCATGAATTACGAATTGTCTGACGCGAGTTGCCATGGATTCTTCACTACGGAACGCCCACCACTAAGCCGGATCGTCGGCGTGATCAAACATGCGCCCCGCGCCGCGAATTGTATATGATTGATCCTTTGCCCTGTCCCGCAAGGCACTTTGCCCAGGGAAAAAAAGCCCAGGAGGACCCGCAATGACCTCGCCGCTGGCCAATATTTACGCCCGGTTGCCGGTCGCATTCACGCACGGCCAGGGCGTGTGGCTGTGGGACGCCCAGGGTCGCAAGTACCTGGACGCGCTGGCGGGCATCGGCGTTTCCTGTCTGGGCCATGCCCATCCGCGGCTGGTGGCCGCCATCGGCGAACAGGCCGCCCGCGTCATCCACACCTCCAACCTCTACGACATCCCGCTGCAGACCGAGCTGGCCGCGCGCCTGGCGCGCCTGTCCGGCATGCGCGAGGTGCTGTTCAACAACAGCGGCGCCGAGGCCAACGAGGCCGCCATCAAGCTGGCGCGCTACCACGCCTACCAACGCGGCAACCGCCACGCCCACATCATCACGATGGATTCGTCCTGGCACGGGCGCACCCTGGCGACGCTGGCGGCCACGGGCAGCGACAACGCGCGCAAGGGCTTCGAGCCCCTGCCCTCCGGTTTCATTCAGGTGCCCTACAACGACGCTGCCGCGATCCGCGCCGCCGGTGACGCCGAACCGCGCGTGGCGGCCGTGCTGCTGGAGGCGCTGCAGGGCGAAGGCGGCATCCGTCCCTCCGACGCCGCCTTCCTGCAAGAGGTACGCCAGTTGTGCACCGAGCGCGGCTGGCTGCTGATGATCGACGAGGTCCAGTCGGGCATCGGCCGCACCGGCAAATGGTTCGCCCACCAGTGGGCCGACATCGTGCCGGACGTCATGACCCTGGCCAAGGGCCTGGCCGGCGGCGTGCCGATAGGCGCGATGCTGGCCGCCGGCCCCGCCGCCGGCGTCCTCACCCCCGGCAGCCATGGCACCACCTTCGGCGGCGGCCCGCTGGTCTGCGCGGCCGGCCTGGCGGTGCTGGACGCACTGGAAGCGGAAAACCTGCTGGACAACGCCCGCACCGTGGGCGGCCACCTGCAGGCGCGGCTGTCGGCCGAGCTGGCCGGCGTGGCGGGCGTGGCCGAGGTGCGCGGCCGCGGCCTGATGCTGGGCATCGAACTGACCCGTCCCTGTGGCGTGCTGGCCCTGCGCGCCCTGGAGGCAGGCCTGCTGATCAACGTTACCCGCGAGCGCGTCGTCCGCCTGTTGCCGCCGCTGGTGCTGTCGCGCGCCGAAGCCGATCAGATCGTCGGTATCCTGGCGCCGCTGATTCGACAGTTCCTGGCCGAACATCCATAATCAACCTCCCGCCCGGGCCACGAGCCCGTCCGGGCCCAATGACCTGCGACATCACCATGACTCCTCCCACGACTCAAAACGGCCCCTTGCGGCACTTCCTGCAGTTCAAGGACTTCTCGTCCGCCGAGATCGCCTACGTGCTGGACCGCGCGCGGCTGATCAAGGAAAAATTCAAGCGCTACGAACCCCACATGCCGCTGCACGACCGCACGCTGGCGATGGTGTTCGAAAAGGCCAGCACCCGTACCCGCGTCTCGTTCGAGGCCGGCATGTACCAGATGGGCGGCTCGGTCATCAACCTGACCTCCAATGATTCCCAGCTGGGCCGCTCCGAGCCCATCGAGGACACCGCGCGCGTCATCTCGCGCATGGTCGACATCGTCATGATCCGCACGTTCGAGCAGACCCGCATCGAGCGCTTCGCCTCGCACTCGCGCGTGCCCGTGATCAACGGCCTGACCAACGAATTCCACCCCTGCCAGATCCTGGCCGATATCTTCACCTACATCGAGCACCGCGGCCCCATCGCCGGCAAGACGGTCGCCTGGGTCGGCGACGCCAACAACATGGCCTACACCTGGCTGCAGGCCGCCGAGATGCTCGGCTTCACGCTGCACGTATCGACCCCGGCCGGCTACGAGCTCGAAGCCGCCCGCATCGGTTCGCCGTCGGACAAGGTGTTGCGCCAGTTCAAGGACCCGATGCAGGCCTGCCAGGGCGCTCACCTGGTGACCACCGACGTCTGGACCAGCATGGGCTACGAGGCCGAGAACGACGAGCGCCGCGCCGCCTTCGCCGACTGGTGCGTGGACGCCGAGATGATGGCCGCCGCCGATCCCCAGGCCGTGTTCATGCACTGCCTGCCCGCCCACCGCGGCGAGGAAGTCACCGGCGAAGTCATCGATGGCCCGCAGAGCGTGGTCTGGGACGAAGCCGAGAACCGCCTGCACGTACAGAAGGCGCTGATGGAATTCCTGCTGCTGGGCCAGTTGAAGTAAGCGCCACGCCCCTGAAAAAAGCAGCCCCGCGGGGCTGCTTTTTTTCTGCCCGCATCGCGCGGACGTTCAGGGCGCGAGCGACGTTTCCCAGCGCACGATGGCGTCGACCACGGCCTGCGGCGCTTCCGGCACCCGTGCGTGGCCTTGCCGGCCACACGCCGGCTCTTGCTGACCTCGGGATACCAGCCATTGAGCCAGACGCTCGCGCACGATCACCATGCCGCGCTCGACGCGCCCCACAACGCCACCTTCGCCCAGCGCTTGTGCATCGTTGTCTCCCCGTTCCTCTGGCTCAAAGCACCTTCTGGAACATGGTGCGGCGCGTGTTACGGAATGACGGCCGCACACGACTGCTCCAATCGGTCGCGCGCACCGCCAGCCATGGCGGGCTGCCAAAGGTCTCGCGCGTTTCCAGGTCATAGCAGGCCAGGTAGCGCGGCCCCTGGTCGCGGCACTCGTAGCGTTGCGCGCGCACGGTGCCAGGCACCGAAGCCAGGCCCGGCAGGTGTTCCTGGTCGTACCACGCATTCAGATCGGCTTCGGCCTCGGGCAGCACGTCGGTCTCGACGATGTAGTGCCAGGGCGCATCCGAGCCGGCCGACGCGCCTGCCAGGTCCCGGGTTCGGTGCAGCACGCGTGCCTGCGCCCCCGGGAACAGCTCGGCCAGGCGCGCCTGCACTTCCGGCTGGCCGGCGGCATCGCCGTCGACATATACGTAGGTTTCATCCTCCTCGACCGCGGCGAAGACGCGCAGCCGCACGCCATCCAGCCCCTCGGTCAGGCGTTGCGCCATGGCGGCCGCGCGCGCTGCGTCGAAACGCTCACCCAGCGACACCAGCAATACCGTCTTGTCCATGCAAAGCTCCTTTCAGTGTCCCACACGCAACGCCACCAGGAAGCGCGACACCATGTTGTAGGCCGCCACCGTCGCGGTCAACTCGACCAGTTCCTGGTCGTTATAGCGCGCGCGCAGCGGCGCGAACAGGGCGTCCGGAACCTCGATGTCGCGGGTCATGGCGTCGGTCAGGGCCAGAACATCGGCCTCGCCCGCTTCCAGCCCCGGCACGGCGTCCGGGCGCGGCCCGTCGCGCAACTGCTCGACCACCGCCTGCGGCATCCCCGCGGCCAGCGCATGCGGCACATGCGCGTCGAACTCATAAGGCGCGTTGTTCAGGGTCGCCACGCGCAGGATGATCAGCTCGCGTACCCGCGGCGACAGCGAAGTGTTCAGGCGGATCGCGGTCAGCATCGCCTCCCAGCCCTGCACCACTGCAGGACTGTTCAGCAGTACCTGGTACAACGGCGAGACGCGGCCGCGCGCGGCTGCGATGCGCGCTTCCATTTCGGCCAGGGCCGGACGCGTGCCCGGCACGACCGGCGAGACTCGGCAGTCGCTCATGCTCACTCCGGGCGGATGTTCTTGCGCTGGATCAACGCGCCCCACTTCTCGCGATCGGCGGCGATCAAGGCCGCCAGTTCCTGAGGCGAACTGGGCGCGGCCTGGGCGCCGAACTTCTCCAGCTTGGTACGCACGGCGTCATTGCCGAGCGCGGCGCGCACGGCCTGATTCAGCTTTTCCACCGTGGCGGGCGGCGTGGCGGCCGGCGCCACAATGCCATACCAGTTGTTGGACTCGACCCCGGCGATGCCCTGCTCGGCCAGCGTCTTGACCTGCGGCAACAGGGGATGGCGCGTCGGCGCGGCAATGCCCAGCGCCTTGAGCTTGCCCCCCTGGATGTGGCCGATCAGCCCGGGCACGTCGCCGAAGAAACCGGCCACCTGATTGCCGAGCACGTCGTTGATCACAGGCGCGGCGCCCTTGTACGGCACATGCAGCACCTTGGCCTTGCTGGCATCGGCGAACATCTCCAGCGTCAGGTGCGGAATGCTGCCGATGCCCGACGAACCGATCGCCACCGACTGCGCGGCCGCTTGCGAGCGCTTGACGAAGTCCGCCGCGTCGGTCGCCGGGTTGGCCGGGTTCACCACGAATACGGTGGCATTGTTGACCACGCGCGAGACCGGCGCGAAATCACGCGCCGGATCATAAGGCAGATCCTTGTAGAGCGCCGGGCTGATGGCCACCGCGCCCACACTCGTCAGGAACAACACGGAACCGTCGGCGGGCGCCTTGGCCACGTAGGCCGCCGCGATATTGCCATTGGCGCCGGCCTTGTTCTCGACGATGACCTGCTGCTTGAGCTCTTTGCCCAGTTGATCGGCCAGTACACGCCCCACCAGATCCACCGGACCGCCGGGCGGGAAGGCGATGATCAGCCGCACCGGCCCCTCGGCATGCGCCGTGGCGCCCAGGCTGGCCAGACCCAGCAGGCCGGCGAACACGAATTTCTTGAACATGAATTGTCTCCTCGGGATATATCGTCTTGTTCACGCCCGTCGCCGGGCGTTGGCGCGGCTACGGAAAGCCATAGAGGCGCGCCGGGTTGTCCACCAGCACTTGCCGGCGCGTCTCGGCATCCGGGCAGGCCAGGAAAAAAGCATCGGCCAGCTCGCCATCGTCGGGCATATCGCCCGCCACGTTCGGATGCGGCCAATCGGTGCCCCACAGCGTGCGCTCGGGCAGCGCCTCCACCAGCGCGCGCACGAACGGAATGCCCTCGGCAAAGGGGCGCTTGCCGGAAGCGATGCGGTCGATGCCCGAGACCTTGACCCAGGCGCGCGGCTCGCGCGCCAGGTCCAGCAATGCCCGGAACGCGGGCGTGTCCATACCATCGGCGGTCCGCACACGGCCCATATGGTCGATCACGAACGGCACCGGCAGCGCGCGCAGGCGCGGCAGCAGCCCAGGCAGCATGGCGCCGTCCAGGTGCAGGCAGATGTGCCAGCCCAGCGGCGCGATCAGGCCGACGACGTGGTCGAACACCGCCGGATCGGGCGCGCCCCCCAGGTGCGGCACGAAATTGAAGCGCGCGCCGCGCACCCCGCCCTCATGCAACTGGCGCACCCGAGCCGCCGTGGCATCCGCGCCCAGCAGCGCCACGCCGCGATAGCGGCCCTGGCTCTGCGCCAATGCGTCGAGCAGGGCGGCATGATCGCTGCCGTGGCAATTGGCCTGCACCACCACCGCACGCTGCACACCCAGGTGCGCATGCAGCGCCGCCATCTTCGCGTATGGCGCATCCGGCGGCGTGTAGGAACGTCCCTCGGCATAGGGAAACAGCTCGGCCGGGCCGAACACATGGCAGTGCGCATCGCAGGCCCCGGCCGGCAGCGCGTGGCGGGGGCGGGAAGGCATGGCAAGCGGAGGACGGCAATCGGACACGGCGGGATCCAGCAGGAAAAACGCCATGCTCGCGGATTGCAGTCTGCTTAACAATGCTATATCTTTGATTTCAGATATAGAAAATATAAATACCTAATTTCCATGGATCTGAAGCAGATCGAGTATTTCGTGCGTGTGGCCGAGCGACGCAGCTTCTCTCGCGCCGCCGAAATGCTGGACGTGGCCCAGCCGACCCTGAGCCGCCAGGTGCGCCTGCTGGAACTGGAACTGGGCCAACATCTGCTCTACCGCAATGGCCGTGGCGCCGAGCCGACCGAGGCCGGCCTGCGCTTCCTGGAACATGCCCGCGCCCTGCTGGCCCTGGCCGACCGCGCCAAGCAGGATTTGCAGAGCCTGCGCGAAACGCCCACCGGCAAGGTCGTGGTCGGCCTGCCGCCACGCATCGCACGGGCTCTCACCCCGCCACTGGTGCAGGCATTCCGCCGCCGCTTTCCCGACGCCTCGATCGCCGTGGCCGAAGGCCTGAGCGCACAAATGCGCGAATGGTTGCTGGCCGGCCGGGTCGATCTGGCCCTGTTGTACGACCCGGCGCCATCGCCGCAGTTGGGCTACGAATCGCTGTTCCGGGAAAACCTGGTGTTGGTGGCCGCCCCCGATCACCAGCCGCCCCTACCCGCGCGCATCGCCGTGGCCGGCCTGGGCGCCTATCCGCTGGTGCTGCCCAGCCTGCCGAATGCCATCCGCACCCTGGTCGAGAGCGTCTGCCGCGCCCAGGGCGTGCGCCTGCAGGTCGCGGCCGAGGTCGACGCGGTGCAGACCATTGTCGAACTGGCGGCGCAGGGCGATGCCTACGCCATCCTGCCGCGCTCGGCCGCGCGCGGCCCGGCGGCAGAACATGTGCTGTCGCTCAGCGAAATCGTATCGCCCAGCATCACCAACAATCTGGTGCTGGCCAGCGCCCGCCACCGCCCCGCCACCCGGCTGGCCACGGCCACAGGCGAACTGATCCGTCAGTTGAACCTGGCGGCGTTGTTCGAGCCTATCCGGCAAAAGAGTTAAAATAGCGGCCAGATTTCTTGTTTGGCGGCTCGTTGCTGTCAAAGTCCCGTTGGCGTCTCACCTCAAACAATGACCACTATCCTCCCGAACCTTCCCACCGGCCAGAAGGTCGGCATCGCCTTCTCCGGCGGCCTCGACACCAGCGCGGCGCTGCTCTGGATGCGCAACAACGGCGCCATCCCCTACGCCTACACCGCGAACCTGGGCCAGCCCGACGAATCCGACTACGACGAGATCCCGCGCAAGGCCATGGCCTACGGCGCCGAGAACGCCCGCCTGATCGACTGCCGCGCGCAGCTGGTGGCCGAAGGCATCGCCGCCCTGCAGGCCGGCGCCTTCCACATCTCCACCGCCGGCATCACCTACTTCAACACCACGCCCATCGGCCGCGCCGTCACCGGCACCATGCTGGTGGCGGCCATGAAGGAAGACGACGTCAACATCTGGGGCGACGGCAGCACCTTCAAGGGCAACGACATCGAGCGCTTCTACCGCTACGGCCTGCTGACCAACCCCGACCTGAAGATCTACAAGCCCTGGCTCGACCAGCAGTTCATCGACCAGCTCGGCGGCCGCTCGGAAATGTCCGAGTACATGCGCCAGGCCGGCTTCGACTACAAGATGTCGGCGGAAAAGGCCTACTCCACCGATTCCAACCTGCTCGGCGCCACCCACGAAGCCAAGGACCTGGAACACCTGAATTCCGGCATCCGCATCGTCAAGCCCATCATGGGCGTGGCGTTCTGGCGCGACGACGTCGCCGTCAAGGCCGAGGAAGTCACCGTCCGCTTCGCGGAAGGCCAACCGGTCGCCCTGAACGGCGTGGAATACAGCGACCCGGTCGAACTGATGCTCGAAGCCAACCGCATTGGCGGCCGCCACGGCCTGGGCATGAGCGACCAGATCGAAAACCGCATCATCGAAGCCAAGAGCCGCGGCATCTACGAAGCCCCGGGCCTGGCCCTGCTGTTCATCGCCTACGAGCGCCTGGTCACCGGCATCCACAACGAAGACACCATCGAGCAATACCGCGAAAGCGGCCGCAAGCTCGGCCGCCTGCTGTACCAGGGCCGCTGGTTCGACCCGCAAGCGATCATGCTGCGCGAAACCGCCCAACGCTGGGTCGCTCGCGCCATCACCGGCGAAGTCACCATCGAACTGCGCCGCGGCAACGACTACTCGCTGCTCAACACCGAATCGCCCAACCTGACCTACGCCCCCGAGCGCCTGTCGATGGAAAAGGTCGAGAACGCCCCCTTCACGCCCGCCGACCGCATCGGCCAGCTGACCATGCGCAACCTCGACATCGTCGACACCCGCGCCAAGCTGTTCACCTACACGCAGACCGGCCTGCTCTCGGCCTCCGGCACCTCGCTGCCGCAGCTGAAAGACGAGGCCAAGAAGAAGTAATTCTTCCCGCCCAACGAAAAGCCCCTCGGCAACACCGAGGGGCTTTTTATTGCGCAAACACCGACAATGCCGCGCCCGTCAGTCAGGCACGCCGGGCGTCTCAGGAACCCGGCTCGTCCCAGACCCAAAAAAACAGGCCTACAACTCCACCTGCATCCCCATCTCCACCACGCGATTGGCCGGAATCTTGAAGAACTTGGTGCTGCGCGTCGAATTGCGCGCCATGAACGAAAACACCGCCCGCCGCCAGCGCAACAATGCCGGCTTCTTCGCCGCCACCACCGTCTGCCGCGACAGGAAGTAGGACGTGCGCATCGGCTCCAGATCCAGCTCCGGATAGGCTTCGGCCACCTGCCGCAATGCCTCCGGCACGTCCGGATCTTCCTTGAAGCCGTAGTTGATCGTCGCCGCCCAGCTCGACGCGCTCATCTTCTGCACCGAAAATCGCTCGTCCTCCGACACGTACGGCACGTCCGCCACCCGGATCGTCAGGAACAGCACATGGTCATGCAGCACCTTGTTGTGCTTCAGGTTGTGCAGCAGCGCCGGTGGCACATTGCCCGAATTCATCGTCATGAAAATCGCCGTGCCCGGCACCCTCGACGGCGGATAGGCCTCGAGTTGCTCCATGAACTCCTTGAGCGGCTGCCGGTCGCGCTGCTGCATGTCAGACAGCAGCCGACGGCCGCGCCGCCAGGTCATCATCAGCGTGAACACCACGATCGCCACCACCAGCGGCAGCCAGCCGCCCTCGTGGATCTTGAATACATTGGCCGAAAACAGCAGCACATCGAACATCAACAGCAGGCCCAGCACCGCAAACCAGAGCAGGCGCTTGACACCGGTGCTGCCGCGCGGCAGCACCGCGAAGGCCAGCACCGAAGTCGTCAGCATGGTGCCGGTCACCGCGAACCCATAGGCCGCGGCGAGATTGTCCGAATTGCGGAACAACAGCACCAGCACCAGCACCGCGCACAACAGCAACGCGTTGACCTGGGGCAGGTAGATCTGGCCCTTCTCCACCGCCGACGTGTGCAGGATCTGCATGCGCGGCCAGAAGCCCAGTTGCACCGCTTGGCGCGTCACCGAGTAGGCGCCCGAGATCACAGCCTGCGAAGCCACGATAGTAGCCACGGTCGCCAGCGCCACCAGCGGCGCCAGGGCCCAGTCCGGCGCCATCATGAAGAACGGATTGCGGATAGCGGCCGGATCGCGCAGCAACAGCGCGCCCTGGCCGAAGTAACACAGCGTCAGCGCCGGCAGCACCATGCTGAACCAGGCGCTGCGGATCGCCGGGCGGCCGAAATGGCCCATGTCGGCATACAACGCCTCGGCGCCGGTCAACGCCAACACCACCGCGCCCAGCAGCACGAAACTGATCCAGGGAAACTCGACGATGAAACGCAGCCCCCACATCGGATTGAGCGCGGCCAGCACCTCGGGCGTCTGCCACACTTGCCAGGCGCCCAGCGCCGCCAGCGTGCCGAACCACAACAGCATCACCGGCCCGAACAGCTTGCCCATGGCCCCCGTGCCGTGCGACTGGATCGCGAACAGCGCCACCAACACCACCAGCGCCAGCGGCACCACCCAGGGATCCAGAGTATGCGAAACAATGCCGATGCCTTCCAGCGCCGACAACACTGAAATCGCCGGCGTGATCATGCTGTCGCCGTAGAACAGCGCCGCGCCGAATATGCCCAGCACGATCAGGATCCAGCGCAACTTGCCCTCGCGGCTGCGCACCGCCAGCTCCAGCAGCGCCAGCGTGCCGCCTTCGCCACGGTTGTCGGCGCGCAGGACCAGCGTCACATACTTGAACGACACCACCAGCATCAGCATCCAGAACAGGATGGACAGCACGCCCAGCAAGTGGGCCGGCTCCAGGTCGGTGTGCACGCTCAGCCCCGTCAGGCAGGCCCGCAGCGTGTAAAGGGGACTGGTGCCGATATCACCGTACACCACCCCGAGCGCCCCCAGGATGAGTGCCGCGCGCGACGACGGTGCATGACCGGCGTGCGCCTGGCCGTTGGACGAGGAAGGAGCACTGACCGGGCCCTGGCTCATGATGTAGGTTCTTGCCGTGTGAGTTGAGCCCCCTTGCGAGGACCGGGAAACACGACCGACAGTCGTGTTCCGGAAAAATCGGGCCGGCTGGTGAGCTTCCACCAGGCGCCGTGCGCATGCGCGATCTCGCGCACGATGGCAAGGCCCAGGCCCGAGCCACCGGCGCTGGCCGATGGCGAACGATAGAACGCCTCGAAGACGCGATCGCGCTCTTCGGGTGGAATGCCGGGGCCGTCATCCTCGACCGTCAGCGACGGTGGATTGGCGCCGACGATCAAGGTGATCTTGCCGGTGGCGTTGCCGTAGCGCAGCGCGTTGTCGATCAGGTTGCCCAGCAATTCGGCCAGCAGCAAGGGATCGGCGTCGATCCAGATCGGCGCATCGGGCGCGACCAGATCCAGCTCATAGCGCGCCTCGCGCACCCGCGGAAACCATTCGGCGCCATGCGCCCGCACCCATTCGCACAGATCGATACGCACGAAGCTGTCCTGCGGCCGGGCATTGGGATCGGCGCGCGCCAGCACCAGCAATTGCTGGCCCAGCCGGATCATGCGGTCACTGACCGCCTTGATACGCTCGGCACGCGCCCGCACATCGTCGGGCAAGGGGCGCGCCAGCATCAATTCGGATTCCAGCCGCAGGCCCGACAGCGGGGTGCGCAGCTGGTGGGCGGCATGCCCGATGAAACGGCGCTGCGCCGCCAGCGAGGCATCGAGCCGCAGCAGCAGATCGTTGGTGTGGGTAACCAACGGCTCGATCTCGACGGGCACGCCAGCCACCTCCAGCGGCTGCATGTCGTCGATGGAACGCTGGCGGATCTCCTCGGACAGGTGATTGACCGAGCGCAGGCCGGAGCGCACGCCCTGCATCACGACCCAGGTGAACAGGCCGATCAGCATTACCTGCCCCACCACCATCAGCCAGAAGAAGTCTTCCAGCATCCAGAGCGACATGTCGATCTTATGGGTGATGACCCAGGTGGCCGCCAGGTCCAGCAGCACCAACAACAGGATCGGCGGCATCAGGCGGATGACCAAATGCCGCGCGAGCGAGCGGGACGGAAGCACTGGGCGGGGGGCGGCGGAAGCGGAAGGCGTGCGATCTGGCGTCATGACGCGGAGTCCTCGCTCAGGAGGACGTGCAGGGGAGACCGCCGCGGGCCGGCCAGGCTAGCCGGCATCCAGCGGCCGGGCGGGCGGCCGTCAGGCCGTTTCCACATCCAGCATGTAGCCGAAGCCACGCACCGTCTGGATGCTGGCGCCCGTGCCTTCCAGGCGCTTGCGCAGGCGGTATACGTAGACTTCCACGGCGTTCTCGCTGAAATCGGCATCCCAGGCCGACAGCGAATTGACGATCTGGCGCTTGGTGACCACGCGACCGACACGTGCCATCAGCATTTCCAGCACGGACAACTCGCGCACCGACAGTGACAGGCGCTGGCCGTTGGCCCGGACTTCACGGCCAACGGTGTCGAACACCAGAGGGCCGACTTCAATCAGCGGCTGCGCCTGCCCTGCCCGACGGCGGCCGAAAGCGCGCACGCGGGCGGCCAACTCGGGCAGTTCGAAAGGCTTGGTGACATAGTCGTCGGCGCCGGCGTCCAGCCCGGCAACACGGTCTTCGATGCCGTCGCGGGCCGTCAGAATCAGGACCGGAACCTGGCTGCCGTCCTGGCGCAGCTGACGCAGCACGTCCAGGCCGCTCATGCCGGGCAGATTGAGGTCGAGCAGCATCAGGTCATAGGGCTGGCCGGCAAGCGCGCCCAGGACGCGGTCGCCATCGGTCAGCCAGTCGACCGCATAACCCTGGTCGGCCAGAAATTCCTGGAGCGCATGGCCCAGGGTGGTGTCGTCTTCGATTACCAGAACTCGCATGCCGCGATTCTAGCGCGATCCCGGAAAAAACGGGGCGCGAAATGCGCCCCGTTGTTGGGAATCGTTCAAGGCTTGGACGGCGCCGCAGGGGCCCCAGTCGCTGCCGGCTCGTCCGCCGCCGCGCCGCCCGAAGGCGGCGTGGTGACGAAACCGATGCGCGTCATGCCAGAGCGACGGGCCGAAGCCATGACCTTGGCCAAGGTCTCGTAGCGGGTGTTCTGGTCGGCGCGGATACGGATTTCAGGCTGCGGCTTGTCGCCGGCGATCGACTTGAAACGGTTGGGCAGGTCGTCGATATTGACCGGCTTTTCGTCCCAGAACAGCGCGCCCCCGGCATCGATCGCCAGATCCACGGTCTTGGGTTCTTCCTCGATCTGCTCGGCGGCCACCTGGGGCATGTTGATCTTGATCGAGTGCGCCAGCAGCGGCGCCGTGATGATGAAGATCACCAGCAGCACCAGCATGACGTCGATCAGCGGCACCATGTTGATCTCGGAAACCGTATGGGTCCCGGACCCCTTGCCCTCGAAGCTGCCAAAAGCCATTATGCGCTCCCGCGTTGGGCCGCAGCGTCGTTACCGTGCTGACGGCGCAGGGCACGCACCTTGCTGTCCGACAATGCCACTTGCTGGCCGGTCGTCAGGAAGGCGAACAAGTCATGCGCGAACGCATCCAGGCGCGACAGGTAGACCCGGTTGTTGCGCACGAAAGTGTTGTAGGCCAGCACAGCCGGGATGGCGACCGCCAGGCCCAGGCCGGTCATGATCAGGGCTTCGCCCACCGGACCGGCGATGCGGTTGATGGTGACGCCATCGGACAGGCCGATACCGACCAGCGCATGGTACACGCCCCACACCGTGCCGAACAGGCCGACGAAAGGCGCCGTCGAGCCCACCGAGGCCAGCACCGTCAGGCCGTTCTCGAGCTTGGCGGTTTCTTCGTCGATCACCTTGCGCATGGTGCGGGTGACGAAATCGCTGCTCGAGCCCGCCTCCTCCAGCTTGGTGGCGCCGAACTTGTTATGGTGCGCCTGCGCGTACATGGCGTGGCTGGCCAGATGCGAGAACGGATCGCGCGCGCCGTGCGTCACGATTTCGTTTTCCACCTGCTCCAGCGAGCTGGCGTTCCAGAACTTGTTCAGGAAGTCGGCCGAGCGGCGGCGCATGCTGATGTTGCTGCCGACCTTGACCAGGATCAGGTACCAGGTCACCAGCGACATCAGGATCAGGATGATGAACAGGCTCTTGCCGACGACGTCGCTCTGGGCAACGAAGTGCAGGAAACCCATGTCGGGGACGGGCGCGGCGGCTGGCGCCGGCGCGACCGCGGGCAGCGCGGCGGCGGCGCTGTGCAGCGCGTCCGCGGACTGCTGGATCGCGCCAGTGGCCTGCTGAACGACGCCGCCCGCCGCGGCTGCGGCTTGCTGGGCGGCGGGAGCCGCGACGGCAGCGGCGGGTGCCGCAGCCGCCGGAGCCGCTGCCGGGCTGGTGGCCGCCTGCGCCACCAGGGTGGCGCTGTGCATTGCGTTGGACATCTCAGTTCCTCATTACGAAATCGAACGGAATCTTTGCTTTGGCGGGATAAGCCACGCCATTGCGGCTATAGGGTTTCATGCGGGCCTTGCGCGCGGCGGCCAGTGCCGACTCGTCCAGCCGGGGAAAGCCCGACGACGAATCGATCGTGGCACGCTCGACCAGCCCCTGCGTGTTGATTTCCACCAGGACAACCACCCGGCCCTCTTCGCGCATGCGCCGCGACGCCATCGGATAGTTGGGCATCGGCCGCGCGCCCAGGTACTCGATCTGGGTTTCCTGCAGGATCTGGTCGGGCGGCGGCCCCTGACGCGGCGCTTGCGTGGCCTGCGCGCCATCCGGCGCGCCGGTGGGCGGCGTCTCAACGGGGGGCTCCGGCTTGGGCTCGGGCTTGACCTCCTGCTTGGGCTGGGGCTTGGGTTTCGGCTTGGGTTTTGGCTTGGGCTTGGGCGCCGGCATCGGCGGCTTTTCGACCACCTCGGGCTCGGGTTCGGGGTCGGGCTCCGGTTCCACCTTGGTTTCCGGCTCGGGTTCGACCTCGGGCTGCGGTTCCGGCGGCGGCTCGACCACGGGCTGCGGCACTTCGGGCGCCGGATCGGCTTTGGCGACCTGGGGAATGGGCGCTTCGACCACACTCACCATGATGGCCTCGGGCTCCTCCAGTTCGGGAGGGTTATCGGGAGTCAGGTAGATGGCATAAACCACCGCGGCGTGCAGCGCGACGACCGCCAGGCCCGCGCCTATGCGTATACCAAGGGAAGATGGTGGTGAGGGGTTCAAACCACGTTGAAAGCTAGGCATGAATCAGCCAGGATGCATTGACTTATCTGGCCAACCCCGAAAATGCGCGCCAAGAACGCGCGCCGGCTGACCAGCACAAGCCAGACATGATATCTTAAATGCGAATGATTCGCACGTCATATTTCGTCTGCAACAGCATAACATTCGGCCGGGCGCCATGGCCTGCCTGCCCCTGCCCCCGCGCGCACCGCGAACGCCGCGCAAACAAAAAACCCGCCACGGTACCGTGTGCGGGTTTCTGATTCGGCTTGCTGATGGTGGGTGCTACAGGGGTCGAACCTGTGACCTACGCCTTGTAAGGGCGCCGCTCTACCAACTGAGCTAAGCACCCGTCTGATTTTGGTTTCGCCGCGAATGCGATGCGGAAAAACACTGCCGGGGTACTCAAAAGCAATACGCGGGCCGGAGTATACCGGACCGCGTACCTGTCGGCAAATCAAGGAGTGCCGCGCACGCCCGATCCGCCTTGCCGTCGATTTAGTTGACGGCGTCCTTCAGGGCCTTGCCCGGACGGAACTTCGGCACCTTGGCCTTCTTGATCTTGATGGTTTCACCCGTGCGCGGGTTGCGGCCGGTGCGAGCGGCGCGAGCCGACACGGCAAACGTGCCGAAGCCCACCAGGGTGACCGTACCGCCCTTCTTCAGGGTGGTCTTGACGGCACCGATCAGGGCGTCAAGCGAACGACCGGCGGCAGCCTTGGAGATATCGGCCTTGCTGGCAATGTGATCGATGAGTTCGGTTTTGTTCATTCAGGTGTACCCCTCACAAGGTATGGAGTCTGCCGGGAGTGCAGTTCATCATGGTGTCATGCAGGACATCACGACTCGGCGCGCATACCCGACAAACGACGAACAGACTAGTGGATAAACTTTTTCTTGCGCTGCAAAGCACAACTTTTAAACTGCTGCGCCGCTTAGGTTTCGAGGGCTTTGAAGCCCTCGAACCGTCAGCGACGCAGACGTGTATTAGGCCTTGGCGTAGAGCGGCTGTCAAGCGAAAACCTCACGATAAGCCGCACCAATACTAGCTTTTAGGCCTTTCCGCAATAAACATAAACGCGCATTTCGGGGTTTGCACGACAGCGCCTTGCCCCCCTTGGCGCGCGCCTCAAACATCGGCCCAGCGGCGCAGCAAATTGTGATAAATGCCAGTGAGCTGCACGATCGATGGGTGGCCCTGCGCATCCTGATTCAAGCGCTGGATCGCCACGTCCATGTCGAGCAACAGGGCGCGCTGGCTGTCCTCGCGCACCAGGCTCTGCATCCAGAAGAACGAACTGATCCGGGCGCCACGCGTGACCGGATTGACCTTGTGCAGGCTGGTGCCGGGATACAGCACCATGTGGCCCGCCGGGAGCTTCACGGTGCGCGGGCCGTAGGTATCGTCGATGACCAGCTCACCGCCGTCGTAGGCGTCCGGCTCGGAGAAGAACAGCGTGGCGGACAGGTCGGTGCGCACGCGCTCGGCGGTGCCGGCAATGCCACGCACGGCGTTGTCGACGTGATAGCCGAAAGCCTCGCCGCCTTCGTAGCGATTGAACAGCGGCGGGAATATCTTGCGCGGCAACGCCGCCGACATGAACAGGTTGTTGCCCGACAGGCGCTGCAGGATCAGATCGCCCAGTTCCTGTGCCAGCGGATGTCGCTCGGACAACTGGCGGTTGTGCTTGACCGCGGCGGATTGATGGCCGGCGGTGACCTTGCCATCCACCCAGTCGGCGGCTTCGAGGCGCTGGCGGAGGGTGGCCGCCTCGTCAGCGGAGAATACTTCGGCGATCTGTATCAGCATGGCTTCCTGCCCGGGTTGCGGCCGGCGCATCGCCACGCCGGAGACCCGTGGGATTATCCCTGCAGGCTGCCGTTGAGCGCCTGATCGAAGTCAAATAGCAGATCAGTCTCATCCTCGATGCCCACCGACACCCGGATCAGGCTGTCGGCGATCCCCATCTGCTTGCGCCGCTCGGCGCCCATCTCGTAATAGATGGTGTGCGCGGCCGGCAGCGCCAGGCTGCGCGTGTCGCCCAGGTGGGTCGCCATCAGCACAACGCGCAGGCGGTTCAGGAAATCGAAGCAGTCCACGCCTTCGGCCAGCTCCACGCCCAGCAAGCCACCAAAGCGCGAACCGAACAGCGCCGCGGCGCGCGCGTGTTGCGGATGACTGTCCAGCCCGGGGTAATGCACCTTCGCCACGCCGCGATGCTCTTGCAGGAAGCGCGCCAGCGCCAGCGCATTGGAACAATGCTTGGCCATACGCAGGGCCAGCGTCTCGGCCCCCACCGCGATGCGGTGCGCGGGCTCGGCCGCCAGCGTGCCGCCCATATCGCGCAGGCCCTTCTTCTTGATCTGGGTCAGCCCCCAGCCGGTGGACGGGCCCTTGCGATAGGCGTCATGGATGTTCGAATAATTGGCCCAGTCGTACAGGCCGGTATCGGTGACGGCGCCGCCGAGCGCATTGCCGTGGCCGCCAATGTACTTGGACAGCGAATTCATCACCAGCGAAGCGCCCACCGTCGATGGCCGGAACATCCAGGGCGACGTCAACGTGTTGTCGACCACATAGACCAGCCCCTTCTCGCGGCAGATCTCGCCGATGACCGCCAGGTCGGCCACCTGGGTGCCGGGATTGGCGATGGTTTCGGTGAACACCATGCGGGTATTGGGCCGGATCGCGGCGCGCACCTGCGCCGAGTCGGTCGCGTCCACGAAAGTGATTTCCACCCCCAGCTCCAGCAGCGTGCCGAGCAGGCTGTTGGTATTGCCGAACACGTACTGGCTCGACACCAGGTGGTCGCCACGGCGCAGCAGCGTGGTGAAAATGGCCGCCAGCGCGGCCATGCCGGTGGCGAAGCTCACCGTGCCCTTGCCGCCTTCCATATGGTTGACCTTGGCTTCCAGCGCCGTGGTGGTCGGCGTGCCCTGGCGCGCGTACGTGAAACCCGGCTTGCCCTGGAATACCGCCGCCAGTTCACGCGCATCGGCGTAGGCGAATTCCGACGAGGGATGCATCGGCTTGTGCACCGCTCCGTGCTCGACGGATTGCTGGCGGTCGGAATGGAGGATCGTGGTGGTAAAGCCGTTCTGGTGCATGATGGGTTACGCGGGAAGGGAAAGATCTACGGAGATACGGATTCAGGCCTGGCGCTGGCGCACGGATTCATAGAGACAGACGGCGCTGGCCACGCTGACGTTCAGGCTCTCGACCGAACCCAGCATGGGAATATTGACCAGTTGGTCGCAGGTCTCGCGCGTCAGCCGGCGCATGCCCTCGCCTTCGGCGCCCATGACCCAGGCCATGGGCTGGCGCGCGTCGACCTGGTGCATGCTCTCGGTGGCTTGGTCGTCGGTCCCCACCAGCCACACTCCGCGATCCTTCAGGCCGCGCATGGTGCGCGCCAGGTTGGTGACCATCAGGTACGGCACGGTATCGGCCGCGCCGCACGCGACGCGCTGCACCGTGCTGTTCAACCCCACCGCGCGGTCACGCGGCGCGATCACGGCGTGCACGCCGGCGGCATCGGCCGTGCGCAGGCAGGCGCCCAGATTGTGGGGGTCCGTCACACCATCCAGGATCAACAGCAGCGGCGGCCCCTCGATCACATCGAGCACCTCATCCACATCCACCGCCAACTGGCGCTCATCGGCCAGCGCCACCACACCCTGGTGGCGAGTCCCGCGCGCCAGTCCATCCAGGCGCTCCATCGGAACCGGATGCAGGCGGCAGCCGGCCCGCTCGACCTGCTCGATGAGCGTCTGCATGCGCTTGTCGCGGCGCGACGCTTCTACGTAGATTTCCTTGATCGACTCGGGCGCGTGGCGCAGCCGCGCGACAACCGCGTGAAACCCGGCAAGGACTTGGGTCGACGCCATAAATGCAAATACCTTTAGAGAAACGAATACCCGCGCCGGAGCGGAACGGGCCGCCGGACGCACCGGCCACAGGCGCAATGTTACCCCTTATGGCCTTATTCCTTATGGCCTCATCCCTTGTCGCCGGCGCCGCGCCCCCCCCCCCCCCAGGGGCGCGCGGCCAGGACGCCCGCCTTGCCAGCGGGATGCCACGGCGCCCCGCCCTTCCCGGGAGAAACGCCGCGGCCCGCCGTCAGTGGCGCTTGCGCGTGGCCTGCTTGGCCGGCGCGGCGTGCTGGGCAGCCTTGGGCGGCTTGCTCGCCTTCTTGGCGGCAGCGCGCCGCTCTTTGGCGGTCTGGCCCTTGAGCGCGGCCGGCTTGGGCGCGGCTGCCTTCTTCACGCGGCGCGGTCCCTCGTCGGGGCCGCGGGCCGCGGCCTTGCGCAAGGCATCGAAGCTGGTGCCCTGCACCAGACGGAATTCGATCCGGCGCGCCTCCAGATCGACCCGCGACACCTGCACCTGGACCTTGTCGGTCAAGCGGTAGCGCATGCCAGTGCGTTCGCCGCGCAGCTCGTGCAGCGCGTCGTTGAACTGGAAGTACTCGCCGCCCAGCTCGGAAACATGCACCAGCCCTTCCACGTGCAGCGTGTCGAGCGTGACGAAGATGCCGAAGCTGGCCACGCCGGTGACGGTGCCGCTGAAATCCTCGCCCACACGCTCCTTGACGAACCAGCACTTGAGCCAGGCCTCGACATCGCGCGAGGCTTCGTCGGCGCGGCGCTCGCTGGCCGACAGCACCAGGCCCAGCTTTTCCCAGATGGCGTGTTCGTGCTCGCGCTGGGTGCGGCCGATCACGACCGGCTGCTCGTCCAGGCTGGGCACGTAGCGCTGGCCGGCCAGCAACGCCTTGATGACGCGGTGCGTGAGCAGGTCGGGGTATCGGCGGATTGGCGAGGTGAAATGGCTGTAGCCGGGATATGACAGGCCGAAGTGGCCCAGATTGTCCGGGCTGTAGATGGCCTGCTGCATCGAACGCAGGCACATGGTCTGCAGCAGCTGGTAGTCAGGACGCCCCCGCACCGAGTCGAGGAAATCACCGTAGTCCTTGGCGCTGGGCGTCTCGCCCCCACCCAGCGACAAGCCCATGGTGCGCAGGAATTCACGCAACGATTGCAGGCGCTCGGGCGTCGGACCTTCGTGGATGCGATACAAGCCGGGATGCTTGCTGCGCGCCATGAAGTCGGCCGCGCAAGTATTGGCGGCCAGCATGCACTCCTCGATCAGCTTGTGGGCGTCGTTGCGCACCGCAGGCACGATCTGTTCGATGCGGCCCAACTCGTTGCAGACGATCTTGGTCTCGACCGTGTCGAAATCGATGGCGCCGCGCTTCTTGCGGCTTTGCGAAAGCAGCTGGAAAAGCTCGTACAGGCTCTGCACCTGCGGCATGACGGCGCGCATGGCATGGGCCGCGGGGCCGCCAGGCTGCTGCAGCGCCGCCCAGATATTGGTGTAGGTGGTGCGGGCGTGCGAATGCATGACCGCGTTGTAGAACTGATAGGCCGTCACGGTCCCGGCCTTGGCCCCCGATGCCGGGATCACCATGTCGCACACCAGCACCAGGCGATCGACATCCGGGTTCAGCGAGCACAAGCCGTTGGACAACGATTCGGGCAACATCGGGATGACGCGGCGCGGGAAATACACGCTGGTGCCGCGCTCGAGCGCATCGTCGTCCAGCGCATCGCCGGGCCGCACGTAATGACTGACGTCGGCGATGGCCACCAGCAGGCGCCAGCCCGGGCGCTTGCGCTGGCCCGTTCCCAGTTCCACCGCCTCGCAATAGACGGCGTCGTCGAAATCGCGCGCGTCCTCGCCGTCAATGGTGATCAACGGCACGTCGCGCAGATCGACGCGGTCTTTCAGGTCGGTCCTGCGCACCACATCCGGCAACCGTGCGGCCTGCTTGCGCGCCGCCTCGGAGAATTCAACCGGCACGTCGAACTTGCGCACCGCGATCTCGATTTCCATGCCGGGATCGTCGATCTCGCCCAGCACCTCGGCCACGCGGCCCAGCGGCTGCGTGTGGCGGGTGGGCTGTTCGATGATCTCCACCGACACCACCTGCCCGTGCTGGGCTCCGTTGGTATCGCTGGGCGGAATCAGGATGTCGTGCTTGATGCGCTGGTCTTCCGGCACCACGATGGACAGGCCATGTTCGTGCAGGAAACGGCCCACCAGTTTATTGGTGCGGCGCTCGATGACTTCGACGATGGTGCCTTCCGGCTTGCCGCGGTATTCGCCCGACGGCTTGACCAGCACGCGGTCGCCATGCAGCACCTTGAGCATTTCGCGCGGCGACAGGAACAGGTCCGGCCCGCCATCATCGCGCAGCAGGAAACCGAAGCCATCGCGGTGGCCCAGCACCTTGCCGGCCACGAAATCCAGCTTGGTGGCCAGCAGCAGCACACCCTTGCGATTGGGCATCAATTGGCCGTCGCGCTCCATGGCGCCCAGGCGGCGTTCGAATCCCACCATCGTCGCGGGACGCTCCACGCCCATGCGCTCGGCCAGTTCCACCGGGGACAACGGCGCCCCCGCGGATCGCAGCGCCTTCAGGATGGCTTCACGGGACGGGACATCGGGATCGAAGTCTGGCGGCGCTTCCGGCAACGGAGTGGATCTGTTGTTGTTCGATTCGTTATTCGATCGTTTTGCCAAAGCTAATTTTTCCGTATATAATGCGCAGCTTCTGTGGTTCGCCCAAGGCTGAACACTGAAGCAGAAATGGTCAGACGGATTGTAGAGTGGTTTTGCAATTGCGCTTTGAATACATGAGAAAAACCTCATGCAATCGAAGTGGCAGCGTATCACAAAGTTCTGACTGCAATGTCTCAGTGCCCAGGTGGCGGAATTGGTAGACGCGCATGGTTCAGGTCCATGTGCCGCAAGGTGTGGAGGTTCGAGTCCTCTCCTGGGCACCACGGAATTTCAGCCAAGGCTGCCTGGATTCGCGATGCATGCAAGTCGTCGCGGAAACAAGCGAACAGCGTTGGCAAAAAGTTAAAAACCCCGGAAATCGCGAGATTTCCGGGGTTTTTGCTTTGCGCGACCCAGTTGGGTTGGGCGCCCCGCCCATGACTCCCGTCAGGGTCAGCGCCACGGCACCTTGCGGTTCAAGTGGTGGCGCGCATACAGGTCCGCGCCCATCCCCGCGATCTGACCATCGATCAAGGCCTCGAACGGCCGCAGCAGGCCGTCGAAGTTGCGCGGCGCCTCCAGCGCGTTGAGCGCATGCGTCACCGCCTCGATGGTGGACAACGCACCCGGGATATCCGCGTGCCGCACCCGGTAGCGCGTGACCAGACCAGGCGGCAGCATCACGCGTGGCAACGCGGCCAGTTGCGGATTGATGTGCAGCAACTTGCGCGCATGGGTCCAGGTGCCGTCCGGCACGATCAATTGCACCGGCGCACCCGTCGCGGCGGCACACCCCGGCGTCAATATCTCGGCGCCCTCGCCCGGAAACAGCACGCAAGGCTCAAAGCCTGGCTCGGCCCACTGCGCATACTGGAAGCGCTCCCCCACCAGGCGCCGCGCGCCCTCCAGTCCCAGCACCGCCAGCCGCGCCGTGTTCAGCGCATGGCGCGCCTCGCTCGGATGCTGCAAGACCACCACGCGGGTTCGCGGCACCAACGCCGGGATCAGCGCACATAGGCAATGGGATTCAGGGCGCTTGCAGCGCAGGCAAAGAAGGCGTGACATGGGGCGACACTATAGCGAAGCCGGCCGCCTCAAAAAAAGTGAAAAAAATGCCGCACGACTTGCACACTTTCAAAAAAGTATGCATAATCTCGTTCCTCTGCTGTTGAACACGAAACGAAACGCAGCCGGTAGCAAAAAGTCGAAAGACAAGAAGCCGAAAGGTGGAAGGCAAATCGGAAAGCGACGTGGAAGGTGAAACATCAGCGCCCAGGTGGCGGAATTGGTAGACGCGCATGGTTCAGGTCCATGTGCCGCAAGGTGTGGAGGTTCGAGTCCTCTCCTGGGCACCAATTATTACATCACGAGATACCTGTCGTGATGCGCCAAGAAAACCCCGTTCGCGAAAGCGTGCGGGGTTTTTGTTTTGCCCCGCAGCCCCAGCGCCGGATTACGCCAGCACCCGCGTCATGACGACGTGCGCGATGCCGGCCTCCATGAACTCCTCGCCTTCGACCTGGAAACCGTGGGCTTCGTAGAAGCCCTTGGCATGGGCCTGGGCATGCAACACCAGCATGCGATGGCCATCGCCATGCCCCTGGCTGACCAAGGCATCGAGCAGTTGGCCGCCGACGCCCAGCCCGCGTGCCCGCTTGTGCACCGCCATGCGGCCGATGTGGCCATCCGGCAACAGGCGGCCGGTACCGAGTGGCGTCCCATCCGCGGCGTAGGCCACCGCATGCACCGACACCGCGTCATCATCGTCCATTTCGACTTCGGGCGGCACATTCTGCTCGACCACGAAAACATCGTAGCGGATCGCCGCGGCGTCGGCGCGCAGGCGGTCCCAGGTTCCGAGAGTGATCCGTACCGCCGGTTTGTCAGTAGCCATTTGTATGTCCTCGCGCTGCGGCTTGCCGAAAAGATGATCGCGCCATTTTCGCAGGGATGGCGCATCCGCGAAACAGGCGTACCATCGCGGCTGGCCCATTCCCGCAGCGGACCCTCCAGATGCCGCAAGCCGCAACGCCCGCCTGGTTGAAATTCGCGCCCGCGCTTTTCCTGCTGCTATGGGCCAGCGGCTTCGTCGTGCTCAAGGTGGGGCTGGCTTACGCCGATCCACTGACCTTCCTGGCATTGCGTTATGCCTGCGTGATGGCGCTGCTGGCGCCGTTCCTGCTGGCGTTGCGGCCACCGTTGCCCCAGGGCGCCCATGCCTGGATGCATCTGGCCATGGTTGGCCTGCTGCTGCAGGCCGGCTACTTCTGCTGCACCTACCTGTCGCTCAAGCAGGGCATGTCGGCCGGTGGATTGGCGCTGATCACCTCGCTGCAACCCATCCTGATCGGACTGCTGGCGCCGATGATCGCGCACGAACGAGTCAACGCGCGGCGCTGGGCGGGGCTGGCACTGGGCGTGTCCGGCGCGGCGCTGGTCATTGTCGCCAAGGCCTCGGTCGACCCGGCCTCGACGCTCGGCCTGGTGTTCGCGGGCGCCGCCCTGCTCTGCATCACCAGCGGCACACTGTATGAAAAGCGCTTTGGCGTGCCGACCCATCCCGTGACCGCCAACACGGTGCAATACGCCGTGGGGCTGGCGGTCACGGCGCCGCTGGCATTCTGGCTGGAGCCGATGCGCATCGAATGGAGCGCGCCGCTGCTGGGCTCGCTGGCCTACCTGGTGGTGGGCAATTCACTGGTCGCGATCACACTGCTGCTGGCCATGTTGCGCCATGGCGAGGCATCGCGCGTGTCGGCCCTGTTTTTCCTGGTGCCGCCTTCCACCGCCGTCATTGCCCTGCTGGTGCTGGGCGAGCCCATCCCGCCGCTGGCGTGGCCCGGCATGGCGCTGGCGGCGCTGGGCATCCTGCTAGTGACGCGCTCGGCACACGGCCACGCCATGCCGCGGCAAGTAGAATGAGCGCCTTTCCGCGCTCGCCTCTTTCACCGCCATGAATGCCGTCATCACCGCCGCCCTGCCGGTCTTCGCGCTGATCCTGACCGGATGGCTGGCGGCACGCTGGCGCCTGCTGGGCGCGGGCGCCACCGACGCGCTGAACCGCTACGTGGTCTACCTGTCGCTGCCGGCACTGCTGTTCCGCGCGATGACCCAGGTCGATCTGGCGCACATGGCGCATTGGGGGTTCGTCGGCGCCTTTGCCGGCGGCATCGCCGTCACCTTCCTGTTGGCATTCCTGCCGCGCAAGCGTGGCCCGCGCGGGCTGACCGATCGTGGCATCGAAGGCCTGGCCGCGGCCTATGCCAACGCCGGCTATATGGGTATCCCGCTTTGCCTGGCGCTGTTCGGCGCCGAGAGTCTGGCGCCCGCGGCCTTCAGCACGCTGCTGACGGCCAGCGTCCTGTTTGGCTGCACCATCGCCTTGATCGAGTTCGACCGCCAGCAGGCGCCAAGTCTGGCCGCCACGCTGACCAAGGTCGGCCGCGCGCTGATGCGCAATCCCTTGCTGGCCGCACCGGTTCTGGGCCTGGCATGGGCCGGCACCGGCCTGGCGCTGCCCGAGGGGCTGGATCGTTATGTCTCGCTGCTGGGCGCGTCGGCCAGCCCGTGTGCGCTGGTGACCATCGGCCTGTTCCTGGCCCAGACCGAAACCGCCAGCCCCGGCCCGGGCGTGCTGCGGTTGGTGGCCGGCAAACTGCTGCTGCAGCCCGCCGTGACCGCGCTGCTGGCATTCCAGGTGTTTTCCATGCCGCCGCTGTGGGCCTGGACGGCAGTGCTGATGAGCGCCCTGCCGATCGGCACCGGCCCTTTCATGCTGGCGCAGATGTATGGCCGCGACGCGCGCGTCACCTCGCGCGCCATCCTGGTCTCCACCGTGCTGTCGGTGCTGACGGTCAGCCTGCTGGTGGCCTGGATCAGCGCCCACCCGATCGCCTGAACACCGGTCCTGGTCGTTATATAACTTGAAGTCATAAAAAAATCCGCGATTGGTTCTTTGAGAAATGTTCCGCCGGCCTTAGACTGCAGCGGACCATAACGGGTGCGGCAACGCGCCCGTTTGCTTTTCCCTCGCCGGCATCGTTCTTGCCGCTCCCTCTGGACCCGACCATGAGTACCCACGTTTCCGCCCTGCCCCTGCCCGCGGCCTTGCCGCCGGTCCGCGCCAACCGCAAGCCGCTCTGGATCGCGCTATTGCTGGTGCTGGCCGGCGCGCTGTACCTCCACCAGACCGTCAGTTGGCGCCAGGGCGCGCTGTGGATCGTCGGCGCGTTGCTGGGCGTGGCGCTCTACCACGCCTCCTTCGGTTTCACCCAGGCCTGGCGCGTGTTCGTCTCGGATCGCCGCGGCGCCGGCCTGCGCGCGCAGATGTTCATGCTGGCGCTCGGCGTGCTGCTGTTCTTCCCGTTCCTGGCGCAGGGCTCGTTGTTCGGCCTGCCGGTCAGGGGCCTGGTGGCTCCCCCGGGCGTATCGGTGGTACTGGGCGCCTTTCTGTTCGGCATCGGCATGCAACTGGGCGGCGGCTGCGCCTCGGGCACGCTGTTCGCGGTGGGTGGCGGCAATACCCGCATGCTGGTCACGCTGCTGTTCTTCATCGTCGGCTCGGTCGTCGCCACCGCCCATTTCGATTGGTGGTCCGCGCTGCCCGCGCTGGCGCCGACTTCGCTGATCAAAACCTGGGGCCTGGCGCCCGCCATCATTGCCAACCTGGCGGTGTTCGCGCTGATCGCCTGGATCGCCACCGTGCTGGAAAAGCGTCGCCATGGCCATGTAATCTCACTGGCCGCGCGCACCACGCGCCCGGCTTCGCTGCTGCAAGGTCCGTGGCCGCTGATCTGGGGCGGCGTGGCGTTGGTGGCGCTGAATTTCGCCACGCTGGCGCTGGCCGGCCGGCCTTGGGGCATTACCTCGGCTTTCGCACTCTGGGGCGCCAAGACGCTGGACGCGATGGGCAGTGACGTGGCCACGTGGACCTACTGGAGCGGGCAGGCGGGCCTGAGCGCGCCGCTGCGCCAGGATGTGACCACGGTGATGGACCTCGGCCTGATGCTGGGCGCGCTGGCCGCGGCCAGCGCCGCCGGCAAGTTCGCGCCGGTCTGGAAGGTGCCCGCGCGCTCGCTGGCCGGCGCGGTTATCGGCGGCCTGTTGCTGGGCTATGGCGCGCGTCTGGCCTTCGGCTGCAACATCGGCGCCTATTTCAGCGGCATCCTTTCGGGCAGCCTGCACGCCTGGTTGTGGTTGCCGGCGGCCTTTGCCGGCAGCGCCCTGGGCGTACACCTGCGCCCGCTGTTCGGTCTGGCGGTCGAAAGAACCCCCGCAGCGTCCAGCTGCTGAAAAACACTGTTCCAGCAAGCCCCCTGTTCGGGGGCTTTTTTTGCGCCTGTCCCGCGCAACGCCAACGCTGGCGCCGCCTTCGGGACGACAGACTGATCCGGGATGGCCGCCGCGCCGCGCCGTTCGTTTACCGGTTTTACCGTCGCCCTGGTGTATGGTTGCTGCATCCCGCAATACGGAGATGGACATGCAATGGATCGCCGGCCGCTATACGGCCTTTATCTTGACCCTGGTGGCCGCCGTCGCGACCACCGTGCTGGTCTTCACGCACTCGTACTGGTGGCTGTGGGCCGCCGTGCCGTTGCTGCTGCTGGGCCTGCTGGGCGTCTACGACCTGATCCAGACGCGCCACGCCATCCGCCGCAACTATCCGGTGCTGGGCAACCTGCGCTTTCTGTTCGAGTTCATCCGGCCCGAAATCCGTCAGTACTTCCTGGAGGACGACACGCAAGCTTCGCCGTTCTCGCGGGCGCAGCGTTCGATCGTGTACCAGCGCGCCAAGCGCGAAATCGACAAGCGTCCCTTCGGCACCCAGGAAGACGTCTACGGCGACCGCTATGAATGGATCAACCATTCCATGTCGCCGACCCATATCGGCGATACCGATTTCCGTGTGACCGTCGGCGGCCCGGACTGCACCCAGCCGTATTCGATGTCGGCATTCAACGTCTCCGCCATGAGTTTTGGCGCACTGTCGGCCAACGCCATCCTGGCGCTCAACGAAGGCGCTCGCCAGGGCGACTTCGCGCATGACACCGGCGAAGGCGGCATCAGCCGCTACCACCGCCAACCGGGCGGCAGCCTGGTGTGGAACATCGGCTCGGGCTACTTCGGCTGCCGTGACGAACATGGCGCCTTTTCCGAGGAGGCATTTGCGCAAAACGCCTGTACCCCGCAGGTCAAAATGATCGAGATCAAGTTGTCGCAGGGCGCCAAGCCGGGCCACGGCGGCATCCTGCCGGCGGGTAAGGTCACCCCAGAGATCGCCGAAGCGCGCGGTGTCGCGCCCTGGCAGGATTGCAACTCGCCCGCCAGCCACTCGGCCTTCGACTCGCCCATCGGCCTGATGAAGTTCGTGGCTCGCCTGCGCGAGCTGTCCGGCGGCAAGCCGGTGGGTTTCAAATTCTGCGTCGGCCACCCCTGGGAATGGTTCGCCATCGTCAAGGCCATGCTGGAAACCGGCATCACGCCCGACTTCATCGTGGTGGATGGCGCCGAGGGCGGCACCGGCGCCGCGCCGGTCGAGTTCGTCGACCATGTCGGCACGCCGCTGCGCGAGGCGCTGCGCCTGGTGCACAACACGCTGATCGGCGTGAACCTGCGCGACCGCATCAAGCTGGGCGCTTCGGGCAAGATCATCACCGCTTTCGACATGGCCCGCGTCATGGCCATGGGCGCCGATTGGTGCAACGCCGCGCGCGGCTTCATGTTCGCCATCGGCTGCATCCAGGCCCAGGCCTGCCACACCGGCAAATGCCCGACCGGCGTCACCACCCAGGATCCGCTGCGCCAACGCGCCCTGGTGGTGCCGGACAAGGCTGAGCGCGTGGCCAATTTCCACAAGAACACGCTGCACGCGCTGGCCGAATTGCTGGCCGCCGCCGGCCTGACCCATCCGGGCCAATTGCGCCCCCATCACATCGCCCGCCGCATTTCGCCCAGCGAGATCCGGCTGCTGTCGGCGCTGTTCCCCGAACTGGCGCCGGGAGAACTGCTCCGGGGCGAATTCCGCCACCAGGTGTTCCGCACCGGCTGGTCCATGGCGCGCGCCGACTCGTTCCAGCCGACCCACGACATCAGCACCGCGTTGGCCCAGGAACACGCCATGGCGCATCCGCCGCGGCCCGCCACGGCCTGAGCGCGCGGACGCGCCGGCGTGCTACAGCCAGCGCTCGAACATCCGCGAAAAGAACTCCATGAAGCGGTCATCCACGCCCCGGGCCTGCCAGGCCCCGGGGCTGATCCGTACCGATGCGGCCACATCGCGCTGGAACAGGGCCTCCATCCCGGCGCCGAAGTCCGCCCCCAGCACGACCGCGTTGACCTCGTAGTTCAACGCAAAGCTGCGCCAGTCCATGTTGCTCGATCCAACCGTGGACCAGACGCCGTCCACCACCGCCGTCTTGGCATGCAACAGCGCATCGCGCCGTTCGTAAAGTTTCACGCCAGCCTGCAGCAGCCGGGTGTAGTGGGAACGGCCGGCATGGAAGACCAGCGAGGAATCGCTGAAACCGGGCAACACCAGCACCACATCCACCCCCCGGCGCGCCGCGGCCGCCAGCGCATCGACGAAGGCCGGATCCGGCACGAAGTAGGCCATGGTGATGTGGATCGAACGTTGGGCACTTTCGAACGCGGACATCAACGTCAGATAGACCGTGTAGCCATCGCCGCGGTCAGGCTGGTTGGCCAGGATCCGCACCCGCGTCGGTCCCGCCGCCGGTGCGATGGCCACGCCGCCGCCTCGCAAGGGCTCCTTGGCCTGGGACTGCCATCCACGCTCGATCACCGCTTCCAGTTGCGCCACGGCCGGCCCGTCGATGCGCAGATGCGTATCGCGCCATGGCGCGCCGGCGGCGCCGGTGCGCTCGCCATCCGCGCCGCCCGGCGCGACGCTCTCGGCCGCCGGCGATGACGCATACACGGCGCTGACGTTGATACCCCCCAGGTAGCCGACCTTGCCGTCCACGACCAGGATCTTGCGATGGTTCCGCTGATTCGGCGACCAGCCGGCGCGGCTGCCGCTGGCCGGGTTGACCGGATTGAAAACGGCCACTTGCACGCCCGCATCGCGCAGCCGCTGGAACAGCGCATCCGGCGTATTGAGGGTGCCTACCGCGTCCACCATCAACGCCACATCGGCGCCCCGGCGCTTTGCCGCGATCAAGGCCTCGGCAAAGCGCGCGCCTTCCTCATCATCGTCGAAGATGTAGGTTTCCATATGGACATAGCGCCGCGCCTGGGCGATCGAACGCAGCATATCCTGGTAGGTGCCTGGCCCATCGGTCAGCAGGCGCACGCGATTGCCGGCCACCAGCGGCGCGCCGCTGACCGCCTCTTCCACCGCCAGGTGGCGCGCCAGAAAATCGTCCCGCGCATTGCGCGGATCCGCCGCGATAGCGTGGCCGCGCCGGTAGCTATCCCGGGCCGCATCGGCCGACAGCCCGGCCTGGGCCTGGCGCGCGGCGCGCTCGCGCGCATCGGGCACGCTGGCGCACGCGGCCAGCACTGCGATGCCGCC
>NZ_CADIJV010000035.1 GCF_902859765.1 Achromobacter pulmonis
CAAGGCGCGCTGGGCCGCCGCCAGCGCCTGCTCGGCTTGCGCCGCGCTGGCTTCCGCATCGCGCAGCGCCTGGCGCGCGGCGGGCGCATCGGCGTCACCTGCAGCCGCCGCCGGCGGCAGCAGCGCCAGCCTGTCGGCCAGCTGCGTGCGCCGTGCCTGAGCCTCATTGCGCTGGGCGCGCAATGCGTCCACGCCCTTGGGCGCGTGGATCGCCAGTGTCTTGCGCATGGCTTCCAGCTCGCGCTGCAAGGCGATGCCGCGCGCATGGCGTTCCTCGGCCTCGGCCGCGTGGGCCACGCCCAGGCGCGACAGCAAGGCGGCGCTGGCCGCCTGCATCTCGGCCAGCTCGCGCTTGAGCGCCGGCAGGTCCTGGCCACCCGGCTCGATGCGCAGGCGGCCCAGTCCGGGCAGTTCCAGTTCGGCCGCGGCGGTCAGCAGCAACTCGCCGCTGCCGGCCAGCGCGGCGCCGTCCAGCCGCGCCTCGCGGCCCGCCTCCAGCGCGTATGACAGGCGCGTGGCGATGGCCTGCTGGCGCAATTGCAAGTCGCCCAATGCGCGTTCGCTCTTGCGCAAGGCCTGGATGTCGGCGTCGGCGATCTCGATGCGCACGGATTCGGCCTTCAAGGTCGAGCCCTGCTCGATCAGGCGGGTGGCTTCCTCGAGCGCGCCATCCAGGCGTTCGATGTCGCGCGCCAACTGCTCGAGCTGGTGTTCGAGGTCGCGGCGGTCGGCCACGGCCTGTACGGCCGCGACCCGCTGGCGCGCCGCTTCGGCGGCGGCGGCGTGCGTGTCGCGCAGCTTGCGGGCACGGGCCAACGGCGCCTGCGCCTCATGGACCGCCGCGCGCGCAGCCCGGGCCTGCGCCGCCAGGGCCTGGAATTCGGCTTCATCCTGCTGGTCGCGGCGCACCTGTTCCTGCAGCACCGCGAGCGTCTGCGCCGCCTGGCGTTGTTCGCGTTGCAGCCCTTCGAACGCCTCGCGTTCCTTGGCCACGGCGGCCAGCCGGGCGCGCGCCTCGGCGGCGCGGGCCTCGAAGTCCTTCCACGGTTGGCCGGCCTCGGCGCGCGCATGCTCGGCGCGCAGCGCCGCCAGCCGGTCGACGTCGGCATCGAGCTGGGCCTTGGCCTGGGCGCAACTGTCACGCTCGGCCTGGGCGGCGGCGAGCGCGTCCTCCGCGTCTTTGTAGATGCCCTTGGGACGGCCATTGCGCGCGTCCAGCAAGGTGGCGCGTTCTGCGGCCACGCGCTCGTACAGCCGGTCGCCGTCGCCGGAGGCCAACTCGCCCGACAATTGCGTCAGGGCTTCGCGCAGATGGCTGCCGGCATGGCCGGCGGCGGTTTGCAGGTTCTGGCCCTCGCCCTGCTGGATCCACAGCAGGCCCGGCACGCCGGCCAGGTCGGGCTTGCTCTGGCCACGCGTGGCCAGTTCGAAACCGAGCAGCGCGGCCAGCGTGTTCTCGGCTTCCTCGCCTTCAAGGCGCTGCGCGCCGCCGTCGACCAGCAGCTCGCAGCGGGCCCGCGACAGGAAGTATTTCTTCAGCTGGTAATCATGGCCGTCATGGCTGAACGCCAGCTCGACGCCGGGCCGCGCGCCGCTCTCGCCCCGTGGGGCCAGGTCGGACACGGTGCGGGTGCTGTAGCGCTCCAGGAACGCGGCGCGGATGGCCGCGGCCACGGTGCTCTTGCCGGCTTCGTTGGGGCCGACGAACAGGTTCAGGCCATCCTGCAGGCCATCCAGCACCAGCGGTTGGCGGAACTTGCGGAACTCTTCCAGGGCGATGCGCGTGAGCTTCATTGCGCGCCTCCCGCGGCCGTGCCTTCGCGCTGGAACCGCAGCAGCAGCCGCAACGCTTCGCCAGCCACCGCCGCCTGATCGGGATCGGCCTGCATGGCCCGCAACTGCGCGGCCACTTCGCCGACATAACCGCTGGCGGCCCCCAGTTGCGCCAGATCGGCCTCGTCGGGTTCGAGCAACAGGCCGGAAAAATCGGCCAGCACGGCCCTGGCCTGCGCGGCAGCCTGAGCGACGGCGCGTTGCAGCGCCTCCCAGGTCGGCACGTTGACGTGGCCCTGCAATTCCAGCCGCAGCACGTCATCGGCCCGCAGCGCCGCCAGGCGTTCGGCCAGCGCCTGGGCGTCGGTCGGCAGGCTCAGGGTTTCGGTCCAGGCCGACCAGCGGTACCTGCCGGTGGCCACGCGTTCGACCTGCGGCGCGGCGCCGGGCGCGGCGATGCGCACGTCCAGCGCATAGCCGGGTTCGTTGCCACGGAAGCGGTCCTGCTCGGGCGTGCCGGCGTACCAGGTGCGTTCGTCGATGGACAGGCAACCGTGCCAGTCGCCCAGCGCCAGGTAGTCGAGCCGCGCGCGGGCGGCGCGGTCGGGCGCGATCGGGTTGGTGGCGTCGATCGTGTCGGGCAGGCGTCCGGCCACGCTGCCGTGGGCCAGGCCGACGCGGACACGGCCGGCCTGGGATTCCATGGCGTCGAAGGCCTGGGTGACGTCGTCGTAGGTATGGCGCTGCGTGAGCGGCGCGGCCAGCACCGCGAGGTTCTGCGGCGCCAGGTCGACCACGCCCGCGCGCAACGGCACTTGCACATTGGGCGGAATGCAGCCCAGTTGCGCGGCGCGGCTCCAGACGCTGTCGGCCAGCGCCGCGTCGTGGTTGCCGGCGATCATGACCCAGGGGCCGGTGTAGCCGGCCAGCGCGGCGAACAGGCGGCGGATGGTGCGGTCGGACACGGCCTGGGTGTCGAACACGTCGCCAGCCACCAGTACCGCGTCGACCTGGCGCTCGGCGGCCAGCGCGGCGATGCGCGTGACGACATCGATGCGGGCCTCGGCCAGCAAGGCGGCGTCATCGGTGTCGAACTGGCCGTACTGACGGCCGATCTGCCAATCGGCGGTATGCAGGAAATGGGTCATGCCGGGATTGTAGAGGCCCAGGCCGGCCGCCAGGGACATCCGCACGCGTGGCGCTGTCGCAGAAACATCCGCCCGGATTCGCACGGAACAACGGCCCGGCGGGCATTGTGTGCCGGCCGGGCCGTCGGGACGCCGGCTTATGGCCGGCGCCGGGGGAAAAATGGATGGGAGGGATCGACCGCGGATCAGGCGCCCTTGCCGCCCAGCACCAACGGCCGTTCAGCCGACGCGTGGCGGTCGTAGCGCGACAGCGCCAGGCCGTCGGTGCGGATCTGCGGACGCTGGCCCAGCACCTGGTCGGCCACCAGCTTGCCCGAGCCGCAGGCCATGGTCCAACCCAGCGTGCCGTGCCCCGTATTCAGGAACAGGTTGCCATAGCGGGTCGGGCCGACCACGGGCGTGCTGTCCGGCGTCATGGGGCGCAGGCCGGTCCAGAACTCGGCGCGGGCCACGTCGCCGCTGCCCGGGAACAGGTCGTCGACCACCAGTTCCAGGGTTTTGCGGCGGGCGTCCTTCAGGCGCAGGTCGAAGCCCGACAACTCGGCCATGCCGCCGACGCGGATACGGTCGTCGAAGCGGGTGACGGCGATCTTGTAGGTCTCGTCCAGGATGGTCGAGACCGGCGCGGCGGCGTCGTCCTTCATGGGGATGGTCAGCGAGTAGCCCTTGACCGGATACACCGGCAGTTCCAGGCCGAGCGGCGCCAGAAAGTCGCGGGTGTAGCTGCCGAAGGCGGCGACGTAGCGGTCGGCCGTCAGGACGTCGTTGCCGACGCGCACGCCAGTGACCTGGCCGCCGGCGGTGTTCAGGCCGCTCACCGACTGGTTGTAGCGGAACTCCACGCCCAGCGCCGCGGCCATTTCGGCCAGGCGGGTGGTGAACAGGCGGCAGTCGCCGGTCTCGTCGTTGGGCAGGCGCAGGCCGCCGGCCAGCTTGTGCAGCGAACGCGCCAAGGCCGGTTCGGCGGTCACCAGGCGGTTGCGGTCCAGCAGTTCGTAGGGCACGCCCACTTCTTCCAGCACCGCGATATCGCGGCGCGCGGCTTCCATCTGCGCCTCGGTGCGGAACAGTTGCAGCGTGCCGCGGGCGCGCTCTTCATAATGGATACCGGTGTCGGCGCGCAGTTCGCGCAGGCAGTCGCGGCTATATTCAGCCAGGCGCAGCATGCGTTCCTTGTTGACCGCGTAGCGCTCGGCCGAACAGTTGGCCAGCATCGCCGCCATCCATTTCAGCTGATACAGGCTGCCATCCAGGCGGATCGCCAACGGCGCGTGCTTCTTGAACAGCCACTTGATGGCCTTGAGCGGAATGCCAGGCGCGGCCCATGGCGTGGAATAGCCCGGCGAGACCTGGCCGGCATTGGCATAGCTGGTCTCCAGGGCGGAGCCGGGCTGGCGCTCCAGCACCGTCACTTTGGCGCCCTGACGGGCCAGGTAATAGGCGGTGGTGGTGCCGATGACGCCGCTGCCGAGGACGATGACGTGCATGATTCTTTCCGAAGTTTGGATTTGGTCGGGAATTTCGGTAGTCTAAGAGCCTGATCGCAGTGAAAAACACTGATTATTTTCATTCGGCAGTGCTTTTTCCCGGACAGACCTCCTTTTTCGACCGCCAAAAGTGAAATGCGCGACCTCGACCGTATCGACCTCAAAATCCTGGATATCCTGCAGCGCGAAGGCCGTATTTCCGTGACGGAACTGGCCGAGCGGGTGAGCCTGTCGGCCACCCCCTGCTCGGACCGCATCAAGCGCATGGAGCGCGAGGGTGTGATCTCCGGTTACCATGCGCGCGTCAATCCGGCGGCGCTCGGCAAGAACCTGCTGGTGTTCCTGGAGATCAAGCTCTCTGCCAAGTCGGGCGACGTGTTCGACAAGGTCAAGAAAGAGCTGCTGTATGTGCCCGAAGTCATGGAATGCCACCTGGTGTCGGGCGATTTCGATTACCTGGTCAAGGCCCGCCTGACCGAGATGAACGAGTACCGCCGTCTTCTGGGCGAGATCCTCAAGCGCCTGCCCGCGTCGGCCGAATCACGCAGCTATGTGGTGATGGAGGAAATCAAGGAGACCCTGTACCTGCCCGTCGACCGGTAGCAATTCCCGCGTCTTGTTACCGGACCTTGCGCCGCCTGCTGCTATGCTGGCGGCCCTTCCGGTTCGCGCGACGCGCCGAGCCCGACCCCGATTTCCTGGCTTTACGACTATGACCCGTCTCTACAAGTACTTTTTCCGTGGACTGATCACCGTCCTGCCGCTGGCGCTGACGATCTACCTGCTGTACATCTTCCTGGCCTGGACCGAGGCAGTGGCGCTGACCTTCCTGCGCCCCTTCATCGGCGGCTTCTACTTCCCGGGCCTGGGATTGCTGCTGGGCATCCTGGGCATCCTGGCGATCGGCTACCTGGTGTCCAAGGAGCGCGTCAAGCGCGTCATGACGCTGCTGGAAATGCCCTTCACCAACCTGCCGGTGGTCAAGAGCATCTATTCGTCGCTCAAGAGCTTCGCCGACTACTTCTCGCCCAGCTCCAAGGCCACCGCCCAGCAGGTGGTGATCCTGCGCATCCCGGGCCAGCAGTTGGAGCTGGTCGGCCTGGTGACGCGCCGCAGCCTGGAAGGCCTGCCGGAAGGTTTCTCCCAGGGCGACCGGGTCGCCGTCTATCTGCCGATGGGCTATATGATCGGGGGGTACACCGTGTTCGTGCCGCAGGAATGGGTGCAGCCGATCCAGATGTCGGTCGAGGAAGCCATGCGCTCGTCGCTGATTGCCTGGATGGCGCGCGCCGAAGCCCCCAATGGCCGTCCGGTGGCGCCGGCCGACGCGCCGCCCGGCCCGCCCGTGCCCCCCCGCCGGCGGCAATGTGCCGGATGGCCAGGGCTGAGCGCCGCCCGCCTTTCTTTCAACAGCCGTTCTTTCCATGCCCATCATCGAATTCACGCTTGCCGAAGGCAGCCCTTTTATTGAAGTCAACCAGCTGCTCAAGGCCACCGGCGTCTGCGACAGCGGCGGCGCCGGCAAGATGCTGGTGGCCGCCGGCCACGTGAGCGTGGGCGGCGTGGTTGAACATCGCAAGACCGCCAAGATCCGGCCCGGCCAGATCGTCACCTGCGGCGACACGCGTATCGTGGTGCGCGCATCATGAAGTTCAAGATGTCGCAGAATTCCATCTTCGCGGTGCTGCTGCGCTCGCCCTGGTGGATGAGCGCCGGCGTGGCGCTGCTGCTGTCGGCGGGCGGTTTCGCCGTCCTGCCGCTGGAGTACGCGGCCATGGGCGTGTTCGCGGCGGTGCCGTTCGCGGTGATCGCCATCATGGCGGCTTACAAGCAACTGCGCGCGCCCTCGG
Source organism: Achromobacter pulmonis (assembly GCF_902859765.1). Classification (GTDB taxonomy): domain Bacteria; phylum Pseudomonadota; class Gammaproteobacteria; order Burkholderiales; family Burkholderiaceae_B; genus Achromobacter; species Achromobacter pulmonis. The sequence continues at coordinate 6,259 of NZ_CADIJV010000035.1, forward strand.
GCGCCCGCGTCGAGGCCGTGGCGCAAGCCGCCGCGGCCATGTCTTGGCAGCAATTCGCCGCCACGGTCGAAGCCGGCTTTCGCCGCGACGGCTGCGAGGTCGAACGGCTGCAAGGACCCGGCGCCGATTTCGCCCTGACCAAGGACGGCCACGTCGCGATGGTCGGCGCCAAGCGCTGGAAGGCCGCGCGCGTCGGCGTCGAGCCCCTGCGCGAACTGCAGACCGCGCGCGAAAAGCGCGGCGCACGCGAAGCCATTTATATCGCCCTGGGCGAGGTATCCGACAACGCACTGCAGTACGCCCGCGCCCAGGGCGTGTCGCTGATGACGGCGCCGGAACTGGCCAAGCTGCTGCGCGACCTGAAACCCTGACCGCCGGCGCCGGGCCGGACGCCCGCGCCGATCCCAGCCGCCGCGAATGCCGCGCCCGCGCGCTTGGCGCCTGAACCCTGGAAACGACATCCCATGAGCTTCCTGAAGAAACAGCCTGGCAAGCAAGCCGCCCCCGCCGCTGACGGCGCCTCGCCCGCGACGGACGCCGCGCCGGTTGCCGGACCGGACGAACAGGCCGGCATGATCCGCGCCTACGACGCCTACGGCCGCGAGATCTTCGTGCCGCGCGACCAATGGCGCGACAACGTGCTGGCCGGCGCCATCGAGCGCCACTGGGATGACGCCGATTCCCTGGCCGGCCTGATCATCCAGTCGCTTGGCGACGGCTTCATCGATGAAATGCTCAAGCCCGCCGACCGTCTGGTCGAACTGCAGCCCGGCGTCGAGCGCGGCGTGGTGCTGCAGGCCATCGTCCACATGAAAACCGGCCGCCTGGACCAGGCCGAGCGTGCCCTGCGCGACTTCATCGGCCAACATGGCGCAACCGGTGTCGTCCTGACCAACCTGGCCAAGATCCAGGACGAGCGCGGCGACGAGGCTGCCGCCCTGGAAACGCTGTGGCGCGCGCTGGAACTGGACCCGAACCAGGACAACGGCCTGGGCTGGTACGAGGCCATCCACCGCGAGCACGGCGGCGATGCGGCCGGCGTGGCCGCCATGCGCAAGGTCGCCGCGCTGCCCGGCAGCTGGCGCGCCCAGCTGTGGCTGGCGCACGGCGAACTGGGCGCGCACAACCTGTCCGGCGCGCTCGCCATGTACCAACAAGCGCTGACGCGCGCCGGCACGCCCGCGCCCGCCGACCTGCTGGCGCAGATGAGCGGCGATCTGGGCAACGCCGGCGCGATCGAGCCGATCGTGCAGCTCGCCGGGCCGCGCTTCGATGCCGCCGTGCACGGCATCCAGGTCGGCAACAACCTGATCCGCGCCTACGTCGAACTGGGCCGGCCCGACCAGGCCCGCGCCATCCTCGACCAGCTCTACGCGCAGCAGCGCCCCGACTGGAAGGACAACCTGGCCTATTGGGACACCGAACTGGCGCGCGCCGCGCTGGGCGACGGCGCGGCCGAACCGGCGCAGATGCGGCTGGCGATGCTGCTGGGTCGCGGCCCGGTGTGGCTGACGCCCGAGTCGCCCGCGGCGGCGCTGTTCACACCGGTGACGCCCGACCGTCCACTGGTGTCGTTCCTGGGCGGCTCGGCCGAGATCGGCGCGGCGCCCGAGCGCGCCGAGCGGCAACTGGCCGACGCCACCGGCCGCCTGAGCCGCGCGCTGCCGCTGTACTTCAACGAGCAGTTGGCGCTGCGCTGCGGCCTGCGCACGCAGACGCTGGTGCCGTGGCTGACCGAACCCCATCCCGGCTTCCTGTTGAGCGGCGCGGCCTGGGACGACACCGATGCCGTCGGCTACGCGCAGCAATGCGAGGCGCAAAGCGATTTCGTAGTGATCTCGCACCTGGTCACCACCGCCGAGCCGTGGCGCGCCGAGGTGCGCATGGTGCGCACCGAAGACGCCGAGTGCGTCGGCGCCCTGTCGGCCGAATTCCCGATGGCCGACCCGACCGCCGCGATTCAGCGCCTGACCGAGGAGCTGGTGGCGCTGGCAGGCCGCGTCACCGCGCGGCCGCCGTTGACGGCCCCGGCCCACTATACGGTCCCGGACGGCGCGGCCTTCCCGTATTACCTGCTGCGCCTGGAGCAGTTGCTGGCGGTGCGCTGCAACGGCGCCAACCCGGACCAGCCCGGGCAGCTCAATGGCGAACGCGAGATCCTGGACGGCAACCTGCGCCAGTGCCTGGATTTTCCGCACAGCGTCAACGCGCGCCTGCTGCTGGCGCAGACGGTGCGCGCCATGAAGACGGTACGGCCCGACGTAGCCGGCGAGTTCGAGGAAAAGATCGCGCGGCTGCAACGCGAGCAGCCACTGGCGGCGCCGGCGCAGGCCGCGGTGCAGGCCCTGCTGGACTGAGACCCGGCGGGCGCGGCGTTCTGCCCTGCCCGCCACGTCCAGCGCGCCGCCGGCGCGGGCGGCCGCCAAACGGCGCCTCCGCTTACAGCGCGCGCGCGATCACCAACCGCTGGATATCGCTGGTGCCTTCGTAGATCTGGCACACGCGCACATCGCGATAGATGCGTTCGACCGGGAAGTCGGCCAGGTAGCCATAGCCGCCCAGCGTCTGGATGGCGGCCGAGCAGACCTTCTCGGCCATTTCTGAAGCGAACAGCTTGGCCATCGAGGCCTCGGTCAGCGCCGGCCGGCCGGCCTCGCGCAACGCGGCCGCGTGCAGCACCATCTGGCGCGCCGCGTGGATCTGCGTGGCCATGTCCGCCAGCCGGAACGACACCGCCTGGTGCTCCATGATCGGTTTGCCGAAAGCCTGGCGGTCGCGCGCATAGTCGCGCGCGCACTCGAACGCCGCGCGCGCCATGCCGACCGATTGGGCGGCGATGCCGATGCGCCCGCCCTCCAGGTTCGACAGCGCGATCCTGTAACCCTCGCCCTCCTCGCCCAGCCGCCACGCGGCGGGAATACGCATGTCCTCGAAGGCGATCTGGCAGGTATCCGACAGATGCTGGCCGAGCTTGTCTTCGACCCGCACCACCTGATAGCCCGGCGTGTCGGTCGGCACGATGAAGGCCGAGATGCCGCGCTTGCCGGCCTGCGGGTCGGTCACCGCGAACACGATCACCAACTGCCCGGTGCGGCCCGAGGTGATGAACTGCTTGGCGCCGTTGAGCACGTAGTGGTCGCCATCGCGCACCGCGCGGGTGCGCAGGCTGCTGGCGTCGGAACCAGCCTGCGGTTCGGTCAGCGCGAAGCCGCCGATGGACGCACCGCTGGCGAGCGGCCGCAGGAACTGGTCTTTCTGCGCGTCGGTGCCGTACTTCAGGATCGGCATGCAGGCGACCGAGTTGTGCACGCTCATGATGGTCGAGCAGGCGCCGTTGCCGGCCGCGATCTCTTCGAGCGCCACGGCGTACGACAGGTAGCCGCTGGCGTTGCCGTCCCATTCCTCCGGCACCAGCATGCCGAAAAAGCCCAGCTCGGCCATTTCGCGGATGGCATCGGCCGGATAGTGGTGTTCGCGGTCCCAGCGCTCCGAATTCGGCGCCAGGCGTTCCTGCGCAAAACGGTGCGCCATGTCCTGGACGCTGAGTTGTTCTTCGGTCAAAAGCATGTCGATGTCTCCTGGTCGGGCAGTGCCGGACTGGCGCGGGTGAGCGCCGTCCATGTTCTCTTGCGCGGGCCGGCGGCCCGGGATGCGGGCGCGGCACGCTTGCGAGGATACACCGGCGGCGGGCGCCCTAGCGTTCGCCGCAGTGCGGATGCCGCTTGAGCCGTCGATGGAAGTCCTGCGCCAGCTGGTCCATGCGGATCGTCGCGAAGCGTTCCAGCAGCAGGCGGCGAGATTCGGCCATCGCGCCCTCGAGCCCGGCGTTGACGGCCTGCTCCACCAGGCATTTCGGTTCGCTCTGGTCCAGCCCGAGCGCGAAGATCGGCGGCTCGCCCAGCGCCTGGTAGACATCCAGCAAGGTCAGCCCGGACAACGGGCGCGTCAGCACCCAGCCGCCCCCGTGGCCCTTCTCCGATTGCACGTAACCGCGGTCGCGCAGGCCGGACATCATGCGCCGCACCACCACGGGATTGGTGTTGAGCATCTTGCCGATGGTCTCGGAGGTCAGCGGCGCATCCTGCTCCGCCATGTGCAGCAGCACATGCAGCATGCGGGACAGACGGTTATCGCTGCGCATGGAAAGACTCCTGATTCATGGTTTGAAACATTATAAGTTGCATGACTGTCGCCGCCCGCCGTATCATGCAACTTTTAAAGTATCGAGAAAGTCATGTCGCCCGCAAAACCGCCCCTCTGCTACGACGCCATCATCATCGGCGGCAGCTTCGCCGGCCTGTCGGCCGCCATGCAACTGGCCCGTGCCCGACGCCGCATCGCACTGGTTGACGCCGGCCAGCCGCGCAACCGATTCGCGGCCCATTCGCATGGTTTCCTGGGCCAGGACGGCAATACGCCGGCCGGGATCGTGGCCGTGGGCCGCGCCCAGTTGGCCGCCTACCGCACGGTGGATTGCATCGACGGCACCGCCGCCAGCGCCAGCGGCGAATCGGGACGCTTCCGCATCACCCTGGAAGACGGCCGCGAACTGCGCGGCGCCCGCCTGATCCTGGCCATCGGCGTGCGCGACGAACTGCCCGCCCTGCCCGGCCTCGCCGAACGCTGGGGCCGTTCGGTGCTGCATTGCCCCTATTGCCACGGCTATGAAGTGGCCGACCAGCCGCTCGGCGTGCTGGCCGCCCATCCCATGTCTTCGCACCAGGCGGCGTTGCTGCCCGATTGGGGGCCGACCACCTATTTCACGCAGGGGCAGTTCGAGCCGGATGCCGAACAGGCCGCGCTACTGGCCGCCCGCGGCGTGCGCATCGAGCGCACCCCGGTGACACAGTTGCTGGGCCCGGCGCCACGCATCGACGCGGTGCAACTGGCCGATGGCCGCCGCCTGCTGGTCAATGCGCTGTTCGTCGCCAGCCGCGTGCACATGGCCAGCCCGCTGGCCATGCAACTGGGCTGCGCCTTCGACGAGGGACCGCTGGGGCCCTACCTGCGGGTGGATGATTTCAAGCAGACCACGGTGCCCGGCGTCCATGCGGCGGGCGATGCGAGCATGGCGATGGGCAATGCCACGCTGGCCAGCGCCTCGGGGGTGATGGCCGGCTTCGGCGTGCATCAATCGCTGGTGCGCGAAGGCCCGGTCAAGTGCTGGCCTGCACCGCCCAGCCGGCCGGCATGAGAAAACGCGCGTCCGGCTAGCGCGGGTCTGTCATGGCAGCGCCTTGCGGCCCGCGCTGGCGAATTTCTTCCAATCCTCGTTCTCGACCAGGGTCGAACGGAACACACGCAGCTTTTCGCAGCCCTTGATCGACTTGAGCACCTTCTTGACCTGATCGCACACCGTGGCCGGCAGCCACGGGCTGAGCGTGACGCGCTTGATGGTCGCCGGCGCCACCGGGATGCGCAGCACCGGGGTATCGCGGGTCCTGCGGCAGACGAACAGGCGGAACTCCTTTTCGTCGCGGAAGGCATGACGCTTGAGGAACGGCAGGTCGGCCTCAGCCGGCGGCTGCTCGCGCAGCGACTTGATGGTGCGGTACTGCACCGTCTCGGCCCGCAGGTCGGGCACGCCGCGCACCTGCGCCACCAGCTTTTCCTTGTCGAACTCGACGCAGACCCCGCCGCTGCCGTGCGAGAACACGCGCCAGTGGTGATAGGTCTCGGAGGCCTCGGCCATGCACAGCGCATAAATGCCCTGCAGGCGCTTGGCGCGCGCGTATTCCTCGATGTAGAACGAGTCGTTGCGGTCGTCCCACGCCTTCGGGTTGAGCAGCGCCAGTTCGCCCGTCTGCAGGTAGTCGATCAGGTAGGGAAGCTCGGTGTATCTGCGCAACGAGGCGGCCAAGGCGGTGCTCCGGTGTCTATCCAGTTGCCAGTCTACCCGCAACGCCGCCGCCACGACGTTACACTGGCCGCTTGCCACAAGGAGACCCCATGCAGCAGCACAATGGTGAAGAAAGACCGGCGCCACGGCGCCACGCGCCCACCAGCCGGCGGTTCTGGTTCATCGTCCTGGCAGGCACGCTGGCCGCCCTCGGTTATGACCTCTTGCCGCTCCTGCAGGGCGACCTGTCGGCCTTGAAGAAACTGCTGATCCCCGGGGCGCTGCTGGCCTGGCTCTATCGCGGCAGCAGCAGCGCCCGCTGGTTGCTGATGGCCTTGTTGCTGGGCTTTGGCGCGTGGAATATGTACATGGCGTCCTCGCTGATCGGCTACTCCGCCAGTCTCTGGGCGCACGTCTATGTGTTCAGCGGCTTCATGGTCGCCACGGGGCTGTATCTGGCCCTGGCGGGAAAAGACTTCGAGCACTACTGCAACTACGTTCACCTGCGCGATGCGCCCAAAGCGGCCGCCAGGCGGCGGGCCGCCGGACAGGTGGGTCGCTAGCGCCGCGCACGCCGGCAGGCGCGGCGGCCTGCCTTGAAGGCCGCGCCCCAGGCGGTCGGTCAGCGCAACGCCGTCTTGAAAAACGCGGCCACCGCCGCGTTGAAATCACGGTGCCATGCCGCCCGGTCGAAACCGGGCGCATCCTGGCAGATCGCCGGCACGGCCTCGGCCTGCGCGGCGGAACACGGCGCCAGGAAGGCGAAATGCCCGGCGCCGGCGACCCGATGGAACTCGGCGGATGCCAGGCCCTGGCGCAGCGCGTCGACACGGGCCGGCGTCACGCCATCGCCGCCTTGCGCCGAGGCCCACAACTGCACCGGCATCGACACCGCCTTGAGCGCGTCCGCGCTGAACACGTTGAGCGGGTCGGCGATGACCAGCGCCTTGATACGCGCATCCTTCACATAGGGTTGCGCCGGCACCTTGCCGTCGCGGATGTCACGGCACATCGGCAGCGTGGGCTGATCGGCGCAGATGTCCAGTCCCAGCCTGAAGTCCGGCGCCGCGCCCGCCAGCACCAGCCCCGTATAACCGCCGCGCGAGAAGCCGAACAAACCCACCGCGCCATCCAGTTGCGCCCGTTGCGGCCACACACCGGTCAGGTAGTCGATCAGCCGCCGGATCTCGCGCGGCCGGGTCGAGAAGATCGACAGATAGCCCTGCCGCGAACGGTCCAGCGCGTTGTCGCCGACGTGATTGATCGCCGCCACCACGAAGCCCGCATCCGCCAGCGCCGCAGCGGTGTCATGGTGGCTCAGGTACGACCCGGCCGAGCCATGCGAAATGACGATGAGCGCCTTGGGGCCTGCGGTCATCGGGCAGTCCGGCGTCGCCGCCAGGGTGACGCGGCCGATGGCCACCTCGCGCGCCGGCGCGGCGCACGGATACCAGACGCCGCCCTGCAACGCCGGGCCGTTCATGTCCATGGGCAGGCTCAAGCGCTGGAACCCGGCCGCGTGCGCAGCGCCGGCGATGAGGCATGACAGGGCGAAGCAGGAACGCAAGAAGGGCTTGAACATGGCATCGAAGAAAAGTTGGGCCAGCCCCGGCGGCCGATGCTGGAAAAAGCGCCAGCATACCGTACGGTCTGGAGCGTCCCCGCACGATTGTGCTATCATCGAAGCCCGCAGCCCGCCCACGAATCGCCATGACGCCGCGCGGCTCTGGGCACGCACCAGGATATCCATGACTAACCACTTCGAAAGCCCCTTCAAGGGCAAGCTGCTGTCCGAGGACGTCACCAACAAGAACATCAAGGTGGGCCGCTACAGCTACTACTCCGGCTATTACCATGGCCATTGCTTCGACGACTGCGCCCGCTACCTGATGCCGGACCGCGACGACGTCGACCAGCTGATCATCGGCAGCTTCTGCTCCATCGGCTCCGGCGCCGCCTTCATCATGGCGGGCAACCAGGGCCATCGGTACGACTGGGTATCGTCGTTCCCGTTCTTCTACATGAGCGAAGCGCCGGCCTTCGCGCAAGCGCGCGATGCCTACCAGAAGGCCGGCGACACCGTCGTCGGCAACGACGTCTGGATCGGCTCCGAAGCCATGATCATGCCGGGCGTCACCATCGGACACGGCGCCGTGATCGGCAGCCGCGCGCTCATCACCAAGGACGTGGAGCCCTATACGATCATGGGCGGCAATCCCGCCAAGCCGATCAGGAAGCGCTTTGCCGATGACGACATCGCGCTGCTGCTGGAGATGCAGTGGTGGGACTGGCCGGACGACAGGCTGGCCGGCGCCATGCCCTTGCTGTGCTCGGGCGATATCAAGCAACTGTACCGATATTGGCGCGACAGCCAGGCCGCGGCGCCGCGCCCCGCCTGAGGCCATCCCGCGACGGTCCCGTCCAACCTTGCGAGGCGCCCGCATCGCGGCGCCCAGAAAAAAAGCGCCACGGCAACCGTGGCGCTTCGAGGCCCTAGCGCGATCGCGCGGCTTACCTCACCTTCCCTTCCTTCCAGGCTTCCAGCAGCTTCTCATAAGCCACCGTCTGGCCCTTGGGCTTTTCATTGGCCAGCTTCTTCCACGGCGCGTGCTGATCCGACAGCCACTTGTTCGGATCGCTCTTGGCGTTCAGCTTGGGCGCGCATTGCGCCATGCCGGCGCGTTGCAGCCGCGCCATGACCTGGTCCATTTCATTGGCCAGGTTGTCCATCGCGGCCTGCGGCGTCTTTTCGCCAGTGACGGCGGTGGCGACGTTCTTCCACCACAACTGCGCCAGCTTGGGGTAGTCCGGCACGTTGTTGCCGGTCGGCGTCCAGGCCACGCGCGCCGGGCTGCGGTAGAACTCGATCAGGCCGCCGTAGTTGGCCGCGTTCTTGCTGAAGTAGTCACTGTGGATGTCGCTGTCGCGGATGAAGGTCAGGCCGGTGATCGACTTCTTCAACGACACCGTCTTGGCCGTGACGAACTGGGCGTAGAGCCAGGCGGCCGCCATCTTGTCGGGGTTGGTGGACTTGAAGAAGGTCCACGAGCCCACGTCCTGGTAGCCGTTCTGCATGCCGTCCTTCCAGTACGGGCCGTAGGGCGACGGCGCCATGCGCCACTTCGGCGTGCCGTCCTCGTTGACCACCGGCAGGCCCTTCTTGGTCATGTCGGCGGTGAAGGCCGTGTACCAGAAGATCTGCTGGGCGATCTGGCCCTGCGCCGGCACCGGGCCGGATTCCGAGAAGGTCATGCCCATGGCCTGCTGCGGCGCGTACTTCTTCATCCAGTCGATGTACTTGGTCAGGGCGTAGACCGCGGCCGGGCTGTTGGTGGCGCCGCCGCGCGCCACCGAGGCGCCCACCGGCGTGCACTTGTCGTCGGCCACGCGGATGCCCCACTCGTCCACCGGCATGCCGTTGGGCAGGCCCTTGTCGGCGGCGCCGGCCATCGACAGCCACGCGTCGGTGAAGCGCCAGCCCAGCGACGGGTCCTTCTTGCCATAGTCCATGTGGCCATAGACCTTCTTGCCATCGATTTCCTTGACGTCGTTGGTGAAGAAGTCGGCGATGTCCTCGTAGGCCGACCAGTTGGTCGGCACGCCCAGCTCGTAGCCATACTTGGCCTTGAACTTGTCCTTCAGGTCCTGGCGCGCGAACCAGTCGGCGCGGAACCAGTAGACGTTGGCGAATTGCTGGTCGGGCAGCTGGTAGAGCTTGCCGTCCGGCGCGGTGGTGAACTTGGTGCCGATGAAGTCCTTCAGGTCCAGGCCGGGGTTGGTCCATTCCTTGCCGGCGCCGGCCATGTAGTCGGACAACGGCAGGATGGCGCCGTAACGGTAATGGGTGCCGATCAAGTCGGAATCGGAGATCCAGCCGTCGTAGATCGACTTGCCCGACTGCATCGAGGTCTGCAGCTTCTCGACCACGTCGCCTTCCTGGATCAGATCGTGGTTGACCTTGATGCCGGTGATCTCGGTGAAGGCCTTGGCCAGCACCTTGGATTCGTACTCGTGGGTCGTAATGGTTTCCGACACCACGTTGATTTCATCGACGCCCTTGGCCTTGAGCTTGGCGGCGGTCTCGATGAACCACTTCATCTCGGCCATCTGCTGGTCCTTGGACAGCGTCGACGGCTGGAACTCCGAATCGACCCACTTCTTCGCTTCCGGCTCGCCGGCCCAGGCGCCCGACGTACCGATCAGGGCGATGGCGGCCGCCATGGCGTGCATGCGCAATTTCATGACCTGTCTCCTCGATAAGTCCTCCCCATGGGTGCTGCGGACTTCTGGCCGGGGAAGACACTGGCCGATCGTCCTTCCATACCGCTGATATCGCGCGGGGTCTGCGCCCCTTCAGCCTTTTCTCATGATGAAGGCCAGCAACAGCATGGACAGCACGAAGCTGATCCACACCGATGGCGGCTCGTCCAGCGAAAACCATTCCATCGCCTTCTGCCCCAACCCCAGGAACGCCAGGTTGAGCCAGGCCGCGGCCATCAGGCCGATGAAAAGGCGGTCGCCCCGGGTGGTGCGCAGCGGCAGCAAGCCCTTGCGCTCGACCGTGGGCGATTTCAGTTCCCAGATCGTCATGCCCACCAGCATCAGCACGATGCAGGAGAAGAACACGGCGACGGGCGTGGTCCATACCATCCAGCTGAACATGCGCAGCCCCCCTCAGACCCGGCCCATCGCGAAGCCCTTCGCGATGTAGTGCCGCACGAACCAGATGACAATGCCGCCGGGCACGATGGTCAGCACCCCGGCAGCGGCCAAGACGCCCCAGTCCATGCCCGAGGCCGACACCGTGCGCGTCATGGTGGCGACGATGGGCTTGGCGTTGACCGAAGTCAGCGTGCGCGCCAGCAGCAGCTCGACCCAACTGAACATGAAGCAGAAGAACGCCGCCACGCCCACGCCCGATTTGATCAGCGGCAGGAAGATCGTCAGGAAGAAACGCGGGAACGAATAGCCGTCCACATACGCGGTCTCGTCGATCTCGCGCGGCACGCCGGACATGAAGCCTTCCAGGATCCACACCGCCAACGGCACGTTGAACACCAGGTGGGCCAGCGCCACCGCCAGGTGCGTGTCCATCAGCCCGAACGAGCTGTACAACTGGAAGAACGGCAGCAGGAACACCGCCGGCGGCGTCATGCGGTTGGTCAGCAGCCAGAAGAACACGTGCTTGTCGCCGATGAAGCGGTAGCGCGAGAACGCGTAGGCCGCCGGCAGCGCCACCGCCAGCGAGATGACCGTGTTGATGATCACGTAGATCAGCGAGTTGATGTAGCCCGAATACCAGGCCGGATCGGTGAAGATGGTGCGGTAGTGCTCCAGCGTGAAATCGCGCGGCCACAGCGTCAAGGTGCTGACGATCTCGGTATTGGTCTTGAACGACATATTCAGCATCCAGTACAGCGGCAGGATGGCGAACACCAGGTACAGCGCCAGAAAGGCGCCGCGCCACCAGGTCGATTGCTCACGCATTGGCGCGCTCCTCGTCGAAACCGCCGGTAGTGCCGGCGCGCTGCATCCAGTTGTACAGAATGAAGCAGAGCAGCAGGATGATCAGGAAATAAATGATCGAGAACGCCGCCGCCGGTCCCAGGTCGAACTGCCCCACCGCCTTCTGCGTCAGGTACTGCGACAGGAAGGTGGTGGCGTTGCCGGGACCGCCGCCGGTCAGCACGAACGGTTCGGTGTAGATCATGAAGCTGTCCATGAAGCGCAGCAGCACCGCGATCATCAGCACGCCGCGCATCTTGGGCAGCTGGATGTAGCGGAACACCGCCAGGCGCGAGGCGCCGTCGATGCGCGCGGCCTGGTAGTAGGCGTCGGGAATGGCGCGCAGGCCGGCATAGCACAGCAGCGCCACCAGCGGCGTCCAGTGCCAGACGTCCATCACCAGCACCGTGACCCAGGCGTCGAGGTCGTTGCCGGTATAGTTGTAGTCCACCCCCAGCCACGACAGCGCCGCGCCCAGCAGGCCGATGTCGGTGCGGCCGAACACCTGCCAGATGGTGCCCACCACGTTCCACGGGATCAGCAGCGACAGCGCGATGACGACCAGCACCGCCGAGGCGCGCCAGCCGCTGGCCGGCATCGACAGCGCCAGCAGGATGCCCAGCGGGATCTCGATGGCCAGCACCGCCAGCGAGAAGCCGATCTGGCGCAGCAGCGCGCCGTGCAGTTCCTCGTCCTGCAGCACGGCGGCGAACCATTCGGTGCCGACGAATACGCGGCGATCGGGCGCGATGATGTCCTGCACCGAATAATTGACGATGGTCATCAGCGGCAGGATGGCCGAGAACGCCACGCACAGCACCACGGGCAGGACCAGGAACCAGGCCCGGTGATCTATCGGTTTCATCGGATCAGTTCCTCGTCGCGGTAAAAGCAGGTGTGCGGATTGAGCACCGACAGCCACACCGTGGCGCCGGGCGCGATGGCCGCGGCATCGGTGCCGAGCCGCGCGCGCAGCGGCGTGCCCTCGAAGTCGGCCAGCAACAGGGTGTAGGTGCCCACGTCCTGCACCCGTTGGACGACGGCCGGGACGGCGCCGGGCGTCCCGGCATCGGCCAGGCGCAGGTACTCCGGCCGCACCCCCAGCTTGACGGGACCGGCGTCGGCCAGCCTGGCGGCCATCGCAGCGGGTGCGCCGTCGACGCGCCGCTGCCCCACCATCAGGCCGCCGTCGCGCCATTGCGCCGGCAGGAAGTTCATGCCGGGCGAGCCGATGAAGTGGCCCACGAAGGTGTGCGCCGGCCGCTCGAACAAGTCGTCGGCGCCGCCCACCTGCACCGCGCGGCCGCGCGCCATCACCATCACCTGATCGGCAAACGTCAGCGCCTCGGTCTGGTCGTGGGTGACGTAGATCAGCGTCAGCTTGAATTCGTGGTGGATTTCCTTGAGCTTGCGGCGCAATTCCCACTTGAGCTGCGGGTCGATCACGGTCAGCGGCTCATCGAACAGCACCGCCGACACATCGCTGCGCACCAGGCCGCGCCCCAGCGAGATCTTCTGCTTGGCGTCGGCAGTCAGGCCGCTGGCGCGCCGGTCCAGCACCTGCGACATCTCCAGCATCTCGGCGATGCGGCCGACCCGGTCGCGGATCTGCCGGGCGGGTACGCCGCGGTTGCGCAGCGGGAACGCCAGGTTCTCGGCCACCGTCATGGTGTCGTACACCACCGGGAACTGGAACACCTGGGCGATGTTGCGGGCCTGCGGCGACTTGCCGGTGACGTCCTGGCCGTCGAACAGGATGCGGCCATGCGACGGCCGCAGCAGGCCCGAGACGCAATTGAGCAAGGTGGTCTTGCCGCAGCCCGACGGCCCCAGCAAGGCATAGGCGCCGCCGTCTTGGAAGGTGAATTTGAGCGGCAGCAACGCGTAGTCCTCGTCGGCCTGGGGATGGGCGACGTAAGAATGGGACAGGTCCAGCTCGATCTGTGCCATCAGGCCATCCCCCCGGCGGTCGTGGAACGCACAGGCGCGGCCAGCAAGGCGCCGTCGGCGGCGAAAGCATAGGTCTGGGCCGGATCGAAGTACAGCGTCAGGCGCTGCTCCAACGTGTAGCGGTGCACGCCCGGCAATTGCGCCACCACGTCGCCGGCGGCCGTTGCCGCGTGCACGAAGGTGTCGGACCCGGAAATCTCGGCCAGCTTGACCACGCCGTCCAGGCCGATGTGGCCGGGGCGCGGCGCCACATCCAGCGCGCCGGCGCGCAGACCGGCGGTGAGCGCGGCGCCGCCGTCCGGAGGCAGTTGCCGCGCCACCTCGATGCCGCCCTGCAGCGTGAAGCCGCGGGCGCCGCGCTGCGCCGCGAACAGATTCATGGGCGGATCGCTGAAAGCGCGCGCCACGCGGATCGAATTGGGGTGGTGGAAGACCTTGGCGGTCGGGCCGTATTGCAGCAGTTCGCCGGCATCCAGCACCGCGGTGTGGCCGCCCAGCAACAGCGCCTCGCCCGGCTCGGTGGTGGCATAGACCACGGTCGAACGCCCCTCGGCGAACAAGGCCGACAGCTCGTCGCGCAGTTCCTCGCGCAGCTTGTAGTCCAGGTTGACCAGCGGCTCGTCCAGCAGGATCAGCGGCGCCTCCTTGACCAGCGCGCGCGCCAGCGCCACCCGCTGCTGCTGGCCGCCCGACAGTTCCGACGGATGGCGGCCCAGCAGGTGGTCGATGTGCAGGCGCGCGGCCATGGCCGCCACCTTGTCGGCGATGCCTGGCACCCCGCGCAGCTTGAGCGGCGAGGCGATATTGTCGAACACCGTCATCGACGGATAGTTGATGAATTGCTGGTACACCATGGCGACGTTGCGCTGGCGCACCGGCACCCCGGTCACATCGGCGCCGTCTACCCGCACCTGGCCTTCGGTGGGCCGGTCAAGGCCGGCCATGATGCGCATCAGCGAAGTCTTGCCCGCCAGGGTCGCCCCCAGCAACACGGTCATGGCGCCCGGCACCGGGGCCAGGCTCATCGGATACAGGTGCGTCTGCGAGCCGGCTCGCAAACCTATCCTGTCCAGGGTCAGCTGCATCTGGTCTCCTCTACCTCTAATACGTCCCCAGTTCTTTGACCGGGCGTCGGTACATCGGTACAGCGGCCCTTGCCACGCGCGGGAACGCGCCGGTTCGGGTTCTTCTTTCAGATAGCTTTCGTTTTTTGTGCGTTTTACCGAAGAAGCGAACAAAAAACAATCTTGCACTGCGTCATTATTTTTCGCTTTTGTTGTTTTATGATGCGAACGTGACACTCACTTTGCCAACATGACACTCAATCCCAGACAAAGCGCCTTGATCGAAATGGTCCGAGCCCAGGGCTCGGCCACGATCGAAGAGCTGGCCAAGCGTTTCGACGTCACGCTGCAGACCGTGCGGCGCGACGTCAATATTCTTTCCGAAGCCGGGCTGCTGTCGCGCTTCCATGGCGGCGTGCGCATCGAAGCCTCCACCATCGAGAACATCGCCTACCGCAAGCGCCAGGGGCTGCACGCGGCCGGCAAGCAACGCATTGCCGAGGCCGTGGCCCGCGCCGTGCCCGACGGCTGCTCGCTGATCCTGAACATCGGCACCACCACCGAGGCCATCGCCCGCGCCCTGCTGCGCCACCGCGGCCTGCGCGTCATCACCAACAACCTGCATGTGGCCGACATCCTCTCCGACAACCCGGATTGCGAGGTCATCGTCGCCGGCGGCGTGGTGCGCTCGCGCGACCGCGGCATCGTCGGCGAAGCCACCATGGACTTCATCCGCCAGTTCAAGGTCGACATCGGCCTGATCGGCATTTCCGGCATCGAGGCCGACGGCACGCTGCGCGACTACGACTTCCGCGAAGTGCGCGTGGCCCGCACCATCATCGAACAATCGCGTGAAGTGTGGCTGGCCGCCGACAGCAGCAAATTCAAGCGCCAGGCCATGGTGGAACTGGCGCACATCTCGCAGATCGACCGCTTCTTCACCGACGCGCATCCGCAGGAACCGCTGGCGCAAGTGCTGCTGGACGCCGGCGTGCGCTGCGAAGTGGCCGCCGCGCCGAACGCGGCCAAGGCTCCCGCTTGACCCGGCCGCGGGCACGGCGCTTGCGTCCCGCCCGGCCGGCACGAAACGAAACGAACCACCGCACCGAACCCTAGCGGCCCCGCCGCCCCATGCATATGAACCAACCGCTCGCCACCGTCACCCCGCCCGACCGCAACCGCCTGCTGGCGCAACTGGACAACACGCCCGCCTGGGACGTGATCGTCATCGGCGGCGGCGCGACCGGCCTGGGCACCGCCGTCGACGCCGCCAGCCGCGGCTACCGCACCTTGTTGATCGAAGCCGCCGACTTCGCCAAGGGCACCTCCAGCAAGGCGACCAAACTGGTGCACGGCGGCGTGCGCTACCTGGCGCAGGGCAACATCAGCCTGGTGCGCGAGGCGCTGCACGAACGCGGCCTGCTCAACCGCAACGCGCCGCACCTGGTGTGGCCGCTGGGCTTCGTGGTGCCGGCCTACAACCTGCTGGACCAGCCCTTCTACGGCATCGGCCTGAAGATGTACGACATGCTGGCCGGCAAGCTCAACCTGTCGCCCAGCCGCTGGCTGTCGCGCCGCGAGACGTTGGCCAACGCGCCCACGCTGGCCGAAAGCGTCAACGGCCGCGGCCTGAAGGGCGGCGTGCTGTACTACGACGGCCAGTTCGACGACGCGCGCCTGGCGCTGAGCCTGATGCGCACCCTGTTCGACCTGGGCGGCACGGCGGTCAACTACGTGCGCGCCACCGGCCTGACCATGACCGGCGGCAAGGTCGACGGCGTCACCGCGCAGGACGCGCTGGGCGGCGCCAGTTTCACGCTGCGGGCGCGCTGCGTCGTCAACGCCACCGGCGTCTGGGTCGACAGCGTGCGCCGCATGGAAGACAAGAACGCGCCGACCATGGTCGCGCCCAGCCAGGGCGTGCACCTGACGCTGCCGCACGACTTCCTGCCCGGCAAGCGCGCCATCCTGATTCCCAAGACCGACGACGGCCGCGTGCTGTTCGTGGTGCCATGGAACGGCCACACCATCGTCGGCACCACCGACTCGCCCCGCAACGATCTGCCGCTGGACCCGGAAGCCGGCGCCCAGGACGTCGACTTCATCCTCGGCACGGCCGCGCGCTACCTCAGCCGCAAGCCCACGCGCGACGACGTCACCAGTGTCTGGGCCGGCCTGCGGCCGCTGGTCAAGGCCACCGGCGATGCCTCCACCAAATCGTTGTCGCGCGAGCACACCATCCTGGTGTCGCAGGCTGGCCTGGTGACGGTCACGGGCGGCAAGTGGACCACCTATCGGCGCATGGCGCAGGACGTGGTCGACACCGCCATCCAGCACCAGTTGCTGACGCAGGCCAGTTGCCGCACCGAGTCGCTGGCGCTGCACGGCGCCAACGGCCTGGCGCCGTCGCAGGAACATGCCGGCACGCCGGACAGCTACTACGGCAGCGATCTGCCCACGCTCAAGGCCCTGCCCGGCGCCGACCGCATGCTGGTCAAGAGCAGCGGCCTGTCGGAGGCGCACGTGCGCTTCGCCGCGCGCTTCGAACTGGCGCGCAGCGCCGAGGACGTGCTGGCGCGCCGTAACCGCGCGCTGTTCCTGGATGCCGAGGCGGCCATGCTGGCCGCGCCCGAAGTGGCGCGCATCCTGGCCGAGGAACTGGGCCACGACGCCGCCTGGCAGCAGCGCACCCTGCAGGAACTGGCCACGGTGGCGGCGCATTACCGCCTGAAGTGATTCGCTGAAGCGGCGCGCTACGGCACACGCAGCGCGCTGGCCTGGATCATCGTCTCGAATACGCGCAGCAGGTCGGGATCGCACTTGGACCCCGCCTCCAGGTTGAGGATGCGCATGATCTCGGCGTGTGTGCGCGCCGGATGGTAGGGCCGCGCATCGCCCAGCGCGTCATAGGAATCGGCCAGCGAAATGATGCGCGCAGGCAGCGGGATGTCATGCGCCGCCAGTCCGTCGGGGTAACCCGAGCCATCGAAATGCTCATGGTGGTGGCGCACCGCCAGCGCGATCCGCTCGCGCTGGGGGATGTCGCTTTGCAGAATGATGTCGGCGCCCACGGTGGCGTGCGACTTCATGATTTCCCAGTCGTCTTTTTCAAGCCGCTTGGGCGAGAACAGCACGCGGTCCGGCGTGCCGACCTTGCCTACATCGTGCAGCCGGGCGGCCACCGCCACGGCCTGTTGTTCGTCTTCGTTCAGGCCGCAGGCCCGCGCCAGCGCCACGCTCAGGGCGACGACGCGGTGGCAATGGCGGCCGGTGGCGGCGTCGCGGGCCTGCATGGCGGCGAACAGCGCCGCTTCGCAGGAGCCGGGTGCGGGCGCGCTGGACGCGCTGGGGGGAACATCTGGAGGCATGGTCTTGGCGCGCGCGGTTGCAACGGAACCGCGCGCTTGTGTCAGAAAGTGTCAATTCTGACACAAGCGCGTAGCGTTTCGACGCGCCGCCGGCCGGTCCAACGGCCCGCGCAGCCTCGCGCTCAGGCCTTCAGGCGCGCGAGCAACGCTTCTGCCACGCCGACCGACGACGCCGGATTCTGGCCCGTAATCAGCAGGCCGTCGGCGACCACGTGCGGTTGCCAGTCGGCGCCCTTGCTGTAAAGGCCGCCCGCCGCCACCAGTTCGTCTTCGACCAGGAACGGCACCACCGCGCTCAATTGCACCGCCGCCTCTTCGGCGTTGGAAAAACCGGTGACCTGGCGGCCCTGCACCAACGGCTTGCCGTCGGCGGTCTTGGCGTGGCGCAGCACGCCCGGCGCGTGGCACACGGCGGCCACCGGCTTGCCGGCGGCCAGCATGGTCTCGATCAGCGCGACGGACTTGGGGTCCTCGGCCAGATCCCACAGCGGGCCATGGCCGCCGGGATAGAACACCGCGTCGTAATCGGTGGCCTGCACCTCGGCCAGCCGGCGCGTGTGCGCCAGGCGCCGCTGCGCCTCGGCGTCCTGGCGGAAACGGCGCGTGGCGTCGGTCTGCGCGTCGGGATCGTCGCTCTTGGGATCGAGCGGCGGTTGCCCGCCCTGCGGCGAGGCCAGCGTCAGCGTGGCGCCCGCGTCCAGGAAAGCGTAGTACGGCGCGGCAAACTCCTCCAGCCAGAAGCCGGTCTTGCGGCCCGTGTCGCCAAGTGTGTCGTGGGAAGTCAGCACGATCAGGATATTCATGTTGCGCTCCTATGCATCCGGGCCGACGCGCACGATGCGCTTGCCCGCGTTCTCGCCCTTGAGCAGGCCCATCAGGCCGCGCGGCGCGTTTTCCAGGCCCTCGACCACATCTTCGCGGTATTTGATGCGGCCGCCGCGCAACAGCTCCTGCATGGCGGCGCGGAACTCACCGAAGCGCGGCGCGTATTCGTTGAAGATGATGAAGCCCTGCATCTTGATGCGCTTGGTCAGGATGGTGCGCATCAATAGCGGCAGGCGGTCCGGGCCGTCCGGCAGGCTGGTGGCGTTGTAGGCCGAGATCAGGCCGCAGACCGGCACCCGCGCGCGTGCGTTGAGCAGCGGCAGCACCGCGTCGAACACCGCGCCGCCGACGTTCTCGAAGTACACGTCGATGCCCTGCGGCACGGCCTTCGCGAGCAGGTCGGCCATGGCCGGATCGCGGTGGTCGATGCAGGCGTCAAAGCCCAGTTCCTCGACCACATAGCGGCACTTGTCGGGGCCGCCGGCGATGCCGACCGCCCTGCAGCCATGGATCTTGGCCAGTTGGCCCACCACCGCGCCCACCGCGCCGCTGGCGGCGGCCACCACCACGGTTTCGCCGGCCTGGGGCTGGCCGATGTCCAGCAAGCCCATGTAGCCGGTGAAACCGGGCATGCCCAGCACGCCCAGCGAATACGAAGGGTGTTCGGGCGCCGGCCCCAGCTTGAGCAGGCCGCTGCCATCGGAAACGGCATAGTCCTGCCAGCCGGACTGCGCCAGCACCCACTCGCCCACCGGGTAGTCGGGGTGGCGCGAGGCCGCCACCCGCGCCACGGTGCCGCCCACCATGGGCTGGCCGACCTGCACCGGCTCGGCATACGAAGGCGCGTCGCTCATGCGGCCGCGCATGTAGGGGTCGAGGGAAAGGTAGACCGTGCGCAGCAGAAGCTGGCCGGGGCCGGGTTCGGGCACCGCGCCGGTTTCCAGGCGGAAATCGCTGTCGGCGGGCTCGCCCCGCGGCCGGGCCGCCAGGACGATACGGCGATTGAGGGAGGACGATTGCGGCATGGCGTGCTGACTCCTTCTATTCCGGTTCTGGCATTACACCACTGATGGCTGGGCGGCCGCCGGCAGACCCTTGTGGTGGCGCCACTTTTAATTAATTAAATATTTAATTAGAATCTGCGCCATGCCTGCCAAGACTTCCCCCGCACGCCGCCCGGGCCGCCCGGCGCGGCCCGACAGCGCCGCCGTCCGCGACCAACTGCTGGACATCGCCACTGACCTGTTCGCCACCCAGGGGGTGGCCGCTACCCGCATCGCCCATATCGCCGCGCGCGCCGGGGTGACGCCGGCGATGCTGCACTACTACTTCAAAAGCCGCGACCAGTTGCTCGATGCCGTCGTGCACGAGCGCGTGGTGCCGGTCATTGCCTTCGTCTGGAGCCCGGTGCCGCAGACAGCCCGGCGGCTCGACGGATCGGTCGACCATGCGCGCGCGGTCATTGGCGAGATCGTGGCGCGACTGGTGCGTTGCGCCACCGACCGGCCCTGGCTGCCGGCGCTGTGGATGCACGAGGTCGTCAACGAGGGCGGCCAGTTGCGCGAGCGAGTATTGCGCCATCTGCCAACGCAGCGGCTGCAGGTGTTCGCCGGCCTGATCGCCGACAGCCAGCGGGCCGGCGCCATCACGCCGGGCGTAGAGCCGCGGCTGGTGTTCCTGTCGATCCTCGGCCTGACACTGCTGCCGCTGGCCACCTCGAGCCTGTGGCGCCGCATCTGGCAGGCCGACCCGCGGGTCGGCGCCATCGACCACGAAGCCATCGCCGCCCATGCCACCGCCATGTTGACCGGCGGCTTGTTTTCACCCCAGGCTGGGGTGCCGCCGGCTCCGCCTCCAGCCCGCCCACGCCGCCGCGCCGGCGCGGGCGTCGCCTCCGCGAAAACCGATCCGCCCGCCACAGGACGCTGACCATGCGCACCGATTCCCTTACGCGTTTCGCGCGCCCCGCCGCCGCCCTCGGCCTGCTGCTACTGGCCGCCTGCGGCCGGCAGGACGACGCTGTCTACCAGGGCTACGTCGAAGGCGAGTATCTCTACATCGCCTCGCCCGAGGCCGGGCGGCTCGATACGCTGACGGTGCGGCGCGGCCAGCAGGTCGCGGCCGCCGCGCCCCTGTTCGCGCTGGAGTCGGCGCGCGAGAACGCCGCGCGCGAGCAGGCCGCGGCGCAACTGGCCGCGGCCACCGCCCAGCTGGAGGACAGCGCCACCGGCAAGCGCGCGCCCGAGGTCGATGTCAGCCGCGCCCAATTGGCCCAGGCCGAAGCCGCCAGCCGGCGCTCGGCGGCGCAACTGGCGCGCGATACCGCGCAGTTCCGCGCCGGCGGCGTGGCCCGCGCGCAGCTGGACGACAGCCGCGAACAGGCCCGGTCGGACGCCGCCCGCGTACGCGAGTTGCGCGCCCAGGTGGAAGTGGCCAACCTGCCCGGCCGCCAGGAACAGCGCCGCGCCCAGGCCGCCCAGGTCGAGGCGGCGCGCGCCGCGCTGGCGCAGGCCGACTGGACCCTGGCGCAGAAACGCCTGGCCGCGCCCACCGCCGCCCTGGTGTTCGACACGCTGTACCGCGTAGGCGAATGGGTGCCGGCCGGCAGTCCGGTGGTCAGCCTGCTGCCGCCCGGCAACATCAAGGTGCGCTTCTTCGTGCCGGAAACCGTGGCCGGCGCGCTCAAGCCCGGACAGCAGGCCACGGTGCGCTGCGACGGCTGTGGCGAGCCGGTGCCGGTGCGCATCGACTACATCTCGCCGCAGGCCGAGTACACGCCGCCGGTGATCTACAGCCGCGAGACCCGTGGCAAGCTGGTCTATATGGTCGAGGCGCGGCCGGCGCCGGATGCGGCCACGCGGCTGCATCCCGGCCAGCCGGTCGAGGCGGCGCTGCAATGAATGGCGCCGTCTCCCGCCCCAACGCCGAGGCCGGTTACGTCATCGACGTACACGGCCTGAACAAGCATTTCGGCGACAAGCACGTGGTCAACGACGTCTCGCTGCAGGTGCGCGAAGGCGAGATCTTCGGCTTTCTCGGCCCCAACGGCAGCGGCAAGACCACCAGCATCCGCCTGATGTGCGGGCTGCTCACGCCCGACTCGGGCAGCGGCACCTGCCTGGGCTACGACATCCTCAAGGACAGCGCCCAGATCAAGCGCCACGTCGGCTACATGACGCAGAAATTCTCGTACTGGGACGACCTGACCATCCGCGAGAACCTGGACTTCGTGGCCCGCATGTACGGCATGCCGGACCGCCGCGAGACCGTCGACCGCGCGCTCGAGGACCTGGGGCTGCAGACCCGCGCCAAGCAGCTCACCGGCGCCCTGTCGGGCGGCTGGAAGCAACGCCTGGCGCTGGCCGCCTGCCTGCTGCACCAGCCGCGCCTGCTGTTGCTGGACGAACCCACCGCCGGCGTCGACCCGACCGCCCGGCGCGACTTCTGGGAGCAACTGCACGAACTGGCGGCGCGCGGCATCTCGGTGCTGGTCAGCACCCACTACATGGACGAGGCCGAACGCTGCCACAAGCTGGCCTACATCTCTTATGGCAAGCTGCTGGTCCAGGGCACCGCCGACGAAGTCATCGCGCAGCAACGCCTGAGCACCTGGGCCATTCACGGCCATAACCTGGTACCGCTGGCGCAGCGGCTGCGCGGCGCGCCAGGGGTGGACCAGACCGTGGCCTTCGGCACCGCGCTGCACATCAGCGGCCGCGACGCCGCCGTGCTCGAACACACGCTGCGCCAGGTGGTGGCCGGCCAGGACCTGCGCCTGGAACGCATCGACACCAGCCTGGAAGACGTCTTCATCTACCTGATGAATCGCTCCGACGACAACTACGCGAGTCCGGCATGAGGCGCTACCTGGAGGGTTTCTCGTGGTCGCGCTGGTGGAGCATGGTGCTCAAGGAGTTCCTGCAACTGCGCCGCGACCGCATCACCTTCGGCATGATCGTCGGCATTCCGATCATGCAGCTGGCATTGTTCGGCTACGCCATCAACACCAACCCCAAGCAGTTGCCGACCGCCGTGATCGTGGCCGACCACAGCCCGTTCACGCGCAGTTTCCTGGCGGCGATGACCGCGTCCGACTACTTCGACATCGTCGAGACCCTGCCCGACGAAGAGGCGGGCCGCGCCGCGCTGGCGCAGGGCCGGGTGCTGTTCGTGCTGACGATACCGCCGGATTTCTCGCGCCGGCTGCTGCGCGGCGAACGCCCGGCCCTGCTGATCGAGGCCGACGCCACCGACCCGATGGCGACCGGCCTGGCGATCGGCTCGGCCACGCAGTTGGCGCAGGCGGTGGCACGCAAGGATCTGACCGGTCCGCTGGCGCACCTGGCCGGCGGCCAGCCGCCCTTCGATGTGCGCGTGCACCAGCTCTACAACGAAGAACAGATCTCGCAATACAACACCGTGCCGGGGCTGATGGGCGTGATCCTGACCATGACGCTGGTGATGATGACCGGCCTGGCGATGACGCGCGAACGCGAACGCGGCACCATGGAGAACCTGCTGGCCATGCCGGTGCGGCCGCTGGAGGTGATGACCGGCAAGATCGTGCCCTACATCGCCATCGGCCTGATCCAGTCCACCATCATCCTGCTGGCGGCGTATTTCGTATTCCATGTGCCGTTCCTGGGCAGCCTGGTGACGGTGTACCTGGGCGCGCTGATCTTCGTGGCCGCCAACCTGACCGTCGGCATCACGCTGTCATCGCTGGCGCAGAACCAGTTGCAGGCGATGCAGCTGACGATGTTCTATTTCCTGCCCAACATGCTGCTGTCCGGCTTCATGTTCCCGTTCCTGGGCATGCCCAAGTGGGCCCAGTACCTGGGCAACCTGTTGCCGCTGACCCATTTCAACCGTCTGATCCGCGGCATCCTGCTCAAGGGCAACGGCTGGTGGGACCTGTGGCCCACCATCTGGCCCATGCTGCTGTTCACCGTGGTTGTGATGGCCGCCGCCGTGAAGTTCTACCGCCGTACCCTGGATTGAAGGCCCACCCATGCCCCTTCCGCCCGTTCGCCCTCGCCTAGTCCGCCGCAGCGCCTGGCTGGCCGCCTGCGCCCTGTTGCCGGGTTGCGCCGTCGGCCCTGACTTCAGCCGGCCGGCCGCGCCGCCCGTCGCCGCCTACGCCACGCCGCAGGCGGCCAACGCCAGCCCCTCACAGCCGCGCCTGACCGCCGCCGACATTCCGGCGCAATGGTGGCATCTGTTCCGCTCCGATGCGCTGGACGCGTTGGTGCGCCAGGCGCTGGAGGCCAGCCCGACGCTGGAACAGGCCCGCGCGCGCCTGCGCCAGGCCAGCGAAGACCTGAACGCGGAGACCGGCGGCCGCCTGCTGCCGGCAGTCGACGCCCAGTTGTCGGCCGCGCGCCAGAAAGTCGACCCGTCCGCCTTTGGCGTGCCGGTGGCCGAGCAGCCGCCGCCGTTCACGCTCTACAACGCCTCGATCGACGTGTCCTACACACTGGATGTGTTCGGCGGCGAACGCCGCGCGCTGGAAGGGTTGGCGGCCCAGGTGGACTACCAGTCGCACGAGTTGCAGGCCGCGCGCATGACGCTGGCCGCCAACGTGGTCACCACCGCCATCCGCCAGGCCGACCTGGCCGCCCGCCTGGCCGACACCCGCGAGCTGTTGCGCGCGCAACGACGCCAGCGCGACATCATGGCGCAACGCCTGCAGGCCGGCGGCATCGCCGAGGCCGATCTGCGCAACCAGGAACTGCTGCTGGCGCAGACCGAGGCCGGCGTGCCGCCGCTGCAATACCAACTGGCTCAGGCCAGCCACCAGTTGGCCACCTACCTGGGCCTGCCGCCGGCCGCCTGGCAGACGCCGCCGCTGCGCCTGGCAGACCTGACGCTGCCGGCCGAAATTCCCACCGGCGTGCCCTCGGCGCTGACGCGCCAGCGGCCCGACATCCTGGCCGCCGAAGCCCTGCTGCACCAGGCCTCCGCCCAGGTCGGGGTAGCCACCGCCAATCAGTACCCGCGGTTCACCCTGACC
Source organism: Achromobacter pulmonis (assembly GCF_902859765.1). Lineage (GTDB taxonomy): Bacteria > Pseudomonadota > Gammaproteobacteria > Burkholderiales > Burkholderiaceae_B > Achromobacter > Achromobacter pulmonis. The sequence goes on from NZ_CADIJV010000035.1 coordinate 30,823, forward strand.
GCCAGCTTCGGGTCGCAACGCACCCGGGCCGGCGATATCACCGATGGCGTGAATGTCTGGAACCTCGGGCTGGGGCTGGTGCAACCGCTGTTCCGTGGCGGCGAGCTGCGCGCCCGCACGCGCTCGGCCCAAGCCGCCTACGAGGCCGCCGCCGCAGCCTACCGCCAGACCGTGCTCGACGGTTTCCGTCAGGTTGCCGACGCCCTGCGCGCGCTGCAGACCGATGCCCAGGCCTACGATGCGTATGACACCGCCTGGCGCCGCGCCGACGACGCCGCGCGCATCGCCAGCGCCCGCTACCAGGCCGGCGGCATCAGCCACCTGGAGATGCTGGACAGCCAGCGCCAGTTGCTGCAGACGCGCATTGCCCGCGGCGCGGCCGATGCCGCCCGTTATGCCGACACCGCCGCCCTGCTGCAGGCGCTCGGAGGCGGGTGGTGGAACACCCCGGCGCCAGACCCGACACGCGGCGCGCCATAGCCCGCGAGGCCGCGCCAGGGCAAGCGATCCCGCATCATGTCCGAGAATTCGGGTCAGAAAATGGTGTTGTGCGACGTTTAGGAATCCGTTGTATCCGATGCATCATGCATGCGCTCAAGCTGCACTGATCTCGACAACGATTCATGAATGACCTACTAGACCTGATCGTCTTCTCACCCGACTCCCGCCAACGCGCGCTGCGCAGCGACGCGCTGGCGGGCATGGGGTTCTCGCCGCGCGCTTGCGAGGACTCCAATGGCCTGTTCCGCCTGTTCCAGGCTCGCCGCACACCGCTACTGGTAATGGAAGCCGAACTGACCGACCTGTGCATGGCCGTCGCCGGCCTGCGCGCCATGGACACCACCGCCGGCATCGTCGCGGTGTCCACCTTCGACTCCCCCGAAAACCGCATCCTCGGCCTGCATTGCGGCGCCGACGCCTGCTTTCCGCCCGACGTGGCCAGCGCCGAGATCGCCGCGGCATTGCAGGCGCTGGTGCGGCGCGTGCCGCTGAGCGGCCGGCGGCCGGCCGAGGCCGACTCCCGCGCCAGCGTCGCCCCGCCTGCCGAACCCAACGGCAAATGGCAGTTCCAGGACGCCGCCTGGACCCTGGTCAGCCCGCGCGGCAAGCGCCTGGCCCTGACCCAGGCCGAACGCGATTTCCTGCTCAAGCTGACCGCCAGTCCCGACAAGCGCATGCCGCGCGGCGACGTGCTGGCCGGCGATCCGCAAACCGGCCGCGAATCGCTGCGGCGCACCGATGTGGTGGTCAGCCGCTTGCGGCGCAAGGCCCAGGAAACCAATATGGAATTGCCGATCCGCACCGTCTGGGGATGGGGCTACGCCTTCACCGGCGACATTTGACCAACGCATCGCGCGCACGCAATGGCGGGCGCCCCCCGCCGCGCCATCGCGGATGGCTGCCGGCCGACGTATCATGCGGCATGGCCGGCGTGCCTGCCGGCCCCCCGCCACGACCCTTTGCCCTCATCATGCACGTCTACGACCGCCTGCAAGCCCTGTTGAACGAGCACCGGGCCCGCTACCGCCTCATTTCCCATCCCGCCGCCGGCCGCTCGGTGGAAGTCGCCGCCGTGCGCGGCACCGCCGTCAGCCAGGGCGCCAAGGCGCTGGTCTGCCGCGTCAAGATCTCATCCAACCAGCGCAGAAACGTGCTGGCGGTGTTTCCCGCCGACCAACAGGCCGACCTGGACGCCATCGCCCGCGCCGCCGGTGGCAAGAAAGCATCGCTGGCCTCGCAGGATCTGGCCCGCGAACTCACCGGCTGCGAGATCGGCGCGATTCCGCCCTTCAGCTTCAATCCCGATCTGCATTTGCTGGTGGATCCGAGCCTGCGCCTGCGGCACGATGAAATCGTGTTCAACGCCGGCCGGCTGGACGCCTCCATCCTGATGGCCACCGCCGATTACTTCCGCCTGGCCGCGCCACAGGAAGCACCATTGATCAAGCGCCAGGACGGCGCGCGTGCGAGCCAGCCGGCACAGGAAGGCGCCTCGCATGAGCTCCCCAATGAACGCCCCAGTGAGTGACCAAGGCGCCCGGTAGTATCAACAGGCTCCCGCTTTCCGTCAGCGAGGTTCCCTTGCCCGATCTCCCCGCCGCCCGCCGCGCCCGCAGCACCAATATGCGCTGGCTGATGAGCCTGGCGCACATGGAGCCGTCGCCGGTCAGCCGCTGGGTGGCCCTGCGCGCCGCGCTGGCGCTCGGCCTGCCGACCGCCGCCGGCCTGCTGCTGGACCAGAGCGCGGCGGCGGCACTGGTGGCGCTGGGCGCCCTGCCGGCCATCACGGGCGACAACGGCGGCCCTTACCGCAACCGCGCGCTGTCGATCGGCAGCACGGTGTTCGGCGGCGCGTTCGGCTACTTCCTGGGCACGCTCCTGGCCGGCCACGGCCTGCTCGGCAGTGTCGGCATGACCGTGTTGGTGCTGATCGCCAGCCTGCTCGGCACTTTCAACAACATCGCCGCCGTGGCCACCCTGCAATTCGCCACCTACGTGATCGTGGGCGCCAGCCTGAGCTCGCCGCTGCCCGCCTGGGTGCCACCCGCCCTGGTGGGCGCGGGCGGCCTGTTCGGACTGGCGCTGACGCTGCTGGGATGGCTGGTCAATCCCACCGCGCCGGAGCGGGCCGCGGTGGCGCTGGCCTACCGCAAGCTGGCGGCCATGTACGCGGCCATCGGCACCTCGCGCATCATGACGGCGCGGCGCGACATGGAAGCGGCCATGGCCACGGCCTACGGCACGCTGCTGGCGGCCCGCCGCCGCGCCGCCGGCTCCTCGCCCCGGCTGGCGCGATTGGCCTCGCAATTGCAGGCCTGCACCCCGCTGTCGGACGCCGCATTGGCGCTGGCGCGCGCCGGCCGGGTGCTGCCGCGGGACTGCGCGCGGGTCATCAACCGGCTGGCCGATCACGTCGAGAACGACATCCCGCAAACGCCCGCCCGGGACATCGAGGCGCTGCGCCAGGCCGGCGCCACGACCCTGGCCGACGCGCTGGCCCAGGCCCGCCCCCTGCTCGAAGGCAGCGGCCCGGTCCGGCCCGACACGGTTCCCGCCCTGGCGCCGGCGCGCCCCCGCACGCCATGGCGCGTGCTGGCGCGCACCTACCGGCCCGGCCCCGCCGCCGTGCGCTACCTGCTGCGGCTGGGCCTGTGCCTGATCGTCGCCGAGACCGTCGCGCACGCCGTGGCGTTGCCGCGTTCGTACTGGGTGCCGCTGATCGTGGTGGTGGTGTTCAAGCCCAATTTCGGTTCGGTCTTTGCCCGCGCGCTGCAAAGCTGCGCCGGCAGCGTGGTGGGCGTGGCGATCAGCGCCACGGTGCTGGCGCTGGACCGCAACGGCATCGCCAGCGTGCTGACGGTGACCACGCTGGCGGCCCTGCTGCCGTGGTCGATCCGGCGCAACTACGGTTTGTTCTCCGCCATCCTGCTGCCGATCCTGATGTTGCTGATCGGCGCGCTGCAGCCGGGCAGTTGGCCGATCGCGCTGGCGCGGCTGGAAGACGTGGCGGTGGCCGCCGCCATCGTGCTGGCGGTGGGCTACCTGCCCTGGATGCGGATCGAGCGCCACAACCTGGACCAAGCCGTCGCCACCGCCATCGACACCCTGGCCGCCTACCTGAACGCCGTGTTCCAGGCCGACGCCGCCACGCGGCACGACTTGCGCACGCAAGCCTACGCCCGCCTGTCCGACTTGCGCATCGCCTTGCAGCGCGGCCTCTCCGAACCCCGGCTGGTAAGCCGCCGCGCGCTGGCCTGGTGGCCGGTCGAGGTGGCCCTGGAACGCATCGCCAACGCCATCTCCGACAGCGCCTGGGCGCTGCCTGCCGGCCAGCCGCCCCCCGAACCGGTCGCGGTGGCGCGGCTGTCCGACACCCTGCACGCCATGGCCCAGGCAGTGGTCCAGGGCCTGGACGTCGGCGCCGCCCCGGTGACCACAGGCAACGCCGCGCTGCGCGATGCCGCCGATGCCATCGAAGCCCTGCGCGCCACCCTGGCCGGCCCCGGCTTCGCCACCGCGCCCGGGCGCGCCCGGCCTCAATCCCCACCCCTCTCTCCGGACTGAACCATGTGCCTTGCCGTTCTCGCCCTGCATACCGTGCCGGGCATTCCCGTCCTGATCGCCGCCAACCGCGATGAATTCCACGCGCGCCCCACGCTGCCGGCGGCGCAATGGCCCGACGCCGCCCAGGTATACGGCGGACGCGACGCGCTGGCCGGCGGCACCTGGATGGGCGCGACCCGCGGTGGCCGCTATGCGCTGGTCACCAATTTCCGCGAACCCGGTCGCGTGATCGCCGACGCCCCCTCGCGCGGCGCGCTGGTCGAGGACTTCCTGCGCGGCAACGCCCGCCCGGCCGACTACATCGCCGCCGCCCATGCCGCCGGCCAGGCATACAACGGCTTCAATCTGATCGTCGGCGATGCCGCTGGCGCCTGGTACGCCAGCAACCGCGACGGCGCGCCCCGGCCGTTGGCGGCCGGCGTCTATGCCCTGTCCAACCATCTGCTGGACACGCCCTGGCCCAAGCTGGCGCGCACCAAGGCCGCCTTCGAACGGGTGCTGGCACACGCTCCGCAACCCGACCTGCCCGCGCTGTTCGAGGCCCTGGCCGACCGCAGCCCGGCCGACGACGCCGACCTGCCCGCCACCGGCCTGGCGCCGGATCGTGAAAAGCTATTGAGCAGCCCCTTCATCGTCAGTCCGAGCTATGGCACCCGCAGCTCCACTGTGCTGGCGCTGCGCGGCGACGGTACCGGCCTGTTGAGCGAAAAGCGTTTCGCCCCTGATGGCGAAGCCAATGGCGAAAGCGTCCTGGCATTCGACTGGCACGCACGGGAGGCGAGCGATCCACCCGGATCGTCCGCGCCCTGAGAAAACCCTCGACCGGTGGCGAACTCGCCGCCGCCATGCCGGTCGAAGTTCTTGCGTGATCATCGCTTCAAGGAGAATTGCATGAACAAGCGCATCGAACGTTGCACCATGGCCGCCGCCATGGCCCTGGGCACCCTGGCTTTCGCGGGTTGCCTGACCACCGCCCAGGCCGCCATGCCGGCCGTGCAGCACCAGGGCAGCGTGCAATATGTCAGTGGCGGCATCGGCCTGGACGAATCCGAGTCCATGAAGGCCGCCGCCAAGGACTACCCGCTGGCGCTGACCTTCGCCGCCCAGCGCGACGGCAAGGCCGACTACGTCGCCGACGTCGCCGTGACCATCACGGATAGCCACGGCAAGCAGGTGCTGCGGGCCGAGTCGCAAGGCCCCTATCTGCTGGTCAAGCTGCCCCCCGGCAGCTACAAGGTTTCCGCCACCTACAACGGCAAGGCGCAGGAACGCGCGGTCAACGTGCAGAACAGCGGCACGGCGCGCGCCGTGTTCGAGTGGAAGTGAACCAGGAATAACGGCCATGCGGCCTGGTCAGGCGCGCGGGGCGCCCCAGGCCAGGCACGGACCGTGGCCGCGGCCTACACGCCCGCGAACAGGATGGCAATGACAAAGCCCACGCTGATCGCCCAGACCAGCGAGCGCAGCGCGCCCCAGCCCGCCAGATACATCGCCAGATAACCCAGGCGCACGCCCAGCCAGCACGCCATCAGCGTGGCCACGTGCAGGGGCGCCGCCTGGTTGTACAGCGCGAACAGCACCGCCGCGTAGAAGAACGGCAGCGCCTCGAAGGTGTTGGCCTGGGCGGCATTGGCACGCGCGCGCCAGCCTTCCTGGCGCGCCAGCCAGGCGCGCGGGTCGTTGTTGTCGAACTTCTTGCCGCCGGCCTTGGCGACGATCGTGCACACAAACGGCAGGATCGCCGCCGCCAACATCAACCATGCGATCAGTTTCATTGCTGCTCCTTGCGCGGCCTCTGCCTTTCCCGCCACCAGGCGGGAAGCGCCGCTGCGGCATGGTCGCCCGAAAGCGCGGAAATGAAAAGCGGCCGGTGACCAACGGCGCGCGCAAACGCCGCCATGGGCACAGGCAGCGCGCGCAGCCTCCCGGCGCTTACACTTGCGGGTCCGGACGCCGCGCGCCCCCGTGAACGCCCTGCCGGCGACGCGCCGCCCGCCCTTTCGCAGGAAGAACCATGCCCCTCGCATCCCCGGGATCCCTGATGTTCCTGGCCGCCGCCATGCTGTGGCCGCCAGCCACGCGCCGCTGGGCGCTGCTGCCCCTGGCGCTGGCCTATGGCTGGTCCTGGACGCAGGGCGGCATCGAACCCTTGGCGCTGGCCTGGCCCGCGCTGCTGGCACTGGCCGCGCTGCTGGCGCGCCCATCGCGGGCGCCGGCCGCCGGCCACGCGCTGTTCCTGGTCCTGGCGGCGCTGCTGTTCCTGCATTGGCTGCCCGGATTCCATAACCCGCAGGTCATCGCGCGCGCGGCGCTGACGCCCGATGCCGTGCCCTTCGGCATGTACCTGAACCTGGACAAGCCGCTGGTGGCCTTCTGGGTGGTGCTGGCCGCCACGCCCGCCATGGCCGGCGCGGGCCCGCGCGCCACGCTCATGGCGGCGCTGGCCGCCTGCACGGGCGCCATCGTGCTCTGCCTGGGATTGGCGCTGGCGCTGGGCGTGGTGGGTTGGGCGCCCAAATGGCCGGCATCGGGCTGGCTCTGGCTGCTCAACAACGCTTTGCTGGTGACCCTGGCCGAGGAAGCCCTGTTCCGCGGCTACGTGCAGGAACGGCTGGCGCGCTGCTGGCGCGACCGCGCCTGGGGCGCCACCGCCGCCCTGCTGGTCGCGGCGCTGCTGTTCGGGCTGGCGCATTACGCCGGCGGCTGGCAATGGATGCTGCTGGCCGGCATCGCCGGCGCGGCCTACGGCCTGGCCTACCGCCATGGCGGCCTGGCGGCGGCGGTGCTGGCGCACCTGGGGCTGAACGCGGCGCACTACGGCTTGTTCACCTACCCGATGCGCGCCGCGCTGCACTGATACACCAACACCGTTGCCGCCCCGTCGCGGCGGGCAACGGCGCCGCGCCTCAGACCGTCGCCAGCGCCGGATAGTCGGTGTAGCCGGACGCGCCCGAGGCGTAGAAGGTGGACGTATCCGGCGTATTCAACGGCGCGTTCAGGGCGAAACGCCGCACCAGGTCCGGATTGGCGATGTACGGCACGCCGAAAGCCACCGCGTCGGCGCGGCCCGCGGCAATCGCCGCCTCGGCCGATTCGCGCGTGAAACCTTCGTTGGCGATATACACGCCGCCATACGATTCCTTGAGCTGCGGCCCCAGGCTGTCGGCGCCCTCGTGCTCACGCGCGCAGATGAAAGCCAGCCCACGCCGGCGCGCCGCCCGCGCCACATAGTTGAAGGTCGTGGCCGGATCCGAATCGCCCATCGTGTGCGCGTCGCCGCGCGGCGACAAGTGCAGGCCGACGCGGCCGCCGCCCCAGATCCCGACGCAGGCGTCCACCACCTCCAGCATCAGGCGCGCCCGCGCTTCGAGCGAGCCGCCGTAGCCATCGGTGCGATGGTTGGTGCTGTCCTGCAGGAACTGGTCCAGCAGATAACCGTTGGCGCCGTGCACTTCGACGCCGTCGAAGCCGGCCTCCTGCGCCAACTGCGCGCCACGGCGATAGGCCTCGACGATGCCCGGGATCTCATCGGTCTCGAGCGCGCGCGGCACCACATAGGCGCGCTTGGGCCGCACATGGCTGACATGGCCGCCCGCCGCGATCGCGCTCGGCGCCACCGGCAGCTCGCCATTCAGGAAGATCGGATCGGAAATCCGGCCCACATGCCACAACTGCGCGAAGATACGGCCGCCGGCCTCATGCACCGCCGACGTCACCTTGCGCCAGCCCTTGACCTGTTCCTGCGACCACAGCCCCGGCGTATTCGCATAACCCACGCCCTGCGGCGTCACCGAGGTAGCCTCGGTCAGGATCAGCCCGGCGGTTGCGCGCTGCACGTAATACTCGACCATCAGGTCGCTCGGCACACGGCCTTCGGCGGCGCGTTGGCGCGTCAACGGGGCCATGATGATACGGTTGGGCAGGGTCAACTCCCCTACTTGCAAGGGTTCGAACAGCAGGCTCATAACAATCCTCTTGCCCGGCGGGCGGGCTTGGGTAGCGGCGGCAGGCTACATGTCTTGGTTCAATTGCCGCAGGAACGCGGCAATCACGGTTTCATTGCGACGAAAGAACACCCACTGCCCCACCTTGGTGGCCGAAATCAGCCCCGCGCGCTGCAGCACCGCAAGATGCGAAGACACGGTGGACTGCGACAGCCCGCAACGCCCGTCGATATGGCCCGCGCATACCCCGTGTTCAAAGGTATGGCCCGGACGTTCCTGGAAGTGCGCCTGCGGCTCCTTCAACCACCCCAGGATCTCGCGGCGCACGGGATTGGCCAACGCCTTGAGAATGGCGTCGACATCGATCTGCGTGGAGGCCTCGGCGGCGGTGGAAGCAGTGGTCGTCATATTGAAATATCGCAATTTATCGAATCTTATATCGAGATATCCCGATATAACGTCATACCCCTGCCGGCCGAGGGGCTTTCCCGGCGCCCTGGCGAACCCTCACTCGCCCTGCACCCTTCCCCGCAGCCGCTTGACTTCGCCATGCAGCACCTTGCGCTGCACCCGCCGCCGCTGCGACGCCCGCGTCGGCTTGGTCGCCCGGCGCGGCTTGTCCACCTTCGCCGCCGCCCGCACCATATTCACCAGCCGCTCGATCGCCTCGGCCCGGTTTTTGTCCTGGCTGCGGAACGACTGCGACTTGATGACGATCACCCCCTCCTTGGAAATGCGATGGTCGCTCATCGCGCACAACGCCTCCTTGATCTCGGGCGGCAACGACGATGCCCGCACATCGAACCGCAGATGCACCGCGCTCGACACCTTATTGACGTTCTGCCCGCCCGCGCCCTGCGCCCGGATCATCGAGAACTCAATCTCGCGCTCGTCGATATAGAGAGAATCTTGAACATGAAACATAGCGCGAGAGTATATAAGCCCCACGCCCAGGGCGACCTGCGAAGCGCCCTGCCCTCGGCCTGCGGATTCCCCAAAAAGCGAAAAAGCCCACGACATCAAGGACATCCCAGACCCGCGCCCCCAAGAACGACTAAAATAATGCGCTTTTGCCCCCCTCCTGGGCGCTCGCCCCGAGCGCCATCCCCCATGACCTACACCGCCAAAGAAATCTTCAAAACCCTGCAAGGCGAAGGCGCCCACGCAGGCCGCGCGGCGGTCTTCTGCCGGTTCGCGGGCTGTAATCTCTGGACCGGCCGCGAAAGCGACCGCGCCAGCGCCGCCTGCACCTTCTGCGACACCGACTTCATCGGCACCGACGGCGAAGGCGGCGGTAAATTCGCCACCCCCGACCTGCTCGCCGACGCCATCGAAGCCGCCTGGGGCCCCGACACCGCCAACCGCTACATCGTCTTCACCGGCGGCGAACCCCTGCTGCAACTGGACGCCCCCCTGCTGGCCGCCGTCCACGCCCGCGGCTTCACCGTCGCCATCGAAACCAACGGCACCGTCCAGCCGCCGCCCGGCATCGACTGGATCTGCGTCAGCCCCAAAGGCACCGCCCCCGTCGTCATCGAGCGCGGCAACGAACTCAAGCTGGTCTACCCCCAGCCCAACGCCCTGCCTCCGCGTTTCGAACACCTGGACTTCGAGCACTTCTTCCTGCAACCCATGGACGGCCCCGCCCGCCAGGCCAACACCGAACAAGCCGTCCAGTACTGCATGCAGCACCCGCAATGGCGCCTGAGCCTGCAGACCCATAAATACATAGGCATTCCATGATTTCCGTGACCCGCAGGCTTGAATTCGACGCCGGCCACCGCATCCCCGACCATCGCAGCCAGTGCCGCAACCTGCACGGCCACCGCTACGTGCTCGAAATCACCCTGACCGGCGACGTCGTCCAGGCTCCTGGCGAATCCGACAACGGCATGCTGATGGACTTCGCCGACATCAAGCGCATCGCCAAGACGCACATCGTCGACGTCTGGGACCACGCCTTCCTGGTCTTCGAGGGCGACACCGCCGTGCGCGGCTTCCTGGATTCGATGCCCGACCACAAGACCGTGGTGCTGGACCGCATCCCCACCGCCGAAAACCTGGCCGCCATCATCTTCGAGATCCTGGCGCCGCACTATCATGGCCACTACGGCGCCGACCTGCGCCTGACCCGTGTGCGCCTGTACGAAACGCCCAACTGCTGGGCCGACTGCAACGCCTGATGCCCCCGCGCGCGGCGGCAAAACCGCCCGCCCGCGCTGCCGCGACATCTCCGCCCCCGGGCGTCCCGCCCCGCCACACCAGGATCGCCGGGCGCCGCGGCCTGGCTTGGCCCGCCCGGCTTTCCATCCACGGAACACCCGCCCCTGATTTTTCCGATTGAAAGAATCAATGGAGATCTTCACTATTTTCAATTAATAGTAAGCTAATAGATAGGATACAATCGATTTCCATGAAGACCCCCACCGACTCCCAGCTCATGGCCACCACCGCCAACCTGATGGTGCTGTCGCGCGCCTATCGCGGCGCCGCCGACAAGGCCCTGGCCGACTACGGCCTGTCGCAAGCCACCGCCTGGCCCGTGATCCTGGCCGGCCGGCTCGGCGACGGCGTGCGCCAGGGCGCGCTGGCCGAGGCCCTGGGAGTCGAAGGTCCGTCCCTGGTGCGCGTGCTCGACCAACTGGTCGCCGCCGGCCTGATGGAACGGCGCGAAGACCCGCACGACCGCCGCGCCAAGACCCTGCACCTGACCGAGGCCGGCCATGCGCTGCGCAAGCAGGTCGAGGACGTGCTGGTGGAACTGCGCCGGCGCCTGTTCGGCGGCATCAGCGAAGCCGACCTGCAGGCCTGCCTGCGCGTGTTCGAGACGCTCAAGACCGCCCTGGGGCGCAGTGCCGCCGGCGCCCAGGAGGACCCGCGGCCATGAAACTGCCCAACGTCCGCGAGACTATCTTCTCCCTCAAGAGTTACCTGAGCGCCATCATGGCGCTCTATCTTTCGTACAGCATCGGCCTGCCGCGCCCGTTCTGGGCCATGACCACGGCTTACATCGTGGCCCAGCCCTGGTCCGGCGCGGTGCGCTCCAAGGCGCTGTACCGCCTGGTCGGCACCTTCTGCGGCTCGGCCATGACCGTCTACATGGTGCCGCGCCTGTCCAATTCGCCGGTGGTCATGACCGCCGCCATGGTGGCCTGGGTCGGCTTCTGCCTGTACCTGTCGGTGCTGGACCGTACCCCGCGCTCGTACCTGTTCATGCTGGCCGGCTACACCGCCGCCATGATCGGCTTTCCCAGCGTCACCGACCCGTCGCTGGTGTTCGACACGGCGCTGGCGCGGGTCGAGGAAATCAGCCTGGGCATCGTCTGCGCCACGCTGATTCACAGCATCGTGCTGCCGCGCGGCCTGGCGCCGGCCCTGACGCTGCAGCTGGACAAGGCGGTGCGCGACGCCAAGCTCTGGATCCACGACACCCTGAGCGGCCAGACCGCCGAACAGAAAGACCGCGACCGCCGCGTACTGGCCAACGACATCACCCAACTGCGCCTGCTGTCGACCCACGTGCCGTTCGACACCGGCAACCTGCGCTGGACCGCCGGCGCGGTGCGCGCCATGCAGGACCAGATCGCCGCGCTCACCCCCGCCGTCTCGGCCGTCGAAGACCGCATGCGCGCCCTGCAGGCCGACGGCCAGGCCCTGCCCGAGCCCGTCTCGCAGGTGCTGGCCGACATCTCCGAATGGATCAACGCCGGCGCTCAGGCAAGCCACGAAACCGCGGTGCAATTGCGCGCCGCCGTCTCGCGCCTGACGCCCGCCATCGACAGCCGCTCGGGCTGGCGCGATGCGCTGCTGGCCAGCCTGATGACGCGGCTGCGCGAACTGATCGACACCTATGACGAATGCCTGGCGCTGCGCCGTGAGATCCGCGCCGGACTGGCCGGCGCCCCGCTGCGCGCGCCGCGCGCCGCCGGCGGCGCCAGCGCCACCAACCGCACGCTGCACCGCGACCGCGGCATGGCCTTGCTGTCGGCCGCCGCCGCCGGCGTGGCCATTTCGGTCGTCTGCCTGTTCTGGATCGGCACGGCCTGGAGCAACGGCGCCACCGCTGCCTTGATGGCCGCCATCTTCAGCAGCTTCTTCGCCTCGCAGGACAATCCGGTGCCGGGCATCATGCAATTCCTGACCTACACGGTGTATTCGATCCCGTTGTCGGCGCTGTACCTGCTGGGCATCATGCCCGCCATCCACTCGTTCGAAATGCTGGCGCTGGCGATGCTGCCCACCGCTTTCGTGCTGGGCATCTTCATCGCGCGGCCGGCCTCCACCGGCAAGGCCATGGCGATGCTGTTCGGCTTCCTGGGCACCATGGCGTTGCAGGACACCCACACGGCCGACCTGGTGTCGTTCATCGACGCGCAACTGGCCCAGTGCCTGGGCGTGGCCACCGCCGCGATCATCGCCGCCATCTTCCGCACCGTCAGCGCCGACTGGAGCGCGCGCCGCATCCAGGCCGCCAACTGGAACGAACTGGCCGCGCTGGCCAGCTCGCCACGCGCGCCGGCCCGCCACACCTACGCCGCCCGCATGCTCGACCGCATCGGCCTGCTGCAACCGCGCCTGGCACTGGCCAAGCGCGCCGACGACCTGATCGCGGCCGACGCGCTCAAAGACCTGCGCGTAGGCCGCGACATCGCCGAACTGCAACGCGCCCGCCGCCACCTGCCCATGGCGGACGCCAGCATCGCGCCGGTGCTCGACAGCCTGGCCCGCTTCTTCCGCGAACGCTCGACCCGGCGCGGTGGCGGCAAGACCGCCGAGATGCTGGCGCAGATCGACCGGGCCCTGGCCAGCGTCAGCGCCACGCCCGGCACCATCGCCGCCCGCGACCGCGCGATGGTGGCCCTGGTGGGCCTGCGCCGCGCCTTCTTCCCGGAGGCGGCCGACTATCAACCCGCCCATCCCACGCTGGAAACATCATGATCGGCGAATTCAACCTCTATGGCATCTACTTCCCCTGGCTGCTGGTGCTGGGCGTGATCACCCTGGGCGTGGCCTGGGCGGTGCGCCGCGTGCTGGCGCGCGCCGGGCTGTATCGCCTGGTGTGGCACCCGGCGCTGTTCGATCTGGCGCTGTTCATCGTGCTGCTGTATGGCGTCTCCCTCATTTCCCCTTATTTTGTGCAGAGATAGGTATGAAACTCCCCAACGCCCTGCGCCCCGCCGCCCTCGGCAAGTTCGCGCTGACCGCCGCCGTGGTCGCGGCCGCCGTCTACGCCGGCTGGCAACTGTGGGTGCACTATGAAGTCGAACCCTGGACCCGCGATGGCCGCGTCAAGGCCTACGTGGTGCAGGTGGCCCCGGACGTGTCCGGCCTGGTGACCGCCGTGCCGGTGCACGACAACCAGGACGTCAAGGCCGGCGACGTGCTGTTCGAGATCGACCGCGCGCGCTTCCAGCTGGCCTATGACCAGGCCGAAGCCTCGGTGCGCTCGCAACAGGTGGCGCGCGACCAGGCGCTGCGCGACGCCAGGCGCAACCGTGCGCTGGGCCAGTTGGTGGCCGCCGAAACGCGGGAACAGAGCCAGGCCAAGCTGCAACAGACCGAAGCCGCGCTGGCCCAGGCCAAGGTGCAGCTGGACACCGCGCGCCTGAACCTGGAACGCAGCCGCGTGCTAGCCGCAACCGACGGCCGCGTCACCAACCTGGACCTGCGCGCCGGCTCGTACGCCAGCGCCGGCCATGGCGTGATGGCGCTGGTCGACGCCAGCTCGTTCTACGTCGAAGGCTATTTCGAAGAAACCAAGCTGCCCGGCATCCACACGGGCGACCCCGTCACCGTCACGCTGATGGGCGACAACCGCCAGATACGCGGCCACGTCGAAAGCATCGCGCTGGGCATCGCCGACCGCGACCGCAGCACCGGCGCCAACCTGCTGCCGAACGTGAACCCGACCTTCAACTGGGTGCGCCTGGCGCAACGCATCCCGGTGCGCGTGAAGATCGACGACGTGCCCGCGGGCGTGCGCCTGGTCGCCGGCCAGACCGCCACCGTCGTGGTCAACGCCGCCCCGTCCGCGCAAACCGGCGCGCGCCAGCCCTCGTGAGCGCCGCGCTCGCGCAACCCCGCAACCTTTCAGACAACGCCAAGCCGTAACCGCCATGAACACCCGATTCCTCCTGCCGCTGATGCTGTCCGCCGCGCTGGCCGGATGCGCCGCCGTGGGCCCTGACTACCAGGTGCCCGCCGACGCGGCCGCCACCCGGCCCGACGCGCAGGCACCGTTCGCCGAGGCGCGGGAAGGCGTGTTCCTGCGCGACCCGGTGCCCGGACGCTGGTGGCGCCTGTACAACGACCGGGTGCTCGACGGCCTGGTGGAAAAGGCCCTGGCCGCCAACACCGACCTGCGCGTGGCCAGCGCCAACCTCGAACGCGCCCAGGCCGCCGTGCGCGAAACCCAGGCCCAACAACACCCCAGCCTGGGCATGAACGCCTCGCCCAGCTTCGGCCATGTGTCCGGCATCCAGGAACTGGCGCCGGGCATCGACCCGCCCAACCGCTGGTCATACTCGGCCGGCGCCAGCATGTCGTACCAGGTGGACCTGGTCGGCCAGATCCGGCGCGCGGTGGAAGCGGCCGGCGCCGATGCGCAGGCGGCGCAGGCCGCCTACGACGCCACCCGCGTCACGGTCGCGGCCGAAACCGCGCGCGCCTACGCCAACCTGTGTTCGGCCGGCATGCAACTGGCCTCGGCCGAACACTCGGTCAAGGTGCAGCAGGAATCGCTGGACGCCGTCAGCCGTCTGCAACGCGCCGGCCGTGGCACCGCGCTGGACGTCACCCGCGCGCGCAGCCAACTGGAGCAATTGCGCGCCAGCCTGCCGCCGTTCCAGGCGCAGCAGCGCACCGCGCTGTACCGGCTGGCGGCGCTCACCGGCCAGACGCCGGCCGAGATTCCGACCGCGTTGCTGCAATGCGCCGCCGCGCCGCAGTTGCGCGAAACCATTCCGGTGGGTGACGGCGCCGCGCTGCTGCGCCGCCGTCCCGACATCCGCCAGGCCGAGCGCGCGCTGGCCGCCGCCACCGCGCGCATCGGCGTGGCCACGGCCGACCTCTACCCCAAGATCACGCTGGGCCTGTCGGGCGCCTCGGGCGGCCCGGCCGCCATGTTCGGCGACCGCGGCACCTTCAGCTGGAGCGTGGGTCCGCTGATCTCCTGGACGCTGCCGAATACCGGCGCGGTGCAGGCGCGCATCGCCGAGGCCGAGGCCAACACCAAGGCCGCCGTGGCGCGCTTTGACGCCTCGGTGCTGAACGCGCTGCGCGAAACCGAGAGCGCGCTGGTGGTGTATGCGCGCCAACTCGACCGCCAGGCCGCGCTGCGCGCCGCGCGCGACCAGGCGGCGCAGGCCGCCGCGCAGGCGCGTCAGTTGTTCCAGTATGGCAAGACCGACTACCTGACGGTGCTGGACGCCGAACGCACCCTGGCCAGCAATGAAAGCGCGCTGGCCGCCGGCCAGGCCGAACTCAGCAACGACCAGATCGCCGTGTTCCTGGCGCTGGGCGGCGGCTGGGAGCAGTAACCGGCAAGCCCCAGCGCACGCTCCGCGCCGATCATGGCGCCCGCCGGGCCCGGCCCTGGCGGCATCCCCTTGGCCCGTCCGCTCGGGCCACGCTCCCTCTCCTTTCTCTCCACCGGCCATTGCGCCCGAGCCGTGGCTGACGCGCGGCGGCGGATTTGGCGAGGCTCACCGGCGCGCCGTCAATGCACCGTGGTGCCGTCGGGCGGCGACTGGTTCAGGCCCAGCGCCGCTTCCCAACTGCGCAGCGGCACGCAGGTCTGCAGGCGCACGATGGCGCGCTGGATCAGAGCCGGATGCAGTTCGTGGCCGACGTGCGTGGCCACGTCGATGGTGGAATCGCCATGCAGCTCGTCCAGCCGCGCCTGCGCCGCCTGAATCAGGGCCACCGGCATGACCGGATCGTTGGCGCCATGCAGCAAGTGCAGCGTGGTGTACTGCGGCGCGGCCTTGGGCAGTTGCGCATAACGGCCCGAAAACGCGATCACGCGGCCGGCCATGCCATCGTGCGCCTGCACCAGTTCCAGCGCCATGATGGCGCCTTGCGAGAAGCCGGCCAGCGCGGTGTCGGACTGCAACAGGCCAAAGCGGGCCTGGGCCGCTTTCACGTAGGCTTCCAGCGGCGGCAGGGCCTGGGCCACGCGCTCGGGCCGGTTGTCGTCGGACACGCCGCGCACCGAGAACCACTGGCGGCCGGCGGCGCCGCCGTCGAAGGGTTCGAAGCCCTCGGGAATCAGCACCGCCGCGCTGGGAAAGGCGGCGCGCACGGCCTCGGCCAGCGGCACCAGGTTGTCCGGCGTGCCGCCGACCCCGTGCAACAGGATGAACAGTTGGCGCACGTCGGTGCCGGGGTTGGGCAGGAACGCGATTTCGCGGGGGGATGGAGAGGAAGAAGTGGCCATGCTACGGCTCCGGACAGGCACTGGGTGGCCCCATTGTAAAATGCCGGTCACACGCAATCCTAGGCAAGGCGCCCACCGGGCCGGCTACTGCCCCCGGTGCCCACCAGGCGCTGACGGGCGATCGTGGCCGGCGCAGCGTTTTGCATCAACCAGTGCATTCCATGAAAACACCGACGACAGACTCGGGAACCCCGCCGGCCGGCAAGAACCAGTTGCACCGCGTGCTCAAGGCGCGCCACCTGACCATGATCGCCCTGGGCGGCGCCATCGGCACCGGCCTGTTCATCGCCTCGGGCGCGGCCATCGCCCAGGCTGGCCCGGGCGGCGCGCTCACGGTCTACCTGCTGATCGGCCTGATGGTCTATTTCATCATGACCAGCCTGGGCGAACTGGCCACCTTCATGCCCGTGTCGGGCTCCTTCTGCACCTATGCCTCGCGCTATGTGGATGGCGGCTTCGGCTTCGCGCTGGGCTGGAATTTCTGGCTCAGCTGGGCCACGGTGGTGGCGGTGGACGTGGTGGCCGCACAGTTGGTGATGGCGTACTGGTTCCCCGATACCCCGGGGTGGATCTGGAGCGTGACCTTTCTGGCGCTGACCTTCGGCCTGAACGCCTTCTCGGCGCGCAGTTTCGGCGAAGCCGAATACTGGTTCGCCATCATCAAGGTGGTGGCGGTGCTGTGCTTCATCGTACTGGGCCTGGCCATGCTGGTCGGCATCATCCACAGCGACGCGCCGGTCGGCCTGCGCAACTGGAGCGTGGGCGAGGCGCCGTTCGTGGGCAACGCCGCCACCTGGGTCGGGGTGGCCATGGTGGTGGCCTATTCGTTCCAGGGCACCGAGCTGGTCGGCGTGGCCGCGGGCGAATCCGAGAACCCGCGCCGCAACGTGCCGCGCGCCATCAACCACGTGTTCTGGCGCATCCTGCTGTTCTACGTGCTGGCGATCCTGATCATCGGCCTGCTGATTCCCTATACCGACCCGCAGCTGCTGCGCAACGAGGTCGAGGACATCGCTGTCAGCCCGTTCACGCTGGTGTTCCAGCACGCCGGGCTGCTGTCGGCGGCCACCATCATGAACGCGGTGATCCTGACCTCGGTGCTGTCCGCTGGCAACTCGGGCATGTACGCCGCCACCCGGATGCTGTTCAATATGGCGGCCGAGGGCCAGGCGCCGAAGCTGTTCCAGCGCGTGACGGGCAACGGCGTGCCGCTGTACGCGCTGCTGGCCACCACCGCGCTGGCCTGCCTGTGCATGTTCAGCGTGGTCTACAGCCCCAAGGCGGTCTACATCTGGCTGCTGAATTTCGCCGGCATGACCGAGTTCATCGTGTGGCTGAGCATCGCGGTCAGCCACTACCGCTTCCGCCAGGGCTACGTGAAGCACGGCTACGACACCGCCGACCTGCCCTACAAGGCCGGCCTGTTCCCTTTCGGCCCGCTGCTGGCCTTCGTGCTGTGCCTGTTGGTCACGCTGGGCCAGAACTACCAGGCCTTCCTGGACGAGCGCATCGACTGGATCGGGGTGGTCTCGACCTACCTGGCGATCCCGCTGTTCCTGGCGTTCTGGATCGGCCACCGGCTGGTGAAGAAGTCGCGCTGGATCCGCTACGAAGACATGCGGTTCTACGGTTTCGAGGCCGACCGCGCCGCCGGCGTCGGCCAGGACGCGCCGGTGGCCGCCGGCCAGCCGGCGCGGTCCTGAACCCGCGCCAGCGCTATTCGAAAGCGTTGCGCGGGCGCTGCGCGATGACGCCGTACCAGCCCAGGCCGGCATAGGTTTCATAACCCGGCGTCAACGCGAACCCCACCAGGCCGCGGTCGGCGTTTTCGTAGTAGCCGCGGGGCTGCTCGTCGTGGCGCAGCACGTAGCGCTCTTGCAGCGATGCCGCGCCATCCGAGGCGGCGATGACGCGCTGGCGGCTGTCGACCAGCAGGCAGCGGGTGCGTCCCCATTCCTCTTCCGACAGGCCCACCGACTTGACGATGCTGTCGGCCTGCTGGGTCCAGTCGAAGAACACCCCCAGCACGCCCAGCGGCTCGCCCTGCTTGTCGGCATCACGTCGGATCGCGGTGGCGTAGGTGGCGACGTGGGCGCCGTCCAGCAGCCGCGCGCGGTCGATGTCCATGGCCACGTATTCGCCGCCGTCAGCCGTGGCCATCCCGCGCCGGAACCATTCGCTCTGGCTGACGTTGGCGCCGCGCGCCTGCGGATAGCGGTCCGGACGGCCATTGGCCACCACCCGCCCCTGCGCGTCGGCCACCCACAAGTCCAGGTAGACCGTGTAGCTGTCCAGGATCACGCCCAGCCGGCCGCTGGCGTGGCGCGCGCTGTCGGCGCCGGGTTCCTGCAAGGCCCGCACCACCGCGGAATCCGTGGCCCACCAGCGCACGTCGCAGGACCGCTCGTACAGGTTGCGGTCCATGGTCTCGATCATGTTCAGCGCCAGGTCGCTCAGGCGGCGGCCCTCGTAGCCACGGATCTCGTGCAGGGTGTGCTCGCCGATGCGGATCAGGTCGGCGATGGAGCCAGCCAACTCTTCCTTGAGCGCGTCGGCAATGCCGGTGATCTGCTCGGACACGTACTGCACCTGATTGGCCACCACCGCGAATCCGCGCCCCGCCTCGCCCGAGCGCGCGGCCTCGATACGCGCATTCAGCGACAGGTACTTGGCCTGCTGGTTGATGTCGACGATGCTCTCGATCTTCTCGTTCGAAATCCGCTCGACGCGGCGCGACAGTTCGACGATGCGTTCGGGTTGATGGGCCATGTTCAGCACTCCTTTTGTTGGACGTTGTTGCGAGAGGAGACGGTGACATGGGGACACAAGCAGGAAGCGTGCCAAGCCGTGCACGGGTTAATGAGTCGCCCCATCCAAGGGCACGGCGGGCATGGCTGCGGGTCGGCGCGCCTCGAAGCGGGTCGCGCGGCGCGCACCAATACGGTGCAACCGGCGGATACATCCCTAGCCTTCCGGGTCGGGTAAAATACTGTATATTCATACAGCAAAAGCAGCTTCAGCCCGGGGCTTACCCCCGGCTGCCGCGCCGTCCACCGCGTCTTCACCCAGAGAAACCGGGTCGCCCGCCCGCCATGCCGTCGCCAGAACAGATCCATCCCGCGTTGTGGCGCGCCACTCAGTTGGCGCGCGGCGCCGCCCGCAGCCTGCCCACCGGCCACGCCGCCCTGTCGGCCGAGCTGCCGGACGGCGGCTGGCCGCTGGGATCGCTGATCGAACTGCTGGCGCCGCAACCCGGCATCGGCGAAATCCGCCTGTTGCGCCCGGCCCTGGCGCAACTGGAAACGCGCCGCGCCATCGCCCTGGTGCAGCCGCCGCACGCGCCGCACATCGCCAGTTGGATGAGCTGGCGGCTCGACCCGCGCCAATTGCTCTGGGTCGCCCCCGAAAAACCGCTGGACGCCCTGTGGGCCGCCGAGCAGATCCTGAAAAACGGCAGTTGCGGCGCGCTGCTCTGCTGGCTGCCGCACGTGCGTCCCGAAGCGCTGCGCCGGCTGCACCTGGCGGCGCAGGCCAGCGACCTGCTGTTCGTTGCCCTGCGCCCGGCCAGCGCGGCCCAGCATGCCACCCCCGCCCCCTTGCGCCTGGCGCTCGCGCCCGCGCCGGGCGGGCTGTCCGTCCACATCCTCAAGCGCCGCGGACCGGTCTGCGAGGCCCCGCTGTACGTGGGCCTGGAGCCCGGCGTCGCGGCGCCCACCCGCCCTCATGCGCCTCTGGATCGCCGCCTGCCTGCGCTGCCTGCCGCTGGACGCCCTGCGCCCGCACTGGCCGCATGAGGCCCAGGCCTACGCGGTCCTGGACCAGGAACGCGTCGCCGCCCTCACGCCCGCCGCGCGCCAGGCCGGCGTGCGCCCCGGCATG
>NZ_CADIJV010000036.1 GCF_902859765.1 Achromobacter pulmonis
CGTGACGCCAGCGCATCGACCCGCGCGCGGTCCACTGGCACCCCGGGCGCCCAGGCGGCGGCCTCGACCGGCGCCGTCGGCTCCGCGCGGAAGGCGAAGGCGCGCGCCAGCGGCACTGCCGGCAGGCGCCGCGCCGTCATCAAGCTGGTTTCGGCCGGCCCCATGAAAAGCACGCCGTCGCGGCGCGCGAAACGCCTAAGGATCGTGACCGCGCGTTCCTGCGTGGCGCTGTCGAAATAGATCAGCAAATTGCGGCAGAACACGAAATCGTAGGGCTGGACGTTGGGCAGCAACTGGGCATCGAACAGATTGCCGGCCAGAAACCGCACCCGCGCCTTGACCCCATCGGCCAGTTGATGGCCCTCGGCAGTCTCGGTGAAATAGCGGTCGCGGTACGCCAGGTTCTCGCCCCGGAACGAATTGCGGCCGTAGCGGGCACGCCGCGCGAATTCGACCATGCGCTCGCTGATGTCGACCGCATCGACCTGGAAGCGCGCCGCCGGCACACCGGCATCCAGCAACGCCATGGCGATGGAGTACGGCTCCTCGCCGCTCGAACAGGGCACGCTCAGCACGCGCAGCACGTGGGCATCGGCGCCCGGCGCGAACAGGCGTTCGCGCGCCAGCCTCGCCATCGCGGCCAGAGATTCCGGATAACGGAAGAACCAGGTTTCCGGCACGATCACCGCCTCGATCAACTGCTGCATCTCGGCCGGCGAGGTCTGCACCCGCATCAGGTAATCCTGCTCGTCGTCGACGCCCACCGCCTGCATGCGATGGCGCACCGCCCGCTCGACCGCGGCCGCGCCGATGGAACCGCTGTCCAGGCCCATCTTGCGCTTGAGCACCGCGCTGAAGTCGTCCACCATCATCATGGCCGGGCGCCTCCCGCGGCGGCCGGCTCGGCCGCGAACAGCAGCGCGCGCACCGGCTCGGGCAACAGGTCGGCCACCTTCACCGCCTGCACCATGCCGCGCGCATCGCTCAGCACCGGCCCGAGATAGCGGGCCTGCGGCGTATCCAGTCCCGCCGGTTGGAAAGCCGCCGGATCATAGTGCGCGGTCTCGGTGGCCTGCTCCAGCACCAGGCCCAGCTGGCGCTCGCGGTGCTCCTGCGCCGGTCGGTAACGCACCAGCGCCAGGCGCGTGCTGGTCACCCGGGCCGCCGCGCCGGCGCCAGCCAGCGCGCTCAGGTCGATGACCGGCACGGCCGCGCCCCGGCAATCGAACATGCCCGCCACCCAGGGCGGCGTGCCCGGCACCTGCTTGAACGCGCGCATGCCCAGCACTTCGATCACGTCACCGGCATCCAGCGCATAGCGGTCCGCGCCGATGCGGAACAGCAGATACAACCGGCGCCGGCCGGTGCCGCCGGACGCCGCCAGCGCAAGCGGGGCAAGATCGGTCATGGCGGGTCAGACCTTGAAGCGCGACACACCGCTGCGCAGGTCGTTGGCCACCAGCGTCAGATCCTCTATCGCCGCGCTCGACTGACGCAACGATTCCACCGTCTGCTGGGCCGCGTCGCTGAGCTGCTGCAGCGCCTGGTTGATCTGCTCGGCGCCGGTGGCCTGCGCCTGCATGCCTTCGTTGACCATCTGCACGCGCGGCGCCAACGTCTGCACCTGCTGGATGATCTGCGACAGCTGGTCGCCCACCTGCTGCATGTCGGCCATGCCGCGCCGCACCTCTTCCGAGAACTTGTCCATGCCCATGACGCCGGCCGACACCGACGACTGGATCTCGCGCACCATCTGCTCGATGTCGTAGGTGGCGACAGCGGTCTGGTCGGCCAGGCGGCGGATTTCGGTCGCCACCACCACGAAGCCGCGGCCATACTCGCCGGCCTTCTCGGCTTCGATGGCCGCGTTCAGCGACAGCAGGTTGGTCTGGTCGGCCACCTTGGTAATGGTGGTGACCACTTGCGTGATGTTGCCGGCCTTCTCGTTCAGGATGGCGAGCTTGGCGTTGACCGAGCCGGCCGCGCCCACCACATTGCGCATCGTGTCTTCCATGCGCGCCAGGCCGACCTGGCCGTTGCCGGCCAGCGATGCGGTCTGCTCGGCCGCGCCCGACACTTCCGTCATGGTGCGCACCAGTTCGCGCGAGGTCGCCGAGATCTCGCGCGAGGTCGCGCCGATCTCGGTGGTGGTGGCCGCCACTTCCGACGCGGTGGCCTGCTGCTGCTTGGAAGTGGCCGCGATTTCGGTCACCGAGGTCGCCACCTGCACCGCCGAGCGCTGGGTCTTGGCGACCAGGCCGGTCAGCTCGTCGACCATGCCGTTGAAGCCGGTCTCGATGGCATTGAACTCGTCCTTGCGCGCCAGCGTCAGGCGGCGCGACAGGTCGCCGCCGCCAGTGGCTTCCAGCGTCTTCACAATGCTGCTCATGGGATTGACGATGGCGCGCATCAGCAGCACGCCGCAGATGATCGCCGCCACGATCGCCAGCCCCAGCGACACCAGCATGGCGACCTCGGCCTTGTCGACCGCCTTCTGGATATCGATGGCCGACTCGTCGGCCAACTGTTTGTTGGCTGCCACCATGTCGGCCAGCACGTCGCGCCCGGCATAGAAAGCCGGCCGCAGCTCGGACTTGATCTTGGCCTGGACCCGCAGCGGATCGGACAGCATCGCCGGATCCAGAATCTCGGCACGGATATGCATGTACGCCTGCAGCGTCTTCTCGAATTCCGCGAACATGCGCTGGTCTTCGGGGCGCACGATGGTGCGGCGATATTGCTCGATGTCGTCCATCAGGCGCTGATCGTTCTTGGGCAGCGCCGCCAGGCCGGCCTGGCGCTCCTGCTCGGAGTCACTGTGAAACGCGTCCTGCACCACGACGAAGCCGGCAAACCAGGAACCGCGGATCGCCGTGCTGTAGTAGATACCTGGCACCGCGTCGGTATTGATTGCCTTGGCTTCGGCCTCGACCTGCAGCAGCCGCTGGTAATCGACCACCACCATCAGGGCCATGATGGCCAGGATCACCAGAAAACTGGCGATGATGCGCTCACGTAGTGTCAGATTCTTCATACCGGGGCCCTTGTGCAGTATCGGCTCGCCAACGCCCTTGCCAGCGCCGTTGACGTTTTCGGCGGCCGTCCCGGGCCGCCCGTCGCCCATCGTTGACAGAATGTGGGAATAGTCAGCGATTATTGCAAAGGCGCGCCCGCTCAGCTACGGAAAATCAGGGAAACCCTCCCCTTTCCGGCCGCTTCCGTCGGAAAAACGCAAAGCCTACTTACAAGAAACTTGTCTTTTGGTGTGACAACGCGTACGAAAGCCCGCAAGCCTGCGGGCATTTCCTGGCGGCGGCGGACGGCGCCACGCCGGCGCCGGCAAGCCGGACACGAAAACCGCTGCGCCTGGAGGCCTGTCGACGCAGGCAGGAGCCGGTCACCCCCCTTGCTGGCGCCACAACCCTTGCGGCGGCCGGGCTTGCACCCAGTCGCGTATCCGCTCGTGCGCGTGCGCCAATTGCAGCACCGCCAGATCGCCCCGCGGCGGGCCGATCAACTGCATGCCCATCGGCAGGCCGGCCGCGCCAAACCCCACCGGCACGCTGACCACCGGGCAGCCGGCCAGGGTCCAGGGCGTCACGGTTTCCATCCAGCGGTGGTAAGTGTCCATGGGCCGTCCGGCAATCTCCTTGGGCCAGTCCAGCCGGGCATCGAACGGAAACACCTGCGCCGACGGCACCGCCAGGTAATCGACCTCCTCGAACATGCGCAACACGGTCTGGTACCAGGCGCTGCGCTCCTCGGCGGCCTGATAGACCTGGCGCGCCGTCATGCCGTCCAGCCCCTCGACCTCCCAGATCAGTGCCGGCTTGACCAATTTTCGGGTCTCGGGATCGCGCACCAGATCGTGATATTGGCCGCCCACCATCAAGTGGCGGTGGGCCAGCCAGATGCGCCACAGCCGCTCGCCCGCGAACGGCACGCGGTAATCGTCGACCCGGCAACCCGCCGCCTGCAGGTCCGCCAGCGCCTGCGCGCACAGCTCCAGGATGCCCGGCTCCATCGGCAGATAGCCATTCCAGTCGCCCAGCCAGCCAATGCGCTTGCCGCGCAGGTCCGCATCCAGCGGCTGCGCGAAAACGGCCGGATCATCGCCCAGCGACAGCGGCGCGCGCGCATCGTGCCCGGCGATGACCGACAGCATGCACGCCATGTCGCGCGGCGAACGGCCCATCGGGCCTTCGTACGACAGTTGCTTGAGGAACACCTCGCTGGACGGCCCGCTGGGCACCCGTCCGGCCGACGGCCGCATGCCATAGACGTTGCAGAACGCCGCCGGATTGCGCAGCGAACCGCCGAAGTCGCTGCCGTCGGCCACCGGCAGCATGCGCGCCGCCAGGGCAGCGGCCGCGCCGCCGCTGCTGCCGCCCGCGCTCTTGGACGCATCGTAGGGATTGACGGTGGTGCCGTAGACCGGGTTGTAGGTATGCGATCCGAGACCGAACTCGGGCACGTTGCTGCGCCCGACAAAAATCGCGCCGGCCGCCCGCATCCGCTCGACCAGGATGGAATCCTGCGGACTCACGTAGTCCTTGTACACCAGCGATCCCATCGACGTGACCATGCCGCGCACGGCAGTCAGATCCTTGGGCGCCTGCGGCATGCCGTGCAGCCAGCCCAGCCATTGCCCGGCCGCCAACTGCGCATCGCGCTCATCGGCCTCGCGCAGCAGTTCATCCCGCTCACGCCGCGCCACCAGCGCATTGAGCGCCGGGTTGACCGCGTCGATCTGGTCCAGGTAGGCCGTCATGACCTCGCGGCATGACAGCCGCCGCTGGCGGATCGCGTCCGACAGCGCATGCGCGGGCATGGCGACGATATCGTTCAGGCGGCCGGTGGCCGCCGGCGTGGCTGCATTCATGGTGTTGTCTCCGCTTTTTTCCTGGCAGGCCGACGATACTACGCCAATGCCGCACCCGCCGCGCGGTCCGGCCCGAAGCGGTCGGGCCGGGCAAGCCATCGGGCCGCCCCGCCCCCTACGCCCCGCCCGCTTTCAGGCCGGCGGACGCGCGAACACCAACAGGGTCGATGTGGCCGACGCCAGCAGGCGGCCCTGGGCATCGGTCAGCTTGGCCTCGGCATACGCCACCCGCTGCCCGAACGACAACACCCGGCCCTCGGCGCGCAACCGGCCGCTGTGGCGCGTGATGGCCTTGTGATAGGCCACCTTCAATTCCAGCGTGGTGTAGGCCTGCTCGGCCGACAGCCGCGAATGCACCGCACAACCGCAGGCTGAATCGAGCAACGTCGCGGCGTAACCACCGTGCACGGTGCCGATGGGGTTGTAGGCATGCGGGCCCGGCGTGCCCGCGAACACCGCCAGGCCCTCCTCGGCCTCGACGAAATCGAAATCCAGCGACACCAGGATGCCCGGCTTGCGCCCCGAGGCCAGCAGCGCGCGCAATTGCGCCAGGCCATCGAGACCGGCGCCGGTCTGGTCGACCAGGCTGGGTTCGCGTTGCGGGGCAGCGGCGGCGCCACCCGCCAGGGTCGAATCGGAAGTCATGCGGGAAGCTCCGGGATGGGGGAATGACGATGCTTGAATATGACGATTATCATATATCAATCCCTCCCCCACGGTTTCAACGCGCCGGCGCGCCCGCGCCGATCAGGTCGATCAGGCCATCGGACAGCGTGCCGCGCCAGCTCAGGTAGTCGTGCCCCCCTGCCACCTCCCGATGGGTGACGACATAGCCTTTGGCCTGCAAGACATCGCGCAGATGGCGGTTGGTCTCGAAGATGCCCGGCTGGCCGGCGCGCCCCGTCTCGAACTGGCCCGCCACCAGATAAAAGCGGATCGGCAGCCTGCGCACTGCCGCGTATTGGCGCGTCAGCCACTGGTCTTCGCCGCTTGGCTGGCCCCACCAATACGAGCCCGACTGGCTCAGCACATTGCCGAACACTTCCGGGTGGCGCAGCGCCGCATACGACGACGCCAGCCCGCCATAGCTGGAACCACCGATCACGGTGCGCGCGGCGGGCGCCGCGATGCCCTGACGCGCGGCCCAGGGCATCAATTCGCGCGCCAGGAAGTCGGCGAAATCCGGATTCGGCGGCAGCTCGAGGCCACGCGATTCGGCGGTGGGATTGGAGATCAGCAGCGCCGCCGTGGGGGGAATCACGCCGGCCGCGATCATGTTGTCCAGGATGATGGGCGTCGGCACCCGGTTAAGGTACGGGCCGGCATCGAACAACACCAGCACATGATTGTCGGCCCCACCCGGCCGCCAACCGGCCGGGCGATACAGCTGGATGTCACGGGTATTGCCGAGAATGGCGCTGGTGATCGGGCGCGTCTCGACCGTGCCCGGTGTCACGCCCGCGCGCGGCGCCACCCACGGCTCTGGCGGCGCATCGGCCAGTTCCAGCACCGAGGCGTACTGGAAGGCGTCCACCCCGCGTGCCGGATAGGGCTTGGGATTGAGCGGATCGGCCTGCGCCGTCGCCAAAATGGCGCGCCGCCGCGCCACGTCCGGGCCGGGCAACTCGGGCACGTCGGGCGCCAGCTTGTACGACAGGCGTGTCGAGCGCGGCAGCACGAAGCTCGCGTACCAGACATCGGACGCGCCCAGCCGCATCAGCATCGTATGGTCATGCCCGGGCCCGCCGAACAGCCGCACGTTGCGCTCGGCCCCGCGCCAGAGGAAGGTGACCCGGTCGTGCGTGGCGTCAACAGGTTCGACCAGCGGCGTGCCCCGTGCCGCCATGTCGCGCCAGAATGCCTCGGTATTGCCACCCTGTGTCAGTTCATGCGCCAGCGCCGCCAGGCGCGGACTGTCGATGGCGGGCGCCGGCGCGTGCTGCGCCTCCAGCGGCACGCGTTGGCTAAGCGTCCAGCGGTAGGCGCCCTGTCCGCTCGCGCGCACGGTATAGCGGCCGTCGGCGGGCGCCACCAGCATCAGCCCGCCGGCGGGCCGTTCGGCATCGCTCAGGCGCCGCAGGTGGCGTCCGTCGGCGTCCAGCAGGTCTATCGCCACGCCCGGCGCGGCTTCCCACTGGCCGGCCACGAACTCGCCCCTGGACAGGGCCAGCGCCGTGTCCACCGGCACGCCGGGCGCTACCCGGCCTTGCGCGCTTTGAGCCAGCACGGCGCCCGGCCCCGCGGCCAGCGCCAGGGCGAGCCAGCGGGCGCGCCACAGATTGTTTCTCTTGGAATGCATCTTGTTGTTCCCCACCCGCGGCCGCCCTGCGACGCGCGAGCGCCGGCGCGCGGACACGAATCGGTATGAGGGTTGCCAAAAACGAAATAAGTATCATTATTGCCCGAAAACAGACCGATCCGGTCGAGCCACCCCGCCAAGGACGCGGGAATGGCCGCGCCGCCCACGCGTCACCCCAACGTGTGCCGCGCCAGGTGGTCCACGAACACCCGCAGCTTGGGCGACGGGTGGCGGCTGGCCGGCCACAGCGCCCACATGGTGGCGTTGCCGCGCGTGCGTTCGTCCATCACCGTCACCAGCCGACCCGCGGCCAGCTCTTCCTTGATGGTGAAGTCCGGCAGGCAGACGATGCCCAGCCCGCCCAGCGCCAGGAAGATGCGGGTCTCGACGCTGTTGCAGACCAGCGTCAGCGGCAGTTCGGGCGCCGGTGCGCCAGCGGCGGTCTTCAAAGGCCACTGCTCCAGCTTGCCGGTGCTGGGATAGCGGTAATGCAGGCAGCAATGGCGCAACAGGTCGCTGGCGCGGCGCGGCGTGCCATGCCGCGCCAAGTAGTCGGGCGTGGCCGCCAGGATGCGGCGGAACTGTCCCAGGCGCCGGCGCTTCAGTCCGGAGTCCTGCATCTCGCCTGAACGCACCACCGCGTCGTACCCCTCGCCGATCACGTCGACCATCCGGTCGGTGAAATCCAGGTCCAGCCGCACCTGCGGATACTGCTGCATGAACGTGGCGATGGCCGGTTCGAACAGGCGGCTGTAGCGCGGCAGGCTGACGCGCAGCCGGCCGCTGGGCGTGCCGGCTGCCTCGGACAGTTCCAGCTCGGCGGCTTCCACTTCGCACAGGATGCGGCGACACCGTTCCAGGAATTTCTCGCCTTCCGGCGTCAAGGTGATGTGGCGCGTGCTGCGGTGAAACAACCGCACTTTCAGGTGCGCTTCCATCCGCGCCACGCTCTTGCCGACCGCCGACGGCGACACACCCAGCATCCGCCCCGCTTCCGCGAAGCTGCGGGTGTCCGCCACCAGCACGAAAACACCGATACCGCTGAGGCTGTCCATCGCCAAGCTTCCTTCAATGCGGACTTTCATGTCCGGAATATTCGGAATCCTAGCCTATTTTTCTTTTATTGATGGCTGCCTATTCTGCCGGCACTGCGTTCCCGGACGCTCGACGCGCGCCGACGCCATTGCCTTGTTTGCCGGGCCGAGCCGGCCACAGCCTCGTTTCACGTTATCGACATCGCTATCGACATGACCTCCCTGCCTGCTTCCCCCGCCCCCAACCGCTGGCTGCAACTGCTGGCCGCCTGTCTCACCGCCGTGCTCATTCCCCTGTGCTTCACGGGCCCCGCCGTGGTGCTGCCTGCGATCAGCCAAGCGCTGGGCGGCACGCCGGTGCAACTGAACTGGATCCTCAATGGCTACATCCTGGCCTACGGCAGCGTCATCATGGTGTCGGGCAGCCTCACCGATCTGTACGGCCCGCGCCGCGTCTGGCTGGGCGGACTGGCCTGGTTCTGCGTCTTCACCTTTCCCATCGCCTGGGCGCCGTCGGCCGGCTGGATCGACTTCCTGCGGCTGATGCAGGGCGTGGGCGGCGCGGCGGCCTTTGCCGCGGCCATGTCGTCGCTGGCGCCGCTGTTCCATGGCGCGGCCCGGGCCCGCGCCTTCAGTCTGCTGGGCACCACCTTCGGCATCGGCCTGTCGTTCGGGCCGCTGATTTCCGGCTGGCTGGTGCAGACGGCCGGCTGGCGCTGGGTCTTCCACGGCACCGGCCTGGTCGGCCTGCTCGGCCTGGCACTGGTGGCCGCCAGCGTTCGCGCCTCGACGGGCGCGGCCGGCGGCCGTTTCGACTGGCGCGGCGCGCTCAGCTTCACCGGCGCGCTGGGGCTGTTCACCTACGGCATGTTGCTGGCGCCCGAGAACGGCTGGCGCGACGCCGCCGTGGCCGGCTCGCTACTGGCGTCCGTGCTGCTGGGCGGTGCCTTCATCATCACCGAGACGCGCGCCTCGCATCCGATGCTGGACCTGTCGCTGTTTCGCAGCCCGCGCTTTGTCGGCGTGCAGGCCCTCGCCGCCTCGCCGGCCTTTCTCTTCATCGCGCTGATCGCCATCCTGCCCGGCCGCTTCATCGGCATCGACGGCCACAGCGCGCTGCGCGCCGGCCAACTGATGATGGGCCTGGCCACGCCGCTACTGGGGGTGCCGTTCCTGGCGGCGCTGCTGACGCGCCGCTTCAGCCCCGCCACGCTGTCCAGCACCGGACTGGTACTGGCCGCCGCCGGCCTGGCCTGGCTGGCGCACGACCTGGGCAGCGACGCCGACGGGCTGTGGCTGCCGATGAGCCTCATCGGTATCGGCATCGGCTTGCCCTGGGGTCTGATGGACGCGATGGCGGTCAGCGTGGCGCCGCCCGAGCGCGTCGGCATGGCCACCGGCATCTTCAACACCGTGCGCGTGTCGGCCGATGGCGTCGCCATCGCGACCATCAGCGCCCTGCTGGCCACACTGATCCACGCCCAGGTCGCGCTCGCCCTGCCGGACGCCGGCGCCCAGGCCCTGTTGCAGGCCGCCAACCGTGCGGCGCTGGGCCAGTTGGACGAGGCCGGCGCGCTGCTGCCCGGCGCCAACGGCCTGCTGCACCAGGCCTACGATGCGGCCTTCGGGCAGGTGCTGTACGCCCTGGCCGGATTCGCGTTGTTGCTGGCCTTGCTGGTCCATGCCTTGCTGGCCAGGCCCGAGATGGCCCCGATGGCGCGAGCGCGGCCCCAGCCGCATTGAATGGCCGCCAAGCGGGAGCCGGCGCCCGCGCGCATGGAGCGGCGGCAGTTTGCGCCAGATCAATCCGTCCTGCCGCCGTCGCGCCCTACTATTCGCGCTGCCGTGACATGCCGCCAGGAGATTTTTTTGTCCGAACCCGACATCTGCACCGAAACCGAGATCCGCGACCTGGTGCATGCGTTCTACGCCAAGGCGCGCGCCGACAATGCGCTGGGGCCGGTGTTCGCGTCCCAGGTACACGATTGGGACCAACACCTGGCGACCCTGTCGGACTTCTGGTCCGCGGTGCTGCTAGGCACCCGCCGTTTCACCGGCATGCCGATGCCCAAGCACGTGGCCATGCCGCACTTGAGCGCCGCGCTGTTCGAACGCTGGCTGGCGCTTTGGGGCGAGACCCTGGCGGCGCTACCCAATCGCGCCTTGGCCGATGCCGCCGGCGAAATGGCCAAGCGCATGGCGCGCAGCCTGTGGTATGGCTACCAGCTCAGCCGCGACCCGGCACAACAGCCGACCGAATTGCGCCCCACGACCTTCTAGGGCCAGGGCCTGCCCCGCGGGCGCCCGGCGGCGGCCCTAATCCACCCGCCACCAACTGGGCAGCAGGTTGCGCACCTTGGCGCGGCGGTAGCGGTCATCGATGAGATGCACCGTGCCCACGTCCTGCTCGGTGCGGATCACGCGGCCGGCGGCCTGCACCACCTTCTGCATGCCGGGATAGAGATAGGTGTAGTCGTAGCCCTGCGCCTCGCCATAGCGCCGCGCCATGGCGCGTTTGATGTTCTCGTTGATGGCATTGACCTGCGGCAATCCCAGGGTGGCGATGAAGGCGCCGATCAGGCGCTTGCCAGGCAGGTCCACCCCCTCAGAAAACGCACCGCCCAGCACCGCGAAGCCGACCCCCTGGCCGCTTTCGGTGAACCGCGCCAGGAACGCGGCGCGGCCGGGCTCGTCCATGCCCGGCGTCTGCAGCCAGATCGGCACTTGCGGATGGCGCAGCCGCATCAGCTCGGCGACCTGCCGCAGGTAGTCGAAGCTGCTCAGGAAGCCCAGGTAATTGCCCGGCCGGCGCGCGTATTCGGCCGCGATCAGGTCGGTGATGGGCGCCAGCGAACGCTCACGGTCGCGATAGCGGGTGGACACGTGGCCCACCACCCTCACTGCCAGTTGCTCGGCCTGGAACGGCGCGGCCACGTCGATCCAGGCCGTGTCCTGCGGCAGGCCCAGGGTGTCGCGGTAGAACTGCTGCGGGCTCAGCGTGCCGGAAAACAGCACCGTGGCATGGGCCGCCGCATGGCGCGCCGCCAGGTACGGGGCCGGCACCACATTGCGCACGCAGAGCGTGGAAGGCGGCGTCTTGGCCCCATGCCCCGCGCCCGCGGCCCGGGTCACGTCGAACAGCGCATGCGGGCCGAACTGCTCGGCCAGCCGCAGGAAATGCAGCGCTTCGAAGTAGAACGCCAGCACCGGATCGTCCTGGGCCAGCGGCGACTCGCCCAGGTAGTCGGTGATGGCGGCCACCGCCTTCTGCACCGCCGCCAGCACGCCGGCCGGCGCCTCGTCGTAGGCCTGGTAGGCCTCGGCCTGCTTCTTGTTGAGCGCCGTCCAGGAACGCTGCAGGCCGTCCAGCGGCTTTTTCAGCGGCTTGGGCGCGGCCTGCCGCGCCGCCGCCAGGCCCAGCGGGTTCAATTCGCCCGTATACATGCGACGGGCGCGATCAACCAGGTTGTGCGCCTCGTCCACCAGCACCGCCACCTTCCACTGGTGGGCCTGCGCCAGCGCGTGCAACATGGCGGTGGCGTCGTAGTAGTAGTTGTAGTCGCCTACCACCACATCGCTCCAGCGGATCAGCTCCTGCGAGAGGTAATACGGGCATACCTGGTGGGCCCGGGCCGTGGCGCGCACCGCCGGCGCGTCCAGCCGCGCCTGCGCCAGCGCCGCTTCGCGCGCTGCCGGCAAGCGGTCGTAGAAGCCCTGCGCCAACGGGCAGGAGTCGCCGTGGCAGGCTTTGTCCGGATGCTCGCAGGTCTTGTCGCGCGCCTGCAGGTCGAGCACCCGCAGGCGGGGCTGCGCGGGCTGGGCGTTCAGGCTGTCCAGCGCCGCCAGCGCCAGGCCCCGGCCCGAGCCCTTGGCGGCCAGGAAGAAGACCTTGTCCAGCCCGGTGCCCGGCGCCGCCTTGAGCAGCGGGAACAACGTGCCCAGCGTCTTGCCGATGCCGGTGGGCGCCTGCGCCATCAGGCAGCGGCCATCGCGCGCCGCGCGGTACACGGACACCGCCAGCTCGCGCTGCCCGCTGCGGAACTCCCCATGCGGGAACGCCAGCCGTTCCAGTGCCGCGTCGCGCGCCTGGCGATGCGCCAGCTCCGTGCGGGACCAGTCCAGAAAACGCGCGCATTGTTCCCGGAAAAAGGCCGCCAGCCAGGCGGCGTCGCGCGTTTCGGCCAGCACGGTTTCTTCTTCGGTGGCCACGTTGAAGTACACCAGCGCCACACGAATCTGCGACAGCCCGCGCGCCAGGCACAGCAGGTGCGCATAGACCCGCGCCTGGGCCCAGTGCGCGGCGCGGTGATTGTCGCGCACGCTGTCGAAGCGGCCGCGATAGGTCTTGATTTCCTCGAGCTGGTTGGCCACCGGGTCATAGCCGTCGGCGCGTCCCCGCACCAGCAGGTTGTCGTGCTGGCCGGTCAGCGCCACCTCGGTTTCATAGGCCGGGCCACGCCGGCCCGTCACGGCGGCGTGGCCGGCCATGCCCTCCAGGCCGCTGGGGGCGGGCGTGAAGCGCAGGTCCAGGTCGCCTTCGCGGGCCGTGAACTCGCACAGCGCCCGTACCGCCACCGTGTACGTCATACTCCTGGCCCCCGCCACCTGACATGGCAGACCCGCACCGGCATGCCATGCTCGGCGCAATAGTCCAGCCAGCGGATCTGGTTGTCCTGCAGCTTGTCGCCCGGCCCCTTGATCTCGATGAGTTCATAGCCGGGCGCCTGCGCCTGGAAGCGGATCAGATCGGGCAGACCCGAGCGGTTGGCCTTGACGTCGCGCAGCAGCCGCAAGAAGAACCGCTTCAGGTGCTGCGGCGGCAGATGAGCGAGCGCCTGTTCCAGCAGCGCTTCGTCCAGCGCCCCCCAGAAAACGAAAGGCGATTGCACGCCCTGCTTGTCGGCATAGCGGCGGCGGATGGTGTCGCGGTACTCGCCCGTGTCGAGTTGCGCCAGGCAGGCAGCGAACAGCGCCTCGCGGCGGGCATGGAAGTCGGGCGCGTCCAGGTCGGCCGGGCCGCGCTGGAACGGGTGAAAAAACGCGCCTGGCAAGGGCGCGAACACCGCCGGCCAGCACAACAGGCCGAACAGGGAATTGATCAGCGCGTTCTCGACGTAATGCACGGGCGCATCGTCGCAATGGAGATGGTCGCGGGCGGCCAATTCCACCGGCCTGGGCGGCTCGGGGCGATCCAGTTCCAGGTCGAACCGCAGCACCCGCGGCGGCGCCGGACGCGGCGCCGCCTGACCCGCCTTGCGGCGCAGGCGCGGCAGCATGCGCGCCAGCCGTTGGGATTCTTCCTCGCTTTCCGGCTCGGCTTCGGCCTGCAAGGCCAGCGCCAGCGCCTGATCGAAGCGCGCCATGCGCTCATACACCCGGATACGCCGATGACGCGCCCCGGGATACGCGCACAGGCCGTACACCTGTTCGGCCGCCTGCCAATCCTGCGCGCGTTCGCAGGCCTGACCCAGGCGCAGCAATACCTTGGCGCGACGCTTCTCCAGCCAGGCGTTGTCGCTGGCGCATTCGGCCACCGCGCGCAGCTGGGCCTCCACATCCAGGCCCTGGTCCAGTGCCTGCCGGCAGGCGTGCAGCGCCAGATAACGGTCGACATCGCCGCGCGCCTGGAAAGCCCGCGACGATGGCTCGAACGGCACGGCTTCATACTGGAAGACTCCCAGATCGGCCAGCACGAACGCTGACCAGTCCTGGTGCAGGTTTCCGAAGAACATCAGCCGGAACCGTTCGCATAGATCGGCGATCGCCACCCGCCATGCCGGGTCGGCGGGTACGCCGGCCGCCGCGCCCGATACCCAGCAGGCATGAGGCCGGGCCTCGGGATGGCGGGCGCGCAGCGCTTCGAGCAGATCCGCCTTGCGTCCCGCCCCCTTGGCCGCGGGGATGGCGAACAGCCGGTCCAGTTCGGGCCGCGTATGCAAGGCGAACAGCTCGTCCAGCGTCATCGGGGCATCGGCGTCCAGCCAACCCAGCGCCAGCAATGGCGCGGCGGCCTCGGCCGTGCC
Organism: Achromobacter pulmonis; assembly: GCF_902859765.1. Classification (GTDB taxonomy): domain Bacteria; phylum Pseudomonadota; class Gammaproteobacteria; order Burkholderiales; family Burkholderiaceae_B; genus Achromobacter; species Achromobacter pulmonis. The sequence continues at coordinate 14,239 of NZ_CADIJV010000036.1, forward strand.
GGGGATTTCCTCGTACACCAGACGGCTGGCGCGGAACCAGGGCCCGCGCCGCATCAGCATGCGCACCAGCAACGCCCGCGATGCCTGCGGCAGGCCGGTGAAATCCGCCATGAAGCGGCGTTCACGATCGTCCAGCAGATCGGCATAGCGGTCGCCGACCCACGCCAGGGCGCGCTGGAAATTGTGCAGGTAGTAGTAGCGGTGCGCGGGCAACATCGACCGGAAAATGACTGGATATTTATCCAGCAATCATAGCAGGCCGCCGCACCATCCCGAACCCTCGGCTTACCCCTGCCCGTAGCGCACGATCTCGAACCCCTCGTCGTCCTGCGGTGCCACGAAATACGCCGTGATGGCGTCGTACTGCGCCTCGCTGGTGGTGAACGGATGCGTGCCGGATTGATTGCGGGCCCGCAACCGCGCCTTGCAGACCGCGTCGGGCAGATCCAGGAAATGCAGTTGGTGGCGGCACCCCGCCGCGTCGACCACCTGGCGCAGCCACGCCCGGCTGGCACGCGTGTTGGCGGGAAAATCCAGCACCACCGACAACCCCGCCCGGACCAGCGCGGCGACATGGCCGCCCATCGCCTGGCGCAGGCGGCCGGCACAGCGCGCATAATCCGCCACCTCGCGGATCTCGCCGGGGTACAGGGCCGCCAGCCAGGCATCCTCGCTGATCAGCACGGTGCGCGGTAGCGATGCCAGCCGCACCGCCAGGGTCGATTTGCCAGCGCCGATCTTGCCGCACAGCAAGTGCAGCACGGCGGCTGGGGACGATTCGGAATGTGATTGCATGGCATGCCTCGGAAAAAAACCAATCGGCGAGCCAACAAAAAACCCGCCGCTGGCGGGTTGATGTCGCGATGATCCGACGCGCGCTAACCCACCCTGTTGCCAATGGGGGGAATAATCGCGGCGGACGGACGCGGCAGGCGCTTCATGCGATGATAATGCCCGCCGCCCGCGCCGCCGTCAAACCGGCCGCCTTCCGCGTTGCCGATTTCCCGTGCCACCCCACCCAGGAACCCATGCCCGCCGCTCCCGTCACCCTGCGCCAGGCGACCGCCCGCGACGCCGACACCATCGCCGCCATGCACGCCGCCAGTTGGGCCGCCACTTATCGCGGCCTGCTGCCCGATGGCTTCCTTGACGCCGGCCTGGCCGACAATCGCCGGGTGCACTGGCAGGAGCAACTGCGCGGGAGCGATGCCGACGCGCAGGCGGTATTCATCGCCGAACAGGCCGGACAGCCGATCGGTTTCGTCTGCGCCAAGCAGGAACGCGACCATCCTGACGACGTCCTGCTGGACAACCTGCACGTACTGGCGCCGCATCAGGGCGCTGGCGCCGGCAAGCTGATGGTGGCGCGCGCCACCGACTGGGCCCGCGCCCGCGGCGCATCGCGGCTGTACCTGTACGCCCTGGAAGGCAACAACCGCGCCATCGCGTTCTACGAACGCCAGGGCTGGCGGCACACCGGCACCGAAAGTGACCAGATCGGCGGCATCGCCGTGCAGGCGCGTCGCTACGAGCGGCCGGTGTAGCGACACGCGCCCCGGATTGCGAGTAAGGTATGCCTGAGAGGCCTTCATCGTCCGGCACGCCGGCCCGTGCCACCTGCAGGAACCGCGCATCATGACTACCCTTCACCCGGCACTGCGCCCCCTCCTGGCCGCGATTGCCTGTGCATCGCTCGCCAGCTGCGCCAACCCGCCGGCCCGCGGCACGGATCTGGACTATCGCAGCCGCCCGCCCTCGGCCACGCAGGGCGCGACCAGCGCCCCGGGCCAACGCCTGAACATCCAGACCGGCGAGGGTGAACGCCTGAATCTGCCCTGGTTCATCCAGGACACGCAGAACCTGATCAATCGCCAGTGAGCCTGGCGGGGCGCATCAGCGCGCCGCGGGCCGGGCGGCCCGCGGCGGGCGATTACCGCGCCGGCGCCTTGGCCGCGCCCACTTCCTTGCGCACCTTGGCCACGTCCGAGGCGCTGACCGCCGCGCCCTGGTTACCCCAGCTGGCGCGCACGAAACTCACCACGTCGGCGACCTCTTTGTCCGTCAAGCGCCAGTCGAAGCCCGGCATCGCATACGCCGTGGGCGCCGCCGAGGTCCCCGGCATCTGCGCACCCTTGAGCACGATGTGGATCAACGACGCGGGATCGGCCGAGTTGACGGTCGAACTCAGCGCCAACTGCGGGAAGGTCTCCGCATAGCCCTTGCCGGTGCTGCGGTGGCAGGCCGCGCAGTTGTTCAGGAACGTCATCGCGCCATCGCTCGTATCCTTGCCGGTGCGCAGGGCCTGCGCCACGGTGTCGTTGTAGGCGAGCGCCTTGGTGGCGTCCTTGTTCACCGGCGGCAGGCTCTTCAGGTATACCGCGATGGCATTGACGTCGGCGTCGGTCAAATGCTGGGTGCTGTCCTGCACCACCTGCGCCATGCCGCCGAACGCGGCCGAGTGGCCGTTGCGCCCGGACTTCAGGAAGGCTGCAATGTCCTCCTTGCTCCAGGCGCCCAGGCCGTCCACCATGTCGCCGCGCAGGTTCTTGGCGACCCAGCCATCGACCACGCCACCGGACAGGAAGGCCGAACCGTCGGCGGCGGTCAACGCCTTTTCCTGCAGGGCGAAGCCGCGCGGGGTGTGGCAGGTGCTGCAATGGCCCAGGCCCTCGACCAGGTACTGGCCGCGCAGCAGCGCCTGCTTGTCGGCGTCGTTGGCGGCAGTGGCGGTGACCGGCGCGGTGGCGACGTCGGGCGCGAACATCCAGCGCCACACGCCCAGCGGCCAGCGCATCGACAGCGGCCAGGTGATGTCGGTGTCCTTGTTGGCCTGCTTGACCGGCGCGACGCCGTGCATGAAGTAGGCATACAGGGCCTTGACGTCCTCCGGCGAGACCTTGGCGTAGGACGTGTACGGCATCGCCGGATAGAGCGAATGACCGTCCTTGGCCACGCCATGGCGCACAGCGCGGTCGAAATCCTCCAACGTGTAGTTGCCGATGCCCGTGTCCTTGTCGGGCGTGATGTTGGTGGAATAGATGGTGCCCAGCGGCGAATCGATGCCCAGGCCGCCGGCAAAGGGCTTGCCGTCCTTGGCCGTATGGCAGGCGATGCAGTCGCCGGCGCGCGACAGATATTCGCCCTGCTTGATCAGCTGCGCATCGGCGCTGGCGGGCGTGCCGTCGGCGGCCCAGGCGGCGCCAGCGGCCAGGACGGAAAGCGCGGCAACAATGCTCTTCATCATCATTGTCGGCTCCTTATGCCTGCACCAGCGGGCCGGGGTTCTTCAGGTATTGCTCGCGGATCGCTTGCGCGGCCCAGTACGCCAGGGCTCCCACCAGGCCGGTCGGGTTGTAGCCCATGTTCTGGGGGAACACGCAGGCGCCCATCACGAACACGTTGGGCACGTCCCAGCTCTGCAGATACTTGTTGACCACGCTTTCCCTGGGGTTGGCGCCCATGATGGCGCCGCCGGTGTTGTGCGTGCTCTGGTAGACCCGCGTGTCGTAGTGCGAGCCCTTCTTGCGCACGGCCACGAAGTGCTTCTCGGGCTTCATGGCCTTGGCCACATCCTCCATGCGCTTGCCCATGTAGCCGAGCATATCGAATTCGTTGTCGTGCCAATCGAAGGTCATGCGCAACAGCGGCTGGCCGAAGCTGTCCTTGTAGGTCGGATCGAGCGACAGGTAGGCATCGCGGTACGACATGACCGAACCGGACATGCCGATCGTCATGTAGCGCTGATAGGCGTCCTGCACGCCGGCCTTCCAGGCCGTTCCCCAACTGGGCGTCCCCGGCGTGGTGGGCGTCTGCTTGATGGGACGGCCGCCGTAGCGCACGTGGCGGATGCTGGCGCCGCCGATGAACCCCAGCGGGCCATGATCGAACTGGTCGCCGTTCAGGTCGTCCATGCTCACGCCGCCGGCTCCCGTTCCCACGAACGGATTGAGCTGCGTGCCCTTGGGCAGCAGCACATTGATGGCGCCGTTCATCTGATAGGCGTAGTTCTTGCCGACCACTCCTTCATTGGTCTTGGGATCGTACGGCTTGCCGATGCCCGACAGCAGCAGCAGGCGCACATTGTGCATCTGATAGGCCGACAGGATCACCAGGTCGGCGGGCTGCTCGATCTCGCGGCCCTGGGCGTCGATATACGTCACGCCGACGGCCTTCTTGCCGGTCGAATCGAGGTTGACCTTGATCACGTGCGAATGGGTGCGCAGCTCGAAGTTGGGCTTTTTCAGCAGCACCGGCAGGATGGTGGTCTGCGGCGAAGCCTTCGAATACATGTAGCAGCCGTAGTTCTCGCAGAAGCCACAGAAATTACAGGGGCCCAGGCGCACGCCGTACGGGTTGGTGTACGGGCCGGAGGCATTGGCCGCGGGCGCCGGATACGGATGGAAGCCCACTTCACGCGCAGCCTTCTCGAACAATTGCGCGCCGTAGGTGGTGGTCAGCGGCGCCAGCGGATATTCCTTGCTGCGCTTGCCTTCCAGCGGGTTGCCGCCCTCGACGATCTGGCCGTTGAGGTTGCCGGCCTTGCCCGAAGTGCCGCATACGTATTCGAACTTGGTGAAAAAGGGCTCCAGTTCATCGTAGGTGACGCCGAAGTCCTGGATCGTCATGCCTTCGGGGATGAAACTCTTGCCGTAGCGCGTTTCGTAGCGGGTGCGCAGTTCCAGTTCCTCGGGCAGCACGCGGTAGTGCATGCCGTTCCAGTGAAAGCCCGCGCCCCCGACGCCCGTCCCCAGCAGGAACGAGCCATTCTGGCGATACGGCACGGCCACGTCGTCCACGCCGTGCCGTATCGTCACGGTCTCCTTGGACAGATCCTGGAACAGCTTGCCGCGCACCGAGTACGCCAGCTCATCCAGCACCTTGGGGTATTCCGCTTCCTTGGGGGTGTCCTGCATGGCGCCGCGCTCCAGCGCCAGCACCTGCAGCCCGGCCTCGGTCAACTCCTGGCCCAGGATCGCCCCGGTCCAGCCGAAGCCCACCAGCACCGCGTCGACTTTGTCTTTCTTGATCGCCATGGCTTATCCCCTTTCCCCGGAAATCGACACAGGTCCATAGGGATACTTGACGTTGGGCTGGTCGGCCCAGTCCATGAAGTCGCCGCGCGCGCCCGGGAATCCCACCATCTTCCAGCCCACCATGTTCTTGTTGCCGCCGTACATGGGATCGGCGAAGAAGCCTTCCTTGGTATTGCTGAGCAGGAAACTGAAGAAGGTCTTGGCGGGCACGGTATCGAATTCGATCTTGCCGGCCTGCAGATCCTTCAGGATCTGTTCCTGCAAGGGCTTATCCAACTCAGCGTAGAGCTTGCCATGGGTTTTCTTGCACCAGGCATCACAGGCCTGGATGCCGTGGCGGTAAACCTCGCGCGGGTTCTGGTTGATCTGGTAGCCCAGCTCGGGCGCCACGTCGGGATGGAACGGCCCCTGCATGTACCAGAGCTTGCCGTGGCCATACGGCGTTTCCATCTGGCGGTCGATGAACTCGGGCACGCCGGCCTCGATGGCGCCGGGGCCGTACTGGTCAGCGGGGATCAGGTGATCGACCGCAGCCACGATGAAGTTCCATTCGGGCGGGGTGAAGTAAGTGGGTTCGTAGGGTTTGGCGCCGCGCGCCGAACCGGTGTCGGCGGCGTTGGTACAGCCGGTGGCCGCTACGCCCACCGCCAGCGTCGACGCGGGCACGATGGCCAACGCCTGCAGAAACCGCCTGCGCGGCTTTGCATCTTCTGTCATAGACATCTCCGTGAAAGTTCCAAGTCGTCCTAGCGCACAGCCGAACATGCACCCCTGGAAACACGAACTGCCGGGCCGCGCCCTGGTGACAACGCGCTCTTCTTCGTTACAGAAAAACGGACCGATCCTTGAAAAGGGACACAAGGAAAGGTGGCCCCCATTATGCGCTTTTCAGACCAACTGATCTGCTCTACCGACCGGATCAGATCGATTTTCTTGACTTGGGATTTACTTTTGCATTAAGGACATTGTCAGAAGGAGCCATGCCCAGGTCGGGCCGGTATAGTGCGCAGGCGCGCTTGCGCCCGCCGCCGGCCCTCGCCGCCCTCGATAACAAACGTTACTCATGGAAACCATTCAATGACGGAACAAAGCAAGACCTGGCGCGCCACCACCCGCACTTGGTCGGTATCGAGTGACACGCCCGAAGCGCGCGACGCCGGCACCGGTCAGTTGATCGGCGTCAGCGAGCAGTGGCGCTACGAAAGCAGCGACGATGACGGCGATGGCCCTTTCTCGGTCGAGATCAATAACGGCGCGGTCACGGTGAACGGCCGCCACTACGGCAGCCTGGACGCAGTGCCGCGCGCCGAGCGCGAGCGCATCGAGGCGGTGCGCGACAGCCTGTCCGGCGACGGCCTGCTGAGCCTGTTGCGGCAGGCCGGCGTGGACACCCGCGTCCTGGGCGCAGCGGCCGTCCGCGACAACCCGGCCAAGCCCGACTTCGTCATCGAGACAGATATCCCCGACGTACGCGCAGCGGCCACGCCCGGCCAGTTGGCGCCGCCGCCCACGCCGGTGGATGCCGGCAGCGCCGCGCCGGGCGCCGTGCCGCAAAGCGGCGGCCTGCGCCGCATCGTGCTGATCGCCGTGGCGCTGGGCCTGGCCTGGGCGGCCTTGCGGCTGACCGGCGTGGTCTGAGCCGTCACCGGCGTGCGCGGGCACGCCGCGCCTGTTGCGTCATACCGCGCGGCCGGCGCCGCGGTTTCGCCACGCGATGACGAATCCGCCCGCGCCCAACACCGCGGCCACGGCGAACGTCAGCGTCATGCCTCGCGCCACCGCAGCGGGCGCGGCCATCGCCAGATCCGTCGCCCCCGCCCCGTGGGCGAACAGCGCGCCCAGGACCGACGCCCCGGTCACCAGCCCGAGATTGCGCGACAGGTTGAGCATGCCCGCCACCAGGCCACGCTGCTCGGCGCCGATACTGGCCATGACGCCGGTGTTGTTGGCGGCCTGGAACGAGGCATAGCCGACCGTCAGCAGCGCGATCGGCCCCACATAACCGGCTACGCCCAGCGTGGCGGGCGCGGCCGCCAACAGCCCCGCGCCCGCCGCTACGGCGGCCAATCCGGCGCGGCTGACGCGGCCCGCGCCGAGGCGGTCCACCAACCGCCCCGCCGGCACACCGCACAGCGCGCTGACCACCGGTCCCACCGACATCACCAGCCCGACCGCCGCCGCCCCCAGCCCCAACGCCTGTGTCAGATAGAACGGGCCGACCACGAAAGTGGCCATGATGACCGTCGACACCAGCGCATTGGTGGCCAATCCGGTGCGCAGGTCCGGGCGCCGCAGCAAGGCCGGACGCAGCAGCGGCGCCGTAGCCCGCGCCTCGACCCGCAGGAACAGCCAGCCCCCGGCGACCGCGGCCAGCAGCAGGCCGGCATTGAGCGCGCCGAAGCTTCCACGACCCAGCGTCATGGCCAGCGCATACGCCACCAGCGCCGCCGCCAGCATCACCGTGCCAACGACATCGAACGAGGCCGGCCGCGCCGCCCGCGGCCGATCGGCCGGCAGGTATCGGTACGCCAAGCCCATCGCCACCAGACCCAGCGGCAGGTTCAACAGAAAAATGGCGCGCCAGCCCGGCCCGGCGATCAAGGCTCCGCCCAGCGTCGGCCCGAGCGCCGTCCCCACCGCCGACATCGTGCCCAGCAATCCCATGGCGCTGCCGGCCCTGTCCTTGGGCAGCAGATCGCCAACGAAAGCCATCGTCAAGGCCATCATCACCGCCGCGCCCATCCCCTGCGCGACCCGCGCCGCCACCAGTTGCGTCAGCGTGGCGGCCATGCCGCAGGCGACCGACGCCAGCGTGAACACGGCGATCCCGGCCAGCAGCAGGCGCCGCCGACCCGCCATATCGCCCAGGCGCCCCGCCCCGACCACGCAGGAAGTGATCGCCAGCAGATACGCCAGCACGATCCATTGCACCTGCGAAAACGGCGCATGCAGCGCTTGCGCCAGGGTCGGCAGGCCGACATTGGCGCTGCTGGTGCCCAGCGAAGACAGCAGCATGGACAAGGCCAGGCCGGCCAACGCCCAGGCAGTATGGCGGCCGGCCAAGGCGGCAGGCGCGGGATTGCGTGGCGCTTGAGAAGCCGGCGCGGCATTCGGCGAGGATTGAGACATGATGATCCGTGATGAAGGGAAACAGGAGACAGCCGGCCGGCGATACGCGCCGGACCCGGACACCGGGCCGTTCAAGCCCGCAGCAATGCCAGCGTACGTCCGTCCCCGCCATGGCGGAAGACGCATGGTTTGCACTTTATTCGTGCATATGACGCCATCTCAGGCGGCCGCCGTGATAAGGTCGGCCGATGTCCCGCCCCGATCTGAACCTGCTGCTCACGCTCGACGTCCTGCTGACCGAAGGCAACGTCGCCCGCGCCGCGCGCCGGCTGCACTTGAGCCCGTCGGCCATGAGCCGGGCGCTGGCGCGCCTGCGTGAAACCACTGGCGACCCCCTGCTGGTGCGCGCCGGCCGTGGCCTGGTGCCCACGCCGCGCGCCCTGGAACTGCGCGAACAGGTCAGCCGCCTGGTGCAGGAAGCCCAGGACGTGCTGCGCCCGGCCGAACTGCTCGACCCCTCGCGCCTGACGCGCGGCTTCACGCTGCGCGCCAGCGATGGCTTCGTTGAATACTTCGGCCCGGCGCTGATCGCCCTCGTCCGCGATGAGGCGCCGGGCGTGCGGCTGCGCTTTATGCAAAAGCCCGATAAAGACAGCAAGCCGCTGCGCGAGGGCAGCGTTGACCTGGAAATCGGCGTGGTCGGCGCCGCCAGCAGCCCGGAGATCCGCACCCGCGCCCTGTTTCGCGACCGCTTCATCGGCGTCGTGCGCGCCGGCCATCCCCTGGCCAAGGGCCGGATGAGCGCGGCGCGCTACGCCGCCGGCCAGCACGCGCTGGTCTCGCGCCGTGGCCTGGACAAGGGCCCCATTGACGATGCGCTGCAAGCGCTCGGCCTGACACGCCAGATCGCCGTCATCGTCGCCGGCTTTTCCGACGCGATCGCCCTGGCGCGCGGTTCCGACCTGATCGCCAGCGTGCCCGAGCGCCATACCGCCAACCTGCGTGCCGGCATGCACAGCTTCACACTGCCGGTGCCGGTGCCCCTCGTCACTGTCTCGATGCTGTGGCATCCGCGCATGGATGCCGACCCGGCGCACCGCTGGCTGCGCGATTGCGTATGGCGGATATGCGCGCCAGGAACCGCTACCATAGGGGTTTAACTGTCATCACCGCACGCTGCCGTTTCACCATGCCTGCCTTGAAATTCCGTTCCCCCACCCCCGCCGACACCGACCGCTGCTTCGACATCGAAAGCACCGCCTACGAGGGCGACGAAGCCGCCACCCACGCCAAGATCGCCACCCGCATCGCCGACTATCCGCAAGGTTTCCTGTTGCTGGAAGAAGACGGCGCCATCGTCGGCTTCATCAACAGCGGCTGCGCCCACGAAGTGGTCATGGCGGACGAAGCCTTCAAGGAACTGGTGGGCCATGACCCGGCCGCGCCCAACGTGGTGATCATGTCGGTGGTGGTCGATCCGGCCCACCAGGGCAAGGGCCATGCCGCGCGGCTGATGCGCCGCTTCGTCGACGACTGCCGCCGCCAGGGCAAGCAGACCATCCACCTGATGTGCAAGGAACGCCACGTCGCGCTGTACGGCAAGCTCGGCTATCGTTACGTGCGGCCGTCGCCGTCCGACCATGGCGGCATGGCCTGGCATGAGATGGTGATGGATCTGTAGAGCAGGAAGAGCGGCCGGGCCAGGCCGCATCCGGCTTCGCGCCGCGCCTAGTCGATCTTGCCGAACACGCGCGCCAGCACGCGCTGCGCATCGGGGACGCCATCCGGGCCATCGGGCTGCGTCTGCACGTCGCGCATCAACGCCAGCAGTTGCTTCTTGCCGTGCAACAGCCGGCTCTCCAGCGATTCGATCTCGCTCACCTTGCGCCGCAGCGCCCGCAGCAGCGCATCGCGGTCCCATATCTTGCCATCGTCGGGCAGCAGCACCCGGATTTCATCCAGACTGAAGCCGACCTGCTGCGCGGTCGTGATCAGTTCCAGTGCCGAGATGGTCTCGGGCGGATAGGTGCGGTAGCCGTTGGGCCGCCGTGCCACGGCCCTCAACAATCCGGCGCTCTCGTAGAAGCGGATACGCGACGCGGTCAGCCCGGTGCGTTTGGCCAATTCGCCGATATTCACATTCTTGTCCTCTTCATCACATCACCGGCAGGAGCCGCGGCCCCAGGCCCGAGCGGACCGGACACCCGCGCCCGCGAGCGGCCGGGCCGCCGGACAGGGCCTTGCAGGTCTCGCCGGCCCGGTCCGCTGCCGTTACCGCCGCGGGCTTACTTGGCGGGCGTGGCGGCCGGCGGCAGCTTGTTGGGCGGCAGCGCCGGGCCGGCAGGCAGCGGCGCCGCGCCGTCCGGCTTCACGAATGTCAGCGTCGACACGTAGCCGATGCCGTCGTACGACTCGGGGCCGTTGGCGCCCTGGCGCTCGCCCGGCGTGCGGTCGATGTGCATGGCGCGCAGCACGTATTGACCCTTCCAGGGCAGGTCGAACGAGGCCTTGCCCTGCGCATCCGTGTAGGCCACTTTTTCCCAACCCGACTGCACCATGGCGACCAGCTTGGCCTTGGCCAGCGGCTGCCCCTTGAGCACCACCTGGAATTCGGCGGACTTGCCGGTGGGCACGATGTCCATGGTGAGCTTGGGTTGCGCCGCGACGCTTGCGTCGGCGACATAGCGCGCGCTCATCTGGAACCAGGCGTTGATGGGCTCGCCGCCGCCATGCTTGAACTTGCGCAGCGGCAGCGCCTTTTCTTCCGCCAGCAGGCTTTCGTTGTGCGCCGCCTTGGCCGACAACGTGAAGCCATCGGCCACCTTGGCCACCGTCAGCGGCGATTCCCCCTTGGGGGAAACCAGTCGGGCCGACAGCTTGGTGAACGTGTCGAGATAGCCCGGCGACGCTTCGCGCAGATTCTCGGCGAATTCGCCGAACCGGATGATGGCGGACTTGCCGGCCGGCTGCTCGATCCAGACCTGGTGCGCCTGCGCGGTGGCGGAAAGGCACAGCGCGGCGATCGCGATGGACAGGGTCTTCTTCATTGAATGCTCCAGAGGGTGAAAGACGGGGAAGAACAGGCCCCGCCGGAAGGCGCGAGCCCTCCCTGGCTGGAAAACCGGCGGCGCGCCCTGATGATCAAAGACGCTTGCGCATGTACGGCCAAAAATCCTGGCATTCGAAGACAACCCAAAATAACAACGAGAATCGCTCTGGATTATGTGGATGGCCCCGCCGATGTCAAGAATGCGGCCGGTCACGTCCGGCGCGTCTGGCCCGCTTGCGGGGCGCCGCGCGGCATGCCGTTTTCACTGTGCCGACAGCGTCTGACGGGGCGCTCCAAACGCGCGCGCGCCGGCCTGGAATGCCGCCGCAAAATCGGACTGCGCCTCAGCGGCCGGTTCTCAATGCCGCCGTTCGCGCTTGCAACCCATGCGGGGACGAAAATGCAAGGTTTCGGGAAAACCATTTGCGCAACGCCGGCTTCCTCACGCTCGCGGGCCCGGCGATCAGGGCGGCGCGCCGGCTGTCGGCGTTGCCGCGCCACGGGCGGCCTCCTCCTCTTCCAGTTGCCGCAACACGTGTTGCGCCGTCGCCTGTGCCGTTCCGCCCGCGTCCACCGACTGCCAGGACGACGCCACCGGCGAGCGCGCCAACTGCCGCTGCACGACGTCTTCATCGGCATCGGATGGGTCATTCACGCGGGCCTTGACGCGCGCCATCAAGGTCGCGGCTGGCGCTTGCAGCCAGAAGCCGGCAAAGCCCGCCCGCGCCTGCGTGGCGGCCTGCGCGATGCGCTCGCGGTCGGCCGGGCGGTCAAACACCGCGTCGGCAATCACACAACAACCCGCGGCCAGCAATTCGCGGGCGCGTCCGGCCTGCGCCGCATAGACCTGTTCGGACACCTCCAGGCCGTAGGCCCGGGCCGGCAGCCGCGCCTGCGCCTCGACGCCATGCAGCGCCTTGCGGATGCGGTCGCTGGACAATACCCGGGCGCCCGGCGGCGCGCCGACCGCCGACGCGATCGCCGCGGCCAGCACCGACTTGCCCGAACCGCTCAGGCCGCCCACCGCGACCAGCCGCGCCGCGCGCGGCGCCAGGCACGCCAGCCCGGTGTCCAGGTAGCGCAGGGCCTGCGCTTGCAGCCGCGCGCGCGCCGGCGCCGTCGTGGCGGCGGTGGCCTGAGTGGCGATGACGTGGGCGCGGATTGCCGCGCGCAGCGCCATGAAGGCCGGCATCAGCGGCAGGCCGTCTTCGTCGTCGCGCCGGTCCAGGTAATGGTTGAGCACCCGGTTGGCCTGCGGCGCCAGCCCGCGGCACCACAGGTCCATCAGCAGGAAAGCCAGGTCGTACAGCACATCGATAGTGGCCAGCGCCGTGTCGAACTCCAGGCAGTCGAACAAGGTGGGTTCGCCGTCAATCAGGCAGATATTGGCCAGGTGCAGGTCACCGTGGCAATGGCGCACTTTGCCGGCCTGTGCCCGTGCCTGCAACAACGGCGCGTGACGCGCCAGTTCGCGCCGCAGCGCCGCCTCCAGCGCGGCGGTCTTGGCGGGGGGCAGCGCTGGCAGCCCGGCGAACACCTGCGCATTGGTGGCGATCACGCCCGCCAGCCGCGCCCCGCTATCCACCGCCCGCGCCACCTGCGCGCGGTCATGGAAATCGGCGATCACGCACGCCAGGCGCTCGGCCAGTTGCGGTGACAGGCCGTCGCGGGTCACCACTGTGTCCAATAGCGCATCGTCGGCGAAGCGCCGCATTTCCACCACCGCGTCAACCAGCTCGCCCGGTCCATCGAACGACAATTCACCATCTTCCTGGCGGGTGATGCGCCGCACCGCCAGGTACAGCGCGGGCGCGGTGCGGCGGTTCAAGGCCAGCTCGCGTTCGCAGGCCTGCAGGCGGAGCGCCGGGGTGGACAGATCGATATAGGGCAACCGGATCGCGCGCTTGAGCTTGCAGGCGCGCGATCCGGCCAGCACGATGGTCGACAGATGCGTGCGCACCGTGGCGATGTCGGCCGCCGGCACGCCCTGGACTCGCGGGCAGGTCAGGAAAGCCAGTGTGGCGGACTGGTTGTCGGCGGTCATGCGTTCTCCCGGCAGTGAGAAAAACCTTGGCCCCGTGATTATCCCGCGGATGGCCGGCGGGCCCACCATTTCTCCAGCTCCGCCGCCCACACCACGACCGACGCCAGCGCCAGCAGCGTCGTCCACTCGGCCAATGACACGGGGCCCAATTGCAGGAGGCCGCCGAGTCCGGGCATGTACATCGCCGCGATATGCAGGCCCTGGGCCGCGGCGATGCCGACCAGCAGCAGCGGATTGGACCAGAATCCCGCACGAAACAGCGAGCGGCGCTCGGAGCGGCAGTTCAGCACCTGAAAGTTCTCGAACAGCACAAACAGCAACAGCAGGAGATTACGGGCGTGTTGCTCGGTGTAGCCCTGGGCGAGCAGCCAATAGAACGTCAAGAAGCCGCCGCCGCCCATGACCACGACGGCGAACCAGACCTTGCGCATCACGGCCCGGTCGAAGATCGGCTCGGCCGGCTTTCTCGGCGGTCGCGCCAATTCGTCGCCATCACCGCGCTCGGCCGCCAGCGCCACGTCCTGGATGCCATTTGTCACCAGGTTCAGCCACAACAACTGGGTCGGCAGCAGCGGCATGGGCAGGCCGAGCGGAATGGCCAGCAGGAACAGCGCAACCTCGGCCGCGCCGGTCGAGACCAGCATGATGACCACCTTGCGGATGTTGCCGTAGGCGATCCTGCCTTCCTTGATGCCACGGACGATCGACGCGAAATTATCATCGGTAATGACGATGTCGGCGCTTTCCTTGGCCAGTTCAGTGCCTTTGCCACCCATGGCCACACCCACGTGAGCGTGCTTGAGCGCCGGCGCATCGTTGACGCCGTCTCCGGTGACGGCCACAAAGTGGCCCAGCCGCGCCAACGCCAGAACGATCGCCAGCTTCTGCACGGGCTTCACCCGGGCATAGATACGGGCAAGACGGACCAGGCGGTCCAATTCACCCACGCCGGCGGCCTCGGCGCGGCGCACCTGGTCGCCGGTCACCACCTGTTCCGGGGCGAATAGCATCCCCGCCTGCCGGCCGATCGCCGTCGCGGTGACCGGATCGTCGCCGGTCACCACGCAGACCTCGATGCCGGCCTGGTAACACTGTTGGATGGCCGCGGGCACCTCGGCCCGCAGGGGGTCCTTCATGCCCGCGAAGCCCAGGAACGTCAACGCCGACAGCGATGCGTGGTCGTACTTCCCATCGCTTCGCCGGGCGACGGTGCCGCTCGCGAACGCCAGGACGCGCAGGCCCTGCGCGGCCAGCGCGTCCTTCATGCGCAACAGGGCAGCGCGGTCCAGCGCCCCCGCCGCCAGCGGGTCCTGGCTGCGCGAACACATTGCGAGCAGCGCATCCGCGGCGCCCTTCACGAATACATGGATGGCACCCTCGTGCTCATGAAAGGACGCCGCATACGCGCGGTCCGGCTCGTACGGAACCCGCGCCATCAGGGGATAGGCCTGCGACAGACCGTCGCCCGTCACGCCCAGTTCGCGCGCCATGCGCAACAGCGCGAGATCCACGCTATCGCCACTACCCTCCCATTGGCCCCGCACCACGGCCAAGCGCGCCTCATTGGGCAGGACGGCGGCCGCGAGCAGGGCCTGGAGCCATCCGTCGCCAGGCTGCGCGGCGGCGTCCCACCGACCGCAATCGCAGGTCAGTGTCGAACCCTCGGCAAGCGCAAGCGTCGTGACCACCAGTTCGTTGCGTGTCAAGGTACCGGTCTTGTCGGTCGCGATCACGGTGCACGACCCCAACGCTTCCACCGCCGGCATGCGCCGCACGATGACGTGGGATCGGGCCATGCGGCGCATGCCAATCGCCAGCGTCACGGAGATCGCCACCGGCAGTCCCTCCGGAATCGCGCTGACGGCCAGGCCGACGGCCATCATGAACAGCGCCTCGGCGGGCATGCCGCGCACGGCGCCCACCACCGCCAGCAGCGCCACCGCGCCGACGATCGCAATGGCGATACGGCCCGAGAATTGCTCCATGCGGATGACCAAGGGCGGCTGCGTCACCGACTTGCCGCGCAATTGGTCGGCGATCGCGCCCAATTCGGTGGCAACGCCGGTCGCGGTGACCACCCCGCGCCCGCGTCCGCGCACCACCAGCGTGCCGGCGAACAAGCGCGAAGCGGCCTCGCTCGCGCCTGCCTGCGCTCCCGCGACGACATGCTTGCCGACAGGCAGCGACTCGCCCGTCAACAGGGACTCATCGCATTGCAGATCGGCCGAGCCGGCCAGCGCCAGGTCGGCCGGCACCCGCGCGCCGGCTTCCAGCAGCACGACATCCCCCGGCACCAGCTCCACCGCCGGGATTTCCTGCTGCCGGTCATCGCGGATCACGACGGCCTTGGGCTCCTCCAGCCTGCGCAGCGCCGCCGAAGCCTGGTTGGCGGAATGTTCCTGCAACGTGCCGATGATGCCATTGGCCAACAGCACGAGGCCGATGAAACCGGCATCGCTGAGATCGCCCAGCGCGACCGCCGTCAACGCCGCGGCCAGCAGCATGTAGATGAGCGGGCTGCGGAATTGCCGCAGGAACACCATCATCACGCCCGGCACCGGCATGCCGGGCAGCGCATTGGGTCCGTAGTGGTCCAGGCGCCTGCGGGCCTCGGCGGTCGTCAGGCCCGCCACGCCGGGACCATCAGGCCGGACACCGCCCTGGGGCGATGCGTCGTCCCGGGCGGTCGAAACCCGCATCGTCCGCAAGCCGCTTCAATTGCCGGCGGCCGGGGCGCCCGCGCGGCCGCCCTGCATCATCTGATGCCACATGAACTGCTGCATCAGCGACTGCTGCATGCCCATGTACTGGTCCATCATGTATTGGTGTTCCTTCAACTGGCGGTCGGTCATGCCAGAATAAAAACGCCGCATGTTCCCCCGGTTCTCCGGTCCGCCATTGCGCATGCCACTACCGGGACCATTGCCCGGGCCACTACCCGGGCCATTGCCCATCATCGGGCCGCCACGGCGCGGTCCGTACAAGCAACAGCCGCCCTCTTCCGCGCCGCGGATCGACTGCATCAGCTGCATCGTGCCTTGCATGGTTTCCCAGTGCTCCTGCAGCAAGCGCTGGCGCGCTTCGGGGTCCTGGGTCTTGCGCAGCGCGTCCATCTGATCCTGCATTTTCCGCATATTGGCTTCGGCCGCGCTCATCTGCTTGTCGAACTCAGCGACGTTATCCTTATTCTGGCTTGCGCGCGCCGGCGGCGAATCCGGGCCTGGCTTGGCCGGCTGGGCCCACAGCGGACCGGCGTTCAACGCCAGGGCGGCCAGCGCCGCTGCGATCGTGATTTTTTTCATGGTGATTCTTCCAGGGAGCATGACGGGGAATAACCCGCAACGCCACGCGGCCGAAGGTGAATCGTCGGTTCAGCATCGGCCACGCGAGCGGCGCGGCACCGTATTCACTCTACCCCCCGGGTCAATGCGCTTATTGACTAAACGCAATGTCGAGGCGACACGCCCAGTAGCCCCCCCCAACGCCGCTGCCGCATCCGCGGGCGGCCCCGACGACAACGCACAGCCTTGACTCAGATCAACTGCGGGCGACCCTGCCCATGTTCGAATCAATTGCATTAAGCGCCGAGCCGCACGTTACATCCCAATCGTAACGGATACAGGAAAGCAGGCATGTTGAAACCGATCGAACCTCTTCCGCCAAGCATGGGGCAGGTCTCTCGCGATACCCCGCTCGCGGGACAGTTGACAGCGGTCCACGGCTCGATCATCGACATCCGGTTCGCCCCGCAGGCGCTGCCGGCCATCAACGAAGGCATCGTCATTGAACACGATGACGGGCAGCCGCTACTTGCGGAAGTGCATCAGCACCTGGACGGCGCGACCGTGCGCGCGGTCGTGTTGGGTAACAGCACCGGCCTGCGCCGCGGCGCCACCGCGCGGGCGCTGGGCTCCCCGATCCGGGTACCGGTCGGCGATGCCGTGCTCGGGCGTTTGCTGAACGCCGTCGGCGAGCCCGCCGATCGCGCCCAGCCGCTGCCCGACGATACCCCCTACCGCCCCATACATGCGTCGGCGCCGGCACTGGATCGGGTCGGTCCGGCCCAGGAGATCTTCCATACCGGCATCAAGGTCATCGACCTGCTCGCCCCGCTCACCAAGGGCGGGAAAGCCGCCATGTTCGGCGGCGCCGGGGTCGGCAAGACGGTGCTCATCATGGAATTGATCCGCACCACGGTCCAGCGTCACGCCGGCATCTCGGTGTTCGCCGGTATCGGCGAACGCTCCCGCGAAGGGCATGAACTGCTGCTGGAACTGAAAGCCTCGGGCGTCCTGGCGCGCACCGCCCTCGTGTTCGGGCAGATGAACGAACCGCCGGGGCCGCGTTGGCGCGCCGGGCTGACGGCGCTGACCATTGCCGAGCATTTTCGAGACGAAAAGCACGAAAACGTGTTGCTGCTGATCGACAACGTCTACCGCCTGGTACAGGCCGGCGGCGAGGTTTCCGGACTGCTCGGGCGCCTGCCGTCGCGCGTCGGCTACCAACCCACGCTCGCCAGCGAAATCGCCGAACTGGAAGAACGCATCACATCGGTCGCCGGCGCGGCGATTACGTCGATCCAGGCCGTCTATGTACCGGCCGACGACTTCACCGACCCCGCGGTCGCCGAGATCTTCAGCCACCTGGACGCGTCGATTGTCCTGTCGCGCGACATGGCCAGCGAGGCCATGTATCCAGCGGTCGATCCCCTGGCGTCGACGTCGACCCTGCTCGATCCGCGCCTGGTCGGCGAGCGGCATTACCACGTGGCCCAAGCGGTGCGGAAAACCATCGCGCACTACCGCGAGCTGCAGGAGATCATTGCGCTGCTCGGCGTCGAAGAACTCAGCGCCGTGGATCGCCAGGCCGTCCAGCGCGCCCGGCGGCTCATGCGGTTCTTGACGCAGCCCTTCATGGTGACCGTCGCCTTTACCGGCAAGGAAGGCCGAACCGTCGAGGTTGCCGATACCCTGGAAGGATGCTGCGCCATCCTGGACGGCGAAGCGGACGCCTGGGCCGAAAGCTCGCTCTATATGATCGGCGGCATCGAGGAAGCCCGGGCACGCGAACGTGCCGCCGCCAAGGTGGGCGCATGAAGCCCGCCGACGGCATGCACCTGACCGTCGCCACGCCGCTGGCGATTATCGCCAACGTCGACACTGTCGCGCACCTGCGGGCGGAGGACGACACAGGCGCGTTCGGCATTCTGCGCGGCCACGCCGACTTCATCACGGCGCTGGCGGTCTCCGTGCTGAGCTGGCGCGAGCTGGACGGAACCGAGCATCACATTGCGGTTCGCGGCGGCATGTTGTCGGTGAGCGGCGGAAATACGATCACCGTCGCCACCCGCGAAGCTGTCGCGCGCGACGATCTGCGGCAACTCGAAACCGAAGTGCTGGCGAGCTTCCACCGCCGCAACGAAGCGGAGATCACCGCGCGCACCGACGCGCAGCGCCTCTATCTCGCGGCCATCCGGCAGATCTACCGTCTTTCGGGCGATTCCCCCCCCGACCGCTTGCCGCGCCTGGGCCGCGCGGCGGCGCCCGCCGGACTCGAATCATGACGACGCCCGACAACCACGAGCGGCTCAGGCAGGCGGTGCGCACGCGCCGCGAACGCCGCGAACGCTGGCAGCGCGAGGGCGAACGCTCGCTGGGGCAGAACATCGCCATGATCGGCGCGCTCGGCTGGACTATTGTCGCGCCAACGCTGCTCGGCATTCTTGCCGGCCGTTGGCTCGACCGGATCTGCAACAGTGGCGTGTTCTGGACATTGGGCCTGCTCGTGGCGGGCCTGGCCGCGGGCTGCGCCCTTGCCTGGAAAAGGATGCACAGCGAATGACCCTGGCGAACCTGATTTCCCATCCGGCAGTTGCCGTCGCGATGGCCTTGGCGGGCCTGGCAGTCGGGCTGGCGTACTTCGCGGCGCTCAGGCGCGGCGTGGCGCTCATGGTGGGCGGCAAAGGCTGGCTGGCCCCGCTCGCGCTGACGTTGGCGCGCCTCGGCGCGGCCGCCGGCTTCCTGTTCTTCGCGGCGCACCAGGGCGCCGTGCCGTTATTGGCCGCCCTTGCCGGGTTTCTGGCGGCGCGCGCGCTGATACTGCGTCCGCACAGGAGGGCCGACTGATGCAGGCCTCACCGCTGACAAGCACACTGCTTTTTCATATCGGCCCCGTGGCCATCACCCGCCCGGTGGTAACGACATGGGTCATCATGGCGGTACTGGCGCTCGCCTGTCGCTTCACCACCCGCCACCTGGCCCTGCAACCCAACGGCCGGCAGGCGGTTCTGGAGAGCATTGTCATGGGCATCGCCGGGCAGATCGAGGACGTCACGCGCAAGGACGCCCGGCCATTCCTGCCCCTGGTGGGCACGCTGTTCATCTTCCTGGTGGCCGCCAACCTCTCGGGCGTGCTGCCTGGCGTGCAAGCCCCCACCAGCAAAATCGAGACGCCCGCGGCGCTTGCGCTCATCGTGTTCTTCTCGGTTCACTATTTCGGGATACGGGCGCGCGGCCTTCGCGGCTACCTCGCCAGCTTTGCCCAACCCAGGCTGATCATGCTGCCGCTGAATGTGCTTTCCGAGATAACGCGCACCTTTTCACTGATGGTGCGGCTGTTCGGCAACGTCATGAGCGGCGAGTTCGTGATTGGCCTGGTCGTGGCGCTGGCGGGCCTGTTCGTGCCGATTCCGCTGATGGCGCTGGAGATCCTGGTCAGCCTGGTCCAGGCATACATCTTCACCGTGCTCGCAACCGTTTTCATCGGCGCCGCCGTCGGCGACGCCACGAAAGCATAAGGAGATTCAATGGACCCCAAGCTTATATCCATCATCGGCGCGGTCATCGCGGTCTCGATCGGATCGATCGGGCCGGCGTTGGCCGAGGGCCGCTCGGTGGCGGCCGCCATGGACGCCATCGCGCGCCAGCCCGAGGCGGCCGGAACGATCTCGCGCACGCTGTTCGTCGGCCTGGCCATGATCGAAACCATGGCCATCTATTGCCTGGTGGTGGCGCTGTTGCTGCTCTTTGCCAATCCATACACCCATTGAATGATGCAACTCGACTGGTGGACCATCGTTCTGCAGACCATCAACTTCGGCATCCTGGTCTGGTTGCTGCACCGGTTTCTCTACAAGCCGGTGCTCTCGCTGATCGACGCGCGCAAGGCACAGGCGAGCCAGCAACTCGATGCCGCGCGCGAGATCGAAGCGAAAGCGCAAGCGCAACTGGGCGCCGTCGAAGCCGAGCGCGCCGGCATCAACGCCGAACGCGAAGCGGCGCTCAAGGCCGCCGCGACACAGGCCCAGGAATTGGCCGAGACACGCCGGGCACAGGCCGAGCGCGAGGCGCAGGCGCTGATCGACGCCACGCGCCAGACCTTGACGGCCGAGCGCGCCGAGGCGCTGAACGAGGCGCGCCGGCTCGCGCTCGATCTGGGCGCCGATTTTGCCCAGAAATTGCTCGCCGAAATGCCGGCGCAGTATCGCGCGCAGGCCTGGATCGAACACATCGAGACGCACCTGAACGCCCTGCCCAGCGCCGAACGCGATGCCCTGGCCTGCCAGATCGCCGGCGACACCGTGCTCAAGGTCGTCACCGCCTGCGCATTGCCCGCCGCGGCCGCCGAGCAATGGAAGGCGCGCCTGCGCCTGGCGCTGAACCTGTCGGGCGCCATGACATTCGAGGTCGACCCGGCCTTGATCGCGGGGGCCGAATTGCACTTTCCAACCGCGATCCTGCGCTTTTCCTGGCAAAGCGTGCTCCTGGCCGCACGAACCGAGGCTGGCGCCGATGACCCGCCTCGTGGATGAACTCAGAGACTGGGCCCAACAGCGCCGACAAACCCTGGCGGCGCTGCGGCTCACGCCGCAGCTCGAGCATGTCGGCCGCGTCCTGCAGGTTGGCGACGGCGTGGCGATGGTCGCCGGGTTGCCACAAGCCCGACTCGATGAGTTGCTGATTTTCCAGGGCGGCGTGCGCGGGCTCGCCGTCGATCTCGGCGAAGAGGCCATCGGCTGCGTCCTGCTCGGCAGCACCGACGGCATTCACGCCGGCAGCATTGTCTTCGGCACCGGCGAAGTGGCGCGCGTTCCAGTCGGCGAACGTTTGCTGGGACGCGTGGTCGACGCGCTCGGCGTGCCGCTCGACGGCAAGGACGCACCGGAGGCCACCCAGCTCGCGCCGGTGGAGCAAGCCGCTCCGATCATTATCGACCGGGCGCTGGTGACCAAGCCGCTGGCGACCGGCCTGCTGGTCATCGATGCGATGATCCCGCTTGGCCGAGGCCAGCGCGAACTCATTATCGGCGACCGCGAAACCGGCAAGACCGCAATCGCGATCGACGCCATCATCAACCAGAAATCCAGCGACACCATCTGCGTCTACGCCGCGATCGGCCAGAAAGCCTCGTCGGTGGCGCGCGCCATCGACGCGGTCCGCGTGCATGGCGCGCCGCAACGCTGCATCTTTGTGATCGGCCAAGCCGATGCCGCGCCGGGCTTGCAGTGGCTGACGCCCTACTCGGCCTGCGCCATGGCGGAGTATTTCATGATGCGCGGGCGCGACGTGCTGCTCGTGCTCGACGACCTGACCAAACACGCCGCCTGTTACCGCCAAGTCTCGCTGCTGCTGCGGCGTCCGCCCGGACGGGAAGCCTATCCTGGAGACATCTTCTACATTCACTCGCGATTGCTGGAGCGGGCGGCGAAGCTGGCGCCCGAGCGTGGCGGCGGCTCGCTGACGGCCTTGCCCATCGCCGAGACGCAGGCCGGCAACCTCAGCGCCTACATTCCCACCAACCTGATCTCGATCACGGACGGCCAAGTCTATCTCGACCCGCGCCTCTTCTACGAAAACCAGAAACCGGCGGTCGATGTCGGCAAGAGCGTATCGCGCGTCGGCGGCAAGGCCCAGGCGCCTGTCCTCAAAGCCCTCTCGGAAAGCCTGCGGCTGGAGTATGCGCAGTTCCTGGAATTGGAGGTGTTCACGCGCTTCGGGTCCATGGTGGACGCGCGCACCCGCAAGCTGATCGAACATGGGCGGCGCATCCGCGCCGTGCTGGCGCAGCAGCAGTTCGCGCCGCTGTCGCTGGGTGAGCAGGTCGCGCTGCTATGCGCCGTGGCCGACGGGGTTCTCGATCCCGTGCCCCTGGATCGCATCGGCGCTTTTCGCGCTGGTCTTGCGGGATGGCTCAAGAATCAGTGCCCCGAGGTGCTGGCACTCGGCGACGACGCCAAGCCGTTGCCCGACGCCCTGCGCGCGCGCCTGACCGCGAGCCTGGCCGGACTGGCGCAAACCCTGGGCGCGGCCAGCGCGGCAGAGGAGCCGGCGTGACACGCCTCGCGCAAATCCAGAGCCACTTGGCCGGCATGGGAGAACTGCGCGACATCATGGGCGCGATGCGTTCACTTGCCGGCGTGCGCGTGCAGGAATCCCAGCATGCGCTTCCCGGCATTCGCCGCTACGCCCAGTCCATGGCCGACGCCATCGATGGCGTGCTGCTGCTCATGCCGGTCGACGTCGCGGCGCCGCGCCACGGGCCCGGTTGCCGCGTGCTGGTTCTGTGCACGTCCGAACATGGTTTCGTCGGCGGCTTTAACGAACACCTCCTGGAGGCTGGCATAGCCGCGCTCGAACCCACCGACCTGCTGTTCATGCTGGGCAGCCGTGGCGCCGCGCTTGCCTTCGAGCGTGGCCGCGCCATCGCCTGGAGCATGCCGATGGCGACCCGCCTGAGC
Source organism: Achromobacter pulmonis (assembly GCF_902859765.1). Classification (GTDB taxonomy): domain Bacteria; phylum Pseudomonadota; class Gammaproteobacteria; order Burkholderiales; family Burkholderiaceae_B; genus Achromobacter; species Achromobacter pulmonis. Next base: position 37,170 of record NZ_CADIJV010000036.1, read on the forward strand.
GGCGCCCCCGATGCCATCAACCGCCTGACCAACGAGCTCTACGCCCGCATCGCCCGCGGCGAGGTCGCGCGCGTCGAAGTCATGTTCGGCCGCTATCGCCAGGGCGCCGCAACCGCCATCGAGCGCCATCCGCTGCTACCGCTGGACGCCCCCCGGCGCGCGGCCGCCCCGGCGCCCCAGGCGCCTCTGCATAATCTGGCGCCGCGCCCGCTGCTGGAAAAGCTGATCGCCGAGTACGTCTTCGCGCGGCTCATGGAGGCCGCGGTGGAGTCCATCGTCAGCGAAAACGCCGCCCGCTTCGCCGCCATGGAATCCGCGCACGACAATGTCGAGAAAAAGCTCGCCGGATTGCAGAAAGACGCGCGGCAAGCGCGCCAAACCGAAATCACGTCCGAATTGCTGGATCTGATCACGGGCGCCGAAGCGCTGACAAAAAAACACGGCGCGGCCGAATCCGGCCTCTCTTGTCAAGGCGAATCGCATGCGCCCCAGACGCGGCCGCCTGGCGCAACGCCGATCAGCGCCCCGCGCCAATCTGCAGCAACGTGAATTCGCGCCGCATATACCGATTCATCACCTGCGCCAGGATCGGATTCCCGGCGTTTCCAGCCGTCGGCGATACCAGGCTGACCACCGCCGCGCACAGCTTGCCGGCTTCGACCGTGCGCCCGGAGAACTTGGCCTGCACCGCGCCGGCCATGCTCTCTTTCCAGGCCGCGTCGATGCCATCCACGGCCTGCCGGGCGGTGGCGCAATCCGCATACGACAGGGACATCACCACCGCCGGCGTCTTGTCGATCTGCACATCCGCAAGCAGGCCGCCGAAATAAGGCGGAATACCGCGCGCATTCGCAGCGGCCGCCGCCTGGAAGTTCTCCTTCGCCGTGTCGGCATCCGCGCGCGGCGACAACAAGACCTTCGCCGGATCGACCGCCGACAACCCCAATACCGGCGAGATAACCACCGCCTGCACGATCCGGCCGCGGTCGGCGGGCACCGCCTGCTTCAAGCCCGCCAGTGACGCGGCGACCACCTCGCTATCGGCGACCGACGGCGTCGGCTGCGACAAGAACTTCATGCCGTCGGGGGCCGGCGCCTGAACCAATGCCGCGCCCAGCGGCATGACAAAGCTGGCTTTCCCCATCATGCCGCGCCACGGATCGCGCGGATTGGCCTTTTTCAGGTCCATCTTGTGGGCCTCACCGTTGGCCAGCACCCCGGCGACACCCCCGGCATCGACCGCGGCGAAATCGCCCTGTTTGAGACGGTCGACGAACTGGCCCACGGCTTGCGGGTCCTTCAGCCCCCAATACGTGATGCTGGCGGGCGGCCGGCCGAACGCGGCGAAATACGACAGCGTGTCGAACGGCACCTTGGCATTCGTCGACCACTGCTCCAGGCCATGACCGATGGCTTCGAGCGGGCTGATCCACTGCGCCATGCTCAGCCGGCGCATCCCGTCGGCCGACGGGCCGGATGGCTCCAGCCCACGCCAGGCCTGCACGTCGATGAAAAAGACCTGCATCGCGTCCGGGACGGTGAGCGCCTGCTGAGGAATCTGCTTGAAGGCTTGTTGCAGGGTTTCGGTGCTGTCCTGGGCGGCGGCCGTGGCGGCAAATCCAGCCATCAAACACAGGGCAAGAGCCTTTACGCGCATTCGGTTTCTCCGTCTTCTTGGTTTATTTCAGCGTGGGGGATGCCTGCCTTGCGCTTTTAGCCAGCATTCGCGCCGCTTCAGCATGAATGGGGGGACGCGGCAGGCCCGGAGATGGTATCGCAATGTCTGGCGTGTGCCGGCGGGCAACCCTTGCGTTCTGTACCGAGTCATGAGCCGATGTAAGTGCCATCGGCCTGCCTGCGACGCGGGAAGGGTTTATTGCGCGATCGCGGCCGCGGCGGCGGGCTGGCGGGCCAGTTCGATGAAGGCCCGCACGTAGTCGATGGCGGTGTCGGCCTCGCGCGCGCCCAGGAAGATCTGCTTGGCGATGCCGCGCGCGCCCAGCCGCACCGGCACCACGTCCATCCTGGCCGCGTACTCCTGGACCAGCCAGCGCGGCAAGGCGGCCACGCCCCGGCCGCTGGCCACCATCTGGACCATGATGTCAGTGGTCTCGATGGCCTTGTGCCGCCTGGGCGTGACCCCGGCCGGCAACAGGAACTGGTTGTAGATGTCCAGGCGCTCGATGTCCACGGGGTAGCTGATCAGCACTTCCTGAGTCAGTTGCTGCGGTTTCACATAGCCGGCCGACGCCAGGGGATGGCCCTTGGCCACCACCAGCACCTGCTCGTAATCGAACACCGGCTCGAACTTCAGCCCCGGCTTGAACAGCGGGTCGGGCGTGACCAGCAGGTCGATCTCGTAGCCGAAGAGCGCGCCGATCCCGCCAAACTGGAACTTCTGCTTGACGTCCACATCGACGTCGGGCCAGGCCGCGAGATAAGGCGACACCACCTTGAGCAGCCACTGATAACAGGGGTGGCATTCCATGCCGATGCGCAACGCGCCGCGCTCGCCCTGCGCGAACTGGCCCAGCCGTTCTTCGGCCAGGTCCAGTTGCGGCAGCACGCGGTTCGCCACCGCCAGCAGGTATTGACCGGCCTGCGTCAGGCGCAGGCTGCGGCCTTCGCGCAGCCAGACGGCGGTGCCCAGTTGCTGTTCCAGCTTCTTCATGCTGTGGCTCAGGGCCGACTGGGTCAGGTTCAGCACGACCGCGGCGGCCGTCAGCGACCCCTGCTTTTCGACCTGCTGGACGATGCTGAGGTGGATGCGCTCAAGCATTCAGATGATTTCCGCTCATGGATTTGTGAAATAAAACCATTTTACTTCATCAGTACCCGCCACTAGTATGCGCTGCCGTCGTCTGCGCACGCGGCGCCGCGCAAATCCCTCTCCATGAAGCAAAAATGACACGCCCACTCCGTCTAGTAGCCGTTTCCGGCGGACTGCAACGCCCCTCCAAATCCGCGGCCCTGGCACAGCACCTGCTGGACCTGATCGCCGACGAAGTCCCGTGCGAACAACGCCTGGTCGAACTGGGTCAACTCGCCCCGCAATTGGCGGGCGCGACCTGGCGCTCGCATCTGCCGGACGCGGTGGAGCGGGAACTGGGCGCGGTCGAACAGGCCGACGTGCTGGTGGTGGCCACCCCGGTCTTTCGCGGCACCTACACGGGCCTGTTCAAGCACTTCTTCGACTTCATTCACCAGGACGCCCTGATCGACAAGCCCGTGCTGCTGGCGGCCACCGGCGGCAGCGAGCGCCACGCCCTGATGATCGACCATCAATTGCGGCCGCTGTTCAGCTTCTTCCAGGCGCGCACCTTGCCGCTGGGCGTCTACGCCACCGACAAGGATTTCGCCGACTACCGGCTGCAGGACAAGGCCCTGATCGAACGGGCTTGCCTCGCGGTGCAACGGGCGCTGCCGCTGGTCGAACTGACCCGCCGTCCGCGCCCCGCCGCCGTGGAGGAAGCGGTCGCGGCCTGCGCCTGACGCCAGTCCGGAACGCGGACCCGGCGGCCCTTCACGTCCGGCATGCGCCCTGTGGGCGCCTCAACGGCTTCACTTTTCGCGCCATGCGCCCGAACCGGGCCGGCTTTCATTTTCCGCGGACTTTTTCGCACTATCAGCGTATCCAATCACCATGAGCAAAGCGTTCACCTTCACCGTCAAAAGCATCCCTTTTGATGAGAACTATCGTCCTTCGGACAACACGCGCATCACCACCAATTTCGCCAACCTGGCCCGGGGCGAGAGCCGCCAGGAGAATCTGCGCAACACCCTGCGGATGATCGACAAGCGCTTCAACAATCTGGCGCACTGGGACAACCCCAAGGGCGACCGCTACGCCGTCGAACTCGAGATCATCACCGTTGAAATGCATATCGGCGCGGCCGGCGATGTCTTTCCGCTGATCGAGATCCTGAAGACCAACATCGTCGACAAGGCCAACAACGAACGCATCGAGGGCATTGTCGGCAACAATTTCTCGTCCTACGTGCGCGACTACGACTTCAGCGTGCTCCTGCCGGAACACAACAACAACCGCCCCACGTTCAGCACGCCCGACAATTTCGGCGAACTGCACGGCAAGCTGTTCAAGCACTTCGTGAAATCAAGCGCCTACCAGGAACGCTTCAGCAAGCCGCCGGTCATCTGCATCAGCGCCTCCAGCAGCAAAACCTACGAGCGCACCGAAAACCACCACCCCATCCTGGGCGTCGAATATCGGCAGAGCGAATTTTCTTCGACCGACCAGTACTTCGAAAAAATGGGGCTGCGGGTGCGCTACTTCATGCCCGCCGGCAGCGCCGCGCCGCTGGCCTTCTATTTCCAGGGCGACCTGCTGGGTCACTACACCAATCTGGAGCTGATCAGCATCATCAGCACGATGGAAACCTTCCAGAAGATCTACCGCCCCGAGATCTACAACGCCAACTCCGCGGCGGGCCCGTTCTATCAGCCGAGCCTGAAGAACCAGGACTATTCCTTGACGCAGATTGTCTATGACCGCGAAGAGCGCAGCCAACTGGCCGTCAAGCAAGGCAAGTTCACCGAAGAACACTTCATCAAGCCATACAAGCACGTGCTCGACAGCTGGGCCGCCAGCTACGCGCACTAACCCAACACACACGAGACGACAGACCATGAAAAAACTCCTGCCCACCTCCACCGCCGGCAGCCTGCCCAAACCGTCCTGGCTGGCCCAGCCCGAAAAGCTCTGGTCGCCCTGGAAACTGCAAGACCAGGAACTGATCGAAGGCAAACAGGACGCGCTGCGCCTGGCGCTGCAGGAACAGCAGCACGCCGGCATCGACATCGTCAGCGATGGCGAACAGACCCGCCAGCACTTCGTCACCACCTTCATCGAGCACTTGGATGGCGTCGACTTCGAGAAACGCGAAACCGTCCGCATCCGCGACCGCTATGACGCGAGCGTGCCGACCGTGGTGGGCGCCGTGAGCCGCCAGAAACCGGTCTTCGTCGAAGACGCCAAGTTCCTGCGCCAGCAGACCCAGCAGCCGATCAAGTGGGCCCTGCCCGGCCCCATGACGATGATCGACACGCTCTACGACGCCCACTACAAGAGCCGCGAAAAGCTGGCCTGGGAATTCGCCAAGATCCTCAACCAGGAAGCCCGCGAACTGGAAGCCGCCGGCGTCGACATCATCCAGTTCGACGAGCCGGCCTTCAACGTCTTCTTCGACGAAGTGAACGACTGGGGCATCGCCACCCTGGAACGGGCCATCGAAGGGCTGAAGTGCGAAACCGCCGTGCATATTTGCTATGGCTACGGCATCAAGGCCAACACCGACTGGAAAAAGACGCTGGGATCCGAGTGGCGCCAGTACGAAGAGTCCTTCCCCAAGCTGCAGCAGTCCAACATCGACATCATCTCGCTGGAATGCCACAACTCGCATGTGCCGATCGACCTGATCGAACTGATTCGCGGCAAGAAGGTGATGGTCGGCGCCATTGACGTGGCCAGCAATACCGTTGAAACGCCGGAAGAAGTGGCCAATACGCTGCGCAAGGCGCTCAAGTTTGTCGATGCCGACAAGCTCTATCCCTGCACCAACTGCGGCATGGCGCCGCTGTCGCGCGCCATTGCGCACGGCAAGCTGCTGGCGCTGAGCGAAGGCGCGGAAATCGTCCGGAAGGAATTGGCGGGGTGATGGCGAGGCTGTAGGTATGCGGAGACACGATTGAATCGGTAGCTAGATTGCCCCTCCAACTCCATAGAAAAGGCGCTTCGGCGCCTTTTTTCATTTACCGCGGAACCTCCGCGGCGTTATTCCCTCGCGATGTTCAACAGAAAACGCTGACCGCCTGGAAGCGTACCGAGGCAAGCCTGCCTCTAGCGAGTAGGAATACCTGCTCGTCGCTCCATCTACAACATCCAGCAGTTGAACTCACAGGCGTTGAAAGTCGACAGCTATAAAATCGGTTGGCGCGGCGCGTGGGATACGGTGCAGGCCAGCCTCACGGCCTATCAGAACAATTCGGACGTGACGCAGTTCTACGACGCGAAGGATCGGGCGCTGCGGCTGTTCAACCAGAAGGAGCGTGTGAGCGGAGTCGAGGCGAGTCTGGACGTCAATGTCGCTCGCGCTTGGAAGAACGGTGGCGGTGCGTTATGGGTTGGAATGGTGACGGCTCCCCGCCGAAACGCACTTGCCCCTCTTGGGCACATATCTCGCAGCTTAGGACTCGGCATATCCGTACACCGGTTATGGCTCCTGTGGCTTGCGTGTCGTCGCGCAACGCCAGGCGATAGGTGGCCCCGGACGCGCGCCCCCACCAGATCTTGCGTAATGTATGTCCGCTTCGTGCGGGAAAAGTCACTGCTCCGTGCCGTCCTGCTGTCCCATGGCGCCGTAGGCATTGCAATACCTCACGAATTGAACGAAGCTTGAAATCGCTGTGGTATTTTCTGGCTAATCCCACTTCGTGCGGATCAACATGGAGAAATTGAATGCGCTGCTTGTCACTGGGTCTTGGTTTGCTGCTTTTTTCATGTGTTGCCCAAGCTGAAATGATACGGAACGATGCCATTGGCAATGACCCACAAAAAGAGAAACTCTGCGCATCCCGCACCAAAGGCCAGACGGTGCCATTTGAAATTGACTCCCGCTACCTCAAGAGCGCGCGCTCATTCAATCCAGATGCAACTTTCATCGCAATAGATGGAATCAGTCCGCAACTGGTGCAGTGTCATCTTCGCGAAGGCACCGGGAAGTACGAGCCCGCCTCATATAGTCCTGAGGCCAACTATTGGCGTTTAATTCGTCCCAAACAGTTCAAGCCGGGAATAAATACTGATAAAGGCAAGGCAATGGCGGCCAAGGTTTGCGTTGATGCTGCACCCGCGAAGATCAACCGTCCAAATTTCGACCATAGCGTTTACTCCAATGTTGTGGAGATTAGTATTGGCGGCCCCCGCTATCGTCCGGGCGCCTCAATCGCAGGAACGAAAGCTGAGCGATACGACATTGCGGTAGAGGGGACTTCTTTCTACAAGTCTTCAGGCCCAGACCTTGCCGCAGTCACGTTCACTTGCTTGCTTTCGCCCATGCTGGCTATCAAAGGAATCCAGTTTAAATAGTGGGAAGCGTCGTTGATGCCCCCTGCCTGAAGGCAGGGGAATCCTCCTGCTAGCGATGCGCGTCCGCAGCAACGAATGCTCCACGCTGCGTTGATACGGCGAATACGGCTATTGTCGGCAATCTGCTCTCCTGATCCAGGCTAATTCGCAGTCAGGTTCAAGGTCAGGCCGGGTCGTCCTCCGTCGCCAGGCGCGGTAAATGAAAAAAGGCGCCGAAGCGCCTTTTTTTATTTACCGTTCGCCAAGCGAAGCGGCGTTATTCCCACTCAATCGTCGCAGGCGGCTTGCTCGACACGTCATAAACCACCCGATTAATCCCCCGCACCTCATTAATAATCCGCGAGGAAATCCGAGCCAGCAACGGATGCGGCAGCGGCGCCCAATCGGCCGTCATGAAGTCAAACGTCTGCACAGCCCGCAGCGCCACGACATATTCGTAGGTGCGACCATCGCCCATCACCCCCACCGACTTCACCGGCAGGAACACGGCGAACGCCTGCGAGGTCAGCTCGTACCAGGTCAGGCCGCTGGCCTCGTCCTTGGTGTTGCGCAGTTCTTCGATGAAGATCGCGTCCGCGCGGCGCAGCAGCTCGGCGTATTCATGCTTGACTTCGCCCAGGATGCGCACGCCCAGGCCCGGGCCCGGGAACGGGTGGCGGTAGACCATCTGCGGCGGCAGGCCCAGGGCCACGCCCAGTTCGCGGACTTCGTCCTTGAACAGTTCGCGCAGGGGTTCCAGCAGCTTCAGGTTCAGCGTGTCGGGCAGGCCGCCGACGTTGTGGTGCGACTTGATCGAGGTGGCCTTGCCGGTCTTGGCGCCGGCCGATTCGATGACGTCGGGGTAGATGGTGCCCTGGGCCAGCCACTTGGCGCTTTTCTGCTTGCCGGCTTGTTCCTGGAACACTTCCACGAATTCGCGGCCGATGATCTTGCGCTTGGCTTCGGGGTCGGCCACGCCGGACAGCTTGCCCATGAATTGGGCGGTGGCGTCGACGTGGATGATCTTGACGCCCATGTTCTCGGCGAAGGTCTGCATGACCTGCTTGCCTTCGTCCAGGCGCAACAGGCCGTGGTCGACGAACACGCACGTCAATTGATCGCCGATGGCCTTGTGGATCAGGGCCGCGGCCACCGACGAGTCGACGCCGCCGGACAGGCCGAGGATGACTTCGTCTTCACCGACCTGCTCGCGGATGCGGGCGACGGCTTCGGCGACGTAGTCGGGCATGTTCCAGTCGCCCTGGCATTCGCAGATCTCGTTGACGAAGCGGGCCAGCATGGCCTTGCCCTGCACGGTGTGCGTGACTTCGGGGTGGAACTGCACGGCGTAGAAGCGGCGATCTTCGTCGGCCATGCCGGCGATGGGGCAGGACGGCGTGGAGGCCATCAGCTTGAAGCCCGGCGGCAGCTCGGTGACCTTGTCACCGTGGCTCATCCAGACCTTGAGCATGCCGTGGCCGTCGTCCGTGGTGAAGTCTGCCAGGCCTTCCAGCAGCTTGGTGTGGCCGTGGGCGCGGACTTCGGCGTAGCCGAATTCGCGGTGGTCGGAGAAGCTGACCACGCCGCCCAGCTGTTGCGCCATGGACTGCATGCCATAACAGATGCCCAGCACGGGCACGCCCAGCTCGAACACGGCGTGCGGCACGCGCATGGAGCCTTCTTCGTAGGCCGATGCATGGCTGCCCGACAGGATGATGCCCTTCAGGCCCTGCGCCATCTGGTCGCGGATGAAAGCGTCGTCGACGTCGCCGGGATGCACTTCGGAGTAGACGCCGGCTTCGCGCACGCGGCGGGCGATCAGTTGGGTGACTTGCGAACCGTAGTCGAGAATGAGGATGCGCTGGTGCATGGAGACTCTACCGGTAATGAATGAAACCGCAGTAAATAAAACCGCACCGGCAGACCCGCTGACTGATTCTGCGGTTCTGCCGGTGCGTGATGCCTGACATTGTAGTTGACTGTACGGGGATCAGTCGGCGCGGTAGTTGGGCGCTTCCTTGGTGATCTGTACGTCGTGCACGTGGGATTCGCGGACACCGGCGGAGGTGATTTCCACGAATTCGGCCTTGGTGCGCATGTCGTCGATGGTGGCGGCGCCGCAGTAGCCCATGGAGGCGCGGATGCCGCCGACCAGTTGGTAGATGATGGCGAGCACGCTGCCCTTGTAGGGGACGCGGCCTTCGATGCCTTCGGGGACCAGCTTGTCGGCGTTGTTGGCCGGGTCCTGGAAGTAGCGGTCGGCCGAACCTTCGGTCATGGCGCCCAGGCTGCCCATGCCGCGGTACGACTTGTACGAGCGGCCCTGGAACAGCACCACTTCGCCCGGCGCTTCTTCGGTGCCGGCGAACATGCCGCCCATCATGCAGGAGAACGCGCCGGCGGCCAGGGCCTTGGCGACGTCGCCCGAGTAGCGGATGCCGCCGTCGGCGATCAGCGGCACGCCCGTGCCTTCCAGCGCCTTGGCGACTTCGGAGATCGCGTGGATCTGCGGCACGCCGACACCGGCCACGATGCGGGTGGTGCAGATCGAGCCGGGGCCGATACCGACCTTGACGCCGTCGGCGCCATGCTCGACCAGCGCGCGCGCGGCGGCGGCAGTGGCGATGTTGCCGCCGATGACTTCGACCTTGGGGTAGTTCTGCTTGACCCAGCGCACGCCTTCCAGCACGCCCTTGGAGTGGCCGTGGGCGGTGTCGACGATCAGCACGTCGACGCCGGCGGCGACCAGCTTTTCGACGCGCTCTTCGGTGTTGCCGCCGACGCCGACCGCGGCGCCGACACGCAACTGGCCCTGGGCATCCTTGCTGGCCAGCGGGTGCTCGGTGTTCTTGACGATGTCCTTGACGGTGGCCAGGCCGCGCAGCTCGAAACCGTCGTTGACGATGAGCACGCGTTCCAGGCGATGCTTGTGCATCAGGGCCTGCGCTTCATCCAGCGTGGCGCCTTCCTTCATGGTGACCAGGCGTTCCTGCGGCGTCATGATGTTGCGCAGGGGCTGGTCCAGGTTCTCTTCGAAGCGCAGGTCGCGGTTGGTGACGATGCCGACCAGCTTGCGCCCTTCCACCACCGGCAGGCCCGAGATGCCATGCTGGCGCTGCAACGCGATGGCGTCGCGCACTTTCATCTGGGGGGTGACGGTGACCGGATCGATCACGATGCCGAATTCGTGGCGCTTGACGCGGGCGACTTCACGGGCCTGGGCGTCGGCGGACAGATTCTTGTGGATGATCCCGATGCCACCTTCCTGGGCCATGGCGATCGCCAGGCGGGATTCGGTGACCGTGTCCATGGCGGCGGACACGAGCGGGATGTTCAGGGAGATGTTGCGGGTCAGGCGCGTGGCCAGGGAGGTGTCGCGCGGCAACACCTCGGAATACGCAGGCACCAACAACACATCGTCGAAGGTGAGCGCTTTGTGAACGAGACGCATGGGTAACTCCGGGCGCAAAGCAAGATTATACGCCGCTGACGTGTTTTGACTAGGTGTTGACCCTAGGTCGCGGCGGAATTTTTGCGACTTTTTTCAATCGGCGTCGCATGCTTGCACTATTTTTACCCGGATTATATTGACAAGTCCTTTGGCGCCCCGCACAATGCCAGATATCAAATTTATCCGGATAAATAACCCCATATCCCTCATGACACTGCCCGCCCTTCCCCATACCGCTTTTGAAGGCCACCGCCTGCTGGCGCGCGGCGCGCTCGCCGAGGTCGCCCTGGCCGTCAAGCAGGCGCAGGCCGCGCCGGACCGCGGCGCGATTCTGGTGTTCGATGACCTGACCGGCAGACAGATGGACCTGGATCTGCGCGGTGGCGACGCCGACATCCGCAAGCGCTATCAGGCGCCCCCCGACGCCACCCCGGCGCCCGCGGACGCGGCCGACACCGCGGACACCGCCGGCGCCGCGCCGCGCGGCCGCG
>NZ_CADIJV010000037.1 GCF_902859765.1 Achromobacter pulmonis
GCCTGGCTGCTGGCGCATCGCGGCGGCCGCCGCGCGCCGCGCCGGGTGCTTACCGCGCGCACGCTGGCGCGCCGGCTCGACGCCCTGCCCGTGGCCCTGCTGCCCCAGGCCCAAGCTCGCCTGGACTGGCTCAACGACATCGGCTGCCATACGCTGGCCGACCTGCGCGCCCTGCCGCGCGGCGGCCTGCAACGACGCAGCGCGCCCGACCTGCTGCAGGCGCTGGACGCCGCCTATGGCCAGGCGCCCGAGCTGTTCCACTGGATCGAGCCGCCGCCGCGCTTCGAACGCCGCATCGAGCTGATGGAATACCTCGAACACACCGACGCGGTGCTGGCCGTGGCGCGGCGCCTGGCCGAGCAATTGGGCGGCTGGCTGACGGCGCGGCAACTGGCGGTACGGCGCGTGCTGCTGCGCCTGGACCACGAACGCGGCCGCCATGCGCGCCCGCCCACCGACCTGGAACTGGCGCTGGCCCAGCCCGTCTGGCAGGCGCCGCAGATCCTCAACCTGCTGCGCGAAAAACTCGGCCGCCTCACCCTGGAAGCGCCGGTGATCGCGGTCACGCTGCTGGCGCCCGACACCACCGAACAGCCCGCCGCCAGCACCACCCTGTTCCCCGAGCCCGGCGGCACCGCCGCCGACCACGCCCGGCTGCTGGACCTGCTGACCGCGCGGCTGGGCCGCGAACAGGTGCGCCACGCCTGTCCCACCCCCGACCACCGGCCCGAGGCCGCCAACACCTGGGGCGACGCCCTTGACCCGCCGCCGCGGCCCGAGCCATTGCCCGAGCCCCTGGACCGTCCTTTCTGGCTGCTCGATCCGCCGCTGCCGCTCAAGCTGGCCGGCCACCGGCCGCAATACGCCGGCCAGGCGCTGCGGCTGATGCGCGGCCCCGAACGCATCGAAAGCGGCTGGTGGGACCCGGCCCTGACCGTGCGCGACTACTTCGTCGCCGAGGACGCCGCCAGCGCGCGCTACTGGATCTACCGCGAACGCGACGACGAACACGCGCGCTGGTACCTGCACGGGCTGTACGCCTGACCCCGCCATGCAAGCGCCCGACGATCCCCATGACGACGCCCCCGGCCCGCCGGCCGGACTGCCCGGCTACGCCGAACTGCAATGCCAATCGAACTTCTCGTTCCTGCAGGGCGCCTCGCACCCCGAGGAACTGGTCGCCCGCGCCGCCGAACTGGGCTACGCCGCGCTGGCCATCACCGACGAATGCAGCCTGGCCGGCGTGGTGCGCGCCCACGTCGAGGCCAAGACCCAGAAGCTGCCGCTGATCATTGGCGCCACCTTCCGGCTGCGCGCCGGCCCCGACGCCGCCCCGCTCGACCTGACCCTGCTGGCGCAGACCCGCGAGGGCTACGGCAACCTGTCCGAGCTCATCACCCTGGCCCGCACCCGCGCCCCCAAGGGCGAATACCGGCTCGCGCCCGAGGACTTCACCGCCCCGCCGCCGGGCCACGAACACCTGCGCCACCTGCCCGAGTGCCTGGCGATCCTGTCGCCCGTCTACGGCGACGACCCCGACCGCATGGCGCAGCAGGCGCGCTGGCTGGCCGCCACCTTCCCGCGCCGCGCCTGGGTCGGCCTGACGTTGCTGTACCGCTCGCGCGACGACCTGCACCGCGCCGCCGTCGACCACGCCGCGCGCGCCGCCGAGTTGCCGGTGGTGGCGCTGGGCCAGGTGCAGATGCACGTGCGCTCGCGCAAGCCGCTGCACGACACCCTGACCGGTATCCGCACCCACCAATGCGTGTCGCAATGCGGCTACGCGCTGTCCGGCAACGCCGAACAACATCTGCGCACCCGCATGCGGCTGGCCAATCTGTATCCACCCGAGGCCCTGGCGCAGACCCTGGTGGTGGCGCGGCGCTGCGCCTTCTCGCTGGACGAGCTGCGCTACGAATACCCCGACGAGATCATCCCGCGCGGCCACACGCCGGCCACCTACCTGCGCCAGGAAACCCTGGCCGGCGCGGCGCGGCGCTTCCCGGCCGGCACGCCGGCCCACGTCAGCGCGCAGATCGAAAAAGAACTGGCGCTGATCGCCGACCTGCAATACGAGGCCTACTTCCTCACGGTCTACGACATTGTCCTGTTCGCCCGCAACAACGGCATCCTGTGCCAGGGGCGCGGGTCCGCCGCCAACTCGGCGGTGTGCTACTGCCTGGGCATCACCGAGGTCGACCCGCGCCGCGGCAACAACCTGTTCGAGCGCTTCATCAGCAAGGAACGCAACGAGCCGCCCGACATCGACGTCGACTTCGAGCACCAGCGGCGCGAGGAAGTGATCCAGTACATCTACCGCAAGTACGGCCGCCAGCGCGCCGCCCTGACCGCCGTGGTGATCTCCTACCGCCCGCGCAGCGTGCTGCGCGACACCGGCCGTGCGCTGGGCGTGGACCCCGGCGTGATCGACGCGGTGGCGCGCGCCCACCAATGGTGGGACGGCAAGAAGGAAATGCTGCGCACCCTGGGCGCCTGCGGCCTGGACCCGGAATCGCAGGTGGCGCGGCAATGGGCCGCGCTGGCCCAGACCCTGATGGGCTTTCCGCGCCACCTGTCGCAGCACCCCGGCGGCTTCGTCATCTCACGCGGCAAGCTGTCGCGGCTGGTGCCGATCGAGAACGCCGCCATGGCCGACCGCAGCGTGGTGCAGTGGGACAAGGACGATCTGGACGCGCTCAAGCTGCTCAAGGTCGACGTGCTGGCCCTGGGCATGCTGTCGGCGCTGCGCCGCACCCTGGAACTGGCCGGCCAGCGCCGCGGCCAGCCCTTGCGCCTGCAGGACATCCCCGAAGGCGACGAACCCACCTACGACATGATCTGCGAGGCCGACACCATCGGCGTGTTCCAGATCGAATCGCGCGCCCAGATGACCATGCTGCCGCGCCTGCGGCCGCGCGAATACTACGACCTGGTGGTGCAGGTGGCGATCGTGCGGCCCGGCCCGATCCAGGGCGGCATGGTGCATCCCTACCTGCGCCGCCGCCAGGGCAAAGAAGACATCGACTACCCCAGCGACAAGGTGCGCGGCGTGCTCAGCCGCACCATGGGCGTGCCCATCTTCCAGGAACAGGTGATGCAGATCGCGGTGGTGGCGGCCGGTTTCACGCCCGGCGACGCCGACCAGCTGCGGCGCTCCATGGCCGCCTGGAAGCGCAAGGGCGGCGTCGACAAATACCGCGCCAAGCTGGTGGGCGGCCTGCTGGCCCATGGCTACACCCTGGAATTCGCCGAGGCGCTGTTCCGCCAGGTCGAGGGCTTCGGCGAATACGGCTTCCCCGAAAGCCACGCCGCCAGCTTCGCGCTGCTGGCCTACGCCAGTTCCTGGCTCAAGCGCCACGAGCCCGAGGCCTTCCTGGCGGCGCTGCTCAATTCCCAGCCCATGGGCTTTTACGCCCCGGCGCAACTGGTGCAGGACGCGCGCCGCCACGGCGTGCGGGTGCTGCCGGTGGACGTGACCGTCAGCGGCTGGGACGCCGCGCTGGAAACCGCGCCCGCCGACGCCCCCCCCGCGCCAGCCCCATCCTCACGCACCCCCGTCGGACGAAATCCGCCCCGCCGTGCGCCTGGGCCTGAGCCTGATCCAGGGCCTGCACGAAGACAGCGCCCGCCGCATCGAGGCGGCCCGCGCCGACGCGCCCTTCACCAGCACCGGCGACCTGGCCCGCCGCGCCGCCCTGACGCGCCACGACCTGAACGCCCTGGCCGCCGGCGACGCCCTGCGCACCCTGGCCGGCCACCGCCGCCAGGCCAGTTGGGAAGCCGCCGCCAGCGTGCACAGCCGCGACCTGCTGCGCGACGCCGCCATCCACGAAACCGAGGCGCCGCGACTGGCCGTGCCGACTGAGAACCAGACCGTGGCGGCCGACTACCGCAGTGTCGGCCTGACCCTGCGGCGCCATCCCGTCGAACTGCTGCGGCCGCAACTGGCGGCGCGCAATTTCCAGCCGGCCAGCGTGCTCAACGGCTACCCCGACAAGCGCGTGGCCCGCGCCTGCGGCGTCGTCACGGTGCGCCAGCGGCCGCAGACCTCCAAGGGCGTAATCTTCGTCACGCTGGAAGACGAAACCGGCCCCGTCAACGTGGTGGTGCGTCCCGAGCTGATCGAACGGCAGCGCCGCGAACTGCTCGGCGCCACCCTGCTGGGCGTCTATGGCAGCTGGCAGAGCGTGGACGGCGTGCGCCACCTGATCGCGCAGCGGCTGGTGGATCTGTCCGAATTACTGGGCGGCCTGAGCATGCCCAGCCGCAATTTCCACTGACGGCGGGAACCCGGCGGCCGAATGCCACGCCCGGGCATAAAGCCCGGCCACGCCAGCCGAGCGCGCGGCCGGCGGCTGGTCTATGATGGATTTTCCGCGACGCCCGCCAGCCCGCGCGATGGCCGTGCCGCGGAAACGTTTCATTTTTCAGGAGTGACCATGATCCGCAAGCTGATTCCCGTTCTGCTGGTAGCCACGCTGAGCGCCTGCGCCAATACCGGGGCCCCGCGTTCCTCTTCATCCGCCTCCTCCAGCAGCGCCAGCTCGCCCGCCGCGTCCGACAGCACCTCCGGCGCGACGTATGGATCGTCCTCCGCCCCGTCCGGCAGCGCCCGCAAGACCTGCGACGCCAGCGCCCTGCAATCCCAGATCGGCCAGAAAGCCACCGAGTCCGTCACGGAAGACCTGCGCAGCCGCAGCGGCGCCACCAAGGTCCGCATCCTGCGTCCGGGCCAATTGGTCACCATGGAATACAACGACACCCGCCTGAACCTGATCGTCGACGACAAGGACGTGATGACGGCGATCCGCTGCGGTTGAGGCCGGCAGGGCCGGCATGACAGGCGGCACGGCCCTGTTCCTGAACACGGCACAAGTTCCCCGCTGTCCCCACGGTCTGCGTGAGGCGATCCCCCCGGACCGCCCCCCGCCCCGCCAGCCATTGGCCGCCCACCGGCCCCCGCCCTGCCCCCCGGCCCTGCGGCCGCCGCTCGCACTGGCACGGCGGCTGTCGCGCGCTCAACCGCCATGATCGGACGGCGCCCCCTATCTTTGCGGCCCGCACTGCAAGCCGCGTGCCGCGGGATGTTTCAACGTCGCGCCACATTCGACCCACAAACGCTTGACCCTTACGCAACGTCATGCCCAACAGTTCCGTCTGCGCCATCAACGGAGGAACCCCGTGCGACTGAAAGTAGGAGAACTGGCCAAGCGCAGCGGACTAACCGTCCGCACGCTGCACCACTATCACGCGATCGGCCTGCTGACACCTTCGGCGCGCGCCGACAACGGCTACCGGCTCTACGGCCGCGACGACATCGCCCGCCTGCACCAGATCCAGGCATTGCGTCGCTTCGGATTGCCGCTGGCGGAAATCGGCGCCTACCTGGACCAGCCCGGCACGCCGCTGGACGAGATCATCGCCAGGCAGATCGCGATGCTCGACCGCCAGATCCAACAGGCCGCCCGGCTGCGCGAACGCCTCGCGCAGTTGCATGGCCAGTTGGCGACGGGCGCGGAGCCGGAGCTGGCCGATTGGCTCACCACTCTGGAACTGATGAACATGTACGACAAATATTTCTCCCAGGAAGAACTGGCGCGCCTGCCCATGTATGGCCGTCGCCGCGACGACGATACCGACTGGCTCGCGCTGATTCAGGACGTGCACCGGCAGATGGACAGCGGCGCCCCGCCCGAGGACGCACGCTCGCAGGCCCTGGCCCAGCGCTGGATGACGCTGCTGCTGCGCGACACCAACGGCGATCCGCGCCTGCTGGTGAAACTGAACCGGATGCACGAACAGGAACCGGCCATGCAGGAACACATCGGCATTTCCCCCGCCATGCGTGACTACGTGGTGCGCGCCTTCTCCGAAAGCAAGCTGCGTCTCTACGAAAAGCACCTGACGCCGGACGAGGCGCGCTTCATGCGGGCGCACTATCACGACCGCGTCGGCGAATGGCCGGCCCTGATCGCCCGGGTGCGGGATGCGATCGACGCCGGCCAGACGCCCGACTCGGCCGCCGGCCGCGAATTGGCACGGCAATGGCTGGAACTGTTTTGCACCTATGCAGGCAAGGACCCCGCCACCCACGCGAAATTCCGCCACGCGCTGATGACCGAGCCCGAACTGACCGCCGGCACCTGGGCCGACGACGCCACGCTGGCCTTCATGCGCCAGGCGATGGCCGCGTTGACGACGGCGCGCTGATCTGCGGGGCGGGCGCCCTCCGTGCCGGGCGTCCTTCCCGGCGCGGTCCGCGCTACCAGCGCGCCGCGATCCAGGTCGGCATCCGGCGCCGGCCAGCCATGCACCACGCCAAGGTCGGCCGTGCCGCCCAGCACCGCCGGGGCCGTCGCCTGACGCGCATCCCCTGCGCGCAATATCCCTACCCGCTAGCGGATTCAGATTCAGATTCAGATAGCGACGTTACATGCGGAATTTATTGGCAGTGTATATTTACGTTTCATTCTCCACTCGGCCATTCAACCTTTCCGATAAAAAACATCGCGAAACGCTGAACAAGCGGCTCTCTTCCGGAATAACCGAATGGCAGATTCGAGATCGCATTTCAATATCAACTCACAATAAAACTGGATATGAAAAAGACGATAGCGCGCGCATGCATCTCCCTTATCACTCTTGCAACCCTTGGCACGACTTCCGCCTGGGCTCAAGAACTGACCATTCCTCAAAAGAATGCCGTGCGCTCGGCCAAGCAATACCTCAGTTTTGCCGGATTTTCACGCAGTGGATTGATTCAGCAGCTGTCGTCGGACGCGGGTGACGGATACAAGGTTGCGGACGCCACAATCGCGGTGGACAGCCTCAAGGTGGATTGGAACCAGCAGGCCGCCAGATCCGCACAGAATTATGTGGATATGATGGGTTTTTCGTGCAAAGGCCTGATGCAGCAGTTGTCGTCGAGCGCGGGCGACAGGTACACCAAGAGCGAAGCAGCCTACGGCGCCAAGGCCGTAGGCGTGTGCCAATAAATAGCAGGCTCCCGGGAGGCATTACGATCCAGGTGGCGCATCGTCGCGCCTCCCGAGTAAAGAAATTGTCCTTTTGGAATAAACAGCGGTAGCCGTCTACGCCCCCGAATGGCGTTCAAGCGGACCGCACCGCCGGCGGCACATGCGGCAGAAAATCCCCCGCCACCTCAAACGCGCATTCCTCCCGCGCAATATCAATCACCCGCGACACCACCGGATTGACGATGCTCTTCTTGTGCACCGCGTAGTAATTGATCGTCGGCAGATCCGGCTGCACATCCAGCCGGCACAGCGCCCCGCGCTCGACCAGCGGCGCGAAATACGCCCCCGGCAGGTAGCTGATGCCCAGCCCCAGCATGGTCAGCTGCGCCATCATGCCCAGGCTGTTGCAGGTCAGCACCCGCTTGACCGACAGGCCCTGCTCGGCGAACCAGGCATCGTACAAGTGCGACAGCGCTGAATTGGTCGGCTGCGAAATCACCGGATACGGCGCCAGGTCCTGCGGCGCCAGCCGCGCCGCAAAGTCGATATCCAGCGACGGGCTGGCCATCCAGACGTTGGTCACCGCGCCCAGGTGGACACAGTCGTACTGGTAGCTCCAGAACGGTCCCGGCATGATCGCCAGGTCCAACTGGTCCTGCTCCAGCCGCTCGTACAGCGTGATGCCGCCGTCGATCTCCGGCATAAGCTGCACCTTGGGATAGCGCAGGCTGATCTGGCTGACCAGCCGCGCCAACCAGGTCATGCCGACCAGCTCGGTCACGCCCAGCCGCACCACGCCCTCGAAACTGGCCGGGTCGGCCATGTTCTGCACGATGCGGCTGTTCAGGTCCAGCATCTCGCGCGCCAACTCGAACAGCTTGCGGCCTTGCGCCGTCAGCACCAGCTTCTTGGCGCGGCGCTCGAACAGCGGCGCGCCGGCAAAGGCCTCCAGCTCGCCCACCCGCTTGGCGACCGCCGACTGGGTGGTGTGCAGCTTGCGCGAGGACGCGCTGAAGCTGCCCAGTTGCGAGCTCCAGTAGAACGCCTCCAGCTGTTTGAGGGTGTACATCGCGGCGGTGGATGTGAAATGCATGAAGAACCCTCGCATTATCGTCGAGGCGGGGGCCGGCCGCCCCCTCCCCCTACCCCCGCGGATGCAGAATATCCGCCAGGAACCGCTGCGCCCGCGGATGCCGCGGCGCGCTGAAGAAGCGCTCCGGCGTATCCACCTCCAGGATTTCGCCCGCATCCATGAACACCACCCGGTCGCACACGTCCCGCGCGAAACCCATCTCGTGCGTCACGCAGACCATGGTCATGCCGTCCTTGGCCAGGCCCTTCATCACCTGCAGCACCTCGCCCACCATCTCCGGGTCGAGCGCGCTGGTGGGCTCGTCGAACAGCATCACCGGCGGTTGCAGCGCCAGCGCCCGGGCGATCGCCACGCGCTGCTGCTGGCCGCCCGACAAGGAACCGGGATAGGCGTCGATCTTGTGCTCCAGCCCCACCCGCGCCAGCAACTGGCGCGCCAGCTCGATGGCCTGCTTGCGCGGCTGCTTGCGGATGTTGACCGGCGCGAACACCACGTTGTCCAGCACGCTCATGTGCGGAAACAGGTTGAACTGCTGGAACACGAAACCGATCTTCTGGCGCAGCGCGTTCAGGTTGACGCCCTTGGCGTAGATGTCGGCGTCATCGATCAGGATGCGGCCCTTCTCGATCGGCTCCAGCCGGTTGATGGTGCGGATCATAGTGGACTTGCCCGAGCCCGACGGCCCGCACACCACCAGCACTTCGCCGCGCGCCACCGACAGGTCCACGTCCTTCAGGACGTGGTGCTCGCCGTACCATTTATTGACTTTCTCAAGCTTGATCATGATGAATTCCGATAAGCACCGGCCCTAGGCCATGGCGCGCTGGCGGCGGATGCGCAGGTCCAGCCACGACAGGCCGCGACTCAGGCTGAAGCACACCAGGAAGTAGATGATGGCCAGGATGCCGAACACCTGCAGCGGCTTGGTCAGCACCAGGTTGTTGACCTGGTTGGCGGCAAAGGTCAACTCGTTCACGCTGATCACATAGCCCAGCGAGGTCTCCTTGATGGTAGAGACGAACTGACTGGTCATGCTGGGCAGCACGTTGAACAGCGCCTGCGGCAGCACCACCCGGCGCATCGTGGTCCAGTAGCCCACGCCCAGCGAGCGCGAGGCCTCGATCTGGCCGCGCGGCACCGCCTCGATGCCCGAGCGGATCACCTCCGACAGATAGGCGCTTTCGTACACCACCAGCGCCGCGATCAGCGTCCAGAAGCCGCTGATCACCTGCCCCGTCAGCTTCGGAATGACGAAGTACGCCCAGAAGATCAGCATCAGCAGCGGCATGCCGCGCACCACGTTGACCAGCGTCTTGCTGGCCACGCGCAGCCAGCCAAACGGACTGACCCGCGCCAGCGCGATGGCCAGCGCCAGCGGCAACGACAGCAGCAGCCCGCACAGCGCCAGAATCAGCGTCAGCGCCAGCCCGCCCAACGGCCCATTGGGGTATTGGCCGACCAGCAGCGTCGGCCAGTATTGCGACAGAAGATCAAGCACTGTGGCCTCCCTGGTTCAGGCGGTAGCGCGCATAGATGCGCGAGCCGATCAGCATGATCAGGAAGGAGCCCAGCAGGTACATGATGGTCGCGGCGCCAAAGGTGGCGAAGGTCCGGTAGGTTTCGTTCTCGATCTCGCGCGCCTGGTAGGTCAGCTCCATCACGCCGATGGCCATGGCCACGCTGGTGTTCTTGAACAGCAGCAAGGCCCGTCCCACCAGCGGCGGAATCGAAATCCGCAGCGCCTGCGGCACGATCACGAAGCGCATGCATTGCAGGTAGCTGGCGCCCAGCGCCCGCGCCGCCTCGAACTGCGTGCCGGGAATGGCGCGCAGCCCGCTGCGGATGTCCTCCGCGATATAGGCGGCCGACCCCAGCGCCAGCGCGATCGCCGCCAGCGACATCTCGGCGTTGTGCTGGTACAGCCACAGCCGGAAACCCTCCGGCAGCAGCTCGGGCATGCCGAAGTACCAGAACAGCACCTGCACCAGCAGCGGCACGTTGCGGTGGTATTCCACATAGGCGTCCACCAGCCAGCGGCACGGCGCCAGGTTGGTGGCGCGCACCACCACCAGCGTCACCGCGATGGTGAACGCCATCACCCAGGACACCAGGAACAGTTGCAGCGTCACCGCCATGCCGCTGGCCAGCAGCTGGTATTGCGAAGCGTCAAGTAAGCTCATCGCGCGGGCACCGGCGCTCAGCCCGCGATGGGGCCGATCTTGAAGCTGCGTTCGAGCTTGTACGGCGTCTGCGGGCCGAACCACTTGTCGAACAGCCGCGCGGCCGCGCCCGAGCTTTCGGCCTCATCCAACGCCTGGTTCACGACCTTCAGCATGCCCGGCTCCGACTTGCGCACGCCCAGGCCCCACGGCTCATTGAACACCGACTTCGGAATCACGCTGACCGGCGCCGTCGGCGGGCTTTGCAGCACCAGCCGCACCAACACCAATTCCGAGGCGAATTGCGCGTCCACCTTCTTCTGTTGCAGCGCCAGGTACGTGGCCGAACTGTCGCCGTAGCCAATCACCTGCGACTTGTCCAGAATGCGCTTGATCTCGCGCTCCGAACTGGACCCCTTGGTCGCGCCGATGCGGTGGCCGTTCAGCGATTCAATCGTGTCCAGCCCCGAATCCTTGCGCACCAGCAGCTTCTGCGGGCTGACATAGTAGGCGTGGCTGAAGGCGATCTGCTGGGCGCGGTCCGGCGAATAGCCCAGGTTGGCCGCCAGGATATCGACACGGCCCTCGTTCAGCTCCGGCACGCGCGCCGCCACCGACAGCAGCTTGTAGCTGATCTTCACGCCCAGCTTGTCGGCCACCAGCTTGCACACATCAACGTCATAGCCCACCAGCTGGCGCGTCGCCGCGTCCTGGAAACTGAACGGCTGCGACGTGCCCAACGTGCCGCAGATCAATTCGCCGCGGGCCTTGATGTCGGCCACCTGATCGGCGCGGGCGCCGGCGCCCAGTGACAGCGCGGCCAGGCCCAGGCAGGCGGCAATGAGTGAATGGCTTTTCATGGTGATTCCCCTTGTGTTGTGGTTTGAACGAAAAACAGAACCGGCCCGCTCACGGGCGGGCCGGGGAACAACTAAGCAAGCTTGGCGCAGGCCGCGCGAATCGCCGCGCACCCCTGCCGGATATCGTCCAGCGAGGCCGCGAACGACAGGCGGAACGTGCCCGGCGCGCCATAGGCATGGCCGTCGATCACCGCCACCCCGGCCTCGCGCAGCAGGTAATGCGTCAGGTCGGTATCGGTGCGGATCTCGTCGCCGGCCGGCGTGCGCTTGCCCAGCAGCCCCGAGCAGTCCGGAAACACGTAGAACGCGCCCTGCGGCACCACGATCTCCAGCCCCGGCGTGCCGGACAGCTCTGCCACCGCCAGATCGCGGCGCTCGCGGAACACCCGCGCGAACTCCGTCACGCAGTCCTGCGGCCCCGACAGCGCCTCCAGCGCCGCCGCCTGGCTCACCGACGACGCGCCCGACGTGCTCTGCGACTGCAGAATCGCCATGGCCTGGATCAGCTCGTCCGGACCCGCGCCATACCCGATGCGCCAGCCCGTCATGGCATAGGCCTTGGACACGCCATTGACTACCAACGTGCGCGCCGCCAGCGCCGGCGCCACCTGCAACGGATGCACCGTCGGCGCGTCGGTGAAATTCAGGCGCGCATAGATATCGTCCGTCATCAGCCAGACGTGCGGATGGCGCTCCAGCACCGCAGTCAGCCCGCGCAGCTCGTCGGCAGTGTAGACCGAGCCGGTCGGATTGCTGGGCGCGTTCATCATCAGCCACTTGGTGCGCGGCGTGATGGCGCGCTCCAGCGCCTCGGGCGTCAGCTTGTAATCCGTGGCCGGCGTGGTCGGCACCGCCACCGGCACGCCGCCGTTGACCAGCACCATGTCCGGATACGACACCCAGAACGGCGCCGGAATCAGCACCTCGTCGCCGTCGTTCAGCGTCGCGGCCAGCCCGTTGAAAATCACCTGCTTGGCGCCCGTGCTGACGATGATGCGCGCCACCGGATAATCGACGCCGGTCGCTTCCAGCAGATGCGCCCGCGCCGCCTTGCGCAGCGCCACCGTGCCCTGGGCCGGCGAATACTTGGTCTCGCCCCGGTTCATGGCGGCCGTGGCCGCTTGGCGGATATGCTCCGGCGTCGAGAAATCCGGCTCGCCGATCGTCAGGTCGATGATGCGCCGCCCCTGCTCGCGCAGCTCGGCGATGATGGCGCGCGCCGCCACGCTGGGCGACAGCTTGATGCGCTTGATGCGGTCGGCGACGATGCTGGCGGCTTGCGGGGGCTGGGTTTGCGCCTGGGTCGGGGTTTGCGTCGGGGTCTGGCTCACTTCACGGCTCCCGTCTTCTCGGCCAGCGTCTTCTCCAGCCAGGGCTTGGTGTAGGTGCCGGCGCGCAGCTTCTCCTTGGCCACCGCCTCGTCGGCTTCCTTCTTGGTCGCCAGCACCAGCACGGCCGCGGCATGCTCGGCGGGAATCACCACCACGCCGTCGGCATCGCCCACCACCACGTCGCCCGGGTTGACCACCTGGCCGCCCACCGACACCGGCACATTGATCTCGCCCGGACCATCCTTGTACGGCCCCTTGTGCGACACCGCGCGCGCAAAGCAGCCGAACTGCCCCTGCGCGAACACGTCCAGGTCACGCACCGCACCGTCGATCACGAACCCGGCGATGCCGCGCCCCTGCGCGTCCATCATCATCAATTCGCCCACCAGCGCATTGCTGGTATCGCCAGCGCCATCGACCACGATCACATCGCCCGCGCCACCCAGCGAAATCGCCTTGTGGATCATCAGGTTATCGCCCGGCCGCGTCTTCACGGTGAGCGCCAGGCCGACCGTGCGCTGGTTGCCGGCGTGCAGCGGACGCAGCCCGCTGACGCCGTACAGGCGGTTCATGCAATCGCTGATCTGGGCCGAGCCAATGGCGGCGAAACCGGCCAGCACGTCAGCGGCGACGGCCGGCGCGGTCCGGGGAAGAATGCGGTATCCGATGGGATTCATAGCGAGGAATTTTCTTGAAAGCGTGAACGGCAATAAGCGAACACGCATTACAAGGCCTCGCGGGGCGATCCTCAAAACGATATAAATTCCCGGTTATGTAGGAATTATTTTCGTGGATGTTATTGGATCGAGGGGGGAGCGTTGTGGGTGGGGGTGGGGGCTGCCCTTTCATCCTCGGCTTGCAGGGCCTGGTCGAGCATGGCTTCGGTCAGGGTGCCCAGGTGCTCGCAGAGGCTTTCGACGCCGCCCATCAGGGCGGTGACTGCCCAGGGGTCCAGCGGTGGGGAGCCGGTGGCGTCGGGTTCGGACGCGCTGTTGCCGACCATGCGGGCGATGGTCTGGATGGCGTAGCGGGTGCGGTCTAGTTGGTGGAGGTGGGAAAGGGAGACGGGGCCGGATTCGCGGTCGGTGTCGATTTGCCAGGGGTTTTGGGTGAGGGGGTGCAGCATGGGGCTGCCTCCTATAGCGAGTGGAGAACCCGCCTCCCCGCTTCCAAACGGGGCGGGCGGGCACAAGACAGGGTTGGAAGACCGGAGCTATAGGACCCGGCGTGCGCAAGCGCACCCCCGTCCAGGCCCGCCCATAGGGACGTGCGTAGACGCTGGACATGAAAATGCCGCCTGAGCGGCGGCTGTCCCGCCTATAGCTTACCCGGCTTCCATTCCGGGACTACCGTTGGTGCGGTAGTGGGGGGAGTATACGGGAAGCGCGGCGGCCCTGACGGATGGACGGATAAAAATGACATCTGCTCGGCGCGCACACAGCCTGCTCCGCTCCCACCTAAGAATCCCGCCAGATGTCTAATTGCCATCTGAACCGGCTAAATGAGATCTGAGAAGAACCATCGGTGGCCGTTACGAACTGTACACGCGGTCGATCATGTATAATCCCAACGCGTTATAGGTAGTTCACAAACAGCAAGCAGAAGACCCTCAAATATGCACCAGCGGCCGATTGGGTACAGGCGCTCCACTTCAAAATGGTCGCACAGACCATCCTTAGATGGAGAGAAGCAGGTTCGACTCCTGCCTGGTGCACCGCGATGAAATACACTCTGGCTCGAAAGACGTTCAAGCGGCAGTTAGGACAAGCAAACCACTTTCTGGTCTCCGCACTGGTAGCCCTCGACTGTCTGGACAAGAATCCGCAACATCAAGCTATCGGCCTGCACGCCGCCTGGTCCCCAAAAAACGTATCTCACTCAATCCAGCGATCTAGGGTTTTTATCTTGCATTCCTTCCTTGGAACTGCAGTTGATGCCTTGGATGTGTATTTTTCCTTGCTTAATCGCAAGCCAGATTACCTTCAAGACCCTCTCTTTTCTGGAGAGCTTCAAGCTTGCGGAAGGTCAGTATATAAGAAAGCTAAGGCCTTCTCTGATTGGGTCCCTGCGCCTGACATTGAAGCGGCTCTAGTAGAAGTGCTGATAACGTGGCGCAACAATGTCATGCACGAGCTCGCCGATAACGTCATATCGGACCGTTCAAAGGACACTCTACAAAGGCACTCGGAACAAATTGCCAATCTGTATTGCGGTTTGAACCCCATCAATCTCGTCAATAAGGCCGAGTCTGGTGACGATCTCACATTTAAAGAAACTGCCTCACTGATTGCGGCCGTCCACAACTTCGTTCAAGCAACCGACCACCACATCCTCGGAAAGCTGGACAGGCCATCTTTATATCTGAGTCTCTTACGCGAATCACTAGAGCAGAATTCAACGAATCACGGCTTTCGCACGAGGCTTTTTGACACGAAAGCTGCTCGCTGGGGTAGTTTCGTCTCGAATTGGGCTGGCAATACGCTTTCTGCTTCTCCACTTGCCACACAAGATCTCGAGGCAATCAAAGATCTGATTCCCACACTGAAGAATGCGCTTGACTAAAGCCCATTCAAACCAACGCTGCTTTGCGGCCCAGTTTAATCTCCGGTCAGGCACCTCAACTCCACATTGAACTTCTGCTTCGTTTCGAAAACATCCTTCTGCCCAAGACGGGTTCCGAAACACTAGTTGAGGGAGCTCGTTTTTTTCTGATACATTTCAACATACATTCCACACCGGACGGCCGACCATTATGCTTTTGTGAGCTAAGGCCAAGAAGCGTTATTAGAAGAGACGAGTGTGCGGCGACATCTTGTCAGTTAGCTTGACCAGACTACCCGCGGTTAACTGAAGACGATATGGCGACCATTTATTGCGACGAGGCAGGAAATTCTGGCGAATGGCTTCTGGATCCAGAACAACCTCATTTCGTACTCGTTTCAAATGACTTTGGGGCAGCGGAAGCAGCTTCAATTCTTTCTCACGTGCAATCGAATCAAGGGGCCGAGCCAAAATTCAAAACGCTGAGAAAGTCGTCGGATGGAATTAATCGCCTCATCCGCTTCTTCTCTGACCCTCGCCTCGACAACAGTCGATTGGTCATTCACTGCTTCGACAAGAGATTTATGGTTGTAACGAAGATGATTGACCTTGTCCTTGAAACGCTGCAGCACGAAATGGGACAAGATCTCTATCGAGGTGGCGCCAATCTTGCGATGGCAAATATGATGCACTTCTGCCTTCCAGAATTTTGTGGAAAAGCAGTGACGGAAGAGCTTTTCAAGACGTTCGTCGATTTGATCAGATCGCGAACGGATGAAGCCGCACAGGCATATTTTCTTGCGGCTCGAGAAGCTGTAGAAGCTTCTGTCGACACCGATTTTAGAGGCTTTCTTGCGCCGTTCGCGGACCAAGAGTTATTTCATGCATGGTTTGACGGAATAGGCCCCAATGCACTTGAGCCGGCAATTCCGGCCTTGTTCAGTCAGATGGGGGTCTGGGGTGCTCGTAAGTCTGAGCGATTTCGCGTTATTCACGACAAATCAAAGCCAATTCTTGCGACCCAAGATCAGTTTGAGAAAATGATGGCCATGTCGGGGGAGCCGTCAATGCTCATAGGATACGACCGACGCAAGTTTCACTTTCCTCTTCGAGCGACGTCGCTTGAACAGGGCGATTCGAAGGAATATCCAGCAATTCAGGTTTCCGACCTATGTGCTGGAGCAGTCGCTCGATTCATGAAATATAAAGACGGTGATGTAGCCGACCCATTCACTAACGCCTTTGTCGAGCTTGTTGGACATCGCTGGGAGTTTGACGGGGTAATGCCTAGCGCCGCCGTGACGCCCAAGGACCTGAAAACAGATTCGGCAGATGTAGGAAGTCCGATCGACGTCATACTGGATCATCTAGAGCGCCGCAGCCGAAAATAGCGAGGCGGCGGCGCACCATTTCTCAGCCGGTGCACGATCGGGAACGCTCGGTTCTGCGTCCTGCTGAAATCCACGCTTGAATGCGGTCGATCTCTAGCTGACGGACGTCCTAGTCGCCACAATCTTCCCAGGTCGAAAGGCGTGGCGGCTTCAGCGAAGCAGACCGCAGTCTGTAATCGAGGCTAACGAGTATGCGAGCAATCATGCTTTTTCTCATTCGCGAGCCGGCAGCGATGTAGCCAGTGCCTCCTGCGTGAGAACTGCGCTCCGCGGCAGGATCCCGCTCGCCACGACGTCTTCTACGGTCGTCGCCGGGTCAGCAACAAAGAAGGTTAGTACAAGCCCCCGCCTGGCGCGAGTGCAGCAAACGTACAGCAGTCTCAGCGTTCGGCTCCAAGTGTTCTCATCGCCTTCCTGAGCTCGCGCACGATCTGCGGCTCGAGCAGCAGCGCTGGCGAAGACCCGCTCATAGTTGTACGTTCTGTAGTCGTTCTCCTCCTCGTCCATCACCACAACAACGCGATCGAACTGAGCGCCCTTCACGCCATGCTGCGTGGCATAGGGGGAGCCCTGCGAGACGTATCGCGCATATGGCCGGAGCTCTTGAGCGGCGCATTGGAAGAACTTGAGCATTGCCGCATCCGAGGATCGCCCTTCAGCAGGAGCGGGGGTAGCGACTTCGGCCTCTTGAGCGACTTCACCAACGTCTCCGGCGAACCCAAGCACTCGCTCATAGCGCTCGTCGAATTCGAACAGGCCCGAGTCGCGCAGATGGATGGCTATGTCACCGACAGTGGTACCGGGCTCGTCCAGCATGGCGACGAGTCTCATGACAGCTACGTGCAACTCACGTAGTACGTTCGCCGCGCGGCGACCGTTCAAATTGGCTGGCGCCAGGCGCGGGCTGAACTCCCGGAGCAGGTTCATCGTTCCAAACTCGTCACCGTCGTTCATCGCTGCAACGATCGGAAGCGCGAAACTAAGAAAGGGGCGAACCGGCCAACCGGTGCCGTCCTGCATTCCCTGCTTCATAGCATCCGACGTCTTGTCGTTCAGCGCTGAGTAGATGCCGCCGAAGCCAAGCCGATTCGCAGCCATGCGATGCACTATGACAAGAATCTTGACCGCAAGGTCCGGGGTAATCCAACCTTCGTCGCTGTCCGCTCCCGCGCTCCATGCTCGGACCCTTGCTAGCGCCTCAGTCCGGTTCAGCGTGTTCGGCAGGACAAACATCCGGGCCGAGCCCTCCACAAGCTTGAACTCTCCATCGACCCTCTCGTGCAACCCACGGACTTGCTCCATGCCGTCGCCCTGCGCGCGCACGGCGTTAGCGACGTCTAGAATTTGCTTGGCGCAGCGGAAGTTCTCCGGCTTCATGATGAATCGCCAATGGTCTTCGCGCGGGATGTCCCCCGCCCCTCTCATGAAGATCGACTGCATCGGATCGCCAAAGAAACCGAGACAGAACTTACCCCGCATCTGGGTTTCAACTTCCTTGAAGGACTTCACTACGCCCGGGAACGTATCCTGACTCTCGTCAATGAACACGAACGGGTAGTTCAGCGCCACGACCCGCCGGAACAGTGGGCGGTTTTGTAGCAAAAAGTCCGCGAGCTGGAGGATGTCCTCGTGGCCAAGAATTCCTTTTGCGTAGTCACTGCCGGCACCGTAATTGAACGCTCTGACGCCGTCCAGAGATTCCAGATGTCGGGCGTAGCGCTCCTGGTCAGCCTTGTTCCTATCTCGCGTACTTTGCCGAACGCGCTGGCCGTAGTTCTTGAACTCTTCTTCCAACTGAGAAACCCGCCTACGAATTTCGTCCTTCAGCCAGATCTTGATGTCAGCCTGAAATGTCTTGGTAATGCCCCAGTAAAAGCTATGGATCGTCGAAACATGAACCAGCGGATCAGAGCTGACGTCCGCCAGGATTTCATTGGCTGCTAGATCCGTATAGGTAATGCAGGCGACCTTCTGCTTCCTCGCCCGCATGCTGGCGCCGTGCGCCGACATCACCCAGTCCAGCGCCTTGATGAGGGAAGTGGTCTTGCCGGAACCTGCGCCTGCACGAACCACAAACGGCTGCGGGGGAGTTGCGGTAATGCATGCGTAGATCTCTCGGTCGGCATCTGTGTCCGGACTGTCGACTCGCCTACTCATGACGTCTGCTCCGCGCCTGCAATAACCGCGACAGAAGCAGCCGTAGCCGGCTCAATCGTCGCGAGCTCGTTAGCGATGGCCGCGTCCGAATCAACTTCGTGGGCCGCCTTCGCTTCAAGCCAGGCCAACCCTTCAGCGATGTACGCGGGAACCCTCCATCCACTGACGGGTCCACTTGCCAGGACCTCTAGAGCGAAGCGGGTCTTGTCGAAGTTCTTTCCCACCACCCTGTCATGCAACTTCTCAGCCAGTTCCTGGGGGGTACTGGGCGCGCGGTGCAGCTTAAGACCAATCGCCCGATTGGCCTCAGCTTGGCACCATTCTGCGTTCTCCAGACCAAAAGCCTCCTCAAGCGTGCGACCGCATAGTTGCGCTGTCGCCG
This sequence comes from Achromobacter pulmonis, assembly GCF_902859765.1. Taxonomy (GTDB): domain Bacteria; phylum Pseudomonadota; class Gammaproteobacteria; order Burkholderiales; family Burkholderiaceae_B; genus Achromobacter; species Achromobacter pulmonis. Next base: position 18,892 of record NZ_CADIJV010000037.1, read on the forward strand.
AACCAACTGTCACGGGGACCTTTGTCTGATAGGCAACTCGGACCGCTGCGCTGGAACCTTCGGCCAACGACAACGTTTTCTGTTCCGGCGTCACTTCCCAGAGCTCTGCCACCGAACGCTTCTTTGGAATCCAACTGATGAGGGTTTGGTTGGACGTGACAGCCCCTTCCACGTGCGCATGGCAGGTGCTTCCGCGCTTCTTTGACTTCTTCTTACCACTAGGGTGTGTCGCGTCGTCTTCTTCCACCTCGAAGGGTTTCAGATCGTCGTCTTCGTCGGCATCTTCGACAGCAACCGCTGCGTGCGCAGCGGCCTTCTCGTCAACCGACTTGACCGTCACACTGTCAAGGTCCGTAATGACTAGTGTAGTGAGCCCGATAAAGGTAATGAGATCTTGAAAACGATGGGCGAACGCTCCACCAACTTCAAGAATGGTCAGAGCAGAGGAACGAAGGCGCTTAGCTGCCGATTCGATCATCGCTGGCAGGAGCAGGCGCTCGACGTTGCCCTCCACCAAAATGACCGCGTCGGAGAAGAAGAGGTCACAATGCGTCAACTTCAAATATCGCTGAAGGAACTCGCGCGCGGACGCCTCAGCCTCGCCCGTCTTGAAGCGGGACAGATTCCGCACGTCCGTTTGATGGTCTAGTTGGTCGCTGACGCGACGGAAGTACCGGATGGGAGAAAACCCGCGCTCATAGAGAATGTGTGGGGAATGCGTGGTGATAACGAGTTGCGTGTGAAAAAACGTCGCGTAGTCGTTGGTATCCTCAAGCAGACGCAAAACGTTCCTAATGAACACTTGCTGGATCTGCGCGTGCAGATGAGCCTCAGGCTCTTCAATGAAGATCAAGTGAAGCGGCGCCCGCTTGTCTTCCTCAGCTTTCCACTGCTCGTGTAAGTCAAGCAGTTCAACCACCATGTAGACCAGATTCTTGAATCCCAGGCCGTTGTAGCTGTCGGGCAGTTGAGCGGCGGCTGCGCCCGGAATCACGTAGTGGACCTTGGCGTCTTGTCCCAGGACGGTGGTCGGGTCCAAGGCCGCCCGAATGACAATTTCGGGATTGTTCACGCCTGGATAGCCCAGCTTGCCCAGGCGCTTTAGGGTGTCACTGAAGACTTCCTCCAGGTGGAAGTTCAGTTCTTTCTCTGAGGTATCGAGCGCTTTGAGAGCCGCATGGTCGTCGCCACGCTTCTCCAAGTTGCGATGGTAAAAGCGGCTGAGGCGCCGAGAAAGGCTCTCGGCGCGATCAGAGCTAGCAGCGTCCGGGTCATCAAGGTGCCGCTGCGCGCGCAAGAAGTCCACCCTCACCAGCGACTTGAGAATGTTCGCGCCACCCGGCTCCTTGCCTAGCGGCTGCGGCTCGTAGCCTGCCGTCGCCCGATAGTCGACAAAGGCCCTCTCATCAAGCACATAGTAGCGGAAGGTATATTCCTTGCTCAGCTCCTTGGTTAGGTACTTCGTCAAGCTTTCTGGCCAGGGCCTGTACTCGCTAGCGTCGGCTTTCACCTCAACATTATTTCCCCCATCCACCTCGGCAGCAGTCTCATTGGCTGCTTTGCGCTGTGCCGCCAACGCGTTCGCCACGTCGTTGGCTTTCTTATGCAGATCATGGAACCGCTGGACGAGTTCGGAGGCATCGCGAGGCTCAAACGACACGCGAATCCCGACGCACTTTCCCTCCCACTCAGTGCTCGGGAGCAGCGATATTGCGGTCGCAAGGTCATCTTCACCGACACGGAACCAAAGATCTAAGAGGATGGATGGCAATCTCTTGGCCGCTTCCTCATCTGCCGGAGCCGATCTTCCCACGGCGTCGATTTCGGCCCACAGCGCTGCATTGAAGTCAAAGAGTTCGAACTTCCTTGCATCGCCCCGGAGCATGGAATATAGCCCTTGGACTGCAGACGTCTTCCCGCTGTTGTTGGCGCCAACAAAGATAGATATCTCATTATCGAGCTCGATGACGACGTCGCGGAGTCGGCGGTAGTTCTGCAGTCGATAAGCCTGCAACTTCATAATGCCCCCTCAAAAGGTTGTCGGGAGGCTTGGTGTTGAACACGCCGGTCGGGTCAAGTCCGTTAGCGTTAGCTCCCCCACTCAATGACATTTTGCTACAAAATTCGACATCATGCTTTTTATGGACTGGATGCGACGCTGAACCAACAGGCTGGCCCGCTTACCTCAGAGGGGTCGAGGCACATTTCAAACTACTGGCGGTCTGGGCAGACCCGGTTCAAATTCAACCATTTTTCTTTTTTATCAACTGCATCAGTCGCTCGCGATCAGCTTCAAGTATGCATCGGACCGATGCTGAAGTTCGTTGTCTTTTCCTGTCGAAAATCGCTTCCAGCTGGAACAAATCTGACAAGCTGTCCATGCGTTTCGGGGCGAGACGGTTGCCCAACCATTCAGCGACATCATTGTCGAAAAAGGGAAGGTTCATCTTCGAGGGCCGATGCACGGCGATCGCCCTCAACTTCGTAGTATTGATAATGTCAGAAACGTCGCCGTCGAAGCTCAACACCTCAGCCAGATAGAAATCCACATGGGGAGCCTGTTCAGGAGTGACCGCGGTCAAGGCGTCTAGAACACGAGGAATATACATGTCCCATGCGCAATTTCTAATCAACGCCAAAGGATCGGCCTGATTCTGGATGGAGTTTAGTTTTTTCGCGATTCTTGAGCGATCGCTGCGAAACAGAATATCACCACAGACGATCAATTCTCGCAGCGCAATCGTATGCAGCTCTTCGTGCATGTAAGTAGCCAACTGCCAAAGTTTATGTTCCTTGGACTTCTTAGAACTAATCTCTATGATTTGCGTTCGAATCAAAATCGCTTCCATCAGATCGAGCTGATCCTGCATTCCCACGAAGCGTCCCGCCCTCTTCTCCTGCTCGAACTCCGCAATCAGACCAGCGGCAAAATTCTCTGCACTTTCACGGAACTCTGCTCGGAAGCGACGCCCCCATTCGGCACTCAGTTTGCTACCGGAAGACGACAATGCATGAATCGCCGCTACCGACTCTTTGCATTTGGCAATCGTCTCGTCAGTCCAAGACCGCAGTGACTCCCACAGATACAGGAAAGGATTGAGGTGCTGCAGCCTTGTTCCAATTTGGTTGATCAAATTAGCCCGGCTCAATGTTTTAGGCGATGGGTCCTCCTGGTAGGCTATCGCGCGAATATAGGAAGCCGCATTGGAGTCCACGAACATGGCGGAGCCCCCACTAAAATGAATAGGCCCAAATTGCAAGACAAATGGTGCGTCCATGAGCCACAGTGAATTTCCGCGAAACACAGACGTCGCAATGCCAGCAGCTCCTAGTTCCAGATCCAGCAATTTGATGGATCCGACGTCACTCTTTTCCGCAAAGATTATCTGCCATTCGCCCAAGGCGGTTGCATGTCTCTCGAACCTGCGATGGGCTTCCAATGCGTTGGAAGCCGAACAGATATCTCTGACTAATAATTGATCAGCAAGTGATGGAAGTGATTTGTGCTGGGTAGATGCGGACATTGGAGAGACGGAGGGACATTGAGTCCATCCATTATGAGTTTTCTCGTCAGAGCGTCAAGCAAACTGAGCACGCATACGGATAATTTGAGAATCTTGTGCAACGCCAGCGTCCGGCGTCGGAAATACGCTGCGCCGGCGCAGGTGGTTCTCGATCATTCACAGATGCATGCCGCCCATCGACTTGAAGAGATGTTCTGGCCCATCTCGAACGGAATGCCGGCCTTCATGCACAGCGCATACCGGTTTGTAGCCGTCGATCAACAGATCGCCCCCCAACAACACCAGGGCATCGCAGCAGGTTTGAATTGAATAGAGCTTGCTTTGATACCTAGGAGCGCACCTGCCTCACGCTCCCGCCCGCAGAAACCTCACCGCCGCCCCGGCAACATCCGCACCAACGTGTTATCCCGAAACACATAATGATGCAACAACGCCGCAGCAGCATGCAGCCCCACCAGGAAATACCCCACCGTGGCCAAGGTCTCATGCAGCTCCTTGACCTGATCCGCCAAGGCCTTGTCCGGCCCCACCAGCGCCGGAACCTCCAACCCAAACAACGGAATCACCTTCCCCCCCGCGCTGAGCGTCAGCCACCCCAGAATCGGCGTGACGATCATGAACGCATACAGCGCGTAATGCATCAGCCGTGAAAACACATCCTGCCACCTCGGCATCGGCGGACGCACGCCAGGCGCCGCACCCGAAGCCACCCGGATAACCCCCCGCAAAACCACCATCCCGATCACGCACAGCCCGAGCGAGAAATGCAGGGCCTTGATGTTGTCGTACAGATCGGTGCCTTTGGTGGCCAGCCCGCGCAATTCCATACAGGCGTAGACCAATGCCAGGACCACGAGCATGAGCCAGTGCATGGCGATCACCAGGCCTGCGTACTGGGTGTCGGAGTTCTTGATTTTCATGTTTCTTCCTTGTCATCAAAACGCGCTACGGACTGCCTGGTTCAATCTTCGCCCTGCCCTCGGCGCCCTGCGTGGGCGCGTCGGGAGGTTTCCAGGGATCAACATGGGTCATCACGTTCAAGACACGATGCCGCTGCATGACGCGCTGGCGCGCTTGCACGGCGATCTTGTGGCCTTCGTCGACAGTCAGCCCGGCGTCGATTTCCAGGTGAGCGTCGACCACGATCATATCGCCCATTTTTCGGGTGCGAAGGTCGTGCACGCCTTGAATACCCGGGGTGTCCATCAGGGTGCGCTGGATCGCGGCGGCTTCGCCTTCGTCGATGGCGCGGTCCAGCAGGTCGTGCAAGGCGTCCCAACCAAAGCTCCAGCCCATGCGGGCCACCATGAAGCCCACGATGGCCGCGGCGATGGGGTCCAGTATCGGGTAGCCCAGCAGGTTGCCGATGATGCCCAGGCCCACCACCAGCGACGAGGCCGCGTCGGAGCGCGCGTGCCAGGCGTTGGCCACCAGCATGCTGGACTTCACGCGCTTGGCCACGGCCAGCATGTAGCGGAACAAGGCCTCTTTGATGACCAGGGCGCCACAGGCCACCCAGAGCGCGACCAGATGCACCTGCGGGATCGCGTCGGGCTGCTCCAGCTTGGTCACGGCGGACCACAGCATGCCGCCGCCGACCAGCAGCAATAGCACGCCCAGCGCCAGGGACGCCGCGGTCTCGTAGCGATAGTGGCCGTAGGGGTGGTCCGCGTCGGCTGCTTTCTGGCCATGCCGGTTGGCCAGCAGCACGATGAAGTCGGCGACCAGATCGGAAGAAGAATGAATACCGTCCGCGATCAGGCCCTGGGACTTGGAGAAAATGCCGATGATGATCTGGGCGCTGGCGAGCACTACGTTCACGCCCACGCTGACCCAGGTGCTGCGGGCGGCGGCGGCGGCGCGTTCGGCCGGGCTGTGTTCATCGTCCTCCGGATCTTCCAGCGGAGGCGGAAAGGCGGTCATGGTTCGTGCTCCTGTTCTTGCAATCTAGCCTTGCGGCGTTCGGGCTGGAGCATAAGCACCGAAACCTGAACGAATGATGAACGTGGGCGTCAATTTCGCGGCGGCGCCGGACGGGAGGCACCGCAACGGATTTGCCTTGACTTGCGCCCTAGCGCCCATTTCACTGCCTCGAGCCACAGCAAGCCCAGCACGGTCAGCCCTGCCGCCGACAGGAGTATCCACGGCGTAGGCTGCTCGAACGCGAACAGGCGGCTCACCGGAGAGATGCCGAGCACGCAGGCCAGGAGCAGCACGGTGACCGCGCTGATCCAGGCGGCGTAGCGGTTACCGGCATCTCCGGTGCGCCAAGAGGGGCGCGTCAGGTTGCGATTGGCGTAGATGAGTCCCAGGTTGGCAAGCACCAGTACCGTGAACACCATGGCGCGGGCCATGTCTTCAGAATTTGCCGCCACTCGCGCGCCGGCATACAGGGCCAACAGTAGAACCAGCAGGCCGCACCCCTGCCACAAGCCACGGGTCAGTATGGCGCGGTCGAACAGGCGGGCGTCCGCGCGGCGCGGCGGCTCGGACATGGCATTCGCTTCCAGCGGCTCGGCCTCAAAAACAATCGCGCAGGCGGGATCGATGATGAGCTGCAGAAAGAGGATGTGCACCGGCATCAGCAGCATGGGCCAGCCCAGCAATACCGGCACCAGCGACAGGCCCACGATGGGCACGTGCACGGCCACCCCGAACACAATGGCCTTGCGCAGATTGGCGAACACGCGACGGCCATGGCGCACCGCGGTGACGATGGAGGCAAAGTCGTCGTTCATCAGCACCAGATCGGCCGCCTCGCGCGCCACCTCGGTGCCGCGCGCGCCCATGGCGATGCCGATGTGAGCCGCCTTGAGGGCGGGCGCGTCGTTCACGCCATCGCCGGTCATGGCGACGATGTCTCCGCGCGCGCGAAAGGCTTGCACCAGGCGCAGCTTCTGCGCGGGCTGCAGGCGGCAGAACACCTGGGTGGCGGACAAGCGCTCCCGCAGGGCGGCGTCGCCAAGGCTCGCCAGTTCTTGGCCGGTCATCGGCGGGGCGTTGGTGTCCAGGCCAGCCTGACGGGCGATGGCGACGGCAGTGGCCGGATGGTCTCCGGTCATCATCACCACCCGGATACCGGCTGCCTGGCAGGAGGCGATGGCGCTTGGCACATCGGGGCGCAGCGGATCTTCCAGCCCCACCAGGCCGAGAAAGACGAAGTCGAAATCGTGTTGGCTGGCCGGTAGCGGCGGGGTGGCGAACACGGCGCGGGCCACCCCCAGCACGCGTATTCCATCGGCGGCCATGGCCGCCACCTGCCGGGCGATGCGCGCGCGATCGGCGGCGGGAAGATGGCATAGGTCGACGACGGCTTCGGGCGCGCCTTTGGCGGCGATCACATAGGCCCGCTGGTCGGGCGACTGCCAGACGCGCGACATGGCGAGCATGGCGGGCGACAAGGGGTAGTCCTCGACCAGGCTCCAGTCGACGTGCAGATGCTCGGTGCGGGCCAGTAGCCGCGCGCCGGCGCCGACAATGGCGACCTCCATCGGGTCGCTGGCGTGGCGGTGGGTGGCCAGGACGGCGTATTCCAACACGCCGTGCAGCGCCTCGGGCAGCGGCGCCGCGCCGTCTCGCAGGCTGTCGTAGAGCGCGCTGCCCGACTGGAGCCGCCGAACGGCCATGCGATTGGTCGTGAGGGTTCCGGTCTTGTCAACGCACAGTACGGTGGCGGCGCCCAGCAACTCCACGGCGGGGATGCTGCGGGCCAACACCTTCTGGCGCGACAAGCGCCATGCGCCCAGGCTGAGAAACAAGGTCAGAATGACCAACAACTCTTCCGGAAGGATGGCCATGGCCAGCGTCAATCCCGCCAGCATTCCGCCGAGCCAATCGCCACGCAATAGACCGTGCGCCAATGCCAGCGCCACCGCCAGCGCGAGTCCCAACGCGGTTACGTTTCTGACGACACGCCGGGTTTCGCGCTGGATGGGGGTGATATCAATGGCGATGCCCTGTAGCGACTGGCTGATACGGCCCAGCGCGCTATGCATGCCCGTGGCCACGACGCGGCCCTGCCCGCCGCCCTGCGTGACAAGGGTGCCGGCGTATGCCAGGACGGCCGCGTCAGCGCCCGCCTGTTTGCGCACCGGCACCGATTCGCCGGTAAGCAGCGATTCGTCCAGAGCCAGATTGGCGGTGCTGATGAGTTCCAGGTCGGCGGGCACGCGGTCACCCTCGGCCAGCAGCACAACGTCGCCGCGCACAAGCTCGCGAGCGGGGATTCTCTGGTTCTGGCCGCCCCGCCTGACGAGCGCCTGCGGGCTGGATAGATCGCGCAGCGTCTCCAGCGAGCGCTCGGTGCGACGTTGTTGCGCGAAGGTAATGCTCATCACGACAAACACAAACCCCAGCAGCATCAACGCCTCTTGCCGGTCGCCCAGCGCCAGATAGAGCGCGCCGCAGGCCACCAACAGCAAAAACATGGGTTCCGCCACCACATCGCGCGCCAGCCGCAATACGCTCCGCCGCCGCGAAGTCGGGAGCGCGTTCGGGCCGTCAAGCGTCAGGCGCTGCCGCGCCTGCGCCGGGCTCAGGCCATCGATGTCGTCCATGTCCAGGGCGGTTCACTTCACCAGGAGGACTGGCTGGCGGGCCGCTGCCAGCACGCGTTGCGCGACCGAGCCGATCAGCAGGTCGGCGATGGCCCCGCGGCCTTTGGAGCCCAGCACCACCAGATCGAATTTTCCCTTGCCCGCACAGTCGAGAATTTCCTTGGCCACATGGCCGGTCCGCTCGACCATGTCATGCCTGATGCCGGCCGCTTCAAGTAACTTGCGGGCGGGCTTGAGTTCCTTTTCACAGACCTCGCGCAGATAATCGACCACTGCCGCCTTGCCGACAAAGGACTTTGCGTGGTTCAGGCCAGTATCGTCGTGCACGCAGATCAACGTAATGCTGTGCGGGCCCGATTGCAGGCCGGCCACCAGTTTTGCCGCGTACTTGACCGCATGCAAGGAGAATTTCGAGCCATCGACGGCAACGAGGATTTTCATCAGGGCCTCTTTGGGGGAGTGTGGGATTCTTCCAGCTTGGCGCATCCGCGGCGGGGATTATTGATGCGGGTCAAGCACATAGGGCATCGCCATGCTTCGCGTGGCATCGACGCGGGGATCGAATTCCAAGGCCACCAGGACATGGCGGCGACGTTCCCCGTCTTTCATGATGGGGTTCCAATCGCTGAAGCATGAAATCCACGTCGCCCCATCGCATGACGGTCGCTGTCCGTTGCGGCAAGGCACGTCGATTGTGTGCCTGCGCTTCGTTCGAGGATTGACTTTGGTCAATCCGGACCTGACCCAAGGTTTTACGCTGAGGGAACTTGGCGGGCCAGATCCAGGCCGGGACCGGCGATGCGCGCCCGTCTCGTACGCAGCGGTCAGCGATGGCGCGCCTGGCGTCTTCAGGAAGCAACGATGGAGGTTCATGGATGGACACTCCTTTCAAGAATCGAAAAGAGGCTGGCGTGCTGCTGGCCAGGCGGCTGATGGGATATGCGGGGCGCACCGACGTCATCGTGCTGGCGCTGCCCCGTGGGGGAGTGCCGGTGGGTTTCCAGATTGCCGCCGCGCTGAATGTTCCGCTGGACGTTGTGCTGGTGCGCAAGCTCGGGATGCCGGGGCATGCCGAATGCGCCATCGGCGCGATCAGCAACGATCAGTCTGAACTGCAGACCGAGGTCGTCGCGGCGTACGGGATTCCCACGAAAGAGATCGAGGCAATCGCGTCGCGCGAGCGAAGGGAGCTGATGCGCCGTGACGCGTTGTACCGGGCGGGGCGGCCACCGCTGCGTCTGTGCGGAAAAACGGTGATTCTCGTGGATGACGGCCTGGCGACCGGTTCGACGATGCGTGTGGCGGTGCGGACCGTGCGGATGGCCAAGCCCGCAAAGATTGTGGTCGCCGTTCCGGTTTCCGCCGCGCAGCCGCACGAGGAACTGGCGCTTGAGGCTGACGAAATGATCTGCTTGAGGACGCCCGCGCCTTTTTACGGCGTGGGGCAGTGGTACCTGGACTTTGAGCAGACCACGGACGACGAGGTAATCAGTCTCTTGCAAGAAGCCGCGCGCACCCATCCGCTGTCCGCATGGATAGCATCGCCCGCGCCGAGTCACGGTTGATGGTTCTTGGCCCAAGGCAGCTTATGGAAATGACCACTGATGCGCATCTGCCCTCGCCTGCCCGGGCGATTGCCGCGTCCGCGCTTGCGCTGACGGGAAGCTCGCGCGACTACGACTCCGTTCTGGAGAAGATCGGCGACGCGCGCTTTGTGCTGATCGGCGAAGCCAGTCACGGAACGCACGAGTTCTATGAAGAACGCGCGCGGCTGACGCAACGGCTGATCGCGGAAAAGCGCTTCTCTGCCGTAGCGGTCGAGGCCGATTGGCCGGATGCGTATCGGGTCAATCGATACGTTCGCGGTCAGGGAGAAGACACCACCGGCGATCAGGCCTTGGCGAGTTTCAAGCGCTTTCCGACCTGGATGTGGCGCAATACCCCGGTGGTTCGTTTCATCGAGTGGCTGCGTGACTACAACGACTCGGTGTCACCCCTGACCGAGCAGGTTGGATTCTATGGCCTGGACCTGTACAGCCTGTTTACGTCGATCGCGGAAGTGCTGCGGTATCTCGATCATGTCGACCCCGAATCGGCCCGCCATGCGCGTGAGCGCTACGCTTGCTTTGATCATTTCGATCGCAACAGCGAACGCTATGGATATTTGACGGGCCATGGTTTGTCGGCCTCATGCCAGGGCGCCGTCATCGCGCAGATGCGTGAACTGAACACGCGTGCCGCGCAATATCTGAAAAGCGATGGATACGAGTCAAGCGATGCGCTGTTCTGTGCGCAGCAAAATGCGCGCTTGATCACGAATGCCGAAGCGTACTACCGCACCATGTTCGATCGGCGCGTGTCTTCCTGGAACCTGCGGGACCGCCATATGGCACAGACCCTGGATGCCCTCGCCCGCCATCTGCCACGGACGGGGGACGGCGGGCCGGCCAAGATTGTCGTCTGGGAACACAATTCGCATGTGGGCGATGCGCGCGCGACGGACGTCGGACAGGCGGGAGAGTGGACGGTAGGCCAATTGGCGCGCGAGCGTTACGGCGCCGAGACTTTCCTGGTGGGACTGACCACCTATCAGGGAAGCGTTACCGCCGCGGACGACTGGGATTCGCCGGCAGAGCGCAAGCGGGTGCTGCCGGCCCTGCCTGGCAGCTACGAGGCAGCGTTGCATGAGACGGGCATCGACCGATTCGTCGTGTCGTTCAAGGGCGACCGGGGCCTGACGCACGCGCTGTCCCGGCGTCGGCTGGAACGTGCCATCGGCGTCATCTATCGGCCGCAGACAGAACGGCAAAGCCATTATTTCCATGCTTGCCTACCGCAACAATTCGACTGCGTCCTCCATTTCGACCAGACCCGCGCCGTCGAGCCGCTGGAGTGGGGGGACACTTGGACGCTGGGAGAGGCGCCAGAGACTTTCCCGCGCGGGCTGTAGCGCCGTGAACGCAAAGCCAATGGGGTCCGGGCCCTAGGTCGCGCTCATCTCCTTCTCTTTCTCTTTCTCCTTCTTCATCTTTTCCTTGTCTTTTTTGGCGCCGTCATGATGCGACTTGATCGCCAGAAACATGCCCGTGCCCAACACGAGGATCTTGAACGTACCGAAGATTACAGGGACCCAAAAATTCATCATTTCCTCAAAACGCTGCTGCGGCAGCTGCATTTACTGCGCGCGGGCCAGGCAAAGCCAAACGGGCGGTGGCCGTGAGACCACCGCATCAGCCTGGTTCAGGGCGGTGAGCGCCCTGCTCCCTACAGGTGTGGAATTCTAACGCCCAATCCATACAAACTCTTGAATGATTCTATATGTATGGCTTTTTTGGCTTACAAAAGTAGATAAACTCCATACATAGAGCTCGCGCGGCGAAGGGCCACGGCTCAAACCAGGCATGGCGCGCCGTCCAGCGGCATCCCGCTGCCTTCAGCCCAGGGCGTTCAACAGCGCATCCGCGGTAACGACGGTGCAATATTCGCCGTCCAGGTTGGCGAGCGACATGGCGTGGATATCCTCGGCGCTTCGCGGTGTCCCATGCCAGTCGGTCCGAGCGAACGTGAAACAACCGTCAGCCACCAGCCAGGCCTGCAAGCCAAGGTTGCCGGCCATGCGGACCGTTGCCTCGACTGAGTTGTTCGTGATGACTCCCGCCACGACCAAGGCGTCGTGGCCATGGTCGCGAAGCGTCTTTTCCAGGTCGGTGCCGATAAACGCGCTGTTCGTCTGCTTGGGAATGATCGATTCCCCCGCGATGGGCGCTGTTTCCGGCTTGAATGCATGTCCTGGCTGGCCCGGCCGATAGTGGGACGTGGCATCGGTAGAGTCATGCCGGACGTGCCAGACCGGCCAGCCCTGGGCGCGCCAATGGGCCAGGAGCCGAGCCACTTGGCGTTCGGCGCCGGGATTGTTCCGCTCGCCCCAACTGGGATGGTCGATCGCGCACTGCAGGTCAATCAGCAGAAGGACGGCACCGCGTGGGGGAAGTGGAGAGCGCATGGAGACGGGCCGGAGATTTTCGAATCGATGGGCGGGTCGAGACGGGGCAGAAATGGCGAGCGAAGCCGACTATACCGCATGGCCGCCACGGCCACCGCGCAACGTTTTCGGGCGTGTCCAACGGCTGGCGAGAAGTCCAGGGGGAGTCATTGGACGCGCCCGCGGGGCAGCCCTGCCCCGCCGACTCTTGGGCCTGGTTAGGCCAATGGTTTACGTTCGCGATTGTCCGTCGCGCGGCGCGCGCGCAACGGCCCATGCATCATGGGCCATTGCGCAGGTGCTCAGGTCAATACCAGCGCGCCGCGCTCGCGCGGCTGGGCGCTCACGGCCTCGCGTCGCGTGGCATCCCCGCTCAAGCGGAACACGCCGACCGCATTCACCAAGGCATGCGCCTGGTCCTGCATCGAGCCCGCCGCGGCCGCGGCTTCTTCGACCAGCGCGGCATTCTGCTGGGTCACTTCGTCCATCTGCGACACCGCGCGGTTGACCTGCTCGATGCCGGAGGCCTGTTCTTGCGATGCCGCGGCGATCTCGCCCATGATGTCCGTCACGCGCTTCACCGAGGCGACCACCTCTTGCATGGTGGTGCCTGCGTTTTCCGCGTGGTCAGCACCTTCGGCCACTTTGCTCACGGACGCTTCGATCAGCGTCTTGACCTCGCGCGCAGCCTGCGCGCTGCGTTGCGCCAATGACCGCACCTCGCCCGCGACCACCGCAAAGCCCTTGCCCTGCTCGCCCGCCCGGGCCGCTTCCACGGCGGCGTTCAGCGCCAGGATGTTGGTCTGGAACGCAATGCCATCGATGACCGAAACGATCTCGGAAATCTTGCGCGAACTGGCGGAAATATCGCCCATCGTACTGACCACCGCCGACACGACGGCGCCGCCGCGCTGCGCGACTTCGGAAGCGCTTGCCGCCAATTGATTGGCCTGGCGTGCGTTGTCGGCATTTTGCTTGACGGTCGAGGCCAGTTCTTCCATCGAGGCGGCGGTTTCTTCCAGCGACGCGGCCTGCTCTTCGGTGCGGCTGGACAGGTCCGTGTTGCCGGCCGCAATCTGCCCCGCTGCGCTGGATATGGTTTCGGACCCGGCGCGAATAGTGCGAACGGCGCCGGCCAGCTTGTCCTGCATATCATGCAGCGCGAGCAGCAGTCGGCCGGTCTCGTCCCGGGTGTCAGCGTGGATGGGTTGCCCCAGGTCGCCACGCGCCACGGTCTCCGCCACCGTCACTGCCTGGGCCAGCGGCGTCGTAATCGACTTGGTCACCCGCCACGCGAACAGGCCGCCCAGCACGATAGCCACGCCCGACAGGACCAAATTCATCGTGCCCGCGTTGTCGATAACCCGCTGGCTGGCGGCGCTGGCGTCCACCATCTCGTCAGATTGAATCCGGGAAATTTCGCTGACGCGGTCTTGCAGGATATCCAGAAGCGGAAGGGTCTCCTCCAGCAAGCGTTGGCGAGCGGCATCGCGCTCACCACGCTTGAGGAGCGCGCCCACGCCCTGGAACGACTTCACATAGCGACCGCGCACGTCTTCCAACAACCGCAACTTCTGGCGTTCTTCTTCGGTGCGGAACAACGGCCGCAGCGTTTCCAGCGCCTGGTCGATCGCCTTTCGGTTGGTGTCGATGCGAGCGAACAGCGCTTCAGCGGTGCGGGGATCAGTATTGACGATCAGTTCGAGGTTCGCGCGCGCATTGGCGCGCGTCGTCACGTCAATGATGTTGATGGCGTTCGCCTTGGCCCACGTCTGTTCTGTGATCGCCTGGTTGATGCCGCCGATGTGGGTCAGTTCATACTGCGCCAGGCCAGCGAGCGCCAATAACAGCGCAAGTACGGTGCCGAAGCCCAGGGTCAGCCGGGTGCCAATGGATGAGTTGCGGAATAAGTTGCTGATCGTTAAACGGGAGCGCATGAATTTGTACTATGACAAAGGGAAAACCCTAGTATAGGTTTCATGACACATATAGCAACGAATTTGTAATGAGAATTTGCGATTTCGCATAGCGGGCCGGAATTTTATCTGGCAGACGCCTCTGTCGAAATTCCAAGGAGGTCAAATGACGGGCAGCTTTCGACCCAAAGCAGTCGCCCGCGAATTCCTCTCACAGGTTCAACTGGCGTTGGATGTCGTCCTTGTTGACCGTGGCTCTGGCGACCGTCTCGCGCAGTGCGGGCTCGGCAGCCTCACCAAAGCGGCGCAGCACCTCATCGTAGGTGGCCATGGCGGCTTCGTTCTGGTTCAGTTGGCCTTGGGTGATGCCCTTGTAGAGCAGGGCCCTGGCGACCTGCTCGCGCAGCGCGGGCTCGGCAGCCTCACCAAAGCGGCGCAGCACCTCATCGTAGGTGGCTATTTCGGCTTCGTTCTGGTTCAGTTGGCCTTGGGTGATGCCCTTGTAGAGCAAGGCCATCGCGACCTGCTCGCGCAGCACGGGCTCGGCAGCCTCACCAAAGCGGCGCAGCGCCTCATCGTAGGTGGCCATGGCGGCTTCGCTCTGGTTCAGTTGGCCTTGGGTGACGCCCTTGTTGACCAAGGCCCTGGCGACCTGCTCGCGCAACGCGGGCTCGGCAGCCTCACCAAAGCGGCGCAGCACCTCATCGTAGGTGGCTATTTCGGCTTCGTGTTGGTTTAGTTGCCCCTGCGTGATACCTCGATTGACTAGCACCTTTGCAACACTGGTGGCTACGGCATTGGCAACTCTTGCAGCTTTGAGCCAAAAATAGGCAGCGTCTTCTAAGGCTCCAGCGGTGTACGCGGCGTGGGCGCGAGTGTTCCAGTCATCGAAAGAGTAGCTGTCTTCGCTAGAGGCTTTCAGCTCAAGGTCGCGCTGAACAAGCACTCTTGTTGAGTCGGCCAGAGCAGATGGGGTTTGAGCTCCGGTTTTGCCAATTGACTCTTGTGCAGTGTCGAGAGCTCTGGCGATATCCGCAGCGCGCGCTTGAACCCCTTGCGCATGCCCATCCATTTCTATGTGCAACTGAGCGGCTTTCTGCGCGATTGCTTCAAGTTGTTCTCTCAACAGGACTGCCTGTTTGTCAAACCAATCTTGTGCGCTGGCTTTCGCAACATCAGAGGCCGCCTCCTTGGCTTCCGACTTGGCATTGCGATACCCGAGAAATCCACCGAAAACCAGCAATACCGTGATGCAGAGGCTCAGCAGGGCGGTCAAGATGCCAAATCGATCAATGCTTTGACCCACCTGCGCCAATTGGTCATCTACACGCTTGTCAACGGCGGTGATCTGTTGGCGGACAGCCTCAATATCTTTGACTTGGAGCGCCTTTTGTGAATCCAACTCTTTGACTTGAAGCTCCTTTTGTGATTCCCACTTGCTTTGCTGCAATTCCTTGAAGGCATTCAATTCATCTCGCAACGCAAATGTGGAAGTCTCAGTCGCTTGCGCTACAGCTGTGCCCCACAGCAAAAAGCAGATAGCCAGCAGCCTAAGCATTGGACTCGCTCTGTGGGTCGATTTCATAAGTTGCCGTTGGTTGCAAATTCCTTGTTGCGGATACTAACAGAAACCTCTGATTTGCCGGGCTGCGGCGGCATTGTCTCTGCGCATTCAACGCCCCATTCGCTGATCGGTGCGGGCGAGAGCTACCACCCAAGCAGGCAACACGATCGGCCCAGATCAGCCGGCAACTGTCCCGCGTGGACCGAAGCCCAATTTCCGCTTCTGGCCGCAACCAGTCGTTGACGACAGGCAGCTTTCGACCTGAAACGGACGCTCGAAAAGGCCAGATCTTCCAGCATGAGCCAAAGACCTTCGAAATCGGCGGTGCTCCCCAGTTCCTATTCGATCACCACATAAAACGGATCGTTCTTGCCAACTGATTCCTCGAAGGATTTCTGACTACAAGTCATTATCTCCTGTCGCAATCAACAACACCGGAATTCGGTTTCACGAGGCGCACGACAACAAGCGAGCAACACCGCCGCCCGCAGCCGAGCACCACAATTCAGCACGACGGAGCTACCATCTTGTCGACCATTGTTCCGAACTTTCCCGAGACTTACGTGAATCCAGTATCGCGGGCGTCGTTTAGACGGAACTTGTGGCTGAGCTGACGCCCCGCTAGCATCGGCTCCACTGTATTCCCGTTCTGCCCCCGCATCCATGATGGAAGCCACCGTGACCGAACCGACCGCCATTGACGTTTCAGCCGAAGCCGCGTCGCATAAGGGCGAATTTTTCCTGATCGACGCCAGCTTCTGGGCAGACGGCAGGGTTCCCGGCATAGCAATCGCCAACGAAGAGAAGCTGATCGATCCGGGGATGAATGTCGTCTCGCGTCCTAATGGAATGCCAAATCAGTATCCGGAGCGTCCCCACCTGGTTCATGTACCGGAGAAGGGCGCAATGCCACGCGATCTGGAAGAGCTCGCGGGCATATGGATTGTGTCGGAGCCGTTGAAGCAACTGTTTGAGCAGATCGACGCCGAGGCGTTTGCGTTTGTGGCATGCGACTTCAGCCTTGCTGACGGCAGCCCTGCCCCTCCGTACTACCTGGGCAATGTGCTGCGCAGACTTGATGCCCTGGATGAAGCCTCTTCTCGCGTGAGGACCAGGCTCGACCACAATGGTCAGACCGGCGAGTACGAGAAATTTTATAGCCTCGTAGGCGGAGCCAGCTTGGTGTTCAAACAGGATGTTGTGCGAGGTGCCCATATCTTCCGCCAGGATCGCATGGGAGCACCTCCCATCTGCGACCGCGCGATGTTTGAGGCATTGAGTGCGGCCAACTTCTCTGGTGTACGGCTGCGCGATGTCGCCGATACGTAGAGAACGAGATGTTAAGCGTGGCGATATCCTCATCTTTAGCGTGGACCGTGCCTTGGCGTTGGCGGGGCCGTTAGGAACGCGTGGAACGTCGGGCTCGCTATCAGTTCCTTGCGATAGCGTCACCAAGCCGTCCTCTTACGGCATGACGTTGACGGAAATCCCTCATTGCGCCCAGCTTTTCTGCGCTACATATTAGAACCTCGCACGAACGACAAATGGAGCCTCACATGTCTGATCAAAACGTCTCCGATAAGAGGCCGCAACCTGATCCCGCGGAGAAGGATGCGTTTTTCCCCTCAAGCTACTCGTTGAGTCAGTTCACCTCGCCAAGATCCGATCTGGGCGGTGCTGATTACCCGGCTCCTTACAAGGGCAGGAAGAGAATCCTGATGATCGGTGCCGACGAGCGCTATCTCCTGACCGACAATGGCACGTTTTTCTCGACAGGTAATCACCCAGTGGAGACGCTGCTGCCCATGTATCACCTCGACCAGGCCGGCTTTGCCTTTGACGTGGCGACCCTATCGGGAAATCCCGTCAAATTCGAGTACTGGGCAATGCCTTCCGAAGACCAGGAAGTACAGCGTTTCTTCGCCAAATACCATCCGCAATTCAAGCAGCCGCTGACCTTGTCAACCGTCATAGCACAAGGTCTGGACAACTACGCCGCGATATTCGTCCCCGGTGGTCACGGTGCGCTGATCAACATTCCGCAGAGCAAGGATGTTGGCCAGGCCCTTGAATGGGCGGCGGCAAATGACAGGTTCGTCATCTCGCTGTGCCATGGCCCTGCGGCTTTCCTCGCCGTCGGTGACAGCGATATATATCGTGGTTACAAGATTTGCGCTTTCCCCGACTCGCTTGACGCTAAAACCCCGGACATCGGCTATATGCCGGGACACCTGACCTGGAAATTCGGTGAAAAACTCAAGGCCCTAGGCTTTGAAATTGTCAACGAAGACAATATCTCAGGCGCGGTGCACAGGGATCGCAAGCTGATCACCGGCGACAGTCCGCTGGCCGGCAATGCCCTCGGCAAGCTTGCAGCACAGACGTTGCTCAAGGAAGTCACCACCTGATGAAGGATGCCGTCACGTCGGAAGCGGTGTTCCGGAGTGCCCTCTCCATCGAGGGCGCCAGAACCCTGTCTGCAATCGAAAGCGAAGTTCGCGCATTCAGTGCTCCACTCGGCTACGATCGTTTCTTGTTGTACTCGACATCTGCCACGCGGGATGAGGCTGTTGAGCGCATTTATTGGGTTGAAGGAAACTGGTTCGGAACTGGCGAGCCCGTCGACGCCGTGACCTACGTGCGGCACTGTCCGGTGACCCGTCACGTTCTGGATGCGCACGAACCGTTTTTCTGGACCAAGACGATCGGCCAGGAAGGCGAACGCTACCGGGTCGTTCGCACCCCGCAAGGCTCAGGCATTCACGGTCTACAAGTGCCAGTGTTCGGCCCGCTGGGGCTGGAAGGAGCAATGAGCTTGGGCGGGGAGCAGATTAATGCTTCTTCACATGCTCGGCTGGCTTTAAAACTGATTGCTGAAACAGCGTTTCTCGCGGCACGCAGACTCCTAGAGCTCCCCCCGCATGATGCCATCGGAGCCCTGTCCGCCCGCGAACGCGAGGTACTGGCCTGGACCGCCGCGGGCCGACGGCAGGTCGATATCGCCGCGACGCTCGGTTTGTCCGAGCGCACAGTGGAGAACCATCTGCGCCGCATTCGCAAGCGCCTGGGTGTCGCGACGACGGCACAGGCTATCCGAGTGGCAATCCGAAATGGCGAGATCGTCGCGTAAGTCCAGTCGCTCGCCGCAAGGCATGGCGCCGGATGGACGGATTGATTGCCTTGCGGTGGTCACAGACCGACGAGGCGGAATTTCTGGCGCGAACTCGCCGGCAATCGTGTTCAGGCTACGATCTGGTGCCCTGATTGAAATGCAGACTTTCGTGGCCGTCTGTCTGGGCACGCTTGATGTCACCCTGTAGAACCGCTGGCCTTTACAACCAGCGATACGAGTTGGAGGAAGGCAGCAACCCCATTAATCATCCCCTGCCCCCGCCGACGCATTCCTGGCCTCGGCCAACGCCACCGTCAAGTGCATCACCTTCTTCTTCAACTGATCCCGCTCGTCCGTCAACCGCGCCAGCAACTCCCGTAGCCGCGCCACCTCCGCCGGCAGATCCGCGATATTCTCGATCGGAATATCCGGCACCGCCTCTTTCGGCGGCGGCGCCTTGGCCTGGCGCACTTCCCGCGCCGCCTGCTGCAATTCCTTCCTGCCCCCCGCCACCGCCGCGGCCTGCCGCTCGGGCGGCAAGGTCGCCACCGCCGCCGCGGCGTTGATGGAGATCGCCCCATCCTTCACCGCCCGCACCAGTTCCGGCGCGGCGGCTTTCTGGATCTTCTCGATCTGCCCCAGCGTATTGCTGCTGATGCGCGCCTCGCGCGCCAGCGCCTGACGGCTCAACGCAGCCGCGGGCGGGATGGGCGGCGGCTCGGGCGGCGGCGTGCTGCCGTCGTCTTCCCAGGGCGGCACGCTGCGCGATTGCAATATCTCTTTCTTGCGCAGCGCCAGCACGCCGCGCTGGAAATCCGACACGCTGCGCCGGCCCAGGTGATTCTCGATCATCCACAAATGCACGTCGTCCATCGATTTGAACGAGGTGTTCTGGCGCGTTTCGAAGGGAATGCCGTGCTTCATGCACAGCGCGTAGCGGTTGTGGCCGTCGATCAGCAGCTCGCCCCACAGCACCAGCGCGTCGCGGCAGCCCTCGGCCAGCAGGCTGCGTTCGAGCGCTTCGCGTTCGTCGTCGGTCAAGGGGTCAATATAGGCGCGCAGGCCTTCGTCTATCCTGATATCCATGGTGTCCAAAAACAGTTCAAGTCCGCGTCGCCCCGCCCCGCGCCGCCAACGCAGCGCCGCCTGTCGCTGGCTAGGCTCGCGGCCCTTCCAGCGCGATGCGCACGGCTTCGAGACGAGCGCGCGGGTCCGTCAGGCCCAGCAGGCGCGCTTTGTCAGCGGCCGGCAGCGGCAACAGCTCGCACCAACGGTCAGCTACCCAGGCGCATTCATCCAGGCGGTACGGCGGCGCCACCGGCATGCGTTCAGCAGGCACGCCTTCCTGCTGCCATTGCGCCACCAGCCGCCCCAGCGCATCCGCGCAGGGTTGCAGCGGCGCCGGCACGGGTAGCGGCGGGTCATCGGCGATGGGTTCGGTTTCGCCCATCCAAAGACCGTATTTTGCCAGTTGGCTGGAGACCAGCCGGAAACGACGGGTGCCGATGCAGCGCACTTGCAGCAAGGCGGGCATGGGCGCGTCCCAGACCTCGATGCGGGCCAGGGTGCCGACGCCGGCCAGGGTTTCCTGGCCTTCGGGCGAGCGGACTTCGTTGCCAGCCAGCAGCGCGACCACGCCGAACTCGCTGCCGTCGGCGATGCAGCGGCGGATCATGTCCAGGTAGCGCACTTCGAAGATGCGCAAGTGCAGCACGCCGGCGGGGAACAGCGCGTTGGACAGCGGGAACAGCGGGATGCTGGCCATGGCGCCGCCCTACTTCACCGTGAAGGCGTCGTCGACCGGCACCTGCATGGCGGTGACCAGGGCGTTGGTCTGGGCGGCCATGCCGATGACGGCGAGCAGTTCGGCGTGCTGGCCGTCGGTCATGCCCTTGGCGCGGGCGGCGGCGGTGTGGGAATGGATGCAGTAGGTACAGCCGTTGGCGGTGGAGACGGCGATGTAGATCATCTCGCGCATCAGGGGCGGGATTTCGCCGTCGGCCATCATGACCTGTTTCAGCTGTTCCCAGACGCGCTTGAGCTGGGGCGGGTCGTTGGCCAGGGCGCGCCAGAAGTTGTTGACGAAGTCCGACTTGCGGGTGGCGCGGATGTCTTCGAATACCGCCCACGCCTCGGGGATCTTGCGCGCTTCTTCGTCCGACAGCAGATGCACCGTAGCCATACGCCACTCCAACAGGTAAGGGCCGGGCGGCGAAATGCCGCCCGCGCGACATCCCATTGAACAGGAAAGCTAGTAATAAGTCACTTTGACCAGCACCTGCGTCGAGTACTTGCCAAGCTTCAACTCCTTGCCGGCGTCCGGCGTCAGCGATGCCGTGTAGGTGTGGACGGCGGCGGCGGGATTACTGCCCGCCAATTGGCCGAAATTGCCGACAGCGTCACGCAATGGCGGGACGGGGGCAGGCAGGATCGGCACCGGTTGGCTGGCGTTTTCGGTATCCAGGATCTGCATTTTCAGGCCGTTCTCCACGCCATCCTCATTGCGCAGGATGATGGAAGTGCCATCGCCGTCGATGCGCCCGGGGCCTTGCAGGATGAATTGGGCCGATAGCAGCATCAGGAATTGCGTCTGTTCGTTATCCGGGGTCGCGGGGGCCGTGAGGGAACCTACACTGCAGGACGGGTTGATGCGGGCGGAGACGTTGAAAGGGTATTGCTGCGGCAAGGTACCCATGTAGTCTTTCATGGCCATGATTCTGCCAAATTGCACCAGGCTGTCCACGCTGACGTCACCGATACACCGCGGGACGAATTGCATGCGCGTGGGGCTATGGGTGATGAAGGGCCCCGGCGAAGACCCGGCTCCCAAGGCGGCGACCAGCTTGAATATGGTTCCCGAGGCAACCGGGTAGCGTGCCACCGGGGGGTGATCGTTCACCACCTTCAATCTCGCGATCAGGGTCACGACTCTCGGCCCCGATTCCCCGGTGTACGGAAGGCCGGCCTCATGGGTTTCCGAGATCGGCAGGCCCGCTTGCAGGTTCGGCCGCCACGGGTTGATCTCATCGCCGTTGACGATGATTTCCAGTGCCAATCCCGCGTTATTCAGGGAACGGTTCAGGGTGGTGTAGTCGGCCAGCGCCTGGAGTTGAGGGGTTGAGGCAACGGGCCTGCCCATCCTGTCATAGTTGACGCATTCATAGTTGATGACGTAGGTCTGGGTTCGATAGATTTCGGTGCCCGGCGGCGGTATCGCGCCCAGGTCGAAATTCACGGACGGGATCAAGTCAATCTGGAAGCCGCCGGAGGACGTGCAGCCTCTTCTTGCTGTCTGTGCTTTTGCCACACCGGGAAATGCCATCATGGCCGCGCAGAGCAGGATCAGCGCGCCTGCCATCCCCATGCGAACGCCGGCCCAGGGGCTGCCGCCATTGCGACGGGTTGCCGCCGTGATTATCGTGTTGTTCATTGACGCATTCCATGGCCCGGGGTGAGCGGCCGACGGCCTGCTTCACATGACAGTGACGGCCGTTCTGTCGGCGGCGCCATGGCGGCGCGCCTATGGAACCGGGCGGTGTCTTTATGCGTTTCGATTCTGCATGAAGAGGATTATCCGAACGTTAACGTTACGTCGGCGCCCTCTTGGGCATGGCCCGTGTTTGAGCGGGCGCGTCGGCGACCCGGCGGGCGCCAGCGCGGCCCCCGCGCCGCCCTCATGGCGATACGTGCGCCGGCTTGAACGGCTCCAGTGGATAGCGCGGCCGGTTGCGGCGTTGGTACGGGAACAATGAGAAATCCGAGCTGGTGACGCCCGGGCTGTCGCATTCGACCAGCGCGCAGGAGATCGGCACGAACACCGGGCGGCAATACATGCGCGATTTGACCAGGATGTAGCGGGCTGCGCGCGGGTCGACGCCCAGGCTTTGGAAGACGCCCAGGTCCCAGGGTTCGTGGGTGCGTTCGGTGATGACCAGTTGCGCGGCGCCGATGTCGAGCACGGCGCTGCGGCCCATGCAGGCGGTCTGGCCGGTGTAGGTGGGGCCGGTGATGACGTAGCTGCCGTCGGTGATGGCGCGCACGGTGCCCGTCAACGTGACCGGCGCGGCGGGGCGGCCGATGGCGGGGATGGGGCGTTTGTTGCCCACGGGCAGTTGCACCTGGGCGCCCTGCCCGGCTTCGATCATGGCGGCGACGGCCTCGGGGTCGCAGTACAGGCCGGCGACGATGCCGGTCAGGCCCGCCTCGACGGCAGCCGTCAGCACGTCCATGGGGTCGCAGGTGCCGCCGGACATGCAGTTGTCGCCGTGGTCCAGCAGCAGCACGGGGCGGTCGGCCCCGCGCGCCAGGGCAATGGCGCGGTCCAGTGAGGAGGTCAGCGGCTCGGCCTCGTAGACGAAGCCGTCGCGGTCGTCCCAGATGGCGGCGGCCAGGCCGGCCGCGACGCGGTCGGCGGCGTCGGCATCGCCGGCGGCGACCACGATGACGCTCAGGCAGGGGTCGGGAATGTCGGCCAGGGCGAAGCCGGCCAACACCGAGACGCCCAGCATGCCGCCGGCCTCGGCGCCGCGGGCGGCCTGCACGGCGCGGCGCATGGCGCCTTCGGCGGTGTTGCTGCGCAGGGTGTGGGTCATGAGCGGCAGGCGGCGCCAGGCCATGCGCGGGCGCGGGCCGCCGTCCAGCCAGTCGAACAGAATGCGGCCGGCGTGCTCGCCGGTTTCGTACATGTCGACGTGCGGGTAGGTCTTGAAGCTGATGATGACGTCGGCGTTGTCGATCATCTTCTGGGTGACGTTGCCGTGCAGGTCCAGGGCCACGGCGATGGGGACGCTGGGGGCTTGCTGGCGCAGGCGTTCGAGCAGGTCACCTTCGCCGTCGTCGGTGGTCTCGACGGCCATGGCGCCGTGCAGGTCGAGCAGCAGCGCGTCGCAGCCGGCGGCGGCGGCGACGATGCGGTCGCACAGCGTGCGGTAGGCCTGGCCGTCGACGCGGCCACTGGGGTAGGCGGTGGCGGACACCGGCGTGACCAGCGTGGCGCCACGGGCTTCGGCCAGGTCGATGAAGGCGGACATGGCGGTGCGTTTGCCGTGGTTTTCGGCGTAGGCGTCGCGGTCGTAGGTGGGGCCGTCGTTGCCGAAGGCGGACAGCGGCGTGGGCACCGGCGAAAAAGTGTTGGTCTCGTGGTTCATGCGGGCGATCATGACTTTCATGCCTTGCCTCCGTGATTGCTGTGGTTCTGCGGGTCGGGGCGCGCGCCGCCCAGGCCCAGTTTTTCCATGGCTTCGCTGGCCTCGACGATCATGGCGGCGACTTCGGCCACGCTGACCCGCAGGCCGGTGGCGCGGGTGCGCATGTGTTCGTAGGCGGCGCGTTCGTCCAGGCGCTGGTGGTCCATCAGCACGCGGATCGCCTTTTCGATCACGCGGCGCGCCTTGATGGTGCTTTCGAGTTTGTCGATCTTGTTCTGCTGGCGGTTCTGGAACTGCTTGGCCGAGCGCGCCAGCACCAGGGTGCTGAGGATGCCGGCCGAACGGAATGGCCGCGTCAGCACGCCGTGGGCGTTGGTCTTGAGCAGTTGCTTCAAGGTGGTGGGAGTTTCGTATTCGGACAGCGCGATCAAGGTGGCGTCGACCTCGCTGGCGGACCAGGCGAACGAGTTCTGGCCGCATTGCGACACCTGGAAGAACACCACGTCGGCGCCGGCCGGCGGCTTGTCGGGGAACGGCCAGACCAGGTGGATGCGGCAGCCGATGCGCTGGAGCTGTTCGACCAGCAGGTCGCGGTCTTCGCCGGGCGGATAGGCCACGGCGACGGCCACGCTGCGCAGGTCTTCGTAGAGGCGGCGGAGGCTATGGTCCATGTTAGGGCCTGTTCACACTGAAAGGAGCCTCGCACAGGCCGGTAATCGGCCGCCAGGCTAGGCGCGGTCGCCGCCGCGTGGCTTTGCCACGCAAGGTGAGCGCAACGACGCCTGGCGGCCGATTACCGGCCTGCCCGAAGGGTGAGTACCCAAATGAGCGCCTCTCAGCGTTACGAATGCTCGTCGGGGGACTGCCACGACTGCGCTTCGCGCCTTGACAGTCACTCATTTGGGTACTCATGCGAGGCTCCTTTCAGTGTGAACAGGCCCTACCCCAGCCAGAACTCGTCCAGGCCGAAGGCCGTCAGGTAGGGGTCCGGCTTGACCGGTTCGCCGCTGGACCAGACGATGTCGAAGCGGCCGTCGGCGCGGCACACGCCAATGCGCGGGGTCAGCACGCTGTGGTTGTTTTCGGCCAGGATGGTCAGGCGGCCGCCGGGCGCGTCGAAGCCCACCTGGTGCACCGCCTGCGCCAGCTTGCGGGTGTCCAGGCTGCCGGCGCGTTGCAGCGCCCGCGCAAACAGGTGCATCTGGCTGTAGCAGGCTTCGGCGTAGACGCTGGCCGGCCGGTCGCCGAAGCGGGCGCGCCACAGGGCCAGGAAGTGGGCGTTGGCGGGCGTGTCGACGGTGTTGAAGTAGGTGGCGGCGGTAATGTGGCCGGCACATAGCGCGGGGTCGATCTCGGCCACTTCGGATTCGGCCATGGTGAGGCTGGCGATGGGGATGTGCGGCGCGCTGGGATCGGCTTCGCAGGCGGCGTGGTAGCGGCGGTAGAAGCGCTGCGCGTCGTCGCCGATCATGGTCGAGAACACGACGTCGGGCTTGATGCGGCGGATGTCGCGCACCACCTCGACGATGTCGCTGTCATCGCAGCCCAGCGGCAGGTAGGTTTCGTCGAGAATTTCGCCACCGTGTTCCTCGACGGTGTCGCGCATGATGCGGTTGGTTTCGCGCGGGTAGATGTAGTCGGCGCCGACCAGGAAGATGCGCTTGCCGCAGTGCTGGATCAGGTAGGCGGCCAGTTGCATGCTGCCCTGGTTGGGCGCGGCGCCGGTGTAGATGATGTTGGGCGAGTATTCGAAGCCTTCGTAGACCGAGGCGTACCACAACAGTGCGTTGTTGCGTTCGATCACCGGCAGCATGGCCTTGCGGCAGTGCGAGGTGCAACCGCCGAAGATCACGTTGACCTCGTCGTCCAGCAATAGCCGCGCGGCCAGGCGGCGGTATTCCTCGGCGTCGCTGCGCGGGTCGTACAACACCGGCTCCAGCGGCCGGCCCAGCACCCCGCCGAGGGCGTTGATTTCCTCGACCGCCAGCACGGTGCCGAAGAAATGCTGCGATTCGGTGGTGCCGGTCACGCCGCTACGCGAGTACAACACGCCGATGCGCCATCCCGGCGCGGCGGCGTCCGTGTCAGTGCGGAGGGTCATAGAAGCATCCTTCTGCTCGAACCCGAAACGGGGCTCATACGGGGTTCATACTTTCAGGTGGTCCATGATATGGCCGGCGGCCCCGGGCGCGCCAGCCTCGCCCTGATCGACGATGGCGCCCTGCTTGAGCACCAGGTAGCGGTCGGCCACATCCAGGGCGAAGGCCACGTTCTGCTCGACGATGAACATGGACGTGCCGCGCCGCTCGCGTTCCCAGTTCAGGGCGCGGCCGAGCCGCTCGATGACCGAGGGTTGCAGGCCTTCGGTGATTTCGTCCAGCAGCAGCAAGGCCGGCCGCTGCATCAGGCCGCGCGCCACCAGCAGCATTTTCTGCTCGCCGCCGGACAAGGTGCCGGCGTGCTGCCGCAGGCGGCTGGCGAACACGGGGAACAGGTCGGCGATTTCGCCGAAGCGCTCGTCGAACAGGCGGTCGTTGGCCAGGCCCAGACGCAGGTTGTCGCGGATGTTCAGGTCGGGAAACAGCGGCTGTTCCTGCGCGGCGTAGGCCACGCCATGGCGCGCGACCTCGTGCGGGCGCAGCCGGGTGGCGTCGACGCCGCCCAGGCTGACCGTGCCGCGCAGCTTGGGCAAGTAGCCCATGACCGTCTTGAGCAGCGTGCTCTTGCCCATGCCGTTCTTGCCCAGCAGCGCCACGCAGGCGCCGCCGGCCACCGACAGCGAGATATCGTTCAGCACCACGGCGCCTTTGTAGCCGCTGGCGACGCGGTCCAGGCGCAAGGCCGGGGCGGCTTGGCTCATGCTGGGGCTCCTTGTGGCGGGGCGGGTTGGGGGTCGGGCGGATTGTCGCCGGGGGGGTCGGCCTGGGCGCCCTGCCCGGCCGGCGCGCTGCCGGCGTAGATGGTGCGCACCAATTCCGATTCGGTCACCTCGCGGAAACTGCCGTCCATGACGATGCGGCCCTGGTGCAGCACGATGATGCGGGTGGCCACCTCGGCCACGAAGTCCAGATCGTGCTCGACCAGCAGGCAGCACAGGCCGTGGGTGTGGGCCAGCGCCGACAGCACCTGGCCGATGCGGGCGCGCTCGTCCTTGCTCAGGCCGGCGGTGGGTTCGTCCAGCAGCACCACGCGCGGCTCCAGCGCCAGCACCATGGCCAGCTCCAGCGCCTGTTGCTGGCCGTGCGACAGGTCGCGCGCGACGCGGTCCAGCTGCTGGTCCAGGCCGGTCATGCGCAGCACCTCCAGCGCGTAGCCCGGCAGCGCCAGGCGCGGCGAGCGGCGGCGCCACGACGGGCGCTCGCGCAGCGTGGTGGCCAGGCGCAGGCTTTCGGCCACGGTCAGGGTGTCGAAGATGTTGGCGTTCTGGAACTTGCGGCCCAGGCCGTGGCGCACGCAGTGCTCGGGCCCTTCGCGCTTGATGGGCTGGCCGCACAGTTCCACCGTGCCGTCGCTGCGCTCGGCGCCGTCGGCGATGCAGCGCATCAGCGTGGTCTTGCCGGCGCCGTTGGGGCCGATCAGGCCCAGCAGCTCGCCGCCGCGCGCGCGCAAGTCGATGCCTTCCAGCACCTTGAGGCTGCCGAAGCGCTTGGCCAGGCCGGCCAGCGCGAGGGCGTCCTGGCCAGCGCCCTGCCCGGGCGCGGCGCTGGCGGCGAGCGCCACC
>NZ_CADIJV010000038.1 GCF_902859765.1 Achromobacter pulmonis
CTCGGCATCGGCGGGCGCGGCAGCGGCGGCGGCCCGCGCCGGCTGGGCCAGCCCACGCAGCCAGCGCGCGGCCCATACGCCTTCGGCCATCAGCAGCGCCGCCAGGGGCAGGGCCGCCCAGACGCCGGGCTCCAGTCGCAGCAGCCATTCGCCAACGATGCGCAGCGACACGCAGATGACGCCAGCCACCAGCATGGCCAGGATGACCAAGTCGCGGCGGCCGCGCTGGTAATAGAAACCCAGGCCCAGCGTCACCGCGATCCAGGCCAGGCCGTTGATGGAACCCAGGCCGCCCGCCATGCCGTTGCCGATCACCAGCACCGTCACCATCGGGCCGAACACCAGTGCCGTCACCAGCGCGCTGATCACCAGCGCCGCCAGGACCCGCGGTCCGACCAAGGTGCTGGCGCGCCAGCGGTGCGCGGCCAGTTCCCAGCCCAGCAACAGCAGCAGGTTCCAGGCGGCCACGATCAGGCTGGCGACCTCGGGGCCGCCGAGGATCAGCCACCAACTGAGGGCGTGCTCACCCAGCCACAGGACCAGGGCGACGTTGGTCACCAGCGCCCACAGCAGCCAGACCGCCTGGCTGGCCGCGGCCAGCGCCCAGGGCAGCAGCAGAAGCGCCCACCAGGCGAACAATTCCCAGGTATCGGCGCCAGTCTGGTAAGTTTGACCTAATAACGCGAGCAGCGCGCCCAGCAGGATGCCGGCCAGGGCCAGCAGCGCGCCGGGGATGCTGCGGCGTACGCCGGGGGTGCCGCGCAGGCGCAACCCGGCCCACGCCGCGGCCAGCGCGCACAGGGCCAGCAAGCCCTGCGCGCCGGCAAAGCGCTGCACTTTGGTCATGTCCTGCCAGTTCGCGGCGACCCAGCAAATGGCGGCGCTGCCGAGCAGCAGCACCCCCAGCCAAAGGGTGCTGCGTGCCAGGAATTGGCGCCATGCGTGAAGTTCCGATCCCACTTGCCGTTCAATGCCGACTTGCATATCGCGAAACTCCGATCTTATTATCCGCGCTACTACGGCGGGTCTGCCGCCACTGGATACACATGAATAAAACGCTGATTATTGCCGAGAAGCCCTCGGTGGCCCTTGATATATCACGCGCCTTGGGAGGCTTCGCGCGCGAGGGCGACTATTTTGAAAGCGAACGTTACGTGCTGGCGTCGAGCATCGGCCATTTGCTTAGCTTGGTCGCGCCCAACGATCCGGTCAAGGGGAAGTGGAGCTTCACGCACCTGCCCGTAATTCCGCCTGAATTCGAACTGGGCCCGACCGACAAGAAATCGGCCGAGCGCCTCAAGCTGCTGGTGCGGCTGGCCAAGCGCAAGGACGTCGATGCCATCATCAACGCCTGTGACGCGGGACGCGAGGGCGAGCTGATCTTCCGCTACATCATCCAGTACGCCGGGGTGAAAAAGCCGATCCAGCGCCTGTGGCTGCAATCCATGACGCAGGCCGCCATCCGCGAGGCCTTCGCCAATCTGCGCGACGACGCCCAGCTCAAGCCGCTGGAGGCCGCCGCCCGTTCGCGCGCCGAGGCCGACTGGCTGGTGGGCATCAATGGCACGCGCGCCATGACCGCCTTCAACAGCAAGGACGGCGGCTTCTTCAAGACGCCGGTGGGCCGGGTGCAGACGCCCACGCTGGCCATCGTGGCCGAGCGCGAGGAACGCATCCGCCGCTTCGTGCCGCGCGACTACTGGGAAGTGCGCGCCACCTTCGTGGCGGCCGCCGGCCTGTACGAGGGCCGCTGGATCGATCCGGACTTCAAAAAGGACGAGCGCGACCCCGAGAAGCGCGAATCGCGCCTGTGGTCGCAGGCCGCCGCCCAGAGCGTGGTGGCCGCCTGCCGCGAACAGCCGGGCAGCGTCACCGAGGAATCCAAGCCGTCGACCCAGATGTCGCCGGCCCTGTACGACCTGACCTCGCTGCAACGCGAGGCCAACGGCCGCTTTGGCTTCTCGGCCAAGACCACCCTGGCGCTGGCCCAGACCCTGTACGAACGTCACAAGGCGCTGACCTATCCGCGTACCGATTCGCGCTATCTGCCCGAGGACTACATCGGCACGGTGCAGGAAACCATGCGCGCGCTGGCCCAGGGCGGCTCGAACGCCGTCGGCGGGCTGTCGCGCCATGCCGGCACCGTGGTCAGCCAGCAATGGGTCAAGCCGAACCGCCGCATCTTCGACAACAAGAAGGTGTCGGATCACTTTGCGATCATCCCGACGCTGCAGATCCCGCACGACCTGAGCGAGGCCGAGGCCAAGCTCTACGACCTGGTGCTCAAGCGCTTCCTGGCGGTGTTCTTCCCGGCCGCCGAATATCGCGTCACCACCCGCATGACCGAAGTGCAGGGGCATCGCTTCCGCACCGACGGCAAGGTGCTGGTCAACCCGGGCTGGCTGGCCGTGTACGGCAAGGAAGCCCAGGGCGAGGACGCCAACCTGGTGCCGGTGGGCGACGGCGAGACCGTGCGCACCGAGGACGTCGAAGCCGTGGGCCTGACCACCAAGCCGCCGGCGCGCTTTAACGAAGGCACGCTGCTGTCGGCCATGGAAGGCGCCGGCAAGCTGGTGGACGACGAGGAACTGCGCGAGGCCATGTCCGAGCGCGGCCTGGGCACGCCAGCCACGCGCGCGGCCATTATCGAAGGCCTGCTCAACGAGCTGTACCTGCGCCGCGAGGGCCGCGACCTGGTGCCGACCGCCAAGGCGCGCCAGCTGATGACGCTGCTGTCGGGCCTGGACGTGTCGGAACTGACCTCGCCCGAACTGACCGGCGAATGGGAACACAAGCTCAAGCAGATCGAGCAGGGCGCGCTGGACCGCCAGGCCTTCATGCGCGAGATCGCCCAGATGACGCAGGTGATCGTCAAGCGCGCCAAGGAATACGAGCGCGACACGGTGCCCGGCGACTACGCCACGCTGCAGACGCCGTGCCCCAAGTGCGGCGCGGTGGTCAAGGAGAACTACCGCCGCTTTGCCTGCACCCACTGCGACTTCTCGATCGGCAAGCACCCGGGCGGACGCACCTTCGAGCTGCCGGAAGTCGAGGAACTGCTGGCCAAGCGCGAGATCGGCCCGCTGCAGGGTTTCATCAGCAAGATGGGCCGGCCGTTCGCCGCCATCCTGCGCATCAGCGACGAGTACAAGCTGGAATTCGACTTCGGCCAGAACGACGAGGACGACAACGAGGCGGTGGACTTCTCCGGCCACACGCCGGTGGGCAACTGCCCCAAGTGCCAGTCGCGCGTGTTCGAGCACGGCATGAGCTATGTCTGCGAGAAGTCGGTCGGCCCTGAGAAGAGTTGCGACTTCCGCTCCGGCAAGGTCATCCTGCAGCAGGAAATCTCGCGCGAGCAGATGGAAAAGCTGCTGACCGACGGCCGCACCGACCTGCT
Organism: Achromobacter pulmonis; assembly: GCF_902859765.1. GTDB lineage: Bacteria > Pseudomonadota > Gammaproteobacteria > Burkholderiales > Burkholderiaceae_B > Achromobacter > Achromobacter pulmonis. The sequence goes on from NZ_CADIJV010000038.1 coordinate 3,401, forward strand.
CGACGGCTTTGTCTCCAGCCGCACCAACCGCAAGTTCAAGGCCTTCCTGGTGCGCCAGCCCGACGGCAAGATCGGCTTCGAGTTCGAGCCGCGTCCCGAGAAGCCCGGCCGTGGCCGCGCCCCCGCCAAGACCGCCGCCAGCGCGACCAAGACGGCGGCCAAGAAAGCGCCGGCCAAGAAAGCCGCGGTGAAAAAGACCGCAACGAAAACGGCCACCAAGACGGCGACCAAAGCGGCAACCAAGACCACCGCCAAGAAGGCCGTGAAGAAAGCCGCGCCCAAGAAGACCGCGGCCTGAGCCGCCACGGTCTACACTGGCGTGGCACGACGAGAACGCCCGGGCAACCGGGCGTTTTCCATTGTTGGACGGCAAGCGCCGCTGCGGTATTGTTGACGCCAAACAATCACAACCCGATCAAGACCGAGGACGACATGAGCACCAGCCCCCACTTCACCACCCGCCGCCGCGTGCTGGCCGCCACCGGGGCGCTGGCCGGCGTGACCTTGATCGGCGGCCGTGTCGCCTTCGCCCAGCCCAAGCTGGGCCGCGTGGTCTACGGGCAGGGCAGCATCGATCCGTTTTTCGCGGCCGGCTACGTGGCGCTCAAGAAGGGCTATTTCGGCGAAGCCGGCCTGGAGGTCGAGTACCTGAATTCGCAAAGCGGCCCGCGCACCAACCAGCTGCTGGCGGCCGGCCAGATCGCCTTCGGCGCCACCGCCGCCACCGCCGCGCCGGCCCTGACGCTGGCTGGCAAGCCGGCCACGCTGGTGTTCGGCTTCGACCGCAAGCTGACCTACGCCAACGTCATCGTGCGGCGCGAGGACTTCGACAGCGGCAAGATCACGTCGCTCAAGGACCTGGCCGGCAAGCGCGTGGGCGCGACCCAGCCGCAGTCCAGCACCTGGCTGATGGCGCTGTACCTGATGCAGAAGGCCGGCGTGGCCGACAAGGTCGACATCCGCCCCCTGGGCGACCTGGCCACCATGCTGGGCGCGCTCAAGACCGGCTCGGTGGCCGCCAGCATGGCCACCATGTCGATGATGGAACAAGCCAAACAGGAAGGCTGGGGCGTGCCGATCTTCGACGCCACCACCGAAGCCTCGTGGAACGAGTTCATGGGCGGCGACGTGCCGGGCATCGCCGCGCTGACACTGCAGGACACTATCCAGAAGCGGCCCGAGACGGTGCAGGCCTTCGTCACCGGGCTGGTGCGGGCGCAGGATTTCATCACGGCCCATAGCGCCGCCGAGATCGCCGACACGATCTACGACGATTATCTGAACGCCTTCCCGCGCGCCGCCATCGAGAAGACGCTCGGGGTGTACAAGGACACGGTGTTCCTGAAGGACAACCTCATCACCCAGGACGCCTACGATCGCATGACCGCGATCATGGGCGACGGCCGCCAGTTCTCGAACGACGAGATCAAGACCGTGCCCTACGCCAAGTGCGTCGACATGGGCTTCGTGCGCCGCGCCCGGGGCCTTTGATGATCACGCTGGACCGGGTAGGCAAGGCCTACCAGACGCGCCAGGGCACCACCCACGCGGTGGGCGAGGTCAGCCTGGAGATCGCGGCGGGCGAGTTCGTGTCCATCGTCGGCCCCTCGGGCTGCGGCAAGAGCACGCTGCTGAACATGATCGCCGGCTTCCTGCCGCCCACCACTGGCCGCATCGTGGTGGACGGCCAGGTGGTCGACGGCCAGGTGCCGCCGGCGCTGGGCTACATCTTTCAGAAGGACACGCTGCTGCCCTGGTTCAGCGTGAAAAAGAACGTGGCGCTGGGCCTGAAGTTCCAGGGCGTGCCGGCCGCGCGCATCGCCAGCCGCGTGGCCGAGCTGCTGGAACTGGGCCACCTGACGGCCTTCGCCGACGCCTTTCCGCACCAACTGTCGGGCGGCATGCGGCGGCGCGTGGCGCTGCTGATGAGCCTGGCGGTGGAGCCGCGCATCCTGCTGCTGGACGAGCCATTCGGCGCGCTGGACACGCACACCAAGACCCACCTGCACCGCGAGCTGATGGAGATCTGGCGCAAGCTGGGCCAGACCGTGGTGCTGGTCACGCACGACCTGGACGAGGCCATCCTGCTGTCGGACCGCGTGGTGGTGCTGTCCGGCCCGCCCAGCCGCGTACTGCTGGACGAGCGCATCGCCATCCCGCATCCGCGCGACGTCTTCACCCTGCGCGAAACGCCGCAGTTCGTTGCCCATGTGCAAAGCCTCTGGAGCGTGCTGGGCCAGCAGTTCCGCGCCGCCGCCTGATTCCGCCATGACCGCTCCCGAATTCACCGATAGCCTGCAGGATCAGTTGCGGCTGGACCGCCGCGCCAGCGCCTTGCGGCGCGTACGCATCACGCTGTGGCAGGTCCTGATCCTGGCCCTCATCCTGGGCGCCTGGGAAACGCTGACGCGCATCCCGTGGTTCACGCAGAACACGCTGTTCGATCCGTTCTTCATCAGCCAGCCTTCGCGCGTGGCGGTGCGGCTGTGGGAATGGCTGCAGCCCGGACCGCGCTCGGTCTGGCCGCATCTGTGGCTGACGTTGCAGGCCACGCTGATCGGGCTGCTGGTGGGCGTGGGCAGCGGCTTCCTGGTGGGCATGACCCTGAGCCGCAGCCGCTTCCTGGCGGACGTGTTCAACCCGTTCATCGTGGCCTTCAACTCGATGCCGCGCATCGCTTTCGTGCCGCTCATCACCATGTTCTTCGGCCTGGGGCTGGCCTCGAAAGTCGTGACCTCGTGGTTCGTGGTGTTCTTCCTGGTGTTCTTCAACACCTACAAGGGCGGGCGCAGCGTCGAGCGCGAGCTGGTCGACTTCTGCCGCACGCTGGGCGGCTCGCCGCGCCAGATCCTGTGGCGCGTGCGTATCCCGACCGCGGCGGCCTGGACCTTCGCCGCGCTGCCCAACGCCATCAGCTTCGCGCTGATCGGCGTGGTGCTGGCCGAGTTCGTCGGTTCCACCACCGGCATGGGCTACCTGATGATCACCGCGCTGGCTACACTGAACGCCACCGACATGTTCGCCGCGGTCACGCTGCTGTCCATCGTCGGCATCGCGCTGGTGTACTGCGTGACTTGGCTGGAACGGCGGCTGCTGCACTGGGCGCCCGAATTCCGCGAATGAACCGAGCCCGACCATGACGACTTCCTTGCCCTACCTGCGCAACTTCGACCTGAGCGGCCAGGTCGCGCTGGTGACCGGCTCGGCCCGCGGGCTGGGCTTCTGTATCGCCCGCGCGCTGGCCGGCAGCGGCGCGCGCGTGCTGATCAACGGCCGCAACGAACCGGCCGCCGCCAGCGCCGCCGCCGCGCTGCGGGGCGACGGCCTGGACGCGCACGCGCTGGCCTTCGACGTCAGCGACGACGCGGCCATGGCGCGGGCGTTCGCGCGCATCGACGCCGAGCACGGCCGCCTGGACATCCTGGTGAACAACGTCGGCGCGCGCAACCGCAAGACGCTGGCCGCCACCAGCGCCGCCGAGATCCGCGAACTGATCGACACCGACATGGTGGCCGGCATCCTGCTGGCCAAGCACGCCACCGAACGCATGGTGCGCCAGGGCGGCGGCCGGCTGATCGCCATCACCTCGGTGGTGGGGGAACTGGCGCGCGCCGGCGACGCGGTCTATCCGGCCGCCAAGCAGGGGCTGACCGGCATGGTGCGGGCGCTGGCGGCGGAATTCGGCGGGCGCGGCATCACCAGCAACGCGATCGCGCCGGGCACCTTCGCCACCGAGACCAATGCCGGCATGGTGGCCGACCCGGCTGTCGGACCGCGCATCGCGGCGCGCAACCCCACCGGGCGCTGGGGCGACCCGGAAGAGATCGCCGGCGCGGCGGTGTTCCTGGCGTCCAAGGCGGCCTCGTATGTGAACGGCCACGTGCTGGTGGTGGACGGCGGCCTGTCGATCCAGTTCTAGCGGGCGATCAGGTCGTCTCGTCCTGGTACCAGACGCCCTCGGCCAGCATCATCTTGTGATGGCCATGGCCGGCCGGCATCATGGGAAAGCAGTTCTCCTGCGCCGTCACTGCCACATCGAGGAAGTAGGGGCCGTCGTGCGCCAGGCATTCGGCCAGCGCCACATCCAGTTGCGCCGGGTCCTCGACCCGCGCCGCGCCCCAGCCAAAGGCCCGCGCCAGCGCTACGAAGTCGGGCAGCGAGGCGTTGTAGCTGTGGCTGTAGCGGCCGCCGTGGATCAGTTCCTGCCACTGGCGCACCATGCCCATGTAGCCGTTGTTGCACAGCACGACCTTGACCGGCGTCTGGTGCTGCATGGCGGTGGACAGTTCCTGGATGTTCATCAGCACCGAGGCATCGCCGCTGACGCACACCACGGTCTTGTCCGGATGCGCGACCTGCGCGCCGATGGCGGCGGGCACGCCGTAGCCCATGGTGCCGGCGCCACCCGAGGTGAGCCAGCGGTACGGCTGGTCGAAGCGCAGGTACTGCGCCGCCCACATCTGGTGCTGGCCGACGTCGGTCGAGACGATGGCGTCGCGCCCGGCCAGCGCCGCGTTCAGGCGCGACATCAGGTGCTGCGGCAGGATGGCGTCGGCCGCCGGGGTGTAGCCCAGGCAGTCCTGCGCGCGCCAGGCCTGCACCCGCGCCCACCACGGCGCCAGCCGCGCCGCGTCGAGCGGCCCGCCCAGTTCGGCGTGCAGGGCGCGCACCAGCGGCAGGCAGTCGCCCACCAGGGCCACGTCCACCCGCACCACCTTGTTGATGGAAGCCGGGTCGATGTCGATGTGGATCTTGCGCGCATGCGGGCAGAACTCGGACAGCTTGCCGGTGATGCGGTCGTCGAAACGGGCGCCGATGCACACCACCAGGTCGGCGTTGTGCATGGCCAGGTTGGCCTCGACCGTGCCGTGCATGCCCAGCATGCCGACGAACTGCGGATCGGAGGCGGGGAACGCCCCCAGGCCCATCAGCGTCAGGGTGCAGGGCGCGCCGGTGGCGCGCACCAGCTCGGTGAAGGCGGCGCAGGCCTCGGGGCCGGCGTTCACCAGGCCGCCGCCGCCGTAGAAGATGGGGCGCTTGGCCTGCGCGATCAGCGCGGCGGCGCGGCGCACCGCCGACTGCGGCAGCTTGGGCGCCAACTTGCCCGACTGGCGCCGCGCGCGCAGCGCCGCCAGACGTTGCTGCGAGGGCGCATAAGGCGCATCGTCGTCGGCGTCACGTGGCACCGCCAGTTGCACGTCCTTGGGAAAGTCCAGCAGCACCGGGCCGGGGCGGCCCTGGCGCGTCAGTTCGAAGGCGCGGGCGGTGACGCTGGCGACATCGTCCACCGCACGCACCTGGGTGTTCCACTTGGTCACGGAGCGCGAAATGCCGATGGCATCGCATTCCTGGAAGGCGTCGGTGCCGATGGCGCTGGTGGCGACCTGACCGCTGATGCACAGCACCGGGATCGAATCGCACATGGCGTCCAGCAGGCCCGAGGTGGTGTTGGCCATGCCCGGCCCGGAAGTCACGAACACCACGCCGGTGCGGCCGGTAGTGCGGGCGTAGCCCTCGGCGGCATGCACCGCGGCCTGTTCATGGCGCACCAGCACATGGCGCAGGCGCGGCTCGGCATAGAGTGCGTCGTACAGCGGCAGCACGGCGCCGCCGGGATAGCCGAACACGGTGTCCACGCCGTGCGCAATCAGCGTTTCCAGCAGAATCCTGGCCCCATTCGCGGGGGGAGTTTCAGGCGCGGCAAGCGCGGCGACGGCGGAGGGGTGCAGGCGATCGTTCATGCTATCCATCTTATTGGGAATCCGGGAGAATATTTATCTTCTTTTCCGCAAATTGCCGGCAAACGCAGTAAATTTATCTTTGGATAGGAGGAAACAAAGAAAATGAACCTGGACAAGTTTGATTTGGCGATTCTGCGCGTGCTGCAGGAGAACGCCCGCGCCAGCCTCAACGACATCGGCGCGGCGGTCGGCCTGTCGTCCACGCCCTGCTGGAACCGGATCAAGCGCATGGAGGCGGCCGGCGTCATCCGCGGCTACACGGTCGACATCGACCCGGCCAGCCTGGGCTTCATGGACACGGTCATCGTCCACGTGACCCTGGAAAGCCACAGCGAGGAAACGCTTTATGAATTCGGGCGCGCGCTGGCGCAGATCCCGGAAGTGCTGGAAGCCTTCCTGGTGTCGGGTGACTACGACTACTACATCCGCATCGCCGTGCGCGACACCCGCGACTACGAGCGGCTGCTGCGCGAGCAGCTGTACCGCATCCCCGGCATCCGCCACAGCAAATCCTGTTTCGTGCTGCGGCGCCTGAAGGAAACCATGCTGCCGCTGAACGGGCCGGCGGGCTGAGCGGGCAGCAGGCAGGGCCGGCCCAGGCAACGCATCCCGCGTCCGTGAATACGCGACGGCCGCGGCGATGTCAGCGCAGCACGCAATCGACCGGCTGCGCCGGTTCGGGCAGCGGCCGCACGCCCAGCCCGTCCAGCAGGTCAATCTCGATCACCCGCGCCAGCGCCGACAGCGGCAGGTCGTTTTCCTCCAGGCCGAACGGATCTTCCAGTTCGTCGCCCAGCGCGTCCAGCCCGAAGAAGGTGTAGGCGATGATGGTGACCGCCACTGGCATCATGTATTCCAGCGTGCCCACCAGCCCGAACGGCAGCAGCAGGCAGAACAGCCAGGCGGTGCGATGCAGCAGCAGCGAATAGGCGAAGGGCGTCGGCGTGTACTTGATGCGTTCGCAGGCCGCCTGGATCGCCGCGCATTGCGCCACCCGCTGGGTCAGCGCCTGGTACAGGATGTCGGTCAGTTCGCCGCGCCGCAGGCAGGCCGCCAGGTCGCGGTTGATCGCCAGCAGCAACGCGTCAGGCACGTTGCGGTTGCCAGCCAGTGTCTCCAGCTCGTCCGGCTGTACCCACGGCTGCACCGCCGCCAGCATGTCCTGGTCGCGCAGCCGCGCCGCCAGCGCATAACCGAAGCCGATGCAGCGCCGCACCAGCCGCTCCTGCACCGGATTGGCGGTACTGGCCGCCAGCAGCACCGCGCTTTCGCGCGCCAGGCTGCGCGCCTGCACGATCAGGTCGCCCCATTGCTTGCGCGCTTCCCACCAGCGGTCATAGCAGACGTTGTTGCGAAACCCCATGAACACCGACAGCGCCAGCCCGAAAAGGGAAAACGGCACCGCCGACAGATGCGCGGGCGAGAACCCGTGCCGGTGATACATCCACACCACCACGCACGACAATACGGTGATCACCAGGATGCGGCTGAAGATGCGCGGGATGATCGAACCGCGCAAGACAAAGAACAGAGCCAGCGCGGAAGGCCGCGGACGGACAATCATGGTGCGGGTACGGAAAAAAACAAGGCGGCGCTCACTATACGCCTGTCATCGTGTCATGAGCGCGCCGATATAATTCTGTTTCGTCTCACCGCCCCACTGCCGCCAATCAATGACCACCGAAGACACCCCCATCAAGCCCTGGTACGTCGTGCGCCGCTCCAAGCTGCACGGCAACGGCGTCTTCGCCGCCCGCAAGATTCCCGCGGGCACCCGCATCATCGAATACGGCGGCGCCCGCATCAGCGCCAAGGAAGCCGATCGCCGCCACCCCACCAACCCCGACGATCCCTTCCACACTTTCTTCTTCGCCCTGAGCTCCGGCCGCGTCATCGACGGCGGCGACAACGGCAATGACGCCCGCTGGATCAACCATTCCTGCGAGCCCAACTGCGAAGCCCAGGAAGGCAAGCACGGCAAGCGCGTCTACATCGTCGCCCTGCAAGACATCCCGCGCGGCACCGAACTGTCGTACGACTACGGCCTGGTCCTGGACGGCCGCATCACCAAGGCCCTGAAAGAAGGCTACAAATGCCTCTGCGGCACCCCGCCGTGCCGCGGCACCATGCTGGCCCTGCCGGAGAAGAAGAAAAAGAAAAAGGCTGAAGCGCAAACCGAAGCCGCGAGGTAATCGAGCGGCGAGGGCGCCAACCGCGCAGCCACGCTGGCTGCGCTCGCCCGACACCCGATATCCAGCCCCCCTAGCCCCGCTCCCCCCGGCGTCCCAAGAACCCCACCCAGACGCCAACAAACCCCCACCCCGAATAAGCATATTCCGCCCCATTCCCAAGACAGGCGTAAAATCCCCGATGTCGTTAACACGACAAACAAGCAGTACGTCTTCAGGGCGGGGCGAAATTCCCCACCGGCGGTATGCCAAGCAATTTGGCGAGCCCGCGAGCGCCCGGCGTCCATCACGGACACCGGGGTCAGCAGATCTGGTGAGATGCCAGGGCCGACGGTCACAGTCCGGATGAGAGAAGATGTGCCGTCACATGACCCCCTGTCCGGGCGCCAAACGCCTGGGCAGACGGTTTGCGTTCGGCTGTCGATGAGCCCTGAAACGTTTTTCGCCCACTTTTTCGCGAGAGCGTTTCAATGTCCAACGTTACCCTTACCCCGCAGTCCCCCAGCCTGGCCGCCCAGCCCTTCGCCGTGCGCCTGCAACGCGCCCTGCATCACCTGCGCCTGGGCCGTCCCGTCATCCTCATGGATGACTTCGACCGTGAAAACGAGGCCGACCTCATCGTCGCCGCCGACAAGCTGACCGTGCCCGTCATGGCCCAGCTGATCCGCGACGGCAGCGGCATCGTCTGCCTGTGCCTGCCCGGCGAAGTGCTCGACCGCCTGGACCTGGCCCCCATGGTCCAGCGCAACCAAAGCCGCTTCGCCACCGCTTTCACCGTCTCGATCGAGGCGCGCGAAGGCGTCAGCACCGGCGTGTCGGCCGTGGACCGCGTCACCACCATCCGCGCCGCCATCGCGCCCACCGCCCAGGCCGACGACATCGTCAGCCCCGGCCACGTCTTCCCGCTGCGGGCCCAGGCCGGCGGCGTACTGACCCGCCGCGGCCACACCGAAGGCTCGGTCGACCTGGCCACCCTGGCCGGCCTGCGTCCGGCCGGCGTGTTGTGCGAACTGATGAACGCCGACGGCACCATGATGCGCGGCGCCGCGCTCGAACGTTATGCCGCCCAACATGGCCTGGTCGCCCTGACCATCGCCGAACTGGCCGACCACCTGCAGCAGCTGCGCGACGGCCAGGCAGCGCCGGTGGACGACGAAGTGCTGGAAATGGCCGCCACCGTCTGAACGCAAACGGCGCCCGCCGCGGCGGGCGCCGTAACCGTCAATCAGATCGCCCCACGCGGCGGCCCTGCGCTGGGCGCAGCCTATGCGGCGGCGGCGCGGCCACGCAGCGCCATCGCCACCAGCATCGCGCCCAGCGCGCACCCGCCGCCCAGCGCATAGACCGCGCCATAGCCCTGCATGCCCGCCAACCAGCCGGCAACGGGGCTGGCGATGCCCAGCGCCACATCCAGGAACGCCACATACGCCCCCATTGCCGCGCCCCGGCTGGCCGACGGCACGCGCCGCACCGCTTCCACGCCGAACGCCGGGAACGCCAGCGAGTAGCCCGCGCCGCTCAACAGCGCGCCGCCGAACGCCCATGCCGGCGTCGGGCCCATCCAGATCAGCCATTGGCCGGCCGCCTCGATCAGCACGCACACCAGCGCCACGCGCGCCCCGCCCAGCTTGTCCGGCAGGCCCGCGAAGAACAGCCGCGCCACGATGAAGCCCACCCCGAACAGGCTGAACATCCAGGCCGCGCCATTCCAGCCGCGCTCGGCGAACAACAGGCTGATGAAAGCGGTGATGACGCCAAAGCCGACGCTGGTCAACGCCAGGCCCAGGCCGGGCAGCACCACCAGGCCCAGCACCCGGTAGAACGGCGTGCGCACACCGCCGGCCGCGGGCGCGCCGCGTTGCGGCAGCACCAGCGCCAACGCCACCACGGGGATAAACACCGTGGCCCAGGCAATGCCGCCAAAACCGGCCGCGCCGTACAGCTGCATGCCGGCGGGCGCGCCCAGCCCGAAGGCGGCGTAGATCGCCACGCCGATCCAGGCCATGACCCGGCCAGCGTGCTGCGGCCCGACGCGGCCCACGCCCCAGCTGAGCGCGCCGGTGACAATCAGGCTCTCGGCGCAGCCCATGATGGCGCGGCCCGCCATCAGCGCGGCCAGCGCCGCGCGCGGTTGCTGCCGCGCCAGGTCGTCGGCCAGCAGGTAGAGCAGGCCGGCGACCGAGCCCAGCAAAAAGCCGCTGACCACGGCGCGCCGGGCGCCGCGACGGTCGGCCAGCGCGCCGGCGTAGGCACGCGACAGCAGCGCCGAGGCAAATTGCAGGCCGGCCACGATACCCACCACCAGCGCGCCCTGCGCCAGCACGCCATCGACGTAGAGCGGCAGCACCGGCATTGGCAGGCCAACCATAAAGAAGCCAACGAACACCGCCAGCGCCAGGGGCAATATCTGCATGAATACGGGGCGCGCGGCCCCGCCGGCCGCGGGCAGCGCCGCGGCCTTCGATGCACTCGACATGAGGATTCCTTGAAGAGGGGGAAAAGCGGCGCCGAGCGGCCGGCTCGCTGTAATCAGCGATGGCATAATCCGCCGGTGCTCGACGCAATTGCATTGCGTATCGAAATTTTATGAGCCCGTACTCAGGTTTGAAACTCGCTTTCCCCGCCGCCCATGACATCCATTCCGCAGCCCCGTAAATCGCCGCGCCAGCAGCGTTCACAGCAAACCGTGGACGCCATTTTGCAGGCGACAGCTCGCGTTCTGGCCGAGCACGGCTACGCCGGCACCAACACCAACCGGATCGCCGAGACCGCCGGCGTCAGCATCGGCTCGCTGTACCAGTACTTCCCCAACAAGAACGCGCTGATCGCGGCGCTGCACGACCGCCACGACCAGCAGATGCTGGCGCTGATCGACCAGGTGCTGGACGGCAACCCCGCGGCCACGCTGCGCGAGCGGGTCGCGGCCATCGTCGCCGCCTCGCTGCGCGCGCACCTGCTGGAGCCGGCGTTGCACCGCGTGCTGGAGCGGGAATTCCCGTTGTTCGACCCGCCGCGCGACCACAGCCGCGCCGACCAGGACATCCACCGGCGCATGCGCCACCTGCTGGAACTGCATCGCGCCGAGATCGCGCAGCCCGACCGCGAGCTGGCCACCTACGTGGTGCTGCGCATCATGGAATCCATGGTGCACGCGGCCGCGCTGGAGCCGCCGGCCGGATTCAGCGCCGGGCAGCTGGAACAGGCGGTGGTGGACGCGGTGATGGGATATCTGGGCATGGCGCCGGCCCGCGCCACGGCCCGGCCCGCCCGCACCCGCAAGACGGCGCGCTAGCCGCGCGCCATGCGCGCCAGGCAGTCGGCGGCATCGCCCACCACGATGCGGGCGCTGCACGCCAGCATCAGGTTCAGGTTCAAGCCGAAGTCCTCGACGGTGAAGCCTTGCGCGTCCACCGCGCGCGCCGCATCGTCGGCGGCCACGCCCACGGCGACCTGCTCGCGCACGCTGCCGGCCTGCGACGTATAGCCCCACACCGGCTTGCCCAGGGCGATGGCGTAGCCGACCTCGAAGGCCGTGCCCGAGTCGGGTTCGGCGCCACGGAATGTGTTGAGGTTGGCCATCACCAGGTCGGCGCGCCGGATCATCGCCACGTTGGCCTGGTAGATCCATTGCGCCAGCGCCACGCCGGACAGGCCGGCCGGCGGCGCGTTGTCCAGCGGGTAGAGGCCTTCGAAGCCATGCGCGGCCGCCAGCGCCTTGAGTCGTTCGCCGTGCGCCACCGCGTCGGGCAGGAACACGTCGAAGCCGGCGAGGTAGACACGGCGCATGGGCTTACTCCGGGTCGGAGACGGCAAACGCTTCGCCGGTGGCGAAGAACGAACCGCCGGCGACGTAATGCACCGAGCGGCGCGCGTCGTCGTTGAAGTGCCAGCGGTTGCCGGAGAACACGTCGGGCGCGGCCCAGGCCGCCACCACTTCGCCGATGAACAGGTCGTAGGCCTGCTGGTTGTGCGGCTCGGGCACCACCTTGCATTCGAGCCAGCCGAGGCAGCCTTCGATCAGCGGCGCGCCGATCTTGCTGGCGGGGAAGGTGGTCAGGCCGCTGGCCTGGAACTTGTCTTCGTCGCGGCCCGAATGCGAGCCGACCTGCAGGGTGGCCTGGGCCTGCGCGCGCGACGGGATGCACAGCGCGAATTCGCCGGAGGCCTCGATCAGGGCGCGGGTGTAGGTGTTCTTGTCCACCACCACCAGCATCTTGGGTGGGTTGAAATCCAACGGCATGGCCCAGGCCGCGGCCATGACGTTGCGCTCGGCGCCGTGGGCGCTGGTGACCAGCACGGTGGGGCCATGGTTCAGCAGCAGGTAGGCGCGGGGCAGGTCGACGGGTTCGATGGCGGACATGGGCGGGCGGCTCAGAACATGCCGTTCTGGTTGGCGGGGTTGTCGGGGATTTCCTGGCTCACGTCCCAGTGCTCGACGATCTTGCCGTTCTCGACGCGGAAGATGTCGACCACGGCCTGGCCGCGGTCTTCCGGCGATTCCTTCCACAAGTTGTGGATCATCACCAGGTCGCCCTCGGCGATGACGCGCTTGATGTCGACGCTGGCCTGCGGGTGCTGTTCGAAGTACCGGGGAAAGAAGTCCAGCATCGGCTCGACGCCATCGCGCATGTAGGGATTGTGCTGGATGTAGGGCTTGCCGAGGTACAGGCGTGCCGCCTCGTCGATCTCGCGGTCCTGGAACATCATGCGGAAGAAGGCCATCACGATGTCCTTGTTGGACTGCGGCGCGGCCGCCTGGGCCGGCGCCACACAGCTGGCGGCCAGCAACAGGCAAAAGACCAATGATTTCAACTTCATGCTCATGCGAACGACTCAGGGTAGGGCCGCCGGCTGGCGGTTTGCCAGTTTACAAACAAAACCGGCCGATTCGCCCCTGCCGCGACCACGGCTTTCGCCTGAGAATGACACGGCCGCCCGCCGCGCGGGCGGGCCGTGCCGGCCCTGCGCCGCAAAGCGACGCGGACCGGCTCAGTAGCCGACGGTGAAGCGGCGGCGCGAGTGCTTGGGCGCTTCGATCTCGTCGGCCAGGGCGATGGCGTAGTCTTCCATCGAAATCCAGCTCTTGCCGTCGGCATCGGCCAGCAGGCTGTCGTCGCCCAGGCGGAAGGCGCCGGTGCGCTCGCCCGGCTCGAACAGCGCCGACGGCGACAGGAAGGTCCAGTTCAGCACGCTTTCCTGGCGCAGCGTGTCCAGGAACACCACGCCGGCACGGGCCTCGGGCTTGTAGGCGTCAGGAAATTCCGGGGTGTCGATCAGCATCTTGCCGGGCGCGACTTCCAGGCTGCCCGCGCCACCGACCACCAGCAGGCGCGGCACGCCGGCGTCCTTGACGGCGGCCAGCAACGGCTTGGCGTCGGTCGAGACAAAGCGCGAGGCGCTGATGACGGCATCATGGCCCTTGAGCAGCGGTGTGAGCGCCTGCGGGTCGGTGGCATCGCCCTGCTGGACGGTCAGGCCGGGCTGGGGATTGACGTCGCCCGGGTTGCGGGCGATGCCCGTGACCTGGTGGCCGCGCTTGAGCAGTTCGTCCGCCACGCGCGAGCCGACACGGCCCGTGATTCCGATCAATGCGATTTTCATGGTCTTGCTCCTGGAAGGTGGGCTCCGGACGGTGGCCGCGACGCGCGGCGCTGTGCGGTCCGGAGCACAGGCAAAGCCATACTATTCGGCCGGATCGGATCCAGGAACCCACGGACACGGAAGAGTTTTTTGCAATCCATGCACCAATGGGTTCCGGTCACGGCATCAGGCCGCGGCGCGTTGCGCCTGGTAGACCTGCAGGTGGGCGTAGGCGGTGCGCAGGGTGGTGGCGTCCACCCCCAGCATGCGCGCGCGCCGCACCATGTCGCCGACGATGTGGTCGGCCTCGACCGGCAAACCCTGGCGCAGATCGCGGAACATCGAGGCGGTCATGGGCTGGGACGGGTCGGTCAGGATCTTGAGCGCATTCGCGTCGGCCTCGGGCCGGACCGCGTGGCCGCTGGCGGCGGCCACCGCCTGCGATTCGCGCAGCAGGCCGCGCATGATGTCGGCGCCGTCGTCGGTGGACGCGATCTGGCCGACCGTGCCGCGCATCAGGCAGGTGGCGGCGGCCAGCGTCGTCAGGAACACGTATTTTTCCCAGATGTCCTGGTAGATGTCTTCGCTCAGGCGGCTGACGTACTCGCCGCCGGCCAGGGCCTCGGCCAGCGCTTCGCAACGGGCGCTGCGGGCCGGGCCGGCGCGTTCGCCGAAGACGATACTGGCGTGCTTGCCCAGGTGCACCACCTGGCCTTCGGAGCCGAGCGTGGCGTTGATCTGGCACAGGCCGCCCAGCACGCGGTGCGGTTCGAATTCGCGGTCCAGCACGTCGTACTGAAGCACGCCGTTCATGATGGGTAGCACCGCGGTGTCCGGGCCGACGGCGGGGCGGATGGCGTCGATGGCGCTTGGCAGGTCATAGGCCTTGCAACTGAGCACCACCACGTCGTAGAAGCCTTTGAGCGTGTCGGCGGTGACCAGTTGCGGTTGCAGCGTGGCGTCGCCGAACGGGCTTTCGATGCGCAGTCCCTGCTGGCGCAGGCGCGCGGCGCGGGCCTCGCGCACCAGGAAGGTTACGTCCGCGCCCGCCTGGGCGGCGCGGCCGCCGAAATAGCCGCCGGTTCCGCCGGCGCCCAAGAACAACAACTTCATGCCTGTCTCCCTGGCCCGTCAAAGGCGCGGGCCGATGGAGCGATTATGCCCCCGTGGCAAAACCAGGCGCGGGCCGGCGCCGCCAGGATGCCCACGGCCCGGACAGACGGCGGCGGCCGGCGGCGCACCGCAACCCTATGTCCCATACGCAAAAGTGTCCACGCACCGCAACGGTGCGCACCGTGCTGGTGCCACGCTTGCCCGCCAGGGTGCCTATAATCGCGCCCGGCCATCCGGATTCCCCCGACTTGTCGCGGGGACACCCCATGGCATACAACTTGCTTGGCCAGGACAGGCCGCGAACCCGCCATTCGGACGGGGCGCGCCGCCCCGGCGCCCCCCCATCCGATGACCGATCCCACGCCTTCGTTCCCGCCCGCCCACGCGTGCCGCACCGCGACGCCCGGACATCGCGGCCATCCCTCTCATTCCCTTTCCATCCCCGCGAAGGAGACTTGCGCATGAAATCCCTTTCCCTCCCGGCCGCCGGCGGCATTGCCCGCCGTGGCCTGCTGAAGCTGGCCGCCGCCGCCGCCGGCGCGCTGCTGCTGTCGGCCGGCGCCCAGGCCCAGGCGCCCGCCAAGACCAAGGTCGCCGCCATCTACACGGTGCCGGTCGAACAGCAATGGGTATCGCGCATCCACAAGGCGCTGACCGCCGCGCGCGACCGGGGTGAAATCGAATACACGTTCTCGGAAAACGTCACCAACGCCGACTACGAGCGCGTCATGCGCCAGTACGCCGAGCAGGGCAACAAGCTGGTGGTGGGCGAGGCCTTCGCGGTGGAAGCCGCCGCCCGCAAGGTGGCCAAGGACTACCCGCAGACCGCCTTCCTGATGGGTTCGTCCGGCAAGCCGCAGCAGCCCAACTTTTCGGTGTTCGACAACTACATCCAGGAACCGGCCTACCTGACCGGCATGATCGCCGGCGGCATGAGCAAGACCGGCAAGATCGGCCTGGTGGGCGGCTACCCCATCCCCGAAGTGAACCGCTTGATGCAGGCCTTCATCGCGGGCGCCAAGGAAATCAATCCCAAGGCCGAATTCACCGTGACCTTCATCGGCTCGTGGTTCGATCCCCCGAAGGCCAAGGAAGCCGCCTTCGCCATGATCGACAAGGGCGCTGACGTCCTGTACGCCGAACGCTTCGGCGTGTCGGACGCCGCCAAGGAACGCGGCAAACTGGCCATCGGCAACGTCATCGACACCCAGCCGCAGTACCCCGAAACCGTAGTGGCCTCGGCCCTGTGGAGCATGGAGCCAACCATCGACGAGGCGCTCAAGCAGGTCAAGGCCGGCACCTTCAAGGCCGCCGACTTCGGCCAGTACTCGCTGATGAAGTACAAGGGTTCGTCGCTGGCGCCGCTGGGCACCTTCGAAAACAAGATCCCCGCCGACCTGATCGCCAAGGTGCAGGCCAAGCAGAAGGCCATCCTGGACGGCAGCTTCAGCGTGCAGGTCAACGACAAAGAACCCAAGTCCTCGGCACGATGAACCAAGCGCCTCTCGCCCTGCGGCTGGCAGGGATCACCAAACGCTTCGGCAGCCTGACGGCCAATGACGATGTCTCGCTGACGCTGGCGCAAGGCGAAGTGCTGGCCCTGCTGGGCGAGAACGGCGCCGGCAAATCGACCCTGGTGTCGATCCTGTTCGGCCACTATATGGCCGACGCCGGCAGTATCGAAGTCTTCGGCCAGCCGCTGCCTCCTGGCCGGCCCGACGCCGCGCTGGCGGCGGGCGTGGGCATGGTGCACCAGCACTTCACGCTGGCCGACAACCTGACCGTGCTGGACAACATCATGGTCGGCACCGAATCGCTGTGGAAGCTGGCCTCGGGCCGCGGCCCGGCGCGCCGCCGGCTGGTCGAGCTGGGCCAGCGCTTCGGCCTGGGGGTGGACCCGGACGCGCGCGTCGGCAGCCTGTCGGTCGGCGAGAAGCAGCGCGTGGAAATCCTCAAGGCGCTGTACCGTGGCGCCAAGGTGCTGATCCTGGACGAACCCACCGCCGTCCTGACGCCACAGGAAGTGCAGGACCTGTTCGCCACGCTGCGCGGCTTCGTCGACGAGGGCCTGGCCGTCATCTTCATTTCGCACAAGCTGGACGAAGTCATGGCCGTGTCGCGCCGCGTCGCGGTGCTGCGCCAGGGCAAGCTGGTGGCCGAGCGCGACACCGCCGCCACCACGCCGGCCGAACTGGCCGAGCTGATGGTGGGCCGCAAGGTCGCCATGCCGCACGCCGAGGCCATGGCGGCGGCCGGCCAGGCCGCCCCCGTGGTCACGCTGTCCCAGGTCACCGTGCGCGACCCACGCGGCGGCGCGCCTCGCCTGGACAACCTGGACCTGGTGGTGCACAAGCACGAAATCGTCGCCATCGCCGGCGTCGCCGGCAACGGCCAGCAGGCGCTGGTGTCGGTGCTGACCGGCCTGCGGCAACCGTCCGACGGCGCCATCCGCCTGGGGCCGGAACACGCGGCCGCGCCCACCACGCCGGCCGGCTGGACCGCCGCGCACGTGGGCCGCATCCCCGAAGACCGCCACGGAGAAGGCATGATCGGCGACAGCCCCCTGTGGGAAAACGCCATCGTCGAAGACCTGAAGGACCCGCGCTTCTCGCGCTTCGGGCTGATCCGCGCCAAGGCCGGCCGCGCCTACGCGGCGGCGCTGGCCAAGCAGTTCGACGTGCGCGCCGCCTCGCTCGACGTGCGCACCCGCAGCCTGTCCGGCGGCAACATGCAGAAGCTGATCCTGGGCCGCACCCTGGCGCGCGAACCGCGCTTCATCGTCGCCGACCAGCCCACCTGGGGCCTGGATATCGGCGCGGTCGCCTACGTGCGCGAACAGTTGCTGGCCGCGCGCCGCCGCGGCGCCGGCATCCTGCTGGTGTCGGAAGACCTGGAGGAGATCTTCGCGCTGGCCGACCGCATCGCCGTGCTGTGCGGCGGCAAGCTGGTCGCCGACAAGCCGGTCGCGCAATGGACGCCCGCCAGCGTCGGCCTGGCCATGACGGGCACGCGCGCCTGACATCGTGCCCCCTCTACTGAGCATTTCTCGAATGAAACTGATCCTGGAACGCCGCCCCGAGCCCAGCCGCGCCGCGCTGGCGCTGGCCCCGATCGCGGCCATCCTCTTTACGCTGGCGGTGTGCACGCTGCTGGTGGCCTGGGCCGGCGCGCCGGTGGGCCGCACCTACGCGCTGCTGTTCGAAGGCGCGTTC
The DNA here is from genome assembly GCF_902859765.1 of Achromobacter pulmonis. Taxonomy (GTDB): domain Bacteria; phylum Pseudomonadota; class Gammaproteobacteria; order Burkholderiales; family Burkholderiaceae_B; genus Achromobacter; species Achromobacter pulmonis. Next base: position 21,236 of record NZ_CADIJV010000038.1, read on the forward strand.
GGCTCCAAATTCGCGCTGTCCGAAACCCTGACCCGCGCCACGCCGCTGATGCTGACCGGGCTGGCCTGTGCCGTGGCCTTTCGCGCGCGCTTCTACAACATCGGCGCCGAGGGCCAACTGTACTTGGGCGCACTGGCGGCGGTGGCGGTGGGCGGCCTGCATGACGGCACCGGCTTCGACCTGCCCGTGCCGGTGCTGTTCGGCGGCATGATGCTGGCGGCGGCGCTGGCCGGCGCCTTGCTGCTGCTGATCCCGGCCCTGCTCAAGACGCGCCTGGGCGTGGACGAAGTGGTGACCACGCTGCTGGGCAACTTCATCGTGCTGCTATTCGTGTCGATGATGCTGGACGGCCCCATGAAAGACCCGATGGCCATGGGCTGGCCGCAATCGGTGGCGCTCAATCCCGACCTGGAACTGGGCAAGCTGATCGAACGCACCCGCGCCCACACCGGCCTGCTGTGGGCCGCCGGCCTGGCGCTGGGCCTGTGGCTGCTGAACCGCTATACGGTGTTCGGTTTCCAGATGCGCGCGGTCGGCGCCAACGCCCACGCCTCGCGCTTTCTGGGCCTGCCGGTGAACCGCGTGATGCTGGGCACCGCCATGCTGTCGGGCGCGCTGGCCGGGCTGGCCGGCGCCATCGAGGTGGCCGGGCGCACCAGCTACGTCACGCTCGACATGTCGCCGGGCTACGGCTACACCGGCGTGGTGGTGGCCATGCTGGCGGGCCTGCATCCGCTCGGCGTGATCCTGGCCAGCGTCTTCGTGGCCGGCATGCTGGTGGGCGCGGACAGCATGAGCCGCGCCATCGCGGTGCCGAACTACATCGCCGACGTCATCGTCGCCACATCGTTGCTCGCCATGCTGGTCGCGACGCTGTTCGCGCAGTACCGCCTGCGCCGCAACCGGGCTTGAGGAGCACGCCATGGAATGGATGGACCTGTTGAGTTCCGCGGCCTTCTGGGTCGCGGTGTTGCGGCTGGCGACGCCGCTGATCCTGGGCACGCTGGGCGTGCTGCTGTGCGAGCGCGCCGGCGTGCTGAACCTGGGCATCGAAGGCATCATGGCCGCCGGCGCCTTCACCGGCTGGCTGGTGGTATACCTGGGCGCGCCGCTGTACGTGGGCGTGCTGGCGGCCGCGCTGGCGGGCGCGGTGTTCGGCTTGCTGCACGCGGTGCTGACGGTGCCACTGGGCCTGTCGCAGCACGTCTCGGGCCTGGGCGTGACGCTGCTGGCCACCAGCCTGAGCTACTTCGCCTACCGCGTCACCTTCCCCAGCGTGAACACGCCGCCCACCATCACGCCGTTCGCCGAAATGAAATTCCTGGACGGCATTCCGCTGATCGGCCCGGTGCTGGCCGGGCAGACGCCGATGACGCTGCTGGCGCTGGCCGCGGTGCCGATCCTGGCCTGGGTGCTGAACCGCACGCCGGTCGGCCTGGCGATCCGCATGGTGGGCGAGAACCCCGCGGCGGCCGAGGGCCAGGGCCTGTCGGTAACCAAACTGCGCATGGGCGCCATCGTCGCCGGCTCGGCACTGATGGGCGTGGCCGGCAGCTTCCTGACACTGGCGGCCTTCAATGCCTTCTTCTTCAACATGGTCAACGGCCGCGGCTGGGTCTGCGTGGCGCTGGTGGTGTTCGCCTCGTGGCGGCCCGGCAAGGCGCTGCTGGGCGCGTTGATCTTCGCCTTCTTCGACGCGCTGCAGCTGCGGCTGCAGCAGGGCGGGGCGGCGTTGCCGGGCCTGCCCGAGCTGCCCTATCAGGTCTACCTGATGCTGCCCTATATTCTGTCCATCCTGGCCCTGGTGGTGATGGCGCGCCGCGCCGCCTACCCGCAGGCCCTGATGAAGCCCTACCGCAAGGGCGAACGGTAATCCACAAGGTTTGACTATGCTCGATCTGATCCTCAAGCACTGCACGCTGCCCGACGGCCGCCAGCACATCGACATCGGCGTGAGCCAGGGCCGCATCGTTGCGCTCGAACCGGCGCTAAAGGCCGAGGCCGCGCAGACCATCGACGCCGCCGGCCAGTTGGTGACTTCGCCGTTCGTCGACGCCCACTTCCACATGGACTCGACGCTGTCATTCGGCCTGCCGCGCGTGAACCAGTCGGGCACGCTGCTCGAAGGCATCGCGCTGTGGGGCGAACTGAAGCCGCTGCTGACGCAGGAAGCGCTGGTCGAACGCGCGCTGGCCTATTGCGACTGGGCGGTGGCGCGCGGCCTGCTGGCGATCCGCTCGCACGTCGACGTATGCGACCCGCGCCTGCTGGCCGTGGAAGCGCTGCTGCACGTGCGCGAGCAGGTCAAGCCATACCTGGACCTGCAACTGGTCGCCTTCCCGCAGGACGGCGTGCTGCGCGCGCCGGGCGCGCTGGACAACCTGAAGCGCGCGCTGGACATGGGCGTGGACGTGGTCGGCGGCATCCCGCACTTCGAGCGCACCATGCAGGACGGCGCCGAATCCGTGCGCATCCTGTGCGAACTGGCCGCCGAGCGCGGCCTGCGCGTCGACATGCACTGCGACGAAAGCGACGACCCGCTGTCGCGCCATATCGAGACGCTGGCCTATCACACGCAGCGCCTGGGCCTGCAAGGCCGTGTCACGGGTTCGCACCTGACCTCGATGCATTCGATGGACAACTACTACGTGTCCAAGCTGATCCCGCTGATGCGCGAGGCCGGCGTGTCCGCCATCGCCAACCCGCTCATCAACATCACGCTGCAGGGCCGCCACGACACCTATCCGAAGCGCCGCGGCATGACGCGCGTGCCCGAGCTGCTGGCCGCCGGCGTGCCGGTGGCGTTCGGCCACGACTGCGTGATGGACCCCTGGTACAGCCTGGGTTCAGGCGACATGCTGGAAGTGGCGCACATGGGCCTGCACGTGGCGCAGATGACCGGCCAGGATGCGATGCGCGCCTGTTTCCAGGCCGTCACGGCCACGCCGGCGAAGATTCTTGGCCTGGACGAGACCGGGCTGGAAGTGGGCAAGCGCGCCGACATGGTGCTGCTGCAGGCCCGCGACCCGGTCGAAGCGCTGCGCCTGCGCGCCACGCGCCTGATGGTGCTGCGCGCCGGGCAGGTCGTGGCGACGACGCCGCCGGCGACGGCGACGTTGAATCTGCCGGGGCGGCCGGGGCGGGTGAGTTTTCAGACGGGCGAGTGAGTGAGGAGCTGGAGTTGCTTGGCTAGGGGCCCGGCGGCACAGCCGGTGTCTCCAGCGGCCCATTGGCCTCTTCCGGTCCGCTGTCCTTCTCGAATAGCCTGTTCCAAGCTCGAGTCAGATGCCGCGCAATGTTTTCATCCGCGCTCGACACGCCATTGCAGTCGCGCCGATCCAGGCTTCAGCCGCCTGCGGCATGAATCTAGAGTTTGTGCCACCGATCCAAGGTAGTACCCAGCTAGCGATAATTTTCGGAATGTTCCTATTGTCGTGGAGCACTCACGAAGCTAAAAAAGTTGATTGACTTCGGCGAAGCTGTGATCACTTGGAATAGGTCATGATGAAAAGCAAAATACGAGTCGGTGCGGCAACGCTCTTGTCGTTGATACTTGCCGGTTGCGCCACGGAACGTTCCCAGTCGGTTGCGGTGCCGGCAGTCGCGGCCGCCAGCAAGCCCTACCAGGGCGTGCGCAGCCCGATTTCGGTAGGCAAGTTCGATAACCGCACCAACTATCTGCGCGGCGTGTTCTCCGACGGCGTGGATCGCCTCGGCGGCCAGGCCAAGACCATCCTGGTCAGCCACCTGCAGCGCAGCGGCCGGTTCCAGGTGATGGACCGCGACAACCTGTCGGAAATCGCCCAGGAAGCGGCGTTCAACAAGAAGGCCAGCCAGATCAAGGGAGCACGGTACGTCATCACGGGCGACGTGACGGCGTTCGGCCGCAAGGTGACGGGCGACCAGCAACTGTTCGGCATCCTCGGCCGCGGCAAGGAGCAGGTGGCCTACGCCAAGGTCGACCTCAATGTGGTCGACGTGACGACCTCCGAAGTGGTCTATTCGGCGTCGGGCGCGGGCGAATACAGCCTGTCCAACCGCGAGGTGATCGGCTTTGGCGGCACCGCCGGCTACGACTCCACGCTGAACGGCAAGGTGCTGGACCTGGCGATCCGCGAGGCCGTCGATCGGCTGGTCGAAGGCATCGAACAAGGTGCTTGGCAGCCCACCCAACCCTGATAGGTCTCCCCATGTCAAACAATCTGGCGAAGGCTCGCCCGCAGGCGCGCGTGCGCGCGGGCCGCATCTTGGCGGTGGCCGCTCTGGCGACACTGCTGGGCGCGTGCGCGCAGCAACCCAAGAGCATGTACAGCTGGCAGTCGTATCAACCCTCGGTCTACGCCTATCTCAAGGAGGATGGCGCCGACTACGCAGCGCAAAGCCTGGCGATGGAAAAGAACATCGAGACGGTGCGGGCGACCAACGCGCAATTGCCGCCGGGCTTTCGCGCGCATCTGGGCATGCTGTACCTGAAGATGGGCGAAGGCGCCAAGGGCCTGGAACAATTGGAAGGCGAAAAGGCGGCTTTCCCGGAATCCAAGCCGTTCATGGATTTCCTGCTGCGCAATGCCAGTAAAACGGCGGACGGCGTCGCGCCGGCCGCGCCGCCCGCGCACGAACCGTCCACAGCGCCCGCGCCCACGTCCACCGATGCACAAGCCGCCAAGCAGGGAGCCTGACATGAACAAGATCATGCGTATCGTCGTATTGGCGCTGGTGGCGGTGCTGGCGGGTTGCGCCGGGCCGCAGCGCAATGTGGACTATGCCGCCTTCCGCGAAAGCCAGCCGGCATCAATCCTGGTGCTGCCGCCGCTGAACACTTCGGTGGATGTCGCGGCGAGCGCGGCGGTGCTGGCGCAGGCCACTATGCCGTTGGCGGAATCGGGCTACTACGTTGTCCCCGTGGCCGTCATGGAAGAGACCTTCAAGCAGAACGGCCTGACCAATGCGGATGAAATCCACGAATTGCCGGCTGCGCGCCTGCGCGAGATCTTCGGCGCGGATGCCGCGCTGTACATGACCGTCAAAAAATACGGATCGAGCTATGCTGTGCTGTCCAGCTCGATCACGGTCTCGATCGAGGCCGCGCTGGTGGACCTGCGCACGGGCGCCAAGCTGTGGGATGGCAGCAAAGAGGTGGTGCAGGCCAGCAACAGCAGCGGCGGCCTGATCGGCATGCTGGTGCAGGCGGTGGTGGACCAGGTCGTCAATACGCTCTCGGACCGCAGCTATGGTGTGGCGGGCATGGCGAACAACATGCTGCTCAGCGCCGGTACCCCCGGCGGCATTCTGTACGGTCCCCGTTCGCCCCACTACCCTAAGCAGTAGCCGCCACAATTGGCGCGCCCGGTAATCCCCCCCTTTTAGGCGATTACCAGAATTAGGAACGTTACGCGGCCATTGACCTGCTCGGATTTTTCACACCACCGGGATTTGGAATTTAGCTTCGGTTAGTAATCCTGATGCAGCGACCTGGGCGGCCCGCTGTGGTGTCAAATAGCCCAGACTGGAATACGGCCTGACGGTGTTGTAATGCTGGCGCCAGTCTTCGATCACGATGCGTGCCTCGGTCCGGTGTCGGAACCATTCCATGTTCAGGCATTCGTCGCGCAGCTTACCGTTAAAATTCCACGTTCCACAATCGCCCCGCTCGGGACATACTCATCGTGTACCCTTCCCGGGCCAGAAATATGCTGATCCGACGATAACCATACCGGGGATACTGGGCCGAAAGTGCCTTCATCCTCGCCACCAGTGGCGCGTCCCTGCTCGCCTTGCTCGGCGCGTGACGCAACCCCGAGCGGGACGCTTCATACAGCGTACAGGCCCGCCGCGGAGAAACTCCCAGCGAGCAGACCAGGCGGGCCTGCTCTTGCCGAGCCTGTACGCTCATCACTTTCGGCGATTGACCTCCTTCATCGCCTCGATCTCCAAATCCCGCTCGACCAGCAACTTGCACAGCCGCGCGTTCTCGGACTCGACTTCCTTGAGCCGGCGCACCTCATCCACGCCAAAGTCGCCGAACCGCTTGCGCCAGCCATAGATGCTCTGCTCGCTCACGCCTTGCCGCTTGGCCACTTCGGCCACAGGATCTCGATCCGCCTCGCGTAGTATCCGAACGATCTGCTCTTCGCTGTACCTTGCCTTCTTCATCTCGCTTCCTTCTCGCGTTGGAAGCTACTTTCTCAATTACTCACTGGTACGGATTTCTCAGAGCAGATCAAATATCTAAGAAAATAACGACCTTACATTTAATAATTTCTACCATCAGGTTTACACTGACGCACGATGTGTGTGCGACCCGAGGCTATCGACTACTCCTTATTCCCAAAGGGGGGGGGATTGGGAGATGCACATGCGAGGTATAAATCCGACAGGCGTTTCGATAACGACTAATCTAGTGGGGCTTCAGTGAATTCAAGTGAAATATCCGATAGGGAAGGGGCGCTTCTAAATGTCATCGAAAAAATTGGGCCTTTGGTATGGCGAAAATATCAGCAAAGATATCCTCGTGTGTGGGTGAGGGACCATGCTGAGATAGAAGATAGGTCCAGTTTTCCTCCTTATTTGTCCTTTAGGTTTCAAAGCGAACGGCCAGAAGTCATAGAGATTTTGAAGAAACTGATTTCCACTTATGAAGGAGACGTACGATGGGGGTTGGAGCCGCATTTTCGAGAGAGTTTATCTGGAACTAATTGGCTGATCGCGCCGGAGAACGTTATTAGGATGAGAACAGCCCTGGAAAATGATTCCATTACGGTTTATGAGTTTTTCTCGAAAGAGTATCCGCTCTTTGGGCCCGTGGCGTACCGAGATCTTGATAAATTGACAATTCATTTTGAAAATTTTCTAAATGACATGCAATAAAAGGGGCGGTTGCAGGTAATCCCCCATTTTTAGCTATTGCCAGAAGTAGGAACGCTACGCGGCCATGGCTAACCGCTGTTTTAGGGTAAATCCGCTCAGAGCCATATTTGGGCGCTCGTGATAGTAGGACCACATCCACTGCGTGGCGACGCGCTGTACGTGGTGCAGATCGTCCCAGTGATATTGGGACAGCCATTCGTAGCGCACGGTCCTGTTGAACCGTTCGACGTAGGCATTCTGTTGTGACTTGCCCGGCTGGATGTATTCGAGCTTTATGCTCCATGCCCCGGCCCACTCGACAATTGCCGCGCTCAGATATTCCGGTCCGTTATCGCACCGAATGGCTAAGCAGCTGGAATACCATCCTTTTGGACGGTATTACAAGGAACGCCCCGCCTTGCTCAATGGAACCGCATTACCGGCTTCCTTGCTGCCGCCACCCTCCACCTCGTTACTCTAGGTGGCGCGGCGCCCAGGCCCGACGCACCTTCGCTACCCGCCAGCCCTGCTAATACGCCTGCCCCTTAGTCACGTAATTGCTTGGCAGCTGACCATGTAGCCTTTAGGCCGTCAGCAGCTTCATTGGCTGCCTGCGTTGTTTGGAGGTCAAGTTTCAAGCCCGCGCCCGTGGCAGCATGACCGTGCCTTTTGCCGTGATGGTACTTCCCCGGTTTGCGCTAGCGGCTCTTTCCGCCACGCCAGATCTAAATACGCCTCGGATTGCTGATCCGACGCCCATTCGCGCCCGGCCACGGCCATAATCTAAATATCACCAGGCAATTCTTGGAGCACTGACGCGATCGTCCCCAACGGAAAGCTCTTGCCTTTAACATCTTCCGCCCCCGTGCCCCCCCCAAACGAGAACATCGCTTTTCTGTGTTTTTGCATAAAAAAGGAAGAGCCCGCCGGAGTGGAGATTTAAACTAATTTTTTTGCACCTTAACTCCTGATGGCAAGCTTGGGTTACTGCTCTTTATTTCAGAAAAATCGACACCAACCAAATCAATAGGTTGCAGCAGGACGCTTGCTGAAATGCAGGTGCATTCAGCACCTTCCTTGGACTTAAGATGCGAAAAGCCCCCCATCAGCCCTTACCCATATCAAACCTGGCAATTCATAAAAATAATATGTCAACTCAACGTCATTTTTTTGTTTAGCCTCTTTGGGCCATCTGCCGCGTACATAGCTCATGATTTCGTGAACAGGAGCATTCCATCGAGCTTCCGGATCCTCCACGGTATATCTCGAACTAGGATTAGAGGTTGAGAAATAGCAATCGACATCTGGGGCGATGAACATCACCGCGCCCTCGCGAAGCAATTTTTCTAGAAGCACAAAGAAAATTTCTTTTTGCTCTAGAAAAGACCGACTAGGATTCCACCCGCAGACGGCACTAAACAATCCCGAAATCCACAGTCCAAATGCATCCCGAACGATTTCGTTCTCATGCTCCATTATTTTTACCTCAGAAACTTGATTTCCGGATTATATGTCTTGCCGACGGCCTCACCCGGAATATCAATAGTCCAGGCACGCCCCGTTTACTCGGATGAAGTACCGAAATCTCGAAGAGTGAAGTTGCCCTGCGGGGTCTTTACCACATAAATTCTCCCTCTACCCGGAATAATCCGTGCAACGGGTATCTCCGAGACACCGGAAAGGTCTATAAAATACTGTTTTACTTGCGCGTCCGTTGCGCCTGAGAATATCGCGGCGTTCCCCGTGTTTGGCAATTCCGTGAACACGGATTTACCACTCCGAACTGTTCCTCGCGTGTTCGACGAAAACAGATCCTTCGCACCTTGCAATGCAGACGAACTATTTTGAGCCTCATTCAAAATAATCTGCGGCCCCTGGGGCTCCGGCATCGGCGTGACGCTGCCACCTAGATACGCATTCCCATCCGCGTCATAGCTCGGCGTACCCAGACTCCCCTGATCCGCCTCATATCCCGGCGTACCCCGCGCATGCCGCCCATCTTCCGCATAGCCAGGCAACCGCGTATCGCCACCCGGCGGCACAGCCGGTGTCTCCAGTGGCCCATTGGCCTCTTCCGGTCCGCTGTCCTTCTTGAATAGCCAGTTCCACGCTCGAGTCAGATGCCGCGCAATGTTTGCATTCGCGCTTGCCACGCCATTGGAGTCGCGCTGCCCCAAGCCCCCAAGCGCGCCGCCGGCCGAGCCTGCACCTATTGCCGACAACGGCAATCCAAGTAGGTTGTTCTCCAACTCCAGCCGCGCTGCGTCGTTCACCGCCGCCACAGCATTCGGGTCCAACGCCGCCGTCAGCCCGCCAAGCACGCTGGTCACCAGGTTGATGCGCGCCTCGCGCTCCACGGGGTCGAGCTTGCTTGATGGCTTGCCGGACACCTGCTCCATGAGCTGGCTGATGACGATTCCCGCAGAAGCGCCGGTGGCGGCGGCGCCGCATCCAGTGCTTTTTGCCGCAGCCCCCGCGCATCCCAGCAAGGCATGCAGCGCCATGTCCGGCAGAACCTTCGCCGCCAAGTAACGGCGCGATTTCCTTGATCTTGGTCGCGCTCAAGCTCTGCAAGTAATTCACGGTCGCCGCTTGCACGAACCCGCTTGCGCTACCCGTCACGTTCGCGCCAGTGGCCAAGCTCACAGCCATCAGCGCTTCACGGTATCTGCCTCCCGGCCCCCATCTCTGCGCTGCTTCGTATTGGCTACGCAATTGGTCTTTACGCGGCCCCGCTGGCGCCCCCTTCAACGCCTCCTCGAGCGCCTTCGCTTCCCTGGCCCGAGTCTCCAGGAACTGCCCGACCTGCTTCTGAGCCTCCGACGCAATCTCGAACCCCGCCTCGATCTTCTCCTTGTCGAAGATCGGCTGGAGCGCATTCAACGTATCCGACGACGTATCCCGGTTCAGCGCTGCAACCGTCTGGACCGCCGTCATCCCCGTCAGGTCCTGCTGCGCGGCCTCATCGCGGATCACAATCGCGCCCGCGCTGATGGCGCTCTGCGTCGTCGAGCCGCCGCTGCCGCGGGCCGCCACAACCACCGGCGTGCCCATGCCGAAGCCGTTGCCGTCCGTCGCGATGGACGAGCCATGCTGCTTGCCCGCGCCGCCGGCCACGTCGCCGTCCTTGCTGGTCCCCAACCCGGTGTCCGCGCCCTTGCCGCCGCCAAAGCCGAATCCCCCGCCTATCGACTGGCTGCCGCTGTACTTGGCACGGTTGCCGATGTCCTCGGTGACCAGCGTGCCGGTGCCAAGATGGTTCAGGCCGCCGGCGATCGCACGGTCGCTGCTGGCGATGACGCTGCCGATCAGCTTGGTGTTGTTCTGGACATCGATCTGGAAGCCGCCATCGCCCGCGCGCAAGCCTGTCTGTTCCGTGATCGACCAGAAGTTGCTGTTGAGTTTGCCCGTGCTGGCGTTGGCCGAGACGCTGCTCGACCCCGCGCAGTAGGGCGGGATGCACAGGCTCACGCCGAAGCCGGCGCTCTTGTTGCTGGAGGCGTACTGGCTGCTGTCCTGCAGGCTTTCGAGCAGCAGATCGCCGCCCACCGACGCGATGACCTGACGCGCCTGGCCCGTCGCTCCCTTGAGCGTGGTGCCGCCGCCCGACTGGATGGCCAGCACGTTGCCGGCCGTGACGCGGCTGTGGGTCCAGCTCTCGTCCTCGCCTTGCGCCTTGCCACGGCCGAGCGACGCGCCCAGTTCGAGCATGAAGCCATTCTGTTGCCCGCCGGTCGTGTAGCCGATGCCGATGCTGGCGTTGCTGCTCTTGCTGACCGTCTTCTGCTCGGTGGTGTTGCGCGCGGCCTGCAGCAGAATGCCGTCTTCGGCCTTGAGCAGTGCGCTGTTGCCCGCGGACAAGTTTGAGCCGGTCAGGTTGATGTCGGAATCCCGGCCCGCGCCCGTGGCAATGATCGTCAGATTATGCCCGGCGGCCGCCGTCGAACCGAAGGCCGTGGACGCATTGCGATCAGTCGTGCTGCGGCTCTTGCTGGCGCCCAGGCTGAGCTTGATGCTGACACCACCCGCTTTGTCGATTGAATTGCTTGATCTGGCGGACGAGTTCGTAGCGGTTGCGCGTGTCCTGCTCGATGCGTTCGCCCCTGCACTCGGCTTGGGCTATATGGGATCACATAGGCGGCCTACCCAGAATAGGACGAAAATCCTTAATTTAAGAAAAATCAGGCAGAATCCGCCCCGCCCGGGATCGTTGAAGAAATCAATTTCAAACCCTTTTTTCGCATTGCCCAATCATATTCCCTGACTTTCCTCACAATCTCCTTAACGGCATCAACGCTCATAAACACCTCAACCACCTCGGGATTTGGAATCCTTTCCCAGAAATTTTGGTCATCCGAGCCAGGCAGCAGTCTCTCCATTTTCGCACCGATTATTCGAACAGTATCGTTGCATGCCACACAAAAAACATTGCTCCTGAAATCTTCAATATTTACCGTTGACGCCTTATATAGAAATATATTATCAATGTCATCCAGATTTTCGACATCGTCATGATAGTCCGGATATGCCAACTCGAACATTAAATTGAAGGCTTCTTCTTTACTCATGTTGAAGATTTCGCAATTTTCCGGCGGCGAAACTAACGCACTGCCCTCCAAAAAATCACGAAGATCGACGCCTAGCGTTGAAGTAACCAGCTCTTCCGGAAACATTTTTCCATCCAGCATGAAATGGAATAACCCGTACCTAAAGGTTTCAGTGCTCCATTCCGGGATATATTCAATCAACACAGCAAATTCATAGGGATTACCAAAAATCATTTACTTCCCCTTTCCAGGAACATTGAACAACCTTCTTATTTCGATTGGAATGTAATCTTTTCCTAGACCATTCCTTTTATCTCCCGTACTGCCAGACCAGTGCCAAGTTCCATCATTTGAATCAAAGAATCGATGAATATTCCCTTCCGCATCCTTTGCAAATCGCTGCCCCTTCTTTCCCTGCACCGAATTGGCAAACAAGTCCAGAGAATTCCTTGGCTCTAATCCCGCGTTGGGCCTGCTTGCTGTTTGACCTGGCGTGTGCTTTGGCCCGGATTTATAAACCAATCCATTGGAAGCAGTTACGGTCTCAGGGGCAGGCAACGCACTGCCTTTCTCCTTCTGTCCAATTGGCGCTTTCGTATTGCCGGATATCTTATTGGACCGGATAGCTCCCGCTGCCGCAGCGGCGCCAAGCGCACCTTCTGTGGCAATGCTATGCCACGCTTCTTTCTTCGCCTCTTCCGAGCCCGATAAGATCGCCCGCTGCAAAACCTCATTACGGTCGCTCAGGATGAGCAGGCTCATGCCCTTGACGGCCTTCAGTTCCTCACGATCCGCCGCACTCAGGCTACCTTCTAGTCGGCCTTTCTCCAGCAGCTCGCTCGCTCGCGCGTCGTAGCTGGCGGCCAGGTCTGCCAACTTCTGCGCATTCTTCGTGCACTCAGTGCCTTCACAATTCACTAGTTCGGCACGCTGCTTTTTGCTGAGGTCGGCGTATCGAGCCCTCACCTCATCCCAGCAAGCAGCGTCCTTGCACTGCATCCACTCGCGGATTCGCGCCTCGTGCTGCAAGACCGTCAGATGGTTGTTCTCCGTCTCCAACAACGCCGAATGGGTGGCGACCGCCGCATCGGCGCCCACTGCCGTCGAGATCCCTGCCACCAACGACTGCACCAGATTGCTGCGTTGTTCCTTTTCTACCGGATCGTGCTTCTCGCCACCCTCATCTAGTAGCGCGTTGAGCACAGAACCCAACCCAGCTCCCAGCGCACCCGCACCACAATCGCCGCCTTTGCCCGCCGCGCCCGCGCAACCCACAATCGCGTGCATGGCCGCGCGAGCCGTCTCCGCCTTTGGACCTTCGCCCAATGCCGAGACAATCTTCTTCACCTCGGACGCGGCCAACCCTTGCAGATAATTGACCGCGACGGCCGTCACCGCGTCACCCGCCGCGCCGGTCACATTGCCACTCACAGCCCCCAAGATCGCAGTCAGCCAGCGACGACTTTCTCCACCCGGCCCCCACGTCTTCGCATCCTCAAAAGCTTGCTTTAATTGATCTCGGCGCGGGCCTTCGGGCTCATTCTTCAGCGCATCTTCAAGCGCCTTGGCTTCCCTGGCCCGAGTCTCCAGGAACTGCCCGACCTGCTTCTGCGCCTCCGACGCAATCTCGAATCCCGCCTCGATCTTTTCCTTGTCGAAGATCGGCTTAAGCGCGTTCAACGTATCGGACGAAGTGGCGCGATTCAGGGCCGCGACCGTTTCCGTCGCCGTCATCCCCGTCAGATCCTGCTGCGCGGCCTCATCGCGAATCACGACGTTGCCGCCGCTGATCGCGCTTTGCGTGGTCGAGCTGGCATTGCCGGACGCCCCTAGGACAGCAGGCAGGCCTGCCGACGCGCCGCTCTTGTCGCCCGGGTCCCGCGCCTTGTCGGCGCCGCCCGCCGCCTGGCCGTTGGTGTTCGCGCCTACGTCCGTTTTGCCTGCGTCGTCTTTCTTGGGTGCGCCCCCGCCGTCGCCGCCCCAGCTATAGCCCCCGCTGAGCGCAATCTGATCGGCCTTGTACCGCGCCGTGTTCTTGACGTCCTGAACCACCAGCGTGCCGGTAGCGAGCGCGTTTCGGCCTTCCAGCGCCGCACGCTCGCTGCTGGATATCACCGCGCCGACCAAGGTTGTGTTTCGCGCGACATCCAACTGGAACCCGCCGTCACCGGCCTTCAGTCCCGCCTGTTCGCTGGCGGACTTGAAGTTGCTGTCCATCCGGCCTTGCGCCACGTTGCCGGATACGGAACTCTTGCAGTAGCCATAAACGCAGATCTTGGCTTGGACACCGGCGCTCTGCTGCTTGGAGGCGTACGTGCTGACATCCTGCAAGGTCTCGATGCGCAAGCCACCGCCTACCGACGCCATGATCCGGTCGGCCTGTGCCGCCGCGCCGATCAAGGACGTGTCGCCGCCGGAGTGCAGCGCAAGCACATTGCCAGCGCTCACGTTGCTGTAGGCCCAACTCGCATCCCGGCCATCGGCATGGCCGCGAGCGCCGCTGACGCCGATGCTGACCATGACGCCAGCCCCGTTCTCGCTATCAGCCGACACGCCGATACCCACGCTTGCGCTGGAACTCTTGTTCTTTGTGCGCTGCTCGTATGTGTTTTGCGCGGCCCGCAGCAGGATGCTTCCCTCGGCCTCAAGCAAGGCATTGCCGCCCGCCGACAAGCGCGATCCCGCGACCGCAATGTCCGATGCGGCCCCAGCGCCCCGGGCCAGGAGCGTGATATCCCTGCCGGCAGCCACGGTCGAGCCGGCCGTCGATGCAGACGCGCGGTCCGTGGCGCTCTGGCTCTTGCTGGCGCCCAGGTCGATGCTCAGGCTTGCGCCGCCGGCGCTCTTGGGATCCGCCATCACCGAGTCGTAGGCATTGAGCGCGGCCATGCCCGTGGTCGCCAGCGCCAGGCCCTGCATGACCTTGTTGTCGGTCTTGCCGGCGGCCTGGTGCATTTTTCCCGCCGTCTGCATCGCATCGATCACGGGTGTCCTGGCGTTGATGCTGAAGCCGGACTGCTTGACCTCGTGGTATTCCTTGTCGCGCGTGGTGTCGATCGCCGCGGCGATATTGACGCCGCGCCCGATCAGCGCCACATCGCCCTGGCGCGCCACGATGTTGCTGCCCGTCAGGTTCAGCGCGCGGTTCGCGCGAATCAGCGTGTCGCCCTCAACGCTGCCCACCATGCTCGCGGTATGGAACACGTTCTTGCCATCGAGCGAGTCGGTTTGCTTGCGGCTGCCGTAGCTCAGCCCGCCCATGGCGCCCATGCCGGACTGCTTGTCCTGCTCGTAGTGGCGGATGTCCATGGTGTTGGCGCCGGCGGCGATCTTCACATCCCGCGCGCCCGACACCGCCAGGTCATGCTGCGCGCCCAGATTCGAGCCGCTGACCACTACGTCCCGGCCGGCCGTCAGCGTTGCCGTGTCGCCCGTGAAAGTCGTGGCCTGCGCCCGCTCGGTCGTGATGGCGTTGACCATGTGATTGGAACGGCTGGACAGGAAGCCGTGCTGCTTGCTGTAGGACTCGATGTAGGAGTGCTGCGTCCGCACGCCGGCCGTCGCGTTGATGTCGCGCCCGGCTTGCACCGCCAGATGCTTGCCCGCGGTGACATCGGCCGCGCGCGCGTTGATGTCCCGGCCCGCCGCCAGGGTCAGGCTGCCGCCGGCGGCAAGCGCCGCGCCGATCTCGCGGCCCGTGCTCAGTTCGTAGCGGTTGCGCGGGTCGCGCTCGAGGCGCTCGCCCTTGCGCTCGGTCAGGGTGGCCATGTTGACGTCGCGGCCGGCTTGCAGGCGCGCGTGGTCCCGGGCGGCGATTTGGGCCGTGGTCAGGCGCAGGTCGCGCCCCGCCCGCACATCCAGGCTGCCCGCGTCGATCCGCGCCATGCCCGTGAGATAGGTGCCCCAGGTATTGCTGGCGCGTTCGGACGCCGAAGTCGAGGTCAGCGCAATGTCGCGTCCGGCGCTCAGGCCAATCTTGTCGCCCTTGATCAGCGATGCCAGATTGGTCAGGTCTTCGCGCGCGATCAGGTCGATGGTGCCGCCCGCCTGGAGGGTGCCGCCGGCCTGGTTGACGATGTTGCCGGCGCGAATCACGGTGGCTTGACGCGCCGCGACGGCGCCACTGTTGACGAAATCGCCCTCGGCGGTGATGTCGACGTCGCGCCCGGCGATCAACGTGCCGTCCCCCTTCAGGTCGTCTTTCCGGACCAGGAGATACACCTGCGGCACCAGCACCGACTGGACGCTGCCATCGGCCAGGGTCACGGGCTGTTCCACCAGCCATACCAGATCGGTGAGGAGCAACTGCTGCTGGGCTTCGGTCAGCCTGGCGCCCAGCTTGATGCCGTGCGCCTGCGCGAAGCGGGCGCCGGCCGCGAGCAAGGCCTTGTACTGCGCATCCTGATTGCTGTAGTTCTCCAGGAAGCGCTGGCCGCTGGTGGCGAGAATCTGGTCGGATACCACCTTTTGCTCATGGAATCCGTCGCCCAGGCGCCGGGGCTGGCCCGCCGGCGTGAGGAACTTGGCGCCCGGCGGGATCAGGTCGTCCCAGCCGCCCAGGCGCGCCACCGGCAAGGCGTCCCCCGCGCCTGCCATATCGCCGTTCTGGCGCGCGGGTGGCGATACCAGGACGGGATCGCCGGCGCGGCGATCGCCACCGCCCGCGGTTTCGCCGGCCAAGACCCCAGGCAGCGTGCCGGGCTGCCGCAGCAGATCGAGCAGGTAGTCGCTGGAGACGTGGGCGTGGCCGGCAGTGAAGCGCGGGTCGGTCGCCACCAGGTAGGGCGCCTGCGGCTGCCTGTTGACCACGAAGAGCTGGTTGTCGGGAATACCGGCCGGATGGGAAACGGTGCGGACGGCCTTGCCGCCCGGCAGATCGACACTGACGACCTGCACCGGCTCCGGCGCGCCTATGGGGGTCGCGGCCGGCGCGGCGCCCGACAGCGTCAGGGCGGCGCCGCCCGTCGCGGTGGCGACCGGCACGTCAATCGCTTCGGCCGCCAAGGTGCTGGCGTAGGGGCTGCTGCTTTCCCAGCGCGTGGATTTGCGCGCGTGCCGCTGCTTCTCGAAGCTCAAGGTCATGACGCCTTCGCGCGTCACGGTACGCGTGCCGCTGGCGCCGATGTTGTCGATGGCGGGTCCGACCACGGACAGCGCGCCGCCGGCGGCGATGCGGCTCTTGTCGTTGGTGACCGTCCCGGTCAAGGTCATCGCGGCGCCAGACAGGATCTGCCCGGGATCGGACGACACCGTCCGGGTCTCGACGACCGTCTCATTGACGCGGTAGTACATGAACGCGTGTTGCCAGCGGCTGTTCACGTCGCGATTGAATTCCTTGATGCGCGCGTCCAGTTCGAGGTGCCGCGCCTTGTAGTCGGCGTAGGCTTGCTCATACGCGCCGCGGCGCGCGGCATAGGCTTCGCAAACCGATGAGTTGCCGTTACGGCATGCCGCCGGTTCGGTTTCGTCCCATTGCGGCAGCGGGCCGTCGGGCGGGGTGACCCCGAAGACCGACCAGATCCGTGCATCCGGGGCATACGCGAAGATGTCTTGCGAGATCTCGCAGTCATCGTCGGTTATGCCCGCGCAGCCCGGCTCCGCCGGGGTGTAGGAGGGCGCGATCGGCCAGGTGGTCGCCGTCGGATCCAGGCCCCAGTCTCCATACCAGTTCGGCACGCCATAGTCGAAGGGTGGCCCATAGCGCGCGGCCGGGTACTTCTCGCTGGGTGGCAATAGCAGCAGCCAGTTCTGCTTGCCCACGCCCTGCGCGGGATTCTGCGAGCAGATTCCCCGGTACTCATGGCACACCCAGAAGAACTCGCTGCCGTCCATCAACGGCCCGAACTCCTGCCGGTCCTGATTGACCTGCCGGAAATAGAACTTCGGCTCGGACGAGACCTGCTCCGTGCGGCTCGCATAGCTTGGGTTCAAGTTCTCGATCAGCGCCGCGGCGATGCTGGCCTGGCCTGCCGCCTCGATCGTCGCCGCGCTGTTGCGCACCCGCGCGGCCTGGCCCGTGGCGGCTCCCGCCGCGTCCAGCGCGCCGCCCACTCGCACGTCCGCCGCCGAGTAGATCAGGGCGCCCTGCTCGTTGACGAGCGAGCCGACGCCCAGATCCATGTCCGCTCGCGAGGCGATCACCGCCGCGCCCGTGGTTCCAACCGTGTTGATCAGTTTGCCGGCGCCGATCGATACCTGATCGCCGTAAATGCGGCCCCGGTTATTTACAAAGCCGGCCGCAATGCGGGTGGTCTTGCCATCGATCAGGCCGTCATTGACCAGCCCGTTGGCGACATCGATCGTGTTGCCACGGCCGGCAATCCATTCGCCCGTTTCATGGTTCACGAACGACTCGGCGCGGATGCCGAGGTCGCGTCCGGCACTGACGCGCGCCCGGTTATCAAGCGCGCCGCCCAGCTTCAGTGTCAGGTCACGGCCCGCGGTGATATCGCTATCCAGGTTCAGCGAGCCGGCGTAATCCAGCAACAGATCGCCGCCCGCGCGCAGCGCGCCCAGAGTCCGCGAGGCCTTGATGCCGAGCGCCAGGTTCCGGCCCGCCGCCAGCTCGCCTTGGCCGTTTTGCAGAACGTCGGTCGCTATGCTGGCATCGCCTTGCGAGACGATCCGGCCCGCGGTGTTGTCAATGTCACGGGCCTTGAGCGACAGGCCTTCGATGGCGTTGATCGCGCCGCCCTGATTGTTGATGCCTTCAGCCTCGACGGCGACCACCCGGCCCAGCAAGCCACGAGCCGGCGCGGCCGGCGCGGTGGCTGCGCGGTTGTCCAGGCTTGCGGCTGACAGCGCCAGCGTGCCGTCCGCCTGGATCAGGCCACTGCGGTTGTCGACCGCGCCCGGGGTGGCGATGGTCAGATCGCCGCCGGCGAGCGTGCCGTGGGTGTTGTCCAGACTTGCACTCAGTGTGACGCGGGCTTCGCCCTCGGCGGTGAGCCTGCCGTTCTGGTTGCGCAGGTGAATCGCCGACAGATCCAGCGCCCCGGCGTGCAGGGCGGCCCCCGCCGTGTCGATGTCGCCCGTGGATGCCAGCGTCATCTGGCCCGCCGCCGACAGCACACCTCCCTCCAACTGCAATCCGTTGGCGGACAACGTCATGGCCTTGCCCGCCAGGCTGGCGCCGGGATGCTGGATCGTGCCCGCGTTGGCCTGAAGGCTGCCTGGCAGGCGCAAGCGGCCATCGGCGTCGACACCGGCCACAAGGCGGCCGGCGTTGTGCAGCAGACCCGGAACGCGAACGCGCAGATCACCGGCGGCGAGCACCGAGCCGGTATTGCCCAATGCGGTATTGGCGCTCAGGTCTGCCTGTGCGCCCGCAACGGCGAGACCCTCATGCGTCAGGACGTCGCCGGCCGCCAGGGCCAGTCCGGCGCCTGCTTGCAGGCGGCCGCCCGCCGCTATCCGCAGGTCGCGTGCGGCGGTGGCCGCGAGCATGCCTTGTCGCGTGGCGATCACGCCATCGAGCAGGGCATCGGTGCCGGCGCGCAAGGACAGATCCTGGCCGGCGCTGCTGCTGCCCGACATCTGCAATGCGCCGCCCGCCGTCAACATGAGCGAGCCGCCCGCCTGTTGGCGCGATGCCGCGCCGAAGATGGCATCGCCGCGCGTGGCGGCCAGAGACAGATCGCCCTGCAAGGCCGCGACCGTGCCCGCGACCGACAGGCGCTCGCCCGCGCCCAGCGATTGCGTGCGGCCCGCCACCGCGCGGCCCGCGATCGTCATCGAGCGGTCGGCCACGCCAGCCATGGTGGCAGCCGCCTGGATCAGGCCCGGATCGCCCACCGTGATGTCGCGCCCGGTCAACGTCAAACCCGCGTCGCTGGCCGCCACGCCATCCACGCGTATGTCGCGCGCAGCGGCCAGCGTCAGATCCGCGACCGAAGCCAGCGTCCCCGCGACGGTCAGGTCGCGACCTGCGCGCATGTCCAACGTGGTGGCCGCCCGCAGGTGCGCGTCTTGCCCGACCCGCAGGTCGCCCAGGCCCTTGCCCGCCGTGACGTTCAACAGGCCGTTGGCGGCCGTGTTGCCGTTCAGCACCGCGTCCGACGTGGCGGACAGGTGAATGTCGCTGTCGCCCTGTATCGCGCCGTCGGCAAGCAACGCGCCGCCAGCTCGCGCGGTCAGCAGTCCGCCCGCCTTCATGGCGCTGGATGCGGCCAGTTTCAGATCGCCGCCGCTGGCCAGCGAGAGCGCGCTTCCGGGTGCCAGCAAGCTACCGTCCAGAAGCAGTTCGCCGTTCGTGCGCAGATTGGCCACGCCCCCAGCGACGACTTGGCCGGCCAGCATCGCCGAATCGCCGTTCGCGCTCAACGCGCCGTTGGCCTGCGTCTGCGCGCTGGAGGCGCTGACGAGCCTGCCACCCGCATTCAGGCGCACGTCGCCGGTGGCGAGACTCTGGCCCTGCAAGGTCAGGTTCCTGCTTGCCGCCAATGCCAGGTCGGCTAGCGATGACAACATTCCCGCGCTGGCCAACGCTCCGCCGGCCTGCGCCTTCAATGGGCCGCTCGCCAAGGCGCTGCCGTTCGCGCCCAACGTCAGGTCCTGTTCGGCATTCATGGTCAGCGCACCTTGCGCCGACGCGATCAAGCCCTGCACATTCAGCGTGCCGCCCGCATTGACCGCCGCGCCGCCATCGCCACGCAGCTCGCCGGCGACGGCGACTTCACCGTCCGCGCGCAGCGTGGCCAGACCTGCCGATTGCAGACGCCCCGCCTCGCCAATCCGCGCGTCGCCCTGAGCGGACAGATCCAGCTTGCCATCGGCAACGACTGCGCCGTCTGCGCTCAGGTCATGGCCGGCAGCCAGATTGACGTCCGCGAAGGACACCAGTTGGCCATCCTGGCTCAAGTCGCCACCAGCGCGTGCGTCCACGCCCAGGCCTTGCAGGTGGCTGCCCGCTTCCAACCGCGCATTCTGGCCGACCTCCAGGCGTAACCGCCCGCCGAAAGCGAATGCCTCGCCCGCCATCGTCAGGTCACGCGCCGCGTTCAAGACCATGCCACCGTCCGCCGCCGCCATGCCGGCCAGCGCCAGATCCTGGCTGCCGTGCAGCGCCAATTCGCCATCGCTGCGGGCGCTGGCGCCGCGCAGCAGGGCAAGGTCGCCGCCGGCCGCCATGCGCAACGAGGTTGCGGCATGCAGCTTGCCGCCAGCCCGCGCATCGCGCGCCGCCTGCACAGACAGTTCGTCCAACGAACTGAGTTCGCCATCGATCACCAGGTCCGCGCCCGCCGTCACCCCCATGCGATCCCTGGAAACCAGGCGGCCCGTCACGCCGATGGACAACGCGTCTCCCGCCGCGCTCAGCAGCCCGCCTTCGGCCGTGGTGACGAGGCCGTCGACGGACAGTCGGCGCGCGGCATCCAGCGCGATGCCGCGATTGGCGCGCAGGGCGCCTGCCCATGCCGCATCGCGCCCGGCCGCGATCGTTGCGCCGCCGTTCGCCTCCCAAAGCCCATTGGCGTCGGTGAACAGGTCGCGCCTGGCCTGCAGGCCGAGATTGCCCGAGGCCGCGCTCTTGCCCGAAAGCCGCAGATCGCGGCCGGACAGGAGCCCGATATCACCCCGTGCGCCCATTTCGCCTCGGGCGTCCACATCGCTGCCCGCGCGCGCGAT
The DNA here is from genome assembly GCF_902859765.1 of Achromobacter pulmonis. GTDB lineage: Bacteria > Pseudomonadota > Gammaproteobacteria > Burkholderiales > Burkholderiaceae_B > Achromobacter > Achromobacter pulmonis. Next base: position 42,256 of record NZ_CADIJV010000038.1, read on the forward strand.
GAGGTCCCAACCTTGCACGCGGCTCGCGGCGCCTAGCGTCAACGCCTGGCCCGCGGTCATGGACACGGAGCCGCCATCGGCCAACGCGCCGCCATCGACCTGCAGATCACGGCCGGATGACAAGATCAGGCCAGCATTGCTTTGCGCGAGGCCAGCCAGCGAGAGGTCGCCGGCCGCGTGCATGCGCGCCTGGCCCGACGCGTCTGCTTGCCCGTCGGCGCCAACCCGCAGATGACGCCCCGCATCCAGATCCAACGATCCACCGGCGCTGAGTTTTCCGTCCACGCGCACATCGCGCTTGGCCCGCGCCTGAGCATCGGCTGCGGACACCCATGCGCCGCCCAAGGCCAGGTCGCGGCCGGCACTGGCCTGCACCTGCTTGCCTTGCAGCCTGCCCGCCGCGCCCTGCACCAGATCGCCGCCACTGATCAGGCTCAGCGCCGCGTCGGTCAGGACCGCTCCGCCCAGGGCCATGTCCTGGCCCGCTCGTATCGTCACGTTGCCGGCCGACTGCAATTGCGTGCCGGCCGCCAAGGCCACGCGCCCGTCTGCCTCGGTGAGCAGCGTTCCCGACACCAGCACCTGTTGCGGCAGCACCAGGTCGCGGCCCGCTTGCAGCGTGACGCCATCTTGCGCGGACACCACGCCGTCCACCGTGGATACGCCGCCGGGCGGCTCGCCGGGCGCGGCTGGGCCGGATGGCTTGCCCGGCTGCGCACGTGCCTCCGCGTCCGCGCCAGCGCCGCTTTCGGTGGCTCCGCCGCGGGCGGGTGGCGGCATTGCCGCCTGAGCGGCCACCGTCAGATTGCGGCCCGATTGCGCGCGCGCGTCCTGACCGGACGTTAGCAGGCCTCCCGACAGCGAAAGATCCCGGCCTGCGGCCACGCGCAAGGCGCCCTGGGTGCGCAGGCTGCCTTGTGCGCCCACCGCCGCATCGCCGCCCGCCGCGATACTCAGCGACGAGCCCGCGCCGACCGCGCCCGGGATCGTCACGTTGCGCGTGGCGACGAGCGCAGCCGCGCCTGTCGCCTGCGCCGCGCCCTGCACGGCCAGATCGCCGCCGCTCTCCACCCGCAGATCGCCGGCCGCCTGCACGGTGGCGCGTGGCGCAATGCGCACATCGCCGGCGGCATTGACTTGCAGGTCGCCTGTCAGCGCGGCAAGATTGCCGCCGATGTTCACCCCCACGCCGGCCTCGGTGCCGATCAGGCGGATGCTGTTGGCGTACATGCCGCCCAGCGCGGCCGTATCCAGCGCCACGGCGGGTGCAGGGTCATCACCCGCCTGCGCGGATACGGCGCCCGTGCCGTAGTCGACCCGCGATGCGCCGGCCGTCACGCTCAGACGGTTCGCCCAGATGCCCGCGTTGATCTCCAGCGTGCGCGCGATCAGGTCCAACTGGCTCAGGTTCATGCCGTTCAGGCCTAGACCTTCGATGCCAAGCCTGCCCCCCGCCACATCAAAGCCGATGCCCCCATCTGGCCCGACGCGCGGCGTGCCGGTGGTCAGGGTGGCGCGGTCCGCGTTCAGAAACCCGCAGCCATTGCACGTAATGCCCGCCGGGTTGGCGACAATGACGTTCGCCCGATTACCAGCCACTTCCAGCGTGCCGAGCAGTTGCGACGGATTCGGCGCGGTCACCTGGTTGAGGATGGTGCCCGCATGCCGATTGCCCAACATCGGGTTGCCCGCCACTTGCCCGGCCAGTTGCGTCTGGCTGGCGCCGCCGCTGTTGTTGAGCACCACGCCGGACGGGCCGACGTTGAATTGCGTGTAGCGGTTGTTCGAGACGCCGCCGGCCGAAGGCGGCGCGATGTTGATGACGGGCACGCCATTGCTGACGCCCACGAAGGGCTTGGCACCCGGCACGCTTCGGTCCACCGCGATCGGCAGCGTCTGCGCCAGCACCGGCGACCAGACCTGCGTGAAGACCACGGACCACACGATCAGGGAACGGAGCTTGGACATCATG
>NZ_CADIJV010000039.1 GCF_902859765.1 Achromobacter pulmonis
AGCCGGCGCGCGGCGGCCGCCAGCGCGGCGGGCAGCGGATAGGTGCCGCCCGCATTGCGCAGCGCCGGCGCGCCGTCGTGCGCCTCCAGCGTGCCGCGCAGGAAGTTCATGCCGGGGTTGCCGATGAAGTCCGCCACTTCCATGGTGGCGGGGCGGCGGTAAATGGTGTCAGGGTCGGCGAACTGCAGCAGGTTGCCGCCCGACATGACGGCGATGCGGTCCGCCAGCGTCATGGCCTCGACCTGGTCATGCGTGACGTAGATGAAGGTCGCGTTCAGGCTGCGGTGCAGGCGCTTGAGTTCGACCCGCATGTCGGTGCGCAGCTTGGCGTCCAGGCTGGACAGCGGCTCGTCGAACAGGAACAGGTCGGGGTCGCGCACCACCGCGCGGCCGATCGCCACGCGCTGGCGCTGTCCGCCCGACAACTGGTAGGGCTTGCGGTCCAGCATCGATTCGACCCGCAGCAGCGCGGCCGCCCGGTCCACTTTGGCGCGCACTTCGGCGGCCGGCAGCTTCTGCATGCGCAGCGGAAAACCGATGTTCTCGCGCACCGTCATGTGCGGATACAGCGCGATGCTCTGGAACACCATGGCGACGTTGCGCCGGTGCGGCGGCACCTGGTCCACGCGCCGGTCGTCAATGCGGATCTGGCCGCCGGTGGGCGTGTCCAGGCCGGCGATCATGTTCAGCGTGGTGGTCTTGCCGCAGCCCGACGGCCCCAGCAAAACCACGAATTCGCCGTCGCGGATGTCCAGGTCGAGCGAGCGCACCGCCTGGAAGTGGGTGTACGACTTCTCTATGCCTTGCAGGCAGACGCTGGCCATGTCATCAGCTCCGCTTGAGGATCTTGGCGTACTTCTTGTACAGGCCGTCCCAGCGCGCGCGCAGTTCAGTGGCCACCTGGGCCGGCGTGCGAGTGCCCTTGATCAGCATGTCCTGCGCGATCATCTCGTGCATGCCGGTGTCCCACTCCTGGTACCACGGCGCTTTCAGGATGTTGGCGGCCACGGCCTTTTCGCGGCCCTCGAACAGCCATTGGTAGACCTGCTCCCGATGCGCCGGATACATCCATTTCATGATGGCGGCGCGGCTGTCGGGGTCGCGGTACAGCTCGGGGAAGGGCACTTCCAGGTTGGCCTTGGCGATCCAGTTCTTGTGCGTGGTCAACTGACCGGCGCGGTCGCGGTAGCCGAAGTACTTGACCAGCTCCCACAGCGCGGCCTGCTCGGCGTCGCTGCGCTTGCGCGTCGACATGCACAGCAGCGCGTGCCCCACCAGCACGGTGTCGTGGGTGGCGCCCGGCACCACGGGGTTGTAGCTGGAATAGTCGGCGATCTGGCTCTTGGCCGGATCGTTGTAGTTGAAGCTGTAGTAATCGATGTTCAGGTGGAAGGCGTGCTGGCCCTTCATCCAGGAACTGGAGGTCTCGGTGCCTGACCACGTCAGCACGGCGCGCTGCACCAGTTCGTCGTCCCACCAGCGCTTCCAGTCGGACAGCACCTTGGTCAGTGGGGTGTCGGGGCCGAAGGTGGCGCGCAATTCGCCGTCGACGAAACGCTCGCCCTCGGCAAAGCATTGCGCAATCAGGGCCCACGGCAGGCCGGTCCAGGCGTTGTACCAGGGCATCAGCATCGGATGCTCGGCCAGCCCCTTTTTCTTGATGTCGCGCGCCTGCTTTTCGACCGTGGCCCAGTCCTGCGGATAGTCGGCGGCGTTGGCGGTGCCGCCGTAGCCGGCTGCGCCCAGGATCTTCTCGTTGCGGAACAGCGCGTAGGGGCCGCCGTTGTAATAGGTCAGGCCGAGGTAGCGGCCGTCGGTGGCCTTGGCGTCCTCGACGATACCGGGAAACATCTGCTTCTGGATCTCGCCCAGGCCGGGCATGTCGTCGATCGGTCGGATCCAGCCGGCCGCGTACCAGCGCGAGGCCTGGCCGCGCTGGGCGTAGAACATGTCCAGCGGCGCCTTGGCGGCCAGTTGCGTTTCCAGCACCGCGGCGTAGTCGCCGGGGATGGGCGACAGGTTCACCGGCACGCCGCTTTCCTGCGTGAAGCGGGCGGCGCCCTGTTGCACGATTTCGCTGCCCCAGGGCCAGAAGGCGAAGGTCAGTGGCGAGGCCGCCTGTGCCAGCGCCCGCAGGGGCCAGCCGCCGGCCGCCAGCCCGGCCGCGCCGGCCAGGCCCGCGGCGCCGCGCAGGATGAAGTCGCGACGCTGGGCGTCGGCCGGGAATGGACCGCAGCGGCCATCGGGAGGGGGAGGCAGGGGCATGCTGGACTTCCTTGTTGTGGGAACGACGACAAAGAAACGGTGCAGCAAAAGCAATCAAGCGGGACGGCAGGACGGTGGCGCCGGCCCTCAAACGTGACCACTTGGTCACATCAGTCGCCAAGATAGGACGCCGCCACCTTTTGCGGCAAGGGGGGAGTTTCCCTAGGGCGTAAAAAAACCGGCGCGGCGCGCCGGTCGTGGGCGGGTGGCGATCCAGGCCCGCGTCAGATCAGGCCGCGGATGCCGGCGATGCCGTGCGCGCCGTGGCGTAGGGCCTGCGAGACGGTCTGGGTGGATTGCCCGCCGAGCGCGAAGACCGGGATGCCGGCATCGCGGTTGCCGGCGACGAAGCCGTCCCAGCCCAGCGTCGGCGCGCCCGGGTGGCTGGGCGTGTCCAGCACCGGGCCGAGCACGGCGAAATCCGCGCCCAGTTCGCGCGCATGCACCACCTGGGCGTTGTCGTGCGCCGAGACGCCCACCAGCGCGCCCGCCGGCAGGTCGGGCCGGGCCGTCAGCCGCGCGGCGTCGGCGCTGCGCAGGTGCACGCCGTCGGCCTCGCGCCACCAGGCGGCCGGATGGGCGCTGTTGACCAGCACCCGCGCGCCCGCGGCGTGGCAGCGCTTGACGATCTGCAGCAAGGCCTCGCGCAGCGAGGCCGAGGCCGGGCCGTCGGGCCATTGCGGTTCGCGCAACTGCACCAGCTTGACGCCGCGCGCCAGCGCCGCGTCCAACCGGCCCAGGAAGGAGGACAGGCCGGCGCGCGAGCCGATGGAACTGATGCCATAGGCCGTCGGCAGCTGCAGCCAGCGCAGCGGCGGCAGGGTGGCCGGCAGCAGGTCGCCGACCGCCGCCGCATTGGCCGGATCGACCCACTCCAGGCGCTGGTTTTCCAGGCTGCGCGGCTCGCCTTCCCAGGCAGTGACGTGGCAGAACGCCAGCCGCACCGTGGTGTGCGGATAGGCGTGCACGTAGGTCACCCACGGCCGCGACTGCGTCACGCGGATGCCGATCTCTTCCTGCAGCTCGCGCGCCAGCGCCTGCAGCACGGTTTCGCCGGGTTCGAGCTTGCCGCCGGGCAGTTCCCACCAGCCCGACCAGGGCTTGCCTTCGGGGCGTTGGCCCAGCAGCAGCATGCCGTCCGGGCGCAGGATCAGGCCGGCGGCGACATCGATGATTTTGTCAGACATGGCGGGCAGCCCAGTCGCGGGCGAATTGATAGGCGACACGGCCCGAGCGCGAGCCGCGCTCGATGGTCCATTGCAGCGCCTCGGTGCGGGACGGTTCGATCTGCGCTTCCGGGCAGCCCAGCTCGCGCAGCCAGTGGTAGACGATGTCGAGGTAGTCGTCCTGCTTGAAGGGATAGAACGACAGCCACAGCCCGAAGCGCTCGGACAGCGAGATCTTCTCTTCGACGGTTTCGCCGGGGTGGATCTCGCCGTCGGGCTGGTGCTTGGCCTGCAGGTTCTCGCTCATGTATTCCGGCATCAGGTGGCGCCGGTTGGAGGTGGCATAGATCAGCACGTTGTCGCCCGCGGCGGCGACCGAGCCGTCCAGCACGGACTTGAGCGCCTTGTAGCCGGCCTCGCCTTCCTCGAACGACAGGTCGTCGCAGAACACGATGAAGCGCTCGGGGCGCGAGGCCACCAGTTCGACGATGTCGGCCAGGTCGGCCAGGTCGGACTTGTCGACCTCGATCAGCCGCAGGCCGCGGTCGCCGTAGGCCGCGAGCATGGCCTTGACCAGCGAGCTCTTGCCGGTGCCGCGGGCGCCGGTCATGAGGACGTTATTGGCGGGCTTCTTGTCGATGAATTGCCGCGTGTTGCGGTCGATGATGCCTTTCTGGCGCTCGATGTGCTGCAGGTCTTCGAGTTCGATGCGGGCCACGTGGCGCACGGCGTCGAGCCAGCCGCGCGAACCGCGTTTGCGCCAGCGGAAGGCGTGTGCGTTCCAGTCGATGTCAGGCGGGGCGGGGGGCAGCCAGGCTTCGAGCTGTGCCAGCACGCGCTCGGCGCGCTGGATGAGGGTGGTGAATTCGGTCGCGGTCACGGTGTGGTCCAGGAAGAGCGAACGGACGGGCCCGGCATCGGTCCCGCGTCGCTTTCGCGGGCGCCGTCGGATCCGGCAGGCAATGCCGGGGGTCCGCGCCCGGGGATCAGCCGGGCGGATGGCGGGTCTTGATCAGGAACGGTAGTCGGCGTTGATCGACACGTACTCGTGCGAGAAGTCGCAGGTGTAGACGGTGTCATTGACCTGGCCGCGGCCCAGCGCGATGCGCACGCTGATCTCGGCCTGCTTCATCACGCGCTGGCCGTCGGCTTCCTGGTAGTCGGGGTTGCGGCCGCCGTCCTTGGCCACCAGCACGTCGTCGAGCCACAGGCGGATCTTCGACACGTCCAGGTCGTCGATGCCGGCGTAGCCCACGGCGGCCAGGATGCGGCCCAGGTTGGGGTCCGAGGCGAAGAAGGCGGTCTTGACCAGCGGCGAGTGGGCCACGGCGTAGGCCACCTTGAGGGCTTCTTCGGTGGTGCCGGCCTCTTCGACGCGGATGGTCATGAACTTGGTGGCGCCTTCGGCGTCGCGCACGATCTTCTGCGCCAGTTCCAGCGCGGCGGCGGTCAGCGCCTCGCGCACGGCGGCGTAGGCGGCGTCGGACTCGGCATTGACTTCGACGCCCGACTTGCCCGTGGCGACGATGATGAACGAGTCATTGGTGGAGGTGTCGCCGTCGACCGTGATGCGGTTGAACGACGCGTCGGCGATTTCCACCGCCAGCTTGCGCAGCAGCGGCTGGGCGATGCCGGCGTCGGTGGCCAGGAAGCTCAGCATGGTCGCCATGTTGGGGCGGATCATGCCGGCGCCCTTGCTGATGCCGGTGAAGGTGACGGTCTTGCCGTCGATCTGGACGCGGCGCGATGCGATCTTGGGCAGCGTGTCGGTGGTCATGATGCCGTGCGCCGCGCTCGACCAGTGGTCGGCGCCCAGGTTGGCGATGGCGCCCGGCAGGCCGGCGAACAGGCGGTCCAGCGGCAGCGGTTCGAGGATCACGCCGGTCGAGAACGGCAACACCTGGGCGGCGGGCACGCCCAGCAGGCGGCCCAGTTCGGCGCAGGTGTCCTGGGCCTTCTTCAGGCCTTCGGCGCCGGTGCCGGCGTTGGCATTGCCGGTGTTGATGACCAGCGCGCGGATCGGGCCGCCGTCGGCCAGGTGGGCCTGGCACACCTGCACGGGCGCCGCGCAGAAACGGTTGCGGGTGAACACGCCGGCCACGCTGCTGCCTTCGGCCAGGCGGAAAACCGTCAGGTCGCGTCGGTTGGCTTTGCGGATGCCGGCCTCGGTAACGCCGATTTCAACGCCGGCAACAGGGAAAATTTCGGACTCGGAGGGGATCTGCAGGTTAACGGCCATGACTTCGTCTCATGAATGAGCTGGACGGAAATCGCCGCCAGCGAAAGGCGGCGCGTGGGGGAAAGCTTCGTATTATCCCACTGCTTTGCGACAGGCGGCGGCGGGCCCCGGAGCGCCGGCCGTCAGGGCGCGGTGCGCATGGCGGCCACGTCCAGCACCCCGGCATCGCGGTTCGAGAGGATGGCGCGCACGGTGCCGTCGGGCGCCTGCAGCACCGACATGCCGGCCGCGATCTCCTTGCCGTCGGCCTGGCGCGCGGCGCGGCCGCGCGAGGGCGAGAACAGCAGGTCGCCGGGCTGCATGCCGGGTACGCGCGGGCTGGCCGTGAGCATGCGGGTGCCGGTGGGGTAGGTGATGCTGCCCAGCGTGCTCTCGCGCCCCAGCAGGCCCTCGAACCCCAGCAGGCGGCGCTGCGCGTCCAGGGTCATGTCCACCTTCAGCAGCGGCATGCCGGCCACCGACAGGGGGTCGCTCCCCTCGGCGCGCAGCAGCCAGCGCGGCGCCGGGTTGGCGGGATCGGGCGCGCTGGCGCGCACCGCCTCGTCCACCTTGAGCCAGGCGCCGGCCGGCACCGGCTGCTGGTCCAGGGTATTGCCGATGGCCAGGTGGCAACTGGAGAACCGCGGCTGACCGCTCAGCACGACGAATTCAATCCGATGACCGTGGGCGCAGAGCCAGCCGTCCTGAGCCTGGTCGCGGGCGATCTCGACGGACAGGGTCTCGGGCTGGCGGGCGGTGGCGGCGTAATGGAACAGCCGGGTGGCGCTCACGCCCTGCACGCTCGCCGGGTGGTCGTCGGGAAAGGTGGCGCGGTCGAACGAGGCCGGATCGCCGGGGCTGGCCAGGCGCAGCGCCGTACCCGCCGGCATGTCGACCCCGGCCAGCCGCGCGGGCTGGGCCAGCACCAGGTTGAAGTCGCTGCCGAGGCGGGCATCGCGCTGGGCCGCCAGCCACAGGCTCAGCTGCTGGTAGGGAAAGAGGCCGCCGACCAGGGCCAGCAGCGCCATCAGGACCGTGCCGCCACGGCGATGGCCGCCCAGCCACCGGCGGGCGCCCTGGCTGGTGGCCAGGATGGCCAGCCAGGTCAGCAGCGTCGACAGGCAGGCCAGCGAGATGGCCATCAAGACGTAGTAATTACCGCCAGGAAGAGATACCGGAATCATGCCGGCAATTATGCGCCAAACCGCTGGCGCTTTTCTGGCGGCCGGATCGGACCGCGTCAGTCCTTGGGGCCGGCCGAGCGGGTCGCCACCACCTGTAGTTTCAGTTCGCCCAGCGCCTGGAACAGCGCGTTGCGGCTGCCCTCCGGCAGTTCGCCGAACATCGACTTGACCCACGATTCGTGGGCCCGCGCCATTTTGGCGAAGCTCTTGCGGCCTTGCGGCGTCAGCTTGATGAGTGAGCTGCGGCGGTCGGACTCGACCTTGGTGCGCACCACCAGGCCTTCCTTTTCGAGCTGGTCGGTGATGCCGGTGATATTGCCGTTGGTCACCATCATGTGGCGCGACAATTCGCCCATCTTCATGCCCTTGGGCGCGCGCTGCAATTGCGCCATCAGATCGAAGCGCGGCAGGGTGGTGTCGAATTCGTTGCGCAACCGGCTGCGGATCTCGCCTTCGATGAGATTGGCGCAGGTCAGCATGCGCAGCCACAGGCGCAGCGCGTGATGATCATCGGGGGCGGCGCGGGATTCCAGGTCGGGAGCGTCTGTCATGGTGGGGGAAGATTACCGGGAATGCGTGGATGGGTTTGTATTCTTGAGTATCGGGCCGATGTCGGGTAATGTCCGCGCGGGTGCCCGCGCCGTGGATCATTGGTAAAAACCCTAGACTTGTTTTGCCGAATACTTTAAACCTAAACTATGAACCACGCCAGTTCCCCCCATGCCGCATCACGGGATCGGCTGCCACGGGCACCGGTCTGACGGCCGCCTGACCGGGCCGGCGGGCCGGCCATAGAAGTCCTTCGAATCGCAATCCCAGAACAACACCCTCTGCGCGGCTCGCGCACGGAGCACACCACCATGCGTTTCATCACTTCCCTTATTGCCGCCGCCGCCCTGGTGCCGGCACTGGCACACGCCGATCCGGTCAAGGTCGGCATCGCGAATGACATTTCCGGTCCGTTCTCGGCCCTGGGCGCCGAGGCCCGCGACGGCTTCAACCTGGCGATCAAGCAGCTGGGCAGCAAGCTCGGCGGCCAGCCCGCCGAATTCCTGCAGACCGACATGGGCGGCAACCCCGACCAGGCCCGCCAACTGGTCACGCGTTACATCCAGCGCGACAAGGTCGATTTCTTCACCGGCCCGATCGGCTCGAACGTGGCCCTGGCCGTCGGCCCCGCCTTGTTCGCGGCCAAGGTGCCGTACCTGTCGAACAACCCCGGCCCCAGCCAGTTCGCCGGCGCCCAGTGCAACCACTATTGGTTCGGCACCTCGTACCAGAATGACGCTTTCCACGAAGCCGCCGGCAAGGTGGCGGCCGACCGCGGCTTCAAGAAGATGTTCATCATGGCGCCGGACTACCCCGCCGGCAAGGACGCGCTGACCGGCTTCAAGCGCGGCTACAAGATCGCGCCGGGCGACGAGGTCTACACCAAGCTGGGCCAGATCGACTATGCCGCCGAAATCGCCCAGATCCGCGCCGCCAAGCCGGACGCGGTCTATATCTTCCTGCCGGGCGGCATGGGCATCAACTTCGTCAAGCAGTTCGTGTCCGCCGGCCTGTCGCAAAGCGTCAAGCTGATCGGTCCGGGCTTCTCGGCCGACGAGGACGTGATCCAGGCCGTGGGCGAGCCGATGCTGGGCATGTACAACACGGCGCAGTGGGCGCATGACCTGGACGTGCCGCAGAACAAGGCCTTCGTCGAAGCCTTCCGCAAGGAATACAACGGCCGCTACCCGTCGGTGTACGCCGCCCAGGCCTACGACGTCATCATGGCCATGGACGCCGCCGTCAAGCAGGCCGGCGGCAAGGCCTCCGACCGCGAGGCCATCATCAAGGCGCTGGCCAAGGCCGACTACCCCTCGGTGCGCGGCAGCTTCACCTACGGCAAGAACCACTATCCGATCCAGGCCTACTACCTGCGCGTGGTCGACAAGGATGCCAGCGGCCGCATCACCAACAAGCTGGTGGGCAAGGTGTTCGACAAGTACCAGGACGTCTACGTCGGCGACTGCAAGCTGTAAGAACCAAGAACGGCTACATGCAATGTGGCCCCGCCCGCGGGGTCGCACGGATCCGGCTTGGCCGGTCCGTCGCGGCGCCCCCTTGAGGGGGCAAGCGCGCAGCGCTTCGGGGGTGGGGCTGCAGCAGAGGGGATTTTCATGACGTTCACGCTCATCATCGAGCAATTGCTGAACGGTCTGCAGTTTGGGTTGATGTTGTTTCTGATTGCGGCCGGGCTGACCCTGGTGTTCGGCATCATGGACATCATGAATCTGGCGCACGGCTCGCTCTATATGGCAGGCGCTTATGTCGCCGCCGAAACCATGCAGCGCACGGGATCGTTCACGGCCGCCGTGCTGGTCGCCGCCGTCGCCACCGGGCTGGTCGGGGTGGTGCTGGAACTGACGCTGATCCGCCGTCTGGCGCTGCGCGACCACCTGGCCCAGGTGCTGGGCACCTACGCGGTCATCCTCATCGCCAATGATTTGGTCAAGATGATCTGGGGCCCGGCCCCGGTCATGCTGAACATGCCGGCGCTGCTGTCCGGGCCGGTGCGCCTGTTGCCCGATCTGCTGTATCCCGCCTATCGCCTGATGATCATCGTCTTCGGCGTGGCCTCGGCCGTGGGGCTGTACTGGTTCGTGACGCGCACCCGCGCCGGCGTGCTGGTGCGGGCCGGCGCCTCGAACCGCCAGATGGCCACCCTGATGGGGGTGCGCGTGCCGCTGTTGTTCCTGGGCGTGTTCGTGCTGGGCGCCATGCTGGCGGCCGTGGCCGGCGCGCTGCTGGGGCCGATCACCTCGGTGCAGGTCGGCATGGGCGAGGAAATCCTGATCCTGGTGCTGGTGTGCATCGTCATCGGCGGCATCGGCTCGATCCGCGGCGCTTTCGTCGGCGCGCTGCTGGTGGGCATGGTCGACACCGCCGGGCGCGCCTTCCTGCCGATGTTGCTGCGCCAGGTGTTTTCGCCGGCGGTCGCCTCCAGCGTCGGCCCGACGCTGGCGGCCATCGCCATCTACGTGCTGATGGCGGCGGTCCTGGTGTTCCGGCCTTCCGGCCTGTTTCCGGCGCGAGGCTGATGATGCGGACTTCTTCGATGCTCTGGACCCTGGCCCTGCTGGCCGCGCTGGCGGCGTTCCCGCTGGTGGCGCCGGCGCTTGGCCTGGACTTCTATATTTCCTTCGTGCGGCGCGTGCTGATCTACGCACTGGCCGCCACCAGCCTGAACCTGATCCTGGGCTATGGCGGCATGGTGGCGCTGGGCCACGCGGCATTCTTTGGCGCCGGCGCCTACGCGGTCGGCATCCTGGCGATGGCGGGCGTGACCTCGGCCCTGGTGTCGTGGCCGGTTGCGATGCTGCTGGCGGCGCTGTTGGCCTGCCTCACGGGCGCGGTGTCGCTGCGCACCCGCGGCGTGTACTTCATCATGATCACCCTGGCCTTCGCGCAGATGCTGTTCTACATCTTCATCTCGCTGCGCCAGTACGGCGGCGAGGACGGGCTGAACCTGCCGGGCTACTCGTCGTTGCCGGGTATCGATTTGGCCGACGACCGGTCGTTCTACTACCTGGTGTTGGTGATTTTCGTTGTCATGATGTGGCTGTTCGGGCGGGTGACGCAATCGCGCTTCGGCACCGCGCTGCAGGGCATCCGGGAAAACGAGTCGCGCATGGAATCGATGGGGTATCCGGTCTACCGCATCAAGTTGACCGCCTTCACGCTGAGTGGCGCCGCGGCCGGACTGGCCGGCGCGCTGCTGGCCAACCACAACCTGTTCATCTCGCCCAGCCTGATGCACTGGACCCAGTCGGCCAATCTGCTGATCATGGTGCTGGTGGGCGGCATCGGCCTGCGCTACGGCGGCGTGGCCGGCGCGGTGGTGATGCTGGTGCTGGAGGAAGTGCTGCGCCAGTGGACCGAATACTGGCACCTGCCCCTGGGCGTGCTGCTGCTGTGCGTGGTGTTCGGCGCGCCGCGCGGCCTGGTGGGCCTGTTCGGCCCGCTGTTCGGCGGCCGTGCCGCGCAAACCGGCAAGGCGGGATCATGAACCAGACGCACACCTCATCGCAGGCGCCCGCGCTGCGGGCCAGCAACCTGGTGCGCCGTTTCGGCGCGCTGGTGGCCACCGACAATGTCTCGATCTCCTTGAATCCGGGGGAGATCCATGCCCTGATCGGCCCCAACGGCGCCGGCAAATCGACCCTGATCCACCTGCTGTCCGGCACGTTGGCGGCCGATTCGGGCTCGCTGGCCGTGGACGGCCGCGACGTCACCGCCATGAACGCCCACCAGCGCGTGGCGGCGGGGCTGTCGCGCTCGTACCAGATCACCAACATCTTCAAGCAATCCAGTGTGCTGGACAATCTGGTGCTGGCGGCGCAGGCCCACGCCGGCAGCAGCTTCCGCTTCTGGAAGCCGCGCGCCGCCGAAGCGGCGCTGTACGAGCAGGCGCGCGAACTGGCGCGCGAGTGCGCCATCGACGCCAGCCTGCTGGACCGTGCCGCCGGCACGCTGCCGCACGGCGAACAGCGCAAGGTGGAGTTCGCGCTGGCGCTGGCCGCGCGGCCGCGCGTGCTGCTGCTGGATGAGCCCATGGCCGGCATGGGGCCCGACGAAACCCTGCGCCTGACCGAACTGATCGAGTCGCTGCGCGGCCGCGCCGCCATGTTGCTGGTCGAGCACGACATGCAGGCGGTGTTCCGGCTGGCCGACCGCATTTCGGTGCTGGTGTATGGCCGTGTGATCGCCACCGGCACGCCCGATGAGATCCGCGCCAATCCGGATGTGCGCCAGGCCTACCTGGGTGACGATGAAACGGCGCCCGCGCGCCAGGAGAGTGCCTGATGCTCAGCATTGAATCGGCCCAGAGCGGCTACGGCGCCAGCCAGGTGCTGTTCGGCGTGGACCTGGAAATCGGCGCCGGCCAGGTGGTGACGCTCCTGGGCCGCAACGGCATGGGCAAGACCACGCTGCTGCGCACGCTGTTCGGCCAGTTGCCGCTGCGCGGCGGCAAGATCCATTTTGCCGGCCAGGACATCAGCGGCTGGAGCCCGGACCGTATCGCCCGCAGCGGCATGGCCATCGTGCCGGAAGGGCGCCAGTGCTTTCCCAACCTGACGGTGCGCGAACACCTGACCGCCTTCGTGGCCGCGCGCAATCCCGCCATCGGCGAGCCCTGGACGCCCGAGCGCGTCTTCGAGCTGTTCCCGCGCCTGGGGGAACGCGCCCGCAACATGGGCAACCAGTTGTCGGGCGGCGAGCAGCAGATGCTGGCCATCGGCCGCGCGCTGGTGACCAACCCGCGCCTCTTGATCCTGGACGAAGCCACCGAGGGCCTGGCGCCCAAGATCCGCGAGGAGATCTGGCACTGCCTGGCGCGCCTGCGGCAGGCCGGGCAGACCATCCTGGTGATCGACAAGTACGTCGAGCGCCTGCTGAGCCTGGCCGACCGCCACGTCATCCTCGAACGCGGCAAGGTGGTCTGGAGCGGCGACTCCGCAGCCCTGGATGCCGACCGCGGCCTCTGGGAACGTTACCTGGGTGTGTAGCGTGAAAGCCGCAGTTTCGGCGCGGCAGTCAGCCATTTTTTCGATATAAAACGCAATAAACGCGCGGTTCGCCCGAAATAGGCCAGCCTTTGGCAAATTCGCGCGTTTACGCCTGTTTCCATTCATCCGATGGTTCTCTACACTTAGCGCGCCGTGCGTACCGCGTGGATGCGTCACGTCTTATCAAGCTGTCAGGGAAGACTTCGCATGGCGAAATGGGGTTTGCGCAAAAAATCATTGATGGCATTGCTGCTGGCGTGCGTGGTCGCGCTGGCGCCGGCCGCGCTGATCGGCTGGCAGGTGCTGGACGGGGTGCGCGACCACTTCGGCCGCGCCTTCGCCGACAACTTCACGCAATTGAACCGCCAGCGCATCCTGGCGCCGGTCTCGCGCGAGCTGGCGCTGTCGCAGCGCCTGGCCGACAGCGAGGTGACGCGCCGCTGGCTGCGCAATGAAAGCGATCCGGCCGCGCGCGAGCTGTTCTTCCGCGAGGCCGACGGCTACCGCCGCGACCTGCTGGGCCGCGCCTATTTCATTGCCAGCGCCGCCACCGGCCACTACTACTTCAACGATGACCAGCCGTTGTCGGAAGCGCCGCGCTATACGCTCAGCCGCGCGGCGGCCGACGATAGCTGGTTCTACAACTCGCTCAAGGCGAGCGCGCGCTACAACATCAACGTCAATCCCGACCTCAAGCTCAAGACCACGCGGGTCTGGATCAACGTGCAGGTGCGCGATGGTGACCAGGTCATCGGCCTGACCGGCGCCGGGCTGGACGTGGGCGGCTTCCTGCGTGACTTCGTCAACAGCGGCCAGCCGGGCGTCACGCCCATCATCGTCGACGAGGAGGGCGCGATCCAGGCGCATATGGACCCCGCCCTGATCGCCTACAACTCGGGGGCCGGGGGCGCCAACGGCCGCGGCATGGTGTTCAACCTGCTCGACCCCGGCAGCAGCCGCGATGAGCTGCGCTCGGCGCTGCACGCGGCCCAGGCCGACCCGCAGTCGGTGCAGTCGGCCTGGGTCTCGATCGACGGCGTGCGCCAGCTGGTGTCGGTGGCCTACATGCCCGAGTTGCACTGGCATGTGCTGACCGTGGTCGACCTGGGCGCGGCCCGGGTGCTGGATACCGACTGGCTGTGGCCGGCGGCGATCGGCCTGGTACTGCTGTTCGCGGCCTTGTTGCTGTGCTTCGGCTACGCCATCGAACGCCTGATGCTGCGGCCCTTGCGCCGCCTGCAGCAGTCGGCCCGGGCCATCGCCGACGGCAGCTACGACGTGCGCCTGCCGCCCGGCGGACAGGATGAGATCGGCGACCTGAGCCGCGCTTTCGGCGTGATGGCCGACAAGGTGCGCCAGCACACCGCCGAACTCGAGAGCAAGGTGCGCGAACGCACCTCCGAGCTGGAGGACGCCAACCGCGCCATGGCGGCCGCGCACAAGAAGATCGGCGATTCCATCGACTACGCCAGCCTGATCCAGCGCGCCATTCTGCCTGACCGCCAGTTGACCCAGTCGCTCGGCGCCCATCATTTCGTGCTGTGGAAGCCCCGTGATGTGGTGGGCGGCGATTTCTACGTGTTCCGCTCCGATGGCGCCAATTGTCTGCTGGGCATCATGGACTGCGCCGGCCATGGCGTGCCGGGCGCGCTGATGACCATGCTGGCGCGCGCCGCCATCGACCTGGCGATCACCGAGGCCGGTCCGTCCGATCCCGCGGGCATCCTGACGCGCACCGACAGCGCCATCCGCGCCATGCTTGCGGATGCGCAACTGCCGCGGGCGCTGGCCACCAATACCGACGCGGGGCTGGTATATATTGACCGCCAGGCCGGCAGCTTGCGGTATGCCGGCGCCAAGATCAGCCTGTACGCCAGCGACGGCGAAACCCTGCGCGAAGTGCCGGGAGGCAAGCGCGCGCTGGGCGACAAGCGGACCGGGACTTACCAGAACGTCGAATTGCGCCTGGAGCCGGGCTGGACGTACTACCTGGCGACCGACGGCTTCCTGGACCAGGCCGGTGGCGAGCATGGCTTCGGCTTCGGCAACACGCGTTTCGCCGAAATGCTCAAGAGACACGCGCGCCAGCCGTTAACCGAGCAGGCGGCCGCCTTTACCGAAGTCCTGGCCCGGTACCAGGGCAGCCGGCCCCAGCGCGACGACATTACCTTGCTGTCTTTCCGTTTCGAATAATCGTTATCAGGGCGGTAACTCCCATGAATGCCTCGGATCTCTACGCATTGGGCGAGCGTTTCGACCAGAACCGCACCTTGTTGTGCTTCAACGGGCCGATCTCGCGCAGCCTGATCGAAGAAATCGGCAATGCGCTGAAGAACTACCTGAATGCCGAGCACGCGCGTCCGGCGGAAGCGATGGATGTGTTCTCGGTCTACATCGAGATGATCCAGAACATCCGCCAGTATGCCGCCCAGAACGGCGACGCCGACGCCTGCGCCACGGTGGTGATCGGGCGCCGCGACGAAAGCCGCTATGTGGTGTCGGCCGGCAACCTGGTCAAGGCCGAGGACGGGCAAAGCCTGGTGGCGCGCATCCAGCAACTGGCCACGCTGGACAAGGCCGCCTTGAAGGCGGAATACAAGACGCAGCTGCACAAGCCGCGCACGCCCGGCGCCGCGTCGGGGGCCGGCCTGGGCCTGATCGATATCGCGCGCCGGGCCGGCGCGCCGCTGGAAGCCAGCCTGACGCCCGCGGCGGGCGAGGGCCGGGCCTTCTTCAGCTTGAGCGTCGTGATCTGACCGGCGCGCCAAAGCCCAAGAAAATTTTCGGAGTCATTGATGAAAGACCTAGAAATTCCCGGGACCCAGTCCACGCCCGCCATCACCGCCGATGCCGCCGCCGGCGTGCTGGCGATGCGCGGCGACTCGTATCCCGAGAACTCCTTCGAGCTGTTCGGCCCCGTGATCGAATGGGTCGAAGCCTATCTGCTCGGCTCGGCCGCGCCGTTGAAGCTCGAACTGGAACTGCTCTACCTGAACACCAGCAGCATCAAGTCGGTCATGGACATCTTCGACCTGCTGGAGGCCGCCCACGCCAACGGCCGCGAGGTCAGCGTGACGTGGTTCTACGACATGCGCAACGAGCGCGTCGGCGAGTTGGCCGAGGAATTCAAGGAAGATTGCACCTTCCCGTTCTCGGTCGTTGGCCGGCAATGAAGCACGGCAACGCCGAACTGGACGAACGCATCGCCACGCTGCTGGCCGACCCGGCATACGCCGGGCATCCGCTGCGCGAGGCCCTGCAGGACCTGTGGCGGCATACCGCCGAGCAGATGGCGCGGATCGAGCGCGTCACCCACCTGTCGGACGCCTATCAGTCGATGGCGCACCAGCGCGAAATGGGGCTGTGCGAACAGTTCGACCGGCAGTTGCAGCGGCTGGCGCGCATTGCGCGCATCTCCGATCATTACCAGAGCATGATGCGCGACTTGAACAAGACGCTGGAAGAGACGTCGCGCCGGGATCCGCTGACCGGCCTGCTGAACCGCCGCGCGCTGATGGAGATGATCAAGCAGGAGGTGCAGCGCGCCACCCGCGGCGGGCAGGCCTTCGTGGTCGCCATGCTCGACGTCGACCATTTCAAGGCGGTCAATGACCGTTATGGCCATGAAATCGGCGATCGCGCCCTGGTGGAATTGGCTGGCGCCATGCGCAACAGCCTGCGCGAGTACGACCTGTGCGGCCGCTGGGGCGGCGAGGAATTCCTGGTGCTGTTGCCCGCGACCCCGCCCGAAACGGCGCAGGGGGTGATGGACCGGCTGGTGGGCGCGGTGCGCAGTCTGGCCATCGACGTCGGGCCTGACGTGTTGCGCCTGACCGTCAGCATCGGCATGGCCTGCCACCAACTCGGAGAGACCTTTTCAGAAACGCTCAGCCGGGCGGACCAGGCGCTGTACCTGGCCAAGCAGGATGGACGCGATCGCGTCGCACTTGGCTTCCCCCGGCGCTGAATGAACCCGGAACCGCAGTCTTCCGGTATGGAGCCCCTTATGCTTGATTCTCATCCCGGCGGTTCGAGCGTGGCCCCGCAGGGGACCGCTTGGCAGACGAGCAACTATCTGGCGACGATCGACCGGGCACTGCTGCTGTTCGATTTCGATACCGCCGGCTCCCTGCTGCACGCGAATGACAATTTCCTGGCCACGCTGGATTATCCGCGCGCCGACATCGTCTGCCTGCGCCACGACCTGCTGTGCGACAGCATGGACGAAGGCAAGGGCATTGCCGGCGCCGAACAGATCTGGGCGCGGCTGCGCCGCGGCGAGTTCTTTTCGGGCACCTGCCGCTATCGCAAGCGCTGCGGCGCATCGGTGTGGATCGAAGCCACCTATATGCCGATGCGCGACGCCAGCGGCGAGGTGCGCCGCATCGCGGTCATTTCGCGCAAATCCATCGCCGACGCCGAGCGCCAGGAGGAAGTCCGCCTGTTGTTGCTGGGTATCAACGAAACCGGCAATGCCGTGGCGGTGTCCGGCCGTGATGGCCGCATTGTCTATGTCAACGAGGGTTTCCAGCGCATGCTGGGATTCTCGCGCGCCGACGCCCGCGACCAGGAACTGGGCGAACTGTTGGCCGGCGGCCGTCCCGACGGCGGCACCCGCGAGGAACTGGACCGCCGCATCGCCTGCCGCGAGGGCTATCACAAGGACGTGCTGGTCTATGACCGCGGCGGCAAGCCGCTGTGGGTGTCGGTCATGGCCAATTCGGTGTTCGACGAGCGTGGGTCGCTGGTCAATATCGTCGATGTGCTGACCGACATCACGCCCACCAAGGTGCACGAGGTGCTGCAGCGCCGTGTGCTGCAGGCGATGGTGAACGAGGCCTCGGTGGTCGAGGTGATGAACATGGTCTGCCGCGAGGTCGAGCGCCTGGCGCCGGAAGTGGCGGCCACCGTCCTGCGGGTGGACGATGACGGCAAGTTGCGGCCCCTGGCGGCGCCGAGCATGCCCCCCGCCTACAGCGAGGCGCTCGACGGCGAGGCCATCGGTCCGCAAGTGGGCGCCTGCGGCACAGCGGCGTTCCTGGGCCGGCCAGTGATCGTGCCGGATATCGCCACCGATCCGTTGTGGGAAAACTATCGCCATCTGCCGCTGCCGGAGGACATCAAGGCCTGCTGGTCTTCGCCCATCAAGTCGAGCGATGGCCGCGTGATCGGCACATTCGGCTTCTATTTCCGCGAACGCCGCCTGCCGGACGACTTCCACCATCGGCTGGTGGATGTGTGCGTGTATCTGTGCGCGCTGGCGCTGGAGCGCGAGGAGGCCCGTGCCCGTATCCGCCAGCTGGCGTTCTACGACGAACTGACCGGCCTGCCGAACCGCAATCTGCTGCTCGCCCAGGCCGAGCAGGCCATCGCCCGCGCCGAGCCGGAGCGCAAGCGCGTGGCGGTGCTGTTCCTGGACCTGGACCGCTTCAAGCAGGTCAACGACACGCTGGGACATCCTATCGGCGATGCGCTGCTGCGCGACATTGCCCAGCGCCTGCGGCGTCTGGCGCGCGCCTCCGACATCGTCGGCCGCCTCTCGGGCGACGAGTTCGTGGTGCTGATGCCCGATTTCGAGCATGGCCGCCTGACGGCGGCGGCCGAGCACATCCTGGTGTCGCTGGCGCAACCGTTCGTGGTGGGCGGCATCACGCTCAACCCGTCGGTGAGCATCGGCATCAGCGTGTTCCCCGAGAACGGCCGCGACATGGACACGCTGCTGCGTCACGCCGACATGGCCATGTACCAGGCCAAGACCGCGGGCCGCAACCGCATTTCGTTCTTCAGCGCCGAGATGAACCGCCAGGCCCAGGAGCGTCTGGCGCTGGAAGCGGCGCTGCGCGATGCGCTGGAGGGCCGCGCGTTGCGCCTGCATTACCAGCCGCAGGTGGGGCTGAATAACGGCACCCTGTATGGGGTGGAGGCGCTGGCGCGCTGGCGCCATCCGACGCTGGGGGATATATCGCCGGCGCGTTTCGTGCCGCTGGCCGAGGAATGCGGGCTGATCGGCGACCTGGGCGACTGGGCGGTGCGCGAGGCTTGCTCGCAATTGTCGATTTGGCGCCATGGCGGGCTGCAGGTGCCGTCGGTGTCGGTGAATCTGTCGGCGACCAATTTCCACAACCTGAACCTGCCGCGCATGATCGCCGCGACGCTGGCCGAATTCGGCCTGGCGGCGTCGGACCTGATGCTGGAGATCACCGAGGGCGTGGTGCTGGACGCCACGGCGGGCACGCTGCGCACGATCGCGGAACTGCATCGCCTGGGGGTGCGCCTGTCGATGGACGACTTCGGCACGGGCTATTCAAGCCTGGGGCATCTGCGGCGCCTGATCGTGGATGAGCTGAAGCTGGACCGCAGTTTCGTTCAGGGGTTGGAGAGCGATGACGCGGCCCGCGCGTTGACGAGCGCGGTGATCCGGATCGGCGAGAGCCTGAGCCTGCCGGTGGTGGCCGAGGGGATCGAGAATGAAGAGCAGCGGCGCTTCCTGATCGAACAGGGGTGCGCGGCCGGGCAGGGCTTCCTGTTTTCGCCGCCGTTGCCGGCGGATGATCTTGAGGAGTGGTTGCGGGCGCGGGGGTGAGCGGTCTGCTTTTCTTGCGGCGCCTGAGTGCTTAAGGCGCCTCCGCTGCCCCCCACCGGCACCTCCCCTCCCTGCACCCCACGGGCGAACCCCAAGCCCGTCCCCAGAATCCCAGCCCCTCCACGTTTCCCCCATTTGCGATCCTCTCATTCCAGGTATATATTTCAAGCCTAAACTATCAAGGCCTAAAAATAGCAGCGACCCGCCCCAAGCTTCCGGGCCGCACTTCTTGGAGCGTTACGGCAATGAAAATCGTATGCATTGGTGGTGGCCCCGCCGGCCTGTATTTCGGTCTGCTCATGAAGTTGCAGGACCCGGCCAACGAAGTCACCGTGATCGAGCGCAACCGACCCTATGACACCTTCGGCTGGGGCGTGGTGTTTTCGGATGCCACCATGCAGAATCTGCGCGAAGCCGATCCGGTTTCCGCCCAGACCATCGGCGATGCCTTCAACCACTGGGACGACATCGACATCCACTTCAAGGGCCGCAGCCTCCGCAGCGGCGGCCACGGCTTCATCGGCATCGGCCGCAAGAAGCTGCTCAACATCCTGCAGGCGCGCTGCGAAGATGTCGGCGTCAAGCTGGTGTTCGAGAACTTCGTGCAGGACGACCAGGCCATCGCCCGCGAATACGACGCCGATCTGGTCATTGCCTCGGACGGCATCAACAGCCAGATCCGCACCCGCTACGCCGACACCTTCCATCCCGATATCGACCAGCGCCGCTGCCGCTTCGTCTGGCTCGGCACCAAGAAGACCTTCGACGCCTTTACCTTCGCCTTCGTGCAGACCGAGCACGGCTGGTTCCAGGCGCATGCCTACCGCTACGAAGACGGCATGTCGACCTTCATCGTCGAGACGCCCGAAGAGACCTGGCAGGCCGCCGGCATCGAGCAGATGAGCCAGGAAGACGGCATCGCCTATTGCGAGAAGCTGTTCGCGCCGTGGCTCGACGGCAACCCGCTGGTCAGCAATGCCTCGCACCTGCGTGGCTCGGCCATCTGGATCCGCTTCCCGCGCGTCATCTGCAACACCTGGGTGCACTGGAACTCGCTGGACACGCCGCGCGGCAAGCGCGCCGTGCCGGTGGTGCTGATGGGCGACGCGGCGCACACCGCGCACTTCTCCATCGGCTCGGGCACCAAGCTGGCGCTGGAAGACGCGATCGAGCTGGCGCGCTGCCTGAGCGGCGCCGAAGGCAGCGTCGAACGCGGCCTGAAGCACTACGAGGAAGTGCGCAGCGTCGAGGTACTGAAGATCCAGAACGCCGCCCGCAACTCCACCGAGTGGTTCGAGAACGTGGCGCGCTACGCCGAACTCGAACCCGAGCAGTTCGCCTATTCCCTGCTGACCCGCTCGCAGCGCATCTCGCACGAAAACCTGCGGCTGCGCGATCCGGCCTGGCTGGAAGGCTTCGAGCGCTGGATCGCCGAGCATGCCGGCGCGCCGGCGCCGGCCGGCCAGCGGCCCGCGCTGCCGATGCTGACGCCGTACCGGGCGCGCGGCGTGACGCTGAAGAACCGCATCATGGTGTCGCCGATGGCCATGTATTCCTGCATCGACGGCGTGCCGGGCGATTTCCACCTGGTCCACCTGGGCGCGCGCGCCATGGGCGGCGCCGGGCTGGTGATGGTGGAAATGACCTGCGTTTCGCCCGATGGCCGCATCACCCCGGGGTGCCCGGGCCTGTGGAATGACGCGCAGCAACAGGCCTTTGCCCGCATCGTCGGTTTCGTGCATGGCAACAGCGACGCCCGCATCGGCGTGCAGCTGGGCCACGCCGGCCGCAAGGGTTCGACCCAATTGGGCTGGCAGAAGATCGATCACCCGCTGGCCGAAGGCAACTGGCCGCTGCTGTCGGCCTCGGCGCTGCCGTACATCGAGGGCGTGTCACAGACGCCGCGCGCCATGACGCGCGCCGACATGGACGACGTGCGCGACAACTTCGTGGCCGCCGCGCGCCGCGCCCAGGCCGCCGGTTTCGATTGGCTCGAACTGCACTGCGCCCACGGCTATCTGCTGTCCAGCTTCATCTCGCCGCTGACCAACCACCGCGACGACGAATACGGCGGCAGCCTGGAGAACCGCTTGCGCTTCCCGCTGGAAGTGTTCCGCGCGGTGCGCGCCGTCTGGCCCGAGGACAAGCCGATGTCGGTGCGGATCTCGGCCAGCGACTGGGTCGAGGGCGGCATCACCCCCGATGATGCCGTCGAGATCGCGCGCCACTTCAAGGCCGCCGGGGCCGACATGATCGACTGCTCGTCGGGCCAGGTCAGCAAGGAAGAAAAGCCGGTCTACGGCCGCATGTTCCAGACCCCGTTCGCCGACCGCGTGCGCAACGAGGCCGGCATCCCCACCATCGCGGTGGGGGCGATCTTCGAGGCCGACCACGCCAACGCCATCATCGCCTCGGGCCGCGCCGACCTGTGCGCGCTGGCCCGTCCCCATCTGGCGGATGCCTCCTGGACGCTGCGCGAAGCGGCCCGCGTGGGCTATCGCGATGTGGCCTGGCCGAGCCAGTACTTCGCCGGCAAGCGCCAGCTGGAAACCAATTTCGAGCGCGCCGCCGCCATGGCGCAACTGGATATCAAATGAGCGCTTCCTCCCTTCCCCTGGCGGGGCGCCACGCGCTGGTGACGGGCGGCGCCCGCGGCATCGGCCTGGCCAGCGCCCGCGCGCTGCTGGCGCGCGGCGCCCGCGTTACGCTGCTGGGCCGCGACGGCGGCGCGCTGGACGCGGCGGTCGACAGTCTGGCCAGCCTGGGCCAGGTGCAGGCGGTCAGCGCCGACATCGCCGATGAGGCTTCGGTGCGCCAGGCCTTCGTCCAGGCCGAGGCCGAGCTCGGCCCGGTGCTGGTGCTGGTGAACAACGCCGGCCAGGCGGTCAGCCAGCGCTTCGACCGCACCGACGCCGCGCTGTGGCAGTCGATGCTGGCGGTCAACCTGACCGGCACCTTCCACTGCATCCAGGCGGCCTTGCCTGGCATGCTGGCGGCCCGGTGGGGCCGCGTCATCAACGTGGCCAGCACCGCCGGCCTGATCGGCTACGCCTACGTCAGCGCCTACTGCGCGGCCAAGCACGGCGTGATCGGCCTGACCCGCTCGCTGGCGCTGGAAACGGCGCAGAAGGGCGTCACCATCAACGCCGTCTGCCCGGGCTATACCGAGACCGACATCGTGCGCGGCGCGGTCACCAATATCGTCGAGAAGACCGGCATGACGCCGCAAGCCGCCCGCGCCAAGCTGGCCGAGCGCAATCCGCAGGGCCGCCTGGTGCAGCCCGAAGAAGTGGCCGAAACGGTCGCCTGGCTGGCGCTGCCGGCCTCGTCGTCCATCAATGGCCAGGCCATCGCCGTCGACGGCGGCGAAGTGATGACCGGCTGAGCCGGCACGTCCCCACTCCATCCCACGATTCCACCACGGAGACAGCATGAGCACGCAGCCCGAAGAGCACACCATGAAGCACCACAAGCGCCCGCTGGCCGGCTACCAGGCGCGGACGTTCCTGTGGCAGGTGTCGGCCGACGGCAAGGTCGCCACCATCACGCTCAACCGCCCCGAGCGCAAGAACCCGCTGACCTTCGATTCCTACGCCGAACTGCGCGACCTGTTCCGCGCGCTGGTGTACGCGACCGACATCAAGGTGGTGGTGGTGGCCGGCGCCGGCGGCAACTTCTGCTCGGGCGGCGACGTGCATGAAATCATCGGCCCGCTGACGAAGATGAGCATGCCCGAGCTGCTGGACTTCACCCGCATGACGGGCGACCTGGTCAAGGCCATGCGCGCCTGCCCGCAGCCCATCGTGGCGGCCGTGGACGGCGTTTGCGCCGGCGCCGGCGCGATGGTGGCGCTGGCCGCCGACATGCGCCTGGGCACGCCGGCCGCGCGCACCGCCTTCCTGTTCACGCGGGTGGGCCTGGCGGGCGCCGACATGGGCGCGTGCACGCTGCTGCCGCGCATGATCGGCCAGGGGCGCGCCTCCGAGCTGCTGTACACCGGCCGCGCCATGACCGCCGAGGAAGGCGCCAGCTGGGGCTTTTTCAACGCCCTGCACGCATCGGATGCGCTGATGGACGTGGCGGCCAAGCTGGCCGCGCAGCTGGCCGCGGGCCCGACCTTCGCCCACGGCGTAACCAAGAAGCTGCTGCACCAGGAATGGAACATGGGCGTGGATGAGGCCATCGAAGCCGAAGCCGAGGCGCAGGCCATCTGCATGCAGACGCGCGACTTCCACCGCGCCTACGAGGCGTTCGTCGCCAAGCAAAAACCCGTCTTCGAGGGGAACTGATGATGCGCGACGCAAGCTGGCTGGATTGGCCCTTTTTCGACGACGCCCATCGCAAGCTGGCGCACGAGGTGGACGGTTGGTGCGAAGGCGCCCTGGGGGACGTCGATCACCACGATGCCGACGCCGCCTGCCGCAAGCTGGTCAAGGCCATGGGCCAGGCCGGCTGGCTGCGCTACGCGGTCGCCGGCGGTCCCGGCGGCGCCTGGGGCGGGGCGCTGCCCGAAGTCGACTCGCGCTCGGTCTGCGTCCTGCGCGAAACTTTCGCGCGCCACGAGGGCCTGGCGGATTTCGCCTTCGCCATGCAGGGCCTGGGCAGCGGCGCGATCTCGCTGATGGGGTCGGACGCGCTGCGCCAACGCTACCTGCCGCGGGTGGCGGCCGGCGAGGCCATCGCGGCCTTCGCGCTGTCGGAACCGGATGCCGGCTCGGACGTGGCCGCGCTGGCCTGCGAGGCGCGGCGGGACGGCGACCACTACGTGCTCAACGGCGCCAAGACCTGGATTTCCAACGGCGGCATCGCCGACTTCTATTGCGTGTTCGCGCGCACCGGCGAGGCGCCGGGCGCGCGCGGTATCAGCGCCTTCGTGGTGGATGCCGACACGCCGGGGTTCGAGGTCTCGGAGCGCATCGAACTGATCGCGCCGCATCCGCTGGCCACCATCACCTTCGACAACTGCCGCATCCCGGTGGCGCAGCGGCTGGGCGAGGCGGGACAGGGGTTCAAGCTGGCCATGATGACGCTGGACATCTTCCGCGCCTCGGTGGCGGCCGCCGCGCTGGGCTTTGCCCGCCGCGCGCTGGACGAAGGGCTGGCGCGCGCCAAGTCGCGCCGCATGTTCGGCCAGACGCTGGCCGATCTGCAACTGACGCAGGCCGCGCTCGGCGACATGGCCACGGCCATCGACGCCTCGGCGCTGCTGACCTACCGCGCCGCGTGGATGCGCGACGTGCAGAAACAACGCACCACGCGCGAGGCGGCCATGGCCAAGATGACGGCCACCGAATCGGCGCAGAGCGTGATCGACCGCGCGCTGCAGATGTTCGGCGGCGCCGGCGTGGTCTCGGGGATGCCGGTGGAGAAGCTTTACAGGGAAATCAGAGCGCTGCGTATCTACGAAGGCGCCACGGAAGTGCAGAAGTTGATCATCGCCCGCGAGTTGCTGAAAGCCTGAGCGAGCCATCGAGCTTGCGCTTTCGGCACTGTCAACCACATCGCAGCAGCAAGGGGAATTGCATGGAAGTATCCGCCCACATCGACACCTTCACCCGGGACAATCTGCCCCCGGGCGAACAATGGCCAGAATTCCTGCTGGACGGCCCGGACGTGGCCTACCCAAAACGTTTCAATTGCGCCGTCGAACTGGTGGACGCCATGGTCGGGCGCGGCCATGGCGAGCGCATCGCGTTGCGCTGGGCGCAGGATGGCAAGCCGGCCAGCATGACCTACCGCGAGCTGGCCGCGCTGACCAACCGCATCGCCCGCGTGCTGGTCGAGGACATGAAGCTGGTGCCGGGCAACCGGCTGCTGCTGCGCGGCCCCAACAACCCGATGATGGCCGCTTCGTGGCTGGCCGCCATCAAGGCCGGCCTGGTGACGGTGCCAACCATGCCGCTGCTGCGCGCCAAGGAGCTCAAGCAGATCATCGACAAGGCGCAGATCCAGGCGGTGCTGTGCGATATCCGCCTGAAGGACGAGGCGCAGTTCTGCGCCCAGCCGGATCATGAGCAGCATTGTCCGGGCCTGGCGCAGATTGTGTATTTCAACGATACGGCGCCCGATGCGCTGGACACGCTGGCCGCCGCCAAGCCGGACGACTTCGCCGCCTGCGATACCGCCGCCGACGACGTCTGCCTGATCGCGTTCACCAGCGGCACCACGGGCGCGCCCAAGGGCTGCATGCACTTCCATCGCGACGTGCTGGCGATGTGCGATCTGTTTCCCAAGCATGTCATCAAGCCGGGGCCGGACGATATCTTTTGCGGCACGCCGCCGCTGGCGTTCACTTTCGGGCTGGGCGGGCTGCTGTGCTTCCCGCTGCGGGTCGGCGCCAGCACGGTGCTGGCCGAGCGCCTGACGCCGGAGAGCCTGTTGCAGCTGATCCAGGATTTCCGCGCCACCATTGTCTTCACCGCGCCCACGTTCTACCGCCAGATGGCGGCGCTGGTGGGCAAGTTCGACCTGTCCTCGCTCAAGAAGAGCGTGTCGGCCGGCGAGGCGCTGCCCGATGCGACCCGGCAGTTGTGGAAGCAGGCCAGCGGCATCGAGATGATCGACGGCATTGGCGGCACGGAGATGATCCACGTGTTCGTGTCGAGCCCACCCGAGTCGGTGCGCCGCGGCGCCATCGGCCGGGTGGTGCCGGGTTATATCGCCCAGATCGTGGACGACGAGATGAACCCGGTGCCCAATGGCACGGTGGGCCGCCTGGCGATCAAGGGGCCGACCGGCTGCCGCTACCTGGCCGACGAGCGCCAGCGGCGCTTCGTGCAGAAGGGCTGGAACCTGCCGGGCGACACCTTCGTGCAGGACGACGACGGCTATCTGTTCTACCAGGCGCGCAACGACGACATGATCGTCTCGGCCGGCTACAACATCGCCGGCCCTGAGGTCGAGGACGCGCTGCTGCGCCACGAGGCGGTGGCCGAATGCGGCGTGGTCGGCGCGCCCGACGAGGAGCGCGGCCAGCTGGTCAAGGCCTTCGTGGTGCTCAAGCCGGGTTTTGCGCCCAGCGAGGCGCTGGTGGCGGCGTTGCAGCAGTTCGTCAAGGCCAGCATCGCACCTTACAAATATCCCCGCGCCATCGAGTTCGTATCGGCGCTGCCGCGCACCGAGACGGGCAAGCTGCAGCGTTTCGCGTTGCGCAAGATGGCGTGATTTTTTGCATCAAGGAAATTCCATGGCAGCACCTTTCATCAGCCAGGTCGAAGTCCGCTTCCGTCATTGCGATCCGGCGGGCATCGTTTTCTATCCTCGCTACTTCGAGATGATCAATGACTTTGTCGAGGAATGGTTCGACAAGGGCATGGGGTTGCCATTCCACGCGCTGCATGTGGAGCGCCACATCGGCACGCCGATGGCGTCGGTGACGTGCGATTTCAGTGCGCCGAGCCGCTGGCATGAGAGGCTGCGCCAGACGCTGCAGGTGCAGCGCATCGGCGGCGCGTCGTTCAAGGCGCTGGTGCGGTTCGAGGGGCCGGACGGGCAGTTGCGGTTGTCGGCGACGCTGACGATCGTGACGGTGGATCTGCGCACGATGAAGTCGATGCCGTTGCCGGCGGATCTGCGCGAGCGCATGCAGGATTATCTGGTCGCCGCCGAGTGAGTGCGGTGGTGGTCACCCTGGTGTTTGTTTTTTGATAATAGGATGAGACGTTATGAAGATTCTGCAACCGCCGGATTGGATGGCGCCGAGGGGCTATTCGAATGGGATCCTGACCGAGATGACGGTGGGGAGCAAGCTGGTGTTCGTGGGCGGGCAGGTGGGCTGGAACGGGCAGCAACAGTTCGAGTCGGATGACCTGGCCGATCAGGTTCGGCAGACGTTGGCGAATATCGTGGCGATTCTTGCCGAAGGCGGAGCCAGGCCTGAGCATATCGTGCGGATGACGTGGTATGTGACGGACAAGGATGCCTATGTGGCGGCGTATCCGGAGATCGGCAAGCACTATCGTGAATTGATCGGGCGGCATTTTCCGGCGATGACGGCGGTGGAGGTGGCGGATCTGGTTGAGGATCGGGCCAAGGTGGAGATTGAAGTGACGGCTGTTGTGCCGGCTTGAGTGCGGGGCCTGCCTGGCGTGTGATGCGCGCTGGGTTGGGTTCTTGAGCCGCGGGTGACGGGGCAGGCGGGGGATGGCGGGGCTACGATTGCGGTCCGGAGCCTTCGCTCCGGACTGCCCCGTTGTCATCCTCGTCCGCCTTCGGCTCCCTACGGATTCCCTCGGGCGCATCTACACGCCCCGCCATCCCCCGCCTGCCCCGTCACCCGCTCACGATGAGAATTAATGGCGGATGCCGGGAAGGGCGCGTTTCTTGGCGTTCTTGGCGGCGGTAATTCTTGTTCAGAGCGGCTTGCGGGGCCCGCTTCAAGGCGGCCGCGCGGGCGGCCTTTTGACGCTTACGTGGTGTCTTGCGGGGGGCGGATGACGCTGCGCGCTTGCGGGGGTCGCGTTATCACGTATGTGTTGATTTAACTACGTTAGTAGTTATGTGCCCGTGGCTGCGGGTTTGGCGCATGGCGCCAGGTGGCTGGCTATTTGCCAGCTTGGAAAGTTTCGCGGGGGAGTTCGCCGAAGCGGTCGCGGTAGTACTCGGAGAATCTGCCCAGGTGGCTGATGCCGACGGAGACGGCCACCTCGGTCACGCTTTCGCAGGCGCCTTGTTGCAGCTTTTCGCGGGCGGCATCCAGCCGCAGGACGCGCAGCGCCTGCATGGGGGTGGTTTCGCGGTGTTGCTGGAACAGGCGCGTGAGCGCGCTGGGGCTGGCGCCGGCGCCGCGGGCGATGTCGGTGAGGGTCAGCGGGGCGGCCAGGTGGGCGCGCATGTAGGCTTCGGCCTGGGCGATGCGGCGCGGCAGGGCGGGGGCCAGGCCGGCGTGGCGTTGCCAGGTGTTGGGCTGGTTGTAGAGCAGGTGCAGGACCAGTGTGTCTTCCAGGTGTTCGAGCCAGGCGGCCGGGGGCCTTGGGGCGCCGTCGTCCAGGGTGGGCAGCAGGTGGATCAGGCTGGTCATCATGCTGCGCCAGGCGGCGCCCACGGGGGTGTCCAGGCGCAGGGCGGGGCTGAAGTCCAGGGGGCGGGCGGCGGCGTCGCCGAAGACGCGGTGACCGATGGCTTCGAGTTTGCCGCGCGGGATCTTCAGCAGCAGTTGTTCGCAGCCGGCTTCCCAGTGCAGCTTCAGGGCGCGGTTGGGGGCGATGACGGCGGCGCAGTCGGGATGGGCATCGACGCAGTCGGCGCCGCATTCGATGCGGGCGCGGCCGTGCAGCGGCACCTGCACCAGCATGAAGTCCTGCAGCCGGTCGGGTTCGATGTGGACTTCGGCGCCGTAGCGCAGCGTACAGACGCTCAGGGCGCCGAAGCGGGCGCGGTTCAGTTCGGCGTCGACGCGGCCGCCTTTCCAGGTCAGGCGATGGTCCTTGAGCGCCTCGGAGAC
The DNA here is from genome assembly GCF_902859765.1 of Achromobacter pulmonis. Taxonomy (GTDB): domain Bacteria; phylum Pseudomonadota; class Gammaproteobacteria; order Burkholderiales; family Burkholderiaceae_B; genus Achromobacter; species Achromobacter pulmonis. The sequence goes on from NZ_CADIJV010000039.1 coordinate 28,411, forward strand.
GCGCTCGCGGGTTTCGGCGGGCTGGGTGGAACTGAAGACGCGTTGTTTGAGCAATGGCGCCAGCTCGATGCGGGACCAGCCGTGCATGGATGCCTCCGGGACGGGAACGCTCCCGTATCGCCGTCGAGCGTAATGCAATCGTCAAGCCTTTGGAATTAAGTGAATCCCGGATAGGCGTGGGCCGAATCGGATAGAGCGGGGCGCGCGCCGGCCCTAAGCTGGGGGTTGTTGGAAGGCGGCGCCGTGGCGCGTAAGCTGGCAGTTTTCATCGGTGGCAGGGTGTACCGACGGCAGACGGATTCTGTCAGCATTGCGCCGGCGGCGCCGGCGGCTATCTGGGGAATGTCTCATGAACGGAAAACGGTGGCGCCGCGGTGCGCTGGGGGCGTTGGTGGCGGCGGCCTGTATGGCGGTGGCGACGGGCGCGGCGGCGGCGGACAGGATCAAGGTGGGCCTGCTGACCACGCTGTCCGGGCCGGGCGCGGCGCTGGGCAATGAGATCCGCGACGGCTTCAATCTCGCGCTGCAACATACCGGCGGCAAGCTGGGCGGGCTGCCGGCCGAGGTGGTGGTGGCCGATGATCAGCAGAAGGCCGACGCCGGGCGTCAGGCGGTCGAGCGGCTGCTCAAGCGCGACAAGGTCGATGTCATGACCGGCATCGTGTTCTCCAATGTGCTGCTGCCGGTGATGCCGGCCATCCTGCAGTCGGGCACGATCTATCTCAGCACCAATACCGGACCCGAGAACTATGCGGGCGCCGGCTGCAACCCGAATTTCTTCGCGGTGGCCTGGCAAAACGAGGACATCCCGGCGGCCATGGGCAAGTACGCCGCCGGCCAGGGCTTCAAGCGGGTGGCGCTGATCGCGCCGGACTATCCAGGCGGGCGCGAGTCGCTCAATGGCTTCAAGCGCCTGTACAAGGGCGGGCTGTCCGAGGAGATCTACACCCAGTTGGGCCAGCTCGATTATGGCGTGGAGATCACGCGCCTGCGCGCCAGCAAGCCGGACGCCGTGTTCTTCTTCCTGCCGGGCGGCATGGGCGTGAATTTCATCAAGCAGTTCAACGGCGCCGGCCTGGGCAAGGACATCGCGCTGCTGGCGCCGGGCTTTTCGGGCGACGAGGACACCATCGCCGCGGTGGGCGCGCCGATCGAGGGCCTGCACAATTCTTCGCAGTGGGCCGCCGACCTGGACAACCCCGCCAACCGCAAGTTCGTCGAGGATTTCAAGAAGGCCTACAACCGCACCCCCACGCTCTATGCCTCGCAGGGTTACGACGCGGCCATGCTGCTGGACAGCGCGGTCCGGCAGACCGGCGGCAAGCTGGGCGCCGACGCGTTGCGGCCGGCGCTGCGCCGCGCCGATTTCAAGTCGGTGCGCGGCGATTTCAAGTTCAATCGCAACCAGTATCCGATCCAGAACTACTACCTGCGCACCATCGTCAAGGGCGCGGACGGCAAGCTGGCCAACAAGCTGTCGGGCACGCTGCTGACGCAATATCACGATCCGTTCGCCGCCGCTTGCCAGATGAAGTAGGCCGGGCGACGCAAGCATCAAGGAGAGACGCATGACCGCAACCATCACGACGCGCGAGGTGACCGTCGCCTCGCACGACGGCAAGTCCTTTGGCGCCTACCTGGCCGTGCCCGTCTCGGGCCACGGGCCGGGGCTGGTGCTGTGCCAGGAGATCTTCGGCATCAACGATTTCATGCGCCGCGCCGCGCAGGCGTTGGCCGAGGAAGGCTATGTGGTGCTGGCGCCGGACCTGTTCTGGCGCCAGCAACCCGGCATCCAGCTGACCGACGGACCAGCCGACATGCCGCGGGCCTTCGAGCTGTACCAGCGTTTCGATGTCGATCTGGGCGTCAAGGATGTCGCCTCGACCCTGGCGGCGCTGCGGGCGCTGCCCGAGCAGGAAGGCGGCGCCGGCGTGCTGGGTTACTGCCTGGGCGGCAAGCTGGCCTACCTGGCCGCCTGCCGCACCGATGCCGACGTGGCCATCGGCTATTACGGCGTGGGCATCGAGGACAGCCTGGACGAGGCCGCCAACCTGCGCGGCCGGCTGGTGCTGCACATTGCCGAGCAGGACGGCTTCTGCCCGCCGCCGGCGCGCCAGCGAATTCTGGAGGCGCTGGGCGGCAAGCCGAACGTCGAGCTGTACGTCTATCCGGGCATGGACCATGCTTTTGCCCGCACCGGCGGCGAGCACTACGACAAGCCGTCGGCGCTGATGGCGCACCAGCGCAGCATGGCCGCGCTGCAACGGGTGATCGGCCCGCAGTTCGATTATTCGTATCTGTGGGACAAGCACTGCGAGTACGAATTCGGCACCCGCGACGTGGCCGCGACCATGGCCACGATGGTGGCCGAGCCCTACGTCAACCACATCCCCACCATGACGGGCGGCGTCGGCTATCGCGAGCTGTCGCGCTTCTACCAGCACCACTTCGTCAACAGCAATCCGCCGGACACGAAGCTGGTGCCGTTGTCGCGCACTGTGGGCGCGACGCAGATTGTCGACGAGCTGCTGTTCTGCTTCACCCACACCACCGAGATCGACTGGCTGCTGCCTGGCATCGCGCCCACCGGCAAGTACGTCGAGATCCCGCTGGTGGCCATCGTCAAGTTCCGCGGCGACAAGCTCTGCCACGAGCATATCTATTGGGACCAGGCCAGCGTGCTGGTGCAGATCGGCGTGCTCGATCCCAAGGGCCTGCCGGTGGCGGGCCGCGAGACCGCGCAGAAGCTGCTCGACGAAACCCTGCCCTCGAATACCTTGATGGCGCGCTGGAAAGACAGCGAGAACAAGTAGGAGACCGCCATGCCGTATAGCGATCAACAATTGGGCGAGATGGTGCGCGGCGACAGTGTGCACCGCGCCCTGTACACCGATCCGGCGATTTTCGAGCTGGAGATGCAGCGCATCTACGGCCGCGCCTGGGTCTACGTCGGCCACGAAAGCCAGGTGCCCAGGACCGGCGACTATCACACCACGCGTCTGGGCGACCAGGACGTGCTGATGGTGCGCGCCAGCGACGGCCGCGTGCACGTGCTGTACAACCGCTGCCCGCACAAGGGCGCGAAGGTGGTGGCGGACGGCGACGGCTGTGTCGGCAAGTTTTTCCGCTGCCCCTATCACGCCTGGACCTTCAAGCTGGATGGGAGCCATCTTGGGGTGCCGCTCAAGCAGGGGCTGGAAGGCACTTCGTACGATCCCACCGATCCGACCTTTTCGATGCGCCGCCTGCCGCGCGTCGAAAGCTATCGTGGCTTCGTCTTCGCCAGTCAGGCGCGCGACGGCCAGGGCCTGGCGGAATTCCTGGGCGGCGTGCGCTCGTCGATCGACAACCTCTGCGACCGCTCGCCGGTGGGCGAGGTGGAAGTGGCCGGCGGCATCTTCCGCGTGATGCAGCGCTCGAACTGGAAGGTGTTCTACGAGAATCTGCACGACACCATGCACGCCCGCGTGACGCACGAATCGTCCTTTGCCGCCGCCCGCGACGAGGCCAAGGAGATCGGCGAGATGCCGTTCGAGCTGCACATCATGGACGGCAACGGCGAACCCTACGAGTTCTGGGAAAAGCTGGAGCTGCGCGCCTACGACAACGGCCACGGCTACATGGAAGGCATCTTCAACCCGGGCGCGGCCGAACGCGATCCGGTGTCGCGCGCCCACTTCGAGTCGCTGACCGCGGCCTATGGCGCCGAGCGCGCCCGCGAGATCCTGGGCATGAACCGCCACAATACCGTTATCTACGGCAGCGGTTCGCCGCATACGGTGTTCCAGCAGTTTCGCGTGATCCGCCCGATCGCCGTCGACCGCACCCTGATCGAGATCCAGACCTTCCGCTGCAAGGGCGCGCCCGAGGGCGTGTTCAAGCGCGCCATGCTGTACGCCAACGTGATCAATTCGCCGTCGTCCAACGTCATGCCGGACGATATCGAACTCTACAACCGCTGCCAGGAAGGCAACGCCACCCGGGGCGGCGAGTGGGTCAGCATGCACCGTTACCACGGCACCGACCGCCGCGACGCCGACGGCATGGTGTCGGTCAACGGCACCAGCGAGTTGCCGATGCGCAACCAGTTTCGCGCCTGGAAGAACTACATGGAGGCCGGTCCCGTGGCGCCCGCCCACGGCCAAGGAGAAGGCGCATGCTGCTAGACCTGGAATTCGACGTATCCACCGCCAACCTGGCGCCGGCCGACGTGCCGGCCGAGGCCTACCACCGCATCGCCCAGTTCCTGTACCGCGAGGCGCGGCTGCTGGACGAGCGCCGCTACGACGACTGGCAGTCGCTGTGGACCGACGACGGCATGTACTGGATGCCGCGCGAGCCGGGCCAGGCCAGCCCTTACGACCATATCTCGTTGTTCTGGGAGGACCGCATGCTGCGCGACGTGCGCATCCGCCGGCTGCAGCATCCGCGCAATTGGTCGCAGCAGCCGCCCACGCGCAGCGCGCGGCTGGTGGGCGGGGTGCAGGTCGAGGGCGTGGATGCCGGCGGCAACCTGGTGGTGCACTCGGCATTCCAGATGACCGAGTGGCGCAAGCGCCAGCCGCGCCAATTGGCCGGCCGCTATACCCACAAACTGGCGGCCGCCGGCGACAGCTGGCGTATCCGCATGAAGCGCGTCGACCTGGTCAACTGCGATGATGCGCACGACGTGTTCGAGGTGTTTGTGTGAGCGCGAGCGATACCGCGGTGCTGGCGCTGCACTACCAGAACGACGTGCTGCATCCCGCCGGCAAGATCCGCGTCGGGCTGGACGCCGACGGCGAGGTGCGCCAGCGCGTGCTGCGCGGCGCCGCGGCGTTGCTCGACGGCGCGCGTGGTCATGGCCTGCCGATCGTGCATGTGCGTATCGCATTCCGTCCCGACTATGCCGACCTGCTGCCCAACTGCGCGATCTTCCGCAACGTCGCCAGCATCGGCGCGGTGGCCGAAGGCCAGTGGGGCAGCGCCTTCTACGACGGCCTGCAGCCGCTGGCGGGCAGTACGCGCGAGTTCGTGGTCAAACACACCCGGATCAGCGCCTTTTACGGCACGCCGCTGGAGGAAACCCTGCGGCTGCTGGGCGCGCGCCGGCTGGTGGTGGCCGGCGTGGCCACGCATTCGGTAGTTGAAGGCACCGTGCGCCACGCCGCCGATATCGGCTTCCATGTCATGGTGGCCGAAGACGCCTGCGCTGCGGCGGACCCGGCGGTACACGATGCCTCGCTGGCCAGCATGCGCCTGATCGCGCAGACCGGCTCGGTGGCGCAGGCGGTAAGCTGGGCGGCCACGCCTCATTGATCTAGGACCCCATCATGGATTTTTCAGGCTTTCCCGGCTTGGCCGGCAAGACCGCCATCGTCACCGGCGGCACCCAGGGACTGGGCGCGGACATCGCCCGCGGCCTGGCGGCGGCTGGCGCCAATGTGGTGCTGGTGGGGCGCAACGCCCAGGCCGGACAGGCGCTGGCCGGCGAAATCGGCGCGGCCGCGCTGTTCCAGGAAACCGACATCGGCCGCGACGAGCAGATCCGGCAATGTCTGGACGCGGCGCTGGCGCGCTTCGGCCGGGTCGACATCCTGGTGAACAACGCCTGCCAGTACAACGATCGCGGGCTGGCCTCCAGCCGCGAGGAATGGCACGCCACGCTCGACACCAACCTGGTGTCGGCCGCCATTTTCACGCAGATGGCGGCGCCGCTGCTGCCGCGCGGCGGGGTGGTGGTCAACCTGGGCAGCACCGGCGGCAAGTTCGGCGCCGCGGGGCGGGCGCTGTATCCGGCGTCCAAGGCGGCGTTGCTGCAGATCACCAAGAACTTCGCGGTGGAACTGGCGCCGGCCGGCGTGCGCGTGCTGGCGGTGTCGCCGGCCTGGACCTGGTCGCCCTCGGTCGAGCAACTGGCGGGCGGCTCGCGCGCCGCGGCCGACGCGGTGGGCGCGCACTTCCATCCGCTGGGCCGGGTCGGCTCGGGCGAAGAGATCGCGGCGGCGGTGTGTTTCGCCTGCTCGGATGCGGCCTCGTGGATGACAGGCGTGGATATCCCGGTGGACGGCGGCTTCTCGATCCTGGGGCCGGATCGCGGGATTTCCCCGCGCGCCTGGTTCAAGCAGCTGGCGCCCTGAGCCCCTCGCCGGTCGGGGCGAGGGCGGCGCGGCGCGCAGCGTGCAAAGATACCGGCGGCAGGCCGGCGCGCGTCAGCGGATGACGATCTCGCCTTCTTCCAGGCCGGCCTTGCCGCCGACCTGATCCTCCATGAATTCCTGCATGCGGTTGCCCACCTGGATCCGGGTGCCGCCACAGAAGCGCCGCGCGGCGATGATGGTGGCGGTATGCAGCGGCTGCAGATCGCGGATCAGCTGGGCCTCTTCCTCGTCCAGCTCGATCAGGTCGCGGCCCAACTTGGTGTGGGTATTGCGGGCGCGGTCGACCACGTCGCCAGCGGCGCGTCCCGGGTTGGCCTGCAGGAACAGCAGCAACTGCTCCAGCTTGGCCTTTTCCTCGTTCATTTTCAGGCGTTTGCGTGTCAGCGCCGAGCGCTTGATGTCGGCGTGCGGATCCAGTCCGGCCTGCACCAGCGTGGGCACGCCCGCCGGTGACCCGATGGTGCCCGCGCGCACCGATTGCAGCGCGCGGGTCTGGCCGCCGGTGATCGCGGTCTGCTGGGCGCTGGGCGGGCCGACATTGACGCTGCCGCCGGCCGCGATGCTGCTCTGGCGGATCTCGCGCTCGACCTCGACGTTCTGGCCGGCGCTGATGATGGCGTTGGTGATGAAGCGGGCACGCACTTCGCCGCCACAGACGATGTGGGCGGTGCGCGCGGCCGCGTTGGCGCCGCCGCTGGCGTCCGACATGGCCTCGGCCATGCCGATGATGCCGCCCTTGACCGTGACGTTGCCGCCGGCCTCGACCAGCGCGGCTTCCATGGTGCCGTTGACGACCACGTCGCCCGTCACCCGCACTTCCATGGTGGCGCTGATGTCGCCGCGCACCTGCAGCGAGCCCTGGAAGTTGATGTTGCCGGTGGACAGGTCGACCGCGTCCACCTCGACCACCGGATTGACCTGCGCGCCCTGGTGGATCAGCTTGGGCGAGCCGGCGATGGCGGCGCGCAGCAGGTTGGGATCCTCGGGGTCGATTTCGACGCCGGACATTTCGGCGTTGAACGGCGTGTCCGGCAGTTCTTCCGGCAGCACCGGCTGGCCCAGCACGTTGCGGCCATCGATGCCGGGCAGCGGCGGAATGCGGCGCATCAGCGGCATGCCGGGCGTCACCAGCAGCAGACTGCCCAGGTCGCGGTAGTCTATCTGCGCCAGGTCATCCAATTCCTGGGCGCGCGGCTTGAGGCGATCCAGCAGGCTCTCGAAGCGGGTGGGGGTGCCGCGCGTGGGCGGCGTGCCCTGCGCGATCAGCACGGTTTGCGGGCCGCCGCGTTCGACGGCCTCGGCCAGTTCCTGTTCCAGCACGCCGTGGATGATGCCCTGGTCGGCGATGGCCTGGCGCAGTGCCGCCAGGCTCACCGGCTTGCCGCCTTTAGGCGGGTGCAGCGTGACCAGGGCCGACATGCAGGTGGCGTCCACTTCCAGGTCGAATGAGCCGTCGACCAGCTTGCCCACCGGAACCTGTACCCTTTCGGTGGCCTGGCGGGCCAGATCGATGAAGGCGATGACGGCGTGGTTATCCAACGCCTCGGTCGACCAGCCTTGGGCGCTGGCCAGGGCGGCCAGGGCGTCCCAGCTCGGCAGGGCGGCAGGCGGCGTGGCGTCGGGGGCATCCTGGGACGCGACATCCTGGGCCGTGCCGTCGTGGACGGTGCTGTCTTGGGCCGCGGCGTCCTGCGGCGCGGCATCGCCGGCCGGGGCATCCCCGGGCGTGCCGGCGGCGCTGTCCGGCACGGATGGCGGCGTGTATATCGCCGTCAGGACGTTGGTATTGGCATCCAGCACCAGCTGGAGCGTGTTGTCTGCGCCCATCTCCGCCTCCCGCCCGGCGGCTTTTCGCCGGGGTTCATTCATTTAGTAATTAAACGAAATATTGCGACATATGTTAACCCAGGAAGCGGGGGCTACTGCGCAGTAATCGTCCTGGAACGGGCACAAATGGTCTAGATGCGGCCCTTATTTCAGACCGATTGCCCCCCTCGGCGGGGCGCGTGGCCGCGATCGCGCCTCCCGCCCTGGCTGCCATTCGCCCTGGGGATGAACAAGCTCTAGGCCATCGGCAGGAGCGACAAAGCGCGCGCGGCGGCTCAGCATAGGTGTCCGATGTCATCTCCCCTTTGCTGCCGCCGGAGCGTCGACGCCATGTCCCGATCCCTTTCTTTCCTGTCGTCCCTGCCGCGCCGCGGGCGCGCGGCCACGGCCGGCCTGGCCATCGTCACCCTGGTGGCCGCCGCGGCGGTCCTGGCGCCGGCGGGCAGCGCCCGCGCCGACGAGATTTACCGCTACCGCGATCCGTTCGGCGTCTGGCGCGCCATGAAAGTGCCCAACGGCTATGCCAAGTACTACAAGCGCGCCCAGGCCCGCGTCGCCGTGCGCGGCAACCGCGTCAAGGTCTGTCTGGAATGCGAGCCGCGCGCCGGCGACGGCGCCAGCCTGCTGGGGGTGCGCCAGCGCGCCGCGCGCTGGGGGCCGACGCCGCCGCCCACGGCGCACGACGAACTGATCGCGCAGGCGGCCAGGGATTCGGGGGTGGACCGGGCGCTGATTACCGCGGTCATCGCGGTGGAGTCCGGCTTTCGCAGCGATGCGCGCTCGCCCAAGGGGGCGCTGGGCTTGATGCAGCTGATGCCGGCCACGGCAGCCACGCTGCTGGTGTCGGACGACATCGAAAGGGCGCTGGTCGATCCCGCCACCAACGTGAAGGCGGGGTCGAACCTGCTGCGCCGCCTGATCGACCAGTATCCCGGTCGGCTGGACCTGGCGCTGGCGGCATACAACGCGGGCGAGGGCGCGGTGCGTAAGTACGACGCGGTTCCGCCCTACGCCGAGACGCAGCAGTACGTGCGCGACGTCACCGCGCTGTATCGGCAGTACAAGACCCCCTAGTACAACGGCCCGTGGCGGATGCCGGCGGGCCGTCGGGTAGCAAGGGGCGGGCGCGGGCCGCGCCCGGCGTGCCGGTCAGAGGGTTGCGAACACTTTCGCGGCGATATCCAGCGTGGCCTGGATCACGGCGTCGTCATGGGTGGCCGAGACGAAGCCGGCCTCGAACGCCGACGGCGCGAAATGCACGCCGTGGTCCAGCATGGCATGGAAGAAGCGGTTGAAGCGCGCGGTGTCGCAGGCCGAGACCTCGGCGAAGGTGGCCGGCACCTTGTCGCTGAAATAGATGCCGAACATGCCGCCCACCGAGTCGGCCGAGAACGGCAGGCCGGCGGCGCGGGCGCGCTCCTGCAGGCCCTGGGCCAGCTTGGCGGTCTGCGCCGTCAGCTTGTCGTAGAAGCCGGGCGCGGCGATCAGGCGCAGCGTGGCCAGGCCGGCGGCCACGGCCACCGGATTGCCCGACAGCGTGCCCGCCTGGTAGACGCCGCCCAGCGGCGCGATGTGCTTCATGATCTCGGCGCTGCCGCCGAAGGCGCCCACCGGCATGCCGCCGCCGATCACCTTGGCCAGCGTGGTCAGGTCGGGCTTGACGCCCGACAGGCCCTGCACCCCCTGCGGGCCGACGCGGAAACCGGTCATGACCTCGTCGAAGATCAGCAGCGCGCCATGCTGCGTGCAGACCTCGCGCAGCCCTTCCAGAAAGCCGGCGGCCGGCTTGATCAGGTTCATGTTGCCGGCGATCGGCTCGACGATGATGCAGGCGATGTCGGCGCCGTGCTGGGCGAAGGCCGCGCGCACCGCGTCCAGGTTGTTGTATTCCAGGGTCAGCGTGTGCGAGACGAATTCGGGCGGCACGCCGGCCGAGCTGGGGTTGCCGAAGGTCAGCAGGCCCGAGCCGGCCTTGACCAGCAAGCTGTCGGAATGGCCGTGGTAGCAGCCCTCGAACTTGACGATCTTGTTGCGGCCGGTGGCGCCGCGCGCCAGGCGGATGGCGGTCATGGTGGCCTCGGTGCCGGAGCTGACCAGGCGCACCTGTTCCAGCGACGGCAGGCGCGCGATCAGCACTTCGGCCAGCTCGATCTCGGCCTCGGTGGGGGCGCCGAACGACAGGCCGTTGACGGCCGCTTCCTGTACCGCGCGCACCACTTCCGGATGGGAGTGGCCCAGGATGGCCGGGCCCCACGAACCGACGTAGTCGATGTACTGCTTGTCTTCCGCGTCCCAGACGTAAGGACCCTGCGCGCGCTTGATGAAGCGCGGCGTGCCGCCCACGGAGCGGAAGGCGCGCACGGGCGAGTTGACGCCGCCGGGGATGCTGCGGCAGGCGCGTTCGAAAAGCTGGGCGTTACGGGACATGGCGGTCAGGGCTTCTGGTTGCGGTTGATGGAGTAGGGCGCGGCGCAGGCCGCGGCGGCGGCGCGGATGGCGGGCGCCTCGAACAGGCCGGTGATGACGGCGACCGAATCGGCGCCGGCGGCGGCCACCAGCGCGGCGTTGTCGGGCGTGATGCCGCCGATGGCGACCACGGCCGGACGCGGCGCGTCGCGCTCCTCGACCAGCGCGCGGGCCTCGGTCAGCACCGACAGCGGCGCGCGCACGGTGTCCGGCTTGACGCGCGAGAGGAACATGGCGCCGAAGGCGATGTAGTCGGCCCCGGCGTCGAGCAGCTCGCGGGCGCGGGCCAGGTCATCGTAGCTGGAACCGCCCAGGATCAGGTCGGGGCCGGCTTCGGCGCGGATGCGCGCCAGGCTGTCGTCGTCGCGGCCGACGTGGGCGCCGTCGGCGCCGACTTCGAGCGCCAGGCGCCAGTCGTCATTGATCAGGAACACCACGCCCAGTTCGCGGCACAGCGGCGCCAGGGCGCGCGCCTGTTCGGCGCGCACGGCGTCGGGCACATCCTTGCGGCGCAGTTGCAGCGCGCGCATGCCGCCCTCGGCGGCCTGGCGCACCGCGCGCATCAGGCGCTCGGTGTCGTCCCATTCGGGGGTGACGCCGTACAGGCCGGTGGGAAAACGCAGGGCTTTCATTGCGGTTGGATCCGGTTGGGAATGCGCCGGCCCATGCCCGGCAGGAAGCTGGCGGCGACCGCGGCGTCGGCGTGGGCCAGGCCCTGGCGCACCGCCTCGGGCATCTCCAGGCCACGCGCCAGCTGGGCGGTGATGGCGGTGGCGGCCAGGCCGCCGGCATCGCCATTGCGGTCGGGCGGCGCCTGCCAGGGCAGCGTGGTGGTCTGGCCATTGGGGCCGAGCAGCACGTTGGCGTAATGGCCGGGCCGCTGCGGGCTGCCCAGCACCAGCACCCATTCGGCGCCGGCCGCGACCAGCGCATGCATCGGCGAAGGTGCGTCCCCGATATCGATGTCGCCGTCGGCGTGCCATTGGGCCAGGCGCAGATGTTCGACGACCAGCAGGTCGGTCTGCGGCAGCACCAGTTCGAGCACGGCGGCCAGCAGATCGTCGGCCTCGTCCTCGTCGGCGGCGTCAGCCGGCACCTGGGCGCGCTGGCCCAGGTGCAGCACCAGCGGCACCTGGCTGTAATCGGCGGCCACCTGCGCGGCCACGCTTGCCGTTTCCGCGGTGTATAGTCCGCCCACCTTGATCGCCTGCACCGACATGTCCTCGAGCAGGCAGCGGGCCTGGTCGTCCAGCAGGTCGGGCGACACGGGATGGATTTCTTCGATGCCGGCGGTATCCTGCACCGTCAGCGCCGTGACGGCCGCCAGGCCATGACAGCCCAGGCGGGCACAGGTGACGGCATCCGCGGGCAAGCCGTCGGCGCCCGAGGGGTCGAGCGGGCCGAAGACCAAAACGAGAGGGGGAGTAACGGGGGCCACGTGGACAGCGCTAGAGTAAGGGTACCCGGACTCATTTTGCGGAGAATCAGGGGAACCCCTATTGGGTTTCGGTAAGATTGTCCCCATTCTAATGGATGCCTCCCGCCTTTGCCCTGTAGCGGGGACGACGGCAGGGAATTGATGTAAGAGAGAACTATGCGTACTTGGATGTGTCTGATTTGCGGCTGGGTCTACGACGAAGAGGCTGGCCTGCCCGACGAAGGTATTGCGCCCGGCACGCGCTGGGAAGATGTGCCGCCGAACTGGGTCTGTCCCGAATGCGGTGCCCGCAAAGAGGACTTCGAACTGATGGAAATCTGAACCCGCAGCGCCGACGTATTCCGCCAAGGCTTGCAACGAGGGGCGGCCATGTCCGCTCCGCGCTTCCGACGGGCCACGCCATGGTGGCGGCCCCCGGCTTATCAGACTACCCACAGAGGGGTTGCCATGACGGAAAAACACCACGAAGAGGCCAGCACGCAGGCCGCCAACTTCGCCAACCAGTTCCTGATCGCCATGCCGGGCATGGTCGAAGGCAGTCTGGCCGGCTCGGTCATCTATGTTTGCGAACACAGCGAGCGCGGCGCCCTGGGCCTGGTCATCAACCGGCCCACCGACCTGACGCTCGGCACCCTGTTCGAACGCATCGACCTGGCGCTCGAAATCGGGCCGGTCAAGGACACCCTGGTGTTCTTCGGCGGCCCGGTACAGACCGACCGCGGTTTCGTGCTGCACGCGCCCGCCGGCGACTACAGCTCCAGCATCAAGCTGGGCGAAATGGCCCTGACCACCTCGCGCGACGTGTTGCAGGCCGTGGCCGACGGCAACGGCCCGGCCCGCATGCTGGTCACGCTGGGCTATGCCGGCTGGGGCGCCGGCCAGCTCGAAAGCGAGATGGGCCAGAACGCCTGGCTGTCGGTCGGCGCCGATGACCACATCATCTTCGACGTGCCTCCCGAGGAACGCTATCCGGCCGCGCTCAAGCTGCTGGGCATCGATCCGGTGATGCTGGCCGGCGACGCGGGCCATGCCTGAAGAAACCCTGCTGGCCTTCGACTTCGGCGAAAAGAAAATCGGCGTGGCCATCGGCAATACGCTGACGCGCCACGCGCGGCCGCTGGAGATCATCTTCAGTGAAGTGCGCGACGTGCGTTTCGCGCGCATCGAGGCCTTGCTGGGCGAATGGCAGCCGCACCGCGTGGTGGTCGGCCTGGCGCTCGCCAGCGACGGCGGCGAACAGCCCGCCACCGCGCGCTGCCGCCGTTTTGCCAACCAGCTGCATGGCCGCTTCGGCGTCGCCGTCGAACTGGTCGACGAACGCGGCTCCAGCGTGCAGGCGCAGCAGTTGCTGGGCACCCACGCGGCCGACGACGCCATGGCGGCGGCCGTCATCCTGCAACGCTACCTGGACAAGCCGCCGGCGCCCTGACGCCGGCGCTGGCCCGCCCATGCTCAATCCGCAACTCGACCGCCACGGTGAACTGATTCATCTGCTGACCACGGAAGGGTTGCCGCGCCGTCATGTCGAGCGGCTGCTGGATGCGGCGGCGGCCGGTGCCGCCGCCGCATCCACCGCACCTGCCGCCGACCTGCCGTTGTTCCTCAGCCTGCCCGCCGCCGACACTGGCTTGCGCCAGGACTTCGAGGCTGCCGCCGTGCGCCTGGGGCTGCGGCCCGTGGCGCTGGAGGCCAGCGCAGGCCAGGGCGCCGATGCCGGCGTCGATCGCGGCCATGGCGTGGGCGCCGGCGAGGCCGCGTCGGCGCGGGGCGGCGCGGCCTTGTCTGCCGCCAC
>NZ_CADIJV010000040.1 GCF_902859765.1 Achromobacter pulmonis
CCGCCGCGCCCATGGGCGGCGCGCCACCGCCAGGCATGCCGGCGCAGCCCGCCGCGCCCGCTCCCGTCGCGACCACCGCGGCGGCCGCGGCCGTGAACGCGGACGCCGCCAACATCGTGTACGAGCGCTCGCGCCTGAACACCGACCTGACGTTCGAGAACTTCGTGACGGGCAAGGCCAACCAGCTGGCGCGCGCCGCCGCGCTGCAGGTGGCCGAGAACCCGGGCACCTCGTACAACCCGCTGTTCCTGTACGGTGGCGTGGGTCTGGGCAAGACCCACCTGATCCACGCCATCGGCAACGCCATGGTGGCCGCGGGCACCGGGGTGCGCGTGCGCTACGTGCACGCCGACCAATACGTGTCCGACGTGGTCAAGGCCTACCAGCGCAAGGCGTTCGATGACTTCAAGCGCTACTACCATTCGCTCGACCTGCTGCTGATCGACGATATCCAGTTCTTCTCCGGCAAGAACCGCACGCAGGAAGAATTCTTCTATGCGTTCGAAGCGATGGTGGCGCAGCGCAAGCAGATCATCATCACCAGCGACACCTATCCGAAGGAACTGTCGGGCATCGACAGCCGCCTGATCTCGCGCTTCGATTCCGGCCTGACGGTCGCGATCGAGCCGCCCGAACTCGAGATGCGCGTGGCGATCCTGCTGCGCAAGGCCGAGTCCGAGGGCGTGCCGATGCCCGAGGAAGTGGCGTTCTTCATCGCCAAGCACCTGCGCAGCAACGTGCGTGAACTCGAAGGCGCGTTGCGCAAGGTGCTGGCGTATGCCCGTTTCCACGGCCGCGACGTGCTGACCGTGGACGTCTGCAAGGAAGCCCTGAAGGATCTGCTGTCCGTGTCCAACGGCCAGATCACCGTCGAGAACATCCAGAAGACGGTGGCGGATTTCTACAAGATCAAGGTCGCCGACATGTATTCGAAACGCCGGCCGGCCAATATCGCCTTGCCGCGCCAGGTCGCCATGTACCTGGCCAAGGAGCTGACCCAGAAAAGCCTGCCGGAAATCGGCGATCTGTTCGGTGGCCGTGACCACACCACCGTATTGCATGCCGTACGCAAGATTTCCGACGCCCGCGCCAAGCAAGCGGAGCTCAACCATACCCTGCACGTGTTGGAACAAACTCTAAAAGGATGACCATGCAACTCGTACAAACCACACGCGATGCATTGCTGAAACCGCTGTCGACCGTGGCGGGCATCGTCGAAAGACGCCATACCCTGCCCATCCTGGCGAACATCCTGATGCGCAAGGAAGGCAACAAGGTTGCCTTCATTGCGACCGACCTGGAAGTGCAGATCACCACGCATGCCGACTTTGGCGTGGGTCACGACAACGAGTCCACCACGGTCGCGGCGCGCAAGTTGCTGGACATCCTGAAGGCCCTGCCGGACACCGGCGACGTGCGCCTGGCGCTGGCCAGCAACAAGCTGTCGGTGCAGTCGGCCAAGAGCCGCTTCGCGTTGCAGACGCTGGCCGCCAGCGAATTCCCCACCGTGGCCCAGCCCGAGCAGTGGGATGTGTCGCTGACCATGCCGCAACGCACGCTGCGCCACCTGTTCAACATGGTGCACTTCGCCATGGCGCAGCAGGACATCCGCTACTACCTGAACGGCATGCTGCTGGTGTTCGAACCGGGCCGCGTGCGCGCGGTCGCCACCGACGGCCACCGCCTGGCGCATTGCTCCACCGAAGCCGACGGCATCAGCGAACGCCACGAAGTCATCGTGCCGCGCAAGACCGTGCTGGAAATGCAGCGCCTGCTGGAAGACTCCGATGAGCCCGTCTCGATCGACGTGGCGCCGGGCCAGATCCGTTTCCGCTTCGGCGATGTCGAGCTGGTGTCCAAGCTGGTCGAAGGCAAGTTCCCCGACTTCACCCGCGTCATCCCGACCAACTACACGCGCCACTTCCTGGTGGGCCGCGAGGCCCTGCAGGGCAGCCTGCAGCGCGCCGCCATCCTGACCACCGACAAGTTCAAGGGCGTGCGCCTGCAACTGGCGCAGAACCAGATGAAGATCTCGTCCTCCAACGCCGAGCAGGAAGAGGCGCAGGAAGAAATCGACATCGATTACGGCCACGAACCGCTGGACGTGGGCTTCAACGTCGGCTACCTGCTCGACGTGCTGGCCAACGTCAAGGTGGACAACATCCAGTGGTCGGTCATGCCCGATGCCAATGCGTCGGCGCTCATCACCCTGCCCGAAGACGACCAGTTCAAGTACGTCGTCATGCCCATGCGGATCTGAGTCCGCGTCAATGTGGGTTTGTGCCGCCCGCGGGCCCGATGGCCCGCCGGCGGTCCGGCCGCCAGGCCGTTCTTTAAAGCGTTATCGATACAGACATGTCAGATCAGCAGAACACCACTCCCGAGAACAGCGGCTACGGCGCGGACTCGATCAAGATGCTCAAGGGGCTGGAGGCCGTGCGCAAGCGCCCCGGCATGTACATCGGCGACACGTCCGACGGTACCGGCTTGCACCACATGGTGTTCGAAGTCGTCGACAACGCCATTGACGAAGCGCTGGCAGGTTATTGCGACGACATCGTCGTCACGATCCACACCGACAACTCGATCTCGGTGACCGACAACGGCCGCGGCATTCCCACGGATATCCACAAGGACGATGAATTCCACCGCAGCGCGGCGGAAATCGTCATGACCGAACTGCACGCCGGCGGCAAGTTCGACCAGAACTCGTACAAGGTGTCCGGTGGCCTGCACGGCGTGGGCGTGTCGTGCGTGAACGCGCTGTCCGAGTGGCTGCGTCTGACCATCCGCCGCAACGGCGAAGTGCACCAGATGGAATTCCGCCAGGGCGAGCGCGTCGCGCCCCTGGCCGTGACCGGCACGACCGACAAGCGCGGCACCGAAGTGCGCTTCCTGGCCGACCCGATCATCTTCAACAACATCGAGTACCACTACGAGATCCTCTCCAAGCGCCTGCGCGAGCTCTCGTTCCTGAACAACGGCGTCAAGATCCGTCTGATCGACCAGCGCCAGGGCAAGGAAGAGAACTTCGCCTTCTCCGGCGGCGTGAAGGGGTTCGTCGAATACATCAATCGCGCCAAGACGGTGCTGCATCCGAACGTGTTCTCGGTCAGCACCGAATCGTCGGCGGGCGGCGTGCCGGTGGGCGTGGAAGTGGCGATGCAGTGGAACGACAGCTACAGCGAAAGCGTGCTGTGCTTCACCAACAACATCCCGCAGCGCGACGGCGGCTCGCACCTGACCGGCCTGCGCGCGGCGATGACCCGCATCATCAACAAATACATCACTGACAATGAACTGGCCAAGAAGGCCAAGGTCGAGACCTCGGGCGACGACATGCGCGAAGGCCTGGCCTGCGTGTTGTCCGTGAAGGTGCCCGAGCCCAAGTTCAGCAGCCAGACCAAGGACAAGCTGGTGTCCAGCGAAGTGCGTCCGGCGGTCGAGGAAGCGGTGGCCCGTACGCTGGAGACCTGGCTGCTGGAGCACCCGAACGACGCCAAGGCCTTGTGCAACAAGATCGTCGAGGCCGCCCGCGCGCGCGAAGCCGCTCGCAAGGCGCGCGAAATGACGCGCCGCAAGAGCGTGCTGGAAGGCGCCGGCCTGCCCGGCAAGCTGGCCGACTGCCAGGAAAAAGACCCGGCGCTGTGCGAGCTGTACATCGTCGAGGGTGACTCCGCGGGCGGCTCGGCCAAGCAAGGCCGCGACCGCAAGTTCCAGGCCATCCTGCCGCTGCGCGGCAAGGTGCTGAACGTCGAGAAGGCACGCTTTGACCGCCTGATCGCCAGCGAACAGATCGCCACGCTGATCACCGCGCTGGGCACCAGCATCGGCCCCGACTTCAACGTCGACAAGCTGCGCTACCACCGCCTGATCATCATGACCGACGCGGACGTGGACGGCGCGCACATCCGCACGCTGCTGCTGACGCTGCTGTACCGCCAGATGCCCGAACTGGTGCAGCGCGGCTATGTCTACATCGCGCAGCCGCCGCTGTACAAGGTCAAGGTCGGCCGCGAAGAGCGCTACCTGAAGGATGACCAGGAAGAAGCGCAGTTCATGCTGCAGCAGGCCCTGAAAGACGCCGAGATCATTGCCGGCGGCAAGATCATCCGCGGTGATGAGCTGGGCGAGCTGGCGCACCAATACGTGGCTGCCGACGGCGTCATTGCGCGCCTGTCGCGCGTGTTCGACGTGGCCGCGCTGTCGGCCATGGCCGAGGGCGTGGAGATCAACCTGGAGACGGCCGAGGCCGCCGCCGATTCGGCCAAGCGCCTGGCCGACGCCATGCGCGACCCGGTCAGTGGCAATGGCGTGGAGGTCGTACCCGAGTTCGACGCCGCCACCGAGCGCCACCGCCTGTCGATCCAACGCATGCACCATGGCAATGTGCGCGTCAGCATCATCGACGCCGATTTCGTCGGTGGTTCGGACTACGCCATCCTGTCCAAGGCGGCCAAGAGCTTCTCCGGCAAGGTCGGCCCGCAGTCGCTGGTGGCCCGCGGCGAAGGCGACAAGCGCAAGGAACAGCCCGTGTCCGACTTCCGCGAAGCCATGCAGTGGCTGCGCAGCGAAGCCGAGCGCGGCATCTCCAAGCAGCGCTACAAGGGCCTGGGCGAAATGAACCCGGACCAGCTGTGGGAAACCACCATGGACCCGAAGGTGCGCCGCCTGCTGCGCGTGCAGATCGAGGACGCCATCGCGGCCGACGAGGTCTTCACCACGCTGATGGGCGACGATGTCGAACCGCGCCGCAACTTCATCGAGACGCATGCGCTGTCGGCGGGGAACATCGACGTCTGATCGTATCGCCGGCGCGTCCTGCGCGATCCGGAATACATGAAAAAGGGGCTGCCTGTGCGCAGCCCCTTTTTAATTTCCTGTGCGATCGGCCCGTGAGCCGCCGCGCGTGGCCTACCCCTGCACGTCGCTGGCCCACGGCTCCGCCGTCAACCGTTGTGCCAGATATTCGATCAGCGCCTGCACCCGCGCTGGCCGCCGGCGTCCCGGCGGCGTGACGATGTGCAGCGCGATCGGGTCGACCTGCCAGTCGTCCATCGCGGTTTCCAGCGCGCCCGATTGCAGGTCTTCCCAGGCCAGGAACTCCGGCTGCAGCGCCAGGCCCAGGCCGGCTTGCAACGCCGGTGACAAGGCCTCGGCATTGTTGACGTTCAACTGCACCGGCAGCGATTGCGAGAACTCGCCGTGCTTGTCGTGGCGAAAGCGCCAGCTCGACCCGTTGCGCGCATACATGTATTGCAGCGCGGTGTGCTGCGCCAGGTCGCGCGGGTGCCTGGGCCGGCCGGCGCGCTTGAAGTAGCTGGGCGCGCCCACCAGCAGGATGCGCACCGAGCACAGGCGCCGCGCCAACAGGGTCGAGTCCACCAGGTTGGAGATGCGCAGGGCCAGGTCGAAGCGTTCGGACACCAGGTCGGATTGCTTGTCGTTGAACTCGACTTCCAGGTCGACCTCGGGATGGGCCTGCATGAAGGGCGGCAGCATCGGCGCCAGGTGGGTGACGCCGAACGACATGGGCGCGGCCAGGCGGATCTTGCCGCGCAGGCTGGTGGATTTTTCCGTGACCTCGGCCTCGACCGCCTCGCCTTCTTCGAGGATGCGGGCGGCGCGTTCCAGCGCCGCGTAGCCGGATTCGGTCAAGGACATGCTGCGCGAGGTGCGGTGGAACAGCATGGTCTTCATCTTGGTTTCCAGCCGCGTGATGGTCTTGGAGACCGTGGCCTGGGACAGGGACAGTTCGGCCGCCGCCTTGGCGAAGGAGCCCGTGTCGGCGACCTTGGCGAAGATCGCCCAGCCCTCCAGATCCGGCAGTTTGTTCATGGTGGTTCTCGCGAAGAAAGTCGCGTCGATGATAGCGGCTGACTATGTGGCGAACAAGAATGCCCCGACGGCGTGGGCCGGTAACGGCCATGTCACGGGGATCATGCAAAAAATGGAAAGGATGGAATTCCCGGTTGCGGATTCTCAGGCGGCGGGTGCTTCCCTAATATGCCCCTACCGACACACGACGTGAACGAAACCCTGCAAGCGGCAGTTCGGACACGACGGCAACGGAGCAGGCCGCAGCGGCTTGCGCAGGACCCCGAATTCACTTTGCCGCATTTTCCTGACCGATTCCTTGAGAGAGAGCCATCATGTCCGCCAACAAATACCTCGAAGTCCTGACCCCGCAAAACAGCCAGATCATCTTCATCGACCAGCAGCCGCAGATGGCGTTCGGCGTGCAGTCGATCGACCGCCAGACGCTCAAGAACAATGTGGTGGGCCTGGCCAAGGCCGCGCGCGCCTTCAACATCCCGACCACCATCACCACCGTGGAAACCGATGGGTTTTCAGGCAACACCTT
This sequence comes from Achromobacter pulmonis, assembly GCF_902859765.1. Lineage (GTDB taxonomy): Bacteria > Pseudomonadota > Gammaproteobacteria > Burkholderiales > Burkholderiaceae_B > Achromobacter > Achromobacter pulmonis. The sequence goes on from NZ_CADIJV010000040.1 coordinate 6,365, forward strand.
TCCCGAGTTGCTGGCCGTGTTCCCCGAGAACAAGATCCTGGAACGCACCTCGATGAACTCGTGGGACGACCAGAATGTGCGCGATGCGCTGGCCGCCAACGGCCGCAAGAAGATCGTGGTGGCGGGCCTGTGGACCGAAGTGTGCAACACCACGTTCGCGCTGTGCGCCATGCTGGAAGGCGACTACGAAATCTACATGGTGGCCGACGCCTCGGGTGGCACGACGGCCGACGCGCACAAGTACGCCATGGACCGCATGGTGCAGGCCGGCGTGGTGCCGGTGACCTGGCAGCAAGTCATGCTGGAATGGCAGCGCGACTGGGCCCGCAAGGAAACCTATGATGCCGTGACCGGCATCGCCAAGGAACACTCGGGCGCCTATGGCATGGGTATCGATTACGCCGTGACCCACGTCCACAAACTGGCCGAGCGCGTGCAGCATGGCGAACGCATCGGCCCCAATCCGGCCAAGTAAGCCGCAAGCCGCGGGTGACCGGCGATCCGGCGCCCGCGGCGATTCTCCTCGTTATCCACGGCGGGGGCGCGCGACGAGCCGCCCTGGCGATCCCGGAGCGCTTCCATGCCAGTCAATTCCACGCCCTCGCGGGGCGGTTTCGCCCCCCTGCGCCAATCCGTCTTTGCCGTGCTGTGGGCGGCCGCGGTGCTGGGCAACGTCGGCAGCTTCATGCGCGACGTCGCCAGTTCCTGGTTGGTGACCGACCTGTCGGCCAGTCCGGCGGCGGTGGCGTTGATCCAGACGGCGGCCACGCTGCCCGTCTTCCTGCTGGCGATTCCCGCCGGCGTGCTGTCGGACATTCTCGACCGCCGGCGCTTCCTGATCTTCGTGCAGGTGTTGCTGGCCTCGGTCAGCGGCACGCTGTTGCTGCTATCGCATTTCGGCGCGCTGACGGTCGATTACCTGATCGCGCTGACCTTTGTCGGCGGCATTGGCGCGGCGCTGATGGGGCCGACCTGGCAGTCGATCGTGCCGGAGCTGGTGCCGCGAGAGGACCTCAAGGGCGCGGTCGCGCTCAATTCCCTGGGCATCAATATCGCGCGCGCCATCGGCCCGGCGGCCGGCGGCCTGATCCTGGCCAGCTTCGGCGCGGCGGTGACCTACGGCATGGACGTATTGAGCTATGTGTTCGTGATTGGAGCGCTGCTGTGGTGGAAGCGCCCGGCCAAGACCGACAGCGCCCTGTCCGAGAACTTCTTCGGCGCGTTCCGGGCCGGCCTGCGCTATACCCGGGCCAGCAAGGAGCTGCATCGCGTGCTGTTGCGCGCCGCCGTGTTCTTCCTGTTCGCCAGCGCGCTCTGGGCTTTGCTGCCGCTGGTGGCGCGGCAGATGCTGGGAGGGTCTTCGGGCTTCTACGGCGTGCTGCTCGGCGCCGTGGGGGCGGGGGCCATCATCGGCGCCCTGGTCATGCCGAAGCTGGGCGCCAAGCTCGATGCCGATGGCCTGGTGCTGCTGGCCTCGGTGGTCAGCGCGGGGGTGATGGGCGTGCTGGTGTTCGCGCCGCCCCAGTGGCTGGCGGTACTGATGCTGGTGCTGCTGGGCATGGGCTGGATCACCGCGCTGACGACGTTCAACGGCGTGGCCCAGGCGATCCTGCCGAACTGGGTGCGCGGCCGCGGCCTGGCGGTGTACCTGATGGTGTTCAACGGCGCGATGGCGGCCGGCAGCCTGGGCTGGGGCCTGGTGGCGCGAGAAATCGGCGTGCCGTATGCGCTGGTGGCCAGCGCCACCGGCCTGGTGATCGTGGCGTTGCTGTTTCACCGGGCGCGGCTGCCGGTGGGCGAGGCCGACCTGCAGGCGTCGAACCACTGGCCGGAGCCGCTGGTGTCCGCACCGGTGGCGAACGATCGCGGGCCGGTGCTGATCCAGGTCGAGTACCGCATTCGCCAGGAAGACCGTCCCGCGTTCCTGGACGCGATGCGGCGCCTGTCGCAGGAGCGTCTGCGTGACGGCGCCTATGCCTGGGGCGTGGTCGAGCACACCGGCGATCCGGAGCGCGTGGTGGAGTGGTTCTTCGTGGAGTCGTGGGCCGAACACCTGCGCCAGCATCACCGCGTCTCGCATGCCGACGCGGATCTGCAGGCCGAGGCGCTGCGTTTCCATACCGGCGCGGACAAACCCGAAGTGCATCACTTCCTGGCATTGAAGCCTTGATGGCATCGCCATCGCATTCGAGTCCCCGTCCTGGAGCCGCATCATGATCGAGCGCCGTCCCCTCACCACCCTGGGCCACGCCCGCCGCGGCTGGCTCGATGTGAAGCATCATTTCTCGTTCGCCCATTACCAGGATCCCCGGCGCATGCGCTGGGGCGCGCTGCGGGCCTGGAACGACGAGACCATCGCGCCGGGCGCGGGCTTCCCGCCGCTGCTGCACATGGATATGGAGATCATCACCTGCGTGCGCGAAGGCGCCCTTACGCATGAGGATGACCTGGGCAACCGCGGCCGCACGCGCGCCGGCGACGTGCAGGTCATGAGTGCGGGCAGCGGCGTGACGCATGCCGAATTCAACATGGAGGGCGGGCCGGCGCGCGTGTTCCAGATCTGGTTCGAGCCGGACCGCCGCGGTATCCCGCCCAGCTGGGGCCGCAAATCGTTTGCGCGGGAAGCCTGCAATGGCCGCTTCGTCACGCTCGCCAGCGGCATCGAAGGCGATGACGATGCCTTGCCGATCCGCTGCGATGCGCGGCTGCTGACCGTGGCGCTCAAGGCGGGCGAAGCCGCCACCTATCAATTCGCGCGCGGCCGCCGCCGAGGCTACCTGGTTTCTTCCAAAGGCCGGCTGACCGTCAACGACGTGGAGATCGGCAGCGGCGACGGCGCCGCGATCCTGGACGAGACCGACGTGCGCATCACCGCGCTGGACGACGCCGAGCTGCTGTTGGCCGATATCCACGCTTGACCCCATCATCCCAGAGAGAATGCCTATGAAGATCTATCTACTTTCCCTTGGCGCCGGCCTGCTGGTCGGCGTGGTGTACAGCCTGCTGCAGGTGCGCTCGCCCGCGCCGCCGCTGGTGGCGCTGATTGGCCTGCTCGGCATCCTGGTCGGCGAGCAGATCGTGCCGGTGGGCAAGCAGCTGCTCAACGGCACCGCCTTCGTCGCCGCCTGCGACAAGGAGCGGGCGGTGAGCCACGTGTTCGGGCAATTGCCCGGCCGCCAGGCGCAGGACAAAGATCAAAGCTGATCCAAAGGAGAATCCCCATGCCAAATGCTTCAACCCCCACCCCCGACATCATTTTCCACAACGGCCGCATCACCACCCTGGACCGCGCCAAGCCGCAGGCCAGCGCCGTGGCGATCAAGGACGGCCGCTTCGTCGCCGTCGGCACCGATGCCGAAGTCATGGCGCTGGCCGGCCCGGCCACGCGGCGCGTCGACCTGAAACAACGCGGCGCCCTGCCCGGCCTGTTCGACAACCACACCCACGTGGTGCGCGGCGGCCTGAACTACAACATGGAGCTGCGCTGGGACGGCGTGCGCTCGCTGGCCGACGCCATGGCCATGCTCAAACGCCAGGTGGCCATCACGCCCGCGCCGCAGTGGGTGCGCGTGGTGGGCGGCTTCACCGAGCACCAGTTCGCCGAGAAGCGCCTGCCCACCATCGACGAGATCAACGCCATCGCGCCCGACACGCCGGTGTTCCTGTTGCACCTGTACGACCGTGCCCTGCTCAACGGCGCCGCGCTGCGCGCGGTGGGCTACACCAAGACCACGCCCAACCCGCCGGGCGGCGAAATCATCCGCGATGCGCAGGGCAACCCCACCGGCCTGCTGCTGGCCAAGCCGAACGCGACCATCCTGTATGCGACCTTGGCCAAGGGCCCCAAGCTGCCGTTCGACTACCAGGTCAATTCCACGCGCCACTTCATGCGCGAGCTGAACCGCCTGGGCGTGACCGGCGTGATCGACGCGGGCGGCGGTTTCCAGAACTATCCCGATGACTACGCCGTGATCCAGAAGCTGGCCGACGAAGGCCAGATGACGGTGCGGCTGGCCTACAACCTGTTCACGCAGAAGCCCAAGCAGGAAAAGGAAGACTTCCTGAAGTGGACGTCGAGCGTGAAGTACAAGCAGGGCACCGACTACTTCCGCCACAACGGCGCCGGCGAGATGCTGGTGTTCTCGGCCGCCGACTTCGAGGATTTCCGCGTCGAACGCCCGGATATGCCGCCGGAGATGGAAGGCGAGCTGGAGGAAGTGGTGCGCGTGCTGGCGCAGAACCAGTGGCCGTGGCGCCTGCATGCCACCTATGACGAGACCATCTCACGCGCGCTGGATGTGTTCGAGAAGGTCAACCAGGACACGCCGCTGGCCGGCCTGAACTGGTTCTTCGACCATGCCGAGACGATCTCGGACAAGTCGATCGACCGCATCGCCGCGCTGGGCGGCGGCATCGCCGTGCAGCACCGCATGGCTTACCAGGGCGAGTACTTTATCGAGCGCTACGGCGCGGCCGCGGCCGAGGCCACGCCGCCGATCGCCAAGATGCTGGACCGCGGCGTGAAGGTTTCGGCCGGCACCGACGCCACCCGGGTCGCGTCCTACAACCCGTGGGTGTCGCTGTCGTGGATGGTGACGGGCAAGACGGTGGGCGGCACCCGCCTCTATCCGGCGCGCAACTGCCTGGACCGCGAGACCGCGCTGCGCATGTGGACCGAGAACGTGGCCTGGTTCGCCAACGAGGAAGGCAAGCGCGGCCGCATCCAACCGGGCCAACTGGCCGACTTCATCGTGCCGAGCAAGGACTACTTCCGCTGCGCCGAGGACGAGATCTCGTTTCTGACGTCCGAGCTGACGGTGGTCGGCGGCCGCGTGGTCTATGGCGCGGGCGAATTCGGCCCGCTGGACGACAACGCGCTGCCGCCCGCCATGCCGGACTGGTCGCCCACGCGCCTGTTCGGCGGCTATGCCGCCTGGGGCGACCCCGACGGCGCCGGCCGCAATTCGCTGGGCTACCGCAACATGGCGGCCTGCGGCTGCGCCAGCAGCTGCGGATTGCATGGCCACGATCATGCCAAGGCCTGGACCTCGAACGCGCCCAGCTCAGACTTGCAGGGCTTTTTCGGCGCCCTGGGTTGTTCCTGCTGGGCGGTTTGAGGAGGCCGGCCATGAACGCGACCTTTCAATGGGAGCGGCGGCTGGCCGGCCTGGCCCGGCCGTTGTTCGGTTCCGCCGCCGTGCGGTTCCTGGCCTATCTGGGCCTGTGCGCCGCGTATCTGCAAGGCGGCCTGGTCAAGCTGACCGATTTTCCCGGCGCGCTGGCCGAGATGGCGCATTTCGGGCTGGCGCCCGCGCCGCTGTTCGCGGCGCTGGTGATTGCGCTGGAGCTGTTGGCCTCGGCCATGATCCTGAGCGGCCGGCTGCGCTGGCTGGGGGCGCTGGCGCTGGCGGGCTTCACGCTGGTGGCGACGGCGATCGCGCTGCGCTACTGGGAGATGCCGGCGGGCCAGGAACGCTTCATGGCCGCCAATGCATTCTATGAGCACCTGGGGCTGGCGGGAGGATTGCTGCTGGTGGCGTGGCTGGACCTGCGCGCACCCCGTCCCGGGGCGGCAGCCACGGCCTGAGATGGCCGCGTCCCGAACACAACAAGGCCCCGCTGACGGGGCCCTGTTGTGTTCGCTGGCGGGCGGTCGTTGCGCCTACCGCGCCGGCCGCGCCTTCAGGTCCGCCATTTCCTCCTGCATCAGCTGGTGCGCATAGCGCGAGAACACGCTCACCAGCCGGGTGCGGGTATGGTACGGCGGGTACAGCAGCGCCACCGTGACCGGCACCGCCGGACTGAAGGGCCGCACTTCGACGCCGTTGGCCTCGTATTCCTCGCGCGCGGCCAGCGGGTTGATCAGCGCCACGCCCAGGCCGGCGCCGACCAGCGCACAGACCGACGAGCCCAGCCCGGCCTCGGCCACGGTCTGGCGTTCGACCTTGGCGGCCTTGAAGACGGCGTCGATCTTTTCCCGCAGCGGGGTGGCGCTGGGGAAGGCAATGAAGGGTTCGCCGGCGAAGTCGGCCGGCTTGAGTTTTTTCAGCTTGGTCAGCCGGTGCCCCTTGGGCAGCACCGCCACGCAGTTCATGGTCAGTACCGGTTCTACCTGGATACCCGGGCTGTCGCCCGACAGCATGGCCAGGCCGGTGTCGCAGAAGCCCGAGCTGATCCAGTTGTGCACGGCGCTGGCGTTGCCGGAATGGATCGAGACCATGACGTCGGGGTATTCGGTCTTGAAGGCGGCCACGATGCGCGCCAGCAGGCCGCCGGCCAGGCGCGGCATGGCCGCCACGCTCAAGCGGCTGGCGCTGAACGAGCGGATGCTGGCGGCCGCGGACTCCAGTCCGGCCAGGCCGATGAAGGTCTTTTCCACCTCCTGGAAGAAGCGGGAACCATCCTGGGTCGGGGTCAGGCGGCTGCCGTTGCGATCGAACAGGGGAAACTGGGTAATGGCTTCCAATTGCGCAATTAAGCGGCTAACGTGCGGCTGCGAGGTATGCACTCTGCGTGCCGCGGCGGTCATGGATCCGGTCATCATGACGGCCCGGAAAGCCTCGATGTGTCGCAAGCCCATTCGTGTAATGGCCATATCAAATCCGTATAGAGGAATACCCGATTGGAACTGGATAAAACCATAACGCTAGTTGATACTTTTTGCCAGCCGCGGGGCTCATCGCGGGACGCGGCGGTACCTATGCAATCCGGCACCGCTGTTCGTGAACATAAACACGCGCCGCTCGACCGGCGCCAAGGGAATACGATGAAAGCATTTGCCGCGATTTCTGTCGCCGCCGCCCTGCTCGGCGGCGCCGCCGCCCACGCCGAAGGCGCCAGCCGCCTGGACAAGATCCGCGAAAGCGGCGTGATTACCATCGGCCACCCCGAGACCTCGGTGCCGTTCGCCTACCTGGACGGCAACCAGAAGCCGATCGGCTACACCGTCGAGATCTGCCAGGAAATCGCCCAGCACATCAAGACCGCCCTCAAGCTGCCCAAGCTGGAAGTGCGCTACAACCCGACCACGTCGGCCACCCGCATTCCGTTGCTTGCCAACGGTACCATCGATCTGGAGTGCGGCAACACCACCAACAACCTGGAACGCCACAAGCTGGTGTCGTTCGCGCCCACGACCTTCGTGGCGCAAGTGGTGCTGGTGGCGCGCAAGGACGGTGGCGTCGACCCCAACAACCTGGCTTCGTTCCGCGGCAAGACCATCGCCGCGCAGGCCGGCGGCCAGACCTTCAAGCTGATTTCGCGCTTGAACGCCGAGGGCAACCTGGGCATCACCATGGCGCCCACCAAGGATACGGCGGAAACGCTGCTGATGGTGGAATCGGGCCGCGCCGCCGGTTCGGCCAATGATGATGGCATCGCCTATGGCGTGGTGGCGTCGTCGAAGAACCCGGATGTGTTCGTGATCGGCACCAAGGGCCTGGAGATCGCCCCGTACGGCATCATGGAACCCAAGGACGACCCGGCCTTCAAGAAGGCCGTCGACGATGCGGTGCTGGACATGATCAAGACCGGCCGCGTCGCGGCGATCTACGACAAGTACTTCAATTCGCCGATCCCGCCCAAGCAGATCAACCTGAAGTACCCGATGAGCGACGCGCTCAAGCGCGCGCTGGCGCATCCCACCGACTCTGGCGACCCCAAGGCCTACGAGTAAGCCGGCACGCCGCGGCGGCCCGCCATGGGCGCCGCGGCGCCGTGCGACCCGGGGCGCCGCCCGCCGGCGCCTTTTTCTTTCGTTGTCCACAGGTCCTGAAGCATGAATTACAACTGGAGCTGGAGTGTCTTCCTGGACATGTCGCCCGATGGCGTGCACACGTTCCTGGAGACCATCCTGATCGGTGTGGGCTGGACCCTGGCGCTGGCCCTGACGGCGTGGGTGTTTTCGCTGTTGTTGGGATCGTGCCTGGGCGTGATGCGCACCGCCTCGTCGCGCCTGGCCAATGCTGTCGGCGCGACCTACGTCGAGATTTTCCGCAACGTGCCGCTGCTGGTGCAGATGTTCCTGTGGTACTTCGTGCTGCCGGAACTGTTGCCGCATGCCTGGGGCCTGGCCATGAAGCAGATGCCGCAACCCTGGGGGCAATTCGTGCCCGCCGTGCTGTGCCTGGGCTTCTATGGTTCGGCGCGCGTGTCAGAGCAACTGCGCGCCGGCATCCAGTCGCTGCCGCGCGGCCAGTTCCAGGCGGGCACTGCGCTTGGCCTGACCGAGACGCAGGTGTACCGCTACATCATCCTGCCCGAGGCCTATCGCATTGTCTTGCCGCCGCTGACTTCGGAATTCATGGGCACCATCAAGTATTCCTCGGTGGCATTGACCATCGGGCTTTTGGAGCTGACCGGCCAGACCCGCTCGATGGCAGAGTTCAGCTTCCATATCTTCGAGGCCTTCACGGCCGCGACCGTGATCTACCTGATCCTGAACGGCATCGTGGTCCTGGGCATGCGCCTGCTTGAACGCCGTGTGGCGGTCCCCGGCCTGATCGGCGCGGCGGCGAAGAACGGACGCTAGGCATCGACATGGGCAAATTCGATTTCGACGTGATCGGCAGCGCGCTGCCGTACCTGTTCAAGACCGGCATGACGTTCACGCTGACCCTGACGCTGCTGGCGGCGGTGATGGGGCTGGCGCTGGGCACGCTGCTGGCCATGATGCGGCTGTCGCGCTTCAGGATCCTGTCGGTGCCGGCCGGCATCTATGTGAACGTGATGCGTTCGGTGCCGCTGCTGCTGGTGATCTTCTGGTTCTATTTCCTGGTGCCGTATATCGCGGCGTGGATCGTGGGCTCGTCCACGCCGCTGCGGGTGGGCGCATTCAACTCGGCGGTGGTCACGTTCACGCTGTTCGAGGCGGCCTACTTCTGCGAAATCATGCGCGCCGGCATTCAGTCGATTTCGCGCGGCCAGGTGTCGGCCAGCATGGCGCTGGGGCTGAACCATTGGCAGGGCATGCGCTACGTGATCCTGCCGCAGGCGATCCGCAACATGGTGCCGGCGCTGCTGACGCGGGTCATCATCCTGTTCCAGGACACCTCGCTGGTGTACGTACTGTCGCTGACCGATTTCCTGGGCGCCGCGTCCAAGATCGGCCAGCGCGACGGCCGGCTGGTGGAACTCTATCTCTTCGTGGCGGTGGTGTATTTCGTGATCTGCTTCACGGCATCCCGTCTGGTCAAACGGCTGGAAAAGCGCGTGCGGGTGCTGCGCTAGGCGCCCAGGTTATCCACAGGTCCAACGATGCAAATCTCTTCGAAACCCCCGATGATCGAGATCAAGCAGGTCAGCAAATGGTATGGCGATTTCCAGGTGCTGGATGACTGCTCCACCACGGTTGGCCGCGGCGAAGTGGTGGTGGTGTGCGGCCCGTCCGGGTCGGGCAAGTCGACCCTGATCAAGACCGTCAACGCGCTCGAACCCTTCCAGAAAGGCGACATCATGGTCAACGGCATCCACGTCGGCGATCCGCGCACCGACCTGCCCAAGCTGCGTTCGGTGGCCGGCATGGTGTTCCAGCACTTCGAGCTGTTCCCGCATCTGTCGGTGACCGAGAACCTGTGCCTGGGCCAGGTCAAGGTACTCAAGCGCGGCAAGGACGAGGCCCGCGCCCGTGCCCTGACGCTGCTGGAGCGGGTTGGCCTGTCGGCGCACAAGGACAAGCACCCCGGCGAGTTGTCCGGCGGCCAGCAGCAGCGCGTGGCCATCGCCCGCGCCCTGTCGATGGATCCGGTGGTGATGCTGTTCGACGAGCCGACCTCGGCGCTGGACCCGGAGATGGTCAACGAGGTGCTGGACGTGATGACCGACCTGGCCGGCGAGGGCATGACGATGATGGTGGTGACCCATGAAATGGGCTTCGCCCGCCGCGTCGCCGACCGCGTCATCTTCATGGACGGCGGCAAGATCGTCGAGGATTGCCCGAAGGCGGCCTTTTTCGATGATGTCCAGGCGCGCGCGCCTCGCACGCGCCAGTTTCTTTCCAAAATTCTGCAGCACTGATAGTCATGACTGAACGGACTCCCGTCGACCCCTCCCGCGCACGCATCGACCTGCGCAGCGATACGGTGACCCACCCCACCGCCGCCATGTACGAGCGCATGCGCGCGGCGCCGATCGGCGATGATGGGCTGGACGGCGACCCCAGCGTGCGCGAGCTGGAAGCGTATGTGGCCACGCGGCTGGGCAAGGAGGCCGGGCTGTTCGTGCCCAGCTGCACCATGGCCAATCTGCTGGCCGTGCTGGCGCAGTCGCAGCGCAATGAGCAGGTGGTGCTGGAGTCCACCGCGCACATGTATACGTCCGAGCGTGGCGCGGCCACGTTTACCGGCCTGTTCTACCAGGGCGTGACCGGCGCCAATGGCGCCATGGACCTGAACCGTCTGGAAGACGCCATGCTGTCGGGCGGCCACAGGCTCAAGACGGCGCTGGTGGCGATGGAGACGTCGCACAACAACGCCGGGGGCGCGGTGCTGCCGCTGGAGCACATGCAGGCGGTGTATGGCATGGCGCAGGCCGCCGGGGTGCCGGTGCACCTGGATGGCGCGCGCCTGTTCAACGCCGCCGTGGCGCTGGGCGTGGTGCCGGCCGAGATCACGCGCCATGCGGATACGGTCTCGCTGTGCCTGTCCAAGGGCCTGAGCGCGCCGGTGGGCGCGGTGCTGACCGGCGCGCGGCCGGTGCTGGCGCGGGCCCGCGTGCTGCGTCGCATGCTGGGCGGCACCCAGCGCCAGGCCGGCATCATGGCCGCGGCCGGGTTGGAAGGCGTGCAGGCCATGGGCGATCGGCTGATCGAGGACCACGCCCGCGCCCGCCGCCTGAGCGACGGCCTGAACCGGCTGGCCCCGGCGCTGTCGGCCACGGTGCCGCAGACCAACATCGTGCAGGTCGAAACCGCCGATACCGGCATGACCAATGTGCAATGGGTCACGGCGCTGGAAGACGCGGGCCTGCTGACCCGTCCGTGGGGCCGCACGCGCTTGCGTTGCGTGACCCATCGCCATATCGACGACGCGGCCATCGACCGCGCCATCGAGGCCTTCAAAAAGGTGTTGGCGAGCCGCTGAGTCGGCGTTTTTCGAGGGCGGGCGATGCGATAATACGCGCATGTCCGCCACCCACCTCTCCAAGAAAGATTATCTCTGCGCACTGACGGTAGTGGTGATCTGGGGCCTGAACTTCGTCGTCATGAAGATCGGCCTCAAGGGTCTCTCGCCCATGATGCTTGGGGCCCTGCGATTCGCCCTGGCGGCGTTTCCCCTGGTGTTGTTCGTGCGGCCGCCGCGCCTGCCGTGGCAATGGATCGCGGCCTACGGACTGGTGCAGGGCCTGGGCCAGTTCGGCCTGCTGTTCACGGCGCTCAAGTTCGGCATGCCGGCGGGCATGGCCTCGCTGGTGATCCAGACCCAGGCGTTCTTCACCTTGCTGCTGGCCGCGCCGGCGCTGCGCGAGCGGGCCCGGCCGCATCATTGGGTCGGACTGGGCGTGGCGGCGCTGGGGCTGGCGGTGATTGCCGGCGGCCGTGGCGAAGGGCCGGGGCAGATGACCATGGTGGGCTTCGTGCTGACGCTGGGCGCCGCTGCCATGTGGGCCGTGTCCAACATCATCGTGCGGCTGGCCAGCCGCAAGGCGCCCGGCTACGACCCTTTCGCTTTCATCGCGTGGAGCAGTGCCGCCCCGGTGCTGCCGTTCCTGGCGCTGGCGGCGTGGGCCGATGGCTGGGACGCGGTGGCGGGCATGATCCTGGGCATCGGCTGGGGCGAGGCGCTGTCGGTGCTGTATCTGGCGGTGCTGGCCACGCTGCTGGCCTATACCTTGTGGACCCGGCTGTTGACACGCCACCCGGCCGCGAAGATCGCCCCGTTCTCGCTGCTGGTGCCGGTGGTGGGGCTGTGGGCGGCGTCCGCGGCCTTTGGCGAGCGCCTGCTGCCATTGCAGTGGGTGGGCGCGGGCGGCGTGCTGGCGGGGCTGGTGATCAACCAGGTGGGCGGGCGCTGGCTGCGCCACCGCTGAAGCGTTCCGGCCGCTGTCAGGATGCCGCGGTGCGGTCCTGGCCCCGGGGCCTCATCCGGAACAGGTCATCCTTTACCGGCCGTGTCTCCTCCCTCCTTTGGGATGAGTGGCCCGGCGCCCTACAGCTGTTCGAAGTGCGCGTAGCGCTTGTCGGTGTACTCCCGACGCGTGACCATCTCGGTGACGCTGGCTCCGGGCGGGCCGCGCCGCAGCCATTCCAGCATGTGATCGACCTGGTCGGGCGTGCCCTGCACCAGGGCTTCGACCGTGCCGTCCAGCATGTTCTGCACCCAGCCGCGGGCGCCCAGCAGGTGCGCGCGGCGCACCGTGGCATGCCGATAGCCCACGCCCTGCACGGTGCCGCTGACGGTGACGTGGACGGTTTCTATGGCGGTGTCTTGCATTGGATTTCCTTCGGGTGATGCGCCGCAGCGCGCCAATTATCTAGGCGGTTCCGGCTACAGCGGATGGTCGATAGGCCCCCCGGGCATCGAAGCGATACGTTAGAGCTCATGTCAAAACGTGCCAACGGGATCCCCGCAAGCAAAGCTTGGAGAAGCCATTATGGAAGAGACCAGTCTGTTGTCGGAAGCAGAAACAGCGCGCTACAGGGATCAGGGATACCTGGCCCTGCAGGACATGTGCCCGGCCGATGAGGTGGGTTACATCCGCCGCACGCTGCTGGAATTGTTCGCGAACAAGACCGGCTACAACGAGGGAGCGCAATACGACTTCATCAGCCGCGACGATCCTTCCAAGCCGGCCAAGTTTCCCAGTCTGCATGATCCGCGCCATTATGCCCCGGGCCTGCTGAAAACGACCTATCACGAGCGCACCCTGGAGCTGGCGCGCCAGCTGCTGGGCGAGGATGCCGCGCTGTATGGCGAGCACGCGCTGCTCAAGCCGGCGCTGGTCGGGCCGGAGACGCCATGGCACCAGGACGAGGCGTTCCGCTCGCCGGACTTCGTCTACAACGAGTTGAGCATCTGGCTGGCGCTGCAGCCGGCCACGCTGGAGAACGGCTGCATGCAGTTCATTCCGGGCTCGAACAAGAGCGAGGTGCTGGAGCATCGTTCGCCGGGTGGCGACAAGGCGCTGCATCCGCTCGAATGCTGCGCCGATTTCCCGCGCCATCTGGCGGTGGCCGAACCGCTGCAGCCGGGCGGCTGCACCGTGCACGATGCGCGCACCCTGCATTTCACGGGGGCCAACACCTCGCCGCAGCCGCGGCTGGCGTACATCCTGATCTACAACACGCCGCCGGTCTACAAGCCGGGGCGGCGCGAGTTCCCGTGGCTGGAAGGCCGCTGGACCGATAGCCAGACGCGCAAGAAGGAATGGCACCGGCGCGGTGGCCTGGCGGTGGATGTGATGCGGCGCCTGCCGGCGGCGCGGTTGACCAGTCCGCGCTGGGTGGCGTGGGCCACGATCCGCGCCGTCAGCAAGGTCTGGCCGCGCTAGCGGGGCGCGCGCGACCGTCCGCGAGTCATGCGCCGCGGTCGCCATACTGGGGAAATCGGGGCCGGCAGGGGGGCGCTTGCCGGCCCCGGCGCGTATACTGGGCGGCGCCGCGGGGCCGTGCCGCCCGGCGTGGACGGCGCGTGCCCCAAAAGGCGCGGCAGGTTCGCGCGGGACCGGGCGCCGCGGTATCGCGTCCCACTTTCCCCAGAAAAATAACCATGACCGCTGACCTTTCCACGATCACCTGCATCGAAGATCTGCGCGCGATTGCGCGCAAGCGCGTGCCGCGCATGTTCTACGACTACGCCGATTCGGGCGCCTGGACCGAAGGCACCTATCGCGCCAACGAAAGCGATTTCCAGAAGATCAAGCTGCGCCAGCGGGTGGCGGTGAACATGGAGGGCCGTTCGCTGCGCACGACGCTGGTGGGCCACGATGTGGTGATGCCGCTGGCGATTTCGCCGACGGGCCTGACCGGCATGCAGCACGCCGACGGCGAGATCCTCGCGGCCAAGGCGGCGGCGGATTTCGGCGTGCCGTTCACGTTGTCGACCATGAGCATTTGCTCGCTGGAAGACGTGGCGGCGGCGACCGGCAAGCCGTTCTGGTTCCAGCTCTACGTGATGCGCGACCGCGAGTTCGTCGGCGATCTGATCGACCGCGCCAAGGCGGCCGGTTGTTCGGCGCTGGTGCTCACGCTGGACCTGCAGATCCTGGGCCAGCGCCACAAGGACATCAAGAACGGGCTGTCGACGCCGCCCAAGCCGACCCTGCGCAACCTCATCAACCTGGCGACCAAGCCGCGCTGGTGCATGGGCATGCTGGGGACCAAGCGCCGCACCTTCGGCAACATCGTCGGCCATGCGAAGGGCGTGAGCGATCTGTCGTCGCTGTCGGCGTGGACGGCCGAGCAGTTCGATCCTAGGCTGAGCTGGGACGACGTGGAATGGATCAAGCAGCGTTGGGGCGGCAAGCTGATCATCAAGGGCATCCTGGATGTCGAGGATGCGCAGCTGGCGGCCAACAGCGGCGCCGATGCGCTGATCGTCAGCAACCACGGCGGGCGCCAGCTGGACGGGGCGATGTCGTCGATCGCGGCGCTGCCCTCGATTGCGGATGCGGTGGGGTCGAAGATCGAAGTGTGGATGGATGGCGGCGTGCGCTCGGGGCAGGACATCCTCAAGGCGGTGGCGCTGGGCGCGCGGGGCGCGATGATCGGGCGGGCCTTCCTGTACGGGTTGGGTGCTTACGGGCAGGCAGGGGTGACGCGCGTGTTGGAGATCCTTTACAAGGAAATGGATACGACGATGGCGCTTTGCGGACGGCGCAATATCGAGGTTGGGGATCGGAGTATCTTGTTGCCGGGGACTTACCCCGTCTGAGGTTTCTTGATCGGCTTGGAGCCGGTGGGTCGCTGGGTGCGGCTTGCCGGCTTTTTGCTGTCTTGCGTTCTTCGTAGGTTGGCCGGCTGCCTCACTCCCGGTTGCCGGTGCCCAGGAACTGGCTGGGGCGCCTTAGCGCCGGGTCGAACGGGTTGAGCTGGGCGCTGATGCCGGCGGCTTCGCGGCGCAGGATTTCCACGATCAAAGGCAGGCGGTCGTCGCTGATGCGTTCGACGGGGGCGGCGATGCTGAGGGCGGCGACGGTGACGCCGTTGGGGTCGTGGACGGGCACGGCAAGGCCGGCGATGTTGGGGAAGATGCCCTGGCCCTTGCTGCGCGCGTATTGGAGTTCCTGGCATTCCTTGATGCCGGCGCGCATCGAGATTTCGTCGACAAAACCCAGGTGGTGCAGGCGCGGGATGTTGAAGCGCAGGACTTCTTCGCGTTCGGCGTCGGGCAGGTTGGCCAGCAACAGCAGGCCGCCCTGGCCCAGGCCGAGCGGGACGCGGCCGCCGATGTCGCCAGTGTGCGAGCGAACCGGGAAGGCGCCGTCGATGCGGTCCAGGCAGACGGCGTCGAAGCCGCTGCGCACCAACAGGAAGATGGTGTCGTTGAGCATGCCGCTCAGGCGCAGCATGGCGGGGCGGTAGATCGAGCGCAGGGTCGATTGGTGGTTGCCGGCGTTGGCCGCGAGCGAGAAGAAAGCGACGCTGAGCTGGTAGCCCTTGCTTTGCGCGGGTTGCTCCACCATGCCTTCCTGCACCAGGCCTTGCAGCACCCGGTGGACGGTGGCCTGGGCCTGGCCGGTGCGGCTGGCGATGTCGGTCAGGCGCAGTTTTTCGCCCTTGGCGTCGGACAGGACGCGCAGCACGGCGAAGGCGCGTTGCAGCACGCCCTGGGCGCCGGTGTCTTCATTGAGTTCTGATTTCTTCATTATTCAATTCCGATAATCAAAATATACAGACGTATTTTTATCAGAAAATTCAGTCATACGGAATTAACAAGATAAAAATTCGATTATTCGGAAAACCCTAATTGACCGGCCTTTTCGGCGACTCCTAGACTGCCCTGCATCGATTGCAACGCGGGGCCCGCCTCGCGTACCGCTTCTCACCGGGCACGGGGTTTGGAAAATGACATTTCTGCGGTTGGACAACGTCTCCAAGAATTACGGCGACCTGCGCGTCGTCTCGGATCTGAGCCTGGCGGTCGAGAAAGGGGAATTCGTGTCCTTGCTGGGGCCGTCGGGCTGCGGCAAGACCACCACGCTGCAGATGATCGCGGGCTTTGCCGAGGTGACGCACGGCAGTATCACGCTCGACGGCCGCGATATCACCCATGCCAAACCGAACACGCGCGGGCTGGGCATCGTGTTCCAGAGCTACGCGCTGTTTCCGCACCTGACGGTTGCCGACAACGTCGCGTTCGGGTTGAAGATGCGCAAGGTCGAGCGCGCCGAACGCCAGGCGCGTGTGCGCGAGGCGCTGGCGCTGGTGAAGCTGGACAAGCATGCCGACCGCTTTCCGCGTGAACTGTCGGGCGGGCAGCGCCAGCGGGTGGCGCTGGCGCGGGCGCTGGTGATCCGGCCGCCGGTGCTGCTGCTGGACGAGCCCCTCTCCAACCTCGACGCCAAGCTGCGCGAGGACATGCAATTCGAGTTGCGCAGCATCCAGAAGCAGATCGGCACCACCACCGTGATGGTGACGCACGACCAGGCCGAGGCGCTGTCGATCAGCGATCGCGTGGTGGTGATGCAGGATGGCCGCGCCACGCAGGTGGATGCGCCGTACCGGATGTACGAGCATCCGCAGAGCGAGTTCATCTCGCGTTTCGTCGGCAAGACCAATCTGCTGCCGGGCCGCGTGACCCGCTGCGGCGAGCAGGCGGAAGTGGAAACGGGCGCGCTGCGCGTGCGGGTCGATGGCGCGGGCCTGCGCCATGGCGACAGCGTGCAGTTGTCGTTGCGCCCGGAAAAGCTGGTGCCGGTGCCCGCGGGCCAGGGCAAGCTGGCCTGTGTGGTCAGCACGCGCTACTTCCTGGGCAGCCAGTGGATGTACGGACTGGATTCGCCGCTAGGGGCCTTGACGGTGCTGACCCCCAACGATGGCCGCCGTCCGCACGAGGATGGCGATGCCATCGGCCTGGACTGGGCCGAGGGCGTGCTGCGCGTGCTGCGCGCGCCGACCGCCGCCGCCAGCGAGGCCTGACATGGCGACCCTGACCCGACCGGGCGCCGCCAGCGCGCCCAAGCCGCGCACCGACGGCCTGCTGGCCATTCTCGGTTCGATTCCGCTGGCCCTTGTGTTCCTGACGCTGGTGCTGACGCCGCTGGCGTTGACGCTGGTCCTGTCGTTCCGTCCGTTCGACTACAACGCGGGCATCCTGCCGGGGCATACCTTCGAGCATTACCTGGCGGTGGTGACCGACAGCTATTTCCTGGAGATCTTCTGGCGCACGTTCTGGATCGCGGCCGTGACCACGCTGATCTGCGTGCTGATCGGCGCGCCCGAGGCCTACATCCTGTCGCGCATGGGCAAGCCGTGGCGTTCGATCTTCCTGCTGGTGGTGCTGTCGCCCTTGCTGATTTCGCTGGTGGTGCGGGCCTTTGGCTGGAGCATGCTGCTGGGGCCGGGCGGCGCCATCGGCCGCGCCGCCGAGGCGCTGGGCCTGGGGCCGCTGCTCTACACGCCCACCGCCGTCATCATCGGCCTGGTGCATGTGATGTTGCCGTTCATGGTGATTCCGGTGTGGACCTCGCTGCAGAAGCTGGACCCCACCGTCGAGCACGCGGCGCTGTCGCTCAACGCCTCGCGCTTGCAGACGTTGTTGCGCATCGTGCTGCCGCAGGCCATGCCGGGCATCCTGTCGGGCAGCCTGATCGTGTTTGGCCTGTCGGCCAGTTCGTTCGCGATCCCGGCGCTGCTGGGCGGCCGGCGCCTGAAGATGGTGGCCACCGTGGTCTACGATGAGTTCCTGACCGAACTGAACTGGCCGATGGGCGCGGCCATTGCCATCGTGCTGCTGGTGGTAAACGTGGTCATCATGATGGCGTACAACCGCGTGGTGGAGCGCTCCTACCGGCGCAGCCTGGGCTGAGCGAGGGCAACGATCATGCAGAAAAACGGTCCCTTCGCCCTGCTCTTTAACGCCCTGGTGGTGCTGTTCGTGCTGGCGCCCCTGGTCATCGTGTGCCTGGTGGCGTTCACGCCCGAGTCAACGTTGACGGTGCCGACCACCGTGTTTTCGCTGCGCTGGTTCCGCGCGGTGTTCGAGCATTCCAACTTCATGCAGGCGTTCCAGAACAGCCTGTGGCTGGCGTTCCTATCGGCCAGCATCGCGGTGTGCCTGGCGGTGCCGGCAGCCATCGCCATCACGCGCTACCGCTTTCCCGGGCGCAATGCGCTCAATGGCCTGTTCCTGTCGCCGCTGATGATTCCGCACCTGGTGCTGGGCGTGGCGCTGCTGCGCTTTTTCGCGCTGATGGGCACTACCGGCAGCTTCGGCTGGCTGGTGTTCAGCCACGTGGTGGTGATCACGCCTTATGTGATGCGGCTGGTGATCGGCGCGCTGGTGGGTTTCGACCGTTCGGTCGAGCACGCCGCGCTGTCCCTGGGCGCGAGCCGCGCCACGGTGTTCTTCCAGATGACGCTGCCGCTCATCATCCCGGGCGTGTCGGGCGGCTGGTTGCTGGCTTTCATCAACAGCTTCGATGAACTGACCATGTCGGTGTTCATCACCTCGCCGTCGACCATCACGCTGCCGGTGCGCATGTACATGTATGCGACCGAGTCGATCGATCCGATGATGGCGGCGGTGTCGGCGCTGGTGATCGGCCTGACCGCGGCCACCATGCTGCTGCTGGATCGCGTCTATGGGCTCGATCGCGTGCTGGTGGGACAGAAATGAAGACCGTGCCGCAAGCAGAACGGGAGATCCCGCAATCATGGCAATACTGAAACGCCTGGCCGAAACGGCCCGGCCCCCTGTCGCCTTCACGCTGGACGGCAAAGCCTGCAGCGCGCTGGCCGGCGATACCGTGCTGACCGCGGTGCTGACGCAGGCCGAACAGCTGCGCGTCTCGGAGTTTGGCGGCGGCCCGCGCGCCGGCTTCTGCATGATGGGCGCTTGCCAGGACTGCTGGATGCAGCGCGAGGACGGCTCCCGGCTGCGCGCGTGTTCCACGTACATCGAACCGGGCATGCGCCTGCGCAGCCTGCCGCCGCCCGCCGCCCAGGTGGCGGGCACGCTGGCGGCCGCCGTGGCCGGAGAGCAGGCGCCATGAGCATGATCCTGCCCGTGATCGTGGGCGCCGGCCCGGCCGGCGTCCGTGCCGCGCAGGCGCTGGCGGCGCAGGGCCTGCGGCCGGTGCTGCTGGACGAAGCGCCGCGCGCCGGCGGCCAGATCTACCGCCAGCCACCGCCGGGATTCGCGCGGCCCAAGACGGCCCTGTATGGCTTCGAGCACCGCAAGGCCGACGCCCTGCATCGCCAGATGGACGCGCTGCGGGCCCAGGTGGATTACCGTCCCGGCAGCCTGGTATGGAATGCCGAAGGCAAGACGTTGGATGTGCTGTGCAACGGCGCCAGCGCGCCCGTGCCCTATACCCACCTGATCCTGGCCACCGGCGCCACCGACCGCGTCCTGCCCTTCCCCGGCTGGCTGAAGCCGGGCGTCTACACACTGGGCGGGTCGCAGGTGGCGTTGAAGCACCAGGGCTGCGCCATCGGCGGGCGCGTCGCCTTCCTGGGCACGGGCCCCCTGCTCTACCTGGTTGCGTACCAGTACGCCAAGGCCGGCGCCCAGGTGGCGGCGGTGCTGGACACGTCGCGCCTGGCCGACCATTGCGCGGCATTGCCCGGCCTGCTGCGCGCGCCGGGCCTGCTGGCCAAGGGGCTGTACTACATGGCCTGGCTGCGCGCCCACGGCGTGCCGCTGGCCAGCGGCGTGCGGCCGGTGCGGGTCGAGGGCGAGGCGCGCGTAACCGGGCTGGTGTATCGCCAGGGGGCGCGCCAGCGGCGGGTGGATTGCGATGCGCTGGGTTACGGCCTGTCGCTGCGCTCCGAGACCCAGCTGGCCAGCCTGGTGGGATGCGAGTTCGCCTTCAATGCGCGGGACCGGGCCTGGACGCCGCGCCTGGATGCGGCGGGACGCAGCAGCGTTGCCGGCGTGTACCTGGCCGGCGACGGCGCCGCCATTGGGGGCGCGGATGCGGCGGAATGGGCGGGTGAGCGCGCCGCGCTGGCCTTGCTGCAAGACGCCGGGTATGCCGCGTCGTCGGCGCGGGCGCGTGAACTGGAGGCGCGTCTGGCCGCCAACGGCCGCGTGCGCGATGCGCTGGAGCGCGCTTTCCCGTTTCCCGCCGATTGGGCCGCCGATATCGCCGACGACACCGTGGTGTGCCGCTGCGAGGAAGTCACCGCGGGCACGTTGCGGGCTGCCGTCCATACCACCGGCGCGCATGAATTGAACCGCCTGAAGGCGCTGACCCGCGTCGGCATGGGCCGCTGCCAGGGCCGCATGTGCGGCGCCGGCGCGGCCGAGGTGCTGGCGCATGCCTGCGGCGCCGGGCCCGACGCGGTCGGCCGCCTGCGCGGCCAGCCCCCGGTCAAGCCCATTCCCGTGGATATCGTCTGCCTGGACCGTCCGGCAAAGGCCGCGCCATGACCGAGCGCATCGACACCGAAGTCGCCATCCTGGGCGGCGGCATCGTCGGCGGTAGCGCCGCGCTGTTCCTGCGCCGCCTGGGCGTGCCGGTGGTGCTGCTGGAAGCCGCGTTGTGCGGCGCGCGCGCCAGCGGCGTCAACTACGGCGGCGTGCGCCGCCAGGGCCGCGGGCTGGAGCAGATGCCGCTGGCGCGGCGCGCCCACGAACTGTGGGGCCAGCTGCCGCAACTGATCGGCATCGACGGCGAATACGTGCGCTCGGGACATTTGAAGCTGGCCTGTTCCGACGAGGATATGCAGGCGCTGCACGCCTATCGGGCGCACACGCGCGGATTCGGCATGCATCTGCAGATGCTGGACCGCGCCGCGCTGGCGCAACGCTTCGGCTGGCTCGGCGCGCACGTGGTGGGCGGCTCGTTCTGCCCCGAGGACGGCCACGCCAACCCGCGCCTGGTGTCGCCTGCCTTCGGCCGTGCCGCGCGCGCGCTGGGCGCCGACGTGCGCGAGTCCACCACCGTTACTGCGGCGGTCCATGACGGCGACCGCTTCATCCTGCGGGCGGGCGACGCGCTCGAAGTGCGTTCGCGCGTCCTGCTCAATTGCGCCGGCGCCTGGGCCGGCCGTTTCGCGCAGGATTTTGGCGAGCCGGTGCCCGAAACCTCGAACCATCCGTTGATGATGGTGACCGAGCCGCTGCCGCCGTTCATGGACGTCAGCCTGGGCATGCAGGGTGGTGGCATTTACGCGCGCCAGGTGGCCCGCGGCAACTGTGTCATCGGCGGCGGCCGCGCCGTGTCGTCCGGGCCCGACTACGCCCGCCCCGGCCGCGATGCGCTGGGCGCCCTGATGGCCAACGCCGCGCGCCTGCTGCCGCCCTTGCGCGGCGCGCAGGTCATCCGCTTCTGGACCGGCGTGGAGGGCAACATGCCCGACCACAACCCGGTGCTGGGTCCCAGCGCCACCGTGCCGGGCCTGTTCCATGCCTTTGGCCTGTCGGGCGCGGGTTTCCAGATCGGCCCGGCCGTGGGCGAAGTGCTTTCCGAGCTGGTCGTGCGCGGCCGGTCTTCCATTCCCATCGACGCCTTCGGCATCGGACGATACACGGGGGCCGCTCACGGCGCCGTGGCTCGGTTGGGTCCTGTTCGTGAGCAAACGCTGGAGTCACCATGATGCACAAGAAACAGGGCGTTCGCCGCCCGTCCAAGGGGAAGTGGTTGCTGGGCCTGGCGCTGGCCGCGCTATCGGCGGGCGCCATGGCGCAGCAGAAGACGTTGTACGTCGGCATGAACGGCGGCGACATGGAACGCGCCTTCACGCAGTATGTGTTCCCGGATTTCGAGAAGGCCAACAACGTCAAGATCGTGGTGGTGCCGGGCACCTCCACGGATGTGCTGGCCAAGGCCCAGGCTTTCAAGGACAAGCCGCAGATGCACGTCATGTTCCTGGATGACGGCATCATGTCGCGCGCCATTTCCATGGGCCTGTGTGCGCCGCTGGATGACGCGCCGGTGCTCAAGGATCTGTACCCCACCGCCGTCATGAAGGACCGCATGGCTGCCGGCATCGATATCGGCATGACCGGACTGGGCTACAACACCCGCCTGTTCAGCGAAAAGGGCTGGGCGCCGCCGACCTCGTGGATGGACCTGGCCGATCCCAAGTTCAAGGGCAAGGTGGTGTTCCAGTCGGCATCCAGCAGCACCTTCGGCCTGCACGGCTTCCTGATGTTCAACCGCATCGAGGGCGGCACCGACCAGAACACCGAGCCCGGCTTCAAGAAGTGGGGGTCCACCATCGGCCCCAACGTGCTGGAGTACATCCCCAATTCGGCCAAGCTGGCCGAGATGATCCAGTCCAATGAGGCCGCCATCTTCCCGCTGACCCCGACCGCCATCGCGCGCCTGAAGAAGCGCGACATCCCGGTGGAATACGTCCAGCCCAAGGAAGGCTCGGTGATCCTGATGGTGGCCGAATGCGTCATCGCCAAAAACAGCGAACCGGAACTGGCGCAGAAGCTGGCGCTGTACCTGCTGTCGCCGCAGGCGCAGGCCAAGGCACTGGAAATGGGCGGCCATTTCCCGTCCAATACGAAGGTTCAACCGCCGGCCGGCAGCGAAGAGACGCTCAAGCGTTTCCAAGGCTACATGGCCAACGCCAAGATCCTGGACTGGGAGCAGATCAACGCCACCCGTCCGGCCTTCAACGCGCGCTGGAACCGCACGGTCGAACGCTGACGACCGGCGCGCCGCGCCGTCCGCGAGCGCTCGCGGGCAGCGCGGCGTCGATCCCACCCAGGGCGCGCGCGCCCGCAACGGAGTAGGCAAGGCATGCGGCTCATCATCAGGTCCGGCGACGAATCGGCCATGCAGGAATGGCGCGCGCATTTTCGCGTATACGCGCCCGACCTGGAGATCGTCGGCTGGCGCGATAAGGTCGATCCCGCTTCCATCGACTACGCCCTGGTGTGGGCCCCCGAGCCCGGCCGCCTGGCCACCTTCCCCAATCTCAAGCTCATCATCAGCGCGGGCGCCGGCGTCGATCACATCGTCGCCGACCCGGCCTGGCCGCGCCATCTGCCCGTCGCCCGCATGGTCACGCCGCGCACCGAGACCGAGATGGCCGAATTCGTGCTGACCAGCGCCTTGATGCTGACCCGCGACCTCAAGCGCGCCATCGACCAGCAGGCCCGCCGCCACTGGGAACTTTACGACTCGCTGCGCGTGGCCGCCGACGTGCGCGTCGGCATCATGGGCCTGGGCCATCTCGGCATCGCCGCCGCGCGCCTGCTGTCGCGGGTCGGCTTTCCGGTCAGCGGCTGGTCGCGCGGCGCCAGCGCCCTGCCCGATGGCTTGCCGTCCTATGCCGGACAGGCGCAATTCGGCGAGTTCCTCGCAGGCGCCGACCTGCTGGTCTGCCTGCTGCCGGCCACCGATGCCACCCGCGGTATTCTCAATCGCGACACCTTCGCCCAGCTGCCGCGCGGCGCCAGCCTCATCAACGCCGGCCGCGGCGCCCACCTGGTCACGCAGGATCTGCTCGATGCCCTCGACGACGGCCACCTGCACCAGGCCGTGCTCGATGTGTTCGACCCCGAACCCCTGCCTCCCGAGTCTGCGCTCTGGGCCCACCCCGGCATCATCATCACGCCCCACTGCGCCGCCATCCCCGACCGCCGCGAGCGCGCCCGCCACACCGCCTGGCTGATCGCCGCCAACGAACGCGGCGAGGCCCTGCCCAATATCTACGACCCCGCGCGCGGCTACTGAAAACCCGGCAAAGCAGTTATCCACAGCTGGCTCGTTGCGCTAAAACCCCATGGGCTGTGGAAAACTTGTTTTCCCCGCGCCGCCCTCGGCTCGGCTCTCCTGGCGCCTACAGAACGCCGCCCGCCACCCGCAAAAAGATCTCCCCCCCACACAAAAAACCGCAAAATCTGCAAACCCGCCCCGCCTACATTGCTCCTCAAGGAGCCGCGCAAGTGAAACCCCAGACCCGCACCGCCTACGCCCGGCGCATGGACCCCGTCCTGCGCTGGCTGGCCAGCCACCCCGACGCCGACCCTGACCTGTACCGGTTGGCCGACCTGGCTTGCCTGTCGCCCTATCATTTCCACCGCGTCTACCGCGCGCTGATGGGCGAAACCGTGAACGCCACCGTGCAGCGCATCCGCATGCACCGCGCGGCCGTCTCGCTGGGCAGCACCGGGGATTCCTTGCGTGACGTTGCGCAGCGCGCCGGCTACGAGTCGGACGCCGCCTTCAATCGCGCGTTCGGCGCGACCTTCGGCATTGCGCCGGGGCGCTACCGCGCGACCCGCTCCCGACCCTTCAATCCCAAGGAGCTAGGCATGTACCCCATCACCATCGAAACCTTCCCCGGCGCCGTGCTGGCCGCCTTGCCGCATCAGGGCAGCTACCAGGAAATCGGCCCGGTCTTCTCCCGCGCCTTCATGCTCGCCGTCAGCCGTGGCCTGGCCGGCCCCGAGGCCATTGGCTTTGGCGTGTATTTCGACGATCCCGAGCAAGTGCCCGCGGCCCGGCTGCGGTCCATGGCCGGCATGCCGGTCGCGCCCGACGCCGATCTGGGCGACGAACTGGAGCGGTTCGAGATTCCCGCCCTGCGCTGCGCCATGCTGACCTACACCGGTCCGTACAACGAGATGGACAAGGCCTATAACTGGATGTTCTCGGAATGGCTGCCGGGCAGCGGCAGCGTGCCGGCCGACTTTCCGATGTTCGAGCAGTACCTGAACGACCCGCGCACGACGCCGCCCGCGCAATTGCGCACGCGCATCTGCATGCCGCTGAAGTAAGCGCCCGCGGCGGCGGCCGCGTCCATCAGGACCCGCCGCCGGCGTGCGCGTCTGTCAGGCCACGTTGAGCGACATCGAGTACTTCATCTTGTCGTGCGGGAACGTGGTGATGGTGGCCAGCAGCAGCACCCCGCCGCCGCCGTAGTAGCGGCGCGTGATCACAAAGCCCGCCGTCCGCGGTTCCACATGGAGCTGTCGGGCGATGCCCGCGGCGATTGGCGTGGCCGAGAATTCCTGGTTGACCTCGTGGATGCGGTTGCCGAAATGATCTTCGATCAACCGCAGCAGCGAAATGCGCGGCTGGATGTCGGCGCGCAGGTCCGAGTGCGCCGGGTCGGCGTAGATCAGCGTGCAGGCCACCGGCGTGTCCTGGTCGCCCAGCGTCTTGATGGAATTGATATGCAGCCATGAACGGCCGGCCTCGGTCCCGAGCGTCTCGGCCAGGCGCCGGGTCAGCTTGACGGTGCGCACTTCCTGCACCAGCAGCGCGGCGTTGCGCGCGTATTGCAGCAAGTCCGGGAACTGCGAAATGCGCTGCGTGAAGCGCGTGCTGGCATGGGCGGTCTCGACCCGCGTGCCCACGCCGGGGCGGCGCGACACCATGCCGGCCACCGTCAGCATGCGGATGGCCTCGCGGATGGTGTGGCGGCTGGCGCCGAACTGGTCGCACAGCTCATGCTCGGTCGGCAGCAGCGTCATGACCGGGTAGCGGCCGCTGCCGATGTCGCGCGCCAATTGCTGGTAGATGCTCTTGTAGCGCGGGCCGCCGGCCTCATCGTCCGGCACCGAGGCCTGGCCGCGGGCCTCGCGCGCGACGGCCGGATCGGGCGCGCGGTCGGAGGATCGGGTCATGGGTGGCTCCTTTTTTTGTCCTATTTCTATCGGGGTTTGTCCGGACAATAACCGATTGACAAGACAGTCTCTGCGGATCCATTATTTGTCCGGACATTCATGTACGGACAAATTGTACGGCGGACATGAGGTCGCGGGGCAAGCGGGGCCGCTTTTTTTTCAGTGGCGAGTCCATCCCCGGATTCAGGCGGCATCGGTAGTTCTTGCAGTTTTCTTCCAATAAACGGGGGTTTTCATGGGCAAGTTACTCGCAGTCCTGACGGCGGCCACGGTGGCCGCCGGTGTGTGCGCCAACGCGCAGGCGCAGCAGAAACTGGTGGTCGCCGGCTACGGCGGTTCGTTCGAAGACATCATGCGCAAAGACATCTTCCCGCCCTTCGCCAAGCAGCATGGCGTAGAGCTGGACTATGTGGCCGGCAACTCCACCAACACGGTGGCGCGCCTGCAGGCGCAGAAAAGCAACCAGCAGATCGACGTGGCGATCATCGACGACGGTCCGATGTACCAGGCCATCGCGCTCGGCTTCTGCGCGCCGATCCAGGGCCTGCCGGCCAACGATCTCTACGGCACGGCCCGCTACAAGGACGACAAGGCGGTGGCCATCGGCATCGTGGCCACCGGCATCATGTACAACAAGAAGGTCTTCGAAGAACGCAAGTGGGCTCCGCCCACCTCTTGGAAGGACCTGAAGGATCCCAAGTACAAGAAGCAACTGGTGGTGCCGCCGCTGAACAACACCTATGGCCTGCACGCGCTGGTGGAATACGCCCGCGAAGGCGGGGGCGGCGAAAAGAACATCGATCCGGGTTTCAAGACCTTCAAGGACGAGATCGGCCCCAACGTGTTGGTCTACGAACCCTCGCCCGGCAAGATGACGGAACTGTTCTCCAGCGGGCAAGCCGCCATCGCCGTATGGGGCAGCGGGCGCGTCAAGGCATTCGCCGACACCGGCTTCCCGGTGGGCTTCGTCTATCCGCGCGAAGGCGCCTATGCCTTGTTGTCGTCGGTGTGTCCGGTGGCCAAGGCCAATGCCAATCCGCTGGCGCAGGCTTTCGTGAACTACCTGGTCAGCCCGCCGGTGCAGGAAAAGCTGGCCAGCGCCTATGGCTACGGTCCGGTCAACAAGCTGGCCAAGGTGGCCGACGATCCGCGCGTGCCGCTACCGATCGGCAAGCGCGCCGATGCCCTGATCGTGATCGACTGGGACACGGTCAACCAGAACCGCGAAGACTGGAACAAGCGCTGGACGCGCGAAATCGAGCGTTGAAGTTCGTACACCAGCACGCAACGGCGGCGCGGGCGCGCCGCCAGCGGGAGCATCCATGACCTATCTCGTATTGAACCGCCTGTCCAAGCGCTACGGCGACCTGACGGCGGTGGAAGACCTGAGCCTGTCGGTCGAGCGGGGCGAGTTCATCTCGCTGCTGGGACCGTCCGGTTGCGGCAAGACCACCACCTTGCAGATGATCGCCGGGTTCGTCGAACCCAGCGGCGGCAGCATCGTGCTCGACGGCAAGGACGTCAGTCGCATACCGGCCAACAAACGCGGGCTGGGCATGGTGTTCCAGAACTATGCGCTGTTTCCGCACATGACCGCGGCCGAGAACGTGTCGTTCGGCCTGGAGATGCAGCGCGTCGGCAAGCAGGAACGGCAGGCGCGCGTGGCCGAGGCGCTCAAGCTGGTGGGCCTGGCGCACCTGGCCGACCGCCATCCGGCGCGCATGTCGGGCGGCCAGCAGCAGCGCGTGGCGTTGGCGCGTGCGCTGGTGATCCGGCCCAGCGTGTTGCTGCTGGACGAGCCGCTGTCGAATCTGGATGCCAAGCTGCGCGAGGAAATGCAGCTGGAGCTGCGCAGCATCCAGCGTACCGTCGGCACCACCACCATCCTGGTGACGCACGACCAGTCCGAAGCGCTGGCCCTGTCGGATCGGGTGGTGGTGATGAACCAGGGGCGGGTCGAGCAAGTGGCGGAGCCGTTCGCCGCCTACGAGGCGCCGAACAGCCGTTTTGTCGGCGGATTCCTGGGCAAGGCCAACATCTTCACGCCGACGCCGCAGACTTATGCGGATGAGGTGCGCGCGCGCATCGGCGAGGCCCACATTCCCATGGAGGGCCAGCCGGTGCCCCAGGGTGCGGTAATCGTGCGGCCTGAGAAAATCCTGTTCGCCGAGGCCGGCGCCTGTGCCCTGCCCGGCCGCATGAAGACGCGCGTGTTCCAGGGCAACCACTGGCTGTGCCAGGTCGATACATCGGTGGGCGAGGTGCTGGTGATCCGCCAGAACGACGGCGTGCCGGTGCCGGCCGAAGGTGAAACCGTGCATCTGCGCTGGCGCGCGCAAGACATGTGCGCCGTGGCCGGCCAGGAGTCCCCGCAATGAGCGCGCGCGCCAACCCCTGGCTGTTGAGCGCGCCGGCGCTGGCCGTCTACGCCACCTTCCTGGTGGTGCCGATGGCGCTGGTGTTGCTGATCAGTTTCTTCGACTTCCAGTTCTATGGCGGCATGCAAGCCACCTTCACCTGGAAGAACTACATCGAGATCTTCAGCGACGGCTACTACTACGAGATCTACGCCCGCACCTTCGGCGTCGCGGCGCTGGTGACGGTGGCCTGCCTGCTTCTGGGCACGGCCGAGGCCTACGTGCTGTCGCGCATGGCCAATCCGTGGAAGGGCCTGTTCCTGATGGTGGTGCTGGGGCCGCTGCTGATTTCGGTGGTGGTGCGCACACTGGGCTGGGCATTGCTGTTCGGCTCCACCGGCCTGATCAACAAGGCGCTGATGGGCATTGGCCTGATCTCGACGCCGATCGACCTGATGTACAGCAACCTGGGCGTGGGCATTGCGCTGACGCACGTGCTGGTGCCGTTCATGGTGATCTCGGTGTGGGCCTCGCTGCAGCGGATCAATCCGTCGACCGAGGCCGCCGCGCTGTCGCTGGGCGCCAGCCAGTTCACCGTGATCCGGCGCGTGATCGTGCCGCAGGTGATGCCCGGCATCCTGTCCGGCTCGATCATGGTGTTCGCGATGGCGGCCAGCTCCTTCGCCACGCCGGCGATTATCGGCGGAAGGCGCCTGAAGAACGTGGCGACCGCCGCCTACGACGAGTTCCTGAACACGCTCAACTGGCCGCTGGGCGCGGCGCTGGCGGTGGTGTTGCTGGTGGCGACCGTGGTGGTGCTGCTGTCGGCCAACCGGTTGATCGAGCGCCGCTATGGCGCGGTCTTCAATCCGTCGGGGGCCTGACATGAACTTCCGCAATGGCCCGATCGGCCTGCTGTTCCATACGGTTTTCATCCTGTTCATCCTGGCGCCCATCGTCATGGTGTGCGCGGTGGCCTTCACCGCCGAAGGCTTCATCTCGCTGCCCAGCGGCGGCCTGTCGCTGCGTTGGTTCCGCGCCATTCTCGACAACCCCCGTTTCATCGAGGCGTTCTGGTTCAGCCTGGGGTTGGGCGCATTGTCGGCCACCCTGGCGATCGGGCTGGCGGTGCCGAGCGCGCTGGCGCTGGCCCGCAACCGCTTTCGCGGCCGCGAGGCGCTGGTGGCCTTTTTCCTGTCGCCGCTGATGATTCCGCACGTCGTGTTGGGGCTGGCTTTCCTGAAGTTCTTCACCACCGTGGATCTGGCGGGCACCTATGTGGGGTTGGTGGTGGCGCACGTCATCCTCATCATGCCGTACGCATTGCGCCTGGTGCTGGCGTCGGCCACCGGCATCGACCCGGCGCTGGAGCGTGCCGCGCAATCGCTGGGCGCGTCGAACTGGACCGCGTTCCGGCGCGTGGTGTTGCCGCTGTTGCTGCCGGGCGTGGTCAGTGGCTGGGTGATTGCCTTCATCACCAGTTTCGACGAGCTGACCATGTCGATCTTCATCGCCTCGCCGTCGACCACCACGCTGCCGGTGCGCATCTTCCTGCACATCGAGGACACCATCGACCCGCTGGTGACGGCGGTGTCCGCCGTGCTGATCTACGTGACCATCATCGCCATCTTCATCCTGGACCGCTTCGTGGGCCTGGAAAAGCTGTTTGTCGGAAAGGGACGCTAATGACGGACGAGAAACAACTGGCGCCGCGCGCGCCAGCGCATCGCGGCATCTACGATGCCGTGGTGATCGGTGGCGGCCTGGTCGGCTCTGCCGTGGCCTACGGGCTGCGGCGCGCGCTCGACCACGTTGCCGTGCTGGACGAGGGCGACGTGGCCTATCGCGCTTCGCGCGGCAATTTCGGGTTGGTGTGGGTGCAAAGCAAGGGCATGGGCCTGCCACGCTATGGCGTGTGGACCATGGCCTCGGCTGGCGCGTGGCCGCAGCTGGCGGACGAACTGTTGGAACAGACCGGCGTGGACGTGCACCTGGAGCAGCGCGGCGGCCTGCACGTGTTGCTGAGCGACGAGGAAATGCAGGCGCGGGCCACCTTCATGCGCACCCTGCTGGCGCAGCCCGGCATGGCGCAGTACGACTGGAAACTGCTCGACCGCAATGAAGTGGCGGACCTGGTGCCCGGTATCGGCCCCGAGGTACGCGGCGCCACCTGGACACCGGTGGACGGCATCGCCAACCCGCTCAAGCTGCTGCGGGCGCTGCACATGAGTTTTGCACAGCGGGCTGTGGATTACCTGCCGCGCTGTCCGGCGCAAAAAATCCGGCAGCGCGACGGCGTGTTCGAGATCACCACGCCCACCGGCACGGTGCGCGCGCGCAAGCTGGTGCTGGCCGGCGGCCTGTCCAACAAGGCCTTGGGCGAACAGATTGGCCTGGCCGTGCCGGTGCGCCCGCAGCGCGGCCAGATCGTGGTGCTGGAGCGCACCCGTCGCCTGCTGGAAACGCCGCTGTCCACGCTGCGCCAGACCGACGAAGGCACCTGGCTGATCGGCGATTCACAGGAAGAAGCCGGTTATGTGGACAACCATGTGGGCCTGCCCATTCTTGGCACGCTGGCCGATCGCGCCGTGCGCACGCTGCCGGCGCTGCGGGAGGTGCGCGTGGTGCGCAGCTGGGCCGCGCTGCGCGTGATGTCGCAGGACGGCTTTCCCATCTACCAGCAATCCGAAACGTGCCCCGGCGCCTTCGTCGCCACCTGTCACAGCGGCGTCACCCTGGCCGCCGCGCACGCGTTCAAACTGGCGCCCATGATCGCCGCCGGCCAATTGGCCGACGACATGGCGCCCTTCTCGACCCGGAGGTTCCATGTTCAAGAGGCTTGACGAGGCGCAGCGCCAGGCGCAGGGCGCGCCGGTACGCGTGACGGTCAACGGCGCCGAACTGCAATGCCGCGCCGGCGACAGCGTGGCCGCGGCGTTGTTCGCCGGCGGCGTGCAGGCCTGTCGCGATACCGCGGTGGGCGAGGTGCCGCGCGGGCCCTATTGCATGATGGGCGTGTGCTACGACTGCCTGGTCACGATCGACGGCCAGGCCAACCAGCAGGGCTGCATGACGGCCGTGCGTGACGGCATGAAGATCGAGCGCCAGTTGGGCGCGCGCAAGGTGCAGGCATGATCGAAACGACGCAATGCGATTTGCTGGTAGTGGGCGCGGGCCCCGCCGGACTGGCCGCCGCCACCACGGCCGCGCGCCTGGGCGTGGACACAGTGCTGCTGGATGAACAACCCGCGCCGGGCGGCCAGATCTACCGCGCCATCACCACCACGCCGGTGACCGACCGCACGGTGCTGGGGCCGGACTATTGGCACGGCGCCTCGCTGGTCGAGCCCTTCCGCCAGTCGGGCGCGCGCTACTTGCCGGGCGCGACCGTGTGGGCGGTGGCCGAGCGTACCGCGCCCGAGCCGGAACGCGGGTTCGAGGTGGCCTACTCGGTGGCGGGCCAGGCGCGTGTGCTGCACGCGCGGCGCCTGCTGCTGGCCACCGGCGCGCAGGAACGGCCGTTCCCGATTCCCGGCTGGACCCTGCCCGGCGTCATCACCGCCGGCGCCGCGCAGATCCTGCTGAAGTCGGCGGGCGTGGTGCCGGCCGACCGCACGGTGCTGGCCGGCTGCGGGCCGCTGCTGTATCTGGTGGCCTGGCAGTACCTGAACGCTGGCGTGAAAGTCGACGCGCTGCTTGAAACCACGCCGCCCGGCCGCCTGCGCCAGGCATTGCCCAAGGTGTGGGACTTCCTGCGCTCGCCCTATCTGGGCAAGGGGCTGTCGCTGCTGCGCGCGGTCAAGGCGGCGGTGCCCATCGTCAAGGGCGTGACGGCGCTGCAAGCGCTGGGCCAGGACGCGCTGGAAAGCGTGCGCTATACCACCGCGGCGGGGGTAACCAAGACCTTGCCGGCGCAGCAACTGATGCTGCACCAGGGGGTGGTGCCCAACGTCAACCTGTCGCGCGCCATCGGCGCCGAGCACCGCTGGAACGCGGCGCTGGATTGCTGGGAGCCGGAGGTCGACGACTGGGGCCTGACCTCGGTCGACGGCGTCGGCATGGCGGGTGACGGGGCCGGCATCGCCGGCGCGCTGGCGGCCGAACAGCGCGGCCGGTTGGCGGCGTTGCAGGCCGCGCATCTGCTGGGCCGCATCGACGCGGCGCGGCGCGACCACGAGGCCGCCGCGCCGCGCGCCGCGCTGGCGCGGGCGGTACGCGGACGCGAATTTTTCGACACGCTCTACAAGGCGCCGGAGACCTTCCGCCGCCCCACCGGTGACACCATCGTGTGCCGCTGCGAGGAAGTGACCGCCGCCCAGGTGCGCGAGACCGTCAAGCTCGGTTGCAGCGGCCCGAACCAGATGAAGGCCTTCCTGCGATGCGGCATGGGGCCGTGCCAGGGCCGCTTCTGTGGCCTGACGGTGTCGGAACTCATCGCCGAGGAACGCGGCGTGCCGGTGCCCGAGGTCGGCTACTACCGCCTGCGCTTCCCGACCAAGCCGCTGACGCTGGGCGAACTGGCGTCGCTGCCGCAGACCGATGAATCCCGTCAGGCGGTGGTGCGCCTGAAGAAATAGGAGCCCGCCATGACGGACGCTTCGCGTTCGGCCGCCGTCATCGTCATCGGCGGCGGCCTGCACGGCAGCTCGGCCGCGCTGCACCTGGCGCGCGCCGGCGTGCCGGCGCTGGTGATCGAGAAGAACTACGTTGGCCGCCACGCCTCGGGGGTGAATGCGGGCGGCGTGCGCACGCTGTCGCGGCACCTGGCCGAAGTGCCGCTGGCGCTGGCCTCGCGCGCGCTGTGGTATCGCATTGGTGATCTGGTCGACGACGATTGCGGCTTTGAGCAGCACGGGCAGGTGCGCGTGGCCGAGAACGCGGCCGACGCGGCGGCGCTGCGCGAACGGCTCGCGATCATGCAGCAGCATGGCTACACGCATGAGCAATGGATCGAGCGCGACGATCTGCTGGCGATGATTCCCGCCTTGACGCCCACCGTGCAGGGCGGCCTGATCGCGCGCGAAGACGCCGCCGCCGACCCCTACCGCACCACGCTGGCGTTCCGCCGCAAGGCCGCCAGCCTGGGCGCGCGTTTCCTGGAAGGCGTGCGCGTGCTGCGCACGTCGCATGAGCATGGACAATGGCGGGTCGAAACCGACGCCGGCGTCTACACCGCGCCCCAGGTGCTCAACTGCGCCGGCGCCTGGGCCGACCGTATCGCCGCCGAATGGGGCGAGCCGGTGCCGCTGACCGCCATCAGCCCGATGATGCTGGTGACGCTGCGCATGGATCATTTCCTGGACGCGGTGGTGCTGGGCACCGGCCGGCCGCTGTCGTTCAAGCAGCGCGCCAATGGCACCGTGCTGATCGGCGGCGGGCGCCGCGCCTGGGTCGACCGCGACGCCGAATGGACCGAGCTGGATTTCCGCTCGCTGGCCGAGGGCGCGCGCACCGTCTGCGACCTGTTCCCGCACATGCGGCACGCCATCGTGAACCGGGGCTGGGCCGGCATCGAGGCCGCCATGCCCGACGAGATCCCGGTGATCGGCCGCAGCCGCCGCCATGACAGCGCTTTTCACGCTTTCGGCTTCTCGGCGCACGGCTTCGAACTGGGCCCGATCGTCGGCCGTATCATGGCCGACCTGATCACCACTGGCGCCACCGACCTGCCGATCGCGCCGTTCGCCATCGATCGTTTCGCCGGCGCCACGGACGCGCCGGCATCCACCTCCAAGGAGCAGCACCCATGACTGATATCGTGCGCAAGGATTCCAACGAGCGGCTGAGCCGCATCGTGATGCACGGCGACACCGTGTACGTGGCGGGCGTGACCTCGTCGGCCGAAGGCGGCATCACCGCGCAGACGCGCGACGTGCTGGCCAAAATCGACGGCTACCTGACGCGCGCCGACACCGACAAGACGCGCCTGCTGTCGGTGCAGATCTGGCTCAAGGACATCGAGCGTGATTTCGCCGGCATGAACGCGGTGTGGGCCGAGTGGGCCCCGGCCAATGCGCTGCCGACCCGCGCCACCTGCGAGGCCAAACTGGCTTCGCCCGAACTGTTGGTGGAGATCGTCGTCACGGCCGCGAAGCGGCCGGGATACGTCGGCGGGCCGGTGTCGGAAGCCTGATCGGCCGGCACGAGCCGGCAGCATGACGCCGGCTCGTGTCAGTGGTAGGCCGTCGCTGCCCCGGCAGCGGCGGGTGAAGGCGGCGTCTGGCCTCGGACACGCCTTATTTCGTTATCCCGTGATGCATTTTCCCGGTTTTACGCTTCCTCGCTGTTGATAATCGGCGCGTTGAAAAGGAAGTGTTTTGGATTGGCCGGCAAGCTCGGCCTCCGGGAATTCGTATCGTGCCTACCGGTCAGTTCTTTACCCGCAGTATCGAGGCATCCTGCCGCGAACGCCATGGCTTGCGGCAAGGCGGCTGGCGCCGCACGCTGGCCGCCCTGCGCGATAGCGTCTGCCTGGCGCTGTGCGTTTCGTTCGTCGCCTTACTGATCTCCCCGCCCCCCCCTGGCCGCGCAACCCCTGCCGGCCGACGCGGCCGCGCGTGCCGGCGACATCCAGCGCCGCCAGGAACAGGACCTGGACGCGCAGCGCGCCCGCGCCGCGGAACGG
>NZ_CADIJV010000041.1 GCF_902859765.1 Achromobacter pulmonis
CTGGCCACCACGATGTGGCCGCTGAAGCCGGCGCTGCCGCTGACCGCCGGCCCCGATCCGACCTTGTACTCGGCGCAGGCGATCGAGCGCGGCCGCCTGGTGGCCGCGGCGGGCGACTGCGTTGCCTGCCACACGGCGCCGGGCGGCGCCCGCAATGCCGGCGGCCTGGCCTTGGACACGCCGTTCGGCGTCATTTACACCACCAACATCACGCCCGATCCGCAGACCGGCATCGGCCGCTGGTCATTCGCGGCATTCGAGCGCGCCATGCGCCACGGCGTGCACCAGGATGGCCGCCAGCTGTATCCGGCGTTCCCGTACACCGCCTACGCCAAGCTCAGCGACGCGGACATGCAGGCCTTGTATGGCTACCTCATGTCGCAGCCGGCGGTGGCGGCCACGCCGCCGCGCACCGAGCTGGGTTTCCCGTTCAACCTGCGGCCGCTGCTGGCTGGCTGGAACCTGTTGTTCCATGATCCCAAGCCGTTCACCCCGGATCCGTCGCGGGATGCCGCCTGGAACCGCGGCGCGTACCTGGTGGAAGGCGTGGGGCATTGCGCCGCCTGCCATTCGCCGCGCAGCGCGCTGGGCGCGGAGAAGGGCGGCCTTGCCTACCTGGCCGGCGGTCAGGCCGAAGGCTGGAACGCGCCGGCCCTGAACCGGCTGGCCAGCGGCGAGCGCGCGTGGTCGGGCGAGGAACTCTACCACTATCTGCGCACCGGCTATTCGCCGCGCCACGGCGTGGCCGCCGGCCCCATGGCGCCGGTGATCCACGGCCTGGCCGAACTGCCGGACAGCGACCTGCGCGCCATCGTCACCTACTTGACGGCACTGCCGGGGCAGGTCCGGCCGGCGACGCCGCCAGCGCCCGCGACCGGCGCGGCCATCGCGGCGGCGTCGTCCCGCGCGGCCGCCAGCGCCGACGCGGACAGCGCGTCCATCGCCGTCGATGCCGAGACGACGCGCACGCTGCGCCGCGCCAGCGGCGAGCGCATCTACCAGAGCGCCTGTGCCGTCTGCCATGAACCGGGCAGCGGTCCCACCCTGTTCGGCGCCAAGCCGTTGCTGGCCCAGAACACCAATCTGCATGCCGCATCGCCCGACAACCTGGTCCAGGTGATCCTGCATGGCATCCAGGCGCCGGCCGACGACGCCCTGGGCTACATGCCGGGGTTCGGCGACAGCCTGGATGACAGGCAGATCGGCGATTTGATCGACTATTTGCGCGCGCGCTTCGCGCCGGAGGAAAAGGCTTGGCCAGTTGATACGACGACCATAGGCAGGCTGCGCCAGCACGCGCCGCCACAGTAAGGGGAAAACGAGGCAGCGGACCGGCCCATGACGGGACCGACCGCGTCTCGCAATACAACATCGCGCGCATCGGTTTGCCCTCGGCGCGCGGCACACAAAGGGAATCACGCATATGTCAGCTTCATTCATCACGGTGGAACAGGGCATCAAGACCGCCGGCGTCGGCAAGTTCCAGTACCGGCTGTTCATGATCTTCGGGCTGGTCTGGCTGGCCGACGCCATGCAGGTACTGTCGATCGGCTTCAGCGCGCCCTCCATCGCTCGCACCTTCGGCATTCCGGTGCCCGAGGCCTTGCAGACCGGCACCGCGTTCTTCGTCGGCATGCTGATCGGCGCTTTTTTCTTCGGCCGGCTGGCCGACCGCATCGGCCGCCGGCCGGTGCTGATGATGGCGGTGGTCATCGACGCCTGCGCCGGCGTGGCCTCGGCCTTCGCGCCCGACTTCGCCTGGCTGCTGCTGCTGCGCTTTGTCACCGGCATCGGTGTCGGCGGCACGCTGCCGGTGGACTACACCATGATGGCCGAGTTCCTGCCGAGCGAACGCCGCGGCCGCTGGCTGGTGCTGCTGGAATCGTTCTGGGCCCTGGGCACGATCTGCCTGGCGCTGCTGGCCCTGGCGGCGCTGTCGTGGGGCGATGACGCCTGGCGCGTGATCTTCTTCGTCACGGGCCTGCCGGCGCTGATCGGCGTGGTGCTGCGCTTCTACATTCCCGAGTCGCCGATGTACCTGAACCGCAACGGCAAGTCAGGCCAGGCGCGCAAGGTGCTCGAACGCGTGGCCCGCGTCAATGGCCGGCCCGCCGATATCCCCGAGCTCAAGCCCGAGCTGCACGAGCGCAAGCCGTTGTCGGCGCTGTTCTCGGCCAGCCTGCGCCGCCGCAGCGTGGCGCTGTGCCTGGCCTGGGCGTTGATCTCGATCGCCTATTACGGGGTCTTTGTCTACCTGCCGATCAAGCTCAGCAGCCAGGGCTTTGCCTTCATGCGCGGCCAGGAATTCCTGGTGCTGCTGGCGCTGGTGCAGTTGCCGGGCTTCGCGCTGTCCGCCTATGGCGTGGAACGCTGGGGCCGCAAGCCGACGCTGGTGGGTTTCCTGATCCTGAGCGCGGTGGGTTGCATGCTGTACAGCTTCGGCACCTCCAGCTTCCTG
This sequence comes from Achromobacter pulmonis, assembly GCF_902859765.1. Lineage (GTDB taxonomy): Bacteria > Pseudomonadota > Gammaproteobacteria > Burkholderiales > Burkholderiaceae_B > Achromobacter > Achromobacter pulmonis. The sequence continues at coordinate 2,459 of NZ_CADIJV010000041.1, forward strand.
GTGGTGGGTTCCACGCTGCTGATGAGCTTCGCGCTGCTGGGCACCTGGGGCGCGCTGTACGCCTTCACGCCCGAGGTCTATCCGACCGACCTGCGCGCCAGCGGCATGGGCCTGGCCGGCGCCGTGGCGCGCTTTGGCGGGCTGTTCGCGCCGGCCATCATCGCGCCCATCATGGCCACGCATTTCACGCTGGCGCTGGCGGTGCTGGCGAGCATGCTGGTGGCGGCGGCCTTCGCCATCCGCGCGGTCGACGTCGAATCGCGCAATCGCGCGCTGGATTGATCCGCCCGAGCGGGCGGCACGAGGCCGGGCGGACGCGCGCCGCCCGGGCGCCTCATGCGGCGTCGTCGCCCTCGATCATCTTGCGCAGCAGGAAGTCCAGCGCCAGGCGCTCGGCGGGATTGAGCCGGCCGTAGGTGCTTTCGGTGATCTGTTGGGCGAAGGGTTCCATCTTGCGCACCAGTTCCTGGCCTACCGGGGTGAGGCTGATCACGACCTTGCGGCGATCGTGCGGGTCGTGATCGACCCGCACCAGCTCGCGCTGCCTGAGCCGGTCGACCACGCCACGCACCGTGGCCTGGTCGATGACGGTGGCCTTGACGATGTCCGCCAGCGAACTGCCCTGGTTGTCACGCACCGAGCACAGCACGACGAACTGCGCGGCGGTCAGCTGCGAGTCGGGGATGTATTGCTGGAACAGGGCGGTATGCCGTTGGTACACCCGCCGCAGCAGGTGCCCAATCTGGTCGGAGAACAAGTAGCTGTCCTTGTCGGGGGCGGACGTGTTTTTCACATTTCGCATAAGCCTATCCGAAGCGGTGCCCAGGGCATGATGATCTATCTCAATGGCAATGTCCGGAAGTTTACGGGGCTTGCCGCCTTTGTGCCGGGCGCGACCGGCTTTTTCGCGGCGCGGCAGGCGCGCGGCGCCATCAGCGCGCCGCGGCCACGCGGCCATTGCCGCGCAGGCGGTTCAGCAGCACCAGCGCGGCGGTGCCCAGCAGCAGGAGAGCGGCTGTCGCGATGACCACGGCATAACCCGCGTCGAAGGCATCGCGCGCCGATTGCGCCAGCGACGCGCCGCGCTCGCCGGACAGGCGCTCGGCCAGCAACAGCGCCTGGTCCAGGCTGTCGCGCGCCGCCGCCGGCACCCCGGCGGGCGCGTCCAGCGTATGCGCATAGACGCCCGACAGGATCGACCCCATCAGCGTCACGCCCAGCGCGCCGCCGTAGCTGAACAGGTAGCCGCCCATGCCCAGGCCGGACACCAGCAGCGAGACAAACAGCAGGCGCGCGCTGCCCGCCTTCGGCAGCAACCAGCCGGCCAGCGGGCCGGCGATGAACGCGGCCAGCGGCAGCGGCAGGATATACAGCGCGGCTTGGAGCGGCGACATGCCCAGCACCAGTTGCAGACGCTGGCTCAATACCAGTTCCAGGCCCAGCAGGGCGGCCGCCGCGAACAGGGCCGAGGCCACCGCCGAACTGAAGCCGCGATTGCGGAAAATGGCGAAGTCGATCAAGGGATAGGGGCGCGCGCGCTGGCGCCGGGCGAAGATGGCCAGCATCGCGGCGCCGCCGGCGCAGGCCAGCGTGGCGTCCAGCCAGGACGGCTGGGCGCGGCCCAGTTCCTTGAGCGCATAGGCGGTCAGGATCAGGCCGGCCATCACCTGCAGCGAGCCGACCAGGTCCCAGGGGCGCTGGTGCTCGGGCTTGCTGGCGGGGATGTAGCGGCGTGCCAGCGGCAGCGCGACGAGCACGATGGGCAGGTTGATCAGGAACACCGAGCCCCACCAGAAGTGTTCCAGCAGGATGCCGCCGATGACCGGCCCCAGCGCCGCGCCGCCCGAGGCCACCGAGGCCCACACGCCGATGGCGATGGCGCGCTCGCGCTCGTCGGCGAAGGTCAGGCGCAGGATCGACAGCGTGGCCGGCATCATCATGGCCGCGCCCACCGCCAGCACCGCGCGCGCCGCGATCAGCGCCGCCGGATTGGGCGCATAGGCGGCCGCCAGCGAGGCCGCGCCGAACACGGCCAGGCCCATCATGAACAGGCGCTTGTGGCCCAGGCGGTCGCCCAGCGTGCCCATGCCCAGCAGCAGGCCGGACACCACCAGGGCGTAGATGTTGACGATCCAGAGCTTGGACGAGGCGGTCACGCCCAGATCGTGCGTGAGGCGGGGCAAGGCGGTGTAAAGCACTGTCATGTCCACCACGATCAACAACAGGGCGCTGGAAACAATGGCCAGCACCAGCCAGCGGCCGGGGACCGCCGGGGCGAGGGCGTATACAGGATTGGGCTGCGTCATAGGTCTGCTCCGATGGGGGAGCCATTTTCTATCTGCCAATCGAAATCAAAAAGTTGGAATGAATCTATAAAATAGATACATTGAACACCTCCATCGGGAGCATCGATGAACTGGACCCTGGATCAACTCAGGCACTTCGTGGCCGCGGCCGACGCCGGCTCGTTTTCGGCGGCGGCGCGCCACTTGGGCCGGGTGCAGTCGGCCGTCAGTACCTCGCTGGGCCTGCTGGAAGCCGACCTGGGCGTGGAGCTGTTCGACCGTTCGCGCCGCAACGCCACGCTGACGCGCGCCGGCGCAGTGCTGCTGCAAGAGGCGCGCGAGTTGCTGCGGCAGGCGGCGGCGCTGGAACAGCGCGCCCGGTCGTTCGCGGCCGGCCAGGATGCGCACCTGAGCGTGGCCCTGGATGAGGCCTTGCCCGACCGGGTGCTGGGCGTGCTGGTCAAGGAGGTCTCGGCGCGCTTTCCGGCGCTGGAACTGACCCAGCTGAACGGCACGGCCACCGAAGTCGCGGAGTATGTCTCGCAAGGCCGCGCCAGCGTGGCCTTCCACTTCGACCGCGGCGATCCGGGTGCGGCGTTCGCCCATCGCTACCTTGGCGACGTGGGCCAGGGCATTTTCGTGGCGCGCGACCACCCGCTGGCCGCCTTGCCCGAGGTCACGCGCAATGACCTGGCGCGCCATCGCCAGCTGGTGATGCGGATGGAGGGGGTGGAAGATGTGGTGATGAGTCCGTCGGCCTGGCGTTCAGACAGCTTCTACAGCATCGCGGCGATGGTGGCCGACGGGCTGGGGTGGGCGATCCTGCCGCTGAACATCGCCGAGTACGAGGGCTACCGCAAGGATCTGGCCAACGTGCCCTGCGCCGGCCTGTCGCTGCCGCCGCTGCCGGTGCGCACGCTATGGCTGCAGGGCCGCACGCCGACGGCCACCGAGCGCTGGATCCAGGAGCGTATGGAGCAATTGCTGCATCCGGGGGCGTGAGCCGGCGGCCGGTCCGCGCGCCCGCCGGACGGGCCGCGCGGACGGGGCGGCATCAGGCTTTCTTGCGGTACACCAGCACCGGAATGGTGGAGTGCGCCAGCACCTTCTGCGTCTGGCTGCCCAGCACCACGGCGGCCATGCCGCGGCGCCCGTGCGAGGCCATGGCGATCAAGTCGCAGTGGCGTTCGCGGGCGGTGTCGATGATGGCCTGGTACGGGTCTTCATGGGTGGCGCGCAGGGTTTCGCAGGGTACCCCGGCCTCGCGCGCCTGGGTGGCGGCCGCGCTCAGCAGGCGTTCGGCCTGGGCGCGGATCTGGTCCTGGTATTCGCTCAGGCTGTTGGCCACCTGCGCCGCGCCCATGGCGAAGACGTGGAAGGGTTCCTCGACCGTGACGATGGTGGCCTTGGCGCCCAGCGACTTGGCCAGGTCCAGGCTTGCGACCAGGGCTTCCGAGGACAAGGGCGAGCCGTCCGTGGGAATGAGAATGTGCTTGTACATGGTGTCTCCCGTGTTTTTACCGCGGCCGCCACGACGCGCGGCGGTTACATCACACTGTATCGGGGGACGGCAGGGGCGCAGTTGCGCGGAATCAAACTTTGCGCGCGGTCAAGCCGGCGCCGCCGGGGCGGTGTCAGCGCAACAGGGCGGCCACCAGGTCGCCGCCGGCGCGGTCGGCCTCGCTGAAGTCCAGCGCGGTCTGCACGTGTTCCAGGTGTTCGTCCATCAGCGCGCAGGCGCGCTCGATGTCGCCGCCACGGGCCGCCTCGATGAAGGCGTGATGCTCGCGCGAGGAGCAGCTGGCGTCATGCGAGCTCTGGTACAGCACGGTGATCACGGCGCTGCGCGCCGACAGCTCGCGCAGCATGCCGGTCAACACCGAATTGCCGACGGCCTCGGCCAGCAGGATGTGGAAGTCGCCCAGCAGCCGGTTACGGGTCTGCACGTCGCCGCTTGCCACCGCCGCGCGCTCCTCGGCCAGGTGGGCGTCGATGCGGCGGTAGTCGGCCGCCGTGGCGCGCGTGACGAATTCGCGTGCCAGCGCGGCTTCCAGGATGCGCCGCACCGCGTAGACCTCGCGCGCTTCGTTGGCGTCGGGCTTGCTGACGAAGGCGCCCTTGTCGGGCACGATGTTGATCAGCTTGTCCTTGGACAGCATCAGCAGGGCGGCGCGGATCTTGGTGCGGCTGACCTTGTAGACGCGCGCCAGGGCCTCTTCGCGCAGCCGCGTGCCGGGCGGCAGCCGATGCGCCACGATGGCGGCGGCGATTTCGCGGGCGATGTCGTCGGCGCTGGGGTCGGGGAGGGCTTCCTGGGTCATGAAACGCGGCGGCGGAGAGACGGGATGGGAAGCCAGTCTATCAAAATCCCGCCCCGGCAACATTTATTGCATACGAAAATTGTCGGCGATCCGGCCGGGGGCGCCGGCCGCCTCGCGCAGGGATTGGCCGGCGCCGGCACGGGGGGGCGCCAGCGGCCCGCCGCGCCGCCGCCGCCGCCGCGATCAGTTCTTGGCCATCAGGCCCAGATACTCGATCAGCCCTTTTTCCTTCACATAGGTGGTCTGCGCCCAGGCCTTGTAGTCGGCGCTGTTGCGGTAGGCCGGCTCCTGGTTCAGCTGCTTCATGACTTCCATGCTGGCCGGGTCGAACAGGGCCTTCTTGAAGGCGTCGTGCAGGGTCTTGACCACCGCGGGGTCCATGCCCTTGGGGCCGGCCAGGCCATAGGGCGAGGTCGACACGACCTTGTAGCCCAGTTCCTGCGCGGTGGGCACGTCAGGCCAGCGCGTGGTGCGTTTTTCGCCGAACGTCACCAGCAGCCGCATCTTGCCCGAGTCCACGAACTGGTCCCAGCCGGTGGCGTCGCTCTGTGCCATGACATGACCGCCCAGCAGCGCCTGCTGCATGTCGGCGTTGCCCTTGTAGGGCACGTGGTTGAGCTTGACCTTGGCGTTGATGGCGATTTCCTCGATCAACAGGTGCGGCGACGAACCGACCCCGGTCGAGCCATAGTCGATGGTGCCCGGGTTCTTGCGCGCGGCCTCGATGTACTCGTTGAACGTCTTGTAAGGCGAATCGGCGCGCACCGTGAAACCGAAGGTGTAGCCCGACAAGCCGATGATGAACGTGAAGTCGTTGATCGGGTCCCATGAGGTCTTCTGCATGTACGGCATGCGCAGCATCGCCAGCGTGTACAGGGCGATGGTGTAGCCGTCGGGCTTGGCGGTGCGTGACATGGTGGCCGTGCCCAGCGTGCCGCCGGCGCCGGGACGGTTTTCCACGATGACGGGCTGGCCCAGGTACTTGGATGCGTCCTGCGCCACGATGCGCAGGTGGCGGTCGGTGGAGCCGCCGGCCGGGAACGGCACGATCAGCGTGATGGGCTTGCTGGGAAAGGCGGTTTGCGCCAGGGCCGCGGGCGCCAGCGCGCCGCCGGCCAGCGTCAGCAGCAGGGCGCCCAGGCAGGCGCGGCGCAGGGGTTGGTGGGTCATGGGCTTGTCTCCGATGGTGTTGTTATGAAATACCGGTGATGGGCTGCCGGTCAGTCGCGCAAGGCGACCTTGACCGGCAGGCGGTGCAATGCCGCGCGCAACTGCTCCTTCAGTGGCGCGGGCAGGGTGGCGTCGAGTTCTACGGCGACGTCCGGCTGCGCGTCGGCCTGCACGCGCAGCAAAGGGCTGTCCGGCGGCAGGCCGGCCTGTTCGAGCAACGGCGCCGCCAGGGTCCGCACCGCCACGGCGGTGGCCAGGCGGCGCAGGTCGGGCTTGTAGATCTTGCCGACGTTGGTCATCGGCATGGTCTCGAGCACCACCACGCGCTTGGGCCGGGCGGGGGTCTCGTCGACATGGGCGGCGGCGTAGGCGATCAGCTCGGCCTCGGTCACCTCGGCATCCTCGGCCAGGGTGACGAAGGCGATCGGCAGTTCGCCCGCGTAGGGGTCGGGCGCGCCCACGGCGGCGCAGATGCGCACCGCCGGGTGCGAGGCCAGCGCGTCCTCGATGGTCTTGGGATCGATGTTGTGGCCGCCGCGGATGATCAGGTCCTTGGCGCGGCCCTGCAGGTGCAGGCGGCCGTCGGCATCGAGGAAACCGACGTCGCCGCTGATCAGCCAGCCGTCCTCGGTGAAGGCGCGGGCGGTGTCCTCGGGGTCGAGGAATCCGGGAATCACGTTGGGCGACTTGAACAGCAGCATGCCGGCCTGCCCCGGCGGCAGGTCGCGCGCCGGCTGGCCGGCGGGGGCGTCCAGGCCGACCACGCGCACTTGCACGTAGGGCAGCGGAAAGCCCACGCAGTTGACCGGGAAGCGTGAGCCGGGCGGGGTGATGGAGGTGATGCCGGCCATCTCCGTCATGCCCAGGCTTTCGTTCACATGCAGCCCGAACAGGCGTTCGAAGCGCGCCGCCAGTTCCGCCGGCAGCGGCGCAGCGCCGGTGCGGCAGTAGCGCAGCGAGGAGATGTCGGCGCCATCCAGCGGGATCTCGGCCAGCGCCGCCAGGATGGTCGGCACGCCCTGCAGCGAGGTGGCGCGGTGGCGTTCGACCAGGCGCCAGTAGTTGCGCAGCACCTCGCGGTTGCGCAGCAGCAGCGTGGTCGGGATCACGGTCTGGACGCCGGCCGACAGCGCCGCCAGCGAGGCCGGCAGCACCCCGGCCACGTGGAACAGCGGATAGCCATTGATGACCACGTCGCCCGGCCCCGCGCCCTGTAGTTGCACGGCCGCCCAGGCCGTGAAGACCTGGTTGGCGTGGGTGTGGATGGCCAGCTTGGGCGCGCCGGTGGTGCCGCCGGTATGGAAATACGCGGCCACGTCCCCGGCGCGGATCACACGTTCGCTCAACAGCCGGTCCGCCGGCTGGGCGGCGCGGGCGCTGTTGAAGTCGAGTGCGTGGTCCGGCAGGGCGGGGCGCCGCGACAGGGGCTCATCGTGCGGCGCCACGCGCAGCAGCGTGCGCAGGGTGGGCACGCGCTCGCGCAGCCGCAGCGCCTTGGACCAGGATTCGCATTCGGTGTCCGAACCATAGGCGATCAATACCTTGGCCTTGGCGGTGGTCAGCAGCGAGGCCAGCTTGTCTTCGGTCAGCAGCGGATTGAGCGGCTGCACGATGCCGGCGGCTTCGCCGCCCCACAGCGCCAGGTGGTATTCGAGGCAGCCGGGCAGCAGCACCCCGACCGCGTCCGCCGGGCCCAGCCCCAGGCTGTGCAGCAGGTTGGCGGTCTGGTGGATGCCGGCCAGCAGCTCGTCGTAGCTCCAGCTGATGGCCGCTTCGTCCGGATCGGCGCTGCGCAGGAAGGTCAGCGCGGTGCGCGCGCCGAAGGCGGCGGCCGAGTTGCGGAAGATCTCGTAGGTGCTTTGCACCGTCAGCGTCTCGGCCAGCGGCCGCGCCGCCAGGCGCCGCACGTCGTCGATGGAACGCACCGGAAACGGCGCGGCAAAGGGCGGGGCCGGGGGCGGGGCGGTGTAGGCCTGCGTCATGATGCCGTCCTCGCCGTTCACGCCCGCCCCAGCGCGATATAGCGCCGCAGGTGGTGGTCTTCATCGCCCAACTGGTGGTCGATCATCACCAGCCGCTTGGCGTAGTGCGCCAGCGGCAGTTCCCAGGTCATGCCGATGCCGCCGTGCAATTGGATGCTCTCTTCGGCCACCAGCGTGCCGATGCGGCCGATGGTGTACTTGGCGGCCGACAGCGCGCGTTCGCGCGTGGCGCGGTCGGGGTGGTCGAGGGCGGCGGCGGCGTTGATGACCGCCGAGCGCGCCTGTTCGATTTCCAGCAGCACGTCGGCCATGCGGTGCTGCAGCGCCTGGAAGCTGCCGATCGGCACGCCGAACTGGCGCCGGGTGCGCAGGTATTCCAGGGTGGCGTCGCGGGCGCAGTCCATCGCGCCCACGGCCTCGGCGCACAGCGCCAGAATGCCGCGGCCGGTGGCATGCTCCAGCAGCGCGAAGCCGGCGCCGGCGTCGCCCAGCAGGCTGTCGGCGCCCAGCGCCACGTGCGCGAACGTCAGTTCCGCCGCGCGGCCGCCGTCGATCAAGTCGTAGCCGCGCGCGGCCAGGCCCGGCGTACCGGCGCTGACCAGGAACAGGCTGATGCCGGCCTCGTCGTCCTCGGCGCCGGCGGTGCGCGCCGACACCAGGAACAGGTCGGCATGCTCGCCGCCCGTCACCACGGCCTTGGCGCCGTTCAGCACCCAGCCGTCGCCGCTGCGCTCGGCGCGCGCGCGCACTTCGTTCAGCGCGTAACCGGATTCGGGTTCGGCCGCGGCCAGCGCGGCGGTGATGTCGCCCGCGATCAGGCCGTCCAGCGCCTCGCGCTGCGCCGGCTTGCCGGCGCGGGCGATGGCGCTGCCGACCATCAGCGCGTCCAGGAACGGTTCCAGCACGAGGCCGCGGCCCAGCGCCTCGAACACCACGCTGATGTCGAAGCCCGCGCCGCCCAGGCCGCCGTGTTCCTCGGCGAACAGCGCGCCGATGGCGCCCAGTTCGGCATAGCGCCGCCAGAATTCGGGGTTGTAGCCTTGCGGCATCGTGGCGTGGCGTTCGCGCGTGGCGAAGTCGTATTGTTCGGCGACAAAGCGGCGCAGCATGTCCGAGAGCATGCGCCGGTCTTCGGTGTGTTCAAAGTTCATGGCCGGCCTTTACAGTCCCAGAATCATCTTGGAGATGATGTTCTTCTGGATTTCGTTGGAGCCGCCGAAGATCGACAGCTTGCGGTTGTTGAAGTACTGCGCCGCGGCGCTGTCGGCGCCCTCGGGGCCGATCGGCGCGGCGTCGTAGCCGTCGTGCAGGGCCGCGGCCACGAAGGGGCGGGCGTAGGGCCCCATGGCGCGGCGGTTCAGCGCCGTGATCTCCTGACGTATCTGGGTGCCGCGGATCTTCAGCATCGAGCTCTCGGCGCCGGGCGCGCCGCCGCCGGCCACCGCCGCCACCACGCGCAGGTTGGTGGTGCGCATGTTGGCCAGCTCGATCTCCACCCGCGCCAGGCGCGCGGCGAAGTCGGGGTCCTCGGCCAGCGGCCGGCCATGCTTCTTCTGGCTGGCGGCCACCGCCTTCAGACGCTCCAGCGCCGCGGTCGACTGGCCGACGCCGGCGATGTTGGTGCGCTCGTAGGTCAGCAGGTACTTGGCGCAGGTCCAGCCCCGGTTTTCCTCGCCCACCAGGTTCTCGACCGGCACCCGCACATCCGAGAAGAACACCTCGTTGACCTCGTGCTCGCCGTCCAGCGTGATGATGGGGCGCACCTGCACGCCCGGGCTGGCCATGTCGATCAGCAGGAAGCTGATGCCTTCCTGGCGCCGGCCCTCGCTGGAGGTGCGCACCAGGCAGAAGATCATGTTGGCGTGCTGGCCCAGCGTGGTCCAGGTCTTCTGGCCATTGACGATGTAGTGGTCGCCGTCGCGCACCGCGGCGGTCTTGACCGAGGCCAGGTCGGAGCCCGCGCCGGGCTCGGAGTAGCCCTGGCACCACCAGTCCGTGCCATCCAGGATGCGCGGCAGCCAATGGCGCTTCTGCGCCTCGTTGCCGTACTTGATCAGCACCGGGCCCAGCATGCTCAGGCCGAACGGCACGATGCGCGGCGCGCCGGCCAGCGCGCACTCGTTGTCGAAGATGTATTTCTGTGTGGCGCTCCAGCCGGTGCCGCCGTACTCCACCGGCCAGTGGCTGGCGAGCCAGCCCTGGCGGTTGAGGATGGCGTGCCATTCGACCATGTCGGCGCGCGTGAGCAGCTTGCCGTGCGTGACCTTGGCCGACAGGCGCGCCGGCAGGTGGGCGGCCAGGAAGGCGCGCACCTCGTCGCGGAAGGCGTTTTCTGCGGGGGTGAATTCCAGATCCATCGGGCGATTCCTCAGTAGATTTCGAACAGGCCGGCCGCGCCCATGCCGCCGCCCACGCACATGGTGACGACGGCGTAGCGCGCGCCGCGGCGGCGGCCTTCCAGCAGCACATGGCCGGCCAGGCGGGCGCCGGTGACGCCGAACGGGTGGCCCAGCGCGATCGAGCCGCCGTTCACGTTCAGCCGCTCCATCGGGATGCCCAGCCGTTCCTGGCAGTACAGGGCCTGCGAGGCGAAGGCCTCGTTCAGTTCCCACAAGTCGATGTCGTCGACCTTCAGGCCGTGGCGCGCCAGCAGCTTGGGCACGGCGTAGACCGGGCCGATGCCCATTTCGTCGGGTTCGCAGCCGGCGATCGCCAGGCCGCGGAAGGCGCCCAGCGGACGGATGCCGGCGCGCTGCGCCTCGGCCGCTTCCATCAGCACGCAGGCGGCCGCGCCGTCCGACAACTGCGAGGCGTTGCCTGCCGTCACGAACTGGTCTGGGCCGCGCACCGGCGCCAGCTTGGCCAGCGCCTCGACGGTGGTGCCGGGCCGGTTGCAGGTGTCCTGGTCCACGGTGACCTCGCGTTCCGACACGGCGCCGGTGGCGCGGTCGGTGACGGTCATGGTGGTGGTGACGGCGATGATCTCCTCGCGGTAGCGGCCGGCGGCCTGGGCGGCCTCGGTGCGCGCCTGGCTTTGCGCGGCGAAGCGGTCCTGCGCCTCGCGGCTGATGCCGTAGCGCGCGGCGACGATATCGGCGGTCTCGATCATGGGCAGGTAGAGTTCGGGCTTGTTGGCCACGATCCACGGGTCCATGCCGCTGACGCCGTCGTCGCGCGTGCGGATCTGCGAGACCAGCTCGACGCCGCCGGCGATCATGGCGGGCGCGCCGTCCATGACAATGCGCGCCGCGGCCGAGGCGATGGCCTGCAAGCCCGAAGCGCAATAGCGGTTGACGGTGGCGCCGCCGATGCTGACCGGCAGGCCGGCGCGGATCACCGCCTGGCGGCCGATGTTGCGGCCGGTGGCGCCCTCGGGGTAGCCGCAGCCGATGAAGGCGTCCTCGATTTGAGCGGGGTCGATGCCGCTGCGTTCGACCGCGGCGCGCACCGCGTGGGCGGCCAGGGTCGGTCCGGCGATGAGGTTGAATTCGCCACGCTGCGCCTTGGTGATGGGCGTGCGGGCGGTGGAGACGATGACGGCTTCGCGCATGTCGGTTTCCGGTGAGTGTCCGTTGATGAATGGGGTCAGGCGGTCTGGTTCAGGCTGGAGAAGTCGCGGCCGGATTCGGCCAGTTCCACCAGCAGCGGCGACGGCTTCCAGAACGCCGGGTCTTCCTGGGCAAAGCTGCGGATGTCCGCCAGCACCTGGGCCAGTCCGACGCGGTCGGCATAGTGCATCGGGCCGCCGCGATGACGCGGAAAGCCGTAGCCGGACAGGAACACCATGTCGATGTCCGACGGCCGCAGCGCGATGCCCTGGTGCAGCACGTTGGCCGCCTCGTTGATCATGGCGGCCAGGTAGCGGCGCTGGATGTCCTCGATGCCGAAGGCGCGCGCGGTGACGCCGGCACGTTGGCGCTCGGCGTCGATGATGGCCAGCACTTCCGGGTCGGGCGTGCCTTGGCGCGCGCCATCGGGATACAGGTAGAAGCCGCGGCCGGTCTTCTGGCCGAACCAGCCGCGCTCGCACAGGCGGTCGGGGATCTGCACGTAGCGCAGCGCCGGATCGCGCGTGGCGGCGCGGCGCTTGCGGGTGGCCCAGCCGATGTCGCCGCCGGCCAGGTCGGCCATCTGGTACGGACCCATGGGGTAGCCGAAGTCGCGCACCGCCGCGTCGATCTCATAGGGCGAGGCGCCGTCCTCCATCATCATGTCGGCCGCCTGGCGGTGCACCGCCAGGATGCGATTGCCGATGAAGCCGTCGCAGACGCCGGCGCGCACCGGGATCTTGCGCAGGCGGCGCGCCAGTTCGAAGCCGGTGGCCACGGTGTCGGCGGCGGTCTGGCGGCCCACCACCACTTCCAGCAGCTTCATGATGTTGGCCGGCGAGAAGAAGTGCAGGCCCAGCACGTCCGCCGGGCTGCGCGTGGCCTGGGCGATGCGGTCCACGTCCAGGTATGAGGTATTGGTGGCCAGCACCGCGCCCGGCTTGGCCACGCGGTCCAGTTGCGCGAACACCGCCAGCTTGACGTCCATGTCCTCGAACACGGCTTCGATGATCAGGTCGGCCGCGCCCAGGGCGGCATAGTCGGTGGCGCCGGTCAGGCGCGCCAGGCGGGCGGCGCGTTCATCGGCCGTCATGCGGCCCTTGCCGACCAGCAGGTCGTAGACGTGCTCGACGCGCTGGCGACCGCGTGCCAGCGCGGCGGCGTCCTGTTCCACCATGATCACCGGCAGGCCCGCGTCCAGCACCGCCACGGCGATGCCCGCGCCCATGGTGCCGCCGCCGATCACGCCGACACTGTCGAGCCGGCGCGGCGCGGCTTGCTTCAATTCGGGGATCTTGGCGGTTTCGCGCTCGGCGAAAAAGGCGTGGACCAGGCCGGCGCGCTGCGGGCTGTCCAGGCATTGCAGGAACAGCGTGCGCTCGGCGCGCAGGCCCTCGTCGAACGGCAGTTCGACGGCGGCGCGCACGGCGTCCAGGATCTTGGCGGGCGAAAACAGGCCGCGCGTGCTGGCGGCGATGCGCTGGCCGGCGGCGTCCACCGCGGCCAGGGCGGCGGCCTTGTCGGCCAGCGCCTGGCCGTCGCGGCTGCGGCGCGGCGTGGCGCCTTCGGCCAGCAGCCGGCGGGTGTAGTCCAGACCGGCGGCCAGTGGATCGGTGCCGGCCGCCAGTTCATCGGCCAGCCCGGCCGCGACGGCGGCCTGCGCCGTCATCGGTTTGCCCGACAGCATCAGGTCCAAGGCGGCCGCGGCGCCGATCAGGCGCGGCGTACGCTGGGTGCCGCCGGCGCCGGGCAGCAGGCCCAGCGTCACTTCCGGCAGGCCCAGCTTGGCGCCGGGCAGCGCCACGCGGTAATGCGCCGCCAGCGCCACTTCCAGGCCACCGCCGAGCGCGGCGCCGTGCAGCGCGGCCACCACCGGCTTGGCGCAGGCTTCGATCTGGTTGCAGACATCGGGCAGGGCGGGCGGACGCGGCGGCTTGCCGAATTCGCGGATATCGGCGCCGGCGATGAAGTTGTTGCCGGCGCCGGTCAACAGCACGGCCCGCACCTGCGGCTCGCCCTGGGCCTGCTCGATGGCGCGCGCCAGACCGGCGCGCACGTCGGCGCTGAGGGCATTGACGGGGGGATGATCGATGGTGACGACAAGAATGTCGCCGTCGCGGCGCGTATGCACCGCGCCGGCGGGTGCGCTGGCTGTCATGGGACAGTGTCTCCGTTAAGGTCGCCGCCCGCGCCGGCCGGGCCGGGGCGGATCGACCGGGCCGAACGGACTCGGCGGATCGGCGCGCCCCGGAGCGGACGCGGCGCCGTCGCGGCGCCTGGCGGGCCAGGAACGGCCCGTCTTGTATCTGCGTATTCTTTCCCAGCAAAGAAGTCTTGACAATGCCATCAATAATTGACATTGACGATAAAAAAAATTGACAATCGCCGTCGGGGTGACGGGTTCCAGGGGGAAATGCCGGCCGCCCCGGGAGATTCGATATGGACACGAAAGCGCTGACCCTGCTGGTGGAGATCCTGGACGCCGGCAACCTGAGCGAAGCCGCGCGCCGCCTGAAGATGACGCGGGCCAATGTCAGCTATCACCTGACCCAGCTGGAACGCGCGGTCGGCATGCAACTGCTGCGGCGCACGACGCGCCACGTCGAGCCCACCGAGATCGGCCTGAAGCTGTACCAGCACGGCCGCAGCATCCAGGACGAACTGGCGGCCGCGCGCGAAGCGGTCGAGTCCCTGGGCAAGACGCCGCAGGGCAAGGTGCGGCTGAGCGTGCCCAGCGGTTACGGCCAGTTCGTGATGACCCCGTGGCTGCTGGAATTCAAGCGCGCCTACCCGGACATTGTGCTGGACGTGCTGTTCGAGAACAGCGTCGACGACCTGCTGCGCGACGAGGTCGACATCGCCGTGCGCATCATGTCCGAGCCGCCGCACAACCTGGTGGCGCGCGAACTGGGCCAGGTGCGCTACGTGGCCTGCGCCTCGCCCGCTTTCGTGCGCGAGCGCGGTCTGCCGGACAAGCCGGCCGAGCTGGCGCGCCTGCCGGTCATCAGCGCCGCCGTCATCGGCCGGCCGCTGCGGCTGTCGGCCTATTACGGCGGCCAGCCGCGCCAGCACGTGGTGCTGGAGCCCACCATCATCTCGCGCAACTACGCTTTCCTGCGCGACGCCATGCTGGCCGGGCTGGGCATCGGCGTGGTGCCGGACTACGTGGTGCATGACGACATCGCGCGCGGCGACCTGATTGCCGCTTTGCCGCAATGGCGCCTCAGCATCTTCGGCCGCGGCATGTACATGCTGTACATGCCCAACCGTCACCATCCGCGCGCCATCGCGATGATGATCGAATTCATCCAGCAGCGCGCCCGGGCCGCGCACGAAGGGCGGCCCGGGCTGTTGGGCGCGGCATAGGGCAGGCCGGCCCGGGCGCTGAGCGGCCGGGTCCGGCCGCTCGCCGCGACCGATCAATCAACGCCTGTCAACGCAGCATTGGCAGGCTGCCGCTCAGGGCATTGACCCAGCGCCGGGGCCCAGCCAGGCCCACGCCAAGCAGCGGCTGGTCGCGATGCGAGGTCTGCCGATGCCGGGTCCAGTATTCGGCGGCCTCGTGGATCTGGCGCGCGTACGCCGGAAACAGCGTCATGCAGGCGCCATCCGGCAGCGGCTGCGCCAGCCGCTCGCGCAACTGCGCCATGCGGGGTTCGTCGGCCGTCAGCACGATGATGGGCAGGTGCGAGATCGCCGCCGACGCCATGCCATCGGCATCGCGCAAGGGCTCACCTGCCCAGGCGGCCTGCCGCGCCGCCAGGCCGGCGGCCAGGCAGGCCGAGGCGTTGGCGGCCTGGCCCTGGTCCAGCCCCGCCGCCAGCACGATCACGACTTTGTCTGGCTGGGCGGGGGCGAGGGGGGCGGGTTGGACAGTCATGCGGGGCTCCTGGGCAAAAAGCGCCATGGTCCGCCGCTGCGCCGCCGCTGTCTTGAACGCCTGTGAACGCGCCCCGGCACATCGCTACCCGCGCCGCGCCAGGGCACGGGCGCCGGCATACACCGCCGCCGCGCCCAGCTCGCGCTCGATGCGCAGCAGGCGGTTGTACTTGGCGGTGCGGTCGGCGCGCGACAGCGAGCCGGTCTTGATCATGCCGCAATTGGCCGCCACCGCCAGGTCGGCGATGCTGGTGTCTTCGGTTTCGCCGGAACGGTGCGACATGACCACGCCATAGCCGGTCTGGCGCGCCAGCGCCAGCACGCGCCAGGTTTCGCTGAGCGTGCCGACCTGGTTGATCTTGACCAAGATGGCGTTGCCGATGCCCTGTTCGATGCCGGCCTGGAACAGCCACGGTTGGGTGCAGAACACGTCATCGCCCACCAACTGGCAGGCGCTGCCCAGCGTCGCGCCCAGCACCTTCCAGCCGACCGTGTCGTCCTCGGCCATGCCGTCCTCGATCGACACGATGGGGTAGTCGCGCACCAGGCCGGCCAGGTACTGCACCTGCTGCTCGGCGCTGCGCAGCAGGTTTTCGCCTCGATAGCGGTAGCCGTCGGCGCCGTGCAATTCG
Organism: Achromobacter pulmonis; assembly: GCF_902859765.1. GTDB lineage: Bacteria > Pseudomonadota > Gammaproteobacteria > Burkholderiales > Burkholderiaceae_B > Achromobacter > Achromobacter pulmonis. The sequence goes on from NZ_CADIJV010000041.1 coordinate 18,276, forward strand.
CTGGCGGCCGGGTCCAGCGCCAGCGCGACGTCGGCGCCAGGACGCAGGCCGGCGCGTTCGATCGCCGCCATGATGAAGTCCAGCGCTTCGGGCGCGTTGCGCAGCATCGGCGCGAAGCCGCCTTCATCGCCCACGTTGACGCTGTGGCCGGCGGCCTTGAGCGCCAGACGCAGCGTGTGGAAGACCTCCGCGCCCATGCGCAGGGCTTCGCGCAAGCTGTCCGCGCCCACCGGCAAAATCATGAATTCCTGGAAATCGAGCGGATTGTCGGCGTGCGCGCCGCCGTTGATGATGTTGATCATCGGCACGGGCAGGGTTTGCGCCTGCACGCCGCCCACGTGACGCCACAGCGGCAGCCCCTGGCTGGCGGCCGCCGCGCGCGCCACCGCCAGCGACACGCCCAGCAGGGCGTTGGCGCCCAGCCGGCTTTTGTCGGGCGTGCCGTCCAACGCGATCATGCGCTGGTCGATATGGGCCTGCTGATCTGCCGGCAGGCCGAGCAGCGCCGGGCGCAGCGTCGTGTTGACCGCCTCGACCGCGCCGAGCACGCCCCTGCCCAGGTAGCGGGCGCGGTCGCCGTCGCGCCGTTCCCGCGCCTCGCGCTTGCCGGTGGAGGCGCCCGATGGCACCAGCGCCAGGCCATGGGCGCCGTCGTCCAGGCGCACCTCGACTTCGACGGTGGGGTTGCCGCGGCTGTCCAGGGCTTCGTGGGCGGCCAGGTGAGTGATCTGCATGGGGGGCTCCGAGGGGATGGAAGATCGTCAGGTAAATCAAATAAATGAAATCGTTGCCGGCCCGGCGCCGCCATGTCGATGGGGGTTCCAGGCCCGGATTCAATGCCGCCATGCTAAAAACAGGCCTGCCCGCCGACAATGCAGTTTTTCTGCTACTTCGTCAGTTTTCCTGACCAATAACCATGCGCCAGCTTCCACCCCTGTCCGCCGTCCGCGCCTTCGAGGCCATCGCCCGCAGCGGTTCGGTCACGCGCGCCGCCGAGGAACTGTGCCGCAGCCATGGCGCGATCAGCCGCCATCTGCGCCTGCTGCAGGAACACGCCGGCGTGGCGCTGTTCGAAAAGGACGGCACCGGCCTGCGCCTGACGCAGGCTGGCGCCACCTTCTACGCCGCGGTGCGGGCGGCCTTCGACCAGTTGGAAAACGCCTACGAACGCCTGGCGCGCGAGTCGCAGGCGCCCGGGCTGCACGTGGCCTGCAGCGCCACCTTCGCCATGCGCTGGCTGGTGCCGCAACTGGCCGTGTTCTACCGCAAGCATCCCGAGATCCGCATCCGCCTGTCGATGACCTCGGCGCGCGAGATGCGCAACGAAGGCGCCGACCTGATCCTGGCCTGGGACCTGTCCGGCTACGCCGAGGCCGACCGGCGCCGGGCGTTGGCGCTGGCGCCGGTGCGCTTCGGCGCGGTCTGCACGCCGGCCTATGCGCGCAGGAAGCCGGCCGCGCGCGCCCGCATTGCGCATGAATACACCTCCAGCGCCTGGGACCAATGGGAGGCCATCACCGGCCAGCCGGCAGCGCTGGGCGACACATTGGCGTTCCCGCATACCCACTTGTGCATCGAAGCGGCGCTCTCGGGCCTGGGAGTGGCCCTGGTCGAGCGGCGCCTGATCGCGCGCGAATTGCAGGACGGCCTGCTGGTGGCGCCCCATGGCTTCGTGCCCTTCGAGGGCGGCCTGTGCGCGGTGCCGGCCGCCGGCCGCGCGCGCACCGCCCATGCCGACGCCTTCATCGCCTGGCTGCGCGGCGCGCTGGCCGGCGACGGCGACTGACGCCGCGGCCGGCCCGCTTGGTATGCTGGGCGGGCATTTGCGCTGGAGATTCCATGACCGAGACGCCGCCTTCCGCCAGTCCCTCCGCCAACGCGTTCGCCCCCCGTTCGGCGCTGGCATCGCAGGCGCGCCGCGCGCAGCTGCGGCGCATGAAGATCCTGGCGCTGGCGCTGCTGGCGGCCATGATCAGCGGTTTCATCACCAGCCACCTGATGGGCGGGCAGGGCGCCTGGGCCTGGGTGCGGGCCTTCTGCGAAGCGGCCACGGTGGGCGCGCTGGCCGACTGGTTCGCGGTGGTGGCGCTGTTTCGCCGGCCCATGGGCCTGCCGATTCCGCACACCGCCATCATTCCCAGCAACAAGGATCGCATCGGCGACAACCTGGCGGTGTTCGTGCGCGACCACTTCCTCGATCCGGACGCGCTGATGGAAAAGCTGCGCGGCTTCGACCCGGCCGCGCGCCTGTCGCGCTGGCTGGCGCGGCCCAGGCAGGCGCGCGCGCTCAGCGACGGCGCGCGCCGGGTGGCCTTGCAGACGCTGGACCTGCTGGATGACCAGGCGGTGCGTGGCGTCATCCAGGAATTCGTGGTGAAGAACCTGCGGCGCTGGGACGCGGCCGGCACCGCCGGCGAGGTGTTGGGCCTGCTGACGCGCGATGGCCGCCACCAGCAATTGCTGGACGCGGCGATGGAGCGCCTGGGCGGCTACCTGGGCGACGAGGACGTCAAGGAGCGCGCCTCGGCGCTGCTGGTGAAGTTCGCGCGCAAGGAGTGGCCGCGCATCATCAAGGCGGTGGATGTGATCGGCTCGGTCGAGGGCATCGCCGACAACCTGGCCGACCGCCTGGCGCGGGCGCTGGTGCAGGAACTGCGCGACGTGCTGTCGGAGCCGGACCACCCGGTGCGGCGCGACTATGAGGCCTGGGTGCTGGACTACATCGCGCGCCTGCGGACCGACCCGGCACTGGCCGCGCAGGTCGAAGCCATGAAGCAGCGCGCCATCGACCACCCCCAGGTGCAGGAGTATGTGCAGGGGCTGTGGGACGACATCCATGCGGCGCTGCGGCGCGACCTGAGCGACGAACAGTCGGCCTTGGCGGCGCACCTGGAAAGCGCCTTGCTGGCGCTGGCGCGCAAACTGGGCGAAGACCCGGCGCTGCGCGAGGCCATCAACGGCCATGTGCTGGGCGCGGCGCGCCGGCTGACCGGACGGCTGCGCATCGGCGTGACCGAACACATCGCGCGCACCGTCAAATTGTGGGACGAACGCCACCTGGTCGACGAGCTGGAACTGAGCGTAGGGCGCGACCTGCAATACATCCGCTTCAACGGCACGCTGGTCGGCGGCCTGATCGGCGTGTTGCTGCACGCGGCGGTGTTGCTGGCGGCGGGCTCGGGGGCTGTTTCCCCACCCTGACATACACCTCGCGCGGGCCGGTCATCGAGCGCCAGGCAGGGCGCGGTCGCCGTCGCGCATTTACGGACGTATCCGATGTATCAGGAACGAAGATTGCTGGCGAAGCGCCTTGGCGCGGTGCTATTGTCGTTGGCAGTCCCCGGGCCTGCCCGGCGGGTTCCGGGACGACCGCCGCCCGGCCGGGCGGCCCGTATCACGCGCATCACTCCCAGGAGGCAAGTCCATGAAGAAATTCTCGATCCTCATTGCAACATTGGCGCTGGCCGGCGGTTCGGCCGTCGCCCAGGCCGAGAGCGTCACGATGTCATTCCTGAACGACGACGGCTCCGTGGGCAAGAGCGCCGGCACCATCACGCTGGAACAGACCAAGCAAGGCCTGAAGTTCACCCCCAAGCTGATGGGCCTGCCGCCCGGCGAGCACGGTTTCCATGTGCATGAAAAGGGATCCTGCGCGTCGACCACGGTCGATGGCAAGGTGGTGCCGGGCGGCGCCGCGGGCGGCCACCTGGACCCCCACAACACCAAGGCGCACAAGGGGCCCCTGGCCACCGATGGCCACCTGGGCGACCTGCCCTTCATCACGGTGGCGGCCGACGGTTCGGCCAAGACCGCCGTGGTGGCGCCGCGCCTGAAGCTGGCCGATGTGAAGCAGCGCGCGCTGATGATCCACGTGGGCGCCGACAACTACAGCGATACTCCCAAGCCGTTGGGCGGCGGGGGCGGGCGCATGATCTGCGGCGTGATCAAGTAAACGGCGCGCGCCACGCAAAACGCATGACGGGCGCGGCGGGGCCGGGCAGGCCGGATCGCGCTACGCCGTGCCGTTGCGGCCATGCTCGCGGTAGCCCGGCCGCTCGGCCAAGCGGTCGTAATACGCGGCGACCGCCGGCAGGTCGGGCCGCAAGGCGCTATCCAGCGGCGTCTGGAACCACCGGTTCACCGACAGGCCGATTGCAATATCGGCCAGCGTGAAGGCCTCGCCGGCGACATAGGCGCCGGTCTCTTGCAGGCGCCGTTCCAGGATTCCCATGAAATGCCCCCAGTCGCGGCTGGAGGCCGCGATGGCGGCCGCGTCCTGGTGCGCGGGCGATTGCCGCGCCAGCGCCATGAAGGCATAGCTCCAGGCACGGTTCAGGTCGGCCGCCTGCCAGTCCAGCCATTGGTCGACCCGGGCGCGGCGGCGCGGCTCGGCCGGGTACCAGGCCGGGTTGCGCGTGCCGCCGTACTGGTTGGCCAGGTAACGGATGATGCTGTTCGATTCCCACAGCACGAAGTCGCCATCGCGCAGCACCGGCACCATCGCGTTCGGATTGAGCGCCAGGAAGGCGGGCTCGCTGGTCGCGCGGAAACCCGCGCCCCAGTCTTCGCGCGTGAATGGCAGCGCCAGTTCGACGCAGGTCCAGAGCACTTTGCGGACGTTGATGGAAGCGGCTTTTCCCAGGATATTCAGCATGGCGCAAGCGGGGCAGGGACACGGGGGACGCCGCGCGGGGCCAACCGGGCCCGTTGACGGCGATAATTCAGTCTAGTGGCCGTTGCCGGCTGGCGCCAGATACAGATCGGCCCTTGCGCGGCCGCAACAGATCTATTCAGTCCCAGGCGCGCCGCGGCCGTCCGCGCGCAGCCCGTTGCTTCAGCCCGCCACGGGCTCCGGCTGGTGCCGCAGCCGCGGCACCGGCGATACCGCCAGCACCACGAACTGCGCCACGAACCCGGCGCTGGAGACCCACAGGCAGGCTTCCAGCCCCAGCCGTGAAGCCAGCGCCGCGCCGATCAGCGCGCCCACCGGCCGGGCGCCGAAGGTGGCCGTGACGATCACGGCCGACACCCGCCCGAGCAGCACGTTCGGCGTGACGGCCTGGCGCAGCGTGGTGGTGGCGATGGTCCACAGGATCGGCCCGGCGCCGAACAGGAAGAAGCCCAGCCCGGCCCAGATCGCGGACGGCAGCGCCAGCGTCGACAGCAGCATCAGGCTGGCCGCCAGCGCGCACAGCGGCCCCGCGGCGATCAAGGCGCCGAACGGCAGCCGGCTGGCCAGCCAGGGCGCCGCCAGCGCGCCGGCCAGCATGCCGGCGCCGTAGATGCCGAGCGTGATGCCGACGCCCGCCGCGTCCAGCCCCAGCCGCGATACCGCGTACACCACATAGACCGCCTGCAGCACGAACCAGGCGAGGTTGAAGAACACTGCCGTTACCAGCACCGGCCGCAGCAGCGGGTGGCCCGCCACGAAGGCGGCGCCATCGCGCAGCTCGTGCCACAGGTGGCGCCGCGTGGCGGCGCGCGGCGTCTCCGGCGGCAGGCCCGCGAGCAGGCCGGCGGCCAGCAGCGACAGCAGCGTCGCCAGGCCGTAGGCGACCGCCGCGCCGATGCCGCCGACCAAGGCGCCGCCCAACGCCGGCCCGGCCGAGAAGGCCGCGCTGCGCGCCAGTTCCAGCCAGCGATTGGCCTGGCCCAGGAAGGGCGCGGGCACCAGGGTCGGCAGCAGCGCCGGCGCGGCGACGTTGTAGGCCACGGTGCCGACCGCGCCCAGGAACCCCAGCGCCGCCAGCCAGCCCAGGCTCAAACCGTCCAGCGCCAGCAGGGCCAGCAGCGCCAGCAGACTGGCGGCGCGCACGCATTCGGCGCAGGTCATCAGGGTACGGCGCGGCAGGCGGTCGGCTAGCACGCCGGCGGGCAGCGACAGCAGCAGGAACGGCAGAGTCTGCGCGGTCTGCAGGTAGCCGGTCTGGGTGGCCGTGGCGCCCAGCGCCAGCACCGCCACCAGCGGCGCCGCCGCCAGGGCGATCTGTTCGGAGAACTGGGCCGCCAGGTTGGAACGGGCGAGCCGGCCAAAGGCCGGGGGCAGGGTGGACATGGGCAGCGCGCGGGGGGCCGCGAAAACGACAAGGGCCCGATCATGGCCGGGCCCCGTGCGCGCCGCACTCCGTTAATTGCCGTCGCCGGCGGGGGGCGTCAGGGAATCGGCGGGTAGTCGCCGAAGCCGTCCGGCCAGGACGTCAGGACGTCATAGCCGGTGTCGGTGACGACCACCATGTGCTCCCACTGCGCCGACAGCGAGCGGTCCTTGGTGACCACGGTCCAGCCGTCGGGCAACTGCTTGGTTTGCGGCTTGCCGGCGTTGATCATGGGCTCGATGGTGAACATCATGCCCGGCTGCAGCACCAGACCCTCGCCCGGGCGGCCATAGTGCAGCACCTGCGGCTCGTCGTGGTAGATCTGGCCGATGCCATGGCCACAGTACTCGCGCACGATGCTGAAGTGCTCGCGTTGCGCGACCGTCTGGATGGCGTGGCCGATATCGCCCAGCGTGGCGCCGGGCCTGACCGCCATGATGCCGGCGCGCATGGCTTCGTAAGTGGTGTTGACCAGGCGCCGCGCCAACGGGCTGGGCTGGCCGACGAAATACATGCGGCTGGTATCGCCGAACCAGCCGTCCTTGATGACGGCCACATCGATGTTGAGGATGTCGCCGTTCTTGAGCACCTTGGCCGACGGGATGCCGTGACAGATCACGTGGTTGGCCGAGGCGCAGATGGTCTTGGGAAAGCCGTGGTAGCCGACGTTGGCGGGAATCGCCTTTTGCACGTTGACGATGTAGTCATGGCAGATGCGGTCGAGTTCGTCCGTGGTGACGCCGGGGCGCACATGCTCGGCGATCATGTGCAGCACGTCCGCGGCCAGGGCGCCGGCCTTGCGGGCCATGGCGATGTCGGCGGCGGACTTGATGGAAACCTTGCGCGCCATTTACGCGGCCTCCCGCTGGCTGGTGGCCGCCTGCCCCTGGGAGAGGGCGGCGATGCTGAAACCTTCCGCCTGCTCGATGCGGATCAGCAACTGGCAGATGTCGGCGTGGCGCAGTTCGGGATAAAGCTCGGACAGCATGCCGATGCGCATCCAATGTTCGGCCTGCGCATTGATCGAGCGGCTGAGCGCGCCGCTGGCCACGCGCAGGTTTTCGTGCATCTGCTCGGAAATCTTGACGATGCCCATAAGGGTTGTTCCATATACGATTTATATATGGAACGTATGTTATCGCAATCGCGAGGCCGGATGCAAATCCCGCACGGCCGTGGCGCGGCGTGCCGACGTAGGGCAGGGGCGCTTCCGGAGGCTCAGGCGGGCGGCAGACGCCGCGCATAAATTTAATCCGGGTAATATTGACGCGACTATTTAATCCGGGTAAAAATAGAGGCTTCTCCCCTCCCCAAGGAAACAAGCATGACGACGTTCGACTTGAACGCCGGCGCCACGGCGCCGTTGGCAGACGAAGCCGACCTGACCGACCTGGCCGTGGACGGCACACTGCCGCCCGGGCTGGACGGGGTGCTGGTTCGCAACGGGCCCAATCCCTTGCGCGGCCGTTTCGAGGGCAACGACGTGCTGTCGTGGTGGCCGCAGCCGGCGATGCTGCATGCCATTGATTTTCGCGACGGACGCGCCAGCGGCTACCGCAACCGCTGGGCGCGCACCCGGATCTGGGCGCGCGAATATGCCCCGCAGGCCGTGGCCGCGCTGCCCGACACCAATCCCAACGTCAATGTGCTGCGCCATGCCGGCGAAATCCTGGCGCTGGCCGAGGGCGGGGCGCCGCTGGCGATGACGCCGGCGCTGGAATTCCTGGGCGCCAGCCGCCGCCATCCCGGCCTGGCGGGCGGGATGACAGCGCATCCCAAGGTGGACCCGGAGACTGGCGAATTGATGAGTTTCCGCGCCCATTGGGAGCCGCCCTGGCTGCGCTACGGCGTGACGGACGCCGACGGCCGCCAGCGGGTGGATCAGCGGATCGAGGTGCCGGGGCCGTCGATGATGCATGACATGGCGATCACGGCGCGCTACAGCATCCTGCTGGACTTGAACGTCGCCTACGACTTTTCGATGTTGTCGCGCGGCTACCGCATGCCGCTGCGCTGGCATGACGAACGCCCGTCGCGGGTGGGCGTGATTGCGCGCCATGGCGGTCCGGTGCGCTGGTTCGAGGTGGCGCCATGTTTCATCCTGCATGTGGTGAATGCGTACGAGGCCGACGCGTCGACGCTGGTGCTGGACGTGGTGCGCTATCCGGAATACCTGCGGCTGGCGCGCCATGGCACGGGTTTCGAGGACAATCCGCTGGGCGTGTTGTGGCGCTACGAGATCGACCTGGACGCCGGCCGTGTCGCCGGACGCGCGCTGGACGATGCCGGCATCGAATTGCCGCGCATCAACGAAGGCAGGACCGGCCGCGCCTACCGCTACGGTTATGCGGTGGAGCAACCCAACAACCGCGAGATGCGAGGCGTGGTGCGCTACGACCTGGAGAGCGGCGCGCGGCAGCGCTACCGGGTGCCGCCGGGCGACCAGAACAGCGAGCCCGTGTTCGTGCCGCGTCCTGAGGGGCGCGCCGAGGACGACGGCTGGGTGCTGGTGTGCGTGTATCGCCAGGCCAGCGATACCAGCGATGTGGTGGTGCTGGACGCGCGTGACCTGGCGGCCGGGCCGCTGGCGACGGTGCGTCTGCCCCGGCGGATTCCGGCGGGTTTCCATGGCGCCTGGCTGCCGCGCGAGGCGGGCGGCGGCTGAGCGGGGCCGGGCATCGCCACCGTGCGCGGCGCCCGTGGTGGCCTTGTCCCTCAGCGGCTCTTGGCGCGCGCGCTTTTCCGCGCGCCCGCGCGCGGCGCTTCCTTGGCGGGCGGCGCTGCCGCCGCCGTCAACTGCTCCATCCAGGCCAGCGCCTCGGTGTAGCCCACGAACTGTTGCAGGTAGCCCGGCGACAGTTCGCGCATCAACGACAGCGCGCGGTGCACCAGTTGGTTGGAGTTGAGCGGGCCGGCGTTCTTGTGCACCTGTTCCTGCGACTGGCGCACTTGACGGTCGGCGCTCAGGCCCGACCAGATCTCGCGCAGTCCGTCCAGCACTGGCAGGTCGGGGTAGGCATCGCGGCGCGCCTGCGCCGCGATGGCGTCGGGGTCGTCGCCGGGGGCGCCGGGGTAGGCGAGGTATGCCGCCAGTTCTGCCAGCGGGCCGCGCGTGGCGGCCGCGGGCGCCATGGCGGGCGTGGGCGAGTCGGCTTCGTCCGCCCCGGTGGCGGAGACCGTGGCGCGGGCCGCGGCGGCCTCGGCGATGCGCGCCGCATACGCGTCCAGCAACGCCGCCAGGCGCGCGTCCAGCCTGGCGCGGGCCGCGCCAGCGTGGGCGGCGGCGCGCCGGGCCAGCGCTTCGATGAATTGGAAGCCGACCGGATCGAGGCGGTCGTCGCCGCGCTCGCGCCAGGCCTGCAAGGCGGCGAGCGTGGCGTCGCCGGGCGGTTCGGCCGGCGCTGCCGGTTGCGCGCCGTCCATCAGCGCCGGGCCAAGACCGCCATCACTGGCCACGCGGGGTCTCCGTGCCGTTGGACGGCTTGGGAATCGGCGTGATTTCGACCCGGCGGTTCTGCGCGCGGCCGTCCTCGTCGGCGTTCGAGGCCACCGGCTGCTCGGCGCCGAAAGCGGCGGCGAACACCAGCGACGACGGCACGCCTTCGTCGATCAGGGCGCGGGTGACGGTCAGCGCGCGTTGCGCCGACAGGTCCCAGTTGTCGGCAAAGCGCCGGTTGCCTTCGCGCACCAGTTGGTCGTCGGTAAAACCGCTGACCATCAGGATCTCGTCGTTGTTCTTCAGATAGGCCGACAGCGGCGCGATCAGGCTTTGCAGCACCTCGCGGCCTTGCGGCTGCAACTGGTCGGAATTGAGCGCGAACAGCACGCTGCCGCTGATGCCGATGCGGCCGTTGATCAGCGTCACGCGGCCGGCCGCCAGCGGCGCGGCCAGGGCCTGTTCCAGTGTCTGGCGGCGCTGGGTCTCCTCCTGGCGCTGTTTGACCTCGCGTTCGAGCTGGGTCGACAGCTCCAGCTGCACGGCCACCACGCTCACCAGGATCAGCACGAAGGCGCCCAGCAGTACCGACATCAGGTCGCCGAACACGGCCCAGGTCGGCACCGCCGGTTCGACGCCGCCGTCGATGTCCTCGCCCGCGCTCATGCCGCTTGCGCTCCGGCGCTGGCAGCGCGCTGGCTGGCCAGCTCGCGCAGGTTCTCGACGATCTGCTTCTGCGACATGGTGCTCAGGTCGACCACCTCACGCGCCTGCGCCACGTAGTAGGCCAGTTGCTCGTCGCCACGCGCGATCGACTTGTCCAGCGCCGCCTCGATGCGCTCCAGATGCGCCACCAGCTTGTCGTTGGATTCGCCGAACAGGCGCACCGCGGCGCCGAAGGCTTCGCCCAGGCTGGCCACCTCGGCCGCGCCGCTGGTCACCTGCGCGGCCACGTCGTCCAGGCGCTCGGTTTCGGCTTCAACCTGCTGGGTGAATTGCGCGCCGACCCGGTCCAGCAAATCCGAGGACGACGACACCAGCGCGTCCACCGCGCTGCGCTGCTCGCTGGAGGCGTGGTTGACCGCGTCCAGCAGCGTCGCCAGCGTGTCCAGCAGGCGGTTGCGCTCTTCCAGCATGGCGTTGTCGTAGGCCAGGCTGTCGGACAGTTTCTGCCGCAGTTCGCCGATGACCTCGGCGGCCGCGCGTGGCGCCTCGGAGGCGGCCTGCACCAGCTGGCCGATTTCGGCGATGGTGCCGCTGGCGTGGGCTTCGGTCTGGACGGCGATGTCCTGGGCGGTCTGCGCCAGGGTGGCGCAGATCTCCTGCTGCAGGGCGGCGCTGCGTGCGCCGGCCTGTTCCCATTCGTGGCGCAGCGCCTCGGCCATGCGGCCCAGCTCGCCGGTCCAGGCGGCCAGGCGTTCCTGGTCGCGCGCGGCCAGTTCGGCCTGCAGGCCGGCCTGCGACTGGCCCAGGGTCTGCAGTAGCGATGCCGAATGCTGCTCGAAGGCGGCCGCGGCGGTGGTCAGGGCCTGCTGATTGTCGCTGGCCAGTTTCTCGTTGGCCAGTTCCTGGCGCACCTGGGCATCGCTCCAGGCCTGCGTGACGCCGCCGGCCGCCGTTTCCAGGCGAGCCGAGAGGTTTTCCAGCAGCGCGGCCTGCGCCTGGGTCTGGGTGGTGAGGTCTTGCGCGGTGCGCGCCAGCAACTGTTCCAGTTCCTGGTGGCGGGCGGCGGTGAGTTCGCCGGCCTGGCGCCATTCGCGGCCCAGATCGGTGGCGATGGCGCCGAGCGAGGCGTGCCAGGCCGCCAGGCGCTCCTCGTCCCGCGAGGCCAGGGCGGCCTGCAGGTCGGCATGCGACTGGTCCAGCGTGCGCAGCAGCGAGGCGGAATGTTGTTCGAAAGCGGCGGCCGCGGCGGCCAGGGCCTGCTGCGTGTCGCCGGCCAGCTTTTCGCTGGTCAGTTCCTGGCGCACCTGCGCCTCGGTCCAGGCCTGGGTCACGCCGCTGGCGGCCGATTCGATGCGGGTGGCGACCGTGTCCAGCAGCGCGGCCTGTGCTTCGGCACGGGTCGTCAGGTCCTGCGCGGTCTGCGCCAGCGTCTGGCTGACTTCCTGCTGGCGGGCGGCGGCTTGCGCGCCGGCCTGCTCCCATTCGCGGCCGAGCTTGTCGGTGAGGGCGCCGAGCGTGCCGGCCCAGGCGGCCAGGCGCTGCTCGTCGCGGGACGCCAGGGCGGCCTGCAGGTCGGCGTGCGACTGGTCCAGGGTGCGCAGCAGCGTCGAGGCGTGTTGCTCGAAGGTGGCGGCGGCGGCGGCCAGGGCCTCGCGGTTGTCGCCGGCCAGCTTTTCGCCGACCTGCGCCTGGCGTTCCAGCGCCTCGTGCCATTGCGCCGAGACGTTGCCGGCGGCGCTTTCCAGGCGGGCCGAGACGTTCTCCAGCAGGCCGGCCTGGGTCTGCGCGCGCTCGGTCAGTTCCTGCGCGGTGTGGGCCAGCGCCTGGTTGATTTCCCGCTGGCGTTCGGCGGCCTGCGCGCCGGCCTGCTGCCATTCCTGGCGCAGGGTGGCGGACAGGGCGCCCAGGGTTTCGGTCCACGCGGCCAGGCGTTGCTGGTCGCGCGAGGCCAGCTCGGATTGCAGGGCGGTGTGCGATTGGTTCAGCGTGCGCAGCAACGACGCCGAATGCTGCTCGAAGCTGGCGGCGGCGGCCGTCAGCGCCTGCAGGTTGTCGCCGGCCAGTTTCTCACTGGCGCGTTCCTGGCGGCTCAGCGCCACGTTCCAGGCCTCGGACATGCTGCCCGAGGACGCTTGCAGGCGCTCGGACACGCTGTCCAGCAGGGCGGCCGAGCGTTGTTCGAAGGTCTGGGCGAAGCGTTCCAGCGAATCGCGCAGGTCCTGCGCCAGCGTTTCGCTGGCGCGCTGCTGGCCGGCCAGTGCCTGGTTCCAGATGCCCGCCACGTCGCGGGTGGCGGCTTGCAGGCCGGCGGTCATGCCGTCCAGTTGGCGCTGCACCGCCTGGGTCACGTTGTCATGCAGCGAGGCGGTCTCGCGCGACAGACCAGCCATGGTGGCTTCGACCGCCGGTTGCAAGGCCGCGCCGGCCGAACGGGCGCTTTCGGCCACGCTCTCCTTCATCGATTGTTCCAGCACGGCGGCCAGGCGCGCGTAGGCGGCCTCGGCCTTGCCCTGGAACGCGTCCTGGCTGGCGAGCTGGCGCTCGTTCAGGGTGTGGTTCTGCTGTTCCAGGTTGCGCATCATGGCGTCCAGGCGGTCGACCAGCGCGGGCATGGTCTCGGCCTGCTGTTGCAGCACTTCGGCCTGGCGTTGCAGCAGCTTGAAGCTCTCTTCGCGCTGGTGCGCCTGGCTGTACAGGCGCAGCGTGGTGGCGGCCTTGGCGTCGAGCAGTTGCGCGGCCAGGATGCGGTCGCGCCGGCACAGGGCGGCCAACAGGCCGAGCATGGCCGAGGTGGCCACGCCGGCGATCGAGGTGCCGAAAGCGAAGCCCAGGCCCTTGACCGGGGCGGCCAGCGAGGCACGGATGGCGGCCAGGTCGGTGGCGCTTTCCAGGGCGGTGCCGGTGCCGCGCAGCGTCACCACCATGCCCAGGAAGGTGCCCAGCATGCCCAGCAGCACCAGCAGGCCGACCAGGTAGGGCGTGAGCGCCGGGCCGGGCAGGCCCACGCGTTCGCCTTCGATGCGCAGCCGCACCGGATTGCGCAGCGCGGCGGGCAACTGGTCGAGCCAGCCCCCCAGGCTGGCGGGCGCTTCCGACAGCTTGCCGACCGCGCCCCGCAGGGACGAGGTGGCCTGCTGGTAGCGCAGCAATTCGAGCGCGCCGGCCAGGTAGCAGGCGCAGATCAGCAGCGTGACGGCCAGGGCCAGGGGATTGGTGCCCGCGTAGCCCGCGCCGATCCAGCCGGCCACAGCCAGGCCACCGAGGAAAACAACAATATTGATCAGGTATTTGGACATAGTGTCCCGGTTAGCTGGCGCGAAGGGCGGCAAGCAGCCCTTCGACCGGTTGTAAACGAATATCCAGTTCGGCCAGCAGCACGCTGCGCATATCCTTGCGGAACGTCTCCAGCCACGCGCCCGGCGTGGGCGCGGGTCGTACGGGCGACGGCGCGCCGACTGGCGCCGCCACGCCCGGGCCCGCGCCGTTCTGCGGGCTGCCGTCGGGCGCATCCAACGCCTCGGCGTCGGCCGGCGCGTCAGCCCCGGCTGCGGCGGGCGTTTCGGCCGCGGCTTGCGCGTCAGTCTGTGCCGCCGCTTCCAGCGCGGCCTGTTCGGCCTGCCGCAGCCGGTCGAAATGCCCTTGCAGCAGCTTCGGAATCGCGCCCAGCAGGGTCCGCTCGCGCGGCAGCAGGGCGCGGTCCATGATGGCGTCCACCACCGCCAGCCGCGTCATTTCCGGCGTCTTGGCCGCGACCATGCCGCGCAGGCGGCTGCGCAGATTGCCGATACTGGTTTCCATCGTGTGCTGCAACGACAGATAGCGCTGACGGAAATTCGAATAATCGGCTTCGTCGGACTGCAGCGCCGCCACCTTGGCGGCCACCTGGCCCGGCATCATTCGTTTGGCGGCCGTGGCCGCGGTGTCGCTGGCGATGGCATCGGCCAGCGTGACGCGCACGCGTTCGCACTCGCGCTCTTCGGCGCTGCTGAACCTGCGCGCGCCGGGCGCGATCGCCGGCGGGCGGTTGTTCAGGGCCGCGGACAGGGCAATCGCGTCGGTCCAGCCGAGCCATTGGCTCAGATGATCGGACAACGGTTGCCGGGATTGCGGCGCGTCGACATCCGTCAGGCGAGTCAGCAAGCGAATGAGCGTCGGGCCGCTTAAACCTGTGCGCTGTGGGGCTTGCAACATACCACCAGAGTCAAAAAGGGGGGAGTTTACACGCTGGCGGCGGCTCGCTGGGGCGGGAAAAGGCCGCCGCGCCTGGACCTGCAACAATTTGTCAGGGCGGCGCGGCGGCGCGGGTCTGAAAAAAGCAGACCGGATCAGGATGCCGTGCTCGGACGGCGCACCGCGCGCAGCCGGCCGCTGTTGCCGCCGCCGCAATAGAACACGCCATCGCCATCCGATTCGAGGCCGGAAATGCCTACGCCGGCGGGCATCTGCAGGCGCTCCAGCACCTCGCCGTTGGCCGGATCGACCCGCCGTAATTCGCTGGCGTCGTTTTCCCAGGTGGCGTGCCATAGGCCGCCATCGACCCAGCTGACCCCGGTTACGTAGCGGTCGGATTCGAGGGTGCGCACGATGGCGCCGGTGGCCGGGTCGACCTGGTGGATCTTGCGGTCGGGATAGCGGCCGATCCACAGCATGCCTTCGGCCCAGGCCATGCCGGAATTGCCTTCGCCAGGGGGCGCGGGCACCGTCGACAGCACCTGGCCCGAGGCCGGGTCGATCTTCTGGATGACGTCGCCGGCGATCTGGTAGAGGTGCGTGCCGTCAAAGGCGGTGCCGGCGCGCGCGGCCACGTCGATGGTCTGTATCACCGCGCCGCTGGCCGGGTCCAGGGCGTGCAGCTTTTCGCCGACGGCGATCCAGACGCGGCCGCCATCGTAAGACACCCCGTGCACGTCGCTGACGCCGGGGAAGGGACCGTATTCGCGGAGGATTTCTGCGGGTTTGGCTTTCATGTCGATGTCCTGTTCAAGAAAGAAGACGTCTCCATCCTAGGCATCCGGCGGCGGCAGCGGGAGTAACAATGTCGTCGCGAAACCCGGCAGCGGCGGAGTGATCCAGCGCCGGGCGCGGCCGTGGCCGAACGGCTGCGCCCGGCCGCCAGCGGCCAATGCCTCCAGGGCGCGCTGCATCTGACGCTGGCTCGTGCCCGTGGCCAGGGCCAGGGCCGAACTGGACCACGCCTGGCCATCGGCCAGCAGCGCCAGCACCGCGGCATGCCGCTCCCGCACCGGCGGCGCCAGTACCGCGACGGCGCCATCCGGCGGCGTCAGCGCAAACCCCTGCCGGGTAGCGCGGATCTGCGCCAGCGGCCCCAGCATCGCACGCAGCCGGCCGATCTCCACGCGCAGACGGGCGCGGTGGGTTTCGTCCGGATGGCGGCTGCGGAACGCCTGTGATATCAGCGCCTCGCGCGGCGCATCGCCGGGCCAGGCCTGCCCCAGGGCCTGCGCCAGGGTGAACAGCACCGGCCGGCTGGCCAGCGACACGGTCACGCCCGCGCCGTGCACGGCATAGCGGCAGGCGTCGATCACCAGCAGGTCCGACGCCAGCAGCGCCTCGACCTGCGCCAGGCGCAACTCCCGGGTCTGGCCGGCCATGTCCAGGCGCGCGGCCGGCGCCTCCAGTTGTGCGTGGGCCTGCCGCACTTCGGCTTGCAGGGCGGGAATGCCGGCTTGCGCGGCGGCCTGCCCGGCACGTGCCAGCGCGGCGCGCGCGGCGCCGGCCTGCACCCGGCGCAGGGCAATGCCGGCCAGGGTCAACTCATGCACCGCGCGCAGCGCGGGGGGAAAGGATGCGGGGTCCAGTTCCGCCAGCAGCTTTTCCGCCGGCCCCAGGTGCCCGATCAGCACCAGGCGGCGGCCCGCCAGATAGGCCGCATACGCCGCGTTGCGCGCATCGCCATGCCTTGCCAGCGTGTCGCGCGCCGCGTCCAGCGCGGCGCTGGGCCAGCCCAGGTCGCGCGCGGCCAGCGCGATCTCGGCCTCGGCCACGACGCAGCGGGCCCGCGCCACCGGCTCGGTGGCGCCAAAGGCGCG
>NZ_CADIJV010000042.1 GCF_902859765.1 Achromobacter pulmonis
CGGGCATCGCGGCGGCGTCAGCGGCGGGCGCCGCGCCGGGCTGGGGTCGCGCCGGTGGCGGCGGCGTCTGGTTGCGCCACCGCGGCGAATTCGCGTTCGGCGGCGGCCAGCACCGTGTCGATATGCAGGTGATCGAGCGCATAGCGCCGCGCCGCGGCGCCCAGCGTCTCACGGATCTGCGGATGGCTGGCCAGCTTGCGCACCGCCTCGGCCATGGCGGCGGCGTCTTCGGGCGGGGTCGCCAGTCCGCAGCGCGCCACCACGCCGGCCAGTTCGGTGCCGCGCGCGGCCCCGCACACCACCGGGCGGCCGCTGGCCAGCATGCCGGTCAGCTTGGACGGCATGACCAGGTCCGCCGCGCCGGCGCGCTGCGGCAGCAGGTGGATGTCAGCGGTGTTCAGCAGCGCGCCCAGCCGTTCGGCCGGCTGCAAGTCCAGGAAGCGCACCCGCGCCAGGCCTTGGCAGCGCGCCTGCAAGGGCGCGCGTTCCGGCCCCTGGCCGCAGAACACGAACCAGAGCGCCTGCTCGCGTTCGAGCAGGCGGGCCACCTCGGCCAGCGTCTGCAAGCCCTGCTTGCCGCCCATATTGCCCGAATACAGCGCCACCACCGCGTCAGCGGGAATGCCGAGTTCGGCGCGCAGATCGCCATCGCGGCCGGGCGCGATGGCCTCGACGTCGATCCAGTTGGGCAGCAGCACCGCGCGCGCCGGGTCCACGCCCTTGTACAAGGCCAGATCGAGCATGCGGCCGGAGATGGTCGAGACGCGGTCGAAACGCCGCATCAGCCAGCGTTCCGCGCGGCGCACGGCGGCGCGCAGCCCATTGCCCTTGAGCAGGCCCAGGTCGAACGCCGCGTCCACTTCGTAGTCCTGGATGTGCAGCCAGGCGCGCGCGCCGCACAGGCGCGCGGCCAGCCAGGCCGCCGGCGCGCAGAACAAGGCCGGCTCGACCACCACGATCAGATCGGGGCGGCCGGCCGCGGCGCGCAGCAGCGACGGCAGGCTCGATAGCGCGAAACTCGCCAGATGCAGCAGGCGCTTGGCGCCGCCGGGCCGGGCCGGCACCCACAGCGGCGCGCGCCGCACGTCGACGCCGGCGCGTGTCTCGCGCTGGTAGCGGCCGGCGCGATAGCCGTCGTGCACGCGCCATTGCGGGTAATAGGGCGGCGCGGTGACGACGCTGACCTGATGGCCGCGCGCGGCCAGCCATTCGGCCAGCTCGGCGCTGTATTTGCCGATGCCGGTCAGCTCTGGCGCGTAATTGATGCCATACAGGAGGATCTTCATGCCGGCGGCGCCACGCGGGGGCGGACGGGGCGGCAGGGATTGCCGTGGCACACCATGGCGGGCGGCAGGCTGCGGAACACCGAGCTGCGCGCGCCGACCACGGCTTCGCGTCCGACTGTGACGCCGGGGCCGATGAAGACATCGGTGGCGACCCAGGCGCCGTCCTCGATGCGCACGGCGCGTTCGCGTAGCGGGAAATCGGGCTGCGCGGGGTCATGGTCGGCGGCGCACAGGTAGCTGCGCTGCGACACCACGGCATGCGCGCCAATGTGGATCGGCCCGAGGCTGTAGACCACCGCGTCGTCGCCGATCCAGGCATAGTCGCCGATCGTCACCTTCCAGGGATAGGTAACCGTGGCGCTGGGCCGGATCAGCACCTTGCGGCCGACCTGGGCGCCGAAGCGGCGCAGCAGCCAGCGCCGGAAGCCGTACGCCACTTGTGGCGACCAGCGGAACAGCGAACCCTGCACCAGCCACCACAATTGCACCATCAACGCCGAACGGCCGCGCTGGCCGGGCGCGACGGAGAATTGGTCGAGCCGCTGCAGGGCGCTCATTTGGCCGCTCCGCTCAGGGCGTCGTCGCGCGCCGGATCCGCGGCCAGGCGCGCCTGGCGGAGTTCTTCGGTCTTGATGCGGATCTGCCAGTAATACATGGCGCGCGCCACCGCGTAGTCGAAGCCGGCGCGGCCATCGAGAAAGCCCAGGCGCAGCAGGTAGGAATGCAGGAATGCGACCGGCGCCTTGAACGGCATGGCCTGGAACAGGCGCTTGAGCAGGGCGCGCGCGCCCACGTTGGCCTCGCGCGGGTCGTTCATCAGGCCCTTGGTGCGCAGATTGGCTTCCCAGTCGGAATAGCGATTGTGCTTGTCGAAGTAGTGATAGAGCGAGTCGTGGTCGTTGTGTACCATGCGCTCGCGCAGCGCGAAGGTCTCGCCCTGCACCTGCGGTTGGTAGTGGCCTTCGACTTCCCACATGTGGGCCACGTCCAGGTCGTCGTAGTCCAGGAAGCGCGAGCGTTCGCGCGCCAGCAGCGCCAGCTTGTAGACGCGATGGCCGTGGCGCAGCTTGCGGCCGCAGAACACATAGTCGAACGGCACGAAGGCGCCGCCGGCGCCGGCGGCAAAGCGCGGCAGGGCGGCGCGGATCTCGGCGGCCAGTTCCGGCGTCATTTCCTCGTCGGCGTCGACGTACAGCACCACCGGGTGGCTGAACGGCAGTTGTTCCAGGCACCACTGCTTCTTCTTCGGATACTTGCCGTTCCAGCTGAAGGTGCTGACCTTGGCGCCGAGCGCGGTGGCCATGGCGCAGGTCGCGTCGGTGCTGTTGGAGTCGACCACGAAGACCTCGTCGAAGTCGGCCAGCGCCTTCAGGCACTTGGCGATATTGCGTTCCTCATTCTTGGTCATGACGACGACGGATACCGGTATCTTGGACATGATGCTTTCCTGTTCAGGACGCGCCGCGCCGCATCAGCGGCTGGAACAAGTCGATGACGTCGCGGCAATGCCGCTCCAGTGAAAAGGCGTCGGCGCGCGCCGGGCCTTCGGCCGCGAGGCGTTCGCGCATCTTGCCGTCGTAGGCCAGCCGGCGCACCGCCGCCGCCAGGGCGGCGGCGTCGCCCACCGGCACCAGCACGCCATAGCGGCCGGCGTCGAGGATTTCGGCGGGGCCGTGCGGACAATCGGTGGAAATGACCGGCACGCCCAGGCACAGCGCCTCGACCAGCACATTGCCGAAGCTTTCGCGCACCGAGGTCAGGGCGAAGGCGCCGGCGCCGGCAATCACGGGAAACGGGTTGTCGATGTGGCCGGCCAGGGTGACCGGACTGCGCGAGGGGCGCGCATCGATGCGCCTTTGCAGGGCGCCGTGCTCTGAGCCTTCGCCCAGGATGGTGAAGCGGATGCCGGGATCGTCCAGCAGCGCGGCGGCGTCGATCAGGGTGGCATAGTCCTTGACGGCCTCCAGGCGGCCCACCGCGACCACGTGGTAGGGCGCGCCGGCCGGGGCCGGGGCCGCGCCGCCCACGCTCTGCTCGCGCACGTCATCCAGCGGCACCCCGTTGTAGATGGTGCGCACCTTGCCGCGCAAAGGCGGGAACATGCTGACCAGGTCTTCCTTGACGCCGCGCGAGACGCCGACGACAGCGTCGTGGCGGCGGTAGGTCTGGCTCACCAGCCAGCATTTCAGGCGCCGCATGCGCGAGGCGCCGTAGTGAATGGCCGGGCTGCTGTGCTCGAAGGCGACGGTGGCGAAGTCGCCGCGCAATACCTTCTTGGCCAGCACCACCAGCATGTTGCACAGCAGCCCGTGCGAGCAGACAATGGCCGGCCGTTCGCGGCGGATCTGCGCCAGCAGGCGCGCGAACGCCAGCGGCAGCCGCAGCCGCAGGGCGGTCGGCGATTCGATCACCGGCAGCGCCCGGGTCACGCGCGGATTGGCGACGGGGTATTCGCGGTTGCGCGAGCGCAGCAGGAACAGCGAGGCTTCGACGCCCCGCTCGGGCAAGGCGTCGGCGATGAAGGCGACACATCTTCCCACGCCGCCGTGCAGGTCGGGCGCGACGAACAGGACATCAGGCATGTGGCAGTACTCGCGATGACCGCCGGCGCGCGGTGTCCGGACGGGGGCTGGGCGCCGCGGACGCGGGCGCGGGCGTGGGCACGGGCATGGCCCGGGCATTGCGGATGAGCGACAGGCAATAACACAACAGAAAGCCGGTAAAGGCGGTCTTGGGGGCATAAGCCAGGCCGCCGGACAGCGAATCGATGAAGATATAGATCGGCGCCGTGGCCAGCAGGTAGCGTCGGTGCAGTTCCAGGCCAGGATGGGTGTAGCGCCGCGCCAGCGACAGCAGCAGGATCAGCAGGGGCGGCAGCATGATCATCACCGTGCCGACGATGCCGAACTTCATCAGGTAGAACGCCCAGGAGTTGTGCGCGAAGGTACTCAGTTCGAAACCGTTCTCGCCCATCACCCAGCTGCGAAAGCCTGCGCCCTTGCCGAACACCGGACTTTCCGCGAACGAGTCCATCTGCCCCTGCATCTCCTGGATGCGGGCGCCGTAGCTGGAGTCCTCGTCGAGCCGCTCGACGCTGAAGATGCGGTTGCTCAGCACATCCAGATAGCCGATGCTGGCGAACACCAGCACTCCGGCCACAGCCGCCGGGGCGAAGATCAGCACCACCCGGCGGCGGATCTCCGGACCCGAGGCCAGCATCACGGCCAGCAGCACCGACACCATCAGCTGCAGGTACTGGCTGCGGTTCAGCGAGAACACCAGCGCCAGCAGCATATAGACCGTGAGCGCGTAGGCCTTGGGGCCGGAGACGTTGAGTGTCTTGCGGAAGTACAGCAGCGACACCACCCCGAAGGGAATCGCCCAGACGCCCAGGCGCACGTTGCGCAGTGGATTGGCCACGCTGAAGCCCTGCAGTTGCTCCAGCAGCATCAGTGTGGCCACGGCCAGGCAGGCCGCCACGATGTACTTCTGCAGCACCGCGTAGGCGGCCGGGCTATCGATATCCTTGTAGCAAAGGAAAGGCACGCTCAGGAAGTAGAAGACGATGCGCAGGTCACGCGCCACGTCGCCGCTTTCGATGCCGGGATGGTGCAGCGACACCAGCAGCAGGTACACCACCGACAGCACCTGCATGCCCAGCAGCATACCGAGCGCGCCGCGCGGCAGGGCATAGGCGGCTGGCTCGGCCAGCCGCAGGGCCTTGACCGCCAGGATGGCCACGAACAGCACATCGAAGGGCGACAGCTTGAAACTGCCCACCCCCAGGATGAAGTGGTCGTCGTTCAGCGCCAGCGCGGTGAATGCGAACAGTCCCAGCAGGTGCAGCGTGGAAAGGCGGCGGTGCGGATACATGGCGGCTCCGGGGCAGGGAAGGCGGGCTCAGTGCGCGGCCCAGTCGTCGCGCCCGAGCAGCTTGATGGCAAGCTTTTCGACCAGGTATGACAGGTCGCCCTGGCGCGCGTGCGCGGCGACCTGCGAGGCCCGGCAGGACAGGCCGAATAGCTTGCCCATGCCGGGCTCGGTGCGGCGGATGCGGTTGACGATCTGTTCGCGCTCTTCCAGCAGCACGTCCTGCATCAGCGCGGTCTTGGTTTCGTCGTGGGCGGTGTAGACGCCCATCGCGTCCGGCACGATCAGGTTCCTGCCCTCGCGCAGCAGCCGGCTCCACAGTTCCAGGTCCATGCAATAGCGCATGCTTTCCTGCAGCAGGCCGTGCTTGCGCAGCAGGTCGCGGCGGAAGATGGCGGACTGGTTGGGGATCGAGGCCTTGACCACGGTGAGCGTGCCGCGGTTGACCGGGGTGTAGTGGATCTTGCGGAAGATGCGGTTGCCGGCGTCGGCCACGAACAGGTTGCCGCTGACGATGGGCGCCCGGCCCCGCGCCGCGGCCGCGCCCAGTTTGCGCAAGGCGCCCGGGTAGTACAGGTCGTCGGAATTCTGCCAGCCGACGTAGTCGCCGGTGGCGCGTTCGAAGCCCTTGTTGATGGCGTGCGACTGGCCGCGGTCCGGGGCGCTTTCCCAGTAGGTCAGGTAGCGTTCGTACTTGCGGATGATGTCGACGCTGCCGTCGGTGGAGCCGCCGTCGATGATGATGTACTCCAGCCGCGGATAACCATGGTTCAGCACCGAAATGATGGTGCGCTCCAGGAAGCGGGCCTGGTTGTACGAGGGCGTCACGATGGTCAGCTTGGGCAGCAGGCCGCCGGCGATCGGCGCGGGTGGACGCAGCTCGCGGACGAAGTCGATGAGCTGACGCGAGTACTCATTGTGGCGCTTGCGCATATAGGACCTCAGCATGATGGCTACCGGGTGGCCGCAGGCAGGGCGCCCGGGTAGTCGGGCCGGGATTGACGGATGGCGAGCGCCACGCCGGCCAGCGTGATCGCCGCATAGGCCATGCGGCCCCAGGCCGCGGCGTGTTCACCCGCCGCGTGCACCAGGACGGCCATGACGCCCAGCATGGCCAGGCCGCCCAGGCCGTTGAGAATCGCCACCGCCCGCGAATTGCCCAGGCCGAGCAGCGAGAAATGCGCCGCCGCGTTCAATGACAGCAGGCCCGAGGCGATGATCAGCAGGCGGAACGTGCCCAGGTGGCCCTCGGCCACGGCATGCCCCAGCAGCAGGTCCAGCAGCGGCTGGCTGACCGCCAGCACCGCGACCGTGGCGCTGGCCGACAGCAGCAGATTCCACAGCATCAGGCGGCGGATCTCTTCCTCGGCCGCGCCCGGGCGCGGCGGCGCGGCCGACAGGCGGCTGACGCGCGGCATGGCCTTCTGGAAGATCGCCACCGAGGCGGTGTGGATCATCTGTCCGACTTGCACGCCGACGGTATAGATGGCCAGGGCCGCCGGCCCCATCAGGCTGCCCACCAGCACCCGGTCGACCGAGCCGAAGGCCAGCGCGCTCAGGCTGTTGAGCCAGGACCAGCGCGAGAAGCGGAATGCGTCCAGCATGGCGCCGCGGTCGCGCACCGGGCGCACCAGCACATGGCCGTAGCGGCGCGCGAACACGCGCATCTTGACCGAGCCGGCCAGCAGCAGGCCAAGCGCCTGGGCCAGGCCGGTCCAGGTGGGCGAGGCAGTCAGCCAGGCGGTGGCGCAGGCCAGCGCCAGGGTGCCGCTGCGGCTGACCAGCTCGCACAGCGCGGTGGCGCGGAAGTCCTCGCGGCCCTTGAGGCAGCCGGACATCAGTTGGTCGTACTGCTGCGTCAGGTAGACCGCCAGCGCCGGCATGGCCAGCAGGGTGACGGCCACGCCGCCGAAGGTGGCGGCGGGCCAGCCCCACCAGGCCGCCAGCCACAACAGCGCGGCCACCAGCGTCACCACGCCCAGCGCGCAGCCGATCAGCGACATGGCCACGCCGGCCGCGCGGTAGGCGCCGCCGGGCTCGTGCATGCGCTCGGACACCAGCTTGGTGGCGGTGACGGCGGCGCCCAGGTTGGCGGCATTGCCGAAGCCGGCCAGCGCGATGATCATCGAATACTGGCCGAATCCCACCGTGCCGAGCTGGCGGAACAGGATGGGCAGCGCCATCAGCGCCGCCACCGGGCCGATGCCGTATTCCACCAGCCCCCAGAACGAGGCATTGCCGGCGACGTGCTTCCTGATGAGTCGGTACATCGGAATGGCCTGTTCTCGATAGGCGCGGCGGTCAGGCCACGGGCAGGGGTTGACGCGCCTGTTCGCGCAGGAAGTGACCATAGGCCAGCGTCACGCCATGGGCCAGGGCAATCTCCGGCTTCCAGCCGAGCGCGCGCACCCGGGACGAGTCCATCAGCTTGCGCGGCGTGCCGTCGGGCTTGCTGGCGTCATAGACGATCCGGCCCCGGTAGCCGACCACCTGCGCCACCACCCGCGCCAGCTCGGCGATCGACAGGTCCTCGCCGGCGCCGATGTTGTAGATGCCTTCGGCGGCAGGCGTCTCCATCAGCATGACGCAGGCGCGCGCCAGGTCGTCCACGTACAGGAATTCGCGCAGCGGCGTGCCGCTCCCCCACAGGGTGACGCTGTCCTGGCCGGCTTCGCGGCCTTCGTGGAACTTGCGGATCAGCGCCGGCAGCACATGGCTGCTGTGCAGGTCGTAGTTGTCGCGCGGGCCGTACAGGTTGGTCGGCATGGCGCAGATGAAGCGCGCGCCGTACTCGCGCTGGTAGGCTTCGCACAGTTTCAGGCCGGCGATCTTGGCGATGGCGTAGGGTTCGTTGGTGGCTTCCAGCGGTCCGGTCAGCAGCGCGTCCTCGCGGATCGGCTGCGGCGCTTCGCGCGGATAGATGCAGGACGAGCCCAGGAACAGCAGCTTGCGCACCCCGGCCGCGTAGGCGGCGCGAATCACGTTGCACTGGATCATCAGGTTGCGGTACAGGAAGTCCACCGGATGATTCTGGTTGGCCAGGATGCCGCCGACCTTGGCGGCGGCCAGGTACACCACGTCGACCGGCGTGGTCGAGAAGAAGCGGTGCACCTGGTTCTGGTTCTCCAGGTCCAGTTCGGTGTGGCTGCGCGTGATGATGTCGCGGTAGCCGCGCGCCTGCAGTTCGCGCACCAGCGCGGCGCCCACCATGCCGCGATGGCCCGCCACGAACACGCGTTGGTCCGGATTGCTCATGGCGGACTATTCCTTGTAGGCGTAGATTTCGTAGCCGTTCTGTTCCACCAGCGCGTCGCGGCGGGCGTCCTTCAGGTCGCTTTCCACCATTTCCTTGACCAGCTGGGCGAAGCTGGTGCGCGGCGACCAGCCCAGCTTTTCGCGCGCCTTGGTCGGGTCGCCCAACAGGGTCTCGACCTCGGTCGGGCGGAAATAGCGCGGATCGACCCGCACGATGACCTGGCCGGGTTTGATGTCGTGCACCGGGCTGAACAGCACGGTGGCGGTCTCTTCCAGCCCTTCGCCTTCCCAGGCCAGCAGGATGCCCAGCTCGCGCGCGGCGGTATTGATGAACTCGCGCACGCTGTACTGCATGCCGGTGGCGATGACGTAGTCCTCTGGCGTGTCCTGCTGCAGCATCAGCCACTGCATTTCGACGTAGTCGCGCGCATGGCCCCAATCGCGCAGCGCCGACAGGTTGCCCAGGTACAGGCATTCCTGCAGCCCCAGCACGATGCGCGCCAGGCCGCGCGTGATCTTGCGCGTCACGAAGGTCTCGCCGCGCTTGGGCGATTCGTGGTTGAACAGGATGCCGTTGCAGGCATACATGCCGTAGGCTTCACGGTAGTTGACACTGATCCAGTAGGCATACAGCTTGGCGGCGGCGTAGGGGCTGCGCGGATAGAACGGCGTGGTTTCCTTCTGCGGGGTCTCCTGCACCAGGCCATACAGCTCGGAGGTCGAGGCCTGGTAGAAGCGCGCCTTGTCCTCCAGCTTGAGGATGCGGATGGCTTCCAGCAGGCGCAGGGTGCCCAGGCCGTCGGCGTTGGCGGTGTATTCCGGCTCCTCGAACGACACCCCGACGTGGCTCTGCGCCGCCAGGTTGTAGATCTCGTCGGGCTGCACGGATTGCACGATGCGGATCAGGCTGCAGGAGTCGGTCATGTCGCCGTGGTGCAGCACGAAATTGCGCGGCTGGTCGTGCGGATCCTGGTACAGGTGGTCGATGCGGGCGGTGTTGAACAGCGACGCGCGCCGCTTGATGCCATGGACTTCATAGCCCTTGGCCAGCAGGAATTCGGCCAGATAAGCGCCGTCCTGTCCGGTAACGCCGGTAATCAGTGCCCGTTTTGGCATGGTTTTATCCTTAAGACTTAGTCATTGCACGAAAGGAGCCGAAGGCTGCGAAACCGATGTTCAATGAGATTACTGTCGCACCCGCCGCAGAGATATCGGCCAAAAGGTCTAAGAGGTCGGCCTGTCGATAGGCAAAAAAGGACTGGATGCCTTCGTCCAGCGCACCCAGGGCCGACACCGCCAGCAGCGCGGTCAGGCCTGGCCGGCGCTGGACCGAGAGGTAGAGCAGCACGGTCAGGAAGGCGTAGGCCATCAGGTGCAGGCGCTTGTCGCCGAACGCATCGGACATCTCGGCGGCCAGGCCCGGCAGGTTGCCCACCGTCACCAGCGTGATGAAGAACAGCGCCGCCAGCGGCAGGCAGACCCGCGCCAGGCCAGGGCGCCAGAAGGAGGAGGCCGCGCGCCGCAGGTCAGACACGGCCGTACATGTCCTGGAGGCGGACGATGTCATCCTCGCCCAGATAGGCGCCGGACTGCACCTCGATGATCTCCAGCGGGATCTTGCCGGGGTTCTCCAGACTGTGGACCTCGCCCAGCGGGATGTAGGTCGACTGGTTCTCGGTCAGCAAATACTGCTTGTCGCCGTTGTAGATGCGCGCGGTGCCCGACACCACCACCCAATGTTCGGCGCGATGGTGGTGCATCTGCGACGACAGGCGCGCGCCGGGTTTCACGGTGATGCGCTTGACCTGGTAGCGCGGCCCCTGTCCGACCGAGTCGTACGAGCCCCACGGGCGCTGCACTTCGCGATGGTGGTTCAGCTCGCTGCGGTGCTGCACCTTGAATGCCTCCACCAGCCGCTTGACGTCCTGCGAGCGGGTCTTGTGGGCCACCAGCACGGCGTCGGCGGTCTCGATCACGACGATGTCGTCCAGCCCCACCGACGCGACCAGCCGGCTGGTCGAATGGATCAGGCAGTTGCGCGAGTCCTCGACCATCACGTCGCCGGTGGTGGAGTTGCCCTCGGCGGTCTTGTGGGCGATGCCCCAGACCGCGTCCCAGGCGCCGACGTCGCTCCAGGGCGCGGCCAGCGGGATCACCACGGCGCTGTCGGTGCGTTCCATGATGGCGTAGTCCATCGAGTCGCTGGGGCAGGCCTCGAAGGCCGGGCCGTCCAGCTGGAACAGCGCCTGCTCGCCATGGCCGCCGGCCACCGCCGCGCGCACCTGTTCCAGGATGCGCGGCGCCAGCCGTTCCAGCTCGGCCAGGAAGACCGAAGCCTGGAACGCGAACATGCCGCTGTTCCAGTAGTAGCCGCCATCCTCGATGAAGCGCTGCGCCACCTCGGGCGAGGGCTTTTCGACGAAGCGCCGCACCTTGCGCGCCGGGGCCATGGCGCCTGGTTCGGCCGCCTGGATGTAGCCATAGCCGCTGAGCGGCGCGCTGGGGGTGATGCCGAAAGTCACCAGCGCGCCCTGGCGCGCGGCCTGGTAGGCCTCGGCGAAGGCGGCCGCCAGCACCGGGCCGTCTTCCAGCACGTGGTCGGAAGGCATGATCAGCATCACCGGGTCCTCGCCGTCGCGCATGGCGCGCAGGGTGGCGGCGGCAATGGCGGGCGCGGTGTTGCGGGCGAATGGCTCCAGCACGATCTCGGCATCCTGGATACCCAATTCCAGCGCCTGTTCCGCGGCGATGTAACGGTGGGCGTCGTTGCACACCAGCATCGGGCGCGCCTGGGCCCCGGCCGATTCCAGGCGCCGCAGGGTGTTCTGCAGCAGGCTGCGGTCATCGGTCAAACGGATGAACTGCTTGGGCAGCAGCTCGCGCGACAGCGGCCACAGGCGCGAGCCGGAGCCGCCGCAGAGGATGACAGCCCGGTACGGAGGGTGGGGGTTGCTCATGGCGCTGACTCCTTGAAGTAGGCCTGGGTATAGGGGTGGGCGCCGGGGTCGGCGGCGATGGCCGCCGCGGCTTGCCAGCGGTAGCGGCGGTGCTGGCCGAGCGGCAGGCTGGCCGCGTCCAGCGTGAGGTCGGCCTCATAGGCGAGGACGATGTAATGGGTGGAACGGCCGGCCTCGCCGGCGAAATTGGTGCCATAGAAGTGTTCGTACACGCCGCGAGGCCGCCAGGCCTGCGGCGGCAGCGTCACGCCCAGTTCCTCGCGGGCGATGCGCTGCAGCGCGCGCGGCAGGGACTCGTTCTTGCGGATGCGGCCGCCGGGCACGAACCAGGAGCCCTGGGCGGGCGGGTTGCTGCGCAGGCCGGTCAGGTAGCGGCCCTGCGCATCGCGCAGCAGCAGGTCGATCGACACCAGCGGCAGCATCTGCACCGCGCGGCGGAAGTCGTCCTCGGCCAGCAGGCCGGCGGGCGGCGGCGGTGCGGCGGGCGCGGGACGCGCGCGCGATGGGGCGAACGGGGGCCAGCCCAATGGTTCAGTAGACATTGCGGCCCGTCCATCCGGATACCGCCGTGCGGGCGATGATCATCAGGTCCATCCGGAACGTCCAGTGCTGGATGTAGTAGATGTCGTGCTCGACGCGGTCGCTCATCTTGCGCAGCGTGTCGGTCTGGCCGCGCAGGCCGTTGACCTGGGCCCAGCCGGTGATGCCGGGCTTGACGCGGTGGCGCATCATGTAGCGCTGCACCAGGTCTTTGTACAGCTCGTTGTGCTCCAGCGCGTGCGGCCGGGGCCCGACCACCGACATGTCGCCGCGCAGCACATTCAGGAATTGCGGCAGTTCGTCCAGGCTGGTGCGGCGCAGGAAACCGCCGATGCGGGTGATGCGCGTGTCGTTGCGGGTGGCCTGGGTGACCACGCCGTGTTCCTGGTGCACGGTCATGGTGCGGAACTTGTAGACGTGGAAGACCTTGCCGTCCACGCCCAGGCGCGGCTGGGTGAAAAACACCGGTCCGCGCGAGGTCAGCTTGACCAGGCAGGCTACCGTCAGCATCAGCGGCGACAGGCCGATCAGCGCGCACAGCGCGAAACTGCGGTCGAAGGCCTCCTTGGCCAGGCCGCGCACGCCGGCGGCCGGCAGGTTGTTGAGCTGGATCGCCGGCAGCCCGAGGAATTCGCCGATGCGGTGGCCCAGCAGCTGGATCGACATCACGTCGGGAATCCAGCGGATGTCGACCAGGTCATTGCGCAGGTGGTAGAGCACTTCGCGCAGCTCCTGGCCGGCTTCCATCGGCAGCACGATCCAGACTTCGCGCACGTTGTGCTCGCGCACGAAGGTGTGCAGCGCGTCCAGTTCGTGCAGGCGCCGCACCTGTGGCGGCAGGATTTCGTGGGTCTCGGCGTAGATGCCGGCGACCTCGTAGCCGGCCTCGCGGTAGCGTTCGACGCGGCGCCACAGGTCATGGCCGAGCGCGCCGAACCCCACCAGCAGCACGCGCTTGCGGTTCAGGCCGCGGTCGCGCGCCGCGCCCAGCACGGTGTAGACCGCCAGGCGTACCCCGGCCAGCGCCAGGGCGGCCGATCCATACCAGGTCGCCGCCCACAGGCGCGATACCGACGCGCTCTGGTGCATCAGGAAACTGACCAGGATGCCCAGCGCGAACACCAGCGACCAGGCCATCAGGCTGCGCACGATCAGGTCGGTCAGGCGCCGCCCGCGCCACGAGACATACAGGCTGAAGGCGGGGAACAGGGCGATCACCCCCAGGCCGCACAGGTAGATCAGGAACAGGTGGATCTGCGGCGGATCCGCCAGCGCCTCCTGCGAAAACTTGAACTCGGTGACGGCCAGGCCGCAGATGATGACGATCGCCGCATCCAGCAGGCGATACAGATAGCCGGATCGGTTCGACCTGCTCGACGTGTCCGTGAGGGACGGGTCCATCGCGTACTCCTTTGCTCGGGGAGTCGCCCTGCGGCCGCGGGGACAACAACGGTGCACTGCCGCAAAGCATGGGGCTACCGTGGAAATCTTATTGAGTGCCCGGCGCACCCGAAACCTCCAAACGATGTAGGAGAAGGCTTAGGGCATCCGTCGAATGTGCGGGGCCTGGAAAAGAGAGTGGAATGTCGCAACCCGTTACGCATCGGGCTCCTTTCCAAGCAACGAAGTCATTCACAGTGGATTCGCCATGACGACACTTATCGGAACGTTGAGCCGGGCCATCGCCGCCATCGCGCTCGTGTCCTCGCTGGGCGCCTGCGCTCTTTCTCCAGGCATGACTTTCGATGCCAAGCATCGGGTCGATCCGCTGGATCCCAACTCGGTGGCCGAGGTCAAGGAAATCACGCCCAGCCTGGTGCTGGAAGACAACCGCGCGCGCCTGGCGCTGCTGAACAACGACGGCGTTTCGCATCTGGTCGACAAGGCCGAGCCGTATCGCATCGGCCCCGGCGACATCCTGTCGATCGTGGTCTGGGATCACCCCGAGCTGGTGCTTCCGACGCAAACCTACGCCATTGGCACTGGGGTGACCGAACTAGCCATCGGGGACACCGCTTCGGGCATTCCGGGGTATACGGTCTCATCCGCCGGATATATCCAATTTCCCTACACGGGACTGCTGAAAGTGGCGGGGTTGACGGAACTTCAGGCGCGCAATCTCATAGTCAACAGTTCGGGTAAATACATCCAGGACCCGCAGATCACGGTGCGAGTGCTGGGCTATCGCAGCAAGCGGGTCTACGTCGAAGGCGAGGTGAAAACGCCGGGTACCGTCGCGATCAATGACATTCCCATGACCCTGCTGGAAGCGATCAATCGCGCGGGCGGCATCCTGCCCACGGGAGATCGCAGCAGCGTCTATGTCATCCGCGCGGGCCGCAAGACGCGAGTGAACCTGCCCGCCCTGATCGACCGCGGGCAGGACCTGAACCAGGTCATGCTGAAGTCGGGCGACATTGTCAGGGTGACGCCGCGCGACGAAAGCAAGGTGTTCGTGACGGGCGAAGTGACGGCGCCGGCCACGATCGTGATGCGCGATGGCAGGTTGACGTTGAACGAAGCGCTGGGCGTGGCGGGAGGGCCCAACCAGCTGACTGCCGACTCGTCGCAGGTGTTTGTGGTGCGCAGTACCGAGCAGGCGATGCCGCTGGTGTTCCACCTGAACGCGGCGTCGCCGCAGGCTTACGCGGTGGCGGAGAAGTTCGAGTTGCAACCCAAGGACGTCGTCTTCGTGGATACGGCGGCGCTGGTGCGGTGGAACCGCTTCATCAGCAACCTGTTCCCGAGCGCGCAAACGGTGCAGACCGTGCATTCAATCAAGTAGTCGACCCTCGGGCCCGTCCCGCGCCAATGGGCGCGGGGCCGGGATCCGGCCCACGCCTTTGGGGGCGCCGCGACCGCGGCGGCGCCTGATCTTGGAGAGCTGCATGTCGTTGCCTATCGAATCGTTCGAGCCCTCCGTCCCGGCTCGCCAGCAGGAAACCCCGCTGTCCTCGCACGTGGACGCCATTTTTTCCAATCGATGGATGATCATCGCCATCACCCTGGTCGCGCTGCTGGGCGCGGTCCTATACGTCATGGTCACCCCTTCGGTGTATTCGGCGGACATCATCGTCCAGGTGGAGGAGGAGGCGCCGCAGGGGCAGAACCGCAGCCTGCTGGGCGACGTGTCGGCCATCTTCGACACCAAGGCCGAGACTTCCGGCGAAATGGAAGTGCTGCGCTCGCGCATGGTGGTGGGGCCAGCCGTCGACAAGTTCATGCTGTACATCCACGCCAAGCCGCGCTATTTCCCGGTGGTGGGCGAATGGCTGGCGCGGCGCCATGAGAGCCTGCCGTATCCGTCCGGGCTGCCGCGCGGCGGCTATGCGTGGGGCGGCGAGTCGATCTCGGTGTCGCAACTGGACGTGCCCAACGAATGGCTCGGCAAGCCCTTTCGCATCACCTATCTGGGCGACGGCGCCTACACCCTGAGCGACAAGGTCACCGGCGCCACGTTCAAAGGCATGGTCGGCAAGCCCGAGCATTTCATGCTGCCCGGCGGCGGCGCGCTGGACCTGCACGTCGACGCCCTGAACGGCCGGCCCGGAACGGAATACACGGTGTCGCGCAGTTCGCGCCTGGCGGCCATTGAAGACGTGCAGGCGCGCCTGGGGATCTTCGAGCGCGGCCGCACCTCGGGCGTGATCGGCGTGACGCTGGAAGGCAACGATCCGGCGCTGACCACTGCTGTCCTGAACCAGATCGGCCAGGAGTACGTGCAGCAGAACGTCAATCGCAAGGCCGCCCAGGCCGAGAAATCGCTGGCGTTCCTGGACCAGCAGCTGCCGCAGCTCAAGCGCGAGCTGGACGCGGCCGAGACCAAGTACAACGCGCTGCGCAACAAGCGCGGCACCATTGACCTGAGCGAAGAGGCCAAGCTGATCCTGGCGCAATCGGTGGATGCCCAGACCAAGGTGATGGAACTGCGCGCCAAGCGCCAGGAGATGATCACCCGGTTCGCGCCGACCCACCCCAGCATCATCGCCATCGACCGTCAGATCGCGTCCCTGACCGGCGACGTCAATCGCATCGGCAGCAATATCAAGCAGTTGCCCGACCTGGAACAGGACGTGGTGCGGCTGGTGCGCGACGTGCGCGTCAACACCGAGCTGTACACCGGCCTGCTCAACAACGCCCAGCAACTGCGCCTGATCCGCGCCGGCAAGGTCGGCAACGTGCGCATCCTGGATGCGGCGGTGCAGCCCGACAAGCCGGTGCGCCCCAAGGCCGCCATCATCATCGCCGTGGCCACGGCCATCGGCCTGATCTTCGGCGTGCTGTGCGCCTTCGTGCGCAACGCCCTGTTCGGCGGCCTGTCCGAGCCGGACGATGTCGAGCGCTACACCGGCCTGCCGGTGCTGGCCGCGATTCCGTACAGCGACTTGCAGGACAAGCTGTGGCGCCGCAGCCGGCGCAAGAACGCCACCATCCCGGCGTTGCTGGCGCAAAGCCAGAGCAACGCGCCGCCGATCGAAAGCCTGCGCTCGTTCCGCAATGTGCTGCAAGCATCGCTGCGCCAGTCGGCCAACAACATGGTCATGTTCACCGGGCCGGTGGCCGGGGTCGGCAAGTCGTTCCTGTCGGCCAACTTCGCCTTCATCCAGGGCGGGGTCGGCAAGCGCGTGCTGCTGATCGACGCCGATTTTCGCAAGGGCCAGCTCAACCGCTATTTTGGCGTGCCCAAGGAGGACGGTCTGTTCGAAGTGCTGTCCGGCACGCTGCCGCTGGAGCGGGTACGCAAGCACAGCGTGTCCGAGGGGGTGGACTTCATCGCCACCGGCGCGGTCAGCTTCGATCCGTCGGAGCTGCTGGCCTCGCCGATCTTCGGCCAGACCCTGCGCGAGCTGGCCAGCCAGTACGACATGGTCATCCTGGATACCGCGCCGGTGCTGTCCTCGCCCGACGCGGCGGTGGTCGGCACGCATGCCGCCGCGGTCATGGTGGTGGTGCGGTCGGGCATGAATACGGTGGGGGAGATCCGCGAGACCGCCAAGCGCCTGATCCAGGCCGGCGCCCCGGTGGACGGCGTGTTGTTCAACGGCCTGAAGCTGATGCCCGAGCGCTTTGGTTTTCGTTCCAAGTACGGTGGCTACCGCTATTCGCGCGCCGCCTATTACGGTGATTTCAAACAGAACGGCCCCAAGTAACCCGCGCGGAGAACTGGCATGCATGGAACGTTTGGCTGGGAACCCCCGCAGATCCTGGATGCGGTCTT
This sequence comes from Achromobacter pulmonis, assembly GCF_902859765.1. Classification (GTDB taxonomy): domain Bacteria; phylum Pseudomonadota; class Gammaproteobacteria; order Burkholderiales; family Burkholderiaceae_B; genus Achromobacter; species Achromobacter pulmonis. The sequence continues at coordinate 17,127 of NZ_CADIJV010000042.1, forward strand.
CAAGGCGTACGACATACGCGGCACCGTGCCCGATGAAATCGACGCGCGCTTCGCCCATAGCCTGGGCATGGCGGCCGGCGCGCGGGCCCTGGAGCTGGGCGCGCGCGCCATGGTGGTGGGACGCGACGGACGCCTGAGCAGCGTGGAGCTGACGGCGGCGCTTCAGGCCGGGCTGCGCTCGGCCGGGGTGCATGTGATCGACATCGGCATGGCGACTACGCCGATGGTCTATTTCGCCACCTGGCTGATGGACACCGGCGCCGGCATCGCCGTGACCGGCAGCCACAATCCGCCGGCGCACAACGGCTTCAAGATCGTCATGGACGGCGCATCGCTGTATGGCGAAGGCATCACCGCGCTGCGCGATGCGATGCGCCTGCCGATCGAGTCGGCCAGCGTGGCCGGCGGGCGCACCCAGATGCAGATCCAGCCGTGCTACGCGGCGCGGCTGGCGGGCGACATCCGCATGGCGCGGCCGATGAAGATCGCCATCGACTGCGGCAGCGGCGTGGCCGGGGCGGTGGCGCCCGCGTTGTTCCGCGCCCTGGGCTGCGAGGTCACGGAACTGTTCTGCGAGGTGGACGGCTCGTTCCCCGGGCACCATCCCGATCCGGCCGATCCGCAGAACCTGCAGGACCTGATCTATTGCCTGCGCTATTCCGATTGCGAGGTCGGGCTGGCGTTCGATGGCGACGGCGACCGGCTCGGCGTGGTTACCAAGTCCGGCCAGATCATCTGGCCCGACCGGCAACTGATCCTGTTCGCGCGCGACGTGCTGGCGCGCAACCCGGGCGCCGAGATCCTCTACGACGTCAAGTGCAGCCGCCACGTCGCGCGCGCCATCGCCGAGGCCGGCGGCAAGCCGACCATGTGGAAGACGGGACATTCGCTGATCAAGGCCAAGATGCGCGAGACCGGCGCGTTGCTGGCCGGCGAGATGAGCGGGCATATCTTCTTCAAGGAGCGCTGGTACGGCTTTGACGACGGCATCTACGCCGCCGCGCGGCTGCTGGAGATCCTGTCGGCGGCGCCCGATCCGTCGGCGCTGCTGGAAAGCCTGCCGCAGTCCTGCGCCACGCCCGAAATCAAGCTGGAAACCACCCAGGGCGAGCAGTTCGCGTTGGTGGAGGCGCTGCGTGAACACGGAGAGTTCCCCGGCGCGCAATCCATCAATGACCTGGACGGGGTGCGGGTCGACTACGCCGACGGCTTCGGCCTGGCGCGGCCGTCCAACACCACGCCGACGGTGGTGCTGCGTTTCGAGGGAGACACCGTGGCCGCATTGGCCCGCATCGAGGAGGACTTCCGCAATGCGTTCCGGCGTGTTGCCCCTCATATCCGTTTACCGTTCTAAGGAGCATCACGCGATGGGAAAGGCGAATATTGCGAGAGAGGCCCAAGCCGGGGCCGAGGCGGACAGCCTGGCCGCCAGCCCCGAGTGGCAGGCGTTCTCCCAGGCGGCGCGTGGCGCCGCGCTGGACGCGGGCGCGCTGAAGGTGATCGAGGCGGCCGGCTTGTGCGTGGACCTGACGATGCAGCGGCAGTCGGCGCCGCTGGACGCCGCGGCGCAAGCGCTGCTGCGCGCCCGCGGGCTGGATGCGGCGCGCCAGGCGCTGTTCGCCGGCGCGCCGGTCAATTGGACCGAGGGCAAGCCGGCCTGGCACACGGCGCTGCGCGCCGGCCGCACCCGCGAGCAACCGGACGGGCAGGACCAGGACTCGGTCTGCGAGTATTCGCGCATGGCCGACTTCGTGCGCCGCATCGACCAGGGCGCCGATTTTTCCTCGGTGCTGCACATTGGCATCGGCGGCAGCGACTGGGGGCCGCGCCTGGCGATCCAGGCGTTCGGCGGCGCCGGCCAGCGCCGCCAGATCCGCTTCGTCTCGAATATCGACGGCCATGCCTTCCATGACGCCGTGGCCGGGCTGGACCCGCGCCGCTGCCTGGTGGTGGTGTCGTCCAAGTCGTTCACCACCGCCGAGACCCTGCACAATGCGCGCGCGGCCATCGCCTGGCTCCAGCGCGGCGGGGTGGCGGACCTCTCGCAGCACCTGGCGGCGGTCACCGCCAACGTGCCGGCGGCGCGCGCGCTGGGGGTGCCGTCGAGCCAGGTGTTCCACATGTGCGACTGGGTCGGCGGCCGCTATTCGGTCTGGTCGGTGGCCGGCCTGTCGATCGCGTTGACGGTGGGCATGGACGTGCTGATCGGCATGCGCGCCGGCGCCGAGGCCATGGACCAGCACTTCCAGCAGGCGCCGCTGGCGGCCAACGCGCCGGTGCAGCTGGCGCTGGCCGGGCTGGTCAATTGCAGCGTGCTGGGGCACGGTTCGCTCAACATCGCCGCCTACAGCGCGCGGCTGCTGCACCTGGTGACCTATCTGCAGCAGCTCGAAATGGAGTCGCTGGGCAAGCGTGTCGGCGGCGACGGCGCCGAGGTCGATGTGCCGACGGCGCCCATCATCTGGGGCATGCCGGGCACCGACGGCCAGCACACCTTCTTCCAGTGGCTGCACCAGAGCGCGCAGGGCGCGCCGGTCGATTTCATCGCCAGCCTGCAGGGCCACGCCGACAGCCCCGACGCCCACCGCATGCTGCTGGCCAATTGCCTGGCGCAGCGCCAGGCGCTGCTGCGCGGCAAGAGCCTGGAACAGGCGTTGCTGGACGTGGCGCATATCGACGATCCCGACAAGGCGCTGAGCCTGGCGCGCCACATGGTGCATCCGGGCGGGCGGCCATCCACGCTGATCGTGCTGCGCCAGCTCGACCCGCGCGCGCTGGGCGCCTTGCTGGCGCTGTACGAGCACAAGGTGTTCGTACAGAGCGTGGTGTGGGGCGTCAATCCGTTCGACCAATGGGGCGTGGAACTGGGCAAGCGGCTGGCCAGCGGCATCGAGCGCGAACTGGCGGTGCCGGTTTCGGCTGGCGTGGTCGACTGGGGCCACGACGCTTCCACCTCGTACTGGATCGACCGCTATCGCGGCCATGCCCAGGCGCCGCGCCCGCGCCATGCCTGGGTGCCGGGCGTGGCGGCGCATCTTTGAACGGAGAGCGGGTATGACGGAGATGCGCGTGCTGGTCACCGGCGGCGCCGGCTACATCGGCGCCCACACCCTGGTGGCGATGCTGGCGGCGGGCCAGCGGCCGCTGGTGCTGGACAACTTCAGCAACAGCAGCCCGGAGGCGGTGCGGCGGGTCGAGCGCCTGTGCGGCGCGTCGATCCCGCTGGTCGAGGGCGACATCCGCCAGACCGGATTGGTGCAGGCGCTGCTGGCGCGCGAGGCGCGGCGGGGCGATCCGGTGCGCGCGGTGCTGCACCTGGCCGGCTGCAAGGCCGTCGGCGAATCGGTGGCCGATCCGCTCAAGTACTACGACAACAATGTGGCCGGCTCGGTGGCGCTGTTGCGCGCCATGCGCGACGAGGGCGTGGCGCGCGTGGTGTTCAGTTCGTCGGCCACCGTCTATGGCGAGCCGCGCGCGTTGCCGTTCACCGAGGCGCATCCGCTGGCGCCCGCCAATCCGTATGGCCGCAGCAAGCTGATGGTCGAGCAGATGCTGCGCGACCTGTGCGCCGCCGAGCCGGCCTTCGGCGCGGTGACGTTGCGCTACTTCAACCCGATCGGCGCGCATCCCAGCGGCCAGATCGGCGAAAGCCCGCGCGACGTGCCCAACAACCTGTTTCCCTACATCACCCAGGTGGCGGTGGGGCGCCAGCCGTTCCTGAACGTGTTCGGCGACGACTACGCCACCGAGGACGGCACCGGCGTGCGCGATTACCTGCACGTCATGGATCTGGCGCAGGGCCATGTGCAGGCGCTGGACTATGCCGCCGGCCATGCCGGCTTCGTGGCCGTCAACCTGGGCACGGGGCGCGGCACCAGCGTGCTGGAGCTGGTGCGCGCGTTCGAGCGCGTCAGCCAGCGCCGCATTCCGCTGCGCAAGGCGCCGCGCCGTCCCGGCGACATCGAGCGGATGTGGGCCGATCCGGCGCTGGCGGCCACGCTGCTGGGCTGGCGCAGCACCCGCGGGGTCGAGGCCATGTGCGCCGACGGCTGGCGCTGGCAGCAGGGCAACCCGGGCGGTTACGAGCCCGAGCCGCCGGCGCCATAACCCCAACGCCGTGTCGGTTGGATTTCCGCCAAGCGGGCCGAGCGGTTACAGTTGACGGAAATATTGCGAAGCAGCATCGCCGCGCGGCGCCGCCGGCGCGCGCGATGCACCGTCACCGAGGCACTGTCATGCTCGATTCTCACCCGATCGCCGGCCCGGCCGGCACCCGCCTGGGACTGCCCCGATGAGCGGTCCGGCCTACCTTCCCACCGCCCACTGGAACCTGGACAGCATCGTCTCGGGCCTGCGCCAGGCGCGCGTGGCCTGGCGCGGTCCGCGCGGCCGCCTGCGCGAAGACGCCGGGCTGCGCGAGTTCCCGTCCCAGGAAGCCCTGCGCCAGATCATCAAGGACCTCTGTGGCGCCTTGTTCCCGATGCGCCTGGGGCCGATCGACCTGCGCGAGGAAGTCGAGGACTTCTACGTCGGCCACACCATCGGCGCGGCGCTGGACGCCTTGCTGCACCAGGTCAACCTGGAACTGCAATACCTCGGCCGCGACGACCCGGCGCAACTGGCCGATTCGCAGCCGCGCGCCATCGAGATCGTGCGCCGGTTCGGCGCCGAGCTGCCGCGCGTGCGTGCCGCGCTCGACCTGGACGTGACCGCCGCCTACCAGGGCGATCCGGCCGCGCACAGCGTCGACGAGGTGCTGCTGTGCTACCCGGGCGTGGCCGCCATGATCCACCACCGCCTGGCCAACGTGCTGTACCGCCTGGGCGTGCCGATGCTGGCGCGCATCGTGGCCGAGATCGCCCACGCCGACACCGGCATCGACATCCACCCGGGCGCCACCATCGGCAGCAGCTTCTTCATCGACCACGGCACTGGCGTGGTGATCGGCGAAACCGCCATCATCGGCGACCGCGTGCGGCTCTACCAGATGGTCACGCTGGGCGCCAAGCGCTTCCCGCCGGGCGAGAACGGCGAACTCAAGAAAGGCCTGGCGCGCCACCCGCTGATCGAAGATGATGTGGTGATCTACGCGGGCGCCACCATTCTGGGGCGTGTCACCATCGGCAAGGGCTCGACCATCGGCGGCAACGTCTGGCTCACGCGCAGCGTGCCGCCGGGCAGCAACGTCACCCAGGCCAGCCTGGTCAGCGACATGCCCGATTGCGGCCTGGGCGGCTGACACCGCCCGCGTGGCGCCAGACGCCCGGGCAGCCCTGCTGCCGCCCGCGTCCGGCCCGGGGCGCCCTGGACGCCCGCGTTTCGCTACGGGAAACTGGATGGACACACATGTTTCGGATCTGGCCGCGCTGCGCGGCTTCGTTGACCGCCACCCGCGGCTGTTCGTGCTGACGGGAGCGGGTGTCAGCACCGATTCCGGCATCCCCGACTACCGCGACAGCGACGGCGAATGGAAGCGTTCGCCGCCCATGACGCTGCAGACCTTCATGGGCGGCGGCTATGCGCGCGCCCGCTACTGGGCCCGCAGCATGGTGGGCTGGCGCCGCTTCGGCCAGGTGCAACCCAATGCCTCGCACCGCGCCCTGGCGCAATTGCAGCGGCAGGGGCGGGTGTCGATCCTGGTGACGCAGAACGTCGACGGCCTGCACGAGGCCGCTGGCAGCCCTGATGTGGTGGACCTGCACGGCCGCCTCGACCAGGTGCGCTGCATGCATTGCGATTGGCGCGGCGGCCGCGAGGCCTGGCAGGACACGCTGCACCGGCACAACCCCGGCTGGATCGCGTTCGAGGCCGACGACGCGCCCGACGGCGATGCCGACCTGGAGGGCGTGGATTTCGCGGCGTTCCAGGTGCCGCCCTGTCCGGTCTGCGGCGGCATCGTCAAGCCGGACGTGGTGTTCTTCGGCGAAACCGTGCCGCGCGAGCGGGTCGACCGCGCCAATGCCGGTCTGATGGCGGCCGACGCGGTGCTGGTGGTGGGCTCGTCGCTGATGGTCTATTCGGGCTATCGCTTCGTGACCGCGGCGGCGCGCAACGGCCTGCCGATCGCCACCATCAATCTGGGCCGCACCCGGGCCGACCCTCTGCTGACGCTGAAGATCGAACTGCCCAGCGCGGTGGCGTTGCAGGCGCTGGCGGCAGCATGAAAGTAGGACCGACAGCGGCCGGTTTTTGACCGGTTTAACCAAGTGCCTGGCCTGTAAGGACTTTTTTGTGCTGTTACAGACCTTTCCATAGGGTTGTCCACAGATACTGTGGATAATTCCTAGGGATTACCCCGATTTTGCGAGCATTTCCCGGCGTGTCGGCCGCGAATGTCAAGTCTCGGCGTCGGGGATGGCGTCGCCCAGCAGCGCCTTGCGCGCCGCGTGCCAACTGCCGGCATCCGGGGCGTACAGCAGGCCGCCGCTGCGGTGGGTGGGCTTGTAGGGCGAACCGTCGAAGCGCGCCGCGTAGCCGCCGGCCTCGCGGTGCAGCAGCCAGCCGGCGGCATGGTCCCAGGCGGTCAGCTGGTTGTACAGGGCGACGTGGCTGTGGCCGGCCGCCAGCATGCGGTATTCGTGGGCGGCGCAGCGCAGGCTGGCGGTGCTGCCCAGGCGCGACAGGTTGCCGTTGACGGTGCTGCGCAGCGGCTCGGGCAGGGCGCCGGTGGCGATCAGGCCGTCCATGTCCTCGGGCGGCGCCGGGCTGGCTACGGCCAGCGGCGCCTGCTTGCCGTTCTCGTATTCCATCCAGGCGCCTTCGCCGCGCACCGCCAGCGCGCTGTCGCGGTTGACCGGGTCGTAGATCACGCCGGCGATCACGTCGCCGCGGTGGCAGGCCGCGATCATCATGCCGAACAGCGGCAGGCCCGCCACGTAGTTGCGGGTGCCGTCGATGGGGTCGATCAGGAACGCCAGCTCGGCGTCCACCAGCATGTTCAGCAGGGCCGGGTTGCGGGTCGAGGCTTCCTCGCCGATCAGCACCGCGCCCGGGTGCAGCCGGGACAGGCGCGCGGCGATCATGCGCTCGGCGGCCTCGTCGGCGTCGGTGACCAGGTCGCGCGGCGAGCTCTTGTCGCGCACGCTGCCCTCGGGCAGGTTGCGAAAGCGCGGCATGACCTCCGCCTGTGCGGCTTCGGCCAGGATGCCGGCCAGCTTGCGGGTGTCGTCACGGGTGAATGTTCTGCTCATCGTTGCTCGTCCAGGGAACGCGCAAATCTATCATGCCTGGGCGGCATTTGATCGCGATTCATAACCGTATGAGCCTAAAGGGAATTTTGCACCTGTGCAGGGGTTATCTGCCAGGTTGTCCACAATTCCTGGGGATAAACGGGACCGCAGCCCCGTTTATCCGCCCCGGGCGGGAGCCCGGGGCGAGGAGGGGCGCGTTCAGGCGCCCAGGTCGACGCAGAGGTACTTGATTTCCAGGTATTCCTCGATGCCGTACTTCGAGCCTTCGCGGCCCAGGCCGGACTGCTTGACGCCACCGAACGGGCCGACTTCGTTGGAGATCAGGCCGGTGTTGATGCCGACGATGCCGTATTCCAGCGCCTCGGACACGCGCCAGATGCGGGCGTAGTCGCGGGTGAAGAAGTAGGCGGCCAGGCCGAAGATGGTGTCGTTGGCCATGCCGATGACTTCTTCCTCGGATTCGAAGCGGAACAGCGGCGCCACCGGGCCGAAGGTTTCCTCGGTGGCAAAGCGCATCGACTGGGTCACGTCGCGCACCACGGTCGGCTCGAAGAACGTGCCGCCCAGCGCATGCGGCTTGCCGCCGGCGATGACCTTGGCGCCGTGCGCGGTGGCGTCGGCGATGTGTTCCTGCACCTTCTCGATGGCGTTGGCGTCGATCAGCGGACCCTGGGTGACGCCGTCCTCGAAGCCGTCGCCGACCTTCATGGCGTCGACCTTGGCCACCAGGCGCTTGGCGACTTCCTCGTACACGCCGGCCTGCACGTAGATGCGGTTGGCGCAGACGCAGGTCTGGCCGGCATTGCGGTACTTCGAGGCCAGGATGCCGTCGACCGCGCGGTCCAGGTCGGCGTCGTCGAAGACGATGAAGGGCGCGTTGCCGCCCAGTTCCAGCGACAGCTTCTTGATGGTGGGGGCGCATTGCTCCATCAGCGTGCGGCCGACTTCGGTCGAGCCGGTGAAGCTCAGCTTGCGCACCACGTCGCTTTCGCACAGGGCCGCGCCGATCTCGCGCGAGCTGCCGGTGATGACGTGGAACACGCCGGCCGGCACGCCGGCTTCCTCGGCCAGCACCGCCAGCGCCAGCGCGGTCAGCGGCGTCTGCTGGGCGGGCTTGACCACCATGGTGCAGCCGGCGGCAAGGGCCGGGCCGACCTTGCGGGTGATCATCGCGGCCGGGAAATTCCACGGCGTGATGGCGGCGGTGACGCCGATCGGCTGCTTGAGCGCCAGCAGGCGCTGGCCGGCCTTGGGGCTTTGCAGCACGTCGCCGTCGATGCGCTTGGCTTCCTCGGCGAACCACTCCAGGAACGACGCGGCGTAGGCGATTTCACCGGCGGCCTCGGTCACGGGCTTGCCCTGTTCCGAGGTCATGATGGCGGCCAGGTCCTGCTGGTTCTGCATCATCAGCTGGGCCCACTTCAGCAGGATCGCGGCACGCTCCTTGCCGGTCTTGGCGCTCCAGGCGGGCAGGGCGGCCTCGGCGCTGGCGATGGCCTGCTCGGCTTCCTTGCGGCCCAGCTTGGGCACCGACACGATGGTCTTGCCAGTGGAGGGATTGTCCACGGGAATGGACGGGCCGTTGCCGGCCGCCACCCACTTGCCGTCGATGTAGCAGGCGTCGCGCAGCAGTTCGGGGCGCGACAGGGGATGGGTCAATGACGTCATGAGTTAAGTCTCCTTGATGAATTGGGCCCACCCCCGAAGCCGCTGCGCGCTCCTCCCTAGGCGGGCCCCCTCCTGGGGCATGCCTGCCGAGCGGCGGAGCCGGCTCCGCGGCATCCCGATGGGCAGGCGCGGTAGCGCCATCAATAAAAAGCGGATATCCGGCCGGGGTAGGCCAAGCCTGTCCAGGCTGCCTGCGCCGACCGGATGCACGGGATGAGCCCTTGCTTGATTATGCGGCCAGGGCCTCGGCCAGGATGGCCAGCGCGCGGTCGAACTGGGCGTCGGGAATGGTCAAGGGGTACAGGAAGCGCAGGACGTTGCCGTACACACCGCAGCTTAGCAAAATCAGGCCTTGCGCGATGGCGCGGGCCTGCACCTTCTTGACCGCCTCGGCGTCGGGCTTGCCGTTGGCATCGTTCAGTTCCAGCGCCACCATCGACCCCAGGCCGCGCACGTCGGCGATGCCCGGCACCTTGGCGCGCAGGCCCTCGAGGTGGGCGCGCAGCTTGTCGCCCAGTTGCACGGCGCGTTCGCACAGTTTTTCCTCGGCGATCACGTCCAGCACGGCATGGGCCGCGGCCACCGCCAGCGGGTTGCCGGCGTAGGTGCCGCCCAGGCCGCCCGCGGCCGGGCCGTCCATGACGTCGGCGCGGCCGACCACGCCCGAGATCGGGAAGCCGCCGCCCAGGCTCTTGGCCATGGTGATGAGGTCGGCCTGCACCGAGTGGTGTTCCATGGCGAACAGCTTGCCGGTGCGGCCGAAGCCGGTCTGCACTTCGTCGGCGATCAGGAGGATGCCGTGCTCGTCGCAGAGCTTGCGCAGCGCCACCATCAGTTCGGGCGGGGTGATGTTGAAGCCGCCTTCGCCCTGCACCGGTTCGATGATGATCGCGGCGACGCGCTTGGGATCGATGTCGACCTTGAACAGCAGGTCCAGCGCCTTGAGCGAATCGGCCACGCTGATGGACTGGGTGCCGTTGGGGAACGGCACGTGATAGATGTCGCCCGGCATCGGGCCGAACGACAGCTTGTAGGGGGCGACCTTGCCGGTCAGCGCCATGCCCAGCATGGTGCGGCCGTGGAACGAGCCCGAGAAGGCGATGACGCCCGAGCGGCCGGTGGCCGAACGCGCGATCTTGATGGCGTTTTCGACGGCTTCGACGCCGGTGGTGAAGAAAGCGGACTTCTTCAAGCCGTCGATCGGGGCCAGGCGGTTGATGCGCTCGGCCAGCGAGACGTAGCCTTCGTACGGCACGATCTGGTAGGCGGTATGGGTGAAGTTGTCGAGCTGGGCGCTGACAGCGGCCTTGATCTTGGGATGCAGGTGGCCGGTGTTCAGCACGGCGATGCCGCCCGCGAAGTCGATGTACTCCTTGCCGTCGGCATCCCACAGCGTGGCGTTTTCGGCGCGCACGGCATAGAAGTCACACATGACGCCGACGCCGCGCGGCGTGGCCAGGGAACGACGGGTATTCAGGTCCTGATTTTTCATCTCAGCCTCGGATGGCAAGTGGGCGGTAAAGCCTTACTTTAATGCTACTATGGCCCCATTGGTGGGAACCACTTTTATAAATCAGGTAGAACCAATTGCGGTCCATTGTCGGAGACTTGCTGCAACTGCGCCTGGCCGATGCCGCTGGCGGGCCGATGAACAAGCGGCTGTACCATGGCATCCGCGAAGCCATCCTGGACGGATCGATTGCCGCCGACTCGCGCCTGCCCGCCTCGCGCGACCTGGCCGCCGAACTGGGCATCGCCCGCAATACCGTGGTGCACGTCTATGGCCAGTTGCTGGCCGAAGGCTACACCCGCAGCCTGCAGGGCAATGGCACCTTCGTCAACGCGTCGCAGCCCGACTCCTATCTGGCCAGCGGCCGCCAGTCGCGCCGCGCTCCGGTGCCGCAGCCGCGTGCGGCGCTGTCGGCGCGTGGCGCCGCCATCGTCGACGGCGTGTCGGCCTCGCCCTACCAATGGGGCGCCTTCATGCCGGGCGTGCCCGACCTGACCGAATTTCCGCACAAGAAGTTCGGCCGCATTTTTTCCGCGCTGTGGCGCAACCCCAGCCCCGATCTGCTGACCTACGCCTACGGCGGCGGCCTGCCCGCGCTGCGCGAGGCGCTGGCGCAGCATCTGGCGCTGACGCGCTCGATCGACTGCGAGCCGGACCAGATCCTCATCACCGAAGGCTCGCACCAGGCCATCGACCTGGCCACCCGCATCCTCGGCGAGGCGGGCGAGACCGCCTGGGTCGAAGACCCGGGCTATTGGGGCGCGCGTACGGTGCTGCAGGCCAACGGCCTGCATACCGTCCACCTGCCGGTGGACGAGGAAGGCATGCGCCTGCCGGACGCGGGCGCGGTGCCCGGCATGGCGCCGCCGCGCTTCATTTTCGTGACGCCGTCGCACCAGTATCCGCTGGGACCGGTGATGTCGCTGGCGCGGCGCCGGCAACTGCTGGCGGTGGCGCGCCAGCATGGCAGCTGGATCATCGAAGACGACTACGACAGCGAATTCCGCTTCTCGGGCCGGCCGATCGCCTCGCTGCTGGGCCTGGAGCCGGACGCGCCGGTGATCTACATGGGCACCTTCAGCAAGACGCTGTATCCGGGCCTGCGGGTCGGCTACCTGGTGCTGCCCAAGACGCTGACGGCGGCGTTCCAGGCGGCCCACGCCGAGCTCTACCGCGAAGGCCACCTGATGACGCACGCGGCGCTGGCCACCTTCATTGCCGAGGGCCACTATGCCGCCCACATCCGCCGCATGCGCATGCTGTACGGGCGCCGCCGCGCCATGCTGGTCAACCTGATCGAGCGGCGCCTGGGACCCGAGTGGCTGCACCGCGACGCCAGCCTGGCCGGCCTGCACCTTGTGCTGACCATGCCGCCCCATATGGACGACCTGCGGGTGGTGGAGGTGGCGCGCCGCAAGGGCGTGCTGACGCGCGCCCTGTCGCGCTACTACGTTGGCGCCGAAGGCCGCCGGCCCGGCCTGCTGCTGGGCTATGCCTGCGTGCCCGAGCACGACATCGCGCGAAAGTTCGAAGTATTGCTGGAAAGCCTGGCCGAAGTGGCGCGCATGACGCCGGCCGCGCCGGCGCTGGTGGCGCAACCGGCCTGACGCGGGTTTGGCAAGCCGGCGCCCGGTTTGCCATGCCGCTCAGGTTGGGCCGGGCTGCCCGCCGCCCAGCGCCGCCGCGAAGGCGGCGGCATTGCGCATGCCCTGGTCCTCGAAATTGGTGTTGAACACCGCATGCGCCTGCGCGCTTTGCCGCGCCAGGTCCTGGAAACGGCGCGCCAGCTCGGCCAGCTCGGCCTCCGAATACGTATATTGAAAGCGCCCCGACGAGGCGGCGCCGCTGGCGTTCCAGGTGGCGGCATTGCGGCCGTGCAGCCGCAGCAGCGTCAGGTCGGGGTGAGTGCATTCCCACACGGCCGGCACGCTGTTGTCGAAACCCTGCGGCGCGTCCACCACCGTGTGGACCACGCCCAGCTCGCGCTCGAACGCCAGCGTGGCCGCCGTGGCCTGGGCGGATTCGAACCAACTGAGGTGCCGGAATTCGACCGCCAGCAGGTGTTCGGGCAGGCGCCGCGCGCACTCGGCCACCAGCGCCTGGCCGCGCGGGCCGCGCCGCAGCCAGGGCGGAAACTGGAAATGCACCGCGCCCAGCTTGCCGGCCATGCGCAAGGGTTCCAGCGCCAACGTGTAGCGGCGCCAGAGTTCATCGCGCAGGTCGCCGGGCATGGCATGGTGGTAGATGACCGGTTCGGGCCAGTCGGCCAGCTCGCGGCGGATGTCGGCGGGCAGCGACGCCAGCGGCGTCTGGTGGCCGGTGAAGAGGCGGTAGGCCTTGATGTTGAAGACGAAATCGTCCGGCGTGCGCTGCGCCCACAGGTAGGCGTTTTCGGCGCTGGGCAGGGCGTAGTAGCTGGAATCGACCTCGGCCAGCCCAAAGCGGCTGGCGTAGAAGCGCAGCCGGGCCTGGGCGTCATGCGCCTGGCGCGGATAGAAGCGGCCGCACGCCAGCAGCGTGGGGTCGGTCCAGGAGGCGGTGCCGGTAAGCAGGCGCATGGGGGCGAAAGGGCGCGTGGCGTTCTGGTGGCGGGGCCGGGCGGCTGGGGCGCCGGCGGACGACCCCGTGGCTATCGGGAAACGGTCCGACGGTGGCCGGGTTCGACTGTTATGATACCTGGATATATCCCCAGGTATCGGGCCGCGCCGACCGCGCCCGCCGCCGCCCACCGCACGCCCATGTCCGACCAGAATCCCGCCCATCCGTCCGGCCGTCCCGATCCGCTGGCCGATCTCAACCCCGCCCAGCGCGAGGCCGCCGAGTTCGGCGTCGGCGGCACGGGCGACGACGGGCCGTTGCTGGTGATCGCCGGCGCCGGCTCGGGCAAGACCAACACCCTGGCGCATCGGGTCGCCCACCTGATCCTGAATGGCGCCGATCCGCAGCGCATGCTGCTGCTGACCTTCTCGCGCCGCGCCGCCCAGGAAATGGAACGCCGCGTCGGCAGCGTGCTGCAGCGGGTCATGAACCTGCGCGGCAGCCAGCAGCCGCCGTCGCTGCCGTGGGCGGGCACGTTCCACGCCATCGGCGCGCGCCTGCTGCGCGATTGCGCCCAGCGCATCGGCCTGTCCGAGGCCTTCACCATCCACGACCGCGGCGACGCCGAAGACCTGATGGGCATGGTGCGGCACGAGCTGGGCCTGTCGTCCACCAAGTCGCGCTTTCCGCTCAAGGGCACCTGCCTGGCGATCTACTCGCGCGTGGTCAACAGCCAGACGCCGGTGGCCGATGTGCTGCACGCCACCTTCCCGTGGTGCGCGCAATGGGAAGACGAACTCAAGAACCTGTTCCGCGCCTACGTCGCCGCCAAGCAGGACCAGCAGGTGCTGGATTACGACGACCTGCTGCTGTACTGGGCCGAGATGATGGGCGACGCGGCCATCGCCGCCGATGTCGGCGCGCGCTTCGACCACGTGCTGGTGGACGAATACCAGGACACCAACCGCTTGCAGGCGGCCATCCTGCTGGCCATGAAGCCCGATGGCCGCGGCCTGACCGTGGTGGGCGACGACGCCCAGTCCATCTATTCGTTCCGCGCCGCCACGGTGCGCAACATCCTCGACTTCCCGGCCCAGTTCCCGCAGCCGGCGCGTGTCATTACGCTGGACCGCAACTACCGTTCGACCCAGCCCATCCTGAACGCCTCCAACGCCGTCATCGGCCTGGCGGCCGAGCGTTACGCCAAGGATCTCTGGAGCGACCGGCAGTCGTCGCAATTGCCCGAGCTGGTCACCGTCAGCGACGAGGCCGGCCAGGCCCGCTGGGTGGCCGACCAGGTGCTGGCGCAGCGCGAAGGCGGCGCCACGCTCAAGTCGCAGGCGGCGCTGTTCCGCACCTCCAGCCACAGCGCCGCGCTCGAACTGGAATTGACCCGGCGCAACATTCCCTTCGTCAAGTTCGGCGGGCTGCGCTTCCTGGAGGCGGCGCACGTCAAGGACCTGCTGTCGCTGCTGCGCTGGGCCGAGAACCCGCGCGGGCGCATGGCGGGATTCCGCGTGGCGCAGCTGCTGCCCGGCATCGGCCCGGCCACCGCCGGCAAGCTGATGGATGCGATGGCGCAATCAGCCGAGCCGCTGCGCGCGCTGCGCGAGTTCAAGCCGGGGGCGGCGGCGCAGGCGGAGTGGGGCGCGTTCGCCGACACCTACGCGGCGCTGGCCGATCCAAACCTGCGCTGGCCGGCCGACGTCGACCTGGCGCTGCGCTGGTACGCCGGCCAACTCGAACGGCTGTACGACGATGCGCGGGTGCGCAAGACCGACCTGGACCAGCTGGTGCGCATTGCCGCCGGTTACCCCTCGCGCGAGCGCTTCCTGACCGAACTGACGCTGGACCCGCCCGACGCCACCAGCGACGAATCGGGCGCGCCGTCGCGCGATGAGGACTACATGATCCTGTCCACCATCCACTCGGCCAAGGGCCAGGAATGGAAGGCGGTGTACGTGCTGAATGTGGTCGATGGCTGTATCCCGTCCGACATGAGCACCGGCAGCGCCGAAGAGATCGAGGAAGAGCGGCGCCTGCTGTACGTGGCCATGACGCGCGCCAGGGAACGCCTGCAGCTGATCGTGCCGCAGCGTTTCTACGTGCACCAGCAGACCGGCATGGGCGACCGCCATGTCTACGGTTCGCGCACCCGCTACATCACCAACGCCATGCTGCCGCTGTTCGATCACCTGCCCAAGCCGCCGGACTTGCCGGCGCGCGAGGCCAAGGCGCCGCAGGCGCCCAGCGTGGACGTGGCCAGGCGCGTGCGCAACCTGTTCGCCTAGCGGCGTCCGCGCAGGCCGCGGGCGGGGCGCGCCGGTGGGCTATCATCGGCCGATAGGTTGCACCCGCAGGGCTCGCATCGCCAAAGGATGTCTATGTCTACCGAAGAGAATGCCGCCGCCGCGACCAATAGCGAAGTGGTGGCGTCCATCGCCTACGTGAACGGCCGGCGCGATCACGAGGTGCCCATCGAGGAGGTGGGCAAGCACGTCGATCCCGGCCGCAGCATGCTCTGGATCGGGTTGCGCAACCCCAGCCCCGAGCGGCTGGCGGACGTGGTCGGCCAGCTTGGCGCCTGCGACAAGAACCAGGAAGAAATGCTGGAGGCGCACCGCCGGCCCAAGATCATCGACTACGGCAACATGGTGCTGATCGTCGCCATCACCGTCGAAGTCGAGGCCGAGCGCCCCATCTTCGGCGAAACCCAGTTCCTGATCGGCGAGGGCTTCCTGGTCACGGTGCGGCGCGGGGCCACGGCCGGCCACAGCCCCTTGCGCGAACGGCTGGAGGCCTCGCCCGACTTGCTCAAGCGCGGCAGCGACTATGTCGCCTCCGAATTGCTGGACTGGCTGGTGGACCGCTATGTGGCGGCGGCGGGCAAGATCGAATCGGTGGTCGAGGGGGCGGAACAGAAACTGCTGATCCGCGGCGCCAAGGATTCGGATATCCGCAAGCTGTATCGCCAGCGCCGCGACCTGCTGCGCATCCACACCGTGGTGTCGCCGCTGGCCGAGATCTGCCGGCGCCTGGCGCGGGTCGAGATGTCGGCGGTGGACGAACACGCCCGGCCTTACTTCGGCGAGGTGGCCGACCGCGTGCTGCGGGTCGACGAACTGTTCAATGCCCTGCGCGAGTCGCTGGCCTTCGCCTTTGAAGCCAGCCTGATGATCGGCCAGGCGGCGCAGAACGACACCACCCGCAAGCTGGCGTCCTGGGCCGCCATCCTGGCGGTGCCCACGGCCATCGCCGGCATTTACGGCATGAATTTCAAGTTCATGCCCGAACTGGCGTCGCCGTTCGGCTATCCGGTCACGCTGGGCGTGATCGCCTCGGTCTGTTCGTTCCTATATTGGCGTTTCCGCAAGTCGGGCTGGCTGTAGCGCGGCCCCGGGGCGCAACCGTGCCATCGCGGGCGCGCCGCGCCGCCCGGCGGCCGCCGGGCTGTGGCAAACTGCCTGCGTTTTCCTCTCCGGAGCGCGGCCCGTGCGCGGCAATTCCCCCTTTCGCGGCGGCAGCAAGCTGACCGCCCTCGTCGTCGCCCTGATCCTGGCGGCGGCCGGCGCCCTCGTCAACTGGCTGCAACCTTCCGGCCAGGGCGATGCGCGCCCGGCCGGG
>NZ_CADIJV010000043.1 GCF_902859765.1 Achromobacter pulmonis
GGCCGGCGCCCCGGCTGCGGCCGGCGCGGCGGCGGGCGCGGCTGCCTCGGGCGGCGACCCGGTGCAGCGGTTGCAGCAGCTCAAGGATCTGCTCGACAAGGGCCTGATCACGCCGGCCGATTACGACACGGCCAAGGCCGAGGTCCTGAAAAAACTCACCAGCTGAACGCCACCCGCCCATGCAGCAGGTCCTGTGTCCGCAGTGCGGAGCACCCGTCAAGTTCACTTCCACGGCGTCGGTCATGGCGGTCTGCGGCGCCTGCCGCAGCACGCTGCTCAAGGACGCCGAGTCGGTCAAGCGCATCGGCGAAAGCGCCGAGGTGCTGGAAGACTATTCGCCGCTGTGCCTGGGCGCCGCAGGCCAGTTCGAAGGCAAGCGCTTCGATGTGATCGGCCGTATCCAGCTGCGCTACGAGGACGGTTTCTGGAACGAGTGGTACCTGTGGTTCGATGACGGCTCGGACGGCTGGCTGTCGGACGCCTCGGGCCAGTACGCCATCACCCGCCGGCGCAAGGTCAAGACGGTGCAGGGCCTGCCCGCCTTCGCCGACATCGCGCCCGGCGACGACATGAAGCTGGACGGCCAGCGCTTCACCGCCTCGGATGTGCGCCGCTGCCGCGCTGGCGGCGCGCAGGGCGAGCTGCCGTTCGTGCCGGGCGACGGCTGGGAAGCCAAGGTGGCGGACTTCCGCAGCCTGGACGCGTTCCTGACGCTGGACTTTTCCGACGGCCCCGAGCCTGAACTCTATATCGGCAAGGCCTTCGACCTGGCGGGCATGCAGGCGGCCACGCTGCGCTCGAACGAGCAGGTCGAGGAAACCGCCGGCCGTTTCCGCGGCCAGATCAAGGCGCTGGACTGCCCCAGTTGTGGCGCGCCGATCAGCTTCGTCGCCGCCATGGCGACCCAGGTGGTGTGCCCATCGTGCGCGGCCACGGTCGATTGCGCCGGCGAGACCGCCGAGGTCATCGAGAAGGCGCGCAAGGTCCAGGCCATCAAGACCACGCTGGCGCTGGGCGCCAGCGCCAGGATCGATGGCGCCGCCTATACCTTGATCGGCCTGATGAAATGCGCCGACCCGGACCCCGAAGAGCCGTCGGACTGGATCGAATACCTGTTGTTCAGCCCGACCCGCGGCTTCATCTGGCTGGTGCAGACCGACGAGGGCTGGGAACGCGTGCAGGTCTGCGACACCTGGCCCAGCCACAACAACGCCACCAGCGTGCGCTGGCGCTCCAAGCTGTACCACAAGCTGTACGACTACACTTCGCGTGTCGAGCTGGCGCTGGGCGCCTTCAACTGGCGCGTGAAGGTCGGCGACAGCACCATGATCACCGACTACAAGGCCGGCAACCTCAAGCTGACGCGCGAGCAGGGGGCGGCCGAAGTGGGCTGGTCGGCATCCGCGCCGGTGGCGCCGGCCCAACTGGCCGAATGGTTCGGCGATCCCGCGCTGGCCAAGCAGAAGGCGATGCCGCGGGCCGCCTCGTCCGGCGGTTATCGCCAGTGGGCCTGGTTCGCCACCATCGCCATGGGTTTTCTCAACATGGGCAATATCTTCAGCGGCCGCATCCTGCCGCTCCTGATCGGCCTGGCGTTCCTGTGGCTGCCGGCCAGCCTGGCGGACAAGATGTCAAAGGACGACTGAGGCATGGGCAAGTTCATCTACGCCATCTACGCCATCATCGTGGTCATGGCCGCCACCGGCGCCAATTCCCCCAGTGCGCGCATGAGCAGCGGCGGGGGCAGCAGTTGGGGGGGGCGGCTATTCGGGCAGTTCGGGCTGGTCGTCGGGCGGGTCGCACAAGTGACCCTGCACGCGACGCCCGGCCGCCACATCCTGGCCGATTTCCACGGCGTGTCCGCCAGCCTGCTGGGCGACGCGCAAGCGCTCGAACGCGAACTGTTGCGGGCCGCCGAGGCCGCCGGGGCGCGGGTGCTGGGCACCCATTTCCACCATTTCGGCGCGGGCGCTGGCGTGACCGGCGTGGTCATGCTGAGCGAGTCGCACATCAGCGTCCATTCCTGGCCCGAGCACCAGTTCGCGGCGCTCGACATCTTCATGTGCGGGGCCGCCCGCCCCGAACTGGCGCTCGAATGCCTGCGGGCGGCGCTGGGCCCGGACTCGGCGCGCGTCACCACGGTCGAGCGCGGCTGAGCGCGGCGCCGGCCTTTCCCGTTCCCCCTTGCATTGACTTGGCGCAAGCCGCCCCGGGGCGCAAATTGACGAGCGTTATATACCTCTATATATTTCGTTACCGAGATAGATCTTGCCCGAGGAGAGCTTCATGTTGCGCAAACATCCGATCCTGGCGCTGGCGCTGGCCCTGGCCGCCGCGTGCTGGGGGCCCGCCGTCCATGCCGGCGAGCTGGTCGTGTCGGCCGCCGCCAGTCTGACCAATGCCTTCAAGGCGGTGGCGCAGGCCTACGAAAAGGAGCATGCCGGCAGCAAGGTCATCCTGAACTTCGGCGCTTCCGACGTGCTGCTGCAGCAGATCATCAAAGGCGCGCCCGCCGACGTGTTCGCGTCCGCCGACCAGAAGGCGATGGACAAAGCGGTCAAGGAAAAGGCCGTCAAGGCCGACACCCGCGTGGATTTCGCCGCCAACCAGGTCGTGCTGATCGTGCCGGCCGACAGCAAGGCCGGCATTACCGCGCTCAAGGACCTGACGCGCGACGATATCAAGCGCGTCGCCTATGGCAACCCGGCTTCGGTGCCGGTGGGCCGCTACACGCAGGGCGCCTTGCAGGCCGCCGGCCTGTGGGATGCGGTGCAGGCCAAGGCGGTGCTGGCGCAGAATGTGCGCCAGAGCCTGGACTACGTCTCGCGTGGCGAGGTCGATGCCGGCTTCGTGTTCGCCACCGACGCGGCCATCATGCCGGACAAGGTCAAGGTTGCCGTGCGCGTGCCGTCGCAGACCCCGGTCACGTATCCCATCGCCCTGACCGCGCGCGATGCCGCCACGAAGGAGGCGCAGCGCTTCGTGGCCTATGTGATGTCGCCGGCCGGCCAGGAGATCCTGGCGCGCTACGGTTTCCAGAAACCCTGAGGCCGTGGCCAGATTCGATCGCGGTATGTGATGAACGATCCGGTTTGGGTGCCCCTGCTGCTGACCCTGAAAGTGGCGGGCTGGGCCACGTTGCTGGCTACGGTGGCCGGTACCGCGGCCGCCTATGGCCTGTCGCGCTGGCGCTGGCCTGGGCGTGACCTGCTGGACGCGGTCCTGACCTTGCCGCTGGTGTTGCCGCCGACGGTGCTGGGCTATTACCTGCTGGTGCTGCTGGGCCGGCGCGGCGTGTTCGGCGAGAAGCTGGCGGCGCTGGGGATCGAGCTGGTGTTCACCTGGCAGGGCGCGGTCATCGCGGCCTCGGTGGTGGCTTTTCCATTGGTATTCAAGTCGGCCCGCGCCGCCTTCGAAAACGTTGATCCGCAACTGGAAAGCGCGGCGCGCGTGCTGGGCGTATGCGAGGCGGGCGTGTTCTTCCGTGTGACGCTGCCGCTGGCGGCGCGCGGCATTGTCGCCGGCGTGTTGCTGGCGTTCGCCCGTGCGCTGGGCGAGTTCGGCGCCACGCTGATGATCGCCGGCAATCTGCCGGGCCGCACCCAGACCCTGTCGGTCGCCATCTACGAAGCGGTGCAGGCCGGCGACGACGCCACCGCCAATTTCCTGGTGCTGGTGACCTCCATCACCTGCGTGGTGGTGCTGGTGGCGGCCGGCAAGCTGGTGCCGCTGCGCGGCCGGCGCAGTGGAGGCGGGCAATGAGCGTCGACCTGCGCATTCGCAAGAACATGGTGTCGGGCGACCGGCATTTTTCGCTGGACGTGGCGTTCTCGTCAGTGGCCAAGCGCATTGCGCTGTTCGGCCCCTCCGGCGCTGGCAAGAGCCTGACGCTGCGGGCCGTGGCCGGCCTGCTGCGGCCCGATGGCGGCCGCATCGTGGTCAATGGCCGGGTGCTGTTCGATTCCGCGGCCGGCGTCAGCGTCGCGCCGCAGGCGCGCCGCGTGGCCTACCTGTTTCAGGACTACGCGCTGTTTCCGCACCTGACCGTGGCGCAGAACATCGCCTTCGGCTCGCGCCGCGGCTGGTTCAATCCGCCCCGGCGCGCGGTCTCGCCCGAGGCGCGGCGCTGGGTCGATGCGTTCGAGCTGGGCGCCATCGTTGGCAGCTATCCCCACGAGATATCGGGCGGGCAGAAGCAGCGCGTGGCGCTGGCGCGCGCGCTGATGCTCGAACCCGACATCCTGTTGCTGGACGAGCCGTTCTCGGCGCTCGATGCGCAGCTGCGCGGCAAGATGCGGCAGGAACTGAATGCGCTGCAGCGCCGGCTGGACGTGCCGATGTTGCTGATCACGCATGATCCGGCCGATGTCGAGGCCTTGGCCGACGAAGTGTTCGAGGTGCGCGAGGGCCGGGTGCGGCGCCGCGACGAAGACGTCGGCATCTGAACGCGGCCGGCCTGCCGCGCGGCAGGCCGCGCAAACGCCGGGCCGCGCCGGGCGCCGGCTCAGTCCAGCACGCCCAGGATCACGCTGGACGCCTTGAAGATGGCCACCGCCTGCGCGCCTTCGTCCAGGCCCAGGTCGCGCGCGCTGTCATGGGTGACGATGGCCGCCAGGGTGGTGCCGCCCGCCAGGCTGATCAGGATTTCGCTGTTGACCGCGCCGGTGCGCACCGCCGCGATCGTGCCCGACAACTGGTTGCGGGCCGACAGCCGCAGGCCGGCGCCCGGCGCGCCGACGATGACCGACGAGGCCTTGACCAGCGCCAGGGCTTCCTTGCCCGGCGCCAGTTCCAGTTCCGGGGTGCTGTCGCGGGTGATGGTGGCGGTGATGATCTGGTCGCCAGCGATACGTAGCAGGATTTCGTCGTTGACGGCCCCGGAGCGCACCTCGATCACGGTGCCCATGAGTTTGTTGCGGGCGCTGGTTTTCAGCATGAATCGCCTCATCAAATCGAGATCGCCGCTGGCGTCGACGCCGGCGCGCGCCAGGTTTTCCATGAATCTTCGATGTTCGGATTCGAGCGCACGGAAGGTCGCGATCAGGCCGCGGGCCCGGTCGGTCAGGCGCGTGCCGCCGCCGCCTTTGCCGCCGGCCGCGCGCAGCACCAACGGTTCGCCCGCCAGGTTGTTCATGGCATCGATGGCATCCCAGGCGCCCTTGTAGCTCATGCCCACCGCGCGCGCCGCGGCGGTGATCGAGCCGGTGGCGTCGATCTGCGCCAGCAGGTCTATGCGGTTCTTGCCGCCCCAGTTTTGGGTGCCGGAACGAAACCAAATCGAGCCGTCGAGTTCCAACATGGGTATCAGGTGTGGTCAGGGTCTGGAAGTCAGCCCCGAGTGTAATGGAGCCTGCGCCGCCGGTCGGGAAATATGCGATGAGAATGAGATGCTGTTGAAACTTTATCCGCTTCGCGGCACTATGGGTGCGCTCAGGATGTGTTGATGGGTGTAGACGCAGGGGGCGCTCGCGGCCCCGCCTTCCAGGAGATCGACATGAACGCGCTGAAATTGCTGGCATCGGGTTCCATGGTGGCGCTACTGGCGGCTTGTGCCACCGGGCCCACCGTCAAGAGCGACTACGATCATCAGGCGGATTTCTCCCGCTACCGGACCTTCGGCTACATGTCGCCGCTGGGCACCGACAAGGCCGGCTACAGCACCCTGCTGACCGAACGCCTCAAGAACGCCACGCGCGGCCAGATGGAAATGCGCGGCTATGTCTACAGCGCCGTCGATCCTGACCTGCTGGTCAACTTCAACGGCAAGCTGCGGCAAAAAACCCAGGTGACCGAGGCGCCGCCGCCGATGGGACCGTATTACGGCTACCGCTCCGGCTTCTATGGCGGCTGGCCCGGCTATGGCTGGGGCGACACCGTCTACCAGTACACCGAAGGCACTCTCAATATCGACCTGATCGACTCGCGCCGCAAGCAACTGGTGTGGGAAGGGGTCGCGGTCGGCGAGGTGCGCAACCCCGAAATGGCGGCGTCGGCGCAGCGCGTCGACAAGGCCGTGGCCGAGATCTTCGCCAAGTATCCCTTCCGCGCCGGCATCGCCACGCCGCAACTGCCGGACAAGACCAAGCCCTAGTTTTCTGCAAGGAGCCCGCATGAGTACACGCAGCAAGGCCGCCCCCCCGGATACCGGCAAAACGCCGCCCTATGACACCGTGGCCCTGGTGCTACAAGGCGGGGGGGCTCTGGGGTCCTACCAGGCCGGCGTGTACCAGGGGCTGCACGAGGCGGGCATCCGTCCCAACTGGATTTCCGGCATTTCGATCGGCTCGATCAATGCGGCCATCATCGCCGGTTCGCCCGAGGACGAGCGGGTCGAGCGGCTGCGCGGGTTCTGGGAAAGCATCTGCCGGCCGGCCGGATTCGCGTCGGTGCCATGGGGCGACACGCTGGCCGGCATGTTCGAGGGCATTCCCTTCGGCTTCGGTTCGCCCGCCATGAACGGCCAGTTGTCGGCCTTCCAGGCTTTGTTTTCGGGCCAGCCGGGGTTCTTCAAGCCGCGCTTTCCGCCACCCTACTGGGTGCATGGCAAGGGCGCCGCGTCCACCAGTTTCTATGACACCACCCCGTTGATGGCGACCCTGCGCGAGTACATCGATTTCGACCTGCTCAATTCGGGCGCGGTGCGCGCCAGCTTCGGCGTGGTCAATGTGCGCAGCGGCAACTTCGCTTATTTCGACACCCAGACGCATACACTCGGGCCCGAACACATCATGGCCTCGGGCGCCTTGCCGCCGGGGTTTCCGTCGGTCGAGATCGACGGCGAGCATTATTGGGACGGCGGCATGGTGTCCAATACGCCGCTGGCCCAGGTGCTGACCAGCGATAACCTGCGCGACACGCTGGCCTTCCAGGTCGATCTGTGGCCCGCCCGCGGGGGGCTGCCGACCTCCCTGGAGGAAGTGGCCGAGCGCCAGAAGGACATCCAGTATTCCAGCCGTACCCGCATGGTCACCGACCAGTTGCGGCGCGTGCTGAAACTGCGCCACTGCTTGCAGCAACTCCTCGAGCGGCTGCCCGAAAAAGAGCGCGGCGCGTCCGAGCTGGCGGAAATCCGCCGGCTGGCCAAGATCCCGGCCACCAACATCATCAACCTGATCTACGAGGCCAAGCATCGCGAGCGCTTCTCGAAGGACTACGAGTTCGGCACCGAGGCCATGCGCGAGCACTGGGAGTCGGGGCTGGCCGATATTCGCCAGACGCTGGCCAAGCCCGACGTCCTGGCGCGGCCTACCCAGGATAGCTGCTTCGTGGCCCACGACATCCACCGCAACGGCAAGCGCACTGCTTGACCGGCAGGGGGCTCGGACTTGTCTGATTCGCAGGGGGTGGCGCCGCACAAGCGGGGCATCGACGGTAGTCTTTCGGCAAGACTTGAAACCTTGTTCCGGTGCCGACCACTGCCTTCGTCTAGTGGCTCGTCCCGGTGGAGACTTCGCCATGACCATCCGTGCCCCGCATTCCAGCCCGCTCGTGTCCGCTTCCGCGCCGCGGCCGACCCCTGCCGCCGCCGGGACCGGCCCGTCGCCGCTGGCCGCCGGGCAGTTTCCCGTCCGCCTCGATGGCTGGTGGAGCCTGCTCTACCATGGCTGGACCCTGCTGACGCCGCAAGGCACGCGCCTGGACCTGACCGAGGTCGAGCGCGCCTGCTTCCAGTGCCTGCTGCGCAATCCGCGCAAGGAGCTGTTGCGTGAAGAACTTGCGGTGCTGCGCGAGGAATTGATGCTGCCGCGCCAGAGCACCAATCTGCGGGCCTTGAACGTGGCGATCTGCCGGCTGCGGCGCAAGGTGCGGCAGGCGGGCGGGCGGCTGCCGCTGCATACGGTGCATGGCGTGGGCTATGTCTTCCTGGGCAACCTGCAAGAGGTCGCCGACGTCTGAGCGGCGTTGTCAAAATCCCCTCGCGAGGCCCCTCGCCGCTGTGAAAATCGGTGATTTCCCCAATAACTGAGTTACATTAACGGGCTATTCACGTGTCACTGGCGGGGTGCGGGGTTTTGCTTTGATCGCAATGGCTTATTGCGGTCAAATACAGCGGTCGGACACGGCCGCTGTGAATCCGCGGCCGCCTTCGGCAACCGGACACGGCGGTTGGCAGACGCCGTCACATTGTTGCGGTCGCTTGGCGCGGTTAACTTCGCGGGGGTTTCAATGCGGTTTTCGCCTAAACGTGTCTCAGGTCTGGTTCTTTCCGGGGGCGTCCTCGCGCTGTTGTTGGCGGGGTGCGGTGAAAAGCCGCAAATGAACCCTGGCATGCCCCAGGTCAGCGTCATCACGGTGCAACCGCAGCGTACTCCCATCATTTCCGAATTGCCCGGCCGGGTCGACGCCGTGCGCGATGCCCAGATCCGCGCGCGGGTCACGGGTATCGTCCAGAAGATCGCCTTCGAACAGGGCGGCGACGTCAAGGAAAAACAGCTGCTGTTCAAGATCGATCCGGCGCCGTACAAGGCCGCCTACGATCAGGCCACGGCGCAGCTCAAGCAGGCCCAGGCCAACCTGTTCAGCGCCAAGCTGCTGGCCGACCGCTACGCGCCGCTGGTCAAGGCCAACGCCGTCAGCAAGCAGGAATATGACAACGCCGTGGCGGCCTACCGCCAGGCCGATGCGACCGTGGCCGCGGCCAAGGCGGCACAGGACAACGCTGCCATCAACCTGGGTTACACCGATGTCACCTCGCCCATCACGGGCCGTATCGGCAAGCCGCTGGTGACCGAGGGCGCGTTGGTCGAGGCCACCTCGGCCACGCAGATGGCCACGGTGCAGCAGCTCGACCCGATCTACGTCGACTTCACCCAATCCACCTCCGACCTGGCCGCGCTGCGCCGCGCCTTCGCCAGCGGCAAGCTGCAACAGGTGGGCAAGGATGCCGCCCGCGCCACCGTGGTGCTGGAAGACGGTTCCGAATATGACCATGCCGGCAAGCTGCTGTTCACCGGCATCACCGTGGATCCCAGCACCGGCCAGGTCAACCTGCGCGCCGAGGTGCCGAATCCCGATGGCATCCTGCTGCCCGGCATGTACGTGCGCGTGCGCCTGGAGCAGGGCGTGGACGACAAGGCCCTGATGGTGCCGCAGCAGGCGCTGCAGCGCACGGCCGATGGCTCGCAGAGCCTGATGCTGGTCAAGGACAACAAGATCGAACAGTTGCCCGTCACCACCGGCGGTGCGATCAAGGACAAGTGGATCATCACCAGTGGCCTGAAGGCCGGCGACGTCGTGGTGGTCGAGGGTTTCCAGAAAATCCGTCCCGGCGCGCCGGTGCAGGCCAGTCCCTGGAACAAGTCGGGCGCCGCGCCCGCCGCGGGCGGCCAGCCGGCGCAGCCCGGCGCCAAGCCGGCCGAGCCGGGGGCCAAGCCGGCCGAACCGGCGCAACAGGCCCCGCAGAAATCGTAAGCGGCTCGCAGCGCAACGCGCTGCGTTCCTCTTTGGTGAGCATCGCTTTCAGAGTCAGCCCACATGCCGCAATTTTTTATTGATCGACCAATCTTCGCCTGGGTAGTCGCCCTGTTCATCCTGCTGGCGGGGATACTGGCCATCCCCAACATGCCGGTTTCGCAGTACCCCGACGTGGCGCCGCCGGCCATCACCATCACCGCGACCTATCCGGGCGCGTCGGCCAAGGAAGTGGCCGAATCGGTCACCAGCATCATCGAGGACAAGCTCAACGGCGCCAAAGGCCTGATCTACTACGAGTCGGTGAGCGATTCCTATGGCACCTCGACCATCACCGCCACCTTCGCGCCCGGGCGCGATCCGGACCTGGCGCAGGTGGACGTGCAGAACCGGGTATCCAACGTCATCGCCCAGTTGCCGTCCGCGGTGCAGCAGCAGGGCCTGAAGTACGAGCAGACCAGTACCGGTTTCCTGATGATCGTGACGCTGTCGTCGACCGACGGTTCGCTCGATCAGACGGCCCTGGCCGACTACATCACCCGCAACGTCCAGAATCCGGTGTCGCGGGTGTCGGGCGTGGGCCAGTTCCAGCTGTTCGCGGCGCCGCGCGCCATGCGCATCTGGGTCGACCCGGCCAAGCTGGTGGGCTTCAACCTGAGCATGGCCCAGGTCAACCAGGCCATCTCCTCGCAGAACGTGCTGGTGTCGGGCGGCAGCATCGGCGCGCCGCCCAACCCCGATTCGCAGCGCATCACCGCCACCGTGGTGGCCAATGGCCAGCTCAGCACCGTCGAAGGCTTCGGCAAGATCGTGCTGCGCGCCAACACTGACGGCTCCAAGGTGCTGCTGCGCGACGTCGCCCGCATCGAGGTCGGCGCCGACAACTACCAGTTCGGCGCCCGCCTGAACGGCAAGCCGACGGCCGCCTTCGCCATCGTGCTCTCGCCGGACGCCAACGCGCTGGCCACCGCCCAGGGCGTGCGCCAGCAGATGGATCAGTTGTCCAAGTACTTCCCCGGCAACATCACCTACGCCATTCCCTACGACACCGCGCCCTACGTCAAGGTCTCGATCGAGCAGGTGCTGCACACCCTGGCCGAAGCCATGGTGCTGGTGTTCCTGGTGATGTACCTGTTCCTGCAGAATGTGCGCTACACCCTGATTCCGGCGCTGGTGGTGCCGGTGGCCATGCTGGGCTCGTTCGCGGTCATGCTGGCGCTGGGATTCTCGATCAACGTGCTGACCATGTTCGCCATGGTGCTGGCCATCGGCATCCTGGTGGATGACGCCATCGTGGTGGTCGAGAACGTCGAGCGGATCATGGCGACCGAAGGCCTGCCGCCCAAGGAGGCCACCAAGAAAGCCATGCCGCAGATCAGCGGCGCCATCGTCGGCATCACGCTGGTGCTGGTGACGGTGTTCCTGCCGTTGGCCTTCATGAGCGGGTCGGTGGGGGTGATCTACCGCCAGTTTTCGGTGGCCATGGCCGTGTCGATCTTCTTCTCGGCGCTGCTGGCGCTGACCTTCACGCCGGCGCTGTGCGCGACCATTCTCAAGCCGGTGCCCAAGGGCCACCATGACGAGAAGAAGGGTTTCTTCGGCTGGTTCAACCGCAAGTTCGACGCCACCACGCACGGCTACCAGAACTGGGTGTCGCGCATCCTGCACAAGGGCGGCCGCATGATGCTGGCCTTCCTGGTGCTGGTGATCCTGCTGGGTTGGCTGTATCTGCGCCTGCCGTCGTCGTTCCTGCCCGAGGAAGACCAGGGTTACGTGATCAGCAACATCGAACTGCCCACCGGCGCCAGCGCCAACCGCACGGTGGAGGTGATCGAGGAAGTCGAGGACTACTTCCGCCAGATTCCCGCGGTCGAGAACATCATCACCGTGCAGGGTTTCAGCTTCAACGGTAACGGCCTGAACGCCGCCATCGCATTCACTACGCTCAAGGATTTCAAGGACCGCAAGGGCAAGGGCGATTCGGCCGGCGCCATTGCGTTCAATGCCTTCCAGAAGCAACTGATGGGCATCCACGACGCCATGGTGTTCACGTTGGTGCCGCCCGCGATCTCGTCGCTGGGCAACGCCACCGGTTTCGACCTGCGTTTGCAGGATCGCGGCGCGGCCGGCACCGACGCGCTGGCCGCGGCCACCGGGCAACTGATGGGCATGGCCATGAAGAGCCCGATGCTGTCGCAGGTGCGCCTGACCGGCCTGTCGGCCGGCACGCAGCTGACGCTGGACATCGACCGCGACAAGGCGGCCGCCCTGGGCGTCAACTTCGACGAAGCGGCCACGCTGATCTCCACTGCCGTCGGGTCTGCCTATCTGAGCAAGTTCCCCAACCTGGGCCGGATGCAGAACATCTGGGTGCAGGCGGATGCGCCGTACCGCATGCAGCTGTCCGACGTGCTCAAGCTCAACGCCCGCAACGCGCAGGGTGGCATGGTGCCGCTGTCGGCATTCGTGTCGGCCAAGTGGTCGCAGGGCCCGGTGCAGGTGGTGCGCTACAACAGCTACGAATCCATGCGCATCGGCGGCAGCGCCGCGGCCGGCTACACCACCGGCCAGGCCATGGAAGAGATGGAAAGGCTGGTGGGTCAGCTGCCGCAAGGCTTCGGCTACGAATGGACCGGGCTGTCCTACCAGGAACGCCAGGCCGGCAACCAGGCCCCGATCCTGATGGGCCTGTCGCTGCTGGTGGTGTTCCTGGTGCTGGCCGCGCTGTATGAAAGCTGGGCCATCCCGATCTCGGTGATGCTGGTGGTGCCCCTGGGCATGCTGGGCGCGGTGGCGCTGGTCAGCGCGCTGGGCATGTCCAACGACGTGTACTTCCAGGTGGGCATGGTGACGGTGATCGGGCTGGCGGCCAAAAACGCCATCCTGATCGTGGAGTTCGCCAAGGACCAGTACGCCCGCGGCATGGGCTTGTACGAGGCGGCGGTGGAAGCCGCGCGCCTGCGGTTCCGGCCGATCCTGATGACCTCGCTGGCCTTCATCCTGGGCGTGGTGCCGCTGGCCATGGCCACTGGCGCCGGCGCCGCCAGCCAGCGCGCGGTGGGCCTGGGCGTGCTGGGCGGCATGCTGGCCGCCACGCCGTTCGCGGTGATTTTCGTGCCGACCTTCTTCGTGGTGGTGCTGGGCCTGTTCAAGACCCGCCCGCGCCTGCTGGGCGCCGAGCTGCGCGCGTTCGAGGAAGAGCAGGCGGCCAAGAAGGCGGCCGCGGGGCAGACCCCGCTGGACGCTCCCGCACAACCCAACGGTGGCCAGGAGGGCAAGGAATGAGCGCCCTGATGTTCAAACAGACCGCCTTGTCCGCCTTCGTGGCGGTGGCGTTGGCCGGCTGCTCGCTGGCGCCCGACTACAAGCGTCCCGACGCGCCGGTCTCCGGCAACTGGCCGGACCAGCCCAAGGTGCAGTACGGCGCGTACGCCACGCCGACATCGCTGGGCACGCAGCCGGCCGCCGCGGTGGCGCCGCAGGCCGGCACGCCGGCGGCCAGCCTGGGCTGGCGCGATTTCTTCCGTGATCCGCGGCTGCAGCGGCTGATCGAACTGGCGCTGGTCAACAACCGCGACCTGCGCGTGGCGGTGCAGCGGGTCGAAGAGGCGCGCGCCCAGTACGGCGTGCAGCGCGGCGCGCAATGGCCCAGTATCGGCGCCGGCATCCAGGGCCAGCGCCAACGCCTGCCCGAGAATATGCGCCAGCCGGGGGCTGGCTCGATCAGCAGTTCGTACCAGGCCGGCATCGGCCTGACCACTTTCGAGATCGACCTGTTCGGCCGCCTGCGCAACCTGTCGGAAGCGGCGTACCAGCAGTACCTGTCGACCGAGCAGGCGCAAAAGAGCACCCAGATCACGCTGAT
Organism: Achromobacter pulmonis; assembly: GCF_902859765.1. Classification (GTDB taxonomy): domain Bacteria; phylum Pseudomonadota; class Gammaproteobacteria; order Burkholderiales; family Burkholderiaceae_B; genus Achromobacter; species Achromobacter pulmonis. The sequence continues at coordinate 13,277 of NZ_CADIJV010000043.1, forward strand.
CGGCGCGGTGGCGCAGTCGTACTTCAACTTGCGCGCGGCGCAAGTGCAGTTGGAACTGACCCAGCGCACGCTGGCCTCGCGCCAGGAGTCGTACAACCTGGTCAAGCGCCGCTTCGACGGCGGGGTCGCTTCCGAGCTGGACCTGAACCAGTCCAAGTCGCTGCTGGATACGGCCTCGGCCGACCTGGCGCAGCTGGCCCGGGCCCAGGCCCAGGCCGTCAATGCGCTGGTGCTGCTGCTGGGCGCGCCGTTGCCTGAGGACTTGCCCGCGCCCGCGCCGTTCGGCCGCGACCAGTTGCTGGCCAGCGTGCCGGCCGGGTTGCCGTCCGACCTGCTGGAGCGCCGCCCGGACATCCTGGCCGCCGAGAACAACCTGAAGTCGGCCAATGCCAATATCGGCGCGGCGCGCGCGGCGTTCTTCCCGACCATCTCGCTGACCGGCCTGTTCGGCGTGGCCAGCCCGTCGCTGGATACGCTGTTCAAGGGCGGGCAGGGCTATTGGAGCTTCTCGCCGTCGATCACCACGCCGCTGTTCGCGGGCGGCAGCATCCGTGAAGGCCTGAACCTGGCCAAGGCGCGCGACAACATCGCGGTGGCGCAATACGAGCAGACCATCCAGCAGGCGTTCCGCGAAGTCTCGGACGCGCTGGCCGGCGAGGCCACCTATGGCGCCCAGCTGGACGCCCAGCGCGCGCTGCAGGATTCGTCGGCGCGCACGCTGGAACTGTCGAATCTGCGCTATACCAATGGCATCGACAGCTATCTGCAGGTGCAGACCGCGCAAGTGGACTTTTTCAATGCCCAGCTGGCGCTGGTGCAAACCGGCCTGGCCGCGCTGATCAACCGTGTGGAACTCTACAAGGCGTTGGGCGGCGGCTGGGAAGAAACGACGAAAGTGCAATGATAGAACTTGGTGTAAACATCGATCACGTCGCGACCCTGCGGCAGCAGCGTCACACGACCTATCCCGACCCGGTGGCGGCGGCGCTGCGCGCCGAGGACGCGGGCGCCGACCTGATCACGCTGCATCTGCGTGAAGACCGCCGCCACATCCAGGACGCCGACGTTTACGCCATCCGGCCGTTGCTGCGCACCCGCATGAACCTGGAATGCGCGGTCACGCCCGAGATGCTGGAGATCGCCTGCGCGGTCAAGCCCAGCGACGTCTGTCTGGTGCCGGAAAAGCGTACCGAACTGACCACCGAGGGCGGGCTGGAAGTGGCGGGCGCATTGTCGGCGGTGACGGACGCGGTCGGCCTGTTGACGGAAACCGGCATCCGCGTGTCGCTGTTCATCGATCCCGATCCGGCGCAGATCGCGGCCGCCGCCCGCGCCGGCGCGCCGGTCATCGAGCTGCATACCGGCGCCTATGCAGACGCCGAGGGCGACGCCGCCGAGGCCGAACTCGCGCGCATCCGCGCGGCGGTGGCCGAAGGGCTGCGCCACGGCCTGCGCGTCAATGCCGGCCATGGCCTGCACTACGGCAACGTCAAGCCGGTGGCGGCGCTGGACGGCATTTCCGAACTCAACATCGGCCACGCCATCGTGGCGCAGGCGGTGTTCGACGGCTGGGAAAAAGCCGTGCGCGACATGAAGGCGCTGATGGTGCAGGCCCGCCTGGAAGCGCTGCGCGGCCGTTGAGCCCGGGCCCGATCCCTTTTCACGGCGCCGCAGCGATGCCCCAGCCCGAACCGCCTCTCGCCGTCCCCGCGCCGGCCGCCATCGGCGGCATCGGCATGGACCTGCTGCGCATCGACCGCATCGAGCGCGCCCTGGCGCGCCATGGCGATCGCTTTGCCGAGAAGATCCTGGGGCCCGAGGAACTGGCCAAGTTCCACGCCCGCCGCGCTCGCGATCCGGCGCGCGGCCTGCGCTTTCTGGCAACGCGCTTTGCCGCCAAGGAGGCTTTTTCCAAGGCCGTGGGGCTGGGCATGCGCATGCCCATGACCTGGCGCCGGGTGCAGACGCTGAACGCGCCGGGCGGCCGGCCGGTGCTGGTGATCGCGCCCGAACTGCTGCAATGGTATGTGCAGCGCTTCGGCGCCGCGCATGTTTCCATTACCGATGAATCCGACATGGCCGCCGCCTATGTGGTGGTCGAACGCAAGCCCTGAGCCCGCGGGCCGGCCTGCAAGACACAGACTGAAGGACACGCCGATGGCCAAGAAGAAATCCCGGGCGCTGCCGCCCGGTCCCGTGATGGTCGATGTGGCCGGCACCGTGCTGACCAAGCAGGAAAAGAAGCGCCTGCGCCACCCGCTGGTGGGCGGCGTGATCCTGTTCGCGCGCAATTTCGAGAACCGCCGCCAACTGACCGAACTGACCCGCCAGATCCACAAGGCGCGCAAGGAGCGCCTGCTGATCCTGGTCGACCATGAGGGCGGCCGGGTGCAGCGCTTCCGCGAAGACGGCTTCACGCCGCTGCCGGCGATGCGCGACCTGGGCGCGCTGTGGGACCGCGATCCGCTGACCGCCATGCGCCTGGCAACCGAAGCCGGCTACGTGCTGGCCGCCGAGCTGCGCGCCTGCGGCGTGGACATGAGCTTCACGCCGGTGCTGGACCTGGACTACGGCGTCAGCAAGGTGATCGGCAACCGTGCCTTCCACCATGATCCGCGGGTGGTGACGATGCTGTCGCGCGCGCTGATCCAGGGCCTGGCGCTGGCGGGCATGTCGGCCTGCGGCAAGCATTTTCCGGGACATGGTTTCGTTGGCGCGGATTCGCACCACGAGATCCCGGTCGACCCGCGTCCGCTCGAACGCATCCTGAAAGACGACGCCGCGCCCTACGCCTGGCTGGGCGACGCCGTGCTGCCGTCGGTGATGCCGGCGCACGTCATCTATCCCAAGGTCGACAAGCACCCGGCCGGTTTCTCCAAGCGCTGGGTGCAGGATATCCTGCGCACCCGCCTGGGCTACGATGGCGTGGTGTTCTCGGATGACCTGACCATGGAAGGCGCCTCGGTTGCCGGCGACATCCTGGCGCGCGCGCAGGCCGCGCTGGGCGCCGGCTGCGACATGGTGCTGGTGTGCAACCGGCCCGACCTGGCCGACGAGCTGCTGGCGCGGCTCGAATTCGACCACGCGCCCGAGTCGGTGGCCCGCATCCGCCGCCTGATGCCGCGTTTCGATGCGCCCGACTGGGACGCCCTGCAGGCCGAAAGCCGTTACCAGAATGCCCGACGACTTCAATCTCAAATCGTTCCTGGCTGACCTGCCGCATCTGCCGGGTGTCTACCGGCACCTGGATGCGGCCGGCGAGGTCATGTATGTCGGCAAGGCGCGCGACCTGAAAAAGCGCGTCTCGTCGTATTTCCAGAAGAACCTGGCCAGCCCGCGCATCGCCCAGATGGTGGCGAAGGTGGCGCGGCTGGAGGTCACCGTCACGCGCTCCGAGGCCGAGGCGCTGATCCTGGAAAACAACCTCATCAAGAGCCTGAAGCCGCGCTACAACATTCTGTTTCGCGACGACAAGTCCTACCCCTATCTGCTGATCACCGGCCACGACTGGCCGCGTATCGCCTATTACCGCGGCGCCACCAACAAGCGCGGCCAGTACTTTGGCCCGTACCCGAATGCCTGGGCGGTGCGCGAGACCATCCAGATCCTGCAGAAGGTGTTCCGCCTGCGCACCTGCGAGGACACGGTGTTCGCCAACCGTTCCCGGCCCTGTCTGCTGCACCAGATCGGCCGCTGCTCGGCGCCCTGTGTCGGCGCCATCGCGGCGCCCGACTACGCGTCGGACGTGCAGCGCGCGGTGCGCTTTTTGAACGGCGAGGCCAAGGACGTGATGGGTGAGATCGAGGCCCGCATGCTGGCGGCCGCCGAGGCGCTGCGCTTCGAGGAAGCGGCCGCGCTGCGCGACCAGATGGGTTCGCTGGCGCGGGTGCTGCACCAGCAGACCATGGAAAACGTCAGCGGCGAGGACACCGACATCGTCGCCGTCGCCATCGCCGGCGGCAAGGTCTGCGTCAACCTGGCCATGGTGCGCGGCGGGCGCCATCTGGGCGACAAGCCGTTCTTTCCGACCCACGCCGAAGGCGAGGCCGCGCCGCAGGTGCTGGAAGCCTTCGTGGCCCAGCACTACACCGACAACGCGCTGCCGCCGGTGCTGGTCTGTTCGCACGCGCTGCCCGACGCCGGCCTCATCGACCTGCTGGTCGAGCAGGCCGGCGGCCGGCCGTCGCGCGTGCTGACGCGGCCGCAAGGGGCGCGCCGCGCCTGGCTGGAACAGGCGCAGAAGAATGCCGAGATGGCGCTGGCGCGCGCCCTGACCGAATCGGGCGCCCGCGCCGCGCGCACGCTGGCGCTGGCCGAGGCGCTGGACCTGGATACCGACGAGGCGGCGCTGGATGCGCTGCGCATCGAGTGCTTCGACATCAGCCATACCGCTGGCGAGGCCACCCAGGCGTCCTGCGTGGTGTTCGAGCACCACGACATGCAGCCGTCGCTGTACCGCCGTTACAACATCGCCGGCATCACCCCGGGCGACGACTACGCCGCCATGCGCCAGGTGCTGACGCGGCGCTTCGCCAAGGTGGCCGACGGCGAGGCCCAGATGCCCGGGCTGGTGCTGATCGATGGCGGCAAGGGCCAGGTCGAGGTGGCGCGCCAGGTATTTGCCGAGCTGGGGTTGGACATCCAGGCGCTGGTGGGCGTGGCCAAGGGCGAAGGGCGCAAGGTCGGCCTGGAAACCCTGGTGTTCGCCGACGGCCGCCCGCCGGTGGCGCTGGGCGGCGAGTCCGCCGCGCTGATGCTGATCGCCCAGGTGCGCGACGAGGCGCACCGCTTTGCCATCACCGGCATGCGCGCGCGCCGCGCCAAGACCCGCAACGTGTCGCGGCTGGAGGAGATCGAAGGGGTCGGGGCGCGGCGCCGGCAGCGCCTGCTGGCCCGTTTCGGCGGTTTTTCGGGCGTGGCGTCGGCCAGCATCGAGGACCTGGCGTCGGTGGACGGGATTTCCGAGGAACTGGCCGAACGGATCTATGAGGCGCTGCGCGGCTGAGACCGGCCACTTTCCGGCCCGTCGATGGCCGCGAGACAGCCAACGCCACCTGGCTGAGGTAGCATACGGACACTATGCCAATTAACGTACCCATCATCCTGACGTGGCTGCGTATCGCCATGATCCCGCTGGTAGTCGGGCTGTTCTACCTGCCCGAGAGCTGGATGTCCGTGCCGGTGCGCGACACATTCGCCGCCTGGGCGTTCATCATCGCCGCGCTCACCGACTGGTTCGACGGCTGGCTGGCGCGCCGCTGGAACCAGACGTCGGCGTTCGGGGCGTTCCTGGATCCGGTGGCCGACAAGCTGATGGTCTGCGCCGCGCTGATCGTGCTGCTGGACCTGAGCCGCGTCGATGCCTTCATCTCGCTGATCATCATTGGCCGCGAGATCACCATTTCCGCGCTGCGCGAATGGATGGCCAAGATTGGCGCCAGCGCCAGCGTGGCGGTGCACCGGCTGGGCAAGTTCAAGACCGCCGCGCAGATGGTGGCGATTCCCTGCCTGCTGTACAACCAGCCGATCTACGGCGTGTCCAGCAAGCTGCTGGGCGACATCCTGATCATCGTTGCCGCGGTGCTCACGGTCTGGTCGATGCTGTATTACCTGCAGCGCGCCTGGCCCGCCATCCGCGAGAAGGCCCAGTAAGCATCCACGGCGGCCCGGCTCGAGTGCAGGGCCGCCGCGACAGAGCAAGAGCGATGCCGGCCGGTGGGTCATCCCGCCGCCGGCACGGCCCCGCGCCGCATTCGCCACAGAGACAACGCCGGCCCGGCCGGACGTTGCCGGAGACAACCCGCGCGCCATCCATGGGACGGCCGCTTTTCGCCGCTGCCCGCGGTTTTGCGCCATGACTACCGCTGCATCCTCCCCGGCCTCGGACGCCGCCGTCCGCCGGCGCGACTGGCAGATCATCCTGCTGATCGGCGTGGCCCACGCCTCGTCGCACTTCTTCCAGTTGGTGTTGCCCTCCCTGTATGTCTCGCTCGGCAACGAATTCGGGCTGGATTTCGCCCGGCTCGGGCTGCTGGTGTCGACCTTTTACGTGGTCTCGGGCATCGGCCAGGCCTCGTCCGGCTTCGTGGTGGATCGCATCGGCGCGCGGCCGGTGCTGTGGTTCGGCCTGGCGTGTTTCGTGCTGTCGGGCGTGCTGATCGGCTCGGCCAGCGGTTACCCCATGCTGATGGCGGCGGCCGTGGTCGGCGGCATCGGCAATTCGGTGTTCCACCCGGCCGACTATTCCATCATCAACCACCGCATCACCGCGCCGCGCCTGGGCCATGCCTTTTCGGCGCACGGCCTGACCGGTAACCTGGGCTGGGCCCTGACGCCGGTATTCATGACCTCGATCACGCTGCTGGCCAACTGGCGCGTGGCGGCCTACAGCGCCGCCGCGCTGGTGGCCTGCGTGCTGCTGCTGACCGTGCTGGGCCGCCACCTGCTGGGCGGGGCGGAGCCGGTCCAGGCCGGTGACGCCAGGGCCGGCGCGCGCCTGGCGCCCAAGCCGCAGGAAGGCGTGCTGACGACGCTCGCGACGCTGCTGTCGCGGCCGGCGCTTTGGGGCGCCTTCCTGTTCTTCGCCTGCACCTCGATTGCGCTGTCGTCGGTGCAGAACTACACCATCCCGTTGCTGGGCCAGCTGTACGACCTGTCCAAGGTGGCGGCCAGCTCGGCGCTGTCCGGTTACATGGTGGCATCGGCCGTGGGCATGGCGGCCGGCGGCTTCCTGGTGTCGGCCAACCCGCGCACCGAGCGCACGGTGATGGTGGCGCTGATCCTGGCCGGCCTGACGCTGGTGGTGCTGGCGCTGGGCCTGGTGCCGGCGCTGTTCGCCGCGCCGGTGGTGGCGCTGGCCGGCTTTTGCTCGGGCGTGGCCGCGCCGTCGCGCGACATGCTGATCCGGCGCGTGACGCCCAAGGGTTCGACCGGCTCGGTCTATGGCCTGGTGTACTCGGGCATGGACGTGGGCTCGGCGCTGGGGCCGCTGGCCTTCGGCCTGCTGCTGGATGCCGGCATGCGCCAGGGGCCGTGGATCGGCGCGGGCGTGGCGTTCGCCGCCGCCGCGCTGTTGGCGCAGTGGATCGCGGTGCAGGCGCGCCGGGGGGGTCCCGCCGCCGCGGTGCCGGCGCGTTCCTGACGCGTCCGCCGCGCGCCATCGCCGCAAGCTGAATGCCGCCCTCGGGCGGCGTTCTGCTTTGAGGACGGCGGATTCGCCGCCTTCCCGGCGAGGAGGGCGCTCGTCGCGCCCGGGATCAGCCGTGCGCTTCGATGTGCGCGGCGATGGCGCGGCCGATGTCCTCGGTGCGGGCCTGGCCGCCCAGGTCCGGCGTGCGCGGACCCTCCTTCAGGCAGTGTTCGATGGCCGCGAGGATAGCGTCATGCGCGTCCTGGCTGCCCAGGAATTGCAGCAGCAGCGCGCCCGACCAGATCATGGCGATGGGGTTGGCGATGCCCTGGCCGTAGATGTCGGGCGCCGAGCCGTGCACCGGCTCGAACAGCGAGGGGAAGGCGCGTTCCGGATTCAGGTTGGCCGAAGGGGCGATGCCGATGGTGCCGGTGCAGGCCGGGCCCAGGTCTGACAGGATGTCGCCGAACAGGTTGGAGGCCACCACCACGTCGAAGCGCTGCGGCTGCAGCACGAAGCGCGCCGCCAGGATGTCGATGTGCTGCTTGTCGGTCTTGACGTCCGGATACTGCTGACCGACGGCGTCGGCGCGCTCGTCCCACCAGGGCATGCTGATGGCGATGCCATTGCTCTTGGTGGCGACCGTGAGCTGCTTGCGCTGGCGGCGGTTGGCCAGCTCGAAGGCGTAGCGCATCACCCGGTCGGTGCCGTGGCGGGTGAAGACCGATTCCTGGATCACGATTTCGCGATCGGTGCCGCTGAACAGGCGCCCGCCCAGGTTGGTGTACTCGCCCTCGGTATTTTCGCGCACGATGAAGAAATCGATGTCGCCGGGACGCTGGCCGGCCAGCGGGCAGGGCACGCCGTCGAACAGGCGCACCGGGCGCAGGTTGATGTATTGATCGAACTCGCGGCGGAACTTCAGCAGCGAGCCCCACAGCGAGACGTGGTCCGGCACCGTGGCGGGCCAGCCGACCGCGCCGAAGTAGATGGCGTCGTAGCCTTGCAGTTGTTCCTTCCAGTCCGGCGGCATCATCTCGCCGTGCTGCGCGTAGTACTCGCAGTTGGCCCAGGGGAAGGTGTCGATCTGCAGCGTCAGGCCGAAGCGGCGGGCGGCGGCTTCGACGGCGCGCAGGCCTTCGGGCAGGACTTCATTGCCGATGCCGTCGCCGGCGATGGCTGCGATTTTGTGAACGTGGGACATGGAGAGGCCTGGAAAGGGAAGGGAAAAAGGCGTCCCGCGCCGCGCCAGGGGGCACGTTGCGGGGAATGGCAGCCATGGTAGGCGTGCCTACAGTCCATCTACAATGGCCCATCGCGTGAAATGAATATGCACGAATCATGAATAATGACCTGCTGCCCGCCGACCTGCGCGTGTTCAACGCGGTGGTGCGCGCCTCCAGCTTTTCCCGTGCCGCCGAAGACCTGGGCATGTCGGCCGCCTACGTCACAAAGCGCATCCGGCTGCTGGAAGCCAGCCTGGGCACGCCGCTGTTCCACCGCACCACGCGGCGCGTGGTCGTGAGCGAGGCGGGCGAGCGCGTCTACCACTGGGCCCAGCGCATCCTCGACGACGTCGAGCACCTGGTCGAGGAGGTCGGCGTCACGCGCCGCGAGCCGCGCGGTTTGCTGCGGATATGCAGCAGCTTCGGTTTCGGGCGGCGGGTAGTGGCGCCGGCGCTGTCGACGTTCGTATCGCGCCATCCGGCGGTGCAGGTGCGCTTCGAGGTGTTCGATCGCCTGGTCGACGTGGCGGCCGAGGGCTACGACCTGGACGTGCGCGTGGGCGACGACATCGCGCCGCACGTGATCGCGCGCAAGTTGGCCGCCAACCACCGGCTGCTGTGCGCCGCGCCGTCGTACCTGGCCGAGCGCGGCGTGCCGCGCAAGCTGGACGATCTGGCGGCGCACGATTGTCTGGTGATCAAGGAACGCGACCACCCCTTCGGTGTCTGGCGCATGCGGCGCGGCGAGCGCGAGCACACCGTCAAGGTGCGCGGCCCGCTGTCGGCCAACAATGGCGAGATGGTGGTGCAGTGGGCGGTGGACGGGCGCGGCATCATCCTGCGTTCGGCCTGGGACGTGGGCCCGTTGATCGCCGCCGGCAAGCTGGTGCCGGTGCTGCCGCAATACCGCCAGGAGGCCAACATCTGGGCGGTCTATCCCGCGCGCCTGAATGCCTCGGCCAAGGTGCGGGTGTGCGTCGATTTCCTGGAGGCGCACTTGCGGCGGCAAAGCACGGCGCATTGACGCATCGCACGCCGCCCGCTCGGGTCGCGGCTGGCGCCCTCCGCCCGGAGGCGCGGGCCGGCCGTTACTGGCGCACGGTGCGCACGTCGGCCGGCGGCGCCGTCTCGACGTTGCTGCGCCACGGGTTGATGTCCAGCCCGCCGCGCCGGGTGTAGCGGGCGTAGACCGTCAATTGTTCGGGCGCGCAGGCCTGCATGATGTCGGTGAAGATGCGCTCGACGCAATGCTCGTGGAATTCGGCGTGCTGGCGGAACGAGATCACGTAGCGCAGCAGCGATTCGCGGTCTATCGGCCTGCCCCGGTAGCGGATCTGCACGCTGGCCCAGTCGGGCTGGCCGGTCACCGGGCAGTTGGACTTGAGCAGGCGCGAGCACAGGGTTTCCTCGACCACGTCGCCGGCGCGCGTGCGCAGCAGCTCGGGCGCCGGCTCGTAGGTGTCGATCTCGATGTCGAGCTTATCTATATAGATACCGTCCAGTTCGCCCATCCGCAGCTCGCCGAAGCGCTGCGGCAGGATGAAGTCCAGCCCCACGGGGGCGCCGGCGGCCGCGCTCAGGTCGCGTTCCAGGCGGCCGCGCAGGGCGGCGGAGTTGACCAGCCGGGTCTGGTTGAACGAGTTCAGGTACAGCTTGAACGACTTGGACTCGATGATGTTGGGACTGTCGGCCGGCACCGAGAACGTCGCCATCGCCACCCGCGGCTTGCCCTTGGCGTCGAGCCAGGACAGTTCGTAGGCGTTCCACAGGTCGACCCCGGTGAACGGCAACGGGCCGCTCGCCAGGTTGAGCGCCTCGCGGTTGTGGGCGCGGGCGATGGGGAACAGCAGCGAAGGGTCGTATTGCGAGACGTAGGTCACGCTCTGGCCCAGCGGGCCGTGAGACAGCGTCATGGAGGGGTGTCGGAAAACGTGGCGATGACCGCATTGTAGGCGCTCCCGAGCCCGTCATTTTTCACATCATGAAACGCCGCTCCCGGCATGTGAAAGTTCGTGCTGCGCAGCAGCGCGATGCCATTTCACAGACGACAATTGCGTTTCGCAATACGGAATGATCAGCGTAAGTTATTGAATTAAATCAATAATATTTTTCCTCTTATATAAGAGGCGCGACCACATTGCTCCGCAGCACAGGCATAGACTTTCTCCAACGATTCACGCAATGCACACGAAGTTCTTTTTGCCTTTTCAGCCATAGACCAAGGAGCATGACCATGAGCAACCGCGAAACCGAAATCCGCAATCTGCAGAAAGACTGGGCCGAGAACAGCCGCTGGCAGGGCATCAAGCGCGACTTCAGCGCCGAGGATGTCATCCGCCTGCGCGGCTCCATCGCGGTCGAGCACACCCTGGCCCGTCGTGGTGCGACCCGCCTGTGGGAACAACTGCATAGCGAGCCTTTCGTGAATTCGCTCGGCGCCCTGACCGGCAACCAGGCCATGCAGCAGGTCAAGGCTGGCCTCAAGGCCATCTACCTGTCGGGCTGGCAAGTGGCCGGCGACGCCAACCTGGCCGGCGAGATGTACCCCGACCAGTCGCTGTACCCGGCCAACTCGGTGCCGCAGGTCGTGCGCCGCATCAACAATTCGCTGACCCGCTGCGACCAGATCCAGTGGATGGAAGGCAAGAACCCCGGCGACGAGGGCTACATCGACTTCTTCGCGCCCATCGTGGCCGACGCCGAAGCCGGTTTCGGCGGCGTGCTGAACGCGTTTGAATTGATGAAGGCCATGATCGAGGCCGGCGCCGCCGGCGTGCACTTCGAGGACCAGTTGGCGTCCGTGAAGAAGTGCGGCCACATGGGCGGCAAGGTGCTGGTGCCGACCCGCGAAGCCGTGGCCAAGCTGGTCTCGGCGCGCCTGGCGGCCGACGTGATGGGCACGCCCACCGTGCTGCTGGCCCGCACCGACGCCGACGCCGCCGACCTGGTGACCAGCGACGTTGACGAAAACGACCGCCCGTTCATCACCGGCGAGCGCACCGTGGAAGGCTTCTTCCGCACCCGCGCCGGTATCGACCAGGCGATCTCGCGCGGCCTGGCCTACGCGCCGTACGCCGACCTGATCTGGTGCGAAACGTCCACGCCCAACCTGGAATACGCCCGTAAGTTCGCCGACGCGATCCATCGCCAGTTCCCGGGCAAGCTGCTGGCGTACAACTGCTCGCCGTCGTTCAACTGGAAGAAGAACCTGGACGACGCCACCATCGCCAAGTTCCAGCGTGAGCTGGGCGCCATGGGCTACAAGTTCCAGTTCATCACGCTGGCCGGCTTCCACGCGCTGAACTACGGCATGTTCGAGTTGGCCCACGGCTACGCCCGCCGCCAGATGAGTGCCTTCGTCGAGCTGCAGCAGAAGGAGTTCGCCGCCGCCGAGCTGGGCTTCACCGCCGTCAAGCACCAGCGCGAAGTGGGCACTGGCTATTTCGACGCCGTCACGCAGACCATCGAGGGCGGCCAGTCCTCGACCACCGCGCTGACCGGCTCGACCGAGGAAGCGCAGTTCGAACACGGCAAGGAGCAGAAGGCCGCCTGAGCCGGACGGGATTGATTTTGCAGTTGTAGTGCTGTTGTAGGGTGGATTCAGGGTGCCTTCGGGCACCCTCTTTTTTTGGCGCCAGCGGTTGGCGCCGTCAGCCCGCGGCGCGCATCGCCGCCAGGCATTCATCCAGCGGCGGCAGGTTGCGCGCCAGCGCCTCGACGGCGGCCGCGTCCACCCGTTCGAGCGGCGGGATCTCGGCCAGCACCCGCACGTTGCCGAAGCGCTCGATGGCCTCGCGATTGCCGGCCGACAGCGTGCCGCTCATGATCACGCCCAGCACCGGGATGGCGCGGCGGCGCAGCGCTTCCAGGCTGAGCAGGGTGTGGTTGATGGTGCCCAGGCCGCTGCGCGCGGCCAGCACCACCGGCAGGCCCAGGCGCGCGATCAGGTCGATCATCATGTGGCTGTCGTCGATCGGCACATACAGGCCGCCAGCGCCTTCGACGATCAGCGGCGCGGCCGTGGCGGGCGGCACGATAGCGGTGGCGTCGATTTCCGCATCTTCCAGCGGCGCGGCGGCCCAGGGCGACAGCGGCGCCTGCAGTACGTAGGCCGGCAGATGCAGGCGCTCGGGCGGCAGTTGCGCCAGGCGGGCGACGGTGTCGGTGTCGCCCGGTTCCTCGGCCACGCCGGTCTGCACCGGTTTCCAGTAGTCGGCGTTCCAGGCGCGCGCCAGGATGGCCGAGACCAGGGTCTTGCCGATGCCGGTGTCGGTGCCGGTGACGAATACGCCTTGGGCGGGGGAGTCAGTCATGTTTTTCCACATTCCATAGGCCAGGTGGTAGGTCACCGTGGCGCCTTGTTGGTCGAACTGCGCCAGTACCCGCCGCAGCGCGGCCGGGCCCAGCGGCGCCGTGCCGGGCGCCGGCGCGGTGGCGCCGATGCCCTTGAGCGCCTTGAGAAAATGCAGGCCGTCAGGATGGTTTTGTATCAGCCGTTCGCTGAGCACGCCACCGGCCAGATCGGCCATGGCCGGACGGATGGCGCCGGGTGGCGGATACGCCGGCGTGGCCGCGGCCAGGCCGATGGCGTGATGGGCGGCGCGCCATTCGGCGAAGGTGCCGTCGGCCAGCGTGGCCACGGCCAGGTGGCCGCCGGGCGCCAATAACCTGGCCAGGCGCCCCAGGCCGGCATTCAGGTCGCCGAACCATTGCACCGCCAGGCTGGAACAGATCAGGTCGTAGCCGCCGGGCAGGCCGTCGGGACGTTCGCCATCCAGCAACTGGTAGCGGGCGGTGCCGGGCAGCGCCGGCCCCTGCCGCGCCCGCGCCAGCATGGCCGGGGAAATGTCGGTGACGGTCCAGTCCGCCGGGCCCAGCCGGGCGGCCAGGGCCTGCGTCAACAGGCCGGTGCCGCAGCCGATCTCCAGGATGCGCGGGCGCGGCGGCAGCGGCAGCCGGCCGATCGCGTCGGCCAGCCGCTGGGCGGTGATGCGTTGGGCGGGGGCGTGGTCGTCGTAGCGGGCGGCGGCGGCGCCGAAGCGCGCCCCGACCCGGGCGTTGCGCGGATCGGCGCTCATGCGGCAGGCGCCACGCGGGTCAGGAAGGCGCGGATGCGCTGCGCGCACCAGTCGCTGTCGGTCAGCGGCAGCAGGTGGCCGCCGTCCTCGCGCCAATGGATTTCGGCCGTGGCGCCGAAGCCCGCGGTCGTCATCGGCGCGGGCGCGATCGGATCGGCCGCGCCCGCCAATGCCAGCAGCGGCATCGGCAGCGTCGCCAGGGCCGGGCGCCGGTCGGCGTCGCGCAGGGTCCGCAGGTCGCGCGCCAGCGGTTCGACCCGGGGCGCGCCGAAGGCGGTGGTATCGCCACAGCGCTGGCGGAAATCGCGCAGCACCGCTTCGGGCTGGGTCGCCAGCCGGTTCAGCATGCGGTCCAGCATGCGCGCCGGCACGCCTTGCGGGAAATCGCCGGCCGCGCCGAAGCGGGCGAAGCCGTTGATCGCCACCAGGCCCAGGCAGCCGGGCGGCGCATCGCCAAGCAGCTGCAGCGCGCCGAACGAGTGGCCGATGGCCAGCACCGGGCCTGCCAGCGTGGGGGCGTGGGCCGGGCCGAAATAGCCGGCATCGGCCACGGCCTGGGGCCAGTCGGCCAGCGCGGCGGCCAGCGGCGTCCAGAACGCGGCATCGAAGGCCCAGCCGTGCACGAACAGCAGGGTGGGGCGGATGGGGCAATCCAAGGCAGGCATCAGGCGAGCGTGGCCGTCAGGCCGTCTATCAGTTGGTCGATGTCGGCGTCGCGATGCGCCGCGCTCAGGGCGATGCGCAGGCGGCTGGTGCCAGCCGGCACCGTGGGCGGGCGGATCGCCACGGCCAGCAGGCCGCGCTGTTCCAGCGTTGCCGCCAGCGCCAGGGCGCGGGCCGCGTCGCCGACGATGGTGGGCACGATCTGGGTGGAAGAGCCGCCGGTGTCCACGCCCAGGCTGCGCAGCGCGGCGCGCAGGCGCTGCCCCGAGGCCGCCAGCCGGGCGCGTTCGGCGTCCAGCGTCGGCACCAGGTCGAGCGCGGCGTCCATGGCGCCCAGCACCGCCGGTGGCAGGGCGGTGGTGTAGATGAAGCCGGAACAGGCGTTGACCAGGTAGTCGCAAAGCGCGCGCGAGCCGGCCACGTAGGCGCCGAAGCCGCCCAGCGCCTTGCTGAAGGTCCCCATGGCCAGGTCGATGCCGCCCGGCGCCAGCCCGGCCAGCCCCATGCCGCCCGGCCCCAGCACGCCGGTGGCGTGGGCCTCGTCCAGGTAGACGAAGGCCTGGTAGCGCTCGGCCAGCGCGGCCAGCCGCGCCACGTCGGTGCGGTCGCCGTCCATGCTGAAGACGCTTTCGGTGATGATGAAGCGCACGGCGGGCGCGGCCGCCGGCCCGGCGCGAGCCGCCAGCAGGCTTTAGAGGTGGTCCAGGTCGTTGTGGCGAAAGCGGATCTGCCGCGCGCCGGCCGCCTGGCAACCGTGGTGCAGGCTGGCGTGATTGAGCTTGTCGGCGTAGACCTGCACTTCGCCCTGGCTGGCGGCCGCGCGCAGCAGGGCCGGCAGCACGGCGGCGTTGGCCTGCCAGCCGGAGGCCAGCAGCAGCGCGGCCTCGGTACCTTTCAGGCGCGCCAGCTTGGCTTCGACCTGTTCGTGCAGGTCGAGATTGCCGCACACCAGCCGCGAGGCCTGCGCGCCGCTGCCGTGGCGCGCGGTCCATTCGCGCGAACGCTCGATCAGCAGCGGGTGCTTGGACAGGCCCAGATAATCGTTGCTGGAGAAGTTCAGGGCCGGCGCGCCATCGAGCGCGATGCGGCCGGCGGGCGCGGCGGTGGCGCTGCGCAGGCGGCGGCGGACGCGGCGCGATTCGGCCTCGGCCAGGGCGGAAGAGAAGAGGGGATCCAGCTTGGACATGACGATTTCCTGCGGCGGACGGCGGCGGGGCGCCGCGCCCGCGGGTCGCGGCCGTTAACAGCGCCGTCAGGCCCGCGGCCGTAGAATGCGGGCCATTGTAGTGGAGGTGAAACATGCAGACTCCTGACTGGATGGCCCGGGGCCAGCGGCACATCTGGCAGCCTTACGCCCAGATGAAGACGGCCACGCCGCCGCTGCCGGTGGTGCGCAGCCATGGCAGCCGCCTGGAACTGGCCGACGGCCGCCAATTGATCGACGGCGTGGCGTCCTGGTGGACCGCCTGCCACGGTTACAACCACCCGCACATCGCCCAGGCGCTGCGGGCGCAGTTGGAGGCCATGCCGCACGTGATGTTCGGCGGCCTGACGCACGAGCCCGCCCTGACCCTGGCGCGGCGCCTGGCGGACCTGCTGGGGCCGGGGCTGGACCGGGTGTTCTACACGGATTCCGGCTCGGTGGCGGTGGAGGTCGCCATGAAGATGGCGGTGCAGTTCTGGCTCAACCAGGGCGAGCGCGGCCGCAGCCGCTTCGTCGCGTTCCGCGGCGGCTATCACGGCGACACCTTCGGCACCATGGCCGTATGCGATCCGGACGAGGGCATGCACAGCCTGTTTCGCGGCATGCTGGCCGAGCATGACATTGTCGACCTGCCGCGCGACGAAGACGCCATGGCCCGGCTCGACGCCTTCCTGGAAAGCCGCGGGCCGCAACTGGCCGGTATCCTGGTCGAGCCGCTGGTGCAGGGCGCCGGCGGCATGCTGCTGCACGACGCCCAGGTGTTGCGGCGGCTGCGCCAACTGGCAGACCGCCACGGCCTGTTGCTGATCTTCGACGAGATCTTCACCGGCTTCGGCCGCACCGGCACGATGTTCGCGTTCGAGCAGGCCGGCGTGCGGCCCGACATCATCACCTTGTCCAAGGCCCTGACCGGCGGCACCCTGCCGCTGGCCGCCACCGTGGCCAGCAACCGGGTGTTCGACGCCTTCTGGTCGGACGAGCCGGCGCACGCGCTGATGCACGGCCCCACGTTCATGGGCAATGCCATGGCCTGCGCCGCCGCGAATGCCTCGCTCGATCTGTTCGAGGCCGAACCGCGCCTGGCCCAGGCGCAGGCCTTGTCGGGCGCGCTGGCGGCAGGGCTGGCGCCTTGCCGCCAACTGCCCTGGGTGCGCGATGTGCGGGTGCTGGGCGCCATCGGCGTGGTCGAACTGGACGGCGTCCGCGACCGCGAGGCGCTGAAGCGGCGCCTGGTCGAGGCCGGCGTCTGGGTGCGGCCGTTCGGCAATGTGGTGTATTTGACGCCGGCGCTGACCATCGCGCCGGACGAGCTCGATACCCTGATGGGCGCGGTGGTGGCCGTGCTGCGCGCGCAGCGGCCCTGAGCGCCGCCGCGCCCGGGCAAAGCGGCGGAAGCGCCTTGATCCAGGTCAAGGCGGTCGCGCCTGGCGCTGGGTAGCATCGGCCCATGCGAGCCAAATCCATCTTCGCCGTTCCCCCGTCCCTGCCCGAGGCCGACCGCCAACAGCGCCGGCACGCGCTGGTGCGCCTGTCGCTGGCGTGGCTGGCGATGATGCAGGTGATGATGTTCGCTTGGCCCGGCTACCTGCGCCACGAGGGCATCCCCAAGGACGCGCTGGATACGCTCGACTGGGCCATCGTGCTGATGAACTGGGCCAGCCTGGCGCTGACGGTGCCGGTGGTGCTGTATTCGGCCTGGCCGATCTGGCGCCACGCCGGCGCCAACCTGCGCCAGGGGCGCGCCGGCATGGACGTGCCGGTGGCGCTGGGCATCGTGGCCGCGTTCCTGCCCAGCGTGCATGCCACCTATACCGGCCGCGGCGAGGTCTATTTCGATTCGGTCACCATGTTCGTCGCCTTCCTGCTGACGGCGCGCTACCTGGAACTGTGCGCGCGCCAGTCGTTCGGCGGCATCGCCGGGGGCCAGCGGCACGCCCGGGTCGAGGCCCAGCGCCTGGTGCTGGGGGCCGGCGCCGACCGGCTGGCGTCGCGCTTCGTCATGGCGCAGGTGGCGCTGGCATTGGGCGCGGCGGTGGTCTGGGCCGATATCGACCCGGCCCACAGCATCCCGGTGATGGTGGCGCTGCTGGTGATGAGCTGCCCCTGTGCCATGTCGATGGCGGTGCCCACCGCCATGGCTTCGGCCCACGCGGCGCTGGCGGCGCAGCCGTCCATGCCCGAATCGGCCCTGGACGCGCTGCTGGCCGCGGCGCAACGCAAGGCGCGCCAGAACCTGCACGGTTCACTGGTCTGGCACCTGCTGATGACGCCGCTGGCGCTGGTGGGCTGGGTCACGCCCTGGCTGGCGGCCATCACCATGCTGGTGTCGTCGCTGGCGGTGGCGTACAACTCGTGGCGGCTGTCGCGCCACGATTGGTCGGGCAGCCAGGCGCCCGGCGATGCGCTGGGGGCCGCGCCATGACCATCCTCTACCTGCTGCTGCCCTTGTCGCTGCTGTTCGTGCTGGCCATCGGCGTGTCGCTGTGGTGGGCGGTATTCAACGGCCAGTACGACGACACCGACAACGCCGGCATCGCCATCCTGCGCGACGACGACAGCGGTCCGGCCTCGCGCGGCTAGCGCCTTCCACCCGAAACCTTGCCGATGGCGGCCGCAAACCGGTTGCCAGGCCCAGGCGCGGCCATCGCCGCGCCATGGACGTTGCGCCGCCACAGCGGGTTCCCCCGCGCGCCTAACAGGGTTTGACGCACATCAACCCCGGTTCACTCCCGACCCCCCATCATTGAAACCTGGAGCTACTTGTTTCTTTTTGTTTTGGGGGAAGGGTGATGAACGATTGCGCCGCAATCGCAAGCAAGGCCGACACCTTCAACTACAGGATCGTGAGGCAGTTCGCGCTCATGACGGTGGTCTGGGGCATTGTCGGCATGGCTGTGGGCGTTTTTCTCGCCGCGCAGCTGATTTGGCCTCAGTTGAATTTCGACACCGCCTGGCTCAGCTACGGCCGCCTGCGCCCGCTGCACACCAACGCGGTGATCTTCGCCTTCGGCGGCAGCG
>NZ_CADIJV010000044.1 GCF_902859765.1 Achromobacter pulmonis
GCTCCCGCCCCGCAACCCGCGCCCGCCCCGGCGCCCGCGGCCCACGCGCCCGCCGCCAGCGATCCTCCGCCGGCCGCCAAGCCCGCCACGCCCTCCGG
Organism: Achromobacter pulmonis; assembly: GCF_902859765.1. Taxonomy (GTDB): domain Bacteria; phylum Pseudomonadota; class Gammaproteobacteria; order Burkholderiales; family Burkholderiaceae_B; genus Achromobacter; species Achromobacter pulmonis. The sequence goes on from NZ_CADIJV010000044.1 coordinate 99, forward strand.
AACGACAACGTGACCCAGGACGCCTCCCAAGAAGACGGCCAGCAGGAAAGCTTCATCTCCCACCTGGTCGAACTGCGCACCCGCCTGCTGCGCGCCGTCGGCGCGGTGGTGGTGGTGTTCATCATTCTGTTCATCTACCCCGGCGCGTCCGCCATCTACGACGTGCTGGCCCAGCCCATGCTGGCCTCGCTGCCCCAGGGCACGCGCATGATCGCCACCGGCGTCATCACGCCCTTCATGGTGCCGGTCAAGGTCACTATGATGGCGGCGTTCATCCTGGCGCTGCCGGTAGTGCTGTACCAGGCCTGGGCCTTCGTCGCCCCCGGCCTGTACAAGCACGAAAAGCGCCTGGCGCTGCCGCTGATCATTTCCAGCACGCTGCTGTTCATCGCGGGCATGGCGTTCTGCTATTTCGTGGTGTTCCGCACGGTCTTCCACTTCATCGCCACCTTCGCGCCGCAATCGATCACGCCGGCGCCAGACATCGAGGCCTACCTGAGCTTCGTCATGACCATGTTCATGGCGTTCGGCATCACCTTCGAGGTGCCGGTGGCGGTGGTGCTGCTGGTGCGCATGGGCGTGGTGGAACTGTCCAAGCTCAAAAGCGCGCGCGGCTACGTGGTGGTGGGCGCATTCATCATCGCCGCGGTGGTGACGCCGCCCGACGTGGTCAGCCAGTTCATGCTGGCGGTGCCACTGTGCCTGCTGTATGAACTGGGGCTGATCTGCGCGCGCATGGTCACGCCCAAACCCAGCGCCGATGACACCGCGGGCGACGGTTCGCTGACCGAGCGCCACTGAAGCCGCGGCGCGCTGGCGCAAACGGGGGCCGCGCGCCCCCGATTTTCCACAAGCGGACGCTTTCCGCTTGTCCCGCATCGACTGCAAACTTACATTGCAGCCATGTCGCTCGCCCTACGCCTGCGCACCCTGATGCGGTGGCGCGGCATCAAAAGCCAGAACCAGCTCGCCCGCATCTCCGGCGTGCCGCAGTCCTGCATCCACCGCATCCTCACCCGCGAAGAACGCTACGCGCCGACCCGCGCCACCCTGCAGCGGCTGGCGCGCGCGCTGGACACCCAGGTGCCCTGGCTGGCGGACGGCATGGTCGCGCAGGCCGCTGACGCATCCCCGCCGCACCAGGACGAGCAATCCGATGCCTATTGCGCCGAAATCTGTGCGCTGCTGCGGCACCAGCCCGAGGCCACGCGCAAGCGCGTGCTGCAGGTGGTGCGCCTGGTGCTCGACGCGCCTTGCCGGCCCCGCCGCCAGGTCGCGTCCCGCCAGCCCCAGGTCCGCTAGCGGCCCATCCGGCATGGCCGGCGCGCGGCGGCCGCCGGCCACCGCGTCATCGCGGCAGGCCCGGCCGCGTCCCCACCACCACCGCCACCTCGGCGATCTTGCCGCCGCGCAGCACACCCAGCGTGGCGCGCTGCCCCGGGGTCAACTGCGCGATCTCGGCCAGCAAGCCCGAGGTGTCCAGCATCGGTTTGCCGTTGACCGTCTGCACGATGTCGCCGACCCGCAATCCTCCCTTGGCGGCGGGGCCATCGCGCAGCACTCCCGCGATGATCACGCCGCGGGCGTTGCGGCCCATCTGGAAAGCGCGCGCCAGCTCGGCTGTCAGGTCCTGCGGTTCCACGCCCAGCCAGCCGCGCTTGACGCCGCCGGTCTTGACGATCTCGTCCATCACCTTGCGCGCGATATCGATCGGCGTGGCGAAGCCGATACCCATCGACCCGCCCGATTCGGAGTAGATCGCGGTATTGATCCCCACCAGGTTGCCGCGCGCATCGACCAGCGCGCCGCCCGAGTTGCCCGGGTTGATCGCCGCATCGGTCTGGATGAAGTTCTCGTAGGTATTCAGGCCGAGGCCGTTGCGGCCCAGCGCCGACACGATCCCCTGCGTGGTGGTCTGGCCCACGCCGAACGGATTGCCGATCGCCAGCACGACATCGCCCACGCGCAGGCCGCCGTCCGGCGCCAGGGTGGCCGCCGGCAGGTTGCGCAAGGTCGCCAGCTTCAATACCGCCAGATCGGTGTCCGGGTCCGCGCCCACCACCTTGGCCGAATCCTTGCGCCCATCGGCCAGCGCCACCTCGATGGCGTCGGCGGCCTGCACTACGTGATAATTGGTCAGCACATAGCCATCTTGGTTGACCACCACGCCCGACCCCAGGCTGGTACTGGCCTGGCGCCGGCTCACTCCCGGCACCTGGCCGAACAGCTGGCGCAGGATGGGGTCGTCCGGCAGCGGCACCAGGGGCACGTCCACGTGCTTGGTGGTATAGACGTTGACCACCGACGGCGCCGCCCGCGCCACGCCGTCGGCATATGACACCGGCCCCGTGGCGGCGCGCAACGCGGCCGTTCCCGGCGCCGTTGCCGCCCGCGGCGCGGTCGCGCCCGACGTGGCGGCGGGCCCGCCCAACCGCAGCAGATCCGGCCGCAAGGTGGTGACGACGAATAGAATACCCAGGCAGACCGTGACGGCCTGAGCGAAGATCAGCCAATATCGGCGCATGTTTCTGATAGGACTAGCAATGAGTAAAGTGGACTCCCACGTCCTGGCCGCCTGGCTGGACGACACCCTGCAAGCCGCGCGTTTCAAAGACTACTGCCCCAATGGGCTGCAGGTGGAAGGCCGATCCGAAGTCGGACACATTATCACCGGTGTCACCGCCAGCGAAGCCCTGTTGCGCATCGCCGTCGAGCGCGGCGCCGACGCGGTGCTGGTCCACCACGGCTGGATGTGGCGCAACGAAGACCGTCGCGTCATCGGCACGCGCCGTACCCGCATGGCACTGGCCTTGAAGAACGACCTCAACCTGTACGCCTACCACCTGCCCCTGGACGCGCATCCGAGCCTCGGCAACAACGCCCAGCTGGCCCGCGTCCTCGGCCTGGAACCCGAACGCCGCGACGACGGCACGCCGCGCACCTGTGGCGCCGACAACCTGGTCTGGCTCGGCGCCGCCCCCGACCTCGCCACCCTGGGCCAACTCGCCGCCCGCATCCAGCAACGGCTCGGCCGCCCGCCTCTGGTCGTCGGCAATCCCGACCAGCCCCTGGCCCGCATTGCCTGGTGCACCGGCGGCGCCCAGGGCATGCTGGCCGACGCCGTCGACGCTGGCGCCACCGCCTACATCACCGGCGAAGCCTCCGAATCCACCTTCCACCTTGCCCAGGAAACCGGCGTCGCCTTCCTCGGCGCCGGCCACCACGCCACCGAACGCTACGGCATCCAGGCCCTCGGTCAGGCCGTGGCGGAACGCTTTGGCATCAAGGTGGAATTCGTGGATCTGGACAACCCGGTGTAATCGAAGCCGCCCCGGACGGCCCACGCAGCATCGACGTCCGCCGGGCAATCAAACCACGAGCCCATGAAAAAGCGCCCCGCAGGGCGCTTTTATCTTCAGGCTCATGGCTTCTTCAGCAAATCCCGGATCTCGCGCAGCAGCGCCACACCCTCAGGCGTCGGGGCCGGCGCCGCCGGAGCCGGCGCTTCCTCGGCCTTGGTCCGCGCCTTGTAGATGGCCTTCACCATCCAGAAGATCACCAACGCCAGCAACACGAAATTGATGACGATGGTGAGGAAATTCCCCCAGGCAAAGACGATCGCTCCCGCCTTCGTCATCTCCGCATACGTCATCGGCCCGTTGTAGCCCGCGGGCATCGACAGCACCAGGAATTTGTTCGAGAAATCGACCGAACCGCCAAGCACGAAATTGACCAGCGGCATGACGATATCCTTGACCAGCGAGTCGACGATCTTGCCGAACGCCGCCCCGATGATCACACCAACCGCCAAATCGACCGCATTGCCTTTGACAGCGAAATCCCGGAATTCTTTGACGAAACCAGTCGCTTTGCTCATAAAAGCACTCCCTTCGTGATACGCCCACCAGTAGGCTGGCGCTATAATACGCGGTTGCTATGTTGTTACACATTCCCGCGAAGCCGATGCCGCAGAAGTGATGCTACTCGTAGAGCGGGCGCATCAACAAGGATAGGAAGATGAGTCAGGATACGCTGGTGCATGACGATGACGGTGCGGTTGATCCAAAGCTGCCGCCCGATCCTTCGCGACGTTTCTGGGTAACCACCGCCTGTGCTGTAGGTGGCGTAGCAGGTGTCGCAACGGCCATACCGCTTGTGAGCACGTTTTCCCCTTCTGAAAAAGCCCGCGCCGCCGGCGCCCCTGTCGAAGTCGACATCGGCGACATCCCGGTCGGCACCATGAAAACCGTGGAATGGCGTGGCAAGCCGGTCTGGATCATCCACCGGTCTCCTGAACAAATCGCCGGCCTCAAGACCCAGGACGCGCTCCTGGCGGACCCTGACTCGAAACGGCCCGGCTTCACTCCCAAATACGCAGAAAACGAAGGCCGCTCGCGCAAGCCCGAGCTCTTCGTCTGTGTTGGCATCTGTACCCATCTGGGCTGCTCGCCCACCGCCCACTTCGAAACGGGTGGCGGTGGCGGCATGGGCGCCTCCTGGCAAGGCGGATTCCTCTGTCCGTGCCACGGCTCCACGTTCGACCTGGCTGGCCGGGTCTACAAGAACAAGCCCGCTCCCGATAATCTCGAAGTTCCGCCGTACCAGTATCTCACCGACTCCCGCATCATCGTGGGCGTCGATGAAGAGAACAAGGCCTGACGCTCGCGTCGCGCTTTTTTCCCGAATTACGTAAGTAAAACAAAATACGCCACGTATTAGAGAAGGAGCTGTTACATGGCTGGCGAGAAAACCGTCGAGACGACAGGCCTGTTGGGCTGGCTGGACCGGCGCTTCCCGGTGACCTCCACCTGGAAAGCGCATCTGTCCGAATACTACGCACCGAAAAACTTCAACTTTTGGTATTTCTTCGGCTCCCTGGCACTGCTGGTGCTGGTGCTGCAGATCGTGACCGGCATCTTCCTGGTCATGCACTACAAGCCGGACGCCGAGCGCGCGTTCCAATCGGTCGAATACATCATGCGCGAAGTCCCGTGGGGCTGGCTGGTGCGCTACATGCACTCGACCGGCGCCTCGATGTTCTTCGTCGTCGTCTACCTGCACATGCTGCGCGGCCTGCTCTATGGCTCGTACCGCAAGCCGCGTGAGCTGGTCTGGATCTTCGGCGTGGCGATCTTCCTCTGTCTGATGGCCGAAGCATTCTTCGGCTACCTCCTGCCGTGGGGCCAGATGTCCTACTGGGGCGCACAGGTGATCGTGAACCTGTTCGCGGCCATCCCGTTCATCGGCCCCGAGCTGTCGATCTGGATCCGCGGCGACTACGTCGTGTCCGACGCCACGCTGAACCGCTTCTTCGCCTTCCACGTCATCGCCATTCCGCTGGTGCTGGTGGGACTGGTGGCGGCGCACCTGGTGGCGCTGCACGAAGTCGGTTCGAACAACCCGGACGGCATCGAGATCAAGGAAGGCCCCAAGGACAAGTACGGTCGCCCGAAGGACGGCATTCCGTTCCATCCGTTCTACACGGTGCACGACCTGGTCGGCGTCGCGGGCTTCCTGCTGGTGTTCGCCTTCATCGTGTTCTTCGCGCCGGAGATGGGCGGGTACTTCCTGGAGTTCAACAACTTCATCCCGGCCGACTCGCTCAAGACGCCGCCGCACATCGCCCCGGTCTGGTACTTCACGCCGTTCTACTCGATGCTGCGCGCCACCACCGACGAGTTCACGTGGGTGCTGGCCGGGGCCTCGGTGCTGGGCGCCATCGCGCTGCTGGTCAAGAGCAACCTGAAGGGCTTCATGCGCATCGCCGTGCCCGGCATCCTGATCGTCGTGGCCGTGCTGCTGCGCGTGATCGACGCCAAGTTCTGGGGCGTGGTCGCCATGGGCGGCACCGTGGTCATCCTGTTCTTCCTGCCGTGGCTGGACCATTCGCCGGTCAAGTCGATCCGCTACCGCCCCACCTGGCACAAGTGGATCTACGGCATCTTCATGGTCAACTTCCTGGTGCTCGGCTACATCGGTACGCAGCCGCCCAGTCCGCCGTTGAACATCACGTCGCAGATCGGCACGCTGCTGTACCTGGCATTCTTCTTCCTGATGCCGGTCTGGAGCCGCCTGGGCACATTCAAGCAAGTGCCCGACCGCGTGACGTTCCACGCCCACTGAGCCAACCAGAATAACGGACCGACCATGATCAAGAAGCTGATTGGTGCCGTGGCCTTGATGCTCACGTGTACCGCTACGTTCGCCGCCGAGGGCGGCTATCCGCTGGACAAGGCGCCTTACCGCGTCAACGACATGGCGTCGCTGCAAAACGGCGCCAAGCTGTTCGTCAACTACTGTCTGAACTGCCATAGCGCATCGTCGATGCGCTACAACAAGCTCAAGGACATTGGCCTGACCGACCAGCAAATCAAGGAAAGCCTGCTGTTCACCGGCGAAAAGGTCGGCGACATGATGACCGTCGCCATGACGCCCAAGGACGCCAAGAAGTGGTTTGGCACGACGCCCCCGGACCTGTCCGTGATCGCGCGCGCCAAATCCGTCAACGCCGGCCCCTCGGGTTCCGACTACATCTATACCTACCTGCGCACGTTCTACCGTGACACCTCGCGCGCCACGGGCTGGAACAACCTGGTGTTCCCGGCCGTGGGCATGCCGCACGCGCTGTGGCAACGCCAGGGTCCGCGCGAGCTGACCACGGTGGCGATGCACGAGGTCGAAGGCAAGGACGGCGCGCCGAAAACCTGGGAACGGGTCACGACGGTGTACGATGCGCAAGGTTTTTCCACGGTCAAGGCCGAACCGGTAGCCAACTACCCCGGCCATGCCACCTTCGAGGCCAAATTCAAGGCCGCCGACCCGGCCCAAACCGCAACATACGACAACGACGTCGCTGACCTGACCGCGTTCATGGCATGGATGGCCGAACCCGTCCAGACCTTCCGCGTCCAGCTGGGCGTCGGTGTCATGTTGTTCCTGCTCTTGTTCTTCCTGGTGATGTGGCGCCTGAACGCCTCTTACTGGAAACACGTGCGCTAACCGCAACGCCCCGCCAGGCTCATCCGCCCCCATTTTCACGGCGGTGGATAATGGCGGGTTAGGGCTGTATGCCTACCCCCCGCCTGGCAATCGGGGCCAGCGCCTGCTAGATTAGGGCGCTGGCCTTTCGTTTTTAATAAAGGATTTATCGCCATGATGGTGCTCTATTCCGGAACCACGTGTCCGTTTTCGCAACGCTGCCGCTTCGTGTTGTTTGAAAAGGGCATGGATTTCGAGATCCGCGACATCGACCTGTACAACAAGCCCGAAGACATCTCGGTGATGAATCCGTACGGTCAAGTGCCCATTCTGGTCGAACGCGACCTGGTCCTGTACGAGTCGAACATCATCAACGAGTACATCGACGAGCGCTTCCCGCACCCGCAGCTCATGCCGGCCGATCCGGTGATGCGCGCGCGCACCCGCCTGTTCCTGTACAACTTCGAGAAAGAGCTGTTCGTCCACGTCTCGACGCTGGAAGACCGCAGCGCCAAGCCCGACGAGAAGAAGCTGGCCAACGCCCGCCAGAACATCCGCGACCGCCTGGCCCAACTGGCTCCCATGCTGCTCAAGAACAAGTACATGCTGGGCGAGGAATTCTCCATGCTCGACGTGGCCGTGGCCCCGCTGCTGTGGCGCCTGGACCACTACGGCATCGAACTGCCCAAGAACGCGGCCCCGCTGCAAAAGTACGCCGAACGCATCTTCTCGCGCCCGGCCTACATCGAAGCGCTGACGCCTTCGGAAAAAGTGATGCGTCGCTAAGGTTGTTGCGTGATGGGTGAAACTTCGACCAAACCGTATCTGATCCGCGCGCTGCACGAATGGTGCACCGATAACGGCTACACGCCGTACATCACCGTGCAAGTCGACGAGCACACCATGGTGCCCGTCGCCCATGTGCGCGACGGCCAGATCACCCTGAACGTGGGCACGCTGGCCACCAACCGCCTGGTGCTGGGCAACGAATTCATCGAATTCCAGGCCCGCTTCAGCGGCGTGACCGAAAACGTCTACGTGCCGGTGGGCGCCGTCAGCGCCATCTATGCGCGCGAAACCGGCGCCGGCATGGGCTTCGAAGTCCAGCCCTACGAACCGCCGGCGCCCGGTACACCCGGGGCGTCCGAGTCTGCCGCCCCCGAAACCGACGCGGACACCCCGCCGGGCGACGATGGCGGCGACGACGAACCCAAGCGTCCGCACCTGACGATCGTCAAGTGACGCGGCGCGCCGGAACCGGGATTCTCTTGCATCGACGGACCCGCGCCACGCACCGGCCGCGCCGGTAATGCCCGCTTGATCTGAAACGCCCCTGCCCAGGGGCGTTTCCCTGTCCGCCGCCCCCCGCCCGCTTGACAATTCCCGCAATCCGGAACGATAGCGCGTATCATTTGCAAATATTGCCGGAATCCCGTCTCATACGGCTGAACCGGGCCTGATGTCGTCCGCCATGCGTCGTGCCGCGCGCCGCCGGGCCCCAGGAGCCGCAACAAACCATGCCGTACCTGATCGGAATGCCGCCCTTCGGCGTGTCGACACAATTCGTGCCGCAGATCGACCGTCAGTTGCTCGCCAAGCTCTGCCTGTTCGACGATCTGTCGGACGAGGACCTGGCGCGGATCCCGCGGCAGATCCGCCTGACCCTGCGCGGCGCAGGCCGTGTGCCGGCGATCCTGGGCTGGGATGGCGGGCCGTTCGCGGTCAGCGCGCGCGTGCGCGAACTCATGGAATCGCTGGAGCCCGATACGCACCGGTTCCAGCCGATCGACGTCGAAACCATGACCACGGGCCGCAAGCGCCGCCCGTTCCGCACCTACCACCTGCTGGTGTGTCCGCCACGGGTCGATGCCGTGATCATCGAGAAAACCGAGTTCGCCCGCGGCATGGGGCAGGCTGGCTACGAAGCCAGCAACGGCTTTTCCTACCTGAAAGGCACGCCGCTGGTGCTGGACCAGGCCGCCATCGAGAACCGCTGCTTCTGGCGACTGCCGCGCCAGTTCGGCGTGCGGCCGACCCATCCGCACAGCGGCATCAGCGGTTATTTCTGCTCCGACGAGTTGTGGCGGGCGCTGCGCGCCGAGCGCCTGCATGGCTGGGAAGCCAGACGGCGCTGCGCCACCGCCGTCCGGCCGGCATGAGCGACGCCGCGTCCTGCAAAGCGCTCCGGCGCCGGAAAGGATCTCCTTTTTTCATTACAATGCAGTCCCTGCGCGTGCCCCGTCACGCCAAGCCGGTGTAGCTCAGTTGGTAGAGCAGCTCACTTGTAATGAGAAGGTCGAGGGTTCGATTCCTTTCACCGGCACCATCCGCATCAACGGCCCGGGCTCCTTGCCCGGCAGCTCCACCCGCCTACCAGGCCTGGCCGAACGTTCCCGTTCGCTGATCGCTCACGTCGTCGCGCGCCGCGCCTCCCGTTAACGAGTTCAATGCATGTCGGCCTATCAAGCTTGGCTAGGCTTGTCTTGACCCCATGCACGGCACCCACGGCCACGCGACGGTCCATGGCATGGAGGATCGCTTGCCTATGAAGCGCTCGATCGGGAGATGCCGATCCATGTTCCGTCACATCACGGCCGGCGTCAGCGACCTGGCCCGCCCTCGGTTTTCTACGATGCGATTCTGGCGAGCCACGCCGAAGCCCTGTTCATCATCAAGATTGCGGGCGGTCGGTATCTGTTCTATCTGGGCTGCAAGGCGGCCCGCTCGGCGCCCATCATACGAGGCCGGTGGCGCCGTTCACCCCAGCGCCGGCAGCATGTTGAACAGCAGCACCATGACCAGGCCGACCACCGCCACGATGGACTGCACCACCGAGATCGTCTTGGTGGCCTCGCCCATGGTCATGCCGAACGATTCCTTCACCATCCAGAACCCGGCGTGGTTGGCGTAGTTGAAGAACAAGGAACCGCACCCGATGGACAGCGCCAGCAGCGGCAGGTTGAGGGTGGGGTCGGCTCCCGCCAGCGGCGCCAGCAGGCCGGCGGCGCCGACGATGCCAACCGTGGCCGAGCCGGTCGAGACCGACAACAGCATCGCAATCAGCCAGCCCAGGATCAGCGGCGGGAACGCGAACTGCTGAGTCAGGTGGACGATGGCATCGCCCACCTTGGCACTGGTCAGGACCTGCTGGAAGGCGCCGCCGCCGGCGATGATCAGCATGATGCCGGCGATCGGCTTGAGGCTCTTGCCGAGCGCATCGCGCAGCTTGTCGGCGTCGCCGCCGCGCAGCAGCACCAGCGTCACGGCCGCGAACAGCACGCCCAGCAGCATGGCGACCATCGGATTGCCCAGGAACGCCGCCACATGCAGCAGGGGCGAGGTCTTGGGCAACAGCATTTCGGCCACCGCGTGCAGCAGCATCAGCAGGGCGGGCAGCAACGCGGCCAGCACCCCCAGGCCGACACTGGGTTGGCCCTGACCGGCATCGGCCGCCCGGGTCACGGTGAACTGTTCGAGCAGGGCTTCGTCGGGGCGGGTGCGCATGCGCGGCGCGATGAAGGCGCCGTACAGCGGACCGCCCAGGACCATCGCCGGCAGCGCGGCCAGGAACCCATAGATCATGGTCGGGCCGACGCTGGTCTTGAGGCTGGCGATCGCGGTCAGCGGCCCCGGATGCGGCGGCACCATGCCATGCATGGCAGCCAGCGCCGAGATCACCGGCACGCCCACGTACACATAGGCCGAGCCCTTGAAGCGCTCCTGGCCTTCCAGTTTGCGGGCCACGCTGAAGATCAGCGGCAGCATCACCACCAGGCCGACCTCGAAGAACATCGGGATGCCGATGATGAAGGCCACCAGCGTCATGGTCCAGGGGATCATGCGCGGCGAGGTGCGTTTCAGGATGGCATTGGCCAGGCGCTCGGTGGTGCCGGAGTCCGCCAGGATCTTGCCGAGCATGGCGCCCAGCGCGATCACCACGCCCACGGCGCCAAGGGTCTTGCCCGCGCCGTCGGTCAGGTTCTTGGCGATGGCGGTGGGCGCCATGCCGGTGGCAAAGCCGACGCCGATGGAAACGATCAGGAGCGCCAGCAGCGGGTGCATGCGGATGCGCGAGACGATAAGGGCGACCAGCACCAGCACACTCACCAGGGCGGTAAGCAGCAATTGGATGTCGAACGAAGACATAGGTGAAATCCAGAGAAACGTGAGAGGTCGCGAACCTTCTGCGTGCCATGATAAGGGATTACCCCGGCGCGACCCGCCATAAACCCCGCGGCCAGCCGGGCCGTTTTGCATTCCCCGCGAAATTTGTGCATAATTCGCCCCCTCTACCTGTTCCCCGATAGCTCAGTCGGTAGAGCGACGGACTGTTAATCCGCAGGTCGCTGGTTCGAGCCCAGCTCGGGGAGCCAAAGAATTGCCATACCCAAAATGCACCACCGAAAGGCCCGCGACATGCTTGCGGGCCTTTTGCATGGGCGCCGGGGCAGGATTCGCGAACTCGGATTTTCGGACTTGATCACCCGCTGAACCGGCCGCGACCCGCCGAATGCATGACGGAAAGGTTTTACGATTGACGTTGAATCAACCGTCAAGCCTCGGCATCAGTCCGGCCCCGTCCATGCCTCAGTCCCCGAACACGCAGCCCATCGATTCAAAAACCGCCTTTGAACTTGTGTTTGGCCTGTTGCAGGACATCCCCTGGCTGGTTCGCGGCGTGTCCACGGCGCTGCCGGACATCGAGGTCATGAAGGCGCATCAGGCCGAGGCGGTCAATGCGATCCTGTGGATATGTGAAACCGGGGATCTGGCGAACTGGCCCAGGCAAACCCACCGCGACGCACAAGCCACGGCGTCCTACCTGCTGACGGACCTGGCCTTCCAACTGCTCGATCCGGCCTCGCCATGCGCCACGCGCACCTGGGACGTGGCCGCCGACCAGCCGCGGCATCGGCAGGCGCTGCAGGTCGTGCACCACGAAATCCTGCGCAGCAAACCCATCTCCACACGGCCGCGCTGATCCGGTTCCGCCTCCGGGCCTGATTTGCGAGAATGAGGCTTCCGGCCGGATACTTCGGCCCCACCTCCTCCGCGCTGCGCCCGCTCCATGCGTTCCAACCGATCCCTGCCTGCCTTGGTCTCGCTGCGTGCTTTCGAGGCGGCCGCCCGGCGCCTGAGCTTCAGCCTGGCGGGCGAGGAACTGTTCGTCACGCAAAGCGCCATCAGCCACCATATCCAGCGGCTCGAAGCCGAGCTGGGCGTGACGCTGTTCGAGCGCCGTACACGCGCGGTGGCGCTGACGCCGGCCGGGCAGGCGTATTACGAGCGCGTGCACGCCGCCTTCGAATTGCTGCGCCAGGGTACCGAGACGATCCGCGCGCCGGCGGCCGCGCGCGACACGCTGCGGGTCGGCCTGCTGGCCTCGTTCGCCACGCGCTGGCTGGCGCCGCGCCTGCCGGACTTCGCCGCCAGCCATCCGGACATCGACCTGCAATTGCTGCCCGCCATCGGCCTGGCCGACGTGGCGGCCGGCGAAGTGGACGTGGCCATCCGCTACGGCCGCGGCACCTGGCCCGGGGTGCGGTCGCGGCGCCTGATGCCGGAACGGCTGTCGGTGGTATGCGCGCCGGCCCTGGTGGCGGGCCGGCGCCGGCCGCGCGCGCCCGCCGACCTGCTGCGCTACCCGCTGCTGGTCTCGCACGCGCAGCTGCCGTTCGAATGGGACGCCTGGGCGCGGCAGCATGGCCTGGACCTGAGCCGCGCCCAGACCGTGCATCTGCACGACTACAACATCGTGGTGGAAGCGGCGCTGGCGGGACAGGGCATGGCCATGGGCCGCCACCGCCTGATCGCCACGCAGCTGGCCAGCGGCGCCCTGGTGGAAGCGCTGCCGGACACCGCGCTGGACGATCCGCGCATCGGCTGGTGGTTCGTCGGCCCGCGCGGCAAGTCCGGCGCCGCCGCCCAGGCGTTCCAGGCATGGCTGACCCAAGCGGCGGCGGATGCTTGACGCATTACTTTTTCTCATGCGTGACTCGCAATAATTGATTGGTCAGGCACGGCCCGCGCCGATAGCATGAGGGACCGTTCTTCCTCATCCCTCTCATAGGTGACACCCATGACCCGTACCATCTCCGGCCGCGTGGCCGAACTCGGCCTTGTGCTAGAAGCCGCGGCCGCGCCCGCCGCCAATTACGTCCCCTTCGTCCAGGAAGGCAACCTGCTGTACATCTCCGGCCAGATTTCGCGCAGCGGCGGCAAGGCCGTCTTCCTGGGCCAGCTTGGCAACCAGATTGCCGAAGCCGACGGCGTCTCGGCCGCGCGCTTGTCGGCGCTGGGCATCCTGGCACAGATCGCCGCCGCCACCGGCGACCGCCTGGATCGCGTGGCGCGCGTGGTGCGCCTGGGCGTGTTTGTCGCCAGCACGCCGGATTTCAATCGCCAGAGCGCGGTCGCCAATGGCGCTTCGGACCTGATGGTGGAAGTGTTCGGCGACGCCGGCCGCCATGCGCGCAGCGCGGTCGGCGTGGCCTCGCTGCCGCAGGGCGTGGCGGTGGAAGTGGAAGCCGTCGTCGCCCTCACGCCCGCCTGATGTCCCGGCGCCGGGTCCGCGCCCGGCGCCTCTTTCCTGGAACCGCCATGACCGCCGCCGTCCTGACTCCCGCCGCCCTCGACACGCTGCGCGCCGCCACGCCCGGCACGCGCACCACCGTCCACTTCAACCATGCCGGCGCATCGCTGCCGTCCGCGGCCACGCTCGATGCCATCCACGCCCATCTGCGGCGTGAAGCCGAGCTGGGGCCGATGGAGGCGGGCGTGGCCGCGCGCGCGCAGACGGGCGAGGCGCGACAACTGGCCGCGCGACTGCTCAATGCCCAGCCCGACGAGATCGCCCTGACCGGCGGCAACTCGCCCGGCTGGGGCGCAGCCTTCGCGGCACTGGGCCCCTGGCGCGCCGGCGACCGCATCCTGGTGGGCCGCCACGAGTGGGGCGGCAACCTTGCCGCCATGCGGCTGGCGGCACAACCGGCGGGCGTCCGGATCGAGACGATTCCATCGGACGACAGCGGCTGCGTCGACCCCGCCGCGCTGCAATCCATGCTGGACGAACGCGTGCGGCTGATCGCGCTGACCTGGCTGCCGGCCAATGGCGGCCTGATCAATCCGGCCGCCGCCATCGGCCGCGTCGCGCGCGCCGCCGGCGTGCCGTATTTCATTGATGCGGCCCAGGCCGTGGGCCAGTTGCCGATCGACGTCGCCGACGTCGGCTGCGATGTCTTGAGCGGCGCGGGCCGCAAGGCGCTGCGCGGCCCGCGCGGCACCGGCCTGCTTTATGTGCGGCGCGATTTCCTGCCGCGCCTGACCCCCGCCTTCGTCGACACCTATTCGGCGCCCCTGGACGCCGACGGCCGTCCGCAACTGCGGGACGACGCCGCGCGCTTCGAATCGGCCGAAGCCTCACTGGCCTTGCGCTGCGGGCTGGCCAACGCATTGCGCGAGGCCCTGGACATCGGGCTGGACGCCATCCGCGCCCGCATCGACACGATCGCCCAGGTCCTGCGCCACGAACTGGCCGCCATCGACGGCATCGAAGTGCTGGATCAGGGCCGGGATCGTTCCGGCCTGGTGTCGTTCAATCTCGCGGGACACGATGCCGCCGACCTTCAGCGCACCCTGGCCGCGCAGGGCATCATCATCGGCAGCAACGGCGTGCCGTACACGCCGCTGGACATGAATGCGCGCGGTCTGGCGCAGATCGCGCGCGCTTCGGTCAGCTACCTGACCCGCGACGACGAAATCGACCGCCTGCTCGGCGCATTGCGCGCGCTGTCACGCCGCGGCGCGTAAGGCCCCCTGGGCGCTGCGTCACGCCGCCACGCGGCGCGCGAACGGCGACCATCGGGTGAAGACCAGCAGGTTGCCGAACATCACCAGCGCCAGCCCCAACAATGCGGCCGGCGTCCATTGGTAGCCCTCGGCGAAGGTCGACACGCTCAACGCCACCACCGGAAACAGCACCGTGCAATAGGCGGCGCGCGCCGGGCCCATGCGCCCCACCAGCGTCAGATAGGCGGTGAAGCCGATCACCGAGCCCGGAATCGCCAGATAGAGCAGGGCGCCGACGTAGGCCGTCGAGGGGTCGAAGGCGAATGGCACGCCCGCCGCCGCGCAGCCCGCCAGCAGCACGCTGGCGCCATACAACATGCTGTAGGCGTTGCCGGTCAGCGGCCGGATGCCGGCGCGCTGCTGCAGCGACGACAGCATGTTGCCGGTGGAAAAGCAGAAGGTGCCCAGCAGCGCGAAGCCCAGCCCCAGCAGCGTCTCGTGGCTGGCCTCCTGGCCCGCGAGCTCGGGCCAGAACAGCAGCAGCAGGCCGGAGAATCCGATCACGCCGGCCCACATCACGCGCGGCGCGATCCGCGTGCCGAACCACAGTCGCGCATTCAGCGCATTCCACAGCGTCGCGGCCGAAAACACCACCGACACCAGGCCGCTTGGAATCCATTGCGTCGCCGTGTAGAAGCACAGGAAATTCAGGCAGAACAGGCACAGCCCCTGGCCCAGGCACAACGCATGCCCGCGACGATCCAGTCGCTGCAGTTTTCGGGTCAGCCACAGCGCGGCGAACAACACCAGGCCAGCCAGTGCGAAGCGGTAGAAGATGGACACGGGAATCGCCACCACCCCAAGCTGCAGCTTGATGGCGATCCAGGTGGTCCCCCAGATGACGACGGTCAGGAAATACAGGAAGAGGTTCACTTTGGGACACTCAGCGGGGCCAAAAAGGACATGAGATCCGGACCCGTGAAAATCGCGGGATCCGGCGCCCAGTCTGCAGCCGCCGAAGACGAAAAAATTGCCGGTTCTTGCGGTTTTTCGGCCTCCACGCGCGCCACGCGAACGGGGATCGCAGTAGCATTTCGGTTCCATGGGCACCACCGCTTCGGCTCCGTCCGACTTCTCCGTTTTTCGCACGCTGTCCGCATCGACCGCGACCCTGGCGCGCGCCGCCTCGCTGGGCGAGGGGATCGCCATCTCGCAATGGGGCCGCAGCGCCCGCGAAACGCTGGGTTACGACATGCCCGGGCACCACACGCTCTCGCTGTACCTGCACGGCGGCGAAAAGTCATTCCGCGTCGGCCATGCGCTGCACGGCGGCGCAGGCAAGTTCTGCGTGCTGCCCGCCGAACACTATTCGCGCTGGTGCATGAACGACACCGTGCATTTCCTGCATCTGTACATCGCGCCCGAGCGGCTGGCGCGCGAAGCCGTGCTGCGGCTCGACTGCGAACCGCGCGCGCTGGAATTGCGCGATCGCACCTACATCCACGATGACTCGCTGACCGACGTCTGCCGGACCCTGCTGGACACCGACTGGAACGCGCCGGCCGAGCGCCTGGCCGCCAGCAGCGCGGCCGAGACCGTGCTGCACCATCTGCTGCGCCAAGGCGTATCGCGCAAGGCCGCGCCGCCGGCGCGCGGCGGCCTCGCGCCGACGGTGCGGCGGCGGATCATGGATTACGTCGACGCGCATCTGGCCGACCCCTTGACACTGGACCAACTGGCCCGCGTGGCCGCGCTGTCCACCTATCATTTCGCCCGCATGTTCCACGCCTCGTTCGGCGCGCCGCCACACGCCTGGGTGCGCGCCCGGCGCCTGGCCCACGCGCGCGGCCTGCTGGCCGCCGGCAAGGGCGACCTGGCCGGCATCGCGCAGGCGGCCGGCTTCGGCAATGCCAGTCACCTGTCGCGCGTATTCCGAGACGCCGTCGGTGTCACGCCCGGCCAGTACCGCGCCGCGCATCGCCGCCACTGAAGACACGGGGCGCGCGGTCTACAATGGCGCATCGCCCTTCGCGGCCTGATCGCCTGTCCCGCCCGCGATGCCATCGCCGACTTCCCGCGACGTTTCCGCTACCTTCGATGCCTCCGGCCAGGCGCCGCTGCGCGCCTATTGGCTGGCCGAACTGATCCGCTTGCGCGAAGCGCACTGGGGGCCTCTCGAAGACACCGCCATCGTGCGCCAGGTACGCCAATTGGAAGTCGGGCTGCCGGACCGCATCCTGGCCCGCGCGCAGGCATTGGCGCAACAAGAGAACCTGGCGCCGCTGGTGGATGGCTGGCGCCGCAGCGCTTTCGCCGTGCTGGCGCTGTTGCTGCTGCTGGCGCTGCTATCCGGCGCCGGCGTGGCGGCCGGCGCGCTGGGAGACGGCACCCGGGCCGTCAATGTACTGTGGGCCATGGGCGCCTTGCTCGGCCTGCACCTGCTGACTTTCCTGCTGTGGCTGGCCAGTTTTCTGCTGCGGCCCGCCGCCATGACCCCGCTGGGGCGGCTGTGGCTCTGGATCACGCGCAAGCTGGCGCGCGGCCCCGACAGCGCGCTGGTGCCGCAGGCACTGCTCAACCTGCTGGCGCGCGCCGGCGCCCTGCGCGGCCTGTTCGGCGCGATCAGCCACGGACTGTGGCTGGCGGGGCTGGCGGCCGCGCTGGCGACGCTGCTGGCGTTGCTGTCCACCGCCAGCTACCGTTTCATCTGGGCCACCACGCTGCTGGCGCCGGACACCTTCGTCCGGCTGACCCAGGTCATCGGCTGGCTGCCCTCGCAGTTGGGCTTCCCGCTGCCCGATCCGGCCATGGTGCGCGCCAGCGACGGCACCCGGCCGCTGGCCGCCGACGCGCAGGTGCAATGGTCGCTGTGGCTGATCGGGGTATTCGTGACCTATGGCATCCTGCCGCGCCTGCTGGCCTGGCTGGCCTGCATCGCCGCCACCCGCCGCGCCCTGCGCGGCCTGGCCATCGACCCGGCGCTGGCGGGCCACGCCGCGCTGCGGGACCGCCTGGAACCACCGGCCCAGTCGACCGGCATCGACCGGCCGGTCGATCCGCTGCACCAGCCACGCGTGGCCACCGCCGTGCCCGCCGGACTGGGCGGCCAACCGGTGTTGCTGGGGCTGGAGCTGCCGGCCGACCTGGACTGGCCGCCCGCCACGCTGGCAGCGTCCATCCGCCAGGCAGGCAACCTCGATACCCGTGAACAACGCAACCGCCTGCTCGACGCGCTGGCGCAGGCGGCCGCCTCGCGCCTGCTGGTGGCCTGCGATGCGCGCCAGACTCCCGACCGCGGCACCCTGGCGCTGATCGCCGAGCTGGCGGCGCACGCCAACCAGACCCGCGTCTGGCTATTGGCGCCGGCCGGGGCCGAGACGCGCGAGCCGCAATGGCGCCAGCGCCTCGCCGCCCTCGGACTGGACGCCGCCGCCATCATCGGCCCGGGCGGCACGCCACTGGATTGGCTGGAGCATGGCCATGACTGAACCGGTCATCCCCATCGCCGTGGTGGGTCACACCAACACCGGCAAGACCTCGTTGCTGCGCACGCTGACGCGCGACACCGCTTTCGGCGAAGTCGCCGACCAGCCCGGCACCACCCGCCACGTCGAGGGCGCGCGCCTGCGGCTCGATGGCCGCGCGGTGTTGGAATGGTTCGACACCCCCGGCATGGAAGACAGCATCGCGCTGCTCGAATACCTGGAGCGGCTCGACTCGCCCGGCGAACGGCTGGACGGGCCGGCGCGCATCCGCCGCTTCCTCGACACCCCGCAAGCGCATGGCCGCTACGAACAGGAAGCGCGCGTCCTGAAGAAAATGCTCGACTGCGACGCCGCGCTGTACGTGATCGACGCGCGCGATCCGGTGCTGGGCAAGCATCGCGATGAACTCGCCATCCTGGCGGCCTGCGGCCGGCCCCTGCTGCCGGTGCTGAACTTCGTCAACGCGCCCGCCCACCGCGCCGCCGAATGGCGCGATGCCCTGGCCCGGCTGGGCCTGCACGCCGCGGTCGAATTCGATACGGTGGCGCCGCCGCTGGATGGCGAACAACAGCTGTATGCCAAGCTCGGCGTGCTGCTGGATCGCCACGCCGACACGCTGGCGCGGCTGGCCGACAGCCTGGCGCGCCAGCGCCGCGAACGCCATGCGGCGGCCTATGAATTGCTGGCCGATCTGCTGGTCGACGTCGCCGCCCTGCACATCGCCAGCGCGGGCGACGAGACAGCGCTGGCCGCGGCGTCACAACAACTGCGCGAGCAGGTACGCCAGCGCGAACAGGCCTGCGTCACCGCATTGCTGGCGCTCTACAACTTCCGTGCGTCCGATTTCGATGACGACGCGCTCCCCTTGCAAGGCGAGCGCTGGGGCATGGACCTGTTCCACCCGCAAGCGCTCAAGGACATGGGCGTACAGGTTGGCATGGGCGCCGCCGCCGGCGCCATGGCCGGCGCGGCGGTGGACCTGTTCAGCGCCGGCTTGAGCCTGGGCACCGGCATGCTGATCGGCGCCGCGGCCGGCGGCCTGTGGCAGGGCGTGGAAAAGCTCGGCAAGCGTGTCGCCGGCAAACTGCGCGGCTGGCGCGAAATCAGTGTCGACGACGCCGTGCTGCGCCTGCTGGCCTTGCGCCAGCGGCAACTGATCGACGCGCTTGAACGCCGTGGCCATGCCGCGCGCGCGCCGCTGCGGCTCGATCGTCCCGATGATGAAGAGCTGCGCCGCGGCCCCCTGCCCGAAGCATTGAAGGAGGCGCGCAGCCGGCCGGCCTGGTCGGCGCTGGCCAAGGGTCATGAAGACAGCGAGCGGCGCAAGCAGATCGTGCGCGAACTGGCGCGCAGCCTCGCCACCGAGCCCGTGTCCGGCCCCTGATTTAGCCGGCCCGGCGGCGCGCCAAACCCACCATTCGCAACGCGAAGCAAGCACGTAATAACCCCAATCCAAACCGATTGACGCTTAAACGAATCGATCGATAAGATTCGTTCTACATCGGTGTGGTCCTTCCCGCCATGACAATCACAAGGGGTTGGATCTGCCGTGAACCGCCTTTCCTCGTAAGCAGCAACGCCATGCCCCGGCTCCCCATGGGGCCAGGGCCCGATCACTTCTGTCGCGCAATCCGCGCATTACGGAGCATGAGGGCTATGCGTACTCTTCCCTATCTGAAACAAGCGGCACTGGTGGCGGCCCTGACCGCCTCGCTGGCATTCAGCGCCGGCGCCGCCGCCAAGACCTTCCACTGGGCATACCAGGGCGACGCCACCTCGATGGACCCGATGGCCCTGAACGAGACCTTCACGCTGGGTTTCCAGGGCAACATCTACGAAACGCTGGCCGGATATGACGGCAACCTGAAACTGACGCCGCTGCTGGCCGAGAGCTGGGAAAACCCCGAGCCCACCAAATGGGTCTTCAAGCTGCGCAAAGGCGTGAAATTCCACGACGGCTCGCCGTTCACCGCCGACGACGTGATCTTCTCCTGGAAGCGCAGCCTGACGCCCGGCTCCGACATGAAGGGGTATGGCGCCAAGGCCTCCGACATCAAGAAGATCGACGACTACACCATCGAAGTCACCACCCCGACGCCCAATCCGATCCTGCCGCGCGAATGGGTGTTTCTCTACATCATGAGCAAGTCGTGGGCGGAGAAGCACAAGACCACCGAGGCCACCAACGTCAAGGGCGACAACCAGGGCAACTACGCCAACCTGAACGCCAACGGCACCGGTCCGTTCATGCTGGTCTCGCGCCAGCCCGACGTGAAAACGGTGCTCAAGCGCTACGACGGCTACTGGAACAAGAACATCAAGACCAACATCGACGAGGTCATCTTCCAGCCCATCACGCAGGAAGCCACGCGCGTGGCCGCGCTGATCTCCGGCGAGATGGACCTGGTGCAGCCGGTGCCGGTGCAGGACTGGAAGCGCCTGGAAGACGCCAAGGGCGTCAAGCCCTTGACCGCACCCGAAGCCCGCGCCATCTTCATCGGCATGGACCAGGCGCGCGATGAATTGCTGTTCTCGGACGTGAAGGGCAAGAATCCCTTCAAGGACCCGAAGGTGCGCGAGGCGGTGGTGCTGGCCGTGGATACCAAGGCCATCAACGAGAAGATCATGCGCAACGCGGCCAAGCCGCTGGGCTCCTTGATCGCCACCTCGATCAATGGCTACGACGAATCGTTCGGCGCGCCCTACAAGCCCGATCCCGCGCGCGCCAAGAAACTGCTGGCCGAGGCCGGCTATCCGAAGGGCTTTACCGTCACCATGGACTGCCCCAACGATCGTTATGTCAACGACGAGAAGGTCTGCCAGGCGGTGGCCGGCATGCTGGCGCGCGTGGGCATCAAGATCAACCTGCTGGCGCAGACCAAGTCCAAGTATTTCGGCAAGATCCTGCTGCAGGCCGGCAACCAGACCAGCATGTACATGCTGGGGTGGACGCCCAGCTCGACCGACGCGCACAACACGCTGCTGAACCTCACCGCGTGCCGCGACGCCAAGACCGCGGCGGGCCAGTTCAACCTGGGCGGCTACTGCAACAAGAAGGTCGATGCGCTGATCGCCAAGATCGGGGTCGAAACCGACCAGGCCAAGCGCAACGCGATGATCAAGGAAGCCTTCGGCATCGTGCGCAGCGACTACGGCTACCTGCCGCTGCACCAGCAGCCGATGTCGTGGGGCGTGAAGGACAACATCAAGGTCACCCAGCGCGCCGACGACGTGCTCGACCTGCGCGACGTGGTCCTGCCTTAGTACCCGGGCGCCGCGCCTGGCCGGACGGCATGCGCGGCGCCAAGTTGATGCGACCCCCGCGGCGGCGCCAGCCGCCCGGGCGCGCCCGGCCCAGCCCCGCTTGCCGCGACCGGCAATGCGCGGCCCGGCGTTTTCCGACCAAGAGGGCATCCAACCATGCTTTCCTTTATTGCGCAGCGGCTGATCCAGTCGGTGCTGGTGATGTTGACGGTGGCGCTGATCGCGTTCTCCATGTTCCGCTATGTCGGCGATCCGATCGCCAGCATGGTCGGGCAGGACACCACGCCCGAACAGCGCGATCAACTGCGTGAACAGTTGGGTCTGAACGACCCGTTCGTCGTGCAATACGCCCATTTCGTCGCCAACGCCGTGCGGGGCGATTTCGGCATTTCCTATCGCCATCGGCGGCCGGTCAGCGAACTGCTGGAAGAGCGCCTGCCGGCCACGCTGGAACTGTCGCTGGTATCGGCCCTGATGGCGCTGGTGCTCGGCATTCCCATGGGTATCTACACCGCGCTCAAGCGCCATGGCGTGTTGTCCAAGACGTTCATGGCGATCTCGCTGGCCGGGATCTCGCTGCCGACCTTCCTCATCGGCATCCTGTTGATCCTGTTCTTTGGCGTGCAACTGCGCTGGCTGCCCAGCTTCGGACGCGGCGATGTGGTCCAACTGGGCTGGTGGACCACCGGCTTTCTGACCAAGTCCGGCCTGCTGGCGCTGATCATGCCGGCGATCACGCTGGCGCTGTTCCAGATGACCCTGATCATGCGGCTGGTGCGCGCCGAAATGCTGGAGGTGCTGCGCGCCGACTTCATCAAGTTCGCCCGCGCCCGCGGCCTGCCGGAACGGCTGATCAACTTCCGCCACGCGCTCAAGAACACCATGGTGCCGGTCATCACCATCACCGGGCTGCAGCTCGGCTCCATCATCGCTTTCGCCATCATCACCGAAACCGTGTTCCAGTGGCCTGGCATGGGCCTGCTGTTCATCCAGGCCATCAGCATGGTGGATATCCCGGTGATGGCCGCCTACCTGGTGCTGATCGCCTTCATGTTCGTTGTCATCAACCTCGTGGTCGACCTGCTGTATTTCGCCGTCGACCCGCGCCTGCGCGTGCAGAGCAAATAAGGGAACCCTCCATGAACGCCCGCATCGCTCCCTTCTTCGCGCGCGCCGCCGACAGCGACCTCTGGCACAGCTTCAAACGCTCGCCCGGCGCCATCATCGCCGCCGCGGTCACGCTGACCATCCTGCTGGGCGCGCTGTTCGCGCCGGTGAT
This sequence comes from Achromobacter pulmonis, assembly GCF_902859765.1. Classification (GTDB taxonomy): domain Bacteria; phylum Pseudomonadota; class Gammaproteobacteria; order Burkholderiales; family Burkholderiaceae_B; genus Achromobacter; species Achromobacter pulmonis. The sequence continues at coordinate 22,893 of NZ_CADIJV010000044.1, forward strand.
CGCGCCGCACAATCCCTTCGACCTGGCATCCCTGGACATCATGGACGCCAACACCCCGCCGGCCTGGCAGGAAGGCGGCAGCCCCGCCTTCCTGCTCGGCACCGATGACCAGGGCCGCGACATCCTGTCGGCGATCCTGTATGGCTCTCGTGTCTCGCTGCTCGTGGGTTTCGCGTCGGTGCTGTTCTCGATGGTGCTGGGCGTCACGCTGGGCTTGATCAGCGGCTATGTCGGCGGCCGTGTCGACAGCTTCATCATGCGCATCGCCGATGTGCAGCTGTCGTTCCCCGCCATCCTGGTGGCGCTGCTGATCGACGGCGTGGCGCGCGGGCTGCTGCCGCGCGACATGCACGACGAACTCGCGCTGTACGTGCTGATCTTCGCCATTGGCATTTCGGGCTGGGTGCAATACGCCCGCACCGTGCGCGGCTCGACCCTGGTCGAACGCCACAAGGAATACGTGCAGGCGGCGCGCCTGATCGGTATCGGGCCGGTCACCATCCTGCGCCGCCACATCCTGCCCAACGTCATGGGGCCGGTGCTGGTGATCGCCACCATCCACCTGGCCATCGCCATCATCACCGAAGCCACGCTGTCATTCCTGGGCGTGGGCGTGCCGCCGACCGCGCCGTCGCTGGGCACGCTGATCCGCATCGGCAACAGCTACCTGTTCTCGGGCATGTGGTGGATTTCCATCTTCCCCGGCATCGCGCTGGTCGCGCTGGTGCTGTCGGTCAATCTGCTGGGCGACTGGCTGCGCGACGCGCTCAACCCCAAGCTGCGCTGAGGACGTCATGGCCCTGCTGAACATCGAAGACATCCGCATCGAGTTTCCCAGCCGCCGCGGCACCCTGGTGGCGGTGGACGGCGTATCGCTGGCCCTGGAAAAGGGCGAAATCCTGGGCGTGGTCGGTGAATCCGGCGCCGGCAAGTCGACCATCGGCAACGCCGTCATCGGCCTGCTCGAAGCGCCCGGCCGCCTGGCGGGCGGCGCGGTGCTGCTCAACGGCGAACGCATCGACACGCTGACGCCGGCGCAGCAGCGCAAGGTGCGCGGCCGCCGCATCGGCATGATCTTCCAGGACCCGCTGACCTCGCTCGACCCGCTGCAGACCGTGGAAAGCCAACTGGTCGAGACCATGCTGGTGCACCTGGACCTGACGCACGACCAGGCCAAGCAGCGCGCGGTGCAGTTGCTGGAGCAGGTCGGCATCGACCAGCCCGAGCTGCGCGTGCAGCAGTATCCGCACCAATTCTCGGGCGGCATGCGGCAGCGCGTGGTGATCGCGCTGGCGCTGTGCTGCGAGCCCGAGGTCATCATCGCCGACGAACCCACCACCGCGCTCGACGTGTCGATCCAGGCGCAGATCCTGGAGCTGCTCAAGAAGCTCTGCCGGCAGGAAGAGGTCGGCATGATCATCATCACGCACGACATGGGCGTGATCGCCGACGTGACCGACCGCGTCGCGGTGCTGTACCACGGCAAGCTGGTCGAGCAGGGCCCGACCGCCAAGATCCTGGGCGACCCCGACCACCCCTACACCCGCAGCCTGATCTCTGCCGTGCCACGGCCCGACATCAAGCTCAAGCGGTTCCCGCTGGTGACCTACATCGAGGACGTAAAGACCCCGGCCCAGCCGCTCGACCTGGCCACGCACTGGCTGGGCCAGCGGCGCGACTTCGGCGTGAGCAGCGACGGACCGCTGGTACAGGTACGGGACCTGAGCATGCGTTTCGTGCTCAAGAATGCCCTGCTCAAACGCAACCAGCGCACGCTGGACGCGGTCAAGCGCGTCAATTTCTCGATCGGCGAGGGCGAGGTGTTCGGCCTGGTGGGCGAGTCCGGCTCGGGCAAGTCGACCGTGGCCCGGCTGATCTCGGGCCTGTATACACCCAGCGCCGGCACGGTGAACTTCGGCGGCACGGACCTGACCGCGCTCAAGGGCGAGAAGCAGCTCAACCCGTTCCGGCGCCAGATCCAGATGATCTTCCAGGATCCGTTCTCATCGCTCAATCCGCGCATGCGCGTGCTGGACATCGTGGCCGAACCGATCCGCTTCCACAAACTGGCGGCCAGCGAAGCGGAGGCGCGCCGCGTCGTCGCCGACCTGCTCGACGTGGTCGGACTGGGCGATCGCGCCGCCGAACGCTTTCCGCACGAATTCTCGGGCGGGCAGCGCCAGCGCATCTGCATCGCGCGGGCGCTGGCCACGCGGCCGCGCTTCCTGATCTGTGATGAACCGACCTCGGCGCTGGACGTGTCGATCCAGGCGCAGATCCTGAACCTGCTCAAGGATCTGCAGGAACAGCTCGGCCTGACCATGCTGTTCATCAGCCACGACCTGCCCGTGATCCGCCAGATGTGCGACCGCGTGGGCGTAATGCGCTACGGCGAACTGCTGGAAGTGGCCGAGACCGAGGCCCTGTTCGAGCATCCGCAGCACCCCTACAGCCAGCACCTGCTGGGACTGATGCCACGGCTGCAATCCATGTCCCGCGCGGGACTGGAGGTGGCCGGTTGACCCCGGCCGACACGACGAGGAGCAAGACATGAGCGCGTTGCCACAGACCCTGTTCATCGGCGGCAAGGTATTCGATGGGCGCGGCGCGATACTGCCGGACCACGGCGTGCTGGTAGAGGGCGCCCGGGTGACCCGTGTGGCCCCGGCGGCCGAATTCACCGGCTTTGCCGGACGCCGCGTCGACACCCGCGGCATGACGCTGATGCCCGGCATGGCCGACTGCCACGTACACCTGGTCTATACCGGCGGCGCCGACCCACAGACGCAGATGTCCAAGCAAGGTCCGGCGCAGATTACGCTGACCGCGCTGGAGAACGCCCAGGCCGCGCTGCGTGGCGGCTTCACGGCGCTGCGTGACTGCGGCGGCAAGGATTACCTGGAGTTCGGCGTGCGCGATGCCATCGCGCGCGGCGTGTTCCCGGGTCCGTCCATCAAGGCCTCGGGGCGCATCATCTGCATGACCGGCGGCCACGGCAACCGTATCGGCCGTGTCGCCGACGGCTGCGAAGAAGTGGTCAAGGCGGTCCGCGAGCAAGTCCATGCCGGCTGCGACCTGGTCAAGATTATGGCCACCGGCGGCGTCATGACGCCGGGCGTGAGTCCCATGGACGCGCACTACAGCTTCGACGAAATGAAAGCCGGCGTGCACGAAGCCAAACGTTTCCGCAAAAGCACGGCCAGCCACGCGCAAGGCACGCAGGGCATCCTGAACGCGGTGCGCGCCGGCATCGATTCCATCGAGCACGGCATCTTCATGGACGAGCAATGCCTGAGCGAAATGCTGGCGGCCGAAACTTATCTGGTGCCGACCATCGCCGCGGTGCGCAACATCGTCGCCAATGCCGACAACGGCATCCCCGCCTATGCGGTGGAGAAGGCGCGCGCGGTGGAGCAGCGCCACCGCGAATCGATCCAGATGTACTACAAGGCCGGCGGCCGCATCGCGCTGGGCACCGACGCCGGCACGCCGTTCAATCTGCACGGCGAGAACGCAATGGAGCTGGCCTACATGGTGGAGTTCGGCATGACGCCGGTCGACGCGCTGGTTGCCGCCACCTCGCGCGGCCACGACCTGATGGGCATGGATGGACATGGCGTGGTGGAACAGGGCGCCGTGGCGGATCTGCTGCTGGTGCAGGGCGACCCGAGCGAGGACATCATGCGCGCTGCCGACAAGCGCTTCCATGTGGCCGTACTGCGCAACGGCGAAGTGATGGCGGGCGCCTTGCCCCATTGATACCCGGCCTTGGCGCCCGGCCGGGCGCGCCGCGGCATCGCGCTTACGGGACGCCGCGCGATATCAGCAAGGCCAGAAAGCGCTCGACCGGCATGCGCTCGCCGTTGACGTCCACGTCGCCCCCCTGATAGCTCAGGCTCGCGACCAGCCTGCCGTCGTCCAGGCGTCCCCACGGGCCGCGCAGAACCTGGTCACGCAGGCCGTCAGCCTGTTGGCGCGCTGCGTCACGCGCAAGGTCCTCGGCGATACCGCCGGCCTGCAAGCGTGCCGCGATCAGGTCGGCCAGACTGGCAACCGGCATCGACAATCGGATATCGAGCTGGCGCACGGCTTCCTTGACGACTGCGGCCGGCGAGCGATTCCACAGCGTCGGCGCGGTCAGCCCCAGGTCCAGCTGCAAGGTCGCGGCCCCGCTGGCGGTCTCGACCCGTAATGACGACACCGAAACCTGCGGCTGGCCCAGCAGGAATTTCATCAAGTAGCCGGCCCCCACCATTTTGGCGCTCAGATCGCCGCCGTCCCGGGGTTGCTCCAGGCTCTCGCGGAACGCACGGAACGAGACCAGATCCAGATTGTTGGCGCTGGCGTCCAGGCGCAGGCTGGCGGCGCGTTGGCCGTTCAAATCGACACCAGCGATCCGCAGGGCCAGCGCGCCGCGCTTGGCGGTATCGGCGCCGCTGGCATCGGCGGTCACGGCGACATCGTGCAGCGTGACCGGCTTGCCATCGATATCCAGGGTCCATTGTTTCAGGCTTGCGCGGGTCTGGCTGGCCGCGGTCCCGTCGTCGGCGCGGGTCATCTCGTGCGCGATCGACAAGTCCTGCAAGGCCAGCCGGCGCATGCGGTCCGCCCCCGCCTTGGTGAACGGCTCGGCCAGGTCGACGTGATCGGCGCGGAGTGCCACCGCGACGTGCTTGCCGCCCCCGGCAAGCTCGGCCTGGAGGGTCAGGCCCGAGAAATTGAAGCGGGCCGCGCCGCGCACCCGCTCCAGCGGCGCCAGGGCCAGGGAAGCGGTAATGTCGCGGCCATAGCCCGCCACCGCGCTAGCGGTCAAGGGAATGGCGCCGCGGGCGGCGGCGAACCAGGGCTCGACCGCAGGCGTGGACACCAGCTCCGCGCGGGCGGCCGTCATGACCGGGATCAGATTGCCGCGCGACAGGCGTTGCCAGGGAAACGGCCCATGCGCCAGGCGCACCACGAACTCGACGTCGCGCCCTGCCGCGGCGGCGCCGTCGCCGGGTGACGGCTGCGCTTTCAGGCGGTAGCGCGCCTGCGACGCGAACACGCCGCGCTCGTATGACACCTGCTCGAACGACAACGATTCGTCCAGCGATGCGCCAAGCTGACGCACCTGCTGGTTGACGCTGTCGGCCAGCCGCGTCATGCCGCTCTCCAACCGCTTGCCGGTCACCCATGCCGCACCGGTCCAGATGGCGCCCAGCGCCAGCACGGCCACACCGGCAGCTACCCATTTCCTCATGACGCTCGCCCCTCCCGAATCAGGCTCGCCGGCGCAGGTCGGCGCCCGCCCGCGGCCGCATGAAAAACGGGCCGCCGCGCCCGATGGCGCCGCGGCCCGCATGAGGCGCCGGCCTCACGCCGGCGCCAGGTTCGGATGGCGCCTCAGCGCATGCCACCCATCGCACCGCTCATGACCATCATCATGAACTGCTGCAGCGGCATTTTCTTGCCATTGAAATCCACCTGGCCGTCGGCGTAGTTCAAGTAGGAAACGATGTTGTCGTTTTCCGTCTTGGCCACGCCCATCGCGACCGCCATGGTGCCGATCATTTCGGCCTGACCCTTGGCGGTCGTGGCGGCGCGATCGGCCGGCACGCCGCGCATCTGCGGTTCGATCGCCATCAGGTCGGCCAGGTTGCCCTTGGACAGCACCAGCTTGGCATCGAGCTTGCGGATGGCTTCCATGGCCAGGTCGCTGGCCGGCTTGTCGGTCGAAGCCGGCTTGGCCAGGTCCACATCCAGGTTGAAGGTCGAGGTACCGTTGGCCGTGCGCACCTGCAACGGCGACACCGACAGGCTGGGCTTGCCGGCCAGCAGCAGCTCGACGTTGGTCTTCAGGATCTGCTGCTCTTCGGGCGTGAACTCGGGCTTGGGCTCATTGCCGTCGGCTTGCATCATGCGGCGCGAGGAGGCTTCATAGACCTCGTTCAGCGCCTTGAGCGCCTTGGGGTCCATGTTCTTCAGGCCAATCGCCAGCTGCAGGCCCGCCATGTCCTTCTGCTGGACGTTGATCATGCCGAAGTCCAGCACCATCTTGGCGTTCACGCCGGTATCGGCCTCGGCCAGGTCCACGCCGATGCTGGTGTCCTTGAACAAGACCGGCGGCTTGGTCTTGGACGTGATGGCCCATTCCTTGAAGACCAGCTTCTGGCTGCCCATGGCAATGTCGTTCTTGCCCGGCGCCAGGTCGCTGTCGAGCGTAATGCCTTTGACCGCCATGCCCACGATATCGCTCTCGCCAGCCGGGCCGGCCAGCGCCAGGCTGTCGCTCTTGAGCGCCAGGATCGCATGCTTGGTGTTGGTATCGAAGTCGACATCGCCGGTCATGCCGGAGAAAGTCAGCTTGGTCTGGTTGCTGGTGGCTTCGGCGGGGGCCAGGTTGAACGTGCCGGAGACACGCTTGCCATAGCTGACGCTATAGGCGCCAGACAGTGGCGTGGCGCCCTTGGTGGCGGCGAACCAGCCCTTGACCGCCGGGGTTTCCTCGATCTGGAAGCGGCTCGCGACCATGGCCGGCGCCAGCTTGCCGGAAGCCAGGTTGCTGAACGGGAAGGGACCGTGCGACAGATGCTCGACGAACTGGATCTCGTGTTCCTCGGCGGGCTGGCTTCCCTTGGCGGGCAGCGTGAACTTCACGCGGTAGCGCTCGGTCGAGGAAAACACGCCGCGTTCGAACGACATCAGTTCGATCACCGGCGTCATGCCCCATTTTTCGCCGAACTTGCTCAGTTCGGCGTTGCCGTCTTCGATCGACTGCTTGACGAACGCCTCGGCCTTCTGGCCGGTGTACCAGGCCGTGCCGGTCCAGATTGCGCCCAGTGCAACGACCACACCCGCTATTGCCGCCTTTTTCATAGCAACCCTTAATTCTTTTGATGGAGGTAAGCCGTGGGATTATAGGGAGGACTGCCTAGGGATTACACTGATTTCGTTCATATTTCGTGCAAAATGTTACCCGGCGATACTGTTGCGACCGCCCCGCCTGCCCAGGCTGCGCATCGGCTACAATGGCTGTGCGTGCTTTGCCAATCTGCACGCGTCCGCTAGGCACTTCGCCGCCAAGCTTCGCCCCCTGGGGCGCTTCCCTTTTCTCCTTATTCGTCCGCCTGGATTGGAGTCTCTCAACTTGAGCGACGGGCTGCCGCTGGAGTTGTTTTGACTACCTCTTCCTCTTTCGCCGACCTCGGGCTGGCCGATTCCCTGTTGCGCGCCATTGCCGATACCGGCTACACCGCACCCACCCCCATCCAGGCCCAGGCGATTCCGCAGGTGCTGAAAGGTGGCGACCTGCTGGCCGCCGCCCAGACCGGCACCGGCAAGACCGCCGGCTTCACCCTGCCCATCCTGCACCTGCTGATGCAGCGCAAGCCGGAGGCCCGCAAGGCCGGCCGCCCGCGCTGCCTGATCCTGACCCCCACGCGCGAACTGACCGCGCAGGTCGCCGAATCGGTGCAGACCTACGGCAAGCACACCGCGCTGACGTCCATGGTGATGTTCGGCGGCGTCAACATCAACCCGCAGATCTCCGCGCTGCGCAAGCCGCTGGACATCCTGGTGGCCACCCCCGGCCGCCTGCTGGACCACTGCGGTCAGAAGACCGTCGACCTGTCCGGCGTCGAGATCCTGGTGCTGGACGAAGCCGACCGCATGCTCGACATGGGCTTCATCCGCGACATCCGCAAGATCCTGGCCCTGTTGCCCAAGCAACGCCAGAACCTGCTGTTCTCGGCCACCTTCTCGGACGAGATCCGCGCGCTAGCGCGCGGCGTGCTGAACAACCCGGGCGAAGTCTCGGTCACCCCGCGCAACACCGCCACCGAACTGGTCACCCAGACCGTGCACCTGGTCGAACAGCACCACAAGCGCGACCTGATCAGCCACATCATCCGTGAAAGCGGCTGGCACCAGGTGCTGGTGTTCACCCGCACCAAGCACGGCGCCAACCGCCTGGCCGAAAAACTGGTCAAGGACGGCCTGACCGCCGCCGCCATCCACGGCAACAAGAGCCAGTCGGCCCGCACCCGCGCGCTGGCCGGCTTCAAGGACGGCACCGTGACGGTGCTGGTGGCCACCGACATCGCCGCCCGCGGCCTGGACATCGACCAACTGCCCCAGGTGGTGAACTTCGAGCTGCCCAACGTGCCGGAAGACTACGTGCACCGCATCGGCCGCACCGGCCGCGCCGGCGCCACCGGCGCCGCCGTCTCGCTGGTCGACAACAGCGAAATCAAGCTGCTCAAGGACATCGAGCGCCTGATCAAGAAGACCATCGAGCGCAAGCCGGTGCTGGACTGGACCCCGCCCGCCACCAGCGCCGCGGCCTTCGAACGCCAGGAACGCGACGAAGATGCGCGCCAGCCGCGTGGCGGCGGCCGTAACGGCGGCCGTGGCGGCAATGCCGGCGCGCCCCGCTCGCGCCCGGCCAACGCCGCGCCGCGTAGCGCCAATGGCGG
>NZ_CADIJV010000045.1 GCF_902859765.1 Achromobacter pulmonis
ACTGCGCGGCCCCTCGCCACGGGCCCCTTCGCCGCGGCCGCCCTCGGCCGGCTTGCGCGCGCCGCGCGCGGCGGCGGCCTGGCGCTGCTGGTAGCCTTCGGGGTCCTTCTGCCGCTCGAGGTTTTCCTTGGTGCGCTCGTTCTGGGCGACCAGGCGCGCACGCGCGCCGGTGCGCACACGCTTGGGCGCGGCTTCGGCGTGCGCATCGCGCGCGGTTTTCTTGATCGTCAGCGTCTTGCGCGGGCGGTCCTGGTCATCAGCGGACATACGAATCCTGGCGAATGTGCAAAGGTAGGGGAGGAATCAGAAGGGTTTGACGACGACCAGCGCCACCACCACCAAGAGCAGCAAGACGGGAACTTCGTTGAACCAGCGATAGAACTTGTGCGAACGGGTGTTCTTGCCCTGTTCGAATTTTCGCAGCATGACGCCACAGGCGTGATGGTAGCCGATGATGAGCAGGACGAAAAAGAGCTTGGCGTGCATCCAGCCGTTGCCGGGGCCTACGCCAATGCCATAGCCCAGGTACAGCCACATGCCTAGCGCCACGGCCACGATGGCCAGAATGGTGGTGAAGCGGTAGAGGCGGCGCGCCATGCCGAGCAGGGTGACCTGGACGGCCGAATCCGATTGTTGGGCCAGGTTCACGAAGATGCGGGGCAGGTAGAACAGGCCGGCGAACCAGGAGGCAATGAAAACGATGTGTAAGGTTTTTACCCAGAGCATGGACATGGTGGGGTTCGGTCTCTGTTTTCTTGGGGAAGGGAGATTGTAATTGCTGGGGGCGGGTGGTTCTTCGTAGGTCGCCCGTCGCGGTGGCGGTTTTGGGGGTGGGCGCCCACGATGGCGGTCCGGAGCGTTCGCTCCGGACTGCCCCTGCGTCATCCTCGTCCAGGCCTTCGGCCTTCCCTACGGATTCCCTTGGGCGCATCGAGGTTGCCCGCCCCCAAAACCGCCACCGCGACGGGCTACGGGTTTCGAGAAATGGTGCACTGCCAGATCGGTGGGGCGTGGAGAGGTTTGCGGGGCCCGTCAAGATCGGCCGCGTGGGCGGCCGGTCTTGACTTACGCGGTGGTTTGCGTCGGGAGGGTGTTCGCTGCGCGGTGGTGGGGAGGTGTTTGCTTGTCGCCTTAGATCACATACAGGTCGACGTATTCGTGGACCGGCATCGCTTCCAGCTTTTTCTGGTCCAGCGATGCTTCCAGGATGCGGGCCTGTTGGCGGGCGGGGAAGATGCGGGCCAGGTTGGTGCGGAACTTGGCTTCCAGCAGGGGGATGCCGTCGGCACGGCGGCGCTTGTGGCCGATGGGGTATTCGCAGACGACCTCGTCGAGCTGGGTGCCGTCGGTGAATCTGACAGTGAGGGCGTTGGCGATGGAGCGCTTGTCGGGGTCGTGGTAGTCGCGGGTGTAGGCCGGGTCCTCGACGCAGGTGATCTTGTCGCGCAGGGCGTCGATGCGCGGGTCGGCGGCGACATCGTCCTCGTAGTCGGCGGCGGTCAGACGGCCGAACAGGAGCGGGACGGCGACCATGTACTGGATGCAGTGGTCGCGGTCGGCCGGGTTGTCCAGCGGGCCTTTCTTGTCGATGATGCGGATGCACGCCTCGTGGGTGCGGATGGTGATGCCGGCAATGTCGTCGGTGGACTTGCCAAGCGCCTTGAGGCGGTCATGGATCTGCATGGCGCACTCGACCGCGGTCTGCGAGTGAAACTCGGCCGGGAACGAGATCTTGAACAGCACGTTTTCCATGACGTAGCTGCCGTAGGGGCGCTGGAACCTGAACGGCTGGCCCTTGAACAGCACGTCGTAGAAGCCCCAGGTCTTGGCCGATAGCACCGAGGGGTAGCCCATTTCGCCGGTGCGGGCGATCAGCGCCAGCCGCACGGCGCGGCTGGTGGCGTCACCGGCGGCCCAGCTCTTGCGGCTGCCGGTGTTGGGCGCGTGGCGATAGGTGCGCAGGCTCTGGCCGTCGACCCACGCCAGCGACACCGCGTTGATGACTTCATCGCGCGTGAGGCCCAGCATCTGCGCGACCACGGCGGTGGAGGCCACCTTGACCAGCACCACGTGGTCCAGGCCGACCTTGTTGAAGGAGTTTTCCAGCGCGATGCAGCCCTGGATCTCGTGCGCCTTGATCATGCCGGTCAGCACGGCGCGCATGGTCAGGGGCGGCTTGCCGGCGGCCACGGCGGTGCGCGAGAGCCAGTCGGCGGTGGCCAGGATGCCGCCCAGGTTGTCGGACGGGTGGCCCCATTCGGCGGCCAGCCAGGTATCGTTGAAATCGAGCCAGCGGATCATCGCGCCGATGTTGAACGCGGCTTGCACCGGATCGAGCTGGAATTGGGTGCCGGGCACCTTGGCGCCGTGCGGCACGACGGTGCCCGGGACGACAGGGCCCAGCAGCTTGCGGCACGCCGGGTACTCCAGCGCTTCCAGGCCGCAGCCCAGGGTGTCGATCAGGCAGTTGCGAGCGGTCTCGTAGGCCAGGCCGCTCTGGATTTCATAGTTCAGTACGTAGTCGGCGATATCGACCAGGACCGGGTCGGGCGCGGGACGAACGTTGGAGATCGGGGCAGACATTGGGTACCTCTCCTGAGTGTTTACAGGCGGCACTGGGCCCGCGCGGCGCGGGGAAAGGCGTCGGCAGGCCCATGTCGTCGTCTTACTTGCGCTTGTCGAGCGGCACGAACTTCTGATCTTCCGGGCCGACGTAGTTGGCGGTCGGGCGGATGATCTTGTTGTCCACGCGCTGCTCGATGATGTGGGCCGACCAGCCCGCGGTGCGCGCGATCACGAACAGCGGGGTGAACATGGCGGTGGGCACGCCCATCATGTGGTAGCTGACAGCCGAGAACCAGTCCAGGTTGGGGAACATTTTCTTGATGTCCCACATGACGGTTTCGAGGCGTTCGGCGATGTCGAACATCTTGGTGCTGCCGGCCTTCTTGGAGAGCTTCTTGGCCACTTCCTTGATGACCTTGTTGCGCGGGTCGGACACGGTGTAGACCGGGTGGCCGAAGCCGATGATGACTTCCTTGGCCTCGACGCGGCGGCGGATGTCGGCCTCGGCCTCGTCCGGCGTCTCGTAGCGCTTCTGCACGTCGAAGGCGACCTCGTTGGCGCCGCCGTGCTTGGGGCCGCGCAGCGCGCCGATCGCGCCGGTGATGGCCGAATACATGTCCGACCCGGTGCCGGCGATGACGCGGGCCGTGAAGGTGGAGGCGTTGAACTCGTGCTCGGCGTACAGGTTCAGGGAGATGTGCATCGCCTTGACCCATTCGTCGCTGGGCTTCTCGCCGTGCAGCAGATGCAGGAAGTGGCCGCCGATGCTGTCATCGTCGGTCTGCACGTCGATCACGCGGCCGTTGTGGCTGTAGTGATACCAGTACAGCAGGGCCGAGCCCAGGTTGGCCATCAGGCGGTCGGCGATGTCGCGCGCGCCGGGCAGGTTGTGGTCGTCCTTCTCGGGCAGCACGCAGCCCAGCACCGAGACGGCGGTGCGCATCACGTCCATCGGGTGGCTGGCGGCGGGCAGCGCCTCGAGAGCGTCCTGCAGCTGCACCGGCAGGCCGCGCAGCGCGCGCAGCTTTTCCTTGTAGGCCTTCAGTTCGGCCTTGTTGGGCAGCTTGCCATGCACCAGCAGGTGGGCGATTTCCTCGAATTCGCTGGTATGGGCGATGTCCAGGATGTCGTAGCCACGGTAATGCAGGTCGTTGCCGCTGCGGCCGACCGTGCACAGCGCGGTGTTGCCGGCGACCACGCCGGACAGCGCGACCGATTTCTTGGGCTTGAAGCCTGCCTTTTCTTCGGGCTTGGCGGCCGGGGTGGCGTCCGCCTTGGCGGCTTGCTTCTTGGGAGCCGTGCTCATGTCTCTACTCCTTTCCTTTCGCGGTGGTCGATGCAATGGGGGTAGCGGGGCGCCGCAGGGTCGCCGCGGCGCCGGATGCGGTGGCGCGAATCAGCCCTTGCCCTTCTGGAACAGGGCGTCCAGGCGCGATTCGTATTCGTGATAGCCGATGCGGTCATACAGTTCCTCGCGCGTCTGCATCAGGTCGACCACGTTCTTCTGGTGGCCATCGCGACGGATCGCGGTGTAGACGGCCTCGGCGGCCTTGTTCATGGCGCGGAAGGCCGACAGCGGGTAGAGCACCATGCCCACGCCCACGCTCTTGAGCTCTTCCACCGAGAACAGCGGCGTCTTGCCAAATTCGGTGATGTTGGCCAGCACCGGCACCTTGACGGCCTTGACGAAGCGGTCGTAGGTGGGCAGGTCGTAGGCGGCTTCGGCGAAGATGGCGTCGGCGCCGGCTTCGACGCAGGCCAGGGCGCGCTCGATGGCGGCGTCCACGCCGTGCGAGGCGATGGCGTCGGTGCGCGCGATCAGGTAGAAGTCGCTGTCGGTGCGGGCGTCGGCCGCGGCCTTGACGCGGTCGGCCATTTCTTCGGTGCTGACGATCTCCTTGCCGGGGCGGTGGCCGCAGCGCTTGGCGCCGACCTGGTCCTCGATGTGGCAGGCGGCGGCGCCGAACTTGATCAGGCTCTTGACGGTGCGGGCGATGTTGAACGCCGAGGGACCGAAGCCGGTGTCGATGTCGACCAGCAGCGGCACGTCGCAGACGTCGGTGATGCGGCGCACGTCGGTCAGGACGTCGTCCATGGTGTTGATGCCCAGGTCAGGCAGGCCCAGCGAGCCCGCGGCCACGCCGCCGCCCGACAGGTAGATGGCGCGGTAGCCGGCCCGCTTGGCCAGCAACGCGTGGTTGGCGTTGATGGCGCCGATGATCTGCAACGGGCTTTCTTCGGCGAGTGCGCGGCGGAACAGGGCGCCGGCGGATTCGGGTCTGGACATGGGGGTCTCCGTCATAGTGGCCGGGTGTCGTGACGTTGCCCCGGCTGGGATATCAGGTCTTGCGGGTCCGCGGTCGGCCGGATCGGAATCCGGCGCCTGGCCACGACCTTACGCGGTCGCGGCACGTAAATCTGTCCCCTTCGCGACAATTCCTTGCGCGCTCGCAAAGAGACAGGTTTGCGTGCCGCGGACGGCGCATCCGTGGATGGGCCGTCCGCTTGCGAATTGGGCCCGCGTCAACGGGCCCAATTCTGCTTGATGGCTGCTTACTTCAGCAGGTCCTTGACGCCGTCGCGCTCTTCCAGGAGCTCTTTCAGCGTGAAGTCCAGGCGCTCACGCGAGAAGGCGTCGATTTCCAGGCCTTCGATGCGCTTGTACTCGCCGTTTTCGGTCGTGACCGGCACGCCGTAGATGATGCCTTCGGGGATGCCGTAGGAGCCATCGGACGGGATGCCCATGGTGACCCACTTGCCGTTGCTGCCCAGGACCCAGTCGCGCACGTGGTCGATGGCGGCGTTGGCGGCCGAGGCGGCCGACGACAGGCCGCGGGCCTCGATGATGGCGGCGCCGCGCTTGCCCACGGTGGGGATGAAGGTGTCGCGGTTCCAGGCGTCGTCGTTGATCAGCTTGGCCAGCGATTCGCCGCCGACGGTGGCGAAGCGGTAGTCGGGGTACATGGTGGGCGAGTGGTTGCCCCACACGACCAGCTTTTCGATGTCGGCCACGGCCTTGCCCGACTTGGCGGCCAGTTGCGACAGGGCGCGGTTGTGGTCCAGGCGCAGCATGGCGGTGAAGTTCTTGGCGGGCAGGTCCGGCGCCGACTTCATGGCGATGTAGGCGTTGGTGTTGGCCGGGTTGCCGACCACCAGGACCTTGACGTTGCGGCTGGCGACGTCGTTCAGGGCCTTGCCCTGGGCCGTGAAGATCTGCGCGTTGACCGACAGCAGATCCTTGCGTTCCATGCCGGGGCCGCGCGGGCGGGCGCCGACCAGCAGGGCCACGTCCGCGTCCTTGAACGCCGTGCGCGGATCGCTATGGGCGGTGACTTCCTGCAGCAGCGGGAAGGCGCAGTCATCCAGTTCCATGATGACGCCCTTCAGGGCCTTTTGCGCTTTTTCGTCGGGGATTTCAAGCAGTTGCAGAATGACGGGCTGATCTTTGCCCAGCATTTCGCCCGAGGCGATGCGGAACAGCAGGGCGTAACCGATTTGGCCGGCGGCGCCGGTGACGGCGACACGCAAGGCAGGCTTAGACATGGACGTTCTCCGTAATGGTGTGGCGAGAAAGAAATCTCACCAATCAGTGTAATCCGTTGAGCGGCGAAGACGGCCTGCGCGCAAGGGGCGGCCAGGTTGCCGGACAGTCAGAAATCCTAGAACTAATTCACGGGTGCGTCAATTGATCTTATATCTTATATAAGACATAAGACGTTGGACAGCGCCGCCCCCGGTATGCGACAATAGAGCGTTTGTTCGAATGCGCCGCAGCACCGCCGGCTGCGCGCCTGTATCAGGCCAGAACACCGGCGCCGCAGTCGTGCGCATGCGAATGGAAGCCGCATCGTTTGCGTGGCCTTTTTCGCGCGGCCTTCCATTCTCCGGATGAACATGACACTTCCAAGACGATCCATGGCAGACCCCCGGCCCGAAACTCCCCTACGCACACGCGCCGCCCGTCCAGCGGGCGAGGGAGCCGCTTTCAGTCCGCTGTACCGCCAGATCAAGGACCTGCTCGTGCAGAGCCTGGACCGCGGCGAATGGAAGCCCGGCGAACTCATCCCCAGCGAAATCGATCTGGCCGCCCGTTTCCAGGTGAGCCAGGGCACGGTGCGCAAGGCGGTCGATGAGTTGGCCGCCGAACACCTGCTGCTGCGCCGCCAGGGCAAGGGCACCTTCGTCGCCACCCACCATGAAGCCCGTGTGCGCTACCGTTTCCTGCGCCTGGCCCCCGATGAAGAGGGCGAGGCCGTGCGCGCGGAAAGCCGTATCCTCGAATGCCGCCGCCTGCGCGCGCCGGCCGAGATCGCGCGCGCGCTCGATCTGCGGGCGGGTGAAACCGTGATCTCCATCCGCCGGTTGCTGTGCATGGGGCAGGTGCCCACCGTGTTGGACGATATCTGGCTGCCGGGGTCCATCTTCCGTGGCCTTACCTTCGAGCTGTTGAGCGCCAACAAGGCCCCGCTCTATGGCCTGTTCGAATCCGAGTTCGGCGTCAGCATGGTGCGCGCGGACGAAAAGCTGCGCGCGGTGGCCGCGCCCGCCGAAGTCTGTACGTTGCTTAATGTTGCCGCCGGCACGCCGTTGTTGCAGGTGGACCGGGTGTCGTACACCTATGGTGACCGCCCCATGGAAATTCGACGGGGCTTGTACTTGACCGATCGATACCACTACCGCAATAGTCTGAATTGATGAGCTTTTTAACTACGATTTGATACCAACCCGATCTCTGGGCGAAAATACCGTGTTTGCCCGCAAGGGCCACGGCATTAGCGCCGTCACGATTCCCTAGTTCCGAAACACCGAGGCCGTCATGTCCGACACCGCTGCCAAGCCACGTCCGCAGTTTCGCAATATTGGGCTTGCCCAAGTTGCGTTCTCCTATCGCCTGCCCCTGGCCGGCAAGCTGTCCATCCTGCACCGCATCAGCGGCATATTGCTTTTCCTCTGTCTGCCCTTGGTCATTCTGCCGCTGTTCGCGGCCAGCGTGGCCTCGCCGCAGACCTTCGCCGCCGTGGCGGCGTATGCGGGCAATCCGATCGTCAAGCTCGTGCTCCTGGTCCTGATCTGGGGCTATCTGCACCACTTCTGTGCGGGCATCCGCTACCTGCTGCTGGACCTGCACCTGGGCATCGACAAGCTGTCGGCCAAGAAGAGCGCCGGCGTGGTTTTCGGTGTCAGCCTGGCGCTGACCCTGGTGTTCGCCCTCAAACTGTTCGGAGTGCTGTAAATGGCTGCCGCTAAAAACTACGGACCCAAGCGCCTGGTCGTCGGGGCGCACTATGGCGTCATGGATTTCATCATCCAGCGCATCACCGCCGTCATCATGGCCGTGTACACGCTGGTGCTGCTCATCGGCATCCTGTTGATGCCCGCCTTCACGTATGAATCGTGGCACGCGCTGTTCACGTTCTACGTCGGCGTCCTCCCGGTCGGCCAGATCCTGGCGACCCTCGCATTCGTTGCGTTGGCCTGGCATGCCTGGATTGGCGTGCGCGACATCTGGATGGACTACGTCAAGCCGGTGGGCCTGCGCCTGCTGCTGCAAGTGCTGACGATCCTCTGGTTGGTCGGTTCGGTCGTTTACTTCGCGCAAATCCTCTGGAGCATCTAAGCCGTGGTCTCTGTCATGAAATCCTTGCCGCGCCGCCAGTTTGATGTGGTGGTCGTTGGCGCCGGCGGAGCCGGCATGCGTTGTTCGCTGCAACTGTCCCAAGCGGGCCTGTCCGTTGCGGTGTTGTCCAAGGTGTTCCCCACGCGTTCGCACACCGTGGCCGCGCAAGGCGGCGTGAGCGCCTCGCTGGGCAACATGAGCGAAGACAACTGGTACTGGCACATGTACGACACCGTCAAGGGGTCGGACTGGCTGGGCGACCAGGACGCCATCGAGTTCATGTGCCGCGAAGCCCCGAACGCCGTGTACGAGCTCGAGCACTTTGGCATGCCGTTCGACCGCAACCCCGACGGCACCATCTACCAGCGTCCGTTCGGCGGCCACACCGCCAACTTCGGTGAAAAGCCGGTCCAGCGCGCCTGTGCCGCTGCCGACCGTACCGGCCACGCGCTGCTGCACACCCTGTACCAGCGCAACGTGGCCGCCCGCACCCAGTTCTTCGTCGAATGGATGGCGCTGGATCTGCTGCGCAACGAAGCCGGCGACGTCGTGGGCGTGACCGCCCTCGAAATGGAAACCGGCGAGATCTACATCCTGGAAGCCAAGACCACGGTGCTGGCCACCGGCGGCGCCGGCCGTATCTGGGCCGCCTCCACCAACGCCTTCATCAATACGGGTGACGGCCTGGGCATGGCCGCCCGCGCGGGCATCCCGCTGCAGGACATGGAATTCTGGCAATTCCACCCGACCGGCGTGGCCGGCGCCGGCGTGCTGATCACCGAAGGCGTGCGTGGCGAAGGCGGCATCCTGCTGAACAAGGATGGCGAGCGCTTCATGGAACGCTACGCGCCCACGCTGAAGGACCTGGCGCCGCGCGACTTCGTGTCGCGCTCGATGGACCAGGAAATCAAGGAAGGTCGCGGTTGCGGTCCGGACGGCAGCTACGTGGTGCTCAAGCTCGATCACCTCGGCGCCGACGTCATCAACAAGCGCCTGCCCTCGATCCGCGAAATCGCCATCAAGTTCGGCAACGTCGACCCGATCAAGGAACCGATTCCCGTCGTCCCGACCATCCACTACCAGATGGGCGGCATCCCGGCCAACTACCACGGCCAGGTGCTGACGCGCGAAAACGGCGAGAACAAGATCGTCAATGGCCTGTACGCGATCGGCGAGTGCGCCGCGGTGTCGGTGCACGGCGCCAACCGCCTGGGCACCAACTCGCTGCTGGACCTGATCGTGTTCGGCCGCGCCACTGGCAACCACATCGTCAATTCGCACCCCGAGCGCCAGCACGCGCACCAGCCCGTGCCGCAGCAGGCCGTCGAATTCTCGCTGGACCGCGTCAACAAGCTGGAATCGCGCACCTCGGGCGAAAAGACCCAGGACATCGGCAACGCCATCCGCTTCTCGATGCAGCGCCACTGCGGCGTGTTCCGCACGCTGGAATTGCTGAACGAAGGCGTGACCCAGATCGAAGACCTGGCCAAGCAAGCCGACAACATCTACTTCAAGGACAAGTCCAAGGTGTTCAACACCGCGCGCGTCGAGGCGCTGGAACTGGCCAACATGACCGAAGTGGCCCGTGCCACCATCAAGTCGGCCGCCAACCGCACCGAAAGCCGCGGCGCCCATGCGCTGGACGACCACCCGACCCGCGACGACGAGAACTGGCTCAAGCACACGCTGTGGTATTCCGAAGGCAGCCGCCTGGATTACAAGCCTGTGCAGATGAAGCCGCTGACGGTCGAGTCCTTCCCGCCCAAGGCGCGTACCTTCTAAGTCCGGATAGAGCCCACTATGAGCACCAAGAGAATCGTCAAGTTCGAAATCTACCGCTACGATCCGGACAAGGACGAGCGCCCCTACATGCAGAAGCTGGAAGTGGAACTCCAGCCGACCGACAAGATGTTGCTCGATGCGCTGGTGCGCATCAAGAACGACGTCGATGACAGCCTGGCCCTGCGCCGCTCGTGCCGCGAAGGTGTGTGCGGTTCGGACGCCATGAACATCAACGGCAAGAACGGCCTGGCGTGCACGACCAACCTGCGCGAACTGAAGGAACCGATCGTGCTGCGCCCGTTGCCGGGCCTGCCCGTGATCCGCGACCTGATCGTGGACATGACGCACTTCTTCAACCAGTACCACTCGATCCGCCCGTACCTCATCAACGACACGCCGCCGCCCGAGAAAGAGCGCCTGCAGTCGCCCGAGGCGCGCGAAGAGCTGGATGGCCTGTACGAGTGCATCCTGTGCGCGTGCTGTTCCACTTCCTGCCCGTCGTTCTGGTGGAATCCGGACAAGTTCGTCGGCCCGGCCGGCCTGCTGCAAGCCTACCGCTTCATCGCCGACAGCCGCGACGAAGCCACCGGCACCCGTCTGGACAACCTGGAAGATCCGTACCGCCTGTTCCGTTGCCACACCATCATGAACTGCGTCGACGTCTGTCCCAAGGGGCTGAATCCGACCAAGGCCATTGGCAAGATCAAGGAACTGATGGTCCGTCGCGCGGTCTAGTGGATTGGTGTATTTAAGGTGTAATGATGAGCAGGCTTACTGAACTGGAACGGGCGCGGCTGCGTTGGCGGGCGCGCCGGGGCCTGCTCGAAAACGACTTGATCATCACCCGGTATCTCGACGCCTACGAGGCCGAGCTGACCGATGATGACGTGACCGCATTGACGCAGCTTTTCGAGTTGGGAGACAACGATCTGCTCGACGTGCTGCTGGCCCGCAAGGAGCTCGAGGGCGCGCTCGACACCCCCCGGCTCCGCGGCATCATCGGCCAAATGCGGTCGCTCTGATTAATTGAGAGGAAAAAACATGAACCTGTCTGACAAAAAAGCCACTCTATCCTTCTCGGATGGCAGCGCACCCATTGAGTTCCCTGTCTACAAGGGCACGGTCGGTCCGGATGTGATCGACATTCGCAAGCTGTACGGCCAGACGGGCATGTTTACGTTCGACCCCGGCTTCATGTCGACGGCGGCGTGCGAATCGGGCATCACCTATATCGACGGCGACAAGGGCGAGCTGCTGTACCGCGGCTACCCGATCGAGCAACTGGCCGTCAACTGCGACTTCATGGACATCTGCTACCTGATCCTGAACGGCGATCTGCCGAACCAGGGCCAGAAGGCCGACTTCGATTCGCAGGTGACCCATCACACGATGGTCAACGAACAGCTGCATTTCTTCCTGCGCGGCTTCCGTCGTGATGCCCACCCGATGGCCGTCCTGACGGGCCTGGTGGGCGCGCTGTCGGCGTTCTATCACGACTCGACCGACATCACGAACCCGCAGCACCGCCATATCTCGGCCATTCGCCTGATCGCCAAGATGCCGACCCTGGTCGCCATGGCGTACAAGTACTCGCAAGGCCAGCCGTTCATCTACCCGCAGAACGATCTGTCCTACACGGGCAATTTCCTGCGCATGATGTTCGCCACGCCGTGCGAAGAGTACAAGGTCAATGAAGTCGTCGAGCGCGCGCTCGACCGCATCTTCATCCTGCACGCCGACCACGAACAGAACGCCTCGACCTCCACGGTGCGCCTGTGCGGCTCGTCGGGCACCAACCCGTTCGCCGCCATTTCGGCCGGCGTGGCTTGCCTGTGGGGCCCGGCTCACGGCGGCGCCAACGAAGCTTGCCTGCAGATGCTCGAAGATCTGCAAGCCAATGGCGGCATCGCCAAGGTCGGCGAGTTCATGGAGAAGGTCAAGGACAAGAACTCGGGCGTGCGCCTGATGGGCTTTGGCCACCGCGTCTACAAGAACTACGACCCGCGCGCCAAGCTGATGCAGGAAACGTGCAAGGAAGTGCTCTCGGCCCTGGGCCTGGAAAACGACCCCCTGTTCAAGCTGGCCATGGAACTGGAACGCATCGCCCTGGAAGACCCGTACTTCGTGCAGCGCAAGCTGTACCCGAACGTGGACTTCTACTCGGGTATCGTCCAACGCGCCATCGGCATCCCGACCTCGCTGTTCACGGCCATCTTCGCGCTGGCCCGCACGGTGGGTTGGATCGCCCAGTGGAACGAAATGCTGTCGGATCCCGATTACAAGATCGGCCGTCCGCGCCAGCTGTTCACCGGTTCGGTCACGCGCGACGTGCCGCCGATGGACAAGCGTTGATACGCTGCCAGGCCTGACCAAGAAACCGCCTTCGGGCGGTTTTTTGTTGCCCCTTCTTTTGTTGTCCGGTTGCTCCGCCGAGCGCCGCGCCGTCGCGGCGGGGTTGTCTGGCGTTTATCATCCTTGCCATGATTCCGATCGCGCTGCCCTCCGCGGGCTTCTATATTTTCGTTTCTCTGGGGTTTCTTGCCGGCCTGGCCCTGCTCGGTTGGGCGTTGGTGCTGGTTGCCAGCGGGCGGGCGCGCCGCACGGTCCGCAAATACTGGAAGACGTCCAGCCTGTTGTTTGTGGTGCTGCTGGTTCCCTTTGCCTTCTATGCCTGGGTCCAGACGGTCATCTGGCGGATCGAGCGTGAAGGCGAACGCCGCGAGGCCGCCCGCAACGTCACCCTGGCGGCAGCGACGACGGTCGCAGGCATTGCCATGCCCGCCGGCACGCGCCTCAAGCTGCAGGACGAAGGCCAGTTGGAAACCTATGTCGAAGCCGAGTTTGCGCAGCCGGTGGCCATGTACGGCGTGCAGGCGTCGAGTGCGCGGCGCTATCTGGATGCCGACTACGACAGCGAGACCTATGCGCTGCGTGGCCGCCACCCGCGCAGCGTGCTGCTGCGCGGTACGGGCAGCCAGCCGGTGCAGGGCTGGCAGTGCGATGCCACCCGGGACATCGAATTCGACGTGGCGCGCGACGGCGCAATGAAGATGCTGAACAAGTGCGTGCTGGGCCCGGGCAACCGGGTCGAGGGCCTGGATTTGGCGGCAGGTTCCATCGTGTACGGGTCGAGCGGCACGGTCTATACCGATGGCTCGCGCGACCCGGATCGATGGCGCATCGAGGTCAAGGACCCGGTCGCGGTCAATGTGTTCGGCCTGCCATTGAGCGAGCCGCGCCTCTACCTGGATGACCAGCGGCGCCTGCTGCGGGTCAGCGATGCGGAGCTGGCCTGCCCGACGCGCCTGGGTGGCGTGAGCTACGCCGCCGGCACGCAGGTGCAGACCATGCGGCGCGGTCGCGGCGATGCGCGCGAACCGTTTCCAGGCGTGCTGGTGCTGAGTCCGTGGAATGGCCAGGTGGCCACGCGCGACGGCCAGGCCGACGTGCCTGAGGGCATGTCGGTGATGCAGAAATTGGACGGCGAGGTCGTCGGCGTGGTCGGGAACGATACGGTGGGCGTGTTTCACTTCGCCACGATCACCGTGGGTGACGAGAAGCCCCGGCAGCCGACCCGCGCGCGCTGTCCCTGAGACGCGCGAGGTCGCGCGGATCGTTTGCCGGGCGCGTCTTCTAGGTGCCGATGCCGCGCGCCATCAGCACGGCGAACAGCGGCAGGAAGATGAACAGGTGCGACTCGATCATCACCCAGCGGCGGGCGCGTTTGATCTGCGCGGTGTCCGGCACGAAGGCCGGTTGCTGGCGCGCCTGCTTCGCCCAGCGCAGGAAGGCCAGTGTTGGCGGGGCCGAACAGAGGCCGATGAGGACGAACAGCGTGATCTTGGCGTGGAACCAGGGGTTGCCCATGTAGAAGGCGGCACCCTTGATGCCGAGCGTCAGGCGCAGCACGCCGGTGACCAACACCAGGATCGCGCTGAGCAGGTACAGGCGGTCATAAACCAGCAGGCGCTTGAGCGCGGCGGGCGTCAGGTCGGGACGCAACAACACCGCTTCGGCAGTCAACACCACCACCAGCACGAAGATGGCCAGGAAGTGAAACCAGGCCAGGAAGGCGTCGAGCAGCATAGGGTCGGGCTCCAGTAGGGAAAGGGCGGGCAGGGTCAGCCCAGTTTGTACCATCCGGCCGAAGCCGCGCACCACCGCGCCCGCCAAGCCAGCCAAAAAAAGGACGCCCCGTGGGGCGTCCTGGATTTGCGGGTCAGCGCAATGCGATCAACGGCGCTTCTTGGCGGCCTCGGCGGCTTCCTGCTGCGCATCGACCACGGCCAGGGCGGTCATGTTGACGATGCGGCGCACAGTGGCGCTGGTCGTCAGGATGTGCACGGGGCGCGCGGCGCCCAGCAGGATCGGGCCCATCGCGACGCCATTGCTGCCGGTCATTTTCAGCATGTTGTACGTGATGTTGCCGGTGTCCAGCGTCGGCATGACCAACAGGTTGGCGCGGCCCTTCAGGGTGCTGTCGGGGTAGGCCAGCACGCGGATCTTTTCCGACAGGGCGGCGTCGGCATGCATTTCGCCGTCCACCTCCAGGTCGGGCGCGCGGTCCTGCACGATCTGGCGCGCGGTGGCCATCTTGCGCGAGGATTCCGTGACGCGGCTGCCGAAGTTCGAGTGTGACAGCAGGGCGATCTTGGGCACCACGCCAAAACGCAGCATTTCGTCGGCGGCCTGGATGGTGATGTTGGCCACTTCTTCGGCAGACGGGTTCTCGTTGACGTGCGTGTCGGTGACGAACAGCGTCTGGTCGGGCAGCATCAACACGTTCAGGGCGGCGTAGGTCTGGCCTTCCTTCTTGCCGATGATTTCGTCGATGTACTTGAGCTGGTTGTCGTACTTGCTGGCCACGCCGCACAGCAGGGCGTCGGCATCGCCACGACGCAGCAGCATCGCGCCGATCAGCGTGTTGTGCTTGCGGATCATCGCCTTGGCGATGGCCGGGGTCACGCCTTCGCGGCCCTTGAGCTGGTAGTACGCAGTCCAGGTTTCGTTGAAACGGCTGTCGTCTTCGGGATCGACGATCTCGAAGTCCTGGCCGGCCATCAGGCGCAGGCCGAACTTCTTGATACGCATCTCGATCACGGACGGGCGGCCGATCAGGATCGGGAACGCCAGCTTCTCGTCGGCCACGGTCTGCACCGCGCGCAGCACGCGCTCGTCTTCGCCATCGGCGTAGATGACGCGCTTGGGCGCCTTCTTGGCCTGCGCGAACAGCGGGCGCATCAGCTGGCCCGAGTGGTAGACGAAGCCCATCAGCTTCTGGCGGTAGGCCTCGATGTCCTCGATTGGGCGGGCCGCCACGCCGGAGTCGGCGGCGGCCTGGGCCACGGCCGGCGCGATCTGCACGATCAGGCGCGGGTCGAACGGCTTGGGGATGATGTAGTCGGCGCCGAACGACAGTTCCTGGCCGGCGTAGGCGCGGGCCACTTCATCGTTCTGCTCGGCCTGGGCCAGTTCGGCGATGGCCTTGACGCACGCCAGCTTCATTTCCTCGGTGATGCGCGAGGCGCCGGCATCCATGGCGCCGCGGAAAATGAAGGGGAAGCACAGCACGTTGTTGACCTGGTTCGGGTAGTCCGAACGGCCGGTGGCGATGATGCAGTCGGGGCGGGCGGCCTTGGCGACTTCCGGGCGGATTTCCGGCTCCGGGTTGGCCAGCGCCAGGATCAGCGGCCGGTCGGCCATGGTCTTGACCATGTCGGCGGTCAGCACGCCGGCGGTCGAGCAGCCCAGGAACACGTCGGCGCCGTTGACCACGTCGGCCAGCGTGCGCGCGTCGGTCTTCTGCGCGTAGCGCTTCTTGTTGGCTTCCATGTTTTCATCGCGGCCGTCCCAGATCACGCCGCGCGAGTCCACCACGTAGATGTTCTCGCGCTTGATGCCCAGGTGCACCAGCAGGTCCAGGCAGGCGATGGCGGCGGCGCCGGCGCCCGAGCAGGCCAGCTTGACGGTGCCGATGTCCTTGCCCACGACTTTCAGGCCGTTGAGGATGGCGGCCGACGAGATGATGGCGGTGCCGTGCTGGTCGTCGTGGAAGACGGGGATCTTCATGCGCTCGCGCAGCTTCTTCTCGATGTAGAAGCACTCGGGCGCCTTGATGTCTTCCAGGTTGACGCCGCCGAGCGTGGGTTCGAGCGCGGCGATGATGTCGACCAGCTTGTCGGGGTCGTTCTCGGCCAGTTCGATGTCGAACACGTCGATGCCGGCGAACTTCTTGAACAGGCAGCCCTTGCCTTCCATGACTGGCTTGGCGGCCAGCGGGCCGATGTTGCCCAGGCCCAGCACGGCGGTGCCATTGGTGATCACGCCCACCAGATTGCCGCGCGAGGTGTACTTGGACGCGGCGTCATCGCCCTGGTCGAAGATGGCCATGCAGGCGGCGGCCACGCCGGGCGAGTACGCCAGCGACAGGTCGTCCTGGTTGGCGAGGGGCTTGGTCGGGGTGACCGAGATTTTGCCGGGAGTGGGATAGGCGTGGTAATCCAACGCCAGCTTGGTGAGGGTTTCGTCCATGGGATATAGCCTTTTCGGCGCTAACGGTAGGTAATAAACGGAAAGCAAAAAGCGGGCTCGCGGCCCGCCGTATTCTTTGGGAAATGCTTAGGGAACACCCGTATTTCAACAGAAAGCGGCACGGATTGGTTGCTGCAGCGCAGCGATCGTCCGATTTTGGTCAAGCCCGCGTATCTTTCGATGATGCCGATGAAAAAAGGGAAAAGCCCCGGAGCGGCGCTTTTCTCCTTTTCTTTCAGGCTGTTATTGCGCCCAGGGAGGTGTGGCGCGGTCGGCCGCGCCGAGTTTGCGGCGCAATGCGTCCGCCTGGTCCTGGCGGCCCAGGCTGTCGAGCGCGTGCAGCACGATCCAGTCGGCGCTGACCTCGAAGAAGTCGCGCAGGCGGGCGCGGGTGTCGCTGCGGCCGAAGCCGTCGGTGCCGAGCGTGCGGTAGGGCGCGGGCACCCAGGCGCGGATCTGCTCGGGCACGGCGCGCACGTAGTCGCTGGCGGCGATCACCGGCGCATCGCTGCCGCCCAGGCAGGTGCGGACCCAGTCCGAGTCCGCCGTGGCGGGCAGGCCGAGGGCGCGGGCGCGTTCGGCCTCGCGGCCGTCGCGCGCCAGTTCCGAGAAGCTGGTCACGCTCCAGACCTCGGCATCGACGCCATATTCCGCGTGCAGCCGCTCCGCGGCCATTTCCGCTTCGCGCAGCATGGGGCCGGCGCCCAGCAGGCGCACCGCCGCCTGCTGGCGGGCCGGACGCAGGCGGTACATGCCGCGCAGGATGCCTTCGGCCGCCGCGCCGTCCTGCGGCAGGTCGGGCTGTGCCAGGTTTTCGTTGGTGACGGTCAGGTAGAAGAACTCGTCGCGCTGCTCGTCCAGCATGCGGCGCATGCCGTATTCGACGATCACCGCCACTTCGTAGGCGTAGGCGGGATCGTAGGCGCGGCAATTGGGCACGGTGGCGGCCATGATGTGGCTGGAGCCGTCCTGGTGCTGCAGGCCTTCGCCGCCCAGGGTGGTGCGGCCCGACGTGGCGCCGATGAGAAAGCCGCGCGTGCGCTGGTCGGCCGCGGCCCAGATCAGATCGCCGATGCGCTGGAAGCCGAACATCGAGTAATAGATGTAGAAAGGCAGCATCGGCAGGCCATTGACCGAATAGCTGGTGCCAGCCGCCGTCCACGACGAGATCGCGCCGGCCTCGGTGATGCCTTCTTCCAGGATCTGGCCGTCGCGCGCCTCGCGGTAATACAGTACCGAGCCGATGTCCTCGGGCTCGTACAACTGGCCCTGCGCCGAGTAGATGCCGATCTGGCGGAACAGGTTGGCCATGCCGAAGGTGCGGGCCTCGTCGGCCACGATGGGCACGATGCGCGGGCCGATCTGCGGGTCTTTCAGCAGCGCCGTCAGCATGCGCACGATGGCCATGGTGGACGACATTTCCTTGCCGTCGGCGGCCAGCGCGAAGCGCGCCCACTGATCGACCGCCGGCGGCGCCAGGCGCGGCGCCTGCGTCCGGCGGCGCGGGATGTGGCCGCCCAGCGCGGCGCGGCGCGCCTGCAGGTGGCGCAGTTCGGCGCTGTCCTCGGCAGGGCGGTAGAACTTGAGCGCCAGGCAGTCGGCGTCGGAGATCGGCAGGGCGAAGCGGTCGCGGAACGCCAGCAGCGCTTCGTCGTCCAGCTTCTTCTGCTGGTGGGTGGTCATCTTGCCCTGGCCGGCCGTGCCCATGCCGAAGCCTTTCTTGGTCTGCGCCAGGATCACGGTGGGCTGGCCGCGATGATGGGCGGCGCGGTGATAGGCGGCATGGATCTTGACCATGTCGTGGCCGCCGCGGTGCAGGCGGTCGATGGCCTCGTCGCTCCAGTCGGCCACCAGCGCGGCAATCTCGGGATTCTGGTTGAAGAAGTGGGCGCGGTTGAAGGCGCCGTCGTTGGCGGCGAAGGTCTGGAACTGGCCGTCCACCGTGTTGGCGAAGGCGCGCGCCAGGGCGCCATTGGTGTCGCGTCGCAGCAGGGCGTCCCAGTCGCTGCCCCAGACCAGCTTGATGACGTTCCAGCCGGCGCCGGCGTACAGGGTTTCGAGTTCGTCGATGATGCGGCCGTTGCCGCGCACCGGGCCGTCCAGGCGTTGCAGGTTGCAGTTGACCACGAACACCAGATTGTCGAGCTTCTCGCGCGCGGCCAGCGTCAGCGCGGCGATCGATTCGGGCTCGTCCATCTCGCCGTCGCCGAAGATGCCCCAGACCTTGCGGTCGCTCGCGGGCACCAGCGAGCGGTGTTCCAGGTAGCGCATGAAGCGCGCCTGGTAGATGGCATTGATCGGGCCGATGCCCATCGAGCCGGTGGGGAATTGCCAGAAATCCGGCATCAGCCAGGGGTGTGGGTACGACGACAGCCCGCGCAGGCCGCGTGAGGTGGCGGTGATTTCCTGGCGGAAGTGGGCCAGGTCGTCTTCGCTCAGGAACCCCTCCAGGTAGGCGCGGGCATAGACGCCGGGCGCCGAGTGCGGCTGCATGTAGACCAGGTCGCCCGGGCCGTCGGCGGTACTGGCGCGGAAGAAATGGTTGAAGCCGACCTCGAACAGGTCGGCGGCCGAGGCGTAGCTGGCGATGTGGCCGCCCAACTCGCCATGGGCCTGGTTGGCGCGCACCACCATGGCCAGCGCGTTCCAGCGGTTGATGCGGGCGATGCGCTCCTCGACCGCCAGGTTGCCGGGGAAGGGCGGTTCCTGGTCGGCCGGAATGGTGTTCAGGTAGGCGGTGTGCGTCTGGCTGTTGGCCCGCAGTCCCAGCGTGGCGGCGTGCCCCAGCAGGTTATCCAGCACATAGCCCGCCCGTTGCGCGCCCGAGGCCTCGACCAGGGATTGCAGCCCGTCACGCCATTCGGCGGTTTCGGCGGGGTCGGTGTCTTGCCGGTGGTCGGCTCCGGCGGAGGAATGGCTGGCGTCGCACATGATGGTTTTGTCTCCTTGTAGCGCCATGCTAGTCCTGTCGCCGGGGCATGAGTGATCAAAATGCCGGGGCGAAAAACAGATTTTCAGCATATTCGTTTGCCCGCGCTGGGTTGGGCGGCATAATCTGCCGTCAAGGCCCGCTTACCTGTGGTGACCACCTGCTGGACGCCGAGGCGCTAGAATTCGCGCTTCACAAAAAACAAACCGGCAACCAGACAGGGCGGCAACGCCCTGATAGCCGGGCCGTCCCGTCTCAGCGGCGGGTTCGCGTCCCGGCCAGTAAAGGGAGACTTCAATGACTCAACCTACCCGCGTCCCGGCGGAAGTCACGCTACCGGAACTGACGTTCCGCGGCGTGCTGCTGGGCGCAGTGATCACCGTCATCTTCACCGCCTCCAATGTGTTCCTGGGGCTCAAGGTCGGCCTGACCTTTTCGTCGGCGATCCCGGCGGCGGTAATTTCGATGTCGGTGTTGCGGCTGTTCAAGGACGCCAACATCCTCGAAAACAACATGGTGCAGACGCAGGCCTCGGCGGCCGGCACGCTGTCCGCCATCATTTTCATCCTGCCTGCCCTGGTCATGATGGGCCACTGGCAGGGCTTTCCATTCTGGCAGACGCTGGGCATCTGCGCGGCTGGCGGCATGCTCGGCGTGATGTTCACGATTCCGCTGCGCCATGTGATGGTCGTGCAGAGCGACCTGCCGTATCCCGAAGGCGTGGCGGCGGCCGAGATCCTGCGGGTCGGCAGCGCCGAGCGCGCCCAGGACGCGGCCGAGGAGGCGGGGCGGGCGCCGTCCAAACCGGCCGCTACCGGCATGGGTGACATCGTCAGCGGCGGCGTGGTGGCGGCGGCGGTCAGTTTTGCCGCCAGCGGCCTGCGCGTGCTGGGCGATGGCGTCAGCGGCTGGTTCTCGCTGGGCGGCGCGGTGTTCCGGCTGCCGATGGGCTTTTCGCTGGCGCTGTTGGGGGCCGGCTATCTGATCGGCATTGTGGCGGGCCTGGCCATGCTGACCGGGCTGGTGATCGCGTGGGGCATCGCAGTGCCGATCCTGACCTCGATGGCCGACATGCCCGCCGGCATGTCGCTGGCGAAGTTTGCCACCGGGCTGTGGTCGTCGCAGGTGCGCTTCATCGGCGCCGGCGTGATCGGCGTCGGCGCCATCTGGACCCTGGCGACGCTGTTCTTGCCGATGGCGCGCGGCGTCAAGGCCTCGTTCGCTGCGCTCTCCCGGGCCGGCGCGGCGCATGCCGGCAAGGCGCCGCGCACCGAGCGCGATCTGTCGGCCGGCTGGATCTCGGTCGTCACGCTGGTGCTGGTGGCGGTGCTGGTGATCACTTTCCAGGTATTCCTGGCGGATGCGCCGCTGTCGGCCGCGGCCATCTGGAAGCTGGTGGCGTACGCGGTCCTGTTCGCCTTCGTGTTCGGCTTCCTGGTGGCGGCGGCCTGCGGCTACATGGCTGGCCTGGTGGGCACGTCGACCAGCCCCATCTCGGGCGTCGGCATCGTCGCCATCGTGCTGGTGTCGCTGTTGATGCTGGTGCTGGGCGGTGAGCTGCTGGCGACGCAGAACGGCGTGCAGATGACGATCGCGCTGGCGATCTTCAGCACCTCGGCGGTGGTGGCGGTGGCTTCGATCTCCAACGACAACCTGCAGGACCTGAAGACCGGCTGGCTGGTCGGCGCAACGCCGTGGCGCCAGCAGGTGGCGCTGCTGATCGGCTGCGTGCTGGGCGCGGCGGTGATTTCGCCGGTGCTGGATCTGCTGTACAACGCCTACGGTTTCGCCGACGCCATGCCACGCGAGGGCATGGACCCGTCCCAGGCACTGTCGGCGCCGCAGGCCACGCTGATGCTGGCGATCGCGCGCGGCATCTTCACCCATCAGTTGAACTGGACCATGATCCTGATCGGCATGGCGGTGGGCGTGGGCCTGATCGTGGTCGACGAGATCCTCAAGCGCACCTGCAAGGTGGCCCGCGTTCCGGTGCTGGCCGTGGGCATCGGCATCTATCTGCCGCCGACCGTGGCGGCGCCGATCGTGGTGGGCGCGCTGCTGGCCTGGATGCTGGAGCGGGCGCTGCGCCGCCGGGCGGCGGCGGCGGGCAAGGATCATGCGACGTTCGCCGAGGCCGCCAACCGGCGCGGCGTGCTGATCGCCTCTGGCCTGATCGTGGGCGAGAGCCTGGTGGGCGTGGTGATGGCGGCCATCATCGGCGCCGCCGGCACCGATGCGCCGCTGGCGATCGCGGGCGAGGAATTCGCGCGCACTGCCTCGTTCCTGGGGCTGGCGGTGTTCGCGCTGGTGGCGGTGCTGTTCTGGCGCCGCGTGATGCGGCTGGCGTAGCATCGCCGCGGTTCGGTCACAGGGCATGGCGCGTGGACGCCATGCCCTGTTTTCATGCCGGCTGCAGCAGGTCGGCCAGGGTGCGGGCGATGACCTTGGTGGCGCGCCGCAGGTCTTCCAGCACGACGCGTTCATCGTTGCGCTTGGCGTGCGATTCCAGCACGGTGCGCGGGCCAGCGCCGTAGATCACGCCGGGGATGCCCGCTTCGGCATACAGGCGCACGTCGGTATACAGCGGCGTGCCCATGGCGGGGATGGGCTCGCCGAACAGCTCCTGGCCGTGCTTGCGCAGGGCATCGACCAGCGGCTGGTTGCCAGGCAGCGGTCGCATGGCGTTGGCCAGCAGCAGGCGCTTGATCTCGACACGAATGCCGGGCATGGCGGCCGCGGCTTCTCCTATGATGCGGCGGATGTCGGCCTCGACCTCGGCCGCGTTTTCTTCCGGGATCATGCGCCGGTCGAGTTTGAACACCACCTTGCCGGGCACCACGTTGGTGTTGGTGCCGCCTTCGATGCGGCCGATGTTCAGGTAGGGGTGGCTGATGCCTTCGACCTGCGAGGTGATCTCGCGGTAGCGCGCGTTCTGTGCATACAGCGCGTTCATGATGGCGACCGCGCCTTGCAGCGCGTCCACGCCGGTGGCGGGGATGGCGGCGTGCGCCATCTTGCCATGCACGGTGACCTCCATCTGCAGGCAGCCGTTGTGCGCCGTCACCACTTCATAGCTGAAGCCGGCGGCGATGAGCAGGTCGGGTTTCGTCAGCCCCTGGCGCAGCAGCCAGCCCGGCCCCAGCAGGCCGCCGAATTCCTCGTCGTAGGTGAAGTGCAGCTCGACCGCGCCCTGGCGCGGACGGGCCACCGCCTCCAGGGCGCGCAGCGCGAAAGTGAAGCTGGCGAAATCGCTCTTGCTGACCGCGGCGGCGCGGCCGTACAGGCTGCCGTCAACGATCTCGGCGCCATAGGGATCGTGTTCCCAGCCATCGCCTGGCGGCACCACGTCGCCGTGGGCGTTGAGCGCCACGCGCCGGCCGCCGGCGCCGTATTCGCGGCGCACGATCAGGTTGGTGATGGACTCCATGCCATAGGCGCGCACGTCGTCGGCGGGCACGGGGTGAGACTCGGCCGCAAGGCCGAAACCTTGCAGCAGTTCGGCGGTGCGCACGGCGTGCGGGGCGTTGTTGCCCGGCGGCGTGTCGGTCGGCACGCGCACCAGTTCCTGCAGGAAGCGCACTTCTTCATCGAAGTGGGCGTCCACCCAGGCGTCGAGTCGGGCGTAATCGGTCATGGTTCAGCTCGTTGCTTCGTTGGCGAGATCGTCAAGCAGCCGCTGCATCGCCTGGGCGGCCAGCTGCATGTCGTGGTTGGTGGTGGATTCAAGCGGATTGTGGCTGATGCCGGCGTTTTGGCCGCGCACGAACAGCATGGCCTGGGGCATGACCTCGTGCAGCTTCATGGCATCGTGGCCGGCGCCGCTGGGCATGCGGTGGACCGGCACGCCCTGTGCCTGCACCGCGCGTTCCCAGCGCTGTTGCCAGGCCGGCGCGCTGGGCGCGGCGGCGGCGCGCATGGTTTCCTCGAGCGTGTAGCGCAGGCCGCGGCGCTGGCAGATCGCTTCGAGTTCGGCCAGCACGTCGGTGGCCAGCGCGTCGCGCTGCGCATCGCTGGGCGCGCGCAGGTCGAGGCTGAAGCGGCATTCGCCGGGCACCACGTTGATCGAGCCATTGGGCACTTCCAGCATGCCGACGGTGCCGACCGAGTCGCCGTCGCGCGCGGCGCGGCCCTCGACGAACACGATCAGCTCGGCCGCGGCCACGGCGGCGTCGCGGCGCCGGTCCATCGGCGTGGTGCCGGCGTGGCAGGCGGTGCCGTGGATCCGCGCCCGGTAGCGCACGCAGCCGTTGATGGAAGTGACCACGCCGAGCGGCAGGCCCATCTCATTGAGCACGGGCCCCTGTTCAATGTGCACCTCGACGAAGCCCAGATAGCGGGTCGGGTCGCGCTTGAGCTTGGGGATATCGTCGACGCACAGCCCCGCGTGCGCCATCGCTTCGCGCATGCTGATGCCGTCGGCATCCTGCTGTTCCAGCCAGCGCGGCTGGAAGTCGCCGATCAGCGCGCCGGAGCCAAGGAAGGTGGCGGGATAGCGCTGGCCTTCCTCCTCGGAGAAACCGATCACTTCGATCGCGTAGGGCAGGCGCCGGCCCTGGCGGTGCAGCGCGCGCACGCAGGCCATCGGCACGAAGATGCCGAGGCGGCCATCGTACTTGCCGGCGTTGCGCACCGTGTCGTAGTGGCTGCCGCTCATCAGGATCGGCGCGTCGGCGCGGGCCGCGTGGTAGCGGCCGACCACGTTGCCGACTGCGTCGATGCCGACTTCGTCGAAGCCGCAATCGCGCATCCAATGCGAGATGCGCTGCGCGCAGGCACGGTGCGCGTCCGTCAGGTAGGTGACGGTGAGCTGGCCGTTCTCGGCATAGCCGGGGTCGCTGTGCGCGCTGAGTTTCTCCTGCCAGTCCCAGATGTCGTTGCCCAGGTCGGGCTCGACGCCGAAGCGTTCGTACAGCCGCACTTCGGCATCGCGGTGCAACTGACGCAGGGCCTCGCGGCGTTCGTCATCTTGCGCGTTGTGCTGGCGGCGTTCGAGGGCCTGGGCCCATTGGCCGTCTTGCGGTCCGGCGCCGCGCGGGCCGTAGTGGGACAGGATGAAGGGAAAGCCGAAGCGCGCGGCATAGTCGGCGGCCCGCGCGGCATCCGCCCCGGCGCCGGGCGTGGGGGCGGGTTGGGCGCGCAGCAAGGCCAATTGCGTGGCGGCGTCGGTCTCGTCCACCGCGCGCTGCAAGGCCAACTGCAGCTGGGCCACGCTGAGCATCGGCCGTGCCCGCACGGCCTGCTCGGCGGCCCAGGGCGCGTGCGGATACAGGTCGGCCAGCATGGCGGCCGCGTCTTGCGGCGTGGCGTCATTGAATTGGGCGAGGGTGTGGGCCATGGTTGCGCCGTTCAGGAAGCGGGTTGATAGGGATGGCGCGCCCGCCAATGCCGGGCGATGTCGAGCCGGCGGCAGACCCAGACGCGGTCGTGGCGCGCGATGTGATCCAGGAAGCGTTGCAGCGCGACGATGCGGCCGGGCCGGCCGAGCAGGCGGCAATGCATGCCGATACTGAGCATTTTGGGCGCCTCGTCGCCTTCGGCGTAGAGCGCGTCGAAACTGTCCCTGAGATACTGGAAGAAGGGGGCGGCGTGCGAATAACCCTGCGGCAGCGCGAAGCGCATGTCGTTGCAGTCCAGCGTGTAGGGCACGATCAGTTGCGGCGCCACGCTGCCGTCGCTCTTTTGCACGCGCATCCAGAACGGCAGGTCGTCGCCGTAGTAGTCGCTGTCGTATTCGAAGCCGCCATAGTCCGCCACCAAGCGGCGCGTGCGCGGGCTGTCGCGGCCGGTATACCAGCCCAGCGGGCGGGTCCCGGTCAGTTGCGCGATGGCCTCCATGCCCAGGCGCAGGTGTTCGCGTTCGGTGGCTTCGTCCACGTTCTGGTAGTGCACCCAGCGCCAGCCATGGCAGGCGATTTCGTGGTCCATTTCGACCAGCGCCGCGGCCAGTTCGGGATGGCGTTGCAAGGCCATCCCGACCGCGAACACCGTCAGCGGCAGGCCGCGCTTTTCGAATTCGCGCAGGATGCGCCAG
This sequence comes from Achromobacter pulmonis, assembly GCF_902859765.1. Taxonomy (GTDB): domain Bacteria; phylum Pseudomonadota; class Gammaproteobacteria; order Burkholderiales; family Burkholderiaceae_B; genus Achromobacter; species Achromobacter pulmonis. The sequence goes on from NZ_CADIJV010000045.1 coordinate 25,456, forward strand.
ACGCCGACGCGCGAGCCATATTCGTAGATGCCCTCCATGCTCAGGTGGCGGTCCGGGTAGCAGGCCGGGTTGAACATTTCAGACAGGAATTGTTCTGAACCGGCATCGCCATGCAGCACGCAGTTCTCGCCGCCTTCTTCGTAATTGAGCACAAACTGCACCGCGATGCGGGCGCCGCCGGGCCATTGCGCATGCGGCGGGTTGCGGCCGTAGCCGATCAGGTCGCGGGGGTAGGGGCGGGTGGTGTCGTAGGTGCTCATGGCGGGGCGGGCGTGGACATCGTGCATGACACGATAAGGTAAACCGCGTTTCCTGTATACAATTTATGTACATCATTAGTGATGACCCTAATGCGCAGGTCAATGCCGATGCCAAGGGCCATGAAGCGATCGTCCCGCCGGCAAGCGCTGCGGGCGGGACGTCGGGGACACCCGGAAACAGAGGGGGTCAGCGCAGGTCGCCGCAAGGCCAGCCGCTGACGCCGTAGCCGCTGTCAGCCGTTGCGGTAGAGAAAGCTGTAGGCGTTGATCGCCGGTACCCCCCCGAGATGTGCGTACAGCACCCGCGAGCCGGCGGGGATTTCCCCGCGCCGCACGATGTCCATCATGCCCTGCATCGACTTACCCTCGTAGACCGGGTCCGTCATCATGCCTTCGAGACGGGCGCACAGGCGGATGGCCTCGTTGGTCTCGGCCGAGGGCAGGCCGTAGGCCGGATAGGCGTAGCGCGTGTCCAGCACCACGTCACTGTCGCTGATCGGGCGTTGCAAGCCCACCATGTCGGCGGTGCGCCGCGCGATGCGCAGGATCTGCGCGCGAGTCTGGTCGGGCGTGGCCGAGGCGTCGATGCCGATCACCCGGTCGGCGCGGCCATCGGCGGCAAAGCCCACCACCATGCCGGCCTGGGTGCTGCCGGTGACGGCGCAGACCACGATGTAGTCGAACTTGAAGCCCAGTTCGGCCTCCTGGCGCCGCACTTCCTCGGCGAAGCCCACATAGCCCAGCCCGCCTAGTTCATGGTCGGAAGCGCCGGCCGGGATCGCATAGGGCTTGCCGCCGCGCTTGCGCACGTCTTCCAGCGCTTCTTCCCAACTGCGGCGGAAGCCGATGTCGAAGCCCTGATCGACCAGGCGCACGTCGGCGCCCATCAGCCGGCTCATCATGATGTTGCCGACCCGGTCGTAGACCGCATCCGAATAGTCCACCCAATTTTCCTGCACCAGCACGCAGGCCAGGCCGAGCTTGGCGGCCACGGCCGCCACCATGCGGGTGTGATTGGACTGGATGCCGCCGATGGTGACGAGTGTGTCGCAACCCTGTTCCAGCGCCTGGGGAATCAGGTATTCCAGTTTGCGCAGCTTGTTGCCGCCGAACGCCAGGCCGCTGTTGCAGTCCTCGCGCTTGGCGTAAATCTCCACGTTGCCGCCGAGGTGGGCGGAGAGGCGTTCGAGCTTCTCGATGGGGGTGTCGCCAAAGGTCAGGCGATGGCGGGGAAAGCGTTGCAGATCCATGCGGGCTCCTGAGGGGAAGGGTCCGGGCTGATGGCGCCGCGGGTGGGAAAATCATAGGAACCGGCCGGATTGCTGGTCAATTGCGTATTTTTTCAGTCAAGGCATTTTTAATGGCTTGGAGTTTCTATTTTTTTAATTAATATTGAGAATAAGAAGATAAACACAAAATTAAATTTTATAGGGACGTATTGAATGGCCGCCATCGCCGGACTGGATCGTATCGACCGCCAGATCCTGCGCCTGTTGCAGCAGGATGCCCAGATCACCAACCTGGACCTGAGCGCGCGGGTGCACCTCAGCCCCGCGGCCTGCCTGCGGCGGGTCGAGAAGCTCAAGGCCGAGGGCATCATCAGGAAGACCGTGGCGCTGCTCGAACCGGCCGAGGTCGAGATGGCCACGCTGGTGATCGTGGGCGTGGTGCTGGATCGTTCCACGCCGGATTCCTTCACCGACTTCGAGCAGGCCGCGCGCGGCATCAGCGGCTGCCTCGAATGCCACCTGGTGGCGGGCGAGTTCGACTACTTCCTGATGCTGCGCATCCGCGACCTGGAACGCTTCAACAAGTTGCACGCGGGAGAGATCATCAAGCTGCCCGGGGTGCGCCAGATCCGCACTTTTTTCGTGTTGAAAGAGATCCTGTCGACCACCGCATTGCCGCTGTGACGCGGCTATTGCACAACACCTGCTGCACTTGCCAGAAAAAATGCCGCGCTGCGGCATTTTTTGTTGGCGGAATTTGCGGGCGTGTAGACGGCGTAATTGCAGGGGTTGCACGGACATTCCAACACCGCATGAAACCATTCCTGGCGCGCTTTTGCGTCACGCAATCGCAAGAAGACGCCCATAAACTCAAAGGGTTATACTTTCATGCATACGGCTTTCAAGGCTTGTACGCGCCTTCTGCCCCTGCTATCCGCTAAACGGGAAGCCCGTGTCGCGGAAGGTTTTCCTGCATCGTAATCGAGTGAAGCACTCGTAAAGGTGAAGCGATTATGTCTTCGGAAATAGAATCCCTATCCACGTCTTACTTGTTTGGGGGAAATGCCCCCTACGTCGAAGAGCTTTACGAAGCCTACCTCGACAACCCCGGTTCGGTACCTGACAACTGGCGCGAATACTTCGACCAGCTGCAGCACGCTCCCGCCACCGACGGCCAGGAATCCACCCGCGACCAGGCCCACGCTCCCATCGTCGAATCGTTCGCCCAGCGCGCCAAGGCCAATGCCTTCGTGCAGCGCTCCGCCGAACCCGACCTGAGCGTCGCCTCCAAGCAGGTCTCGGTGCAGTCGCTGATCGCCGCCTACCGCTCGCTCGGTTCGCGTTGGGCCGACCTGGACCCGCTCAAGCGCCAGGAACGTCCCCCGATCCCCGAGCTCGACCCGTCTTTCTACGGCCTGACCGAAGCCGATCTCGATCAGACCTACTCGGCCACCAACACGTACTTCACGACCGCCAGCACCATGACGCTGCGCGACATCCTGAAGGCGCTGCGCGACACCTACTGCCGCAGCATCGGGGCCGAATTCACGCATATCTCCGACCCCGCCGCCAAGCGCTGGATCCAGGAACGCCTGGAAACCACGCTGGGCGCGCCGACCTACACGGCCGAGGAAAAGCGCCACATCCTGCAGCAGCTGACCGAGTCCGAAGGCCTCGAGCGCTTCCTGCACACCAAGTACGTCGGCCAGAAGCGCTTCTCGCTGGAAGGCGGCGAGAGCTTCATCGCCTCGATGGACGAAGTGGTCAACCACGCCGGTGAAAACGGCGTCCAGGAAATCGTGGTCGGCATGGCCCACCGCGGCCGCCTGAACCTGCTCGTGAACATCATGGGCAAGATGCCCGGCGACCTGTTCGCCGAGTTCGAAGGCAAGCACGCCGAAGGCCTGACCGACGGCGACGTGAAGTATCACAACGGCTTCTCGAGCGACCTGTCGACCCGTGGCGGTCCGGTGCACCTGTCGCTGGCGTTCAACCCGTCCCACCTGGAAATCGTCAACCCCGTGGTCGAAGGCAGCGTGCGCGCTCGCCAGGAACGCCGCGGCGATGCCGAAGGCAAGCAAGTGCTGCCGGTGCTGGTGCACGGCGATGCGGCGTTCGCCGGCCAGGGTGTGGTGATGGAAACCCTGAACCTGGCCCAGACCCGCGGCTACGGCACGGGCGGCACGCTGCACATCGTCATCAACAACCAGATCGGCTTCACTACGTCCGACCCGCGCGACTCGCGTTCGACGCTGTATTGCACCGACGTGGTCAAGATGATCGAAGCACCGGTGTTCCACGTCAACGGCGACGATCCCGAAGCCGTGGTGTTCGTGACCAAGCTGGCGCTGGACTACCGCCTGCAGTTCCGCCACGACATCGTGGTCGACATCGTCTGCTTCCGCAAGCTGGGCCACAACGAACAGGACACCCCGTCGCTGACGCAGCCCCTGATGTACAAGCGCATCGGCCACCATCCCGGCACGCGCAAGCTGTACGCCGACAAGCTGACCACGCAAGGCGTGCTGGCCGAAGGCGAAGCCGACCAGCTGGTCAAGGACTACCGCCAGCTGATGGAAGACGGCCAGCGCACCATCGAGCCGGTGCTGACCGACTACAAGAGCAAGTACGCCATCGACTGGTCGCCGTTCCTGGGCGCCAAGTGGACCGACCAGGCCGACACCGCCGTGCCGCTGGCCGAACTCAAGCGCATCGGCGAGCGCATCACCACGGTGCCGGAAGGCTTCACGGTGCACCCGCTGGTGGCCAAGCTGCTCAACGACCGCCGCACCATGGCCAAGGGCGAGATGAACCTGGACTGGGGCATGGGCGAACACCTCGCCTTCGCCACTCTGGTTTCGTCGGGCTACGCCATCCGCATCACCGGCCAGGACTCGGGCCGCGGCACGTTCACGCACCGCCATGCCGTGCTGCACGACCAGAACCGCGAGCGCTGGAACGACGGCACCTACATTCCGCTGCAGAACGTCTCGGAAGGCCAGGCCCCGTTCACCGTGATCGACTCGGTGCTGTCCGAAGAGGCCGTGCTGGGCTTCGAATACGGCTACTCGAGCGCCGAACCCAACACCCTGACCATCTGGGAAGGCCAGTTCGGTGACTTCGTCAACGGCGCCCAGGTCGTGATCGACCAGTTCATCAGCTCCGGCGAAGCCAAGTGGGGCCGCCAGTCGGGCCTGACCCTGATGCTGCCGCACGGCTACGAAGGCCAGGGCCCCGAGCACTCGTCGGGCCGCATCGAGCGCTTCCTGCAGCTGTGCGCCGACAACAACATGCAAGTGATCCAGCCGACTTCGGCCTCGCAGATCTTCCATGTGCTGCGCCGCCAGATGATCCGCCCGTTCCGCAAGCCGCTGGTGCTGTTCACGCCCAAGTCGCTGCTGCGCAACAAGGACGCGGGTTCGCCCCTGACCGACCTGGCCGGCGGCAGCTTCCGCCCGGTGATCGGCGAGGTCGACGAGGCCATCGACGCCGCCAAGGTCAAGCGCGTGCTGGCTTGCTCGGGCAAGGTCTACTACGATCTGGTCAATGCCCGCCGTGAACGTGGCGCCGACAACGTCGCCATCCTGCGCGTCGAGCAGTTGTACCCGTTCGCGCACAAGGCCTTCGAGGCCGAGCTGCGCAAGTACCCGAAGGCCACGGAAGTGATCTGGGTCCAGGACGAGCCGCAGAACCAGGGCCCGTGGTTCTACGTTCAGCATCACGTGTACGAGAACATGGTCGAAGGCCAGAAGCTGGGCTACGCTGGCCGCGCCGCGTCGGCATCGCCGGCGGTGGGCTACCTGGCCAAGCACCAGGAGCAGCAAAAGGCGCTGATCGAAGCGGCTTTCGCGCCCAAGTTCAAGGCCATGCTGACCAAGTAACCCAACCCGATGCACGCGCGGCGTGCGGCAAGTTGCGAAAACCGTTTTCGAACTTTGCCCGCGCCGCGCGGTCCAGAACACATACTTTACGGAACAAACAAAATGGCTATCACCGACGTCGTCGTCCCCCAACTCTCCGAATCCGTTTCCGAAGCGACCCTGCTGACCTGGAAGAAGCAACCCGGCGCAGCCGTCGAGGCGGATGAAATCCTGATCGAAGTCGAAACCGACAAGGTCGTGCTGGAAGTGCCGGCGCCTGCTTCGGGCGTCCTGGCTGAAATCGTCAAGGGCGATGGCAGCACCGTGACCTCGGGCGAAGTCCTGGCGCGTATCGACACCGCCGCCAAGGCCGCGGCCGCGCCGGCCACCGCCCCGGCCGCCGAAGCGCCCAAGGCCGCCGCGCAAGCCGCCG
>NZ_CADIJV010000046.1 GCF_902859765.1 Achromobacter pulmonis
ATAGCACAATTTTTGCAGATCGTGCAACTGGCTTCTGCCTGATTTGCACCGACTTACGCAAAACTCGCTGACCGCCGGTTCGAGAGAATCATCACTGACCCACCGCCTTGCTGCCCTGCGACAAACCCGCTTGCCGTAGCCTTCGGATCCGTTGCACTTGCCTGGCCCCGCCGCTCAACAAAACTGCTTGAACTGCGAAGGAGCGAGACTATAGCACAGAATTTCGGCTTGTCACACGGCTGCCCCATAAAGCCTGATGAATCCTGCGCCGCTCCGTATCGCGCGGGGCCGCGGGGACACATCCACGGCTCGTCACACCGGCAAGCGCACTTGCCCAACGCCGCATCTCTCTATATAGATAGCGCTATGCCATGCGTGGCAGCGGCGGTCGGGCCGGCCCGACCGCCGCTGCCTATATCTATATAAGGGCCCAGGCCTTCCTTATATGGATAGCCCTCCCCGCCAGGCCGGCCTCGCCGCCGCTTGCCTGCCCCATCGGTACGTTTACTATTCGCCTTGCGCCGTACAGCCCTTACCTCGGAGAAGATGCCCTCATGCCCCCAACCATCGCGTTGAGCGAAGATATCCTGATCAACGTCACGCCTTTCGAGACGCGCGTCGCGCTGGTCGAGCAGGGCTCGGTACAGGAGCTGCACGTGGAACGCAGCATCCAGCGCGGTCACGTTGGCAATATCTATCTGGGGCGGGTGGTCCGGGTACTGCCGGGCATGCAGAGCGCCTTCATCGACATTGGCCTGGAGCGCGCCGCCTTCATCCATATCGCCGATCTGCGCGAGAACCGGGGAGAACGCAGCCAGGGGCTGACGCCTACGCCTATCGAAAAGCTGCTGTTCGAGGGGCAGACCATCATGGTGCAGGTGGTCAAGGATCCGCTTGGGACCAAGGGCGCCCGCCTGTCGACGCAGATCAGCATGGCCGGCCGCATGCTGGTGTACCTCCCGCATGACCCGCATATCGGCATTTCACAGAAGATCGACTCGGAGTCCGAACGCATCCAGCTGCGCGAACGCCTGCAGGCGCTGATGCCGGCCGAAGAGAAAGGCGGCTTCATCGTGCGCACCCAGGCCGAGGGCGCCAATGACGACGAACTGACCGCCGACCTGGAATATCTGCGCAAACTGTGGGCCAGCGTACAGGCCGCGGCCCGCACCCAGCCGGCGCCGGCGCTGCTGCACCAGGACCTGACGCTGGCGCAGCGCGTGCTGCGCGACATGGTCGGACCGGCCACCGGTACGATCCTGGTGGATTCGCGCACCACCACCGCGGCGATGCTGGAATGGGCCCGCGTCTATACGCCGTCGGTGGTCGATCGCATCCAGCACTACAGCGGCGAGCGCCCCCTGTTCGATACCGCCAATGTCGACGAGGAGATCGCGCGGGCGCTGTCGCGCCGCGTCGACCTGAAGTCCGGCGGCTACCTGATCATCGACCAGACCGAGGCCTTGACGACGGTCGACGTCAATACCGGCGGCTTTGTCGGGGGCCGCAATTTCGACGACACCATCTTCAAGACCAATCTGGAAGCGGCGCAGGCCATCGCGCGCCAATTGCGGCTGCGCAATCTGGGCGGCATCGTCATCCTGGACTTCATCGATATGGAGGAGCAGGAGCATCGTGAAACCGTGCTGGCAGAACTGAAGAAGGCGCTGGCGCGCGACCGGACCCGCATGACGGTCAATGGCTTCACCCAGCTCGGCCTGGTGGAGATGACGCGCAAGCGCACCCGCGATTCGCTCGCGCACCAGTTGTGCGAACCCTGCCCCATGTGCGAGGCGCGCGGCAATGTGCGCACGCCGCGTACGGTCTGCTACGAGATCCTGCGCGAGATCCTGCGCGAGGCGCGCCAGTTCAATCCCAAGGAGTTCCGCATTCTGGCGTCGCAGGAAGTGGTGGATCTGTTCCTCGAAGAGGAAAGCCAGCATCTGGCGATGCTGGGGGACTTCGTCGGCAAGCGGGTGTCTCTGGAAGTCGAGAGCACATACTCGCAGGAAAAGTACGACATCATCCTAGTTTGAGGCCCGCCGTCTTGCCTGCTCCAGGCAGGTCGCGCAAGATTCACGACACCGGAAAGCCGCGCAAGCGGCTTTCTTTCCATCGGCTCCATGCCGTTGCTCCGGCTCTCGCGCATAACAGCTGCGACGCAAACTTTCACGTCAATGTGTGTGAACTTTGTATCGTGACACTTCGATTGAAATGAAGTTTGAAACCCGTGGCGGCCATGGCGATGACCCGATAAGCTCGCCACCGGCTGGCTGGCCCCGGCGTCCCCGAGGCTACGCCATTTCCCATGTTTTACGGAGAATCACGCAATGAAAACCCTGTTCCGGCCGTTCCTGCTGCTGGCCCTGGCCTTGCCGCTGGTGCTGGCCGCCTGCGGCAACAAAGAACCCGAACAACGCGCCGCGTTCATGCAGTTCCTGCAGACCCGCATCATCGACAAGCCGGGCGTGCGCGTGCCGCAGCCGACGGCAGAAGAAAAGAAATCGTTCGGCGACTACGCCGCGCAATACGCGGTGATCACCGACTTCAATGCCGGCATGGACGCCTCGGTCAAGCCGATGGGCAGCCTGATGCAGAAAGGCGCTGTGCGCACGCTGAACGATGTGATCGCGCGCCGTGACGATCTCAAGACGGTGCAGACCGCGCTCAAGGACATGGGCGAAGCCCTGGCCAAGGAACAAGCCAAGGCCGACGCCGCCCATGCGCAGCTCAAGCAGCCCGACGACCTGAAGGCGGTGTACGACAAGGCTTACGACAAGACCGTGACGGTGCCCGCCAACACTTTCCGGGAGGTGTTGCCGCAGATCAGCGGTACGCTGGACAGCAGCCTGAAGGTGGCGGAGTACGTGGAAGCGCACAAGGCGCAGATCGACCTGTCGGGCCCTGCTCCGCGAGTGCAGGATCCTGCCGTGCTGGCCGAGCTGAACACGCTGCTGCAGGACCTGAGCGCGCAGGCGCAGAAAGTGCAACAGGCGCAGCTCCGCCTGCAGGCGGTGATGCTGGGCGGTCGATAACCGGCGTATCCACACCTGATGAAGACGGCCCGACAGGGCCGTTTTTTTTTACCGCATCTCAGCCGGTCAGACCGGGGCCGTCCGCACTCGCCACGCGGTTGCGCCCAGCCTCCTTGGCGCGATAGACCGCGGCGTCGGCCGCCTCGACCAGAGTAGCCATGTCATCGTCCGGCCGAGGCATCACCGTGGCGACTCCGATGCTGACCGTGACGATGCCCCCCTCGTTGTCCAGGTGCTCGGCGCGCAGGCTGATCACCGCCCGGCGGATGCGCTCGGCAATTTCCAGCGCCCGCTTGCTCGATGTATCGGGCAGCAGTGCGACGAACTCCTCGCCGCCGTAGCGCGCCGCCAGGTCGCGCGGACGCCGGGCATTGTCGCGCACCTTCGAGGCCAGCATCTTGAGCAACTGGTCACCCTCTTGATGGCCGTAGCGGTCGTTGTAGCGCTTGAAGCGGTCAGCGTCGAGGAACAGCAGCGACAGCGGCTGACCCGCGCGGCACGCGCTGGCCCACTCCCGCGCAAGCGACTCGTCGAACGTGCGGCGATTGGCGATGCCGGTCAGGCCATCGGTCTGGGCCGCTTTCTCGAGTTGGGTCTCGATTTCCTGCCGCAAGCGCGTCTCGCGCCGGTACAGCACGATCTGCGCCATCACCGACACAAACAGCGCGAGCGTGACCGGGATAATGAGCATCGCGCGCCGCACCCAGGGGGCCAGCACTTCATCGACCGCCATTGCCACGTCGATGACCAAGGGCGTACCGGGTACCGTGTCGAAGGTGTACAGGCGGTTGACGCCATCGGGCGCCAGCGCGCCGACGAACACCCCGTCGCGGCGAATCAGGAACTGCTGGAACGCCGGCGAATGGCTGATATCGGCGTCGATATCCCGGGAGGAGTACGGCGTGCGCGCGATCACGGCGCCATCATTGCGCAAGATCGCGATGGCATCGCGGGGACCGATCGACAAGCGGGCGAATCGCTCGCGGAAATAAGCCAGTCGCAGGGAGCCCGACACCACGCCGGCGAAGCTGCCATCCGGATTGGAGAGCCGGCGACTGATGCCGATGCTTTCGTCGCCGCCACGCAGGCGGCTGAGATAGGGACGGCCGACGTACATGCCGACGTCGGCCTGATCGCGATGGACCTGGAAGAAGTCGCGATCGGCGAAGTTCATATCGGGTGGCTGCAGGCTCTGCGAGTCGTAGCGGACGTTGCCATCCTTATCCAGGATAAGAATGGTGCCCAGGTACTCGGCACTGGCGGCGCGGTCGAACAGGAACCGATGCAGGGTGGCGGGCGGCAGTTGTTCGATGCCAGGCTCGTGCAACCGCTCGATGACGCCCTGCAGCGACAGATCGTAGACGCGGATGGTGCGCCCGATATCGGCCGAGAGGATTTCCGCGAGGTTGCTGGCGGCAACATGGGCCAGGTTCCAGGTGATGCGCCGATCCATCCACAGTAGCGCGACTGCGGCCGCGCAGATGCCGATGGCGACCAGTCCCGCCAGGGCATAAAGGCTACCGCGCAATAACCCATGAGACTTCAACAAGGCGCTCCTTCGCGATTGCGACGGGGTGTCGTGCTTTTTTGGGCTCATCATGCCGCAAGCGCACGCACCCAGGCAAGCCCGTGAGCCTATCGACAGCCAGGACGGGGGGTTACAATCCGATGATCTGCAACGGGAAATGCCAATCCACATCGGTGGCGGCATTGGCATTGCCCTGATTCCGCGGCATGGCGCCGACACGGCGGCGGTAGGGCATGCACCCGACCGGGCAAATCGGCCGGGATGGGCCGGGCGCCGATGGCCCAGCCCTGACCGGATAGCGGTCGCGCGCCTCAGGGCCGCGCGACCGGACCGGCATCAGGATGCCGTGGCGGCGATCCGGAAGGGAAAGGCCTTGGCGCCGCGGACCTTGCCGGTTTCGCGGTGGGCATTGATGGCCCAGGCCTGACCGGCGCCGCCGGCCGGGATCAGCCGACGCATGGCGCCGGCGGAGAATCCGCAGCGTAGGGCCACGGCCTGGCGCCGTGCCAGTTCAAACCCGACAGCATGCGGGGTCGTGGAAATGCGATCCGATTGCAGCATGGCAGCCCCCTGGGCAGAAACGCTTCGGAAGTGAAGCGTGGTTGGAGACAAATCTACCTCAGCCGCCCGGACTTGCGCGTGAAATGATGCGTAAAGTATTGCAAAGAGACGGTAATACGCGGAACGGCCCGCCCCGTCACACGCCGGTCATGCCGGCGCGCCAGGTTCGGCGTGGCCGGCCGGCCTGGTGGTTTCGCGGTCAGGCTGGTCATTCCGGCCATCGGCCGGACCGGTCATGTTGCCGTACAGCAGGGAGCGCCCGGCGAACAGGCCACCCGCCACCTCCAGGTCGAACCGCTCGGTGTCGCGCTTGCGCACATCCGCCACCACTTCGGCCGCTTCGTCCGCAGGCACGCCGACGGCGCGCAACGCGGCTTCGCCGAATACCAGGGCCGATTCGAAGGTCTCGCGCACCTGGTAGTCGACGCCCTCCTTGGCCAGGGCCAGGGAATGAATGCGGTCGTAGGCGCGCACCACCAGTTGCACCAGAGGAAATTCGGCCTTGATCAGCTTGACCATGTGATTGACCGACTGCGGGTTGTCGATACAGATCAGGATGGCCTTGGCGGTTTCCGCGCCGGCCGTGCGCAGCATGTCGATGCGGGTACCGTCCCCGTAATACACCTTGACGCCCCACTTGGCGGCCGCGCGAATGGCGTCGGTATCGGTATCCAGGATCGACACTTTCATGTCGCGCGCCAGCATCGCCTGGGTCACGATCTGGCCGAAACGGCCGAAACCGACGATCAACGCGCAGCCTTCCAGATCCCGCGCCACGTCGACCCCTTCCATCGAGGGCGCGGGCCTGGGCAGCAACCCGCGCAGCGCCAGCACGCACAGCGGCGTGAGCGCCATCGAAATGATGACCACCGCGACCAGGACCGCGGCCAGGTGCGCATCGAAGATGCCCGCTGCGGCTGCCGCTCCATACAGCACAAAGGCGAATTCGCCGCCCTGCGCCAGCAGCGCGGCGCGCGTGAGCGCCTCGGCATGGCTGGCGCGCAGCATGCGCGCGACCAGGTAGACCCCGACCGATTTGACCAGCATGAACACAAGCACGCCGGCCAGGATCAGTTGCCATTCGCGCGCCACGGCGGCCAGGTCCAGCGACATGCCGACGCCGAGGAAAAACAGGCCCAGCAGGATGCCGCGGAAGGGTTCGACCTCGGCTTCCAGCTGGTGGCGGAAGGTGGACTCGGACAACAGCACCCCCGCGAGGAAAGCGCCCATGGCCATGGACAGGCCACCCAGCTCCATCAGCAGGGCCGCGCCCAGCACCACCAGCAAGGCGGCGGCCGTCATGACTTCGCGCGCGTGCGCCGTGGCCAGCAGCCGGAACAGCGGGTTGAGCAGCCAGCGGCCGGCCGCCAGCAGCGCCAGCACGCAGCCGAGCGCGATGCCGGCCTGCAGCCAGGGATCGCCATGTTCGGTGCCGGCCGGCGCCAGCAGCGCCACCAGGGCCAGCAATGGCACGATGGCCAGGTCTTCGAGCAGCAGGATCGATACGATGCGCTGGCCCTGGGCGCTGGCGGTTTCATCGCGCTCGGCCAGGATCTGCATGACGATGGCGGTGGAGGACAACACGAACCCCATTGCCGCCATGAAGGCCGCCGGCCCTGACAAGCCGGCGGCCAGGCCGACCGCCGTCAGCAGCGCGCCGCAGGCCAGCACCTGGGCCACGCCCAGGCCGAAGATTTCGCCACGCAGCTTCCATAGCCGCGACGGCTGCATTTCCAGGCCGATGATGAACAGGAACATCACCACGCCCAGCTCGGCCACGTGCAGGATGGCGCCCGGATCGGAGAACCAGCCGATGCCGAACGGGCCGATAGCCAGCCCGGCGGCCAGGTAGCCCAGGACGGATCCCAGTCCGAGGCGCTTGAACAGGGGCACCGCCACCACCGCGGCCCCCAGCAGAACGACGACGTTGACGAGCTGGTTGCCTTCTGCGGGCAGGGACATGGGCGGGCTCCTGGATGGCCTGTCGCGGCGCGCTATCAGTCTTCGCGGAACTGCATGTTGTAGAGCGAGGCGTACAGGCCGTTGGCGGCCAGCAATTCGGCGTGGGGGCCCTGCTCGACGATCTTGCCGGCGTCCAGCACGATGATGCGGTCGGCGTTCTGCACCGTCGACAGGCGGTGCGCGATGACCAGCGTGGTGCGGCCCTTCATCAGGCGTTCGAGCGAGGCCTGCACCTGGCGTTCGGACTCGTTGTCGAGCGCCGAGGTGGCCTCGTCCAGGATCAGGATGGGTGCGTTCTTGATCAGGGCGCGGGCGATCGCCAGGCGCTGGCGCTGGCCGCCGGACAGGCGCGCGGCGTTTTCGCCGACCAGGGTGTTGATGCCCTGCGGCAGGCCTTCGACGAAATCCAGCAGGTTGGCGGCGGCCAGGGCATCGCGCACCTGCTGCTCGCTGGCCTCGCCCAGCGCGCCATAGCCGACGTTGGCGGCAATGCTGTCGTCGAACAGCACCACGTCCTGGCTGACCAGCGACAGGTGCGAACGCAGGCTGCGCAGCTTCAGGTCGTTGATCGGCACGTCGTCGACATAGATGGCGCCGCTGTCGGCCAGCACGAAGCGCGGCAGCATATTGACCAGCGTGGTCTTGCCGCTGCCGGAGCGGCCCACCAGGGCCACGGTCTGGCCGGGCTCGACCACGAACGACACGTCGTTGACGGTGTCGCGGTCGGCGTCGGAAAAGCGGTGGGTGACGTTGCGGAATTCGACCTTGCCGCGCACCGGCTCGGGCAGCTCGCGCGTGCCAGTGTCGCTCTCGGGCACCTGGTCGATGAGCGTGAACACGCTTTCGGCCGACACCAGCATCTTCTGCATGCGGGCGGCCAGATTGGTCAGGCGCTTGATGGGATCGAAGATCTGGGCCAGCGCGGCCATGAAGGAAGCGAAGCTGCCGACCGTGAGCGAGCCGTTGTTGGCCTGGCCCAGGGCCACGGCGATGACCGCGCCCACCGAGATCGAGATGCACACCTGGGTCAGGGGCGTCAGGGCGGCGTCGGCGGTGGCGGTGCGCATGGCGAAGCGGCGCAGGCGGCTGCTGACGAAATCGAAGCGGCCGCGCTCGACCTCGTAACCGTCGAACAGCTTGATGACGCGCTGGCCATCGATGCCCTCGCTGACCACGCGGGTCAGTTCGGCGTTCATGTTGACGGTATCGCGGTTGATGCGGCGCAGACGCTTGATGAAGGTGCGCGCGATCAGCACCGAGACCGGCAGCATGATCAGGATGATCAGGGTCAGTACCCAAGAGGTGTACAGCAGCACACAGATCAGGGCGATGACCACCAGGGTTTCCCGCACCAGCACCGTGATGACGTCGGTGGCGTAGCCGGTGACGTTGCCGGCGTCGATGGTGAAGCGGTTCAGCAGGCGGCCAGTGTCGCCGCGCTTGAAATCGGCGTCGGGCAGGCCCAGCAGGCGCTCGAACATGTCGCGCCGCATGCCCAGCAGGACGTTGTTGGCCACCCAGGCCAGCAGGTAGTCACTGAAGAAATTGCAGACGCCGCGCACGAAGATCAGGCCGATCACCGCCAGCGGCAGGGCCCAGACATAGTAGGGTTTGGCGCCCGAGAAGCCATCGTCCAGCAAGGGCTTCATGATGACGGCCAACGTGGGTTGCGTGGCGGCGGCGCCGGCCATCAGCAGCGTCGCCAGCACCAGCCCCTTCCAGTAGGAGCCGACCCGGCTATAGATACGGCTCCAGAGTTCAGCTCGGACGGGCTGGGAGCCCGCGGGCGCGTTGCGTGCGGCAGAATTCAATGGAATCACTCGCTTTTATACAATTGTGCCCCGGATTGTACTGGCTACGCGTTGTCACGCGAGGCCGGGCGTCCCCCTTTCAGCCCCTATCGCACGCCGCGCCCGCCCATGTCCGAAATCAGTTGCCTCTACGTCCGCTTGCCGAATTGGGTCGGTGATGTCTGCATGAGCCTGCCCAGCCTGCGCGCCTTGCAGGCCGCCGGCCTGCCCCTGGTGATCTGTGCCCGCCCCTGGGCCCGGGATCTTCTGGAGGGCATCGAAAAACAGCAGTTCCTGCCGATGTTGGGAAAATTAGGGCCAGATAGAGCCACCGTCGCCGCGCATCGCCGCACCCTGGGCGCGGGTGCCCGCCATGTCCGCGGCCTGCTGCTGCCGGATTCGCTCTCCAGCGCCCTGGTGTTCCGCCTGGCGGGCGTGCCCTCGGCCGGCTACCGCGACGACGGCCGCAGTTTTCTGCTGCGCTGGCCGGTAACCAAGCCAGAGGCGGCGCTGCACGCGGTACAGGCCTGGCATCATCTGACGCGCGCGGCGCTGGGCCGCTGGGGGTTGCCGGCCGGCCCCGCCGAACCGGGCCCGACGCTGGACCTGCCGCTGACGCCGGCCCACCAGGACGCGGCGGCGCTGGCGCTGGAAGCGGCCGGCCTGGCCGGCCAGCGTTTCGTGCTGATCGCCCCGACCGCGACCGGCCTGCACAAGGGCAAGGTCAAGGTATGGCCAGGATTCGATACACTTACCCGGGCACTGCAGGCACGGGGCCATACCGTGGTAATGTGCCCCCCTCCGGCGGAGACCGACGAAGCCCGGCGCAATGCGCCCACGGCGCAGTTGCTGGCCCCGCTCTCGCTGGGCGCGTTTGCCGCACTGACGGCGCGCGCGGCGTTGGTGATTTGCAACGACTCGGGCGTCTCGCACGTCGCCGCGGCGGCAGGCGCCCGGGAGCTGACCTTGTTCGGCGTCACCCGTCCCGGCCGCACCGGCCCATGGTCGCCCCGGGCGGTATGCGTCGGCTCGGAGACGGCCTGGCCGTCCAACGCGCTGGTCGAGCAGCAGGCCTGTCAGTTGCTCGATCGCTTGCCGTAAACGGATTGTTTTGACATGACCCTTTCGAGCTATCTCACGAACCTGATCATTCCGTTCAACCTGTGCCTGACCCTGGTGGTGCTAGGCCTGGTGCTGGGCCTGTTCCGGCTGCGCAAGACCGGCGGCGCCCTGATCGTCGCCGGCCTGCTATGGGCGCTGGCGTGGTCGCTGCCCGTCACTTCGTTGTGGCTGGGCGGCGCGCTGGAAGGCCGCTATCCGCACCTGCCGCCGGCCGAATCCCCCACGGCCGACGCCATCGTGGTGCTGGGCGGCAACACTGCCAACGGCCGGGCCAACTGGTTTCTGCCCTACGACAAGGACACCGCCGTGGTGCGCGTGGACACGGCGGCGCAGCTGTACCTGGCCGGCCGCGCGCCCAAGGTGGTGCTGTCCGGCGGTGCGCTCGAAGGCGACGTCAGCGAGGCCCGCGGCATGGCCCACGCGATCCGCCAACAAGGCGTGCCGGAATCCGCACTGATCCTGGAGAACGCCAGCCGCACGACTTACGAGAACGCGGCCCTGACCGAGGACCAGCTCAAGGCGCGCGGCATCGGCAAGGTGCTGCTGGTGACCTCGGCTCTGCATATGCCGCGCGCCATGGCGGCGTTTTCCAAGCAGGGCGTGGTGGCCATCGCCGCCCCCGCCCCGCCACAGATCGTGCCGCCCGCCGACGGTTCGCTGAACCGCTGGCTGCCCGACCAGCGCACCTTCGACGCCAGCCGCTCCATCATCAAGGAATACGCCGGCCTGTTCGTCTACTGGCTGCGCGGGTGGGTCTGACCATGACGGCGGCGCTGGCCTGCCGGCCGGGTTGCGGCGCCTGTTGCATCGCGCCATCGATCACCCGGCCAATACCGGGCATGCCGGATGGCAAGCCCGCGGGCGTGCCCTGTATCCAGCTGCTGCCGGACATGCGTTGCGCCCTCTTCGGGCACCCCTCGCGGCCGGATTTCTGCGGCGGGCTGCAGGCCCAGGCCGAGATGTGCGGCGCCGACCGGGAGTACGCGATCCACTGGCTGGACGCGCTGGAGCGGGCCACCGCGCCGGCCAGCCACTGAGCACAACGGGACCTCGCGGTCCCGTTTCTGCTTTACCGACCCGGCACGGCGCCTTAGCCGCGCTCGGCCAGCACCGCCCGGTACAGGTCCTCGTAGCGCGCCGCCACCGTTTCCCAGCTCTGGTCGCGGGCGATGGCCAGGCCGCGTTCGGACAGGGCCGCGCGCAACTCGGGTTCGTCGCCCAGACGTTGCAGGGCCTGGGCCAGTTGGGCGCCATCACGCGGATCCTGCAAGATCAGCGCATCCTTGCCCGCCGACAGGTACTGGGCGAAGCCGCAATAGGCGGGCGAGCTGACCACCACCGGCAACCCGTGCGACATGGCTTCCAGCGGCGCCATGGCGTAGCTGTCGTTGAGCGTGGGGTGGGCATAGATATCGGCGGCCGCGAAATAGCGCGCGACGTCCGGCGTGGGGTCGATCAGCGCGACGCGGCTGGCGACCGCGCCGGCGTTGCGCACCCGGTCACGGGTGGCCGCGTCGGCGCCCACCACCAGCAGGCGGTACTGCGCCGGCAGCAGCGCCAGCGCGTCGAGCAGCGCCGGCAGGCCCTTGCGCAGCGGGTTGCGCGCCACCAGCAGGCAGCCGATGGTCGCGGCGTCCCAGCCGACCTGCGCCCGGGTGGCGGCGCGGGCCGCCGCAGCGTCGGGCCCTGGCAGCTTGACGCCGGGCGCGATGATGTCGACCGGCAACTGCGAGCCGTAGCTGCGATGCAGCTGGTCCATAATGAGGCCCGACACCGCCACCACGCGATGCGCGGGCGCGCGGCGCACGCGGAATTTCTCGAGCAGCAGATAGGTGGCCAGGCGCGGGCTGAGCCAGGCGAGCACGCGCTTGAGCGGCTTGACCCGGGTCAGGCGGTTGTAGCGCACCGGCGTGACGTGCATGACCTGGATTTCGCCGGCCCAGCCGTTCATGTGCGAATGCACGATGTCGAAGCGGCCGCGCGTGAGACGGTCGGCCCGCCAGGCGAAATACAGCACCCGCATCCAGCTCGGCAGCCAGCCGGGAAAGCGCACCGGCAGGAAGGGAAACGGCAGGTCGCTGTCGAAGTCGCGCGCCACCACGGATACATCGTGCCGCTGGCCAAGCACGCGCATCAGCTCGACGCCGTAGGCTTCGGCGCCGCCGAAGCGGTTGCCGAAGCGGTCGACCAGCAGTGCGATGCGCAGCCGCCGTTCAGCCGCGCCCGCGCTTGTCTTCATAGCGGGTCAGGCATTTCTGCAGGAAACGGAAGATGCCGGTCGAGCGCGACACCGTCACGCGCGGCAAGCCGAAGGGATCGTCGCTGGCGTTGGCCAGGCCGCGCCGGGTGAGCGTGGCGTTGTCATAGCCCGCCTCGCGCGCCATGACCAGGTGTTCCGGGCCATGATCGCCGTAGGGATAACAGAAGGCGGTGACGGGCGCGCCCAGCGCCTGTTCCAGCACGTCCTTGGACTCGACCATCTGGCGGCGCGCCTCGTCGGGCGTCATCTCGGGCAGATGAACGTGATCCAGGGTATGCGACCCGACTTCGTGGCCGGACGCGGCCCATTGGCGCATTTCGTCGATCGTCATGAGCGGCGAGAACGGAATGCCGATCTTGGCGTCCCAGACGTTGCCGCCGTCGAACTGATTGGCCACCAGGTAGTTGGTGGCCGTGAACCCCAGTTCGTCGAGCACCGGCATGGCGTTCTGGACCACATTGCGGTAGCCGTCATCGAAGGTCACGCCAAACACCTTGCCGCGGCGTTCGCCCCGCACGTAGGGCATGACGTCGCGCATCGACAGGCCTCGGTAGCCCAGGCGGCGCATCCAGCGCATCTGGCGCGCGAAATCGTCCGGATGCACCGTCAGGCCGCGGAACGGCGTGCCCTTGGGATTGGGCTCGCCGATCTGGTGGTACATGAGAATTGGGATAGACATGGCGCGATTATAAGGGCTCAGTGTCCGCCCAATGTACGCTGGTAGACGTCGACCGTGGCTTGCGCGAAACGCGCCAGGTTGAAGTCGCGCTCGGCGGTCTGGCGGGCATTCGCGCCCATGGCACGGACCCGCGCGGGATCGTCGAGCATGAGGCGCAGGCGCGCGGTCATGGCGGCCACGTCGCGCACCGGCACGATCCAGCCATCGACGCCGTCGGTGACGTTTTCGGGCAGGCCGCCGGCGTCGGTCACCAGCGCGGGCAGGCCCAGGCCCATGATCTCGCGGCAGGCGAACGACAGGGCCTCGCGGTACGACAGCACGAAGCCGGCGTGGCACGCGGCCAGGGCCGCGCGCACATCGTCGAGCAAGCCGGGAAAGCGCACCTGGTCGATCATGCCCAGTTCGCGCACGCGGTCGAGCTTGGCTTCGGACGGCGGGTCGCCGGCCACCAGCAGCAGCACGCGTTGCTTGTCGCCCGGCGGCAGCGCCGCCACCGCGGCCACCAGGTCGAGCCAGCCTTTGTCGTAGTCGGTGCCGCCGGCGCTGCCCA
Source organism: Achromobacter pulmonis (assembly GCF_902859765.1). Lineage (GTDB taxonomy): Bacteria > Pseudomonadota > Gammaproteobacteria > Burkholderiales > Burkholderiaceae_B > Achromobacter > Achromobacter pulmonis. The sequence continues at coordinate 13,488 of NZ_CADIJV010000046.1, forward strand.
GCAGCAACTTGCCGTGCCAATCCGGGCCGAAAAAGATCTCGCGCAGCTTGTCCAGGCTGTCAGGCGCCGGCGGCGCGAAAAAGCGCGTGTCGATGCCGTGGCGAATGGTGGTGATCGGCCGCTTGCGGTAAGGCGAATCGGACAGCAGGCGGTGGATGTAGTCGCTGACGGCGATGCTGTGGTCGGTGGCCAGCGCCACCCGCAGCTTGTGGCCGACGCTGGTGACCGGGTGATCGTTGTGCTTGGTGAACACGATGCGCGGGCGGCGCGCCAGGGCCAGCGTGGCCAGCATGACCTGCTTGTGATCGGCCGAGCCGTTGGCGTGGATGATATCGAAGCGGCCGTCCTTGATCAGGCGGCGCAGCCGGGCGCGGTCCTTGAACCAGGACGAGGGCCGCGTCGTGTAGCGCATATCGACCACCGTCACGCCCGGGATGGCCTTGGCGTAGCGGTGCAGGCGGCTGGTGGCGGGCGCGGCGACCGTGATCTGGTGTTCCGCAGCCAGGGCGCGGGCCAGATTGATGATATAGGTGACGTGCCCACCGCCATTGCCGGCGTGGAAGTTGGTATAGAGGATTCTCACTTGTTCTTCTCGGCCAGGAACATCAGCTTCGAATAACGGAAGAAACTGCCCGCCGCGGCCGTCACCGCCAGCACCAGGCCATGGCGGCCGTCCAGGAAGCCGCGCCGGATCAGGTAGATGCGCACGAAAGTCCAGAAGCTGTGTCCCAGCGCGCCGAAGACGCCGGTGCGCTTGCCCTTGGCGTACATCATGGCGGCGGCATCGGAGGAATAGCGGTTGATCTTGGTGACCAGCGCATCGAGATTGTCGTACGGGTAATGCTGGAAGTAGCCCTTGAGCTGCAGCGGCGGCTGGCCGTTGGCCGGGACCACGCGTTCGTGCACGGCGGCATCGTTGAAGCGCGCCGTACCCCGCTTGAACAGGCGCAGCACGTAGTCCGGCCACCAGCCGCTGTGGCGGATGTCGCGGCCGCAGAAGTTCGACAGGCGGGCGATTTCGTAGGCGTCGGCGCGCGGCGCGGCCAGCGTGTCCTGGATTTCACGCGCCAGTTCGGGCGTGACGCGCTCGTCGGCGTCGATCGACAGCACCCAATCGCCGGTGGCCAGGTCGAGCGCGCGGTTCTTCTGCGGACCGAAGCCGGGCCAGTCGGACGTCACCTCGACGCGCGCGCCGAGCGCCCGCGCCAGCTCCACCGTGCCGTCGGTGCTGCCCGAATCCACCACGATGAATTCGTCGGCGAAGGCGACCGACTTGAGACACTCGGCGATATTGGCCGCTTCGTTCTTGGTGATGACTATGACAGATAACTTCATCCGCGATTCCTAAGACGCTTTTTCCAGGCCTTCCAGGCGTGATAGCGCGGTCCCCAGAAGGGATCGCGCGACAGCCAGATGCGCCGGTTCAACCAGGTGCCGCCCTGGTTGCGCACCGCGAAGCGGTAGATGTGGCCGGGGTCGGCGCCTGGGGTGTTCTGGCCGAAAGGGTCGGTAGTGTACAAGTGGTGAAAGCCTGCCTGCCTGGCGGCTGCCACGTAGTCGGCGTCGAAATAGCCCTGCGGCCAGCACAGATGATCGCTGACCGCGCCCAGGCGCCGCGCCAGCGTCTCGCGCGAATCAGACAGCTCCTGGACGATATGGGCCCGCTTGGCTTCGGTATCGGCGCCGCAGACCTTGTCCCAGCGCGTATGCGTGTGGGTGTGCGAATGGAATTCGAAGGTGCCGGCGGCCCGCATCGCCTCGATCTCGCTCCAGCGCAGCATGACATCGTCGCCACGGCCCTGGGCGATCAGCTCTTTGCTGGCGCCGTGGTCCGGCGTGGCCGGCAGCGGCAAGCCCTGCCCCGCGTGCGGACGCACCGGGCCGTCGCCGATCCAGCCGGTGATGGTGAACAGCACGGCGCGCATGCCGTAACGCGCCAGCACCGGATGGGCGTGGACCCAGTTGTTGAGATAGCCGTCGTCGAAGGTGATCAGCACCGAACGCTCGGGGGCCGGCGCGCCGGCCAGGTAGGCGGCGAACTGCTCGGTGGACAGCGACTGGTAGCCAGCCCGCGCCAGGCGCGCAATCTGGGCCTCGAACACGTCGGGCATGGCGTTGATCATGCCGCCGGCCGGCGTGACGTGGTGGTACATCAGCACCGGAACGTTGGGCGCGTTCATCCGCGCCGCTCCGCCAGCCAGCGGGCGTAGACGGCCTCAGTGGTCTCGGCCAGGCGGGCGGGCGAGAACACGCCCTCTTCCCAGACCATCTTGCGGCCGGCCTCGCCCATGCGCTGGCGCAGCCCGGCGTCATCGATCAATTGTTCAAGCGCAGCGGTGAGCGCGGCCGGGTCCTTGGGCGGCACCAGGATGCCGGTTTCGCCGTCGCGGAACATCTCGGAGACGCCGCCGACGTCGGTGCCGATGACCGGCAGGCCACTGGCCTGCGCTTCGACGTAGACGGTGCCGGAGGCCTCCTGCTGGGTCGCCAGCGCGAACAGGTCACAGCCGGCCAGCAGGTTGGGCACGTCGCGGCGCATGCCCATCAGGTGGATGCGGTCGGCCAGGCCGCGTTCGGTCACATAGGCCTGGGTCTGCTCGAACACCGGCGACCCGCCCCCCACGAACACCAGGTGCAGCTTGGGCCGGGTGGCCATCAGCGGCGCGATGGCGTCGATCAGGTCCTTGTGGCCCTTGGTGGCGCGCATCACGGCGACACAGCCGACCACCACGTCATCCGGCGCCAGCCCGAGCTCTTCGCGCAAGGTCGAGTGTTCGACCGGCGGCGGCAACACGATGGGCGAGTAGACGGTGGCAATGTGGCTGGCCGGCACGCCGCGCGCGATCAGGTGCTCGCGCACGTGGTCGCTGACAGTGGTGACGCGGTGCGGCAGGCGCGTGTACGACCAGAGCGAGCCGACCTTGTTGGACAGGTGGCGGGTGCGCACGATCAGCGGCGTGCCCGCCAGGCGGCCGGCGGCCGCGGCGATGACGGTGTCGCGCCGGCTGTGGGTATTGAGCACGTCGAAGCGGCCTTCGCGCAGGATCTGGCGGATGGCGACGACGCCCTTGAGGTAGTTGAGCGGCCCGTCCATCTCCAGCGTGTGGACGGTGAAGCCGGCGTCCGACAGGCGCTCGGCCAGCAGCGCGCTGGGCTGACAGATGGCTTCGAGGTGATGGCCACGCGCGCGCATGGCGTTCATTTCCTTGAAGATGCGGCCTTCCTGGCCGCCGAAGCTGGTGGCCGCTTCCGAGTGGACGATGCGCATCAGTAGGTGACCTCCACGCCGTTCGGCTTGGTCCAGGCGTTCAAGTTCTCGAGCAGCGTGTCGGCCATGCGCACGCGCCATTCCTCACCCAGCCGCACCGTGCAGAGGAAGTTGTTCTTGGTGTAGACGATGTCCACCGGCACGCCAGGGATGCCGTTCTCGGGTTCGGCGCGGAACGGGTTGAGCATCTGGCGCAGGCGCGCGGCGTCGGCACCGCCATTGAGCTTGACGCGCAGCGACTTGGCGCGCGCCTCGCGCGCCAGCTGCAGGTCGTACAACTGCTCGGCAACAATGCGCATGCCGCCGGAGTATTCGTCGTTGCTGACCTTGCCCTGGACGATGACCAATTGGTCTTCACGCAAACGGCCGCGGTGCTTTTCGTAAAGTTCGTTGAACACCGAGATCTCGACTTGCGCGGTGCCGTCGTCGAGTACCGCGAACACCATCTTGCCGCGCCGCGTCATCATGACGCGCACGCTGGCCAGCACGCCGCACATCCATTGCAGGTCGCGCTGCGGCTCGACCCGCGCCAGTTGCATCGGCACGATCTGGCGCACTTCGTCGCGCCAGGCGTCGAACAGGTGACCGCTGTAGTAGTAGCCCAGCGCCGATTTTTCCTCGGTCAGCTTCTTGTGCAGGTCCCAGGGCGCGACCTTGGCCAGTTCGCCGGCCACCACGTCGCTGCTGTCGTCGCCGAACAGCGAGGACTGGTTGGCGCTGCGCGCGGCCTGCTCGGCCGCTTCCATGGCGGTGGGCACCGAGGCCAGCATGGCGGCGCGGTTCGGTTCGATGGTGTCGAACGCGCCGGCCTTGATCAGGGCCTCGATGGTGCGGCGGTTGACCGCGTGCTTGCTGACGCGACGGCAGAAATCGAACAGGTTCTGGAACGGGCCGCCTTCCTTGCGGGCGCGCAGGATGTCCTCGACCGCGCCCTGGCCGGTGCCCTTGACCGCCCCCAGGCCGTAACGCATGGTGCGCGGCGGCTTGCCCTTTTCGGTGTACTTGTCGGCCACCGGCTCGAAGCGGTAGCCCGAGAAATTGACGTCGGGCGGCAGCACCTCGACGCCGTTGTCCTGGGCGTCGCGGCAGAAGATCTGGACCTTGTCGGTGTCGTCCATGTCGGAGGACATGGTGGCGGCCAGGAATTCGGTCGGGTGATAGGCCTTGAGCCAGGCGGTCTGGTACGAGATCAGCGCGTACGCGGCCGAGTGCGACTTGTTGAAGCCGTAGCCCGCGAACTTCTCCATCAGGTCGAACAGCTTGACCGCGAGGTCCGGATCGTGGCCCTTTTCCTTGGCGCCCTTCTCGAACAGCTCGCGGTGCTTGGCCATTTCCTCGGGCTTTTTCTTGCCCATGGCGCGGCGCAGCAGGTCGGCGCCGCCCAGCGAGTAGCCGCCGATGATCTGCGAGATCAGCATCACCTGTTCCTGGTAGACGATGACCCCGTAGGTGCTTTTTAGCGTGCTCTCCAGGTCGTTGTGGAAGTAGTCCACCGCGGCGCGGCCATGCTTGCGGTTGACGAAGTCGTCCACCATGCCCGATTCCAGCGGCCCCGGACGGTACAGGGCCAGCATGGCGATGATGTCTTCGAAGGTGTTGGGCCGCAGCTTCTTGAGCAGTTCCTTCATGCCGCGCGATTCCAGCTGGAACACCGCGGTGGTGTTGGCATCGCACAGGATCTTGTAGGCGGCCGGATCGTCCAGGCTGAGCGCCATGACGTCGAAGTCGCGCTTGTCCGCGTTGAACTGGCGCACGTAGCGCACCGCCCAGTCCAGGATGGTCAGGTTGCGCAGGCCCAGAAAGTCGAACTTGACCAGGCCGGCGGCTTCGACGTCGTCCTTGTCGAACTGCGAGACGGCGCTGTTCTCCTGTCCCGGCTGGCAATACAGCGGGCAGAAGTCGGTGAGCTTGCCGGGCGCGATCAGCACGCCGCCGGCGTGCATGCCGATGTTGCGGGTCAGCCCTTCGAGCGGCTTGGCCAGGTCGACCAGCGCGCGCACTTCCTCTTCCTGCTCGTAGCGGTCCTTGAAGGCCGGCTCATCCTTCAGGGTGCGTTCGAGCGTCCACGGATCCATCGGGTTGAACGGGATCAGCTTGGACAGGCCGTCGCAGAACATGTAGGGCATGTCCAGCACCCGGCCGGCATCGCGCACCACCGCCTTGGCGCCGAGCGTGCCGAAGGTGGCGATCTGGCTGACGGCGGCGCGGCCGTACTTTTCCTTGACGTAGTCGATGACGCGTTCGCGGTTGTCCTGGCAGAAGTCGATATCGAAGTCGGGCATCGAGACCCGCTCAGGATTCAGGAAGCGCTCGAACAGCAAGTCGTAGCGGATCGGGTCCAGGTCGGTGATGCCCAGCGCGTACGCCACCAGCGAACCGGCGCCCGAGCCCCGGCCCGGGCCGACCGGCACGCCATTGTTCTTGCCCCAGTTGATGAAGTCCTGCACGATCAGGAAGTAGCCCGGGAAACCCATCTGGATGATGGTCTTGCATTCCCAGCGCAGGCGCTCGTAGTACTGCTCGCGCTTGGACTCGCGCTCGGCCTCGTCCGGGAACAGGAACGCCAGACGTTTTTCCAGGCCCTCTTCGGACAACTGCACCAGGTAGTCGTCCAGCGACACGCCGTCGGGCGTGGGGAAGTTGGGCAGGCGCGGCTTGCCCAGCACCAGGCTGAGGTTGCAGCGCTTGGCGATCTCGACCGTGTTGGCCAACGCCGAGGGCACGTCGGCGAAGCGGCGCGCCATTTCCTCGGAGCTGAGCAGGTACTGTTCCTTGGTGAAACGGCGCACGCGGCGCGGGTTCGCCAGGATCTCGCCTTCGGCGATGCAGACGCGGGCCTCATGCGCCTGGAATTCGTATTCGTCCAGGAACTGCACCGGATGCGTGGCCACCACCGGCAGGCCGGCCTCGGCCGCCAGGCGCATGGCGGCCTGGGTGTAGGCTTCGTCGCCGTCCATGCCGGCGCGCTGCAGTTCGATGTAATAGCTGCCCGGGAACAGGTGCGCCCACTGGCGCGCCAGCGCCAGCGCCGACACCGCGTTACCGGCATCCAGCGCCTGGCCGACGTCGCCGCCGCGGCCGCCAGACAGCACGATCAGGCCGTCCTGGCCCTGCAGCCATTCGCGGCGGATTTCGGCGCGGCCCTTGCCCTGGTTGGTCAGGAACGCGCGCGACAGCAGTTCGCACAGGTTCAGGTAGCCCTGGTGGTTGCGCACCAGCAGCAGGATGCGGAACGGCTTGGCGGGATCCTCGTCGTTGCTCAACCAGACGTCACAGCCGGCGATGGGCTTGATGCCGGCGCCGCGCGCGCCCTTGTAGAACTTGATCAGGCCGAACAGATTCGACAGATCGGTCAGGGCGACGGCCGGCTGGCCGTGCTTGGCGACGCGCTTGATGAGGTCAGGGATGCGCACGATGCCGTCCACCACCGAGAACTCGGAGTGAACGCGCAGGTGGACAAATGGGGACGGGTTTGTTACGGCTTCGGACATAGCAGGAATTGTACCTAGTCGGAGGGCCGAAAAGCGCCCGTTGGCCGATTGCGCCGACACCCGCCGGGCGGCCCTGTGTAACAATAGACGATTGCCCCTGATCATCCGTCGCAGGACGAGATTTACGTATGAAATGGCTGATACCCGGGATCTGGCTCGCCGCCATCCTGTTCGCGCACTTCCGCGGCCGCGTCAAGCTGCCGCTGGGCCGGCAATTGCTGGACCACTCGGTGCTGCTCGCGCCGGTCAATGCCTTCATGGTGCTGACCTCGCGGGTGCCGTCCACGCCCTACCTGACCACCAGCGAGATCGCCGAACTCAAGGTGCTGGACGACAACTGGGAAACGATCCGCGACGAGGCCCTGCAGATGGCCGAGATGCGCCGCATCAAGGCGGCCGACAGCCACAACGACATCGGCTTCAATTCGTTCTTCAAGTACGGCTGGAAGCGCTTCTACCTGAAATGGTATGACGCCCGCCACCCGTCGGCCGAGGAGCTCTGCCCCAAGACGGTGGCCATCCTGAAGACGCTGCCCAAGGTCAAGGCGGCCATGTTCGCCGAGCTGCCGCCGGGCGGCAAGCTCAACCCCCACCGCGACCCGTTCGCCGGCTCGCTGCGCTACCACCTGGGACTGGCCACGCCCAACGACGACCGCTGCCACATCATCGTCGACGGCGAATCGTACAGCTGGCGCGACGGCGAAAGCGTGGTGTTCGACGAGACCTACGTGCACGAAGCCTACAATCACACCGAGCAGAACCGCATCATCCTGTTCTGCGACGTCGAGCGGCCGCTCAAGTGGGGCTGGGCCGAAGCCTTCAACCGTTGGTTCGGCCGCGTGGTGATGTCGGCGGCCAGCTCGCCCAACGACGGCGGCGACCAGACCGGCGCCATCAACAAGCTGACCCACGCGCACTGGGTCATCGACCAGAAGCGCAAGGCCTTCAAGGCCTGGAACCGCACTGCCTACAAGGCCACCAAGTACGGCCTGATCATCCTGGTGATCGCGGGCTTCATCGCCCTGTAAGCGCTTGCGGCGGCGGGCCGGGCGAAACCGGCCCCGCCGCCCTAGCCGGCATCGCGCGGCGGCAGGCTCAACAGGCCGGTGTGGTAGTCGTAACCATAGATATCGCCATAGCGGCCCCATTCCACCGCGATCTTCAGGACCCGCTCGGCCTCGTCGGGCTTGAGGAATTCCTCCATCGAATCCAGGAAGTCCTTTTCCGGCAGCGTACCGGTGGGCTCCTGTTCCAGGCTGTGGCGGATGTGCGCGGCCAGCGGCACGTGCGCCAGCAACTGGCGGCCGAAGATGGCCTGCTTCTGCCCCTGGTCGGCTTGCACGTAGCGCTGGCCCAGCGGTGTCAGGAAAATATCGCCCTTGTCGATCTGCGCCAGGCCGAACAGCCCCAGCGCCTCGCACGCCGGCAGCAGGTCATCGTCGGCGATCTCGGCTTCCTGGGCCAGCTTGGGCAGGTCGGCGCGGCCATGGAATGGCGCCTCGGCCAGCACGTCCAGCACGCCCTCCATGCGTTCGACCTCGGTGTGCGGAAAGCGGTAGCCCAGGCCCTGCTGGCGCGGGGTCGGCATGTCGTGCGCCGGCCGCTGCGTCATCAGGGCGTAGACCTCGTCGATCAGCGCCCGCACCTGCGGCGAATCGGGGTTGCGCGGCCGCGGCAGGCCGATCTGGACCTGGCTGCGGATGCGGCCGGGGTCGCTGGAAAAGATGATGATGCGATCGGCCATCATCACCGCTTCCTCGATATTGTGCGACACGATCAGGATGCCCTTGGTCGAGATACGGCTCTCGTCCCACAATTCGAGCATGTCGTCGCGCAGCGTTTCGCCGGTCAGCACGTCCAGGGCCGAGAAGGCCTCGTCCATCAACAGCACATCGGGATTCATGACCAGAGCGCGGGCGATGCCGACACGCTGGCGCATGCCGCCGGACAGCTCGCGCGGCAACGCCCCGCCGAACCCCCCCAGGCCCATCAGGTCCAGCACGGCATCGGCGCGGCTGGCGCGCTCGGCCGGCGCCACGCCCTGCGCCTCCAGCCCCAGCTCGACGTTCTGCTGCGCGGTCAGCCAGGGAAACAGCGCGAACGACTGGAACACCATGGTGATGCCGGCGGCCGGGCCATACACCGGCTGGCCGCGATACGTGACCGTACCCTGGTCGGCGTTGACCAGCCCCGCCATGATGCGCAGCAGGGTCGACTTGCCCGAGCCGGACTTGCCCAGCAGCGCCACGATCTCACCCTCGCGCAGGGTGAAATCGACCTGTTCCAGCACATTGCGCGCGGTGCCGTCGGCGGCGCGGAACGACTTGCCGACGCCGTGCAGTTCGATCAGGACATTGGAATGCATGAAGACTCCTACCGGCCGCGGTCTTCGGCCAGCACATACAGTTTGCGCCAGAAAAACCGGTTCAACAGCATGACAAAGACGCACATGACGCCGATGCCGAGCGCGATGCGGTGGAAATCGCCCAGTTCGGTCATGCGCTTGATATAGCTGCCCAGGCCGTCGGCCACCAGCGAGGTATTGCCCCAGGAGACGTACTCGGCCACGATGCTGGCGTTCCAGGAGCCGCCACTGGCGGTGATGGCGCCGGTGATGAAACTGGGAAACACAGCCGGCAGGTACACCCGGCGCCACAGCAGCCAGCCTTTCAGTCCCAGGTTGCTGGCGGCCAGGCGCAATTCATTGGGGATGGTCGAGGCCCCCGCCACCACGTTGAACAGGATGTACCACTGCGTGCCGAAGATGATCAGCGGGCTGAGCCAGATGTTGGGATTGAGTTTCAACGCCACCATCACGAACACCACGGCCGGGAACAGCAGGTTGACCGGGAATGCCGCCAGGAACTGCGCCACCGCCTGCACCCGCTGCGAATACTTGGGCCGCAGGCCGATCCAGACCGCGACCGGCACCCAGATGGCCGACGCCAGGCCGATCAGCACCATCACCCGCACCAGGGTGATACCGCCCAGCCCGACCACGTGCAGCACCTCGCTCCAACCCACCTGCGCGTGCACGAACACCACCAGCCTGTAGGTGCCCAGCAACGCGGCCGCCGCCAGCAGCGCATCCCAGATGCGGGTCCAACGCGGGTCCGGCGCCTTGGCGCGGGCGCGGATCGAGGTGCCGTCATAGGGCACGCTGAACCAGCCCAGCGCGCGCCGCATGCACGCCCAGAACAGATTCGACAGGGCCTGCATCCAGCGGCTGCGGCGGGTCCAGTCCAGCAGCCAGGACTGCTGCGCGACGTCGGCCTGCGATTCCTCGAAGCGGAATTTGTCTGCCCAGGCCAGCAGCGGCCGGAAAAACAGTTGGTCGTAGAGCAGGATGCCGGCCATCATGGCGCCGATGGCCCAGGCGATGGCGCGGCCGTTCTCGGCGTCGATGGCCACCGCGATGTACGAGCCGATGCCGGGCAGCTTGATGTCCTGGCCGGCTACCGAGATGGCCTCGGCCGCCACCAGGAAGAACCAGCCGCCGGACATCGACATCATCATGTTCCACAGCAGCCCTGGCGTCGCGTACGGCAGTTCCAACCGCCAGAAGCGCTGCCAGCCCGACAGCCGGAATACGCGCGCGGCCTCGTTCAATTCGGCCGGCACGGTGCGCATCGACTGGTACAGGCTGAACGCCATGTTCCAGGCCTGCGAGGTGAAGATGGCGAAGACCGCCGCGCACTCGACCCCCAGCAGGTTGCCGGGAAACAGCGCGATGAAGGGCGCGATGGCGATGGCCTGGAATCCCAGGATGGGCACCGATTGCAGGATATCCAGCATCGGGATCATGGCCTTTTCGGCGGTGCGGAACTTGGCCGCGATGGCGGCAAAGACGAAGCTGAACAGCAGCGAGAAGGCCAGCGCCGTGAACATGCGCAGGATGGTGCGCAGCAGGTAGTACGGTAGATAGATCGGATCGAGCGAGATCGGCAGCGATTCGCCGACGGCGAAAGGCCGGCTCATCTGCGAGGCGCCATAGGCCATGGCCGCCAGCACCCCCAGCACCAGGGGCAGCAGCGCCCAGTCCCAGCGGTTGGGCGAGGAGCGGGACGACGAGGACGGGCGCGTCCGGGGGCTGAAGAGCTCGAACATGTCGGCGATGCTCCAGGGAGCGGGGTGAAGGCCCGCGCATTGGAGCATAACCAGATGACGCGTCACTGAACAGAAAACGACTGAAATCCGGCGGTAATACGGGACGGCTCGCGCCGCCCCGCCGCCGGGCGCCAGCAGCGGGGCGAAAAGCCCTATGTGGCCGCCGCCCCTAGCGTTGCAGCGATTCCCAGGACTTCATCAGGCGCTTGACCGACACCGGCATCGGCGTGCGCAGTTCCTGCGCAAACAAGGCCACCCGCAGTTCCTCCAGCAGCCAGCGGAACTCGTCCAGGCGTGGGTCGGACGCCCCCTTCAGCGCCGAGCGGGCCCGCTGGTACTGGGTCAGGAGCGGCGCCATCTCGGCCACCAGCTTGGCATCGCGGGCCGGATCGGCGCGCAGTTTGTCGATGCGCGCCACTGCCGCCTTGAGATAGCGCGGGAAATGCGAAAGCTGGGCGTAGGGGGTGTCGCGGATGAACCATTTGGGCATCAGCGCCCCCAGCTGCTGTTGCAGGTCGGCATAGGCCGCCGCATGCGGCTTGGCCTGCGGCAGCTTGCGCTGCAGGGCGGCGTATTCCGTCAGGACCGCGCCCGCCAGGCGCGCCACTTCCTGCGCCAGCAGGCCCAGCCGCCCCTTGCCTTCGGCCCGGCGCGCCTCGAACTGCTGCGCGTTGACCGGCCAGGGCTCGGCCAGGCAGGCCTGTCCCAGGGCGCAGTCGATGATCTGGTCGCGCAGTTCCTCCTGCGTGCCCAGCGTCATGTAGAGCATGCTGATTTTGGTCAGATCGGCCAGGTTCTTTTCCAGGAACTTGACCTGCTCGCGCAGGCCCAGCCGGAACAGCTTGAGCAGGCCGGCGCGGTGCGCCTTGCGGGCCTCGTCCGGATCGTCGAACACGTCCAGGTCGCAATGCGCGCCGCGGTCGACCAGCGCCGGGTAGCCGATGACCGACTGGCCGCGGCGCTTGATCTCCATGATTTCCGGCAGCGGGCCAAAGGTCCAGGAGGTCAGGTTCTCGTGCGCCAGCGCCTGCGCCACCTGGGTGTCGCTGGCGGCCAGTTGCTGGAAGGTCGCCTGGGCCTGCTTGCCGAACTCGGCGCGCAACTGCGCCAGGTTGCGGCCGGCAGCCAGCATGCGGCCGTGCTCGTCGACCACGCGGAAGTTCATGAACAGGTGCGCGGGCAGCGTCTCGAGCTTGAAGTCGGCGGCGGCCGGGCGCACTTGCACCTGATCCCACATGTCGGCGATGAGCGCGTCCACCAGGCCGGTCTGGGGATCGCCCAGGCGCTCGAACCAGCGGTCGTAGAAGCCGGCCGCGTAGTCGGGCAGCGGCACGCAGTGGCGGCGCAGCTTCTGCGGCAGCGACTTGAGCAGCAGGTGCACCTTTTCCTTGAGCATGCCGGGCACCAGCCATTCGCAGCGCGCCGGATCGATCTGGTTCAGGGCGAACAATGGCACCGCCAGGGTCACGCCGTCGCGCGGCGAACCGGGCTCGAAGTGGTAGTCCAGCGCCATCGACACGCCCTGCCACTCGACCTTCTTGGGAAAGACGTCGGTGGTGACGCCGGCGGCCTCGTGCCGCATCAGTTCGTCGCGCGTCAGCAGCAGCCGGGCGGCGGCGGCCTTGTCGAGCCCGTTGACCCATTTTTCCAGGGTCGCGGTCTGCGAGATGTCGGCCGGCAACTGGCGGTCGTAGAAGGCGTAGATCAACTCGTCATCGACCAGGATGTCGGGGCGACGGGTCTGGTGCTCCAGCTTTTCGATGCCGGCGATCAGCTTGCGGTTGTGGCCCACGAAGGCCAGCCGCGTGTCGATTTCGCCCGGCACCAGTGCCTGGCGGATGAAGAGTTCGCGCGCCTCGCGCGGATGCACCCGGCCGTACTGGATGCGGCGGCCGCTATAAATGGTCAGGCCGTAGAGCGTGGCGCGTTCGTTGGCCACCACCTGGCCGGCCTTCTTTTCCCAGCGCGGGTCCGACCAGTTCTTGCGGATCAGGTGGGCGCCGACCTTTTCCAGCCAGACCGGGTCGATGCGCGCCACGCAACGCGCGTACAGACGGGTGGTCTCGACCAGCTCGGCGGCGACGATCCAGCGTCCGGCCTTCTTCACCAGGCGCGAGCCCGGATGGATGTGGAAGCGGATCTCGCGCGCGCCCTGGTAGTGGCCGCCCTCGTCGCTCTTGAAGCCGATGTTGCCCAGCAGGCCCGACAGCAGCGCCATGTGCAGCTGTTCGTAGGTGGCCTCGACCTGGTTGACACGCCAGCCCTGCTCGCCGACCAGCGCGGCCAGCTGGGTGTGGACGTCGTGCCACTCGCGCAGCCGGATGGGCGACAGGAAGTTCTGCCGCAACAGGCTCACCAGCTTGCGCTGCGAGGCCTTGTGCTGCACCTGTTCGCCGTACCAGCGCCACAGTTTGAGGAAGGAGATGAATTCGGACTTGTCGTCGGCGAACTTGGCATGCGCGGCTTCGGCCGCCTCGCGCTCCTGCATGGGGCGGTCGCGCGCGTCCTGCACCGACAGCGCCGAGGCGATGATCAGCATTTCCGCCAGGCACTGGTGTTCGCGCGCGGCCAGGATCATGCGGCCGATGCGCGGATCCACCGGCAGCTTGGCCAGCTCTTGGCCGGTCTGCGTCAGGACGAACGAAGCGCCGGTACGGGCGCTGTCGTCGCCGTCGTCGGCCGCGGCCAGCTCGATCGCGCCCAGCTCCTGCAGCAGGTGGTAGCCATCGGCCACGGCGCGCCCGGGCGGCGCTTCGACGAAGGGGAACTGCTCGATGTCGTCGAGCTTGAGCGACTTCATCCGCAGAATCACGGACGCCAGCGAGGATCGCAGCACCTCGGGGTCGGTGAACGGCGCGCGGGCGTTGAAATCGGCCTCGTCATAGAGGCGGATGCAGACGCCCGGACCGACCCGGCCGCAACGGCCGGCGCGCTGGTTGGCCGAGGCGCGGCTGATCGGCTCGATGCGCAGCTGCTCGACCTTGTTGCGCCAGGAATAGCGCTTGATGCGCGCCAGGCCGCTGTCGACCACGAAGCGGATGCCGGGCACGGTCAGCGAGGTTTCCGCCACGTTGGTGGCCAGCACGATGCGGCGCGCGTTGCCGCGCGGATGGAAGATCTGTTCCTGCTCGGCCTGCGACAGGCGCGCGTACAGCGGCAGCACCTCGGTGCCCGCCGGATGGCGCTTGCGCAGCGCTTCGGCCGATTCGCGGATCTCGCGTTCGCCGGGCAGGAACACCAGCACGTCGCCGGGGCCGTGGCGGGCGCATTCGTCGACCGCGTCGACGATGGCGTCGATCAGGTCGCGCTCTTCGTCGCCCGACATGCGTTCGCGGTCGCGGCCGGGCCTGGCGGGCGCCTCGTCCTCGGCGGCTTCCTCGCGCACCGGGCGGTAGCGCACCTCGACCGGGTAGAGCCGGCCCGAAACCTCGATCACCGGCGCCGGCTTGTCCTCGGACGCGGCGAAATGGCGGGCGAAGCGCTCGGCGTCGATGGTGGCCGAGGTGATGATGACCTTCAGGTCGGGCCGGCGCGGCAGCAGCTGCTTCAGATAGCCCAGCAGGAAATCGATGTTCAGGCTGCGTTCGTGCGCCTCGTCGATGATGATGGTGTCATAGCGGCGCAGAAGCGGATCGCGCTGCGACTCGGCCAGCAGGATGCCGTCGGTCATCAGCTTGATCGACGCATTGGGGCCGGTGCGGTCGTTGAAACGCACCTGGTAGCCCACCACCTCGCCCATGGGCGTATTCAGCTCCTCGGCGATGCGCTTGGCCACGGACGTGGCGGCCAGCCGCCGCGGCTGGGTGTGGCCGATCATCTTCTGGCGGCCGCGGCCCAGCTCCAGGCAGATCTTGGGCAATTGGGTGGTCTTGCCCGAGCCGGTCTCGCCGCTCACGATAACCACTTGGTGGCCGGCGATGGCGCGCGCGATCTCCTGGCGCCGCGCGCTGACGGGCAGGTCTTCGGGGTAGGTCACGACGGGAATGGGCCGCTCGGGGCGGGGCGCCTGGCGCGCCGCAGGGGCCGCGGCGCCGGCGCGCGGCTTGCCCGAGGCCCGGGTCG
>NZ_CADIJV010000047.1 GCF_902859765.1 Achromobacter pulmonis
CACCGCGCGCCATGCCCAGCCCCGCCACGATCGCCGCCGCACAGGCCAGCGCCGCGGCGCCACCCGCGCGCCGCCGACCCGTGCCGCCGTCCCTTCCCGCCGCGCCGTTCATGGCTTCTTCTTGGCCAACCCCACGATCACGGAGGTGGTGCAATGGAAGATGGAAGATTCGTTCGACATGCACCAGTTGACGTCGTTGTGCAGGAACATCTGGTAGCCCGGCCGCTCGCGCTCGGCCGAGGCGCACATGCACTTGCCGCAGGCCGTCTTGCCGCAGCAGTCGTTGTAACTGATGAGATAGTCCTTGCCGTCCATCGGGTTGTGGCAGGTGCCGACCCACGACACCGCCGACGGCGAGGTGCCGGGCGGGCACGACGTGGTGCTGCCGCCGCAGCAAGAACACAGGAATCCATCCACCGCGCAATAGCGCCAGTAGTCGCAGGCGGTCTCGTCGGTCTGCGGCTTCCTGGCCGCCGCCGGCGCGGAACGCGCCACCGGCAACACCGGCACCAGGAAGGCGGTGCCGACCAGCACACGGCCGATGCGGTTGAGCACACTGCGCCGCGAGGTGGTATGGGCGACCGAGCGCGTGACGCGCTCGCCAAGCTTATCCAACCAGCGCATTGCCGTTCTCCTTGCGCGAAACTCGGGTTTCCTGCAACGCGCCGCCGGCCAGGAATTCCTGCACCGAGGCCACGCCCAGCTCCTTGGCCGTGAACAGACTTTCGAGTTGTTCGCGGGAATTGATCAGACCCTTGGCGCGGATCACGCCGGCCTCGTCGATCAGCACGGCATACGGCAGCTTACTGATCTGGAACTTCATGCCGAGTTCGGTCGACAGCAGGTACGGAAAGCGCTCCAGCCCCGCCTGGCGGTAGAACGCCAGGTGCTCGGGCATCTCGCCATCGCTGGCCAGCACGATGCGCAGCCAGGCGCTCTCGGTGCCGGCCACCGACTTGAGGATGGGCAGGAGCTTCTTGCACACCGGGCACGTCGGCGACAGGAAGAACAGCAACTGGCTGTGCTGGCCGCGTTCGCCGATCGTCAGGCGCCGGCCCAGCAGGTCGGCCAGCTCGAACCGGGGCGCGGCCTCGCCCACCGCCGGCCCCTTGTCCATGGTCAGCGCCCCCATCGGCGCGACGCGCTCGTACAGCACGCCGATCTGGCGCGACAGCGCCAGGATGACCAGCAGCAGGCACAGCACCACGCCCCACAGCAGAAAATTGGAAATGATCAAGGCTTCCATATCGTGTCGCTCCGTTGTTTCTAGATATGCAACTGGCGCAGCTTCAGGTGCGAGGCCAGCAGATGATTGGCGGTGAAATACAGGGCCACGGCGCTCATCGCCAGGCCGAAGACCGGGGCCGCGTCGGCCCATTGCAGGGCGCGCGAGGCGCCCTGCGCGGCGGCGAACACCGGCAGCGTCCACAGCGCCAGCAACGCGTTGCGCGCCACCATCCACCAGGACAGCCCGGCGCCACGCGCCGCTGCGCCGCGCAGGGCCGGGCCGCCGCAGCCGCAATCGATGTCACGGCGCCCGCGCGCCAGGTTGAACGCCACGCCGGCAGTGGCCAACGCCAGCACCAGCAGCGCCAGCGCGGCGCCTGCCGCGCGCAGACCGGGCGCCAGCAGCAAGGCGCCGGCCAGCGCCTCGGCCAGTACAAAGCCCCAGGCAAAGAGGCCGCCCAGGCCGGCCGGCACGATCTCATAGGCATGCACGGCCGCGTAAAAGACGGCCATGTCCTTGAGCTTTTCCAGCGCGCCCAACAGCAGCACGCAGGCCAGCGCGGCGCTGGCGGCATAGAACAGGACGGGATCGGTCATGGCGTGCCTCCCGGCTGCGGCTCGACCTGCAAGGCCGTCTCGCCCGCGCCCTGGATGGTGCCCTTGAAAACGGGCGCGGCCGGCGCCGCGTCGTAGATGTTGACGTTGCCCCCGTCGATGGTGAACAGGCGCGGCTTGTCGTCCTGCGACACCGACATCGACAGCGCGTTCCTGCCGGGAATGCGCGCCAGCCGCTTATGCGTGGCCAGGTCGAAAACCCAGATCTCGGCGGCAGGCGTCTTGTGCGAGCCCTCGGCGCCATTCGGATGCATGCCGACATACAGGCGCTTGTTGGCGCGGTTCACCGCCAGCAGGTTATAGCCGCCGGGCCGCCAGCCGCGATCCTTGCCGGAGGCATCCAGCAGCGACCAGCGCTCGCCGAAACGGGCCTCGGCGCCGCTGAAATCGGCGCTGTAGACGTTGCCGTTGTACGAGACGAAATAGAAGGTGTCGCCCAGGCGATCGGTATGCGTGAAGATGGGGTCCTTCTCGACCTCGAACATGGGCTTGCTGCGCTGTTGGCCGGACGGCTTGCCGGCGGCGTCCAGGTCGACCGTGACGAACGAGCCATCGCCGCAGATGCTGGCATAACTGCGCGGCCGCGACGGCGGCACGATGATGCTCCAGCAGCCCGCGGAAGCGGTCACTTCATCAGTGAATTTGCGCGCCTTCAGGTCGACCACCGTCACCGACGAGGCCGGCGTGGCGTTCTGCACGAACAGCAGGCCGCCGTCCGAACTCTGCTGCAGATAATTGCGGTAGTTCAGCGCCTGGGCACGCTTTTCGGGAATCGGCACCTCGTACTTTGGGGTGAGCGTCTCGGCGTCCCAGGCCTCGACCACGTCGGTGCGCTTGCCGCGATTCAGGCGCTCATAGTAGGTGGTCATGATGTAGATGTCCTTGCCGTCCGCCGACACCGTCATGTGGCCATTGAACGACGAGGGCACCAGCCCCAGGAATTTCATACTGTCGCCGTCATAGATGTTGACGCGGCTGTCGACCAGGTGGTTGAACACCGCATCCATCACGTACAACCGGTGCGGCGTGGCCGGCGGCAGGCGCGTGCCGCCCTTGAGTTCCTCGACCGGCAGGTCGGCGCGGGCGAGCCCGGCGGCAGCGGCCAGGGCCGCGCACAGCGCCCAGTTGCCGGCCCGCCTGGCCCTGCCGTTGGCAAAAAGCGCAATCATTCGATCTCTCCTGGTGTCATGTCCGTTGCTCCTAGAAGGCATAGACGTAGCGCATCTGCACGCCCCGCATGCGCGGGCCGTTCTCGACCTTGAGGTCGTGGATGTACTGCATCTGGATCTGGTTGGCGTCGTTGATCTGATGGGTCAGTTCCAGCGCCAGCTGATGGCTGCGCGCGCGGCCGGTCACGGTTTCGCCGCCGGAACGCTCGCGCCCACCGGTCTCGTAGCGGTAGCGGATGCCGGTGTAGGTATCGGGTGTGAGGTTGGTGGATGCCAGCGCGAAAAAGCGGAACGACGGGTCCTTCTTGAGCGTCTGGCTCATCCAGTCGCTGTTGCGGCCGTAGATTTCCACTTCAGCGATGGCCTCCAGGAAAGTGGATTCGCCCACGCCCTTGACGAACGAGAAATCCTGGATGGTGGACCAGCGGTGCTTGCCCGGCGAGGTGTCGGGGCGCGAACCGTCGTAGCGGCCGACCGGCACCACCACGAAGGGCTCCCACGCAAACCAGGTCTTAGTCTGCTCATTGTTGTAGAGCCAGATCGCGGAACCCAGCGTCACGTCGCCGATGCCACTCTGGCGGTCGCGCGAGGCGCCCGGCAATTCCATCGTGGTGCGCGTCATCGGCACGATGAATTCGAGCTGCACCGTCTTGCCGAAAAGTTCGCGGTAGTGCATCTGGCGGTAAATCAGCGCGTCCACGTCCACCGAGGCGCCGCCGATGCGCTGACCGGCCGAATACAGCCCGGAGGAACGCAGCCCGGCCAGATAGCCGGCGATGATATTGGTGCCCACCGGCGCGGGTATCCAGTCACGCGCGCTGGGGTCTCCGGCCGACGCCGTCTGCGCCGTGGCCAGGCACGCCAGCAGCAATGCTGCCCGCGCCCGGACCCGGCCCTTGTTCTTGCCTGCCATGCACTTCCCCTTGGTTGTGCGGCCGCCCGCGCGCCGGTATGCCCCGGCTTGTCTCGCGCGGCCGTCAGTCTAGTAAGCGATACAAACGGACTTCTTCTCCAAATACAGGTCGAGCACGGCGCGGCCATGTTCACGGCCCACGCCGGACTGCTTGAAACCGCCGAACGGCATGTTCGGATCCAGCATGTTGTGGGTGTTGATCCAGAGCGTGCCCGCGTCGATGCGCGGGATCAGCCGCTGGACCCGCGTCAGATCGTTGCTCCAGAGGCTGGCACCCAGGCCGAAGGCGCTGTCGTTGGCCAGCCGCACAGCGTCGTCCAGGGTGTCGAAGGGCTGGGCCACCACCACCGGTCCGAAAATTTCCTCGCGGGCTATGCGCGCGTCCTGCGGCAGATCGGCAAACACCGTCGGCCGCACGAAGTAACCGGCGCCCTCGCCGGCATCGCCGCCCGCCAGCAGCTTGCCGCCTTCGGCGCGGCCAATGCCGATGTAGTCCATGACCCGCCGCTGGTGGCGGGCCGACACCAGCGGCCCTAGCTGCGTGTCCGCATCGAAGCCCGACCCCAGCCGCATGCCGGCGGCCAGTTCGGCCAGCCGCGCCACCACCTTGGCATAGAGCCCCTTCTGTACATACAGCCGCGACCCGGCGGTGCAGACCTGGCCCTGGTTGAAAAAGATGGCGGCGGCCGCGCCCTGGGCGGCGGCTTCCGGGTCGCAGTCATCCAGCACAATTACCGGCGACTTGCCCCCCAGTTCCAGCGAGACCCGCTTCATGTCGTCCATGGCGGCGCGGCCGATGAGCTTGCCGACCTCGGTGGAGCCGGTGAAGGCGATCTTGTCCACGCCCGGATGCGCCACCAGCGCGGCGCCCGCGGTCTCGCCACGGCCGGTCACCACATTGACCACACCGGGCGGAAAGCCCGCCTCCAGCACCAGCTCGGCCAGGCGCAGGGCGGTCAGCGGGGTTTCCTCGGCGGGCTTGAGCACCACGGTGCAGCCGGCGGCCAGGGCCGGGGCGATCTTCCAGATCGCCATCAGCAGCGGAAAATTCCACGGGATGATGGCGGCCACCACGCCCACCGGCTGTGGCACGGTGTAGGCGCTGTATCTGACGCCCGGCGGAAACGGAATCGACAGGGACAGCGTGTCCCCGGTCAGCTTGGTGGCCCAGCCCGCCATGTAGCGCAGCCACTGCGCGCCGGCGCCGACTTCCAGTCCCTGCGCGATGCCCAGCAGCTTGCCATTGTTCAGGGTTTCGAGCCGGGCCAGTTCCTCGCCATGGCGCTCGACCAGGTCCGCCAGGTTCAGCAGCAGGCGCTCACGCCCGGCGGGCAGCATCTCGTGCCACGGCCCGACAGCGAACGCCTGGCGCGCGGCCTGCACCGCCAAGTCGATCTGGGCCGGGCCCGCGTCCAGTTGCGTCGCGATGACTTCGCCCGTGGCCGGGTCGTGGACCGCGATCGGATCGCCCTGCCCCTGACGCAGCGGCTTGCCGTCGACAATCATGTATTCGCGGATGGCGGCCAATTCCGGGCGGCCGGAGGCGCAAGCGATGGGAGGGGCGGACGGCATGCGGAAGGCTCCAACGGATAAGGTCGAGCCAGCATAGCAACGGCCCGATGCGCTGGCTTGTCCGCCCGTGCATGGCGATTTGTCCCGGTGCGCACGGCAAAAAAAAGCGGAACGCGCATTGCGTCCCGCCCTTGCCTGGCGCGCCCCGGGGCGCGACGGATCAATCCAGCATCAGCACCGTGGCGCCGGTGGTCTTGCGCCCAGCCAACGCGGTCTGGGCCTCGCCAGCCTGCTCCAGGCCGTAGCGCTGGTCGATGCGCACCTTGATCTTCTTCTTCAGCACCAGGTTGAACAGTTCGTCCGACGCGGCTTGCAGCTTTTCCAGCGTATTGACGTGCACGCCCAGCGACGGCCGGGTGACATACAGGCTGCCCTTCTGGTTGAGAATGCCCAGGTTGACGCCCGTCACCGGGCCGGAGGCATTGCCGAAGCTGACCATCAGGCCGCGCGGCTCGATGCAATCCAGCGACGTCTCCCAGGTGTCCTTGCCAACGCCGTCGTACACCACCGGCACCTTCTTGCCGCCGGTCAGTTCCAGCACCCGCTCCGCCACGTTCTCGCGCGAATAGTCGATGGTCTCCCAGGCGCCGTTGGCACGGGCCAGCTCGGCCTTCTCGGGACTGGAAACGGTGCCGATCAGCTTCACGCCCAACGCGCGCGCCCATTGGCAGGCGATCAGGCCCACGCCGCCAGCGGCCGCGTGGAACAGGATGGTTTCATGGCCCTGCAGGCGGTAGGTCTGGCGAAACAGGTACTGCACCGTCAGGCCCTTGAGCATCACGGCGGCGGCCTCATCGAAACCAATGCCCTTGGGCAGCTTGACGACCTGGTTGGCCGGCACGTTGCGGGCCTTGGCATAAGCACCAAGCGGGCTCTGGCCATAAGCGACCCGGTCACCCTTCTTGAGATGCTTGACATCGGCGCCCACCGCGGTCACCACGCCCGCGCCTTCGAAGCCCAGGCCATGCGGCAGCGGATGCGGATACAAACCCGTGCGGAAATAGATATCGATGAAATTCAAGCCGGCCGCGTGCTGGTCGATGGTGACCTCATTGGCGGCTGGCGGCGGCACTTCGACCTCCGCCAGCTTCAGGACTTCGGGACCGCCATGCTGTTCGATACGAATTGCCTTGACGAGATTGCTGGCCATACTGGCCTCCTTTCATTGGAATGTTGCGACTCAAACGGGAAAACCGGATCTCAGCGCGCGGGCGCGCTACCGCCCGGTGCGGAGGGAGGCGCCTTCGCGGCCCCGCCCCCCATCAATGCGAATACCCCGGCCAGCACCAGCGCGGTCCCGGCCAACTGCCACACCGTAATGGGCTCGTGCAGAAACCACGAGGCCAGGAACAACACCGACACCGGCCCCAGCATGCCCAGCAGCGACGCGGTCGGCGCGCCGATCAACGCCACCGCCCACATCAGCATGAAGACAGGCACCACCGTATTCAGGGTGGCATGGATGATCGAATAGCCATACACGCCCATCGGCTGGACCAGCACCGCAGCCGGGTGCACCACGAAGAACTGCACGATGCAGGCCACGCACGACACCAGCATGGCATATGCC
Source organism: Achromobacter pulmonis (assembly GCF_902859765.1). Lineage (GTDB taxonomy): Bacteria > Pseudomonadota > Gammaproteobacteria > Burkholderiales > Burkholderiaceae_B > Achromobacter > Achromobacter pulmonis. The sequence goes on from NZ_CADIJV010000047.1 coordinate 7,067, forward strand.
ACCAGCCGGGTGGGTCCGATGCGCTTGATCAGCTCTCCCGAACAGATCAGGTAAACAGAATAGCTGAGCGCCGAACCGAACACGAACAAAGACCCTGACAGCACCTCGACGGAACCGCCGAAGCTCAGGTCATGGGCGAACACCAGCACCACGCCGGCATAAGACAGGGTCATCGCCAGCCATTGACGCCGCTCGACCGGACGCCGGAACCAGAACGCGGAAATCAGCACCACCAGCGAGGGCGACAGGAACAGGATCAGCCGTTCCAGGCTGGCGGTGATATAGCGCAAGCCGAGAAAGTCCAGAAAGCTGGACAGGTAATACCCCAGCAGGCCGAGCAGGCAGACCTGGACGCGCTCTTTCCAGGTCATGACGACAATCTCGCCGCGCGCCGCCAGGCGCGACTGATGCCAGGCCACCGCCGCGAAGAAGGGCATGGCGAACAACATGCGAAAGGCAATCAGGGTGACCGCGTCGATACCATAACGGTAGGTGAACTTGACGACGATGGCCTTGGCCGAGAACAGGATGGCGCCAAGCGCGGCCATGAGGAATCCGGCCACACGGCTGGAGGGGCGGGAGACCGGCAAAAACCTGGCGATTCGATTCATGCGATGATTTTAGATTCGGCGCAACGGGATGTGCACGCCCGCCGCGCGCTTTTTTAGCCCCTGGCGCATCCCGCCGCCCTCGCCTGCCCTTTGCCCCTCGCGTATGACCCGACACCGCGCTCTGACTTATATCCACGTGGCCGCCGTCCTGTTCGGCCTGACCGGCGTATTCGGAGAACTGATCCAGGCCAGCGCGGCGGTCATCACCCTGGGACGGGCGGTCTTCGCCGTGCTCTCGCTGGGCCTGTTCGCCCGCATGCGCCGCCGTCCGCTGCTCGGCGCGCTGACGCCGGCCCAATTGTTCGTGCTGGTGGTGGCCGGCGCCTTGCTCGCGGCGCATTGGGTCACCTTCTTCATTTCGGTGAAGGTGGGCGGCATTGCCATCGCCACGCTCGGCTTTGCCAGCTTTCCGGCATTCATCACCCTGTTCGAAGGGCTGATCTTCCGCGAACGGGTGCGCCTGGCCGAATGGCTGCTGCTGGGCCTGGTCACCGCGGGCCTGGTGCTGGTCACGCCCTCCTTCGACCTGGCCGACCAAGGCACCATCGGGCTGGCCTGGGGCCTGCTGTCCGGCCTGACCTTTGCCCTGCTGGCCCTGAGCAACCGCCGCTCAGCCTCGGGCATGGATCCGATGCAGGTGGCCTGCTGGCAAAACCTGGTGGTGGCGCTGGTGATGCTGCCGTTCGCAGTGGGCCAGTTGCCCACTCTGCCCGCCCTGGACTGGCTCTGGCTGGCGCTGCTGGGCGTGTTCTGCACCGGCCTGTCGCATTTCCTTTTCGTCTCCAGCCTGACGCGCCTGAATGCCCGCAGCGCCGGCCTGGTCATCGCGCTGGAACCGGTCTACGCCATCGCGTTCGCCTGGATCCTGTTCAGCCAGCAGCCCACGTTGCGCATGATGGCCGGTGCGGCGCTGATCGTGGCGGCCATTGTCTGGTCCGGGTTGCGCAAGGCGCCCGCCCTGCCCGGCGAGCCGAAGAAACAGCCTTGACAATTACTGCCTAGGCAATAAAATAGGCCACATGAATGCCCCGCCACGCCCTGAATCCTCTGAAAATCCGGTCCATTATCGCGGCGATACCCGCTGCATGATGGAAGACAATGCCGGCTACCTGATCAAGCTCGTCGCCAATTCCCTGAACCGGATGCTGGACCAGGAAATGGCCCCCCTCGATCTCACCGCCATGCAATGGCGCCCGATCGCGATGGTCTCGCTGGGCCGCGCCGACACGCCCGCCGAACTGGCGCGGCTCAACGGTGTCGACACCGGCGCCATGACCCGCACGCTCGACCGCCTCGAGGCCAAAGGCCTGCTGCGCCGCGCCCGCAACCAGCTCGACCGCCGCGTCGTGAAGATCGAACTGACGGAACTGGGCGAAACCAAGGCGCGCGAAATCCCGCCCAACATCGCCCGTGTGCTGAACCACCATCTGCGGGGCTTCTCCACCGATGAAGTCACGCAACTGATGCACTTGCTGCGCCGCATGATCGCCAACGGTTCCGCCTCGGCCCCCGAACGCTGACGACGCCCGTCCCCTGCATCAGGGGATTTTATTTGACATAATATTTGCCTAGGCAAATACAGATTAATCAATTACTTTCAGCAGATTGTCAGGATGAAACGCCTTCTTTCTACCGCATTAGTATTGGCCTTGAGCGGTTGCGCCCTGATGGAACCCGGTCCGGAACCGGCGACCGCCCTGAATGAAACCAAGCTGGGCCTGACCGGACAGGCCGTCACCTGGCCCGACACGCAATGGTGGCAGCGCTACGGCGACAGCCAGCTCAACGCCCTGATGGACGAGGCGCTGGCGAACAGCCCCTCCATGACCGCCGCACAGGCGCGCCTGGCCAAGGCCAACGCCGCGGTCAGCACGGCGCGCGCCCCATTGATGCCGCGCGTGGACGCCAACTACACGCTCAATCGCGAGCACCTGTCCAGCGATTACATCTATCCCGCCCCGCTGGGCGGTTCGGTCGTCAGCGACAACCGGCTGGCGCTGGACTTCAGCTACGAGCTGGATTTCTGGGGCAAGAACCGCTCGCGCCTGAAGGCCGCCGTCTCGCAGCAGGCCGCCGCCGCAGCCGACGCCCAGGCCGCGCGCAACGTGCTGGCCAGCGCCACCGTGCGCGCCTATCTCAATCTGCAGGACGCTTTCGCGCAGCGCGATGTCCTCAAGCGCGTGCTGACCCAGCGCGAGGAAGTGCTGGCGCTGACGCGCGGCCGCTATTCCGCCGGCCTGGATACCCAGGTCGAAGTCAAGCAGGCCGAATCGTCGCTGGCGGCCGGCCAGGTCGAACTGACCCAGACCGAGACCACGCTGGCGCAATTGCGCAATCAGGTCGCGGCGCTGGCCGGCGCCGGGCCGCAGCGCGGCCAATCGCTGGTGGCCACGCCCCTGACGGCGCCGGCCGGCACGGTGCCCGCCAGCGTGCCGCTGGCGCTGCTGGGCCACCGCCCGGACGTGGTCGCGGCGCGCTGGCGCGCCGAGGCCGCCCGCCACCAGATCGACAGCGCCCGCGCCGAGTTCTATCCCAACATCAACCTGGTGGCCTTCGCCGGTTTCCAGGCGATCGGCACCGGCAACCTGCTCGGCGCCGCCGCCCGCACCGCCGGCATCGGCCCGGCCGTGACCCTGCCGATCTTCCACGGTGGCGAACTGAACGCCAACCTGGCCAGCCGCCGCGCCGACGCCGACCTGGCCGTCTCCGACTACAACCAGACCGTGCTGGACGCCGTGCATCAGGTTGCCGACGCGCTCGACGGCCTGCGCCTGCTGGAACAGGAACGAGCGCAGCAGCGCCAGGCGCGCGAAGCCATCGAGGCGGCCTACGAACTGGCCGTCAACCGCTACAAGGCCGGCATGGGCAACTACCTGACCGTGCTGATCGCGCAGACCGGGGTGCTGACCCAGGCCCGGCTCGACACCGACCTGCGCATCCGCGCCTACCAGCTCGACGCCAACCTGGCCACCGCCCTGGGCGGCGGCTATGCGCCCGCCCCCGCGCAACCGTCCGCGCCCGCCACGAACTCCACTCATTGAACGCTCCGGATTCAGACGTCATGAACGCAGCCACTCCCACGACCAATCCCGCCCGCAAACGCCTGCTGCTGATCGCCACCGGCGTTTTCATCCTCGTCGCGATCGCCTACGGCATCTGGTGGATCCTGTTCGGCGCCCACTTCGAAAGCACCGACGACGCCTACGTGCACGGCAACCTGGTGCAGATCACCCCGCAGGTGCCGGGCACCGTGGTGGCCATCGAAGCCGACGACACCGAGACCGTCACCGCCGGCCAGCCGCTGGTGCGCCTGGATCCGGCCGACACGCAGGTTGCCCTGCAGCAGGCCGAGGCCAAGCTGGCGCAGACCGTGCGCCAAGTCCGCACCTACTACGTCCAGAACGACGCGCTGGCCGCCGAAGTCGACCTGCGCAACGCTGACATCCTGCGTGCCCAGGCCGAACTGACCCGCGCCCAGAGCGACGTCACCCGACGCCAGCAACTGGCCAAGTCCGGCGGCGTCAGCGGCGAGGAAATCCTGCACGCCGAGGCGGCGCTCAAGAGCGCACAATCCGGCCTGGCGCAGGCGCGCGCGGCGCTGGCCGCCGCACGCGCCAAGCTGGCCACCAACCAGGCCCTGACTCAGGGCACCACGGTGGCCGACCACCCCGATGTGCGCCAGGCCATGGCTGGCCTGCGCAACGCCTGGCTGGCGCAATCGCGCACGGTGTTGCCGGCGCCCGTCGGCGGCGTCATCGCCCGCCGCAGCGTGCAGGTGGGCCAGCGCGTGGCCCCCGGCGCCGCGCTCATGACGGTGGTGCCGCTGGACCAGGTCTGGGTCGAAGCCAACTTCAAGGAAGGCCAGTTGCGCAAGATGCGCGTCGGCCAGCCGGTCAAGATGGTCGCCGATCTTTACGGCAGTTCGGTCACTTACCACGGCACCGTCGAGGGCCTGGATGCCGGCACCGGCAGCGCCTTCGCCCTGCTGCCGGCGCAGAACGCCACCGGCAACTGGATCAAGGTGGTGCAGCGCGTGCCCGTGCGCATCAAACTCGACCCTGCGGACCTGAAGGCGCATCCGCTGCGCGTGGGCCTGTCGATGGATGTGGAAGTCGACGTTGGCAAGCAGGAAGGCGAAACCCTGGCGGCCGCGGCCCGCAAGGAACCCGCCTGGTCGACGCGCGCCTTCGAGCCGGCCCATGACGAGGTCGACGCCATGATCCAGAAGATCATCCAGGCCAACCTCGCGTCCGACGAATTCAGTCCGCAGGCGGCCACCGCGTCCGTGGCCAAAGCGGGCGCGGCGCGCGGCGCCAGGTAAGGGAGGGCTCCCATGAGCACCACCGCGCAGCCCGCGGCCGGCGGCGGTCCCGCCGAACCCACCGTCCTCCCGCCGGGCACCTACCCGCCACTGGAAGGCGCGACCCGCATCATCGGATCGATCGCGCTGTCCACGGCGGTGTTCATGAACGTGCTGGACACCTCCATCGCGAACGTGTCCATCCCTACGATCTCCGGCGACCTCGGCGTCAGTTCCAGCCAGGGCACCTGGGTCATCACCTCGTTCGCCGTGGCCAACGCCATCACCGTGCCCCTGACCGGTTGGCTGACACAGCGTTTCGGCCAGGTGCGGCTGTTCCTGATCTCCACTCTGCTGTTCGTGCTGGCCTCATGGCTGTGCGGCTTCTCGCCGTCGCTCGAAGCCCTGATCGCCTTCCGCGTGCTGCAGGGCGCGGTGGCGGGCCCGATGATTCCGCTGTCGCAGACCCTGATGCTGGCCAGCTTCCCCAAGACCAAGGCGGGCATGGCGCTGGCGGTCTGGTCCATGACGACCCTGGTGGCGCCCGTAGCCGGCCCCTTGCTGGGCGGCTGGATCTCCGACAACTACACCTGGCCGTGGATCTTCTACATCAACGTGCCGGTCGGCCTGCTGGCGGCCTGGATCAGCTGGCGCATCTACGGCAAGCGTGAATCGCTGACCCGCAAGCTGCCGATCGACAAGCTCGGCCTGGTACTGCTGGTGATCTGGGTCGGCGCGTTGCAGATCATGCTCGACAAGGGCAAGGAACTGGACTGGTTCGCCAGCCCCACCATCATCGCGCTGGCCGCCATCGCCTTCGTCGCCTTCGTTTTCTTCCTGATCTGGGAATTGACCGACGCGCATCCGGTGGTCGACCTGCGCCTGTTCAAGGAGCGCAACTTCACGGTCGGCGCGTTGACCCTGGCCGTGGCCTACGGCGTGTTCTTCGGCAACGTGGTGCTGCTGCCGCTCTGGTTGCAGAGCTACATGGGCTACACGGCCACCTACGCCGGCATGGTGACCGCGCCGGTGGGCCTGCTGGCGATCCTGCTCACGCCCATCGTCGGCAAGATGCTGGCCACGCGCGATCCGCGCCAGATTGTCACCGTGGCGTTCCTGATCTTCGCGCTGGTGTGCTTCATGCGGTCCGGCTTCAACACGCAGACCGACGTGCGCACGCTGATGATCCCCACCATCATCCAGGGCGCGGCAATGGCGGCATTCTTCGTGCCGCTGACCTCGATCACTCTGTCCAGCATCGAACCCTGGCGCATCCCGGCCGCCTCGGGCCTGTCGAACTTCCTGCGCCTGACCGCCGGCGCTTTCGGCACTTCGATCGCGACCACCTTGTGGGAAAACCGCGCCACCCTGCACCACGCCCAGCTGACCGAGGTCGCCAAGCCCGGCCAGCAAGCGTTCGACCAGACCCTGAACGCACTGCAGAACGGCGTCGGCATGTCGCACCAGCAGGCGCTGACCACGGTCGACCGACTGATCAACGCGCAAGCGTTCACCATGTCGGCGGTGGACGTGTTCTATGCGTCGGCGGTCATCTTCCTGCTGCTGACCGGCCTGGTGTGGTTCGCGCGGCCGCGCTCGGCCAAGGCGGGCGGTGGCGGCGCCGCGGAAGCGGCGGCTGGCGCTCACTGACGACGCCAATGCAAGGCGCCGCCCCAAAGGCGGCTGCCGGCCCACGAAAGGGCCGGCGCTAGCCGGGCCTTGTCAATCCTTCAGCAAGGCATGCCAGTCCTGCCGCTCGATCACCTCGGGCGGCAAGGCGCTGACCGGTGACAGGTTGATCACCGAGACGCCGCGGCTGCGCCACTGAGGCGCCGCGAAACGGAACGACGGCTCGATGAGCCGCGCGAAATTGCGCGCCAGCCGGCTGGCCTGCGGCGTGGAGCCTTCATCGTAAAAACGCATGCCATGCTGCAGGTTCAGGTCCAGGCCGTGCAAATAGACCTTGCGCGCGCCGCCGGAGATCAAGACCTGCAACGCGACATAGGCCACCGTATCGGCATCGAATACCCCCAGCGAGGCATCGAAGCTGAAGCCCAATCCCTGCTTCGCATCCAGCAGTTGCAGATCGGGCGAGGCCGCCACCATGCGCTTGAGCACGGCCGGCGCCGCGCTACGCTGGTAGGCACGTTCGGAAATCAATTCGACGATGCAGATGCGGCAGCGAATCAGTTCCTGCGGAATCCCCTGCATGATGTATCGCAGCACCTCCGGCAACACGTACAGCGTCAAGTCACAGGCGACGATCTCGCGCACCAGGTCGATGCGATCCCGCACGAAGTTCTGGTCAATGATGCAGTAATACTTGAACGGCACCTTGAACTTGTGCCTGAGCGCAATCGAGCCGTTCACGCCCATCGCCGCGCCGACGGCCAGACGGTCGTACGGAATCTCGGCGATCGATGGACCGCTCAGGATCAGATGCACCTCGCGGTCGTCGGGGTCGTACCCCTGCTCCAGCGGCGTGATGGGCTGCGTGCGGCCGAACGCCCGGAAACTACAGATCACCCCCCGCCGGATTGCGCCAGATCCGCACGAACGGCCACAGATGCTGGTTGTGCCGTTGCGTGCGCGAACGCAGCATGCGAAACAGCTTGCGGGCGAACCGGTCGGCGCGGCCTCCCCCCACCGGTGTCGGCGGCGAGGAAGCGACCGAGTCGACCATGTCTTCGGCCCCCTGCGGATGCACCGTTAGGCCGCCGCGATCAACGACGCGATGGCATCGCCGACTTCAGCGGTCGAGGCGCTGCCCTGCATGTCGCGCGTGCGCGGGCCTTCGGCCAGCACCGTTTCGATGGCGCGCACCACGGCCGCCGAAGCGTCGGGATAACCCAGGAAATCCAGCATCAGCGCGCCACTCCAGATCTGGCCGATCGGGTTGGCGATGCCTTTGCCGTAAATGTCAGGTGCGGAACCGTGCACGGGCTCGAACAGGGACGGGAACTTGCGCTCCGGGTTCAGGTTGGCCGACGGCGCGATGCCGATCGTCCCGGTGCAGGCAGGCCCCAGATCGGACAGGATATCGCCGAAAAGATTGGAGGCCACGACCACATCGAACCAATCCGGATGCTGCACAAAATGCGCGCAAAGAATATCGATGTGGTATTTGTCCCAGCGCACATCCGGATAGTTCCCGGCCATGGCCGCGACCCGCTGGTCCCACCAGGGCATCGAAATGGAAATGCCGTTGGACTTGGTGGCCGCCGTCAGGTGCTTGCCGCGCTTGCGGGCCAGTTCGAACGCGAATTTCAGCACGCGATCGGCGCCGACGCGAGTGAACACGCTTTCCTGGATCACCACTTCGCGCTCGGTACCCCCGAACAGGACGCCACCACTATTGGAATACTCGCCCTCGGTATTTTCGCGCACGATGAAGAAGTCGATTTCACCGGGCTTGCGGCCGGCCAGCGGCGACGGCACACCCGGCATCAGACGCACCGGACGCAGGTTGATGTACTGGTCGAATTCGCGGCGGAACTTGAACAAGGATCCCCACAGCGCCTCGTGATCGGGCACCGTGGCGGGCCAGCCGATGGCGCCAAAGAAAATGGCTTCATGCTGGCCGATCTGCTGCTGCCAGTCGTCGGGCATCATCTTGCCGTGCTTGGCGTAGTAGTCGCAGCTCCAGTCGAAATGATCCCACTGGAAGTCGATGCCGAAGCGCGTGGCCACGGCATCGAGCACCTTCAAACCTTCCGGCACGACTTCCTTGCCGATCCCATCGCCGGGGAGCACTGCAATCTTGTGTTTCGCCACCACTATTTCCTTTGGATTTCTGAGTTATGTCGGCCAGAATCATAGGCATAAATGGCGTGAGTGCAATAGCCCCTCGTTACAAAGAACGCATTACCCCGCATTACAAGACGCGGTAACCGTTTTTGTCCCAAAAATGGAATACAGCGTTCAACGCCGCGACTTGGAGCCCAGCAGCGAACCCAGGATACCTCGCGCCAGTTCGCGCGCGATGGATCGCGCCGTGCTCTTGGCCACGGTCTGGACGACACCATCGCGCTTGCCGCCGCGTGGCCCGGTCGAACCGAACAGCACGTCGTTCAAACTGTCCATGAAGCCGCCACGTTCTTCGGCCGGCGCCTTGCCCGCGCCCGGGGCCGGCTCTGCCGGCGCCTGTCCGGCCGGCTTCGCGGCGCGTCCGGCCAGCACTTCGTAGGCGGACTCCCGGTCAATGGCCTGCCCGTACTTGGCGGACATCGGGCTTGCCTGGCGCAGGGCCTGGCGCTCGGCGTCCGTGGCCGGGCCGATGCGGCTCGCCGGCGGCACGACCCAGGCGCGTTCGGTCGGCATCGGCCGGCCCTTGGCGTCCAGCAGCGACACCAGCGCCTCGCCCACGCCCAGTTCCGTGATCGCCGCCTCGATGTCCAGCCCCGGATTGGGCCGCATGGTCTGCGCGGCGGTCTTGACCGCCTTCTGGTCGCGCGGCGTGAAGGCCCGCAGCGCGTGCTGCACCCGGTTGCCCAACTGGCCCAGTACCGTGTCCGGGATATCGAGCGGATTCTGCGTGACGAAATAGACGCCCACGCCCTTGGAGCGCACCAGCCGCACCACCTGTTCGATCTTGTTCAGCAACGCCGGCGGCGCGTCGTTGAACAGCAGGTGCGCCTCGTCGAAGAAGAACACCAGCTTGGGCTGGTCCGGGTCGCCCACTTCGGGTAGTTTCTCGTACAGGTCGGCCAGCAGCCACAGCAGGAAGATGGCATACAGCCGTGGCGCCTGCATGAGCCTGTCGGCGGCCAGCACATTGACGATGCCGCGGCCCTGGGCGTCGGTGCGCATCAGGTCGGCCACATCCAGCATGGGCTCGCCGAAGAATTTCTCGGCGCCCTGCGACTCCAGCGCCAGCAGGCCACGCTGGATCGCGCCGATGCTGGCCGAAGAGACATTGCCGTAGCGGGTCTTGAGCTCGGCGGCGCGGTCGGCGACGTTCTGCAGCATGGCGCGCAGGTCTTTCAGGTCCAGCAGCAACTGGCCCTCGTCGTCGGCCACCTTGAAAACAAGGGTCAGCACCCCTTCCTGCGTATCGTTCAGTTCCAGGATGCGCGCCAGCAGCAGCGGCCCCATATCGGTGATGGTGGCGCGCACCGGCGTGCCCTGCTCGCCGAACACGTCCCACAGCGTCACCGGGCTGGCTCCCCAGGCCGGTTCGTCCAGTCCCAGGTTCTTGAGCCGCTCCTGCAGTTTCGGACTGGCCACCCCGGCCTGCGAGATGCCTGTCAGATCGCCCTTGACGTCGGCCATGAAGACCGGCGTGCCGAGGCGGGAGAAGGCCTCGGCCAGCACCTGCAGGGTGACGGTCTTGCCGGTCCCGGTGGCCCCGGTGATGCAGCCATGGCGGTTGGCCAGCGCTGGCAACAGGGCCAGCTCGGTCTGCGCGTTCCTGGCGATGACGATGGGGTTGGGCATGGGCTGCTCTCCGGACCGGAATGACTCAGATGCCCAAGTGTAGAGCCTGCCGCGGCGCTTGTGCGCGTGGCAATATGGACACAGGCGGCCGGCTCCCGGGCGCGCGGGCCGCCGGCACGGTAAAATGCCGCTTTTGCAGACAATTTATCCTGGGAAGCCATGGCCGGACACAGCAAATGGGCCAATATTCAGCACCGCAAGGGCCGTCAAGACGCCAAACGCGGAAAGCTCTGGACCAAGATCATTCGTGAAATCACCGTGGCGGCGCGCGCCGGCGGCCCCGACCCGGACAGCAACCCGCGCTTGCGCATGGCCTGGGACAAGGCCACCGACGCCAACATGCCCAAGGACAACATCCAGCGCGCCATCCAGCGCGGCGCGGGCGGCGCGGACGGCGACGCCTACGAGGAAGTGCGCTACGAGGGCTACGGCATCGGCGGCGCGGCGGTCATCGTCGACTGCATGACCGACAATCGCACCCGCACCGTGGCCGAAGTGCGCCACGCCTTTGCCAAGAACGGCGGCAACCTGGGCCAGGAAGGCTCGGTGGCCTTCATGTTCAAGCATTGCGGTCAATTCGTGTTCGCCCCCGGCACGCCCGAAGACCAGGTCATGGAAGCCGCCCTCGAGGCCGGCGCCGAAGACGTCACCACCGACGAGGAAGGCGTGATCGAAGTCATCTGCGCCCCGGCCGACTACGCCGCCGTGCGCAAGGCGTTCGACGAGGCGGGCCTCAAGGCCGAAGTCGACGGCATCGTCATGAAAGCGCTGAACGAAACCGAATTGGCCGGCGACGACGCCGTCAAGATGCAGAAACTGCTCGACGCCCTGGAAGGCCTGGACGACGTGCAGGAAGTCTATACCACCGTCATTTTCGACGAAGCGCAGTAATCCTTTACCCTGGCGCGGTAGGTCCCCGGGCCGCCCGCGTCCCGCTGTCATCGGCGCCGGGCCTGCCCGGCGCCGTGGCCTATTTCTCGGGCAGGTGTCCCACGACACTCGACTGGCAACCTTAAGACTCACGCAACGATGAAACTCCTGGTAATTGGCTCGGGCGGCCGCGAACATGCCCTCGCCTGGCGACTGGCCCGCTCTCCGCGCGTACACAAGGTGTACGTGGCGCCGGGCAACGGCGGCACCGAACGCGCCGAGCAGATGGAAAACATCCCGCTCACCAATGCCGAGGAATTGGCCGACTTCGTCCAGCGCGAAGGCATCGCCCTGACGGTGGTCGGCCCCGAGGCGCCGCTGGCCGCCGGCGTCGTCGACGTCTTCCGCGCCCGCGGCCTGAAGATCTTCGGGCCGACCAAGGCCGCCGCGCAGTTGGAAAGCTCGAAGGACTACGCCAAGGCCTTCATGGTCCGGCACAACATCCCGACCGCGCGCTACGAGACCTTCACCGATCCGGCCGCCGCCCACGCCTACATCGACCAGCAAGGCGCGCCCATCGTGATCAAGGCCGATGGCCTGGCCGCGGGCAAGGGGGTGGTGGTCGCCGCCACGCTCGACGAAGCGCATGCCGCCGTCGACGCCATGCTCGGCGACGGTTCCATGGGCGAAGCGGGCGCGCGCGTCGTCATCGAGGAATGTCTGGTGGGCGAGGAAGCCAGCTTCATCGTCATGTGCGACGGCCGCAACGTGCTCGCGCTGGCCACCAGCCAGGACCACAAGCGTCTGCAGGACGGCGACCAGGGTCCGAACACCGGCGGCATGGGCGCCTACTCGCCCGCCCCCATCGTCACGCCTGAACTGCACCACCGCATCATGCGCGAGATCATCCTGCCGACGGTGCAGGGCATGACGCGCGACGGCATCCCCTACACCGGCTTCCTGTATGCCGGACTGATGATCGCCCCCGGCGATGACCCCGACCGCGACATCAAGACGCTGGAATTCAACTGCCGCATGGGCGATCCGGAAACCCAGCCGATCATGATGCGCGTAAAGAGCGACCTGCTGGATGCGCTCGAACACGCCGTCGAGGGCACGCTGGACCAGGCCGACATCACCTGGGACCGCCGCACCGCCCTGGGCGTGGTGCTGGCCTCGCACAACTACCCCAACACCCCGCGCACCGGCGATGTCATCCGCGGCCTGCCGGCCGACGCCGACGACTGCATGGTGTTCCATGCCGCCACCCGCCTGGTGGGCGAAGAAACCCAGACCACCGGCGGCCGCGTGCTGTGCGTCACCGCGTTGGGCGACTCGGTCAAGATGGCGCGCGACCGCGTCTACGAAGCCATCGACGGCATCCACTTCGACGGCCGCCAGTACCGTAGCGACATCGGCTGGCGCGCGCTCAAGCCGTCGCAGCAGAAGCCCAAGTCCAACGCGTAACCGGAAGCGCCGATGAACGCCTTGCCCGTCGCCGAGGTCCGCGACTACCTGACCGGCCTGCAGTCCAGCATTGTCGCCGCGCTGGAGGCCGCCGAGGGCGGCCCCTTCCGCAGCGACGAATGGGTCCGGGCCGAAGGCGGCGGCGGCCTGTCGCGCCTGGTCGAAGGCGGCCGGCTATTCGAACGCGCCGGCGTGCTGTTCAGCCATGTCCGGGGTTCGAAACTGCCGCCTTCGGCTAGCGCGCACCGACCCGAACTGGCCGGCCGCTCCTGGGAAGCCATGGGCGTGTCGATGGTGCTGCACCCCCGCAATCCGTACGTGCCCACCACGCACATGAACGTGCGCATGTTCGTGGCTGCGGCACGTCCCGGCCATGACGAGGCCGACGTGTTCTGGTTCGGCGGCGGCATCGACCTCACCCCCTACTATCCCTTCGAGGAAGACGCGCGCCACTTCCACACCGTGTGCCGCGATGCCCTGGCCGGCCATGGCGCCGACTACTACCCGCGCTACAAACGCTGGTGCGACGAGTACTTCTTCCTCAAGCACCGCAACGAGACCCGCGGCATCGGTGGCATCTTCTTCGATGACCTGAACGCCCCCGGGTTTGACGCCTCGTTCGCCTTGACGCGCTCGGTCGGCGATGCCTTCCTGCGCAGCTACCTGCCCATCGTCGAGCGCCGCCGCGACACCCCCTACGGCGAACGCGAGCGCGACTTCCAGGCCTACCGCCGCGGCCGCTACGTCGAATTCAACCTGGTATTCGACCGTGGCACGCTGTTCGGCCTGCAATCGGGCGGCCGCACCGAATCGATCCTGCTGTCCATGCCGCCGCTGGCGCAATGGCGCTACGACTGGCAACCGCAGGCGGGCACGCCCGAAGCCGAGCTGGCCGCCTACTTGACGCCGCGGGACTGGGTGTGAAGCGCATCGGACTCCTGGGCGGCAGTTTCGATCCCGTCCACCTCGCGCATGTGGCGCTGGCCGACAACGCCTTGCGCGCGCTTGGCCTGGCCCAGGTGCAGTTGATCCCAGCCGCCAACCCCTGGCAGCGCGCCGCCCTGCATGCCAGCGCCGACCAGCGCCGCGCCATGCTGGAACTGGCCATCGCCGGCCATGACGGCCTGGCGGTCAACCCGATCGAACTCGAACGCGGCGGCGCCACCTACACCATCGACACCCTGCGTGCCCTGCCCGCGGATGCGCGCTACGTCTGGCTGCTGGGCGCCGACCAACTGGCCAATTTCTGCACCTGGCAAGCGTGGCGCGAAATCGCCAGCCTGGTGGATCTGGCTGTGGCGACGCGTCCCGGCACGCCCCTGGCGCCCCCCGCGGCGCTGAACGACTGGCTGCGCGAGCAAGGCCGCCAGCTTGAAGAACTGCCATTTGCGCCGATGCCGGTGTCGGCATCGCAGATCCGCGAGCGGCTGGCGCGCGGCGAATCGACCGATGGTCTGCTGGCCGCTCCGGTCGCCGCCTATATTGCGGCGCACCATCTTTACCGATAAACCCACACCTGCCCGGCGCGCTGCGCGCGCCCTGGAACCGGCATCCGCCGTGCTTCAGCGGGTTATATTTGCACCTATGGATATTCAGAAACTCCAACGCGCCGTCATTGACGCCCTCGAAGATGTCAAGGCGCAAGACATCAAGGTGTTCAACACCACGCATCTGACGAGCCTGTTCGATCGCGTCGTGATTGCCAGCGCCACCTCCAACCGGCAGACTCGCGCGCTGGCCGCCAGCGTGTCCGATCGCGGCCGCGCGCTCGGCCTGTCCGGCATCACGATCGAAGGCGAAGACACTGGCGAATGGGTGGTGGTCGACCTGGGCGACGTCGTCGTCCACATCATGCAGCCCGCCATCCGCCAGTACTACAACCTGGAAGAAATCTGGGGTGGCAAACCGGTGCGCGTCAAGCTGTTGCCCGAATCCACCCGTGCCGCGCCGGTCGCCAGCGACAGCGCCTACGACAGCGCCGACGACTAAGGCGGCGCGGCGTGAAACTGATCGTCGCCGCCGTCGGCACGCGCATGCCGGACTGGGTACAGACCGCCTGGGACGACTACGCCAAACGCCTGCCGCCCGACTGCGCGCTGGAACTGCGCGAGATCAAGCCTGAACCCCGCACCACCGGCAAAACGCCTGCCCAGATGATGGCGGCCGAGGCCAAGCGCATCGAGGCCGCCTTGCCGCCCGGCGCGCTGCGCCTGGCGCTGGACGAGCGCGGCCGCGACCTGACCACCATGGCCTTGTCGCAGAAACTCGAACAATGGCGCGCCGGCGGCCAGGATGTTGTCTTCCTGGTCGGCGGACCGGACGGCCTCGACGCCGGGCTCAAGGCCTCGTGCAGCGGACAGTTGCGCCTGTCGTCGCTGACTCTGCCGCACCCCATGGTGCGCGTGGTGCTGGCCGAACAGCTCTACCGCGCCTGGGCCATCATGACCAATCACCCCTATCACCGCGCCTGATGCCGGCCGCCGGGCGCCGGGCGCCAGCCTTGCGTACCTGCGGTGCGCCGCCACCCATGACTGACGCCTTCTCTCCCGCACGCATCTATCTCGCCTCCGCCAGCCCCCGGCGGCGTGAGCTGCTGACCCAGATCGGCCTGGCCCACGAGGTGCTGCGCGTGCCCGCGCCTCCCGGCGAAGACGAACCCCAACACCCGGGCGAACCTGCCGCCGACTACGTCCGGCGCACTGCGCGCGACAAGGCCGAGCGTGGCCGCGACTGGCTGCGATCACAGGCCCTGCCGGCGCTGCCACTGCTGGCCGCCGACACCACGGTGATTCTGGATGACCTGGTGCTGGGCAAGCCAGCCGACCGGGACGACGCGATCCGCATCCTGCAGGCGCTGTCCGGCCGCGCGCATCAGGTACATACCGCCGTGGCCTTGTGGAGCGGCGAACGCCTGCTGGAAGCGGTCTCCGTCACCGATGTGCGGATGCGCGTACTGCAACCCGACGAGATCGCGCGCTATTGCGACAGCGGCGAACCGTACGGCAAGGCCGGCGCCTACGGCATCCAGGGCCTGGCCGGCACCTTCGTGGCGCGCATCGAGGGCAGCTATACCGGCGTCATGGGCCTGCCGCTGTTCGAAACCGCCAACCTGCTGCGCGCGGCAGGCATTGTCCTTCCCTGACGCGCGGTCCCAAAGAAAAAGCCCCCGAACCTCGCGGTTCGGGGGCTTTTGCATGCCTCGGACAGGCGTCGATCAGCCTTGCAAGGTCGAGACCTGCGGCGCCACGGCCTGCGGTTGCGCCGCAGGCGCCCCGCCTTCAAGCGCCGCGTGCAACTGCTCCTTGTCCAGTTCGCCTTCCCAGCGTGCCACGACGACCGCGGCGGTGGCGTTGCCGACCAGATTGGTCAGCGCGCGGCATTCGGACATGAAGCGGTCCACGCCCAGGATCAGCGCCATGCCGGCCACCGGCACGGTCGGCACCACCGACAGCGTCGCCGCCAGGGTGATGAAACCGGCGCCGGTCACGCCCGCCGCCCCCTTGGAACTCAGCATTGCCACCAGCAGCAACAGGATCTGGTCGCCCAGCGACAGAGGAATATCGCACGCCTGGGCGATGAACAGCGCCGCCATCGTCATGTAGATGTTGGTGCCGTCCAGATTGAACGAATAACCGGTGGGCACCACCAGGCCGACCACCGATTTGGAACAACCCGCGCGCTCCATTTTCTGCATCAGCGTCGGCAGCGCGGCTTCCGATGAACTCGTGCCCAGCACCAGCAACAATTCTTCGCGGATATAACGCACCAGCTTCAGGATCGAAAAGCCGTTATAGCGCGCCACCATGCCCAGCACGACCACCACGAACAACACCGCAGTCGCATAGAACGTGCCCACCAGCATCGCCAGGTTGACGATCGACTTGATGCCGTACTTGCCGATGGTGAACGCCATCGCGCCGAACGCGCCGATCGGCGCGGCCTTCATCAGGATGGCCACCAGCTTGAAAATGGGTTGGGCCAAAGCCGTCAGGAAGTTCAGCACCGGCTTGCCACGTTCGCCCACCTGCGCCAGCGCGATGCCGAACAGCACGGCCACGAACAGTACCTGCAGGATGTCGCCGCCGACAAAGGGGCTGAAGATGGTGGTGGGAATGACGTTCAGCAGGAAACCTGTGATGGTCGAATCATGCGCCTTGGCGACATAGCCCGACACCGCCTTCTGGTCCAGCGTGGCCGGATTGATATGCATGCCGGCGCCCGGCTGCACGATATGGCTCACCAACATGCCCACAATCAAGGCCAGGGTCGAGAACACCAGGAAGTACAGCATGGCCTTGCCCGCTACCCGGCCGACCTTCTTCAGGTCGCTCATGGCCGCGATGCCGGTGGACACTGTCAGGAAGATCACTGGCGCGATGATCATCTTCACCAGCTTGATGAAGCCATCGCCCAATGGCTGCATCGCCTGGCCGAGGTCGGGCTTGAAATAGCCCAGCAGAATGCCCACCACGATGGCGAACAGGACCTGCACGTACAGGATTTGATAGAACTTGAGCTTGCGCGCGGGCGCGCCTTGATCCACGTCGATCATTGGGATTTGTCCCCACCAGGGGCCCCATGCTCCCTGCGATGGCACGCAGCGGGTATCGGGGCGTTTTCTCTTTTAGAGCGCTGCGTATCTCCGCAGGCCGATTTCACCCGGCGCGCGATGCCGCCAGGCTTGCCCCCTATATGCAAATGGCATGCCAACCGGTCCCGCACCTCAAGGCGGCAGCCAAGGCATTGATTTATCTGTATTTTTGACCTTACCCATTCAATCGCCATCGATAACATTGGCGAAATTTCACACAAAAACCGGATAGAATGTGCGAAAAACCGCACGCAACCATGCCATCCCGTTCTCCTCCCCAGCCCGCCGTGGCGCCTCCCGTTCCAGCCGACGGCCGCTCGTCAGGGCGACGCTCGGCCTGGCCATGGGCGATACTGGCCATCGCGGGCGCGGCCATCGTCGTCGGCGTACTGCACGTGGCCGGGCAGTGGGCGCGCGAGGGCGCGCTCAAGGAAGCGTATCTCCAGGCGCGCAGCGCCGGCCAGATCAACGCCGCCCTGCTGCGCAACAACCTGGACAAATTCCGCGCCCTGCCCTTTGTCCTGACCCGTGACGTGGACCTGCACGCCGCGCTGCGGACCCCCACGCCAGCCCTGATCGAATCCCTGGACGAAAAGCTCGACACGCTCAGCCATGGCGTGGGCGCCTCGGCCATCTATGTGTTGAACCGAAGCGGCTACGCGATTGCCGCCAGCAACTGGCGCGAACCGGCTACCTTCGTCGGCGTCGACTACCAATTCCGGCCCTATTTCCAAGGCGCGGTCGCGCATGGCGCCGCCGAGCATTTCGCCTTGGGCACCGTCAGCCACGAGGCCGGCCTCTACCTGTCCCGCCGCGTCGACGACAACCGCGGCGCGATGCTCGGCGTGGTAGTGCTGAAGGTGGATTTTCGCGATCTGGAAGCCGACTGGCGCCAGTCGAATGCGCCCATTTTCGTCACCGACGAGCACGGCGTGGTGTTGCTGGGCAGCCTGCCCGGCTGGCGCTTCCGCGTGCAGGCGCCGCTGGCGCCCGACCTGGCGCAGACCCTGCGCACCAGCTTGCAGTTCGGCGACGCCATGTTCCAACCGCTGCCACTACAACCGCCACTGCAGACCGTGACAGGCGGTCAGATCGTGCGGGCGAGCGAGCCCTTGCCACAGATCCCGGCCGGCGCGCCCATGCTGCACACCACGCTGCCAATCGTCGAGTCGCCCGGCTGGACACTGCATCTGCTGTCGCCGATGCAGACAGCGCTGAACCGCGCCGCCGCCAACGCCCAACTCGGTGCCCTACTGGCGCTGGCGGTGCTGTCCGCCACCTTCGGCATCCTGCTGTATCGCCGCCACCGCAGCCGTGAGCGGGCCGCGCAGCAACTGGCCATCAGCCGGCAACTGGCCGCCCAGGTCGAGGACCGCACGGCCCAGCTGCGAGAGGCCAATCGGCAATTGCTGGGGCAAATGGACGAACGCCAGCGCACCGAAGCACGCCTGCACACCATGCAGGATGAACTGGTACAGGCCAGCAAGCTCGCGGTGCTGGGCCAGGTCGCCGCAGGCGTCGCGCATGAGATCAACCAACCCGTGGCCGCGATCCGCGCCTACGCCGATAACGCCGCCGAATTCCTGCGCCGCCAGGACACGCCTTCGGTCGAGGACAATCTCGGCACTATCGCTGCGCTGACCGAGCGGATTGGCCACATCACCGGCGAACTACGTGCCTTTTCGCGCAAGGCCGGCGCCACGGTCGGCCCCACCAGCCTGAAAGAGGCGCTCGACGGTGCCCTGCTGCTGGTAGGCCCACGCGCCAGGCGCCAGGGCGTGGCGCTGCACCGCCCGCCGGCCGGGCAGGACTATCAGGTGCAGGCCAACCGCATCCGCCTCGAGCAGGTGCTGGTGAACCTGCTGCAAAATGCCCTGGATGCGCTCGAAGGCCAAGCCGACGGCAACATCGTCATCGCCTTGCAGGACATGGGCACCACGGTACGCTTGATCTTCAACGACAACGGCCCCGGCTTGTCGCCGCAAGCCAGCGCGAACCTGTTCACGCCCTTTCACACCACCAAGGCCGAAGGCCTGGGATTGGGCCTGGTGATCTCGCGCGACATCATCGCCGAGTTCGGTGGCGACCTGCGCGCCGCGCCTCATGACGACACCATCCCTGCTACGCCCGACGGCTCCCGCCGTGGCGCGATATTCACCCTGACGCTGCGCAAATCGCCGCCTTCTCAACCATGACACGCGTTCCAGATCCCTCCTGCCCGCCGTCGAACCACGCTGACGCTGGCGCGCACGCTGCCGCCCCGTCGCCGGCGCCGCACGTGCTTTTTATCGACGACGATGAAGAGTTGCGCCGTGCCAACGTGCAGACACTCAGGCTGCACGACTTCACCGTGCAAGCCCACGCCAGCGCCCGCGCTGCGCTCGCTACGCTGAACCGCGACTTCGACGGCGTGGTAGTCACCGACATCCGCATGCCCGACATCGACGGGCTGCAACTGTTCCAGCGGCTGCGTGCGATTGATGCGGAGATTCCGGTCATCCTGATCACCGGTCACGGGGATATCGCCATGGCCGTGCAATGCATGCGTGACGGCGCCTACGATTTCCTGGCCAAGCCGTATCCCCCCGATCGCCTGATCGCCGCCATTACCCATGCAGCCGAAAAGCGCCATCTGATCCTGGAAAACCGGCGCCTGCGCGAAGCGGCGTTCACGGAGCAGGCCGACCAAGTCCCCTTTATCGGCACCACGCCGGCGATGCAACGCATCAAGCAAACACTGCGCCATATCGCCGACGCCGACGTCGACGTGCTGGTGGAAGGAGAAACCGGCACAGGCAAGGAAGTTGTCGCCACGGCCCTGCACCGCTTGAGCCGTCGGCGCCACCACGCCCTGGTGGCGATCAACTGTGGCGCGCTGCCGGAAAACGTGATCGAAAGCGAACTGTTTGGCCACGAGGCGGGCGCCTTCACCGGCGCGCAGAAGCGGCGCATTGGGCGCATCGAACACGCCAGCGGTGGCACCTTGTTCCTGGACGAGATCGAAAGCATGCCCCTGGGAGTGCAGGTCAAACTGCTGCGCGTGCTGGAGTCACGCCAGATCACCCCTCTGGGCAGCAATGAGGTTCGTAATCTGGATCTACGCGTCGTGGCCGCCACCAAGGAGGACCTGGGCAGCCCTGCGGTTCGCGCGAGATTCCGCGAAGATCTGTTCTACCGCCTCAACGTCGTCACTATTCGCATCCCGCCACTGCGTGAACGTCGCGATGACATTCCACTGTTGCTGGCCCACTATCTGGGCCTCGCATCGCGTCGCTTCCAGCGCGACATCCCCGACATGCCCGCCGACCTCAAACGCCATCTCCTGACGCATGATTGGCCCGGCAACGTCCGCGAGCTCGCGCATTTCGCCGAGCGCTTCGTGCTCGGCGTACTTGATACGCCCAGCCTGCCTACGCCGGCCCCGGATAACGGGACGGGTACATTGCCGGAAAAGATGGAACGTTTCGAGGCCCAACTCATTCGCGAAGCGCTCGCCGCCCATCAAGGTGACGTGCGCGCGACGCTCGAGACGCTGGGCATTCCCCGCAAAACTTTCTACGACAAGTTGCAGCGCCACGGTATCGACCGCCAAGACTATACCGTCCCGATACCGCGCCTCTGAAGGGCTGGCTGGCCTTCCTGTGCGGCGCTGCCGCACCGGGGCGCTCTACACACACAATCCGCGCGGCCAAAAACAAAACCCCACAGGCGCGAGCCTATGGGGTTTTGAGCAATAAAAGCCTGACGATGACCTACTTTCACAGACGTCCGTCCACTATCATCGGCGCAA
>NZ_CADIJV010000048.1 GCF_902859765.1 Achromobacter pulmonis
CGCCTGCCGACACCGGTACGGCCGGCACGCCGGCCACCGGCACCGCCCCTGCGCCGGTGGACCCGCCCCTGCCGCCCGCCGACACCGGTGCGGCCGGCGCGCCGGACACCGGCAGCGCCCCCGCTCCCGTGGATCCGCCCCTGCCTTCCGCCGACACCGCCGCGCCCGGCGCTGGCAGCAGCCCGCCGGGCACGGGCGGCCTTTCGCTGTTCACGCCGTTCTCCTTGAAGCTGTCCGAACTGGACACCTTGCAGTCGCGCGGCGACATTGCCAAGCACCTGACACAGGCCGGCGTCGCGGCGGACGATGGCACCATCAGGCAAATCACCGAGCTGCGCCAGCAGATCATCCGCACCGGCGCGCTGGCCAGCCTGCCGCGCGTCTCCTTCGTGCTCGAAACCAACCAGCTCGACAAGCGTCTGGGCGACGTGCGCCAGCTCAATGAAAACGCCGGGCTCTGGATCAAGACCAGCCACGGGCGCGCCGACTACCAGCAGTTCCGCCTGAAGCACACGACGCTGCAGTTCGGCGTCGACCGCAAGCTGGGCAGGCAGCTGTACGGCATCATGGGCAGCTATACACAGGGTTCCGGCCAGGGCGAAGGACCGTTGTCGGAGCGGCACACCACAGGCGGTATCGGCCTCTACTACGCCCTGATCCACGAGGACGGCCCGTTCGTTGACGTGATCGCCAAGTACCTGAAGACCAACCAGACTTACCAACTGCCAAGCCGCTTGAACATGGCCGCGCAGGACGCGCGGTCGACATCGCTGCTGGCCAGCGTGCAGGCGGGATGGCGGCAGGACTTGTTCGACGGCGGGGCCTTCATCGAGCCATCAGTCGAAGTCGTCGCGGGAACCACCAGCGGCTATACCCTGCATGGCGACAAGGGCGGTGTCGATATCCGCGTCAATGCCAGCAGGCCGGTCTATGCCAAGATCGGCGCCGCCGTCGGCCTGAACCTGCAGTCCGATGAGCAGCATGCGCTGGCCCTGTCCGCCGGCTTGTTCCGGCTGCAGAATCTGCGGCGCGGCGGCAGCATCGATATCGTGAACAACAGCAGTGCGGACGACGTGCTGCGCAATCCGATGGCGGACGATAGCCGCTATCTGGTCAACCTGTCGCTGAACGCCAGACTGTCCGCCAACTGGCGTCTCTACAGCCAGGTCGAAAGCAGTTTCGCCGGCAAGCTGAAACACGACTACAACGGCCAGATTGGGGTGCGCTATCAATTCTGAGCGCAGCCGGCCGCGCCCGCGTCATCGGCGCCGATGACGCGGGCGCGTTGCGCGACGACGCCACGGCATCGCCGCTACAGCATTTCGTCGCGCAGGTAATACCAGCGGTACAGCAGCGCCTGCCCCAGCCGGCGGAATGGCGCGAACAGGTGGCCCGGCAACGGCGAATCGTAGATCGGCAGATCCCACGCCAGGCCGTCCTGGCCCATCATGCGCTGCGCCAGACGGCGGCCCGCATGGGCCGAGAACGCCACGCCGTTGCCGCCATAGCCGAAGGCGTAATACACCTGCCGCGCCGGGTCCGGCCGGGTGATGCGCGGCATCATGTCGTGGCTGACATCGACCCAGCCCCACCAGGAATAGTCCACCTCGATGCCGCGCAAGGCCGGAAACTTGCGCGCCAGGCCTTCGCGCAGCAGCGCCAGATGGCGCGGCTGCTGGGCGTCGGCGCCGCGCAGCGCGCTGCGGCTGCCGATCTGCATGCGGCCGTCCGGCAGCAGGCGGTAGTAGAAACGCAGCGTGCGGGTATCGGTGATGAACACCGTGCTCTTGAGGCCGGCGCGGGCGCGTTCGTCCGGCGTCAGTACCCGGGTCACCATGGAGTTGGACAGGATCGGCATAATGCGATTGTCGAGCAGGCGGTTCACGCCCTGCGCCGTGTAGCCGCCGGTGGCGAAGGCCACCCGTTTGGCCCGCACGGTGCCGCCGGGCGTGCGTAACCGATAGCCGCCACCCTCCTCGCTCCAGCCCAGCACCGGGCTGCCCGGATGGATGCGCGCGCCCAGCGCGCGGGCCTGGCGCATATAGCCGTATGCCAGTTTCAGGGGATGCACGCCGATACCGTCCGGCTCGTGCAGCGCGCCCATCGCCTCATGGTCATCGACATAGCGCTCGCGCAACTCGTCCCGGGTCAGCATGCGCGTGTCGTAGCCGAACTGCTCGCGCATCACCCGCGCCTCGTTGCGCAGAAAGGCCATCTTCTTCTCGCGGTGCGCGGTGTACAGATGGCCGCCGGGCTGCGCGTCGCAATCGATGCCCGCCACCAGGCTCTTCCAGTAATCGAAGCCCTCGTGGATCTCGGCATCCAGGCGGCGCGCGGTATCCAGCCCCCAGCGCTCGATCCATTGCGAACGGTACAGCCGCCCCGACGCGTTCTGGCCCTGGCCGCCATTGCGGCTGGTGCAGCCCCACACGGCGCGGTTGGCTTCCAGCACCACGGCCCGCACGCCATAGTCGCGCGCCAGCGCAAGCGCCGCCGACAAGCCGGTGAAGCCGGAGCCGACGATCACCACGTCGGCCTCGATATCTCCCTGGATCGGCCCGTCGTCGGCCGGCGGCGCGCCGGCGGTGTCGACCCAGTAGGTCGGCGCATACTCCTGCCCGCGCCCTGGCAACGACACCAGCGGATCGTAGCGCGGGTCATAGGCGCTGGCGGCGGGGCTCGCCGCCACGGCCGGCCTGCCGGCGGGGTCGATGGCGGCATCGGCGGTATTCGACGGATCGGAAGACATAGCGGCATCCATGGGGCGATATCCGGTGATGGCGGCGGCTCAGGCCCGGGCCGGCATGGCCGGACGTTGCTTGCGCAAGGCATTCTTGACGCGGATCTTGCCGTCGTGGAACGTGAAGACGTCGACCATGTCCGCCTCGATCCGCGAGCCGTCCGCCGCCGTGCCGGTGAAGGTGCATTCGGACACGCCGCGCTCGCCCGCCACCCAATGGCGGCCGTTGTTCCACTGCGCATCCGGAAAGTTCTTCCAGGCCGCCTCGAAGGCCGCCCGGACCGCGGCGCGGCCGCTATGCCGGGTTCCCCAGCGCTCGGGACCGCCCACCGTTTCGAAGATGCAGTCGTCGCTCATGAAGGACATCAGGGCATCGATGTCGTGGCGATTCCACGCGGCCGCGAACTCGGCCAGCATGTCCACGGTGACGGTCTTTTGCATTGCCTACCCTCCTCGATCGCCAGGCGCGACATGCGCCAGGCTCCAGTCCCAAGGTACGCGGCGGGGTGTGGCAGGGTCTAGAACCAGACGCGGCAAATCGCTTGCACCAGAAGGACCGGGACGGCGCCCTGGTGCCGCTCGCGCGGCCTCACGCAGCGGCCGGCCCCAGCCGCGCGGTCAGCTCGTCCCCGTGCGCCATGGCGCGCATGCCGATGAACACCAGCGAGGGCGAGCACGCGTCGTCGGGGCGCGCCGCCTGCGTGTCGAAACGCACCCGGCGCCCGGCCCATTGCACCAAGACCCAGCCATGGCGCTCGGTGCGCAGCCAGCCTTTGGCGCGCAGCCAATGGCGCGGCAATCGCCGCAATGCATCGGCCAGGCGGTCGGCATGCAGCGTGACGGGCGCCGGCCAGAGCCAGCTCTGGAACGGATGGCGCGGATCGTCGCCGTCCCCGGCGCGCGCGTGCCCGGGACCGGTGTGCGAGTGCGAGTGCGGCTGCGCCGGGTGGCCGCCAGGCGCCGCGCCAGCCGCATGGCCGCCATCCGCCAGGCCGAGCAATGCGCCGATGTCCAACCGCCCCTCGCGCGTGGACACGATCGGCGCCCCGCCCGACTGGGTGCGTAGCCAGTCCCGCAACGCCGGCAGTTGCGCCGCCGGCAGCAGGTCGGTCTTGTTCAGCACCAGCAGGTCGGCCGCGCGCAATTGGCGCCGCGCGGTGTCGGCCAGCAGCGGATCGTCGAGCGTGCCGCGGATCGCGCCCGCGTCCACCAGCACCACCACCGCTTCCAGCTGCAGCAGCGGATCCGACAACCCCACCTGCGCAATGCGCCCGGGATCGGACACGCCGCTGGCCTCGATCACGATCCACTCGGGCGCCGGCTCCAGGGCCAGCACCCGCGCCAACGCGTCGTCCAGTCCGCCCGCCATCGCGCAGCAGACGCAACCATTGGCCAGGCGGATCACGTTGTCGGCACGCCGCGCCAACAAGCCCGCGTCGATATCGACCGGGCCGAAATCGTTGACCAGCAACGCGGCCCGGCGCCCGCCGGCCGCCAGCACGTGGTTCAGCAAGGTGGTCTTGCCGGCGCCCAGGAAGCCTCCCACCACCGTCAGCGGAATGCGCGCCATGTCAGGCCGCCCGGGGCGTCAGCGGCCGGCCGCCGATGACGGTGCCAAGCACGTCGATGTCTTTGAGCCCCTGCGGCGGCACCGCCAGCGGATCGTCGCGCAGCACGCAGAAATCGGCATGCTTGCCCACCTCGATCGAGCCGACCAGGTGATCCATGTGCAGTGTGTAGGCCGCGCCCAGCGTGATGGCGCGCAGCGCCGCCTCGACGCTGATGCGCTCGGACGCGCCCAGCACCCGGCCCGCAGCGGTCTGGCGGTTGACGGCGCACCAGGCGGTGAACAGCGGCCCCAGCGGCGTGATCGGCGCGTCCGAATGGATCGCGAACGGCACCCCGGCCCGCGCGGCCGAGGCGCAGGCGTCCATGCGGTTGGCGCGGTCCGGCCCCATGGTCGACGCGTAATGCGCATCGCCCCAATAGAAGATGTGGTTGGCGAACAGGTTCACGCAGATACCCAGACTGGCCATGCGGCGGAACTGGGCGGCGTCGGCCATCTGGCAGTGCTGCAGCGTGTGGCGGTGATCGCGCCGCGGGCTGCGGCGCAAGGCGCGGTCGATGGCATCGATCGCCAGTTCGGTGGCCTCGTCGCCGTTGGTGTGGATGTGCAGTTGCGCGCCGGCGTCATGATAGGCCTGCACCAGGGCGTCCAGCTCGCCCGGCGCGATGACCCAGATGCCGTTGGGCGCGCCGTTGTAGTAGCCCGGCCAGCGCAGCCGGGCGGTGAAGCCCTGGATGGAACCGTCCACCACCAGCTTGACCATGCCCAGGCGCAGCTTGCCATGGTTGAGCCGGCCCGCCTCGCGCAGCTTGGCCAGGCAGGCGGCCGGGTCGCCGGCATAGGCCAGCGCCGACGCCGCCGGCACGATGCGCACCGGATAGTCCGGCTCGGCCGTGACCCGCGCCAGCGTCGCCAGGCCTTCATCGCCCAACTCGTTGACCAGGTCGGTGGCGGTGGTGACGCCGGCCCACTGCGCCACCTTGCCGAACATGCGCAGGCCGTTTTCCGACAGACCCACGGTGCGGAACGGATTGCCGATCAGCCGCATCACCGGGAACATGGCGGCGAATTCGCACAGCTCGCCGCTGGGCTGGCCGTCGGCGCAGCGGCTGATGCCTTCGATATCGGTATCGCGGTCGATGCCGGCGCGGGCCAGCATCGGCGTGTTCACATTCATCAGATGCATGCTGGCATGCATCACCACCACCGGCCGGTCGGCCGACACCGCGTCCAGGTCGCGCACGCTCATGCGCTGGCCGCCGAAGAAGATGGGATCGAAGCCCCAGCCGATCAATGTCTGCGCCGGCGCCAGGCCGGCGGCGAATTCACGCAGGCGCGCCGCTACCGCCTCAAAACTCTTCAGCCCCGGCCAGATGCGGCCGTCCGGCCCGCGGCGGTCGTAGTAGCCGACATAGGCGAACTGCCACATGCCGCCCTCCGGCAAGTGGCAGTGTCCCTCCACCAGCCCCGGCATGAGCACGTGATCGGCGTAGCGCTCGTCCAGCTCGGCCGGCCCCCAGCCGGCCAGATCTTCGCGGCTGCCCACGCCCAGGATGCGGCCATCACGCACCGCCACGTGCGTGGCGCGCGGTTGCGCCGGATTCATCGTCAGGATGGCGCGGGCGGCAAAGATGGTGGTGCGGGTGGCGGCGGTTGGCGCCGATCCCGGATGCGGCGTGTCATGCATGCTGCGTGCTCCAGTTCGAGGGGTCCGGCAGCGCCCGCAGGTCCGGCTTGTTCCAGGCCTTGCCCGGCACCGAATCGATCAGGCGGCGCGTGTATTCGTGTTGCGGGTGATAGAAAATCGTGGCGGCGCGATCCAGCTCCACCAGTTGGCCGTGCCGCATCACGGCGATGCGGTCGCAGATCTGTGCCGCCACGCGCAGGTCATGCGTGATGAACAGCACCGACAGGTCGAACTGGCCGCTGACGGTCTTGAGCAGATCCAGCACCTGGGCCTGGATCGACACGTCCAGCGCCGAGACCGCCTCGTCGGCCACCAGCAGCCGCGGCTTGAGCGCCAGCGCGCGGGCAATGCCGACGCGCTGGCGTTGCCCGCCCGAGAACTGGTGTGGATAGCGCTCGCCCGCGTCGCCGCCCAGCCCCACCAGGGCCAGCAGTTCGCGCGCCTCGCGCAGCGCGGCCTGGCGGTTCTGGCCAAAGCCGATCGGCCCCTGCGCCACCGAGTCGACCACGCGCTGGCGCGGGTTGAGCGAGGCGTACGGGTCCTGGAACACCATCTGGATCTGGCGCCGGTACGGGCGGAAATCCCGCGGCGTCATGCCCACCAGTTCGCGGCCATCCAGTCGCACACTGCCGCTGTCGGGCGCCACCAGCCCGATCAGGGCGCTGCCCAGGGTAGACTTGCCCGAGCCCGATTCGCCGACCAGTCCCAGGGTTTCGCCCTGCCGGATCTCCAGCGAGATATCGCGCAAGGCCTCGACCCGGCGGCCGCCGGTGACGTAGGTCTTGCACAAATGGGCGACCGTCATCAGCGGCGGCGTGGCGGCGCCCTCATCCTTGCCCTCGGGCTTGTGCGGCACCGCCGCGATCAGCTGGCGGGTATACGGGTGCCGCGGCCGGTTCAGGATCTCGTCGGCCGTGCCGGCCTCCACCACCGCGCCCTGACGCATCACCACGATGCGGTGGGCGATGTCGGCCACCACGCCGAAGTCGTGGGTGATGAAAATGACGCCGATCCCCATGCGCCGCTGGATGTCCTGGATGAGCGCCAGAATCTGCGCCTGGGTGGTGACATCCAGCGCGGTGGTGGGTTCGTCGGCGATCAACACGTCCGGCTCCAGCGCCAGCGCCATCGCGATCACCACGCGCTGGCGCTGGCCGCCGGACAGCTGGAACGGAAAGGCGTCGTACATGGCGCGCGGATCGGGCAGCAGCACCTGGCCGAACAGGTCCAGGACCCGCTGCTTGCGCGCGGCGGCGTTCAGGCTGGTGTGGCATGCCAGCACTTCGTCCACCTGCCGACCCACGCGCATGACGGGATTGAGCGCCGTCATGGGTTCCTGGAACACCATGCCGAACTTGCTGCCGCGCAGGCCCAGCCAATCCGCCGCCGACAGGCCGACCAAGTCGCGCCCGCCATACAGGATCCGGCCCTGGGTCACGCGCAGTTGGTCCGGCGGCAGCAGGCCCATGATGGCGTGCGCGGTGACCGACTTGCCCGACCCCGATTCCCCCACCACGCACAGGATCTCGTTGCGGTTGACGGTATAGGACACGCCCCGCACCACCGTCACGCCGCCGTGCGCGGTGGACACGCCGAGATCGTGGACTTCAAGCAGCGCGCTCATGCGGCCCTCCGTTTGCTGGCCAGCTTGGGGTTGAGGGCGTCGTTCAGGCCATCGCCGATCAGGCTCACCGCCAGCACCGTCAGGAAAATGGCCGCGCCCGGCAGCGTCACCGCCCACCAGGCGGTCAGGATGTACGGCCGGTTGCTGCCGATCATCAGGCCCCAGCTCATCACGTTGGGATCGCCCAGGCCCAGGAACGACAGACCGGCCTCGAACAGGATGGCGGTGCCGATCGCCAGCGTCGCCGAGACGATCAGCGGCGCCAGCGCATTGGGCAGGATCACGCGCCAGATGATGCGCGCATTGCTCGATCCGATCACTCTTTCGGCCAGCACGTATTCGCGCCGCTTCAGGCTCAGGAATTCCCCCCGCGCCAGACGCGCCGTGGCGGTCCAGCTGACCACGCCGATGGCCACGGCAATGGTGCCCAGCGAGGGGGAAAACAGCGTCACCAGCACCATGGCGAACAACAGCGCTGGCAGCACCTGGAAGAACTCGGTGATGCGCATCAGCGTTTCGTCGACCCAGCCGCCGTAGTAGCCAGCCAGCGCCCCCACCGTGATACCGATGGCCATCGACAGCACCGCCGCCACCACGCCGACCAGCAAGGTGGCGCGGCCGCCATAGATCATGCCGGTCAGCACGTCGCGGCCCAGGTAGTCCGAGCCCAGCAGCAGCTCGCCGCCGGGCGGCTCCATCGGCGCGCTGGCGATCTCGAACGGATCGGCTTGCAGCACCAGCGGGCCGAACAGCACCACCGCGAGGATGGCGGCCAGCAGCAGCAAGCCGATGAGCGCGCCCGGATTGCGGGCGAATGCGCGCAGCGCCTCGAACGACGGCCGCGCCGGGCGGGCGGTCGCTGGCGCGGCGGCGCCGGACAAAGCAGGAGGGACATGGCTCATGAGGTCTTTATCCTGGGATCGATCAGCCGGTAGGCCAGGTCGGTCAGCTGGTTCATCACCACCACCAGCAGCGACGCGAACAACAGAATGCCAAGCAGGGTCGGATAGTCGCGCCGCAGTACGGAATCGAACGCCAGCCGGCCCAGGCCCGGCCAGTTGAAGACCGTCTCCACCAGGATGGCGCCAGCCAGCACATTGCCGAACTGCAGGCCCAGCATGGTGACCACCGGCAGCACGCCGTTGCGCAGCGCGTGCCTGTACAGCACGACGCGTTCCGGCAGGCCCTTGGCGCGGGCGGTGCGGATGTAGTCGGCGGCCAGCGCGTCCATGACGCTGGCGCGCGCCAGCCGGCTGTACTGCGCCAGGTACACGAACGCCAGCGTGAAGGCCGGCAGCACCAGATGGTGCAGCACATCCAGCACCCCGGCCCATCCGTGCTCCGGACCGCCCGCCGAACGCATGTCCGACACCGGGAACCACGGCAACAGCGAGGCGAACAGGATGATCAGGATGATGCCGGTCCAGAACACCGGCGCCGAATAGCCGACGATCGACAGCAGCGTGATGCCT
The DNA here is from genome assembly GCF_902859765.1 of Achromobacter pulmonis. Classification (GTDB taxonomy): domain Bacteria; phylum Pseudomonadota; class Gammaproteobacteria; order Burkholderiales; family Burkholderiaceae_B; genus Achromobacter; species Achromobacter pulmonis. Next base: position 9,091 of record NZ_CADIJV010000048.1, read on the forward strand.
TGCGACAGCGGCCCGTTGGGTTTGCGCGCCGCCAGCGTGCCCAGCGCCGTGCCCGCCAGGAAGGCGCTGAGCACCGCCGTCACCACCAGCAGCAGCGTGGCCGGCACCCGCTCCCAGATCAGTTGGGCCACCGGCAAGTTGAAGAAGTAGGAATGGCCCAGGTCGCCGCGCGCCACCTGCCCCAAGTACAGCCCCAACTGCACCAGGAATGGCCGGTCCAGCCCGTACTGGGCGCGCAGTTGGGCCCGCAGTTCCTCGCTGATGCCGCCCATGGAGCCGGCGATGGTTTCGACCGGATCGCCGGGCGAGATGTGGATCAGCAGGAAGTTCAGCGTCACCACCGCCAGCAGCAATACCACCGCATAGCCGGTGCGACGCGCGAAATAGCGCAACATGGCTGCCCCCCCGCTACTGCAGATAGGTGTCGTCCAGCGGCGACAGCAGGCCCCAGATGCCATCGGGCAGGCCATGCACCTTCTTGGACGACAGCGTGTGGTACGGAATGAGGGTCAGGAAATCGATCGGCAGGTCCTCGGTCACGATCTGCTGGAACTGCGCATACAGCGCGCGGCGCTTGGCCTCATCGATCTCGGTGCCGGCCTGATCCAGCAACTGGTCGACCTTGGGGTTCCGGTACGACTGGGTGTTGGTCCAGATGATGTCGCGGATGTTGCTCGACAGGTAGGTGCGGTGCACGCCGATCACCGGGTCGCCCCAGTTGAAGACGATATCGGTGGTCATGTCGAAATCATGGCTGGCGATGCGCTTGGCCCAGGTCGGAAAGTCCGGCGACGCGCGCACCTGCACCGCGATGCCCACCTTCTTGAGCTGGCTGCGCAGGTATTCCGCGACGTTCTTGCCCTGCACGTCGCTGCCCGGCATATAGTCGACGGTCAGCGTCATGCGCTCGCCCTTGCCGTCCAGCTTGAAGCCGGCCTCATCCAGCAGTTGTCCGGCCTTCTTCAGGTCCAACGGGTACTTTTTCAGATCCTGGGTCGCATAAGGGCTGGCGGCCACGATCGGCCCGTCCGCCGGCTTGGCGAAGCCGGCGTTCAGCGCCTTGGTGATGAACCGCTTGTCGATGGCATAGGCGATCGCCTGGCGCACGCGAACGTCGTCCAGCGGCTTGCGCGCGGTATTGAACGCCAGCCAGCTGAGCGCGCCGATGCCTTCATAGCCGCGATCGGTCATGACGATCTGCGGATTGTCCTTGGCGCGCCGCAGAATGGTCGGCTCGGTCATGTACGGCAGCACGCCGATGTCGCCGCGCTCCAGGCCGATCAGCAGGTTGGTGGCATCGGGGTTGATCTTCACCACCACCCGGTCCAGATAGGGCTTGCCTTTCTCGAAGAACTTGTCGAAGCGCTCCAGCACGATCTCCTGGCCTGGCTTGAAGTCCTTGAGCGTGAACGGGCCCGAGCCGACCACGTTGGCGGAATTGCGCGGATGGTTCTTCAGGTCCTGGCCATCGCCATAGATGTGCTTGGGCAGCACCGGCATCAGCGCCGGCGACAGCGCCAGCAGGATGGCCGGATGCGGCTTGCTCATGCGCAGCACGGCGGTGTAGGGATCGGGCGTGTCGACGCGTTCGACCGGCGCCAGCATGCTCTGGAACGGATGGTTCTGCTTGACCGCCATCACCGAAAACGCCACGTCCGCCGAGGTCACCGGCTTGCCGTCGTGGAACAGCGCGTCATGGCGCAGGTGCAGGGTCAGGGATTTCGCGTCCGGCGCCAGCTCCCAGGACTGCGCCAGATAGGGCTGCGGTTTCCAATCGGCGTCGTAGCGCAGCGGGCTGGCGAACAACTGGGCGCTGGGCAGCCCCGTGGCGATGCCCGATTGCACCGCGCCATTCAGGTGTCGCGGCACCTGCGTCGAGCCGATCACCAGCGTGCCGCCCGGCTTGGGCGTGTCGGCGGCCTGGGCCACCGGCGTGCCGGCCACCACGGCCCAGGCTGTCAGTATTGCGGCAAAGCCGCGTTTTGCGCTGCGCATTCATCCACCCCTTGGCATTGTTGGCACGAGCCATTCAAACGATGGCTGTAGCGCTAGCCTAGTCAAGCCGGTGGCCCCCGCTTAGTACCAAACCGCCGGACTTGATGGGGCCAGGCTGGCGGCCGGCGCGGTTCAGCCCGCGCCGGCCGCCAACGCCCGCGCATACAGCGCCGCCACCGCGCAGCTGTCCACGCGCGCCTGCACCGCATCCGAGCGGCTGGTCAGCAGCACCGGCACGCGCGTGCCCAGCACCAGTCCGGCGGTGGCGGCGCCGGCCAGCCAGGTCAGTTCCTTGTAGAGCATGTTGCCGGCCTCGATGTCCGGCACCAGCAGGATGTCGGCATCGCCCGCCACCGGCGAAACGATGCCCTTCTGCTCGGCGGCCTGGCGCGAGATGGCGTTGTCGAAGGCCAATGGACCGTCGATCAGGCCGCCGCGGATCTGCTGGCGGTCGGCCATCTTCGACAGCGCGGCCGCGTCCAGCGTGGCCGGCATGGCCGGGTTGACCGACTCCGTGGCGCACAGCACCGCCACCTTGGGCCGCGCCACGCCCAGCGCGCGCGCCAGGTCGATGGCGTTCTGCGCGATGTCGGCCTTCTCCGGCAGGGTCGGGGCGATGTTGACGGCGGCGTCGGTCAGGATGAACAGCTTGGGATAGGCCGCAGCCGCCATCACGAAGGCGTGGCTGATACGCCGGGCCGTGCGCAGCCCGGACTCGCGCGCCACCACCGCCGACATGAAATGGTCGGTATGCAGGCTGCCCTTCATCAGCATGCCGACCGCGCCGTCGCGCGCCAGCGCCGCGGCGGCGCGCGCGGCCAGCGCCTCGTCGTCGGGGGTGTCGACGATCTCCAGCGCATCCGGCCGCAGGCCCATTTCGGCCATCACGCCTGCCAGCCGGGCCGCCGGCCCGACCAGCAGCGGCTCGATATAGCCGGCTTCGCGCGCCTGCATGGCGGCGCCCAGGCTGGCGGCGCACAGCGGATAGGCCACCGCCGTGCGCACCCGCCCGGCCGACAGCGCCGCGGCCCGCAGCGGCTCGAACAAGCGGTCGCTGGCCATGGCGTCAGCCGCGCACCGGATCGATCGGCAGCGGCACCTCGCCGGGCTGGAACGGCTGATTGACGTAGCGCTTGTACTTGTCCAGCAGGCGCAGCGGCTGCTTGAGCGCATCGCGCCGGAACGGGTCGCCCAGTTCCTGGCTCACCATCATCTCCAGCACCGTGGTCTTGCCCTCGGACTGCGCCTTGCAGGCCGCCTGCAACGCCGCGCCCACCTGGTCGGCATGTTCGACGCGGATGCCCTCGGCGCCCATGGCCCGCGCCAGCTCCGCGAAGTTGGGATTGAGCAGGTTGCTGCCGACGAAGCGGCGGCCGTAGAAGTCCACCTGGTTCTTCTTTTCCGCGCCCCACTGGCCGTTGTGGAACACCACCGCCGTGACCGGGATGCGCTCGCGCACGCAGGTCAGCAGTTCCTGAAAGCTCATGCACCAGGCGCCGTCGCCGACATAGGCCACCGCCGGCCGGTCGGGCCGGCCCAGCTTGGCGCCGATCAGCGCGGGCAAGGCGTAGCCGCAATTGCCGAAGCTCATGGCGGCCAGCATCGAATCGGGCTCGTCGAAGCGCAGGTAGCTGTTGGACACCGAGCAGATATTGCCGATGTCGGTGGACACCATCACGTGCCTGGGCATGGCGCGCTCCAGCTCGCGCAGCATGCGGCGCGGATGCATGCGGCCGCCGCCGTGTTCGATTATGTCCAGGCTCCAGTCGTCGCGCTCGTGCGACCAGCCGTCCAGCTCTTTTTCCCAGGCGCTTTTCTGCGCGGCGATCTCTGCGCCGCGTGCCGCCTTGGTGGCGACGCAGGCCACCTGGCGATCGCGCAGTTTCGCGGTCAATGCCGCCGCCGCCGGCCTGGCATCGCCGCAGATGCCCACCGACACCGGCCGCACCAGCCCCAGCATGCGGTGGTCGGCGTCCACCTGGATGATGCGCGCGCCTTGCGGCCAGTAGTCCAGCCCGTGCTGCGGCAAGGTGCCGAACGGGCCCAGGCGCGTGCCCAGCGCCAGCACCACGTCGGCCTGCGACAGCAGCTTCATGCCGGCCTTGGAGCCCTGGTAGCCGAGCGGCCCGCACCACAGCGGATGGCTGGCCGGGAAGGCATCGTTGTGCAGGTAGCTGGTAACCACCGGCGCGCCCAGCAGTTCGGCCAGCGCCACGCATTCAGCCTGGCCGGCCGAGAACAGCACGCCGCCACCCGCGACGATCACCGGAAATTTCGCCTCGGCCAGCAGGCGGGCGGCCGCTTCCAGGTCTTCTTCCGAGCCCGGGCCGCGGCGGATGCGGCGCGGCTCTGGAATGGCCACGTCGATCTCGCCATAGAAATAATCGCGCGGGATGTTCAACTGCGTCGGGCCGCGTTCGGCCAGCGCGTTGTCGAAGGCCTTCGCGGTGAATTCGGCCATGCGGTCGGGGCGGTTGACGTGCGCCTGGTACTTGGTGATGCACGAGAAGATCGGCAACTGCTCGGTTTCCTGGAAGCCGCCCAGGCCCATGCCGGACGTGCCGGTCTCGGGCGTGATCGCCACCACCGGGCTGTGGGCCCAATAGGCGGCGGCCACGCCGGTGACGAAGTTGGTGATGCCGGGGCCATTCTGCGCGATGCAGACGCCGTGGCGGCCGGTGACGCGCGAATAGCCGTCAGCCATGTGGGCGGCGCCCTGCTCGTGCACTGTCGGCACGAAGCGGATGCCGGCGGCGGGGAACAGGTCCAGCGCGTCCATGAAGGCCGAACCGACGATGCCGAAGACGTCCTTGACGCCTTGCGCCACCAGCGTCTCGACGAACGCCTCGCTGGGGGTCATGTGTTGCTTGCTGCTCATGGTCTCTCTCCTGGCGGACCGGCGCGGCTTGGATTGCATATTGGCCGGGGTGAACCGATACTGCAGCAGAAGCCTGGCGTTTCCCACCCCATGGCGTTCCATTTTCTGCAGAATCCGCACCAACCTGGCGGCCTTTCGCCAAATCTTCAAATATTGAAAGATGAAAGACGAATCCTCCGCGGCGCTGCGCGCGCTGACCCTGCTCGAACAGGTCGCTGGTTCCGAGGCGCCCGTGTCGCTGGCGGCGCTGACCGACGCCACCGGACTGCCCAAGCCCTCGGTGCTGCGCATCCTGTCGCGGCTGGTGGACGCCGGCATGCTGCTGCGCGAACCGGCCGGCAAGTGCTACATCACCGGCCCGCGCCTGTCGGCGCTGGCGCGCGATACCCTGCTCAATTCGCCGCTGCGGGCCGAGCGCCACCGCATCCTTGACAGCCTGGTCGACGAAATCGGCGAAACCTGCAACTGCACCATGCTGGATGGCGACGAGGTCATCTACCTGGACCGGGTCGAGACCGCCTGGCCGCTGCGCGTCAACCTGCAGCCCGGCTCGCGCGTGCCGCTACACTGCAGCGCCAGCGGCAAGCTGTTCCTGGCGCATATGCGGCGCGAGGCCCGCGCGCGCCTGCTGGCGGCGGCGCCGCTGCCGCGCTACACGCCCAACACCCTGTGCGAGACCGCCGCGCTCGAACGCGAACTGCTGGCGATCCGCAAGGAAGGCGCCAGCTTCGACCGCGAGGAATTCCTGCTGGGCATCGTCTGCATGGCGGTGCCGATCATGCGCGGGCGCCGCGCCATCGCGGCGGTGGCGCTGCATGCGCCGGTGGCGCGGCTGTCGATCGACGGCGCGCGCGCCTGGCTGCCGCGCATGCAGGAAGCGGCGCGGGCGCTGGCCGGCACCTACGAGCCGTTGCCCTGACCCCCGCTCGCGCCTGGCGCCCGGACGCGCCGGCTGGCGGCCCTGGCCGCCACGCCGGCCGATCCGGGGTCCAGGCCTTACACTGTCGGCCGAATCCGTATTTATCGCAGTTCCTGCGAGAGCCTGACCGTGACCCAGACCCCCTTTACCACCCTGCCCCTTTTGCCCGCCCTGCTCGACAACCTGCAAAGCCTGGGGTTCGAACAGATGACGCCGATCCAGGCGCAGAGCCTGCCGCTGATCCTGGAAGGCCGCGACCTGATCGCGCAGGCCAAGACCGGCAGCGGCAAGACCGCCGCCTTCGGCCTGGGCGTGCTGCACAAGCTCGACCCCACGCGCCTGGTGCCACAGGCCCTGCTGCTCTGTCCGACCCGCGAACTGGCCGACCAGGTGGCGCAGGAACTGCGCCGGCTGGCGCGCCAGATCGCCAACGTCAAGATCCTGACGCTGTGCGGCGGCGCCGCGGCGCGCCCGCAGGCCGAATCGCTGGCGCGCGGCACCCACATCGTGGTCGGCACGCCGGGCCGCATCCAGGACCACCTGGCGCGCGGCAGCCTGGACCTGTCGGGCCTGACCACGCTGGTGCTGGACGAGGCCGACCGCATGGTCGACATGGGCTTTTATGACGATATCGTCGCGATCGCCTCGCATTGCCCCGCCAAACGCCAGACCCTGCTGTTTTCGGCCACCTACCCCGACAACATCCGCAAGCTGAGCGCGCGCTTCCTGCGCAACCCGGCCGAAGTCAAGGTCGAGGCCCAGCATGACGCCAGCCGCATCGAGCAGATCTTCTACGAGATCGACCCGGGCGAACGCCTGGACGCGGTGGCCAGGCTGCTGGCGCATTTCCGTCCGGTCTCGACGCTGGCATTCTGCAACACCAAGGTCCGCAGCCACGACCTGGTCGAGCGGCTGCAGGCCGAGGGCATCAGCGCCCTGGCGCTGAACGGCGACCTGGAGCAGCGCGAGCGCGACGAGATCCTGATCCAGTTCGCCAACCAGAGCTGCGCCGTGCTGGTGGCCACCGACGTGGCCGCGCGCGGGCTGGACATCCAGAACCTGGGCGCGGTCATCAACGTCGACGTCACCAAGGACACCGAGGTCCATGTGCACCGCATCGGGCGCAGCGGCCGCGGCGAGCAGAAGGGGCTGGCGCTGAGCCTGTGCTCGCCCGACGAAATGCGCTGGGCCAACCTGATCGAGCAATACCAGGGCGCGCCGCTGACCTGGGGCGACATCAAGTCGCTGCGCCCCAAGGCCGACCGGCCGCTGCGCGCACCCATGGTGACCCTGTGCATCCAGGGCGGCAAAAAGGACAAGCTGCGGCCCGGCGACCTGCTGGGCGCGCTGACCGGCGACGGCGGCCTGGCCTTCGAGCAGGTCGGCAAGATCAACATCACCGAGTTCAACGCCTACGTGGCGCTGGACCGCAAGATCGCCAAGCAGGCCTTCGCGCGCCTGTCCAACAGCAGTATCAAAGGCCGGCGCTTCCGCATGCGCTACCTCGAGGAACTGTAAGCATCCGTCCGCGCCGCCCTCGCTCCAGGGGGCAAAACGCTTGCTGGTCATATTCGGGATTTGTAATAATGGCCCACCTCGCGCGCCCCGGCGCGCGAGCGGGAACCAACGGCTCGGCATGCGTTCCAACCGGCGCATCGCATCCCCTAAACCACCATAAGAGAAATCCACCATGATCAAATCCGACGACACCGGCAAGCTGATCCTGCGCCTGACCCTCGGCATTCTGATTCTGCTCCATGGCCTGTTCAAGATCAGCGGCGGCGGCGTTGGCGGCATCGCCGGCATGCTGTCCTCGCACGGCCTGCCCGGCTTTCTGGCCTACGGCGTCTACATCGGCGAGATCATCGCGCCGGTGCTGCTGATCATCGGCGTCTACACCCGCCTGGGCGGCCTGATCATCGCCATCAACATGGTGGTCGCGATCCTGCTGGCGCACACCGGCCAGCTCGGCAGCCTGACCAACAACGGCGGCTGGGCGCTGGAACTGCAGGGCATGTTCCTGTTCACGGCCCTGGCCATCGCCTTCATGGGCGCCGGCCGCTTCAGCCTGGCCGGCAACGGCGGTCGCTGGAACTGATTGCCCGGGCCCGTCCCCGCCCCCCTGCAAGACCGCCGCAAGGCGGTCTTTTTCATGGACGGCGCCAGGGCGGCGGCCGGAACAATTGCTACGAACGACATCAACGGTCACGCCCGCGCAAACATCCGTCACCTGAAAGCTGTTTCGGAACCATTACAGGCCCCGAACCCGGCGCCCGAATCGTGGCCTAATCCCTACGAGCCCAGACATGGCGTGACGCACGCCCGGTGCCCGGCAGGAGATTGACCATGAAGAAGACGATTGCGCTGATGCTGGCCATGGCCAGCGCCCTCACCGGCTGTGTGGTGGTGCCGGCACGGCCGGCGTATTACCGCCCGGCGCCCGCTTATTACTATTACCCCGCGCCGCACTACTACTACCACGGTGGCTACTACCACGGCTATTGATCCGCGCCCCCGCCGCGCAAAGGAAACGCCATGAATGCGTACGCCCCGCTCGCCCGCCTGCGGCCGCTGGCCGCCGCCGCCCTGATGACGCTCTGCGCCGGCGCGGTGGCGCAGACCTACGCGCCACCGCCCGCCCCGGCCGCGCCCGCCTATGACAACGGCGATCCCGCCAACGCCAACCTGGCGCCGATCGACCGCAGCCCGCAACCGCCGCCACCCTTGCCCGTCTACGCCCAGCCGCCCGCCCCCGGCGACGGCTACATGTGGGTGCCGGGCTATTGGAGCCTGAACCGCTACGGCTTTTTCTGGGTGCCGGGCGCCTGGGTGCTGGCGCCGTATGCGGGCGCGTTGTGGACCCCGGGCTACTGGGGCTTCGTCGACGGCATCTACCGCTGGCACGCCGGCTACTGGGGACCGCACATCGGTTTCTACGGCGGCATCAACTATGGCTTCGGCTATATCGGCATCGGCTACGTCGGCGGTTACTGGAATCACGATCGCTTCTACTACAACCGCGCCGTGACCAATGTGAATGTCACGCGCGTGACCAACGTCTACAACCATACGGTGGTGGTCAACAACAACATCGACAACCGCCGCGTCAGCTATAACGGCGGCCCGGCCGGCATCCAGCGCCGCGCCGACCCGCGCGAACTTGCCGCGCGCAACGAGCCGCACCATCCGCCGACCGACATGCAGCGTGGCTTCGTGCGCACGGCCGGCGGCAACCGCGCCCAGTTCTTCGACCACAATCAGGGCCGGCCGCCGCAGGCGTTCATCGAACATGCGCCGGGGCGCGGCCAGCCGCAGGCGCGGCCGCCGCACAACGCGCCAACGGCCCAGCCGCAGATGCAACCGCAGGCGCGCCCCCACCAGGCCCCGCCCCCATCGCGGCCGCAATCAGGTCCACGCCCCGGCCCGGCCCCGGACAATCTGGCGCCCCACGCGCCGCGCGAGTCGCGCGAGCCACACGCCGCGCCCGCCAACCGGCCCGAGGCCAGGCCCCAGGGCAACCCGCAACATGGCGGCGGCCGCTCGCCCGGCCGCCAGGAACCGCAACGCGGCGGCGATCGCGGCGCCCCGCATGAACGCGGCCGCGACTGATGCCGCGTCCGCCGGGCTGGATTCCGGCGGACGTCGCGGCTACAGTGGTAAGGCCTGGCCCGCGTCGATGTCCCCGCGGGCGTCGGCCCCCTGATTCACGGAGACTCCATGAAGCGCCTTGCCCCCCTGTTCCTCGCCTGCGGCCTGCTGGCCGGCCCCGCCGCCCAGGCCGCCCTCAATGTCGGCGCGCCCGCGCCCGACTTCAGCGCCCAGGCCTCGCTCGGCGGCAACGTGTTCACTTTCAAGCTGGCCGAGGCGCTCAAAAAGGGGCCGGTGGTCCTGTATTTCTATCCCGCCGCGTTTACGGCCGGCTGCACCATCGAGGCCCATGATTTCGCCGAGGCCACCGACGAATACAAATCGCTGGGGGCCACCGTCATCGGGGTCTCGGCCGACGACATCGACACCCTGAACAAATTCTCGGTCAGCGAATGCCGCAGCAAGTTCGCCGTGGCCGCCGATGGCGACGGCAAGATCATGAAGGCCTACGACGCGGTGCTGGACGCGCGCCCCGACCTCGCGCAGCGCGTGTCCTACGTGATCACCCCTGACGGCAAGATCCTGTACGAATACACCAACATGAATCCCGAGGCCCACGTCAGCAACACCATGCGCGCGCTGCGCGCCTGGAAGGCCAGCCAGAAGTAGCGGCGTTGGTCCCATGACCGGTTGAACGCGGCGCGGGCGCGGCAGGCCCGCGCCGCGAAACAATGGCAACAAGAGTTTTCCGCACCGGGCCGGCCTGCGCGCCTCCGCCGGGCCGGCCCGCGCGCGGCGCCCACCCCGCCAATGCTGGCGTTACGGCCCGTCGCGGCATCGCGGCGGGCATGCCGACCCTCGCCAGGCGCCCCCCGGGGCCGCCGCGCCATGTTTCAAGCCGCGCCGCCGGCGTTGCGATGCGTGCAGGAACCAGTAGCATGCGCGCTCGACATTCCATTCAGCCCTCATTCAAGGACCGATCCATGATGCTGTCGCGCCCGCGTGTCGCCCTGTCCGCCCTTACGCTCACGCTGGCCCTGTCGGGTTGCGTGGCCCCGTCCTCCACGGCCGATTACGGCACCATGGACGACCCGCGCTACGCTCAGTTGCTGGACATGATCGACGCGGCGTTGCAGGACAACATGACGGTGGTGCTGGTGGCCGACCTGATGCCACACGCCACGCTGAAGGACGCCATGACCATGACCCAGTGGACCGGCAACGTGATCTGGCTGAACGCGGCCGAACCCCGCATCACCTTCGGCCGCAAGTTCCAGAACAATTCGCTGCAACGCGACAAGGACGCCACCTATCTGTTCAAGGCCTTCGAGGTGCACATCCTGCCGCCCGGCAAATACCTGCTGACCGGCGGCGACGACTATCGCCTGAACGCCCTGCTGGACCAGGTCGGCGCCCAGCCCGGCCCAGCCGGCTCCGGCCGCGGCGCCAACGGCACCGCCTATCTGTCGCCGGAGCTCTACCGCGAGTTCTACAAGGAGACCAACTGGCACCCCGGCAGCACCAGCACGCAAATCAGGACGCGCAAAGTCTGCACCGCCGTGCACATGGCGTCCGGCGCCTGCGTCAGCTGGGGCGAACAGCAGTACACCGAAACCACGCCAGGCGTGCTGGCCGGTTATTACGAGGACACCACGTCGCGCGACATCCCGGCGATCAAGGTGCAGGCGCGCATCCCGCCGCGGCAGGCACTGGCCAGCTTCACGCTCAAGGGCGGTCAATTCGTCCTGAGCCGGCGCATGCACCTGAAGACGCCCAGCTATCAGTACAAGCAATCGGCCTGCCGCGCGGTCGATCCCAAGATGATCGAATGTCCGCTCGAGAATCTGACGGTCTACACCCGTCCGGCGCCGATGGCGTTTTCGCAGAAACTGTTCGCGCAGCGCGCCAATCTCAGCGACCAGCACCGCGCCTTGCTGGCGCGCCTGGAGCCGATGCAGATCACGCCGCTGGGCCACCAGGGCATGGAGGATCCGATCTGGGGCGTGCCGCTGTCGTTGCGCAAGGGCAAATAGCGGCCTGACCCGTTAGTTGAACGGCCACACCGTCGGATGCGTGCCAGGCGGGCTCGACGGCCGCGTCCAGCGCGCTGGCGTCAGCGAGAACTGCGCCGCGTGGCGCAGCGCCACCAGCTCGCCGAAACCCGACGGTTCGGTTTCCAGCAGCCCGGCGAAGCCAGGCATCGGACAGGTCAGGCCGCCATCGACGCGGCCCAGCGACCGCAGCCAATGCGCGGTCCGCGCCAGCGACACCCGCACATGCCAGCTGCCGCCCTCGGTGGCCTGGCGCGCCAGCGCCACCTGCGCGCCAAACGCCATCAGGTAACCCGAAGCGTGATCCAGGATCTGCATCGGCAACGGTTTGGGCGCATCCTGGCCGGCGGCCTCGGCTTCGGCGTGGTTGAAGCCGGCGGCGGTCTGCACCAGCGAATCGAAGCCCCGGCGGTTGGCCCAGGGGCCGGTGGCGCCATAGGCCGACAGCGACACATACACGATGCCGGGCCGCAGGCGCGCCGCGTCCTGCGGCCCGAAGCCCAGCGCGGCCATGCCGCCGGGCCGGTAGCCCTGCACGAACACATGCGCGCTGCGCAGCAGATTGGCCAGCGCGATACGGCCATCGGCGGTGTCCAGGTCGGCCTGCACCGACAGCTTGCCGCGGCTGGTGTCGATCAGGTTGGCGATGTTCGGCAGATGCGGCGAATTCACCAGCATCACGTCGGCGCCGTAGGCGGCCAGCGCCCGGCCGCAGACCGGGCCGGCGATGATGCGGGTCAGGTCGAGCACGCGGATGTCCTTGAGCGGACGCGCATCGTGCCCGTACTTGGGCAAGGGCCGCGGATCGGCCTCGCCGATGCGCTCGATCGTCAGCAGCGGTTGCGCCGCGACCGCCTGACCTTGCGGGTGGCGGTCCCATTCATCGAAACTGCGCATGGCGGCCACCACCATGCCGGCATCGGCCGCCACCTGCTCGAAATCCGCCGCCCGCCAGCGCGCCAGCGCCTGCTCAACCGCCGCGCGAGTGGCGCCGTCGCCGGTGGGACAGCCCAGCAACGCCAGGGCGCCGTCACGATGATGCGGAAAATTGGCGTGGATGCGTACCCAGCCGCCATCCCCGCAACGATAGGCGCCGGTGATCGGATCGCGCGGATCGGGCGCCACGCCGTTGATGGTGAAATGGCTGCGGCATTCCTGCGCGGCATGCAGCATGTCGACGCCGACCTGTTGGCGCTCGCCACCGCGCAGATGCCAGATCTCCGCCGCCGCCAGCGCCGCGGCCGCCATGCTGGCCTGCGCCGCCGTGCCCACCGCGAACGATGAAGGCAGCACCGGATCCGCGCCGGTCAACACCACGTGCTCAAGCGCCTCGTCCGGCAGTTCGAGCGAGCGCCACAACTGTTGCAAAACGTCGCGCGGCGTCTTGGCGGCGGAGGGGCGTCCCTTGAGGAAGGACGGGCGCAGATCCATCAGATGTCCCATGGTTTTCGTCTTTTTTGTCTGTTGAATGAATTACATGGCGGCCCGGACAACCCCGTCAATACGGGGAAAGCGCCAGCGTGTTTCATGGTTTGACCGTCCGGGGCGGTCCACGCGCCGGCTTTGGCTGCGGGACGCCCGGTCCGTGCCCCGATCGGCCGCGTCCGGGCCGGTCACATCTACTCGTAGTTTTTACAAGGTGTGCGCAGTGGCGGCGCGCCTGCCGACCGGGGCGCGCCCGCGGGCGCGATGCGGCGGCATCCTGGCCGTGCGGGCCCGCGCGCTAGAATGCCAGCCTTGCCGCGCCCCCTTGCCCTCCGGACTCCCGCATGCATACCCTGACCTGGCTGCGCACCGACCTGCGCCTGCACGACAACCCCGCCCTGGCGGCCGCGGCCGCGCAAGGCCATGTCACCGCCCTGTTCATCGCGGCGCCCGGCCAGTGGCGCCAGCATGGCGAGGCCTCGGCCAAGGTGGATTTCTGGCTGCGCAACCTGCACACGCTGTCGCGCGATCTGGCCCGGCTCGGCATTCCGCTGAAACTGCTGACCGTGGACACCTGGGCGCAGGTGCCCGACGCGCTGCTGCGCTTCTGCGCCGAACACGGCATTACGGCAGTCCACGCCAATACCGAATGGGCTGTCAACGAGCGGCGCCGCGACGACGCAGTGGCGTGCCGCCTGGCCGCGGCCGGCATCGACTGGACGCTGCACCATGGCGCCTCGCTGCTGCGTCCCGGCACGGTGGTAACCGGCAAGGGCGATTGCTACCGTGTCTACACCCCTTACGCGCGCGCCTGCCGCGAACGCCTGCGCAGCGCGCCACTGCGCGCGATCCCGGCGCCCCGCGCGCAGACGCCGCCGGCCTGGAGCGCGGACCCCCTGCCCGAGGCTTTCGAGGGCCATGCGCCCGCCAGCGATGCCATCCGCGCCCTGTGGCCGGCCGGTGAAGCCGCCGCCCGCGACCGGCTCGATGCCTTCACCGACGGCGTCATCGACGCCTACCGCGACGAGCGCGACTTCCCCAGCCTGCCCGCCACCAGTTGCCTGTCGCCCTATCTGGCGGCCGGCGTGCTGTCGCCCGGCCAGGCGCTGCGCGCGGCGCTGGCGGCCAACCACGGCGAACTGGAAAGCGGCAAGGCGGGCGTGGCCACCTGGATCAACGAACTGCTGTGGCGCGAGTTTTACCAGCACCTGCTGGCCGCCTGCCCGGCCCTGTCGATGCATCAGCCCATGAAGCCCGAGACCGCCGCGGTGCCGTGGCGCGATGCGCCCGACGACCTGCGCGCGTGGCGGCAAGGCCGCACCGGCATTCCCATCGTCGATGCCGCCATGCGGCAACTGCTGGCGCTGGGCTGGATGCACAACCGGCTGCGCATGGTCACCGCCATGTTCCTGTCCAAGAACCTGCTGATCGACTGGCGCCTGGGCGAGGCCTGGTTCATGGCGCACCTGGTCGACGGCGACCTGGCGGCCAACAACGGCGGCTGGCAATGGAGCGCCTCCACCGGCGCCGACTCGGTGCCCTACTTCCGCGTCTTCAACCCGCTGTCGCAATCGCGCAAGTTCGATCCGCGCGGCGCGTTCCTGCGCGAATGGCTGCCCGAGCTGGCGCATCTGGACGACAACGCCATCCACGATCCCAGTCCGATGGAACGGGCGGCGGCCGGCTACCCCGCGCCCATCGTCGACCTGCCGCAGAGCCGGCTGCGCGCGCTGGAGGCCTTCGGCAATCTGCCCAAGGCCTGAACGCCAACCAAAATCGTCCATCACATCACGATTGACCGCCGGGGCAATCGTATATGTTTCGTATAATTTCAGAACATTTTGATATATATCAACCCGGCAATATCGTCCGTCCCCGATGATCCGGCAGCAACACGCCCCCCGCCCATCACAGGACGAATGACGCATGCGCAACAACCAGCCGGTCTACGACAAGGAATACACGCTACACGACGAGCAGTACCTGATCTCGCGCACCGACGCCCGCGGCCGCATCATCTACGCCAATCCCGCGTTCGTCGAGGTCAGCGGCTTCACGCGCGAGGAACTGGTGGGCGCGGCCCACAACATCGTGCGCCACCCCGACATGCCCGAGGCCGCCTTCGAGGATCTCTGGCACACCATCCAGCGCGGCGAATCCTGGACCGGCGTGGTCAAGAACCGCCGCAAGGATGGGGGCTATTACTGGGTGCTGGCCAACGTCACGCCCATCATCGAACGCGGCGAGACCGTCTGTTATGCCTCGGTGCGGGTCAAACCGAGCCGCGCCCAGATCGAGGCCGCCGACGCCGCCTACCGCCGCTTGCGCGACGGCAGCGCGCGCGGCTTCAAGCTCAGCCGCGGCCAGGTCAAGCCCACCGGCCTGCGCGGCGTACTGGCCTGCCTGAAACTGTGGCGCCTGACCGGGGTGCGTTCGCGCATGCTGGCCTGGGCCATGCTGGCCTCCAGCCTGTTCCTGGGCGCGGCCGGCGTAGCGCTGTACGGCATGCTCGACCGCATGAGCACCGAAGAGATCGCCCTGGCCGGCGCCATGCTGGCCACGGGCGTGATCCTGATCTTCGCCTCCGGCTGGGGCTTTGCGCGCTCGATCACCGGCCTGCTGGTCACCGCCACCGACTTCACCCGCCAGATCGCCGCCGGCAATCTCAGCACCCCCCTGCCGCCGGCCAGCATCCGCGACGAGATCGGCGCGTTGAAATTTTCGCTGGAAGTAATGCGCAAGAGCCTGGTCAGCATCACCCGCGACGTTCACAACGGCATCGAAAGCGCGCTGACCTCGGCCGCCGAGATCGCCGATGGCAACGCCGACCTCTCGGCCCACACCCAGCACCAGGCGGCCTCGCTGGAGGAAGCCGCGGCCAGCATGGAACAGCTCGCGTCCACGGTGAAGCAGACCGCTACCAATGCCCACGGCGCCGACCAGATGGCCAGCCAGGCATCCGACGTGGCCCGGCGCGGCGGCGAAGTGGTCGACGACGCGGTGCGGGCGATGCAGGGCATCGTGCAAAGCACCGCGCGCATCAGCGAGATCGTCGGCATCATCGATGGCATTGCCTTCCAGACCAATATCCTGGCGCTGAACGCGGCGGTGGAAGCGGCGCGCGCCGGCGAGGCCGGCAAGGGTTTCGCGGTGGTGGCCACAGAAGTGCGCAGCCTGGCGCAGAAAAGCGCCACCGCCGCGCGCGAGATCAAGGAATTGATCGAGGCCTCGAACCATCGGGTCGAGGACGGCGTGCGCCATGTCGAGCGCGCTGGCGAGGCCATGCTCGACATCGTCGGCTCGGTGCAACAGGTGACCCAGATCGTCAACGAGATCGCCGCCACATCCAACGAACAGCACGCCGGCATCGACAATGTCAGCCGCACCATCTCGGAAACCGACAGCGCCGCGCAGCGCAACGCGGCGCGGGTCGAGCAGGCCAGCCGCGCGGTCGACAACCTGCGCACGCGCGGCGCGCAGCTGCGCCACGCCATCGAGGTGTTCCGCATCGCCGGCGCCCAGACCGTGCTGCCCAAGCGCGCCGCGGCGCCAGCGGCGGCGGCCTTGCTACCCAC
>NZ_CADIJV010000049.1 GCF_902859765.1 Achromobacter pulmonis
CGGCACGCTGCTGTTGCTGGCGCCGGCCGGCCAGCGCGAAGGACTCGATTCCGACACCGTAGCGCGGCGCCTCGGCGCCCTGGCGGCGCAGGCCATCGGCGCCTCGCGCGCCGCGGGCGTGGTCGCCACCGGCGGCGACGGCGCGCGCCAGGTGCTGCTGGCGCTAGGCGCCAGCGGCATCGCCCTGGTGGACGAAGTAATGGGCGGCGTGCCTCTGGGCACGCTGACCGGGGGTACGGCCGACGGCCTGCCCGTGGTGACCAAGGCCGGCGGCTTTGGCGCCGAAGACGTACTGGTTCGCGCCGTGCGCGCGATCCGCGACAGGAGATTCAAGCGATGACACAAACCCCCGCCCCCAAGCTGCCGCTCTTGGCCGTGACCCTCGGCGACGTGGCCGGCATCGGGCCGGAGATCACGGCCAAGATGCTGATGGGCCATGACGAACTGCGCCAGAAGGCGCGCCTGGTCGTGATTGGCGACGTCGACGTGATGGCCAATGCGGTGCGCGGCCTCGGCGGCGACCCCGCCATCGTGCGCCGCGTCGAACGCCCCGCCGACGCCAGCAATGCGCCCGGCACCATCGAAGTGCTGCAGGCCGGCCCCTCGCTGGGCCACGTCAAGCTCGGCGAGATCAGCGCCGACGCCGGCGACGGCTCGGTGCGCTTTGTCACCACCGCCTGCGCCCTGGCGCGCGCCGGCGAAGTCGACGGCATCGTCACCGCCCCGCTGAACAAGGCCGCCATGCACGCCGCCGGCCACAAATGGCCCGGCCACACCGAACTGCTGGCGCACGAATTCGGCGTCAAGACCTTCTCGCTGGTGCTCTCGGCGGGCGACCTCTACATCTTCCACGCCACCACCCACGTGTCGCTGCGCCAGGCCATCGAAGACCTGACCCCGGCGCGCGTGCGCGCGGTGCTGCGCCTGGCCGGCTCGTTCGCCAAGGCCCTGGGCCGCGGCGACCGCCCGGTGGCCGTCTCGGGCCTGAATCCGCACGCCGGCGAGAACGGCATCTTCGGTACCGAAGACGCCGACATCCTGGCCCCCGCCGTGGCCGAGGCCAATGCCGCCGGCATCCTGGCGGCCGGTCCGATCCCGGCCGACGCCCTGTTCCCGCAGGCGGTGCGCGGCAAGTGGCAGTTCGTGATCGCCTGTTACCACGACCAGGGCCACGCCCCCTTCAAGGCCGTCTATGGCGACGACGGCGTTAACATCACCGTCGGCCTGCCGGTGGTGCGCGTGTCGGTCGATCACGGCACCGCGTTCGACATCGCGGGCCAGGGCATCGCCCGCGAAGACAGTCTGATCCTGGCCGCCGAGCGCGCCGCGCATCTGGCACCCGGCTGGACGCATGTATGGGAAACTGCGCGGGCTCAAACAGGAGGTTGATTCCATGGCGCCCGCCAACGCTGAAGATCTGCCCGCGCTGGACCGTTCCGGCGAGGTGCCATTGCATGCCCAGGTGGCGGCGCTGTTGCGCGGCTACATCCGCAGCCGCAAGCTCGGCGCAGGCGCCTTGCTGCCCAGCGAGGCGACGCTGTGCGATCACTTCGGCGTGGCCCGCAGCGTGGTGCGGCAGGCGCTCTCGGCGCTGGCGGCCGAAGGACTGATCCAGCGCGAGGCCGGGCGCCCGGCGATGGTCGCCGCGCCCCGCGAACACCGCCGCCTGGTGCAGCGCTCCACCGGCCTGTACGAGCAGTTCGCGCAATCCGGCGTGACCCTCAAGACGCGCGTGCTGGACCTGGCGCCGGCCGAGCCGCCCAAGGCGGTGGCCGAGTTCTTCGGCAGCAGCGACCTGCTGCTGCTGGAACGGGTGCGCCATGTTGCCGACGCGCCGCTGGCCTACGTCCGCACCTGGCTGCCGGCCACCGCCGTGCCCGGACTGCGCGCCGACGAACTCACCAACGCTTCGCTGCACGGCGTGCTGACGCGGCGATTCGGCCTGCATCCCGGCGCCGGCCGCAACCAGATCCGGGCCGTGGCGGCCGATGCCGCCCTGGCCGGCCTGCTGCAGGTGGCGGCGGGCACGCCCTTGCTGATGCTCGAGGGACAGGGCATGGACCAGCATGGCCGGCCCCTGGAATGGTTCAGCACCTGGCATCGCGCCGAACAGCTGGTGTTCGATGTCGATGTCAGCGTGGGCCACGAAAACGTGCAGCCGCGCCTGCGCGATACGCCCGCCGCCGGCGCCCCCGCTGCGGCCCCGGCCACCGGCCCCGACCCGCTGGCGCGGGCCCAGGCACTGGTGGCCGAACTTTCCGCCGAACTGGCGCGGCTGCGCGCCGGCGACCGCGGCTAGACTGGCGCCCGCCCACGGGCCGGCGCGGCGCTTATTCGCCCAGAAAGCCGCGCCGGTACCCCAGGCCCCGCGAAATGGCCTGGGCGCAGGCGGCCACTTCCGGCGCCAGCTGCTTCATGCGCGCCGCGCTCAAGCGGTCCAGCGGCCCCGAGATGCCGACCGCCGCCACCGGCTGGTCCAGGCTGTTGAACAGCGTCACCGCCAGCCCGCCCACCCCTTCGCGCCATTCGCCGCGATTGATCGCATAGCCCGCGCGCACCACCTTGCGCAGTTCCTCCTTGAGCAAAGGCATCGAAACCAGCGTTGCCGGCGTATGCCGCGTCAGCTTGTCGGCATAGCGCTCGATATAGCCCTCGGCCTGATAAGCCAGCAGCGCCTTGCCGGTGGCCACCGTGTAGGCCGGGGCGCGCCCGCCCACCATGGAATAGGCACGGATCGGCTGCGGGCTGTCGATCTTGTCGACGTACACCACATCGAAGCCGTCCAGCACCGACAGATGCACGGTCTCGCCGGTCTGGTCGGCCAGCGCGCGCATGAAAGGCGCGGCCAGCTTGCGCAGGTCCAACTGGCCCAGCTGGCGCGCCGCCAGCTCGAACAGCCGCACCGCGCCACGATAGCCGCCGCCGTCGTCGTCGCGCACGACATAGCCGGCGTGGATCAGGGTTTGCAGCGTGCGGTGGGTATTGCTGCGCGTCAGCCCGACGCGCGCGGCCAGCGCATCGATGGTGCGCGGCGGATTATCGACGTCGGTGACCGCCTCCAGCACCATCAGCCCCTTGAGCAATGTCTTGTCCATGTCCTGGTTTCCCAATATTTAGGACACGAACATAGCATGGCGCGCGCGCCGCGAACAGGCCCGCGGGCGCCTCACGCGGCCTGGGCCGGCAGGCACGCGCGCACCGCCGCCGAGCGGTCCCACAGATTGGGCACGGCGGCGCCCGAATACCCCGACACGAAAGGCTTGGCCAGTCCCGTCGCCGGATCATAGACATGGCGCGAGACCGCGCCGATATTGCCGCCATACATGTGCACGCTGATCGACACCCGGTCGTCGAAGGCGTTGGAAACGCGATGGATGTCGCCCTCTTGCGGCGACAGCCGCTCGACATCGCCGGGCCGCAGCGTCTCGGGTCCGCCACGCGGCGCCAGCCTGCCATCGGCATCGCGCGCATAGCGCTGGTTCACCTCCGCGCCGCGCAGCATGCCGACATAGCCCCACACCTCGTGGTCATGCACCGGCGTCTGCTGCCCCGGGCCCCACACGAAGCTGACGATCGAAAATCGCTCCAGCGGATCGCAATGCAGCAGGTATTGCTGGTAGTACTGCGGATGCGGCACGGTACAGGCCTCGGGCAGCCAGTCGTCGTGCGCGATCAGGGCCGCGAACGCCGCCTGCAGGTCGGGCGATTGCGCCAGCCCGGCGGGCGTGGCCAGGCGGGTCGCGGTCGCGATGAAATGACGCAGGCGGTCCAGGCCGGCAAGGGCTTCGGGCATTGCATGTCTCCGGATCGGGGGCGGCCCACGGCGGGCCTGACCCTTGGTAGTCCCAATTTGGCATTCCAGTATCCACGATTTGGGACGGTCATCGCAATCGACATCGGCGCGCCCCGGCCCGCGCCCGACCCGTGTCCCGCCAGCGGCGCCACGCCGCGCTTGACAGCACCGGGTCCGCGCGGGCAGCGTAACGGACTCGCTCATCATCGCCGGCCAGGCATGCACACCGATCTTGCTCCCATCCCGCCCGCGCTCGCCGACACCTTGGCGCGGGCGCGGCACGTGCTCGTCTTCACCGGAGCCGGCGTGTCCGCCGAAAGCGGCATCGCCACGTTCCGCGATCCCCTGACCGGCTTGTGGGCGCGCTTCGACGCGCGCGCGCTCGCCACCCCGCAGGCCTTTGCGGCGCAGCCCGATCTGGTGTGGGGTTGGTATGAATGGCGCCGCGCCCAGGTGGCGCGTGCCCAGCCGAACGCGGCCCATCACGCCATCGCCGCGCTGGCGCGGCAGGTGCCCGCGATGACGCTGGTCACGCAGAACGTCGACGATCTGCATGAGCGCGCCGGCAGCGGCAGCGTGGTCCATCTGCATGGCAGTCTGCACGCGCCGCGCTGCAGCGCCTGCGGGCGGCGCGCCGCCGCCGCGCCAGAAAATGCACCAGAGGACGAACCGGCTGCCGGCCGCGCGCTCGCGCCCCCCGCGTGCCTGCACTGCGGCGCGCCGATTCGGCCCGGCGTCGTCTGGTTCGGCGAAAGCCTGCCCGCCGACGCCTGGCAGACCGCGCTGGCGGCCGCTGGCGACTGCGATCTGTTTCTCAGCATCGGCACCTCGGCCCTGGTCCATCCCGCCGCCGAATTGCCGCTGCGCGCCTTGCGCGCCGGGGCCACGGTGGCCCAGGTCAATCCCGCCGCCACGCCGCTGGACCCGCATGCCCATTTCAACCTGCGCGGCGCGGCCGCCGGACTCCTGCCACGCTTGCTGGCGGCGGCCGGTTTCTGACCGCCGCGCGCTCGCGCCAGCGCCCCGCCTCACCACTTGCAGCCGTCATCGCGCAACGCATCGACCAGCAGTAATGGCGCGGCCAGCAATCCCAGGTTCGCATGCGCGTCACGGCATGACGCCCGCGCGCTGCGCGCGATACCTTGAGCCAATGCCGACGGTTGTGGCGCCGCCCTGGGCGCCAGGCGCACGCGCGGCTCGCCTTGCGCATGCGGCATTCCCAGCGCGGCCGCGTCCTCGGGACGCCAGCGGAAATCGCGCGCTGGCGTCGCCGCTGACTTGGCCGATGGCGCGGAGGCGGACTGGCGCGGAGATGCGCCCGGCCGCCGCGCCGACGCAGTGCCGGCCGGCATCAACGAGGATGCCGGCGCCGGTGGCCCGGATTGCGCCCCGGCCGGCCGCGTCAGCGGCAATACCGGCACCGGCGCCTCGGCCCGCGCCAATGGCGCCGGCAGCAGGTCCACGAACAAATCGTCATGCCGCGCCGGCTTCACCGCGTGCTCGGGTGCGCCGCGCCACAACAACCACGCAACCGCCCCGTGCAAGGCACACGACAATCCCAGCGCCGTCCACGCCATGGCGCGCGCCCGCGGCGCGGCTGTCGTCACGGAGGAAAACATCGCGGCGACTCCTGCAGGGAATCCGCCATCTTGCCGCCGCGCGCTCGCGCCGCAACAGTGATCGCGTGAAGATTTGTGAAGATGTTTGCGGCGATCGGATCTACCATCGACAAACGCGCGCGATGCAGGGGAAACCCCACATCCCATCGCGTAAGCAGCGGGATACAGTGGCATCAAACCATTGCAGGCGTGGAGATCATCATTCCGTTTTCCTGGAGACTTCCCGACGTGTTCGTGCGTTCGCCCGACGGTGTGCTGCACCGCGTGGTGCGCCACGCCACAACCACGGAAACCATCGCCAAGCTCGAGAGCATTCCCAGTAACTACCACCTGGATTGCGAATGCATGCTCGACAACGGCGAGGCGCTCGCCTGGATTGGCGAGAACCGGTATCGCCAGGTCAATGGCGGCACGATCTTCACCGCCGAGCAAAGCGCCGCGCCGCCACCGGCCGACGCCGGCGGCGATGCCCAGGCCTGCAATACCCTGCGCGACGCCTGCCGCCCCGAAAGCGCGCCCCAACCGCCCACGGGACCAAAAAACGTCGTACCATCAGCTGTAGCAAGTCTAAAAACCGGCAACGATTGGAGCCTGATACGCGCCTGGCGCGAGCACCTGAACATCAGCACCGCTGACATGGCTGCCCGGCTGGGAGTGGACCACTCCATCTACATCGAATTGGAAAGGCCCCGCCCGCGGCCCCGCCAGATCATCCTGGATCGGATTTCGGCAGCCCTGGGAGTGACGCCCGACCAACTCGATGATGCATCGTTAGGAGGACACTTTCATTGACGCCGGGCCATCGCCGCCCAGCCTGATGATGTGTTCGAACAACTATGGCGCCGCGCAAAAAACGGCCCGCGCATGGGAGGTATCCAAAATGCTCGGAACCGCAAGACGATTGACCGATGTCCTGGCCACCGCCCCCGACGGCACGCTTTATCGCATCGAACGATTCGTGTCGGACCCCGACGCCTATTCCGCGTTGGGCACATCCCGCTTCGATCCCAAGACGCATTGCGTCTGCCGCACCAGCTCCGGCGAGAAAGTCGCCTGGCTGGGCGGACAGGCCTACCAATTGCTCAAGAGCGGCTTGAACCTGACGGCGGTGGACCGACGACGCGCCTGACGCCCCTCTCACCTTCGCGCCGTTTTCGCCGAGAACCGCGCCACGACGAATTCCACGAACGTCGTGAGCTTGGGTAATGCCTGCCTGTCCTTCGGGTACAGCAGCGTGACCGGCCGCGCCGCTGGCCAGTAGGGCCGCAGGATCGGCGTCAGCCGGCCGGCGCGCACGTCCTCGGCCAGCAGCAGTTCGGGTTGCAGCACAATGCCGAATCCGGCCAATGCCGCCTGCCTGAGCGCCTGGCCGTTATTGGCAAGGAAGCGGCTGGTTGGCGGATAGCCGGCCTGCCCGCCCTCATCCTCGCCATCGCCCAGGCGCCAGCCGGTGCGCCGGCTCCAATGGGAAAAATCCAGGCACTGGTGGCCAGCGAGGTCGGCCGGCGTCGCGGGCGTGCCATGACGCGCCAGATAGGTCGGAGACGCGCAGATGATCATCTGGTAACTGCCGATGCGGCGCGCCACCAGGCCCGAATCGCGCGGCTCGCCGATGCGCACCGCCAGGTCATAGCGCGAGGCCACCAGGTCCTCGACGACGTCGCTCAACGCCAGCTCCACGCTCACGTCCGGATAGCGGTCGAGGTATTCGGCAATCGCCGGCGCCAGCGCGAACGAGCCGAACGAGACCGTCGACGTGATGCGCAGGGTACCGCGTGGCGCCACACGCAGGGCCTCCGCGCCCTGCTCGGCCTCGCGGATATCCGCCAGGATCGTCTTGCAGCGCGCGTAGTAGGCCTGGCCCGCTTCGGTCAGGCTCTGGCGCCGCGTGGTGCGGTTCATCAGCCGCAGCCCCAGCCGCGCCTCCAGGCCCTTGATGTGCTTGGCCGCCATGGCCGCCGACATCTCGTGGCGCGCGGCCGCCGCCGTCAAGCTGCCCAGCTCGACCACCGCCACGAAGACCTCCATGCTGAGAAGACGATCCATGAATTACGCACCCTGGGTATGAAGTGTTCCAACCATTCCCGGATTTTTCCACAGGAATGGAATCCGCAGAATGCTTTCATGCGCGAACGCCCCGTCCGCGCCCCTCCCATGAATACCAGGAGTCCCCATGAAGATCCTTCTTATCGGCGCCAGCGGCACCATCGGCCGCGCCGTGGCCCACGAACTCGGCCAACGCCATGACCTCATCGCCGTCGGCAAGACCCAGGGCCAGTACCAGGTCGACATCACCCGCAGCGACAGCATCCGCGCCCTGTTCGAGCGCATCGGCAAGGTCGACGCCATCATCTCCACCGCCGGCGCCCTGCACTTCGGCCCGCTGGCGGAGATGACCGCCGAGCAATTCAGGATCGGCCTGCACGACAAGCTGCTGGGCCAGGTCGATCTGGCGCTGATCGGCCAGCACTATCTCAATCAGGGCGGCTCGATCACGCTGACCAGCGGCATCGTCAGCGACGAGCCGATACGCTTCGGCGCCAACGCCAGCGCCGTCAACTCGGCCATCGACGGCTTCGTGCGCGGCGCCGCCGTGGAATTGCGCGACGCGCGCATCAATTCGGTCAGCCCGACCGTGCTGCGCGAATCCTGGGAGGGCTACGGCCCCTACTTCCCGGGCTTCGAGGCCGCGCCCGCCGCGCGCGTGGCGCTGGCCTACAGCCGCAGCGTCGAAGGCGCGCAGACCGGCCGCGTGTACCGCGTCTGGTGACCCCCGCGTAGCCAGGCCGTCAGCGCATAGAACTGGCGGTAGGCGTCGAACGGCGGCGCGACGCGGGGGGCGCGTCGGCAATAGCGGCGAGTCGGATATCGATGGCGTTCATGGTCGCGGCGCAAATCGCAGGCTGTACACTCGGCCTCATTCCAGGAGAACCCCTCATGCGCCATCTCGCCCTCCTCGCCAGCCTGGCCGCCGCCGTCTCCGCCACCGCCTGCTCGTCGCAACAGGCCTATGGTTTCGGGCAGGCCTGGCAACGCAACGAATGCGGCAGGATCTCCGACATGCAGGAACGCCAGCGCTGCATGAGCGCGGCCTCGACCTCCTACGACGACTATCAGCGCCAGCGCCAGGACATCCGGAAGTAGTCGGCGGCCCTGCCCTGAACTACCCGAACCGGATGCGCAAACGAAAACGGCCTGGCGAAAATCGCCAGGCCGTTGCCAGGATGCGTGATGCGTTGCTGTCAGCCGCCGTGGCCAACCCGCAGTCAGCCACTCCGCTATTGTCGGCATCTTTGCCGACAGCCGGCGCCGACGAATCGACGCGCATCGAATGAGGTGGCGCGCCCGGCAGGATTCGAACCTACGACCCCCTGGTTCGTAGCCAGGTACTCTATCCAGCTGAGCTACGGGCGCGCTAAAGAGGCGTGTTTATAGCATGAAGCTGCGCAGGTCCGCAAATCGGCGCGGCTCGACGCATGCACTAGCCGCGCACAGCGGCGGGCAGATACGCGGCGCGGCCATACGCGCCGGCACGGCTTGCGTCATATCAAGCCCCGCGCCCGCGCCGCGCGCTACGCTGAACCACACTCCCCGCATGCTGGCGGCAAGTCCATCGCACCGCCAGCGGCACACCATGAAACGGCGCCCGCCCGGCTTGTCCGGCACACGCCCACGCGATGCCCGCGGGCGCCCAGGAGGCGCCGCCATGACCAAGAAGTTTCCGCTGCACCCCAAGCATCCCGAGCGCATCTGCTGGGGCTGCGACCGCTACTGCCCCACCGATGCGCTGGCCTGCGGCAACGGCTCGGATCGCACCATGCACCCGGCCGAACTGCTGGGCGACGATTGGTACACCGTGGGCGATTGGGGAAGGGACAGTTTGGGGGTGGAGAATTCGGGCCTGGACGACGACGCCGGGAAAGATACCGTCACCGACACAGGCAAGGCGGCCACGCCTGCCGCCATGGCGGGCTGAGGCGCAGCGCAAAAGGCGGGCAACGCCGCCCCGGCAGGCGGCACGAAACACAGAACCGCGAAGCATCGAACCGCAGCAAAACAAAAAGGCCTTCGATCCGAGATCAAAGGCCTTTCCATTGGCACTGCTTTCACTGCATTGGCACTGCTTTTACCGACCCGACCCTCTTGATGATCACCATCCAGTGAGTTGGCGCGCCCGGCAGGATTCGAACCTACGACCCCCTGGTTCGTAGCCAGGTACTCTATCCAGCTGAGCTACGGGCGCTCCGGTAAAGAGGCAAGATTATATCAGAATAATTTTGCCGCTGCACTGCACTTATTTCTGCAGTTGCTTTCCGCAGTTACTTTCTACACTTACTTTACTTTCTTTCCGCTTTCTCTTTTCCCTTGGGTTTTTCTTGGAATCTACTTCACACCGACCATGATCAGTGCGCGGCGAATTCCCGAAAAACCTTGGCGCGCCCGGCAGGATTCGAACCTACGACCCCCTGGTTCGTAGCCAGGTACTCTATCCAGCTGAGCTACGGGCGCGTGAAAAAGCAAGCCTTGAATCATAGCGTTGTTTCGAAAATCGCGCAAGTAAGCCTCGGCCAACCGCAACGACAAACGCAGCGGCCTCGCCCCCGCCGTTCATTATTCTTGACTACCGGCCAGCCGCCTTCTATAGCCTGTTTCGGCCCGCATACCGTTGCAGAACCCGGGCTTCGTCGCCCCAGCGGCGCGCCGCGCGTCGGCCACCGCTCGCGCATTCCTAGGCCGCAACGCCCAGCATGCGCAGATAGGCGTCGGCAACGCCGCGCGCGAACTCGGTGGCGTCCGGCAGCTTGGACAGGATCGCGTCGTCGGTCGCGCAATGCACGCCGGCGTAGATCAGCAGCGCCATCATGCGCGGATTGTCGACGCGCCAGGCCCCGGCCGCCGCGCCGGCCTCCAGGATGCCCTGCAACTGCCGCACCACCAGATTCTCGGTATGGCCCTCGCGCGCATGATGATGCGGATGGGTGAAGACGATGTCATGGACGCGGTAGGTCCGCAGATACGTCGCTACATTGGCCAGGATCCAGGCGCGCAGGCGCCCGACCCAATCGTCCTCGGCGCAGGCCTCGACCGCACGCTCGAGCTGTTCGACGAACTCCCGCGCATAGCGTTGGCCCAGCGCCGCCAGCATCTCCTGCTTGGATGGGAAATACACATAGAACGTGCCCTTGGCCACGCCGGCCGCTTCAGTGATCTCGCTGATCGTCGTGGCCTCGACGCCTTTCTCCAGGAACAGCGCCTGCGCGGCGCCCATCAACTCGTCCAGGCGCACTTCGGGCGGCTTGGTGCGGGACAGCGCCGCCTTGCGCGCGGATCCGGCCGCGGCGTTTTCGGTCATTGCTTTCACTCTGATTTCACCCATGCCACAAGTCTAAGGGAATTTCGCGCGCGCACGGACTAGGGCGGACGGCCGCGACATGCGAGAATCGGCCATTGATTCCGCGATGGCCATCCCTTGAAACACCTGCTTGTCGGCCTGGATAGGCTGGACGATTTCGACGACATCATCGACGTGCGCTCGCCGCTCGAGTTCGCCGACGACCATATCCCCGGCGCCCTGAACGCGCCGGTGTTCGACAACGAGGAACGCGCCCTGGTCGGCACGCGCTATCGCGAGTCGCCGTTCGAGGCCACCCGCCTGGGCGCCGCCATCGCCGCCCGCAACATCGCCCGCCACCTCGACACCACCTTCGCCGCGCGGCCGCAGGGCTGGCGTCCGTTGATCTATTGCTGGCGCGGCGGCAAGCGCTCCGGCTCGATGACGGTGATGTTCAACATGATCGGCTGGCGCGCGCGCCAGCTCGATGGCGGCTACAAGACCTATCGCCGCGCCACGCTCGAAACCCTGGTCACGCTGCCGGCGGCGCTGCGCTTCGTGGTGCTGACTGGCCCCACCGGCAGCGGCAAGACCCGCCTGTTGAACGCCCTGGCGCAAGCGGGCGCGCAAACGCTCGACCTGGAAGCCCTGGCGGCGCATCGCGGCTCGCTGCTGGGTGCGCGGCCGGGTCAGGCGCAGCCGACGCAGAAGGGCTTCGATACGCGGCTGGCGGCGCGGCTGCGAGAGCTCGATGCGCACCGCCCGGTCTTCGTCGAGGCCGAGAGCCGCAGGATCGGCGCGGTGGCCCTGCCCGCCCCGCTGCTCGAGGCGATGCATCGCGGCGCCTGCATCGCGGTGACGGCCAGCCGAGAAGACCGCGCCCTCTACCTGCAGCAGGACTATGCGCAGTTGTTGGACGATCCCGAACGCTTCAAGTCCCAGTTGTTGCGCCTGGTCGGCCTGCACAGCCGCGACACGGTGGGCGGCTGGCTGCGCCTGGTCGACGAAGACCGCCGCGCCGACCTGGCGCGGGCCTTGATCGACACGCACTACGACCCCGCCTACGTGCGCAGCAGCCAGGCGCACTTCACGCGGCTGGCGCAGGCGCTGCCGGTGGTGTTCCGGCCCAACGATACCGACGTGGTGGCCCAGGCGCAGGCATTGCTGGCCGCACTGGGCTAGCGCGCACCAGCACGACCCCAGCCCGCTCGCAACGCGCGGCGGCGCCGCACACCCAGCCTGGCGCCCCGCTGACCAGGCACCAGACCCACACCGTGGTATCGGGAATCTTCCGCGAAGTCCGCGCCAAAGCACGCCTGTCCGGCGCGGCACGTATGCGGCCGGGCGCCTGTTACGTTTCCTTCAAATCAATGCGGGCCATCTAAGAATCGTCTTATTTTTTTCCGCTGCGCCGAAACGCACCATGACAGCTACTGACACGTCATCGCCTTTGTCCGATACGCACTAGTACGCTTCAGCGCCCCCAGCTTCTTTCTGTCTGGTTATGTTCGATGTGTATGGGTACGCCAAGGCCAAGGGCCAAGGAACCCACCATGCACTGTTCGCTCAACCCCATCATGCTCGGGCTGCTGGCCATCGCCTTGCCGGCATTTGTCCATCCCGCGCAGGCCGCCGAACTCGGCCAGCAGGTCGTCAACGATCCGTCCGGCGCCACCCAGCTCACGCTCGGCAACGGCGACACCCTGACCCATTCCGGCAACGGCGCCGCGCTTGACGTATCGGTCGCGGGCAACAGCGCGCGCGGCGATGGCGTGACGATCACTGCGGGCTCGGCCAGCAGCGCCAACACCATTGGCGTGCGCGCCAGCGCCGGCGGTAGCGTGACGCTGACCGGCAGCGTCATCAAGACGGTCGGCGCCGGCCAGGGCGCCCACGCACTGACGGCCACCGGCAAGGGCAGCCTGATCACCGTCGGCGGCAGCGCCATCTCCACCCTGGGCACCTACTCGCATGGCGCCTATGCGCAGTCCGGCGGCCGCATCGACCTCGATGGCGGCAGCATCACCACTGCCGGCGGCGGCAGCCGCGGCCTGCAGGCGACGGGCGCAGGCTCGACCATCGTGGCCCACGACGTGACCATCAGCACCAATGCCTACAACGCCGCCGGCGCCGCCGCCGAAACGGGCGGCAGCGTCACCGTGCAGGACAGCAGGATCACCACCACCGGCAATTACAGCGATGGCGTCAGCGTCAGCGGCGCCAACGCCGTGGTGACCCTGCGCAACACCGAGGTCAACGCCGCCAATGGCATGGGCGCGCGCGTCGAAGGCGGCCGCTTCGAGATGGACGGCGGCAGCCTGACCGCGGGCGGTTCGGCGGTGATGCTCAGTTCCGGCAGCGGCGCGCCGTCGGCCGCCACGATCCGCAATGCCACCCTCACCGCCACCGGCAGCTACAACTACGGCATCAACATCAACGCCAAGGACACCTCGGCCGAGATCGAGAACGTCTCGATCTCGGCGCTGGGGCCCTCCGGCACTGGCGTCTGGCTGCCGTCCACCGGCACGCGTTTCTCGGCCACCGGCTTCGACATCACCTCGGCCCTGCTGGGCGTGGACAACCGGGCTGGCCAGGTCACACTGCTCGACGGCCGCATCAAGACCCGCGATGCCAGCGGTCACGGCCTGTACCTGTCGCGCGAATATGGCAGCTCGGCCACCATCAAGGCCACCCGGGTCACCATCGACACCGCCGGCAATGGCGCCGTCGGCGCCCTGGCGCGCATGGGCGGCGCCGCCATCGAGCTGGAAGACGTCACCATCAACACCCTTGGCGACACCGCCCATGGTCTGTTCGCCAGCGGCTCGGGCGCCAGCCTGTCGGCGCGCAACTCCCGGGTCAATACCCGTGGCGCCAATGCCAACGGACTGGCCGTCAGCAACCGCGCGGCGGTCACGCTGGACAACACCAGCTTTGCCGTCACCGGCGCCAGCGCCAACGGCATCTGGAGCTACCTCACCAGCGCCGGCCTGAGCAACACCGTCACCTTGCGCAATGGCAGCCGCATCGACACCCAGGACGGCGCCGGCCTGCTCGCCTCGGGCGGCGGCCACACCTTCCTGATCTCGGACTCGGACATCACTGCGCGCGCCGGCGGCGACATCGACAGCGGCGTGCTACTGCATTCCCGCGCCGTCACGGTCACCAACGGCGGCGTGACCGCCGTCATCGAAAGCGAACAAGTCACGCTGGACGCGTCCAACGCCCGCCTCACCGGCGACGTGCTGGCCGACAGCGGCAGCGTCGACGTCTCGCTCAAGAACGGCTCGGTGCTGACCGGCGCCGTGGTGCAGCGGGGCACAGGCCGCGTCAACGGCCTGACAGTGGACAACGCCAGCACCTGGAACGTGCGTGGCGATTCCCGCCTGGGCACGCTGGCCAACGCCGGCACCGTGGCCTTCACGGCGCCGGCCGGCGCCAGCGGCTTCAAGACGCTGACCGTCAACAACTACGTCGGCGGCGGCACGCTGGTGATCAATACCCGCCTGGGCGACGACGCCTCGCCCACCGACAAGCTGGTCATCGATGGCGGCACCGCCTCGGGCAATACCGCGCTGCGCGTCGTCAACGCCGGCGGCAGCGGCGGCCAGACCACCTACGGGATACGCGTGGTCCAGACGATCAACGGCGGCACCACCACGGCCGACGCGTTCCACCTGGACAGCGGCTCCACCGGCTACCGCGCCAGCGCCGGCACCGTCTCGCTCAATGGCTACGACTACAGCCTGGTGCGCGGCGGCAACGGCGGCGTGGCGCCCGACTGGTACCTGACCTCGGACTACACCCCGCCCGTCAACCCGCCCGGCCCGGTGGACCCGACCGACCCGCCCGACCCCCGCGATCCGGCGCCGCCCGTGACCCCGCCCGATCCCATGCTGCCCGGCGGCGGCTTCAAGAACGTGTCGCCCGAAAGCGGCGCCTACGCCGGCAACCGCCTGGCCGCGACCCGCCTGTTCAACCACGGCCTGCATGACCGTGTACCGGCCGGCGACGAGGACGACGCCGACGCGCGCCGCGGCCGCGGCCTGTGGGCCCGGGTGCAGGGCCGCCACGACAGCGGCCTGCGCATGTCGGAGGGCCGCGTCGAGGTCGACACCGACCGTTCAGTGCTGCAATTGGGCGGCGATCTGCTCAAGGCGCCGCTCGGCGGCGCGGGCGCCCTCTATGCCGGCCTGATGGGCGGTTACGGCGACGCGCGCAGCCGCGCGGTGTCCACCCTGATCCTGCCCGGCAGCGGCCAACGTACCCATGCCCGCGCCCGCGGCAAGGTCTCGGGCTATTCGGCCGGGCTCTACGGCACCTTCTACGCGAACGACGCCACCCGCCTGGGCGCCTACGCCGACACCTGGATCCAGTACGGCCGCTACACCAACCAGATCAGCAGCGAACTGGGCTCGGTACGCTATCGCTCCCACGTCTGGAGCGCCTCGCTGGAAGCAGGCTATGCCCTCAAGCCCTTCGCCGCCGGCTCGGCCCTGGACACCCTGGTGGTCGAACCGAACGCGCAGTTGCTCTACAGCCGCTATGACGCGCGCGATGCCACGCTGCAGGGCACCCGCATGGGTAGCGGCAACGACGGCGCCTGGCAGTCGCGCGTCGGCGTGCGGATTTATCCGCACGCCGCGCCCGCGGCCGCCGGCAAGCCCGCCGTGCGTCCCTTCCTGGCCGCCAACTGGCTGCATGACAGCGCCGACCCAGCGGTGCGCATGGGCAGCAATACGCTGCAGGCGCAACCAGCGCGCAACGCGTTCGAATTGAAGGTGGGCGCCGAGGGCCGCGTCGGCAAGGCGACGCAGGTATCGGGCCATGTCTTTGGCCTGACCGGCAGCGGCAGCCAGCACGGCTACGGCGGCATGATCAACGTCAGCTACCGCTGGTAAGGCAAGGCGCCGCGCCCCATGCCAGCCCCTGCCGTCCCGCCCGGCGCCACGCCGGCGCGGCCCGCCTCAGATCTCGGCCAACGTCCTGCGCAGCTCGGCCTGCAAGGCCGTGAGCAGGGTCTGGGCCGCATCGCTCAGGCCATCGGCGACCAGGCGCTCCTCGGCCTGTTCGGCCTGCTGGTACAGGTCCATCGCCTGCACCGCGGCGAAACCGCCGCGCATGCGGTGCAGCACCGCGCGCAGGTCGCGCAGGTCGGCGTCGGCATGGGCCTGCTCCAGGCGCGCCAGGTCCTGCGTCATGGTCTGCAGGAAGACGTCGCGATACTTGCCGACGATCGGCGGCGCGCCCCGCGCGGGCGCGTCATTGGCGGGGGCGGCGATCTCCGGGCTGGCCGCCGGTGCGCCCGCGCCCCGATGTGCGCGCAGTTGGTTCCACAACAGGCTCAGCTTGATCGGCTTGACCAGCCAGTTGCTCATGCCCGCCGCCTTGCAGCGCGCCTCTTCGTCCTTGAGCGCATTGGCCGTGACGCCGATGATGGGCACCGTCACGCCCTGCGCGCGCAATGCGCCAGCCAGCTCGTAGCCGTTCATGCGCGGCATGTTGACGTCGGTCAGCACCACGTCGAAGGCGCCAATGTTCCATTGCGCCAGCGCCTCGGCGCCATCGGGGGCGAGCGTCACCTGGCAGCCCAGCTGTTCCAGCTGGTCGCACATCGTCACCTGGTTGATCGGGTTGTCCTCGGCCACCAGGATGCGCAGGTTCAACGGCGCGTAATGCCGCGAAACGGCTTCGCGCGCGGTATCGGTATCGCCGCAGGCCCAGCGCTCCAGCGCGAACCCGATGCTGGTGAGATAGTGCCGGTCGGCCCGGTACAGCGCGGTGCCATGCACGTCACGGCCGCCCGCCGACACCACCGGCCCCGGCCATTCGGTCGGCGCCGCCGCATCGCCGGCGATGTGTACATCGACCAGTACGCCGTCGCCGGCCTCGTCCCGCGTCAGGGTCGCCGGCGCGATGCTGGCCTGGGCTCCCCAATAGATCAGCCACTGGCAAATGTTCTCGCTGAGCTCCTTGCGCGCGCTGCGCACATAGACGCGCAGCCCCTCCAGCCGCGGCGACGGCCCGGGTGGCGGCTCGGCCGTGTCCAGCTCGATGGCGATCGAGAAACTGCTGCCCAGGCCCAATTCACTGGTCACTTGGATGGTACTCCCCATCAATTTCGCAAGACGGGCGCAGATCGACAGGCCGATGCCCGCCCCCCGCACCAGATGCGATCCGCTATCGATCTGATAGAACGGTTCGAACAGGCACGCCTGGTTTTCGGCGCTGATGCCGACGCCGCTGTCGACCACCTGGAAGTGCAGACGGGTGCGCGCGTCCGGCAGGGTCTCGGCGCGCACGCGCGCCACCACATGGCCGGAATCGGTGAACTTGATGGCGTTGTTGACCAGGTTGTTGAGGATCTGGCGGATGCGCCCGCCGTCGCCCACCACCCAGGCCGGCGTCGAGGTATCGATGCAGCTGTAGATGACCAGTCCTTTCTGCTCGGCCATGCCCGCATACGAGGCAATGCAGTTCTCGAGCAACTCGCGCGGATCGAAGCCGTCCATTTCAAGCGCCAGCTGGCCGGACTCGATCTTGGTGATGTCGAGGATGTCGCTGATCAGCTGTTGCAGGATCACCGAGGAATCCTGGATGCGATCGACATGGCGGCGCTGCTCGTCGTCCAGGTCGGTCAGGGACAACACTTCGAGCGTGCCCAGCACGCCATAGAGCGGCGTGCGGATCTCGTGGCTCATGGTCGCCAGGAACGTGGACTTGGCCTCGTTGGCGCGATCCGCCTGCTGCTTGGCCTGGGCCAACGTGTGCTCCATCTCGGCCCGCGCGCTGATGTCGGCGAAGGCACACAGCACCACGTCCTGCTTCTTGTAGCGGGTCGGCGCGAAGGCGACGAACAGCGGCCGCCCCTCATGGGTACGGAAGGTCTCGATGGTGCCTGGCCGGGTGGCGCCCAGCACCTGGCGCAACAGCTTGTTGGCCTCGGGCGAATCCTGGGGCTGCTCGCCCACGCCGAAGCCCAGCCACTGGCTCGCCAGCGCATTGCTGAACACCACCCGGCCTTCGAGGCGCGACAGCACGCACAGCGCCACCGGCGCCGTATCGAGCACGGTACGGTTGAATTCCTCGCTCTCCACCATGTCGAGGTGGGCGATCTCGGCCGGCTGGATCACCCGCCGGTTGTACCAGAGCAGGTAACCGGCGCCGGCCGCCAGCCCCACCGCGAGCATCAGCAGCACCGTCAACGGCAGCCACATGTTGGCGCGGAAGAAGCTGCCATAGTCGAGCTTGTAGTAACCGGTCCAGGCGCCGGTCTTGTCGACGATGCGCAACACCAGTCCGTCGCCGCCGAAATGAAAACCGGCCGTCTCCACGCGCGGCGGCGCGCCGCTGCCGAACAGAATGGCGCCATCCCGATGCTGCAGCCAGAACTGGTCATACAGCGGCTGGTTCAGGATACGCTCGGAGATGCTGACACGGCCACGATTCAACAGCGACACCGCGTAGACATTGCGGCGATTGGCCTGTTCACCCTCGCGCGCGTTCAATGGCAGCATCACCGGCAGCATGCCGATGACGGAGTCCGGCAGGTCGGCGTCGCGCAGCCACGCCACCCGCGGCCCCTCGCTGCCAGAGCGATCCTCGGGATCGGCGCCGCCGGCGGCCTGCTGCACCGTCGCCACCACCGACAGGAACGTCTGCCGGGTCAGCGGCTCGTAGCCGGACGCGGTGGAAATCGCCGGCACGCTCAGGCTGACCTGCTGACTCGGGGAGATGACGAACAGCGGGGCCGCCGGATACACCGACGCCGCCCAGCGGGTGGAATAGAAATCCGACAGGTAGCCGCCGATGCCGGTGAAGATGCCGTTGCTCACGGGGCAGGTGTCGGGGCTCTGGCACAGCAGCGAGAACGGCATGGCGGCAATGGCGTGCTGGCCGTTGAAGAATGCCCACGAAGCGCGGTCGAATCCGCTCGTCTCGCTGACGGGCACGGGCGCCACCAGGCGCCGGCCGTCGGGACTCAGGCCCTGCGCGTAAAGGCCCTGCAGCACACTCTCGTGAGCGTGGATATAGCCGACCAGAACGGAAAAGTCGACCCGCAGCTTTTCCTCTTCCTGTTGCAGGATGCGCTGGCCTCCCCAGTACAGCAGGCCGCCCAGCGCCAGCAGCAACGGCAAGGCCCCAAACAACGCGATGTTCAGGCGGCGGGATGCGCGGATGACCTTGATGAGCGGCGTATCCAGTTTCATAGATGCTTCTAGGGCCTGTTCACACGAAAGGGATCCCCGCACAGGCCCTGTTGCCCGTTGACCCCGCGCCGCCGTCCCGCCGCCGGCTCGCGCGGGACGGAGGGACGCGGCTCGCCATGGCGGGGTTCATTGGCCAGCAGCTCGTTGAACGCCGCCAGATCCACCGCCGCCGAAATCAGGAATCCCTGCACGCAGTCACAGCCGATGCGGCGCAGGAATTGCAGGTCTTCCATGGTCTCGACGCCCTCGGCCGTGACCTGCAGCCCCAACTGCCGCCCCAACTGCACCGATGCCACCAGCGCGGCCGCGCGAACCTCGTCGCGGGTGACGCCATGCACGAAGGCGCGGTCGATCTTCAGTTCGGTAAACGGCGTGGAGATGAGGCTGTACATCGAACTGTAGCCCTTGCCAAAATCGTCCTGTGACAGACCGAATCCCTTCAGCCGCAGCCGGCTCGCGCCCATATAGTAATTGCCGGGCGTCACGGTCATGTCGTCTTCCAGGAGTTCGAATGTTACGTCCTCGGCGGGAATGCCGCCAAGGGCGACCTGCTCGTACAACTCGTCCGGCAACTGCGGCCGGTCCAGCAGGCTGACCGGCAGGTTGATCGAGACCGGCACGCGAAAGCCGCGTTGGCGCCAGGCGCGATAGGCCGTCAGGCTGTCCGCGAGCATGCGCGTCAACAACTCGTGGTCGAGACCGTACTGGCGCAACGTGCGCAGGAACGAGCCCGGCAGCATCAGGCCCAGGCCGCGGTGCTTCCAGCGCACCAGCGCCTCGGCGCCGACGATGGCGCCGGAGGCCAGCGACTTCTTGGGCTGGAACCATGCCTGGATGCTGCCGTCGCGCAGCGCGGATTCGATGCTGTCGCGGTCCAGCAGGTGGCGGTTGTCGGCCGGGTCGGCCGATGCGCCGGCCGCCTGCGGCGGGACGCGCTGCTGCAGGCGTTCGGCCAGGCCGGCGATCTGCTCGCCGGTGACGGGCTTGACGAAGGCGCCCAGCATCGAAAAGCCGTTCTCCTTGGCCATCAGGCCGACGCTGTTGGCCATGCGGCGCGAACACGCGGTGACCACGGCCAGGATCGGCCGCAGGTTCAGGCGGGCCAGTTCGTGGATGAACTGGACCCCGTCCATGCCCGGCATGCTGATGTCCATTACCACCAGGTGGTGGCCCTCGGCGCGGATGCGGTCGAGCGCCTCGCCGGCGCTGTCGACCGTGTCCACCCGGCCAAAGCCCGCATGCTGCAGCAGGTCCCGCAGGTGCAGGCATTGCAGGGCGTGGTCGTCCAGGACCAGCACTTTGTAGTCGGAAAGCTGTTTCACGTCATGTCCTTTGCGACGCCGCGCAGGGTCTGAGCCAAGACCATGAAAGGCAGGGGCTTGCACAGCACCTGGCTCATGCCCGCGGCCAGCCCGCGCTGGGCGATCTCGGCGGCCGAACTGGAGGTCAGGCCGATGATGGGGCCGGCGTGGCCGCCGTCCCGCAAGGCCCGCGTCAGTTCATAACCATTGACGATGGGCATGTTCAGGTCGGTCAGGACCAGGTCGAACGGCTGCTCGCGCCACCGCTGCAATGCCTCGTCGCCATTGTTGGCCAGGGTCGCGACGCAGCCCAGGTGTTCGAGTTGCTCGCGCAGGATCAGCTGGTTGATGACGTTGTCCTCGACCACCAGCACCCGCAGCCCGAGCGGCCGCTGCGGTGCGCCGTCCGCGCCCAGCGCGCCGCGCTCGACGCCGTCCTGCGCCATCTGCACCGCGCGGCAGATGCTGACGGGATTGAAGGCGCTGGCCGCGCCGCAGACGGCATTGGCCATGAAGGCGCCCTGCTGCGCGCCGGGGGCCAGCACCCGCACGCGCTGGCGCGTCCAGCGCGGCTCTGGCGTCGATGGCGGCCAGGTCTGCACCAGCACCGCCCCGTCCGGCTCGGCGCCGTCGGCCGCCTGGCGGTAGGGCAACGCGATCGCGCCGCAGGCGTCGAGCCAGCCACGCACGTTGTCGACGACCTCCGGCACCGCCCCGTCCACATATACCGGCAGCCGCCGCAGCGTCACCGGCGGGCCGGCGTCCGCTTCGCCGGTTTCCAGCGTCAGGCAGAACGAGATGCTGGTGCCCAAGCCTTCCTCGCTCACCACCGACAGCGAGCCCCCCATCAGGTCGGACAGGCGCCGGCAGATCGTCAGCCCCAGGCCAGTGCCGGCGATGTCGCTGACATGGCCCGCAGGGGCGCGGAAGTATGGCTCGAACAGCCGCGCGCGGTGGCTTTCGCAGATGCCCGGGCCGGTATCGGCCACCTGGAACCGCAAGTGCGCGCGGCCCGGGCCATCGGCCGTGGCGCTGGCCCGCAGCACCACCCGGCCGGCCTCGGTGAACTTGACGGCATTGCTGACCAGGTTGTTGAGGATCTGCAGGATGCGGATCGAATCGCCCAGCATCGTCTTCGGCATGCCGACCTCGGTGACCGCGTACACGTCGAGCCCCTTGGCGCGGGCACGCGCGGCGTAGTTCGCCATCACCTGTTCGGCCAGATCGGCCGGCGAGAACGCGCCGATGTCGAGCTCTTCGCGGCCGGCCTCGATGCGCGACAGATCGAGCGTGCCGTTGATGGTGCGCAGCAGGGTCGAGGACGATTGCTGGATGGTGCCGAGATATTGCTGCTGCTGGTCGCTCAGGCCGGTCAACGCCAGCAGTTCGAGCGTGCCGAGGATGCCATAGAGCGGCGTGCGGATTTCATGGCTGATGGTGGCGAAGAACATCGCCTTGGATTCGCTGGCCCGGTCGGTCGCCTGTTTGGCCTGGCGCAGCGCGCGTTCGACGTTCTTCTGGGCAGTGATGTCGCTGATGCCGCACAGCACCACGTCCTCGGACTGGTAGGTGGTGGCGGCGAAGGCCACGTAGGCGCTGCGGCCATCGGCGAGCGTGTACTCCTGGCCCACGGTCCCGGCGTCCGCCCGCAACAGGGCCTGGCGCCAGTGGTCCTGCTCGCCCAGCCACTGGCGCGCGGCCGTGTTCGACAGCAGCAACGCGCCATCGGCGCGCCGCAGCAGACACAGCCCGACCGGCGCCACGTCGACGATCTTGCGGTTCAGCGCCACGCTGTCGACCAGCGCCTCGTATTGGCGCCGCGCCGGCCGCACCAGCCGGTCGCGGATATGGCGCACCGCCAGCAGCACCAGCAGGATCAGCGCCATGGCCACGCCGCCCGCGGCCCAGAACGCGCCGGCGCCGTCTTCGAGCAGATCGCCGATGGGCACGTAATAGGCCAGCCGCCAGCCGGCCTCGCCAACCGACTTGACCAGCACCAGCGTCTGCGGCCACCAACCGTCGCCACGCAGGCGGAAGGAATCGCGCGACAGCAGGGCCGGCGTCTGGTCCACCCGCGATGGCAGGTGGCCGCCATGCAGGGCCATGACGCCATGGCCGTCGTACAACGCATAGCCGGCGCCGTCGCTGGCGCATTCCGCCTCGACCATGCTGCCCAGGCCGCCGACCTCCAGGCCGATCCAGGTGCGTTCCTCGCCGGCGACGTCGGCCGGGGTATAGAGGAACAACCGATTGGCCTCGTCCATGGGCGGGCGCAGCCAGACGATGGGCGTGCGGCCATCCGGCTCCGGCCGCGCGTTGCGCAGGCGCAAGGACTGGGCCAGCCAGCGGGCGGTTTCGATGGACATGGGCGCGGCGCCGCCATCGGCGCGGATCGGCAGGCGCGTGACGACATCGTCGGAAGACGGCGCATAGACGATGTGGGCGCGCAATTGCGCCACATTGGCGCGATCGCGCGGCGTGAGGACGAGGGCCCATTCGTAGGCGCCGGCGGCGTCGACCAGCGGCGTCACGCTGATCTGGCCGGTGGCGCCGAAGGTCTTGGGCGTGCGCGCGACCGGCATGTGGTCGGTGTTGCGCACCGCCGAGGCCGCCACCGAGCGCAGCAGCGCCTCGCGCTGGTCGAAATACAGCTGGGCGTTATAGGCGCCGGCATTCATGCGGCGGCGGTATTTCGAGACCTCGCCGTTGAACGACCAATACGCGTAGAGCGCCGTTCCCACCAGGATGCATGCCGTGAGCGCCACGGCAAACATGTGCAGGAGAAGCATGGGCAGGCCTGGAGCCGCCGTCAACGCTTCCCGGGAACGGAGGTCTACGATCATCTGGCGATCATAGATTTCAGCTTGCGCGGCCGAACCAAGAATATTCTCAAAGCGCGGCAGGCCGATTCAACCGCCTTACCGCGGCCCCGGCGCCGCGAACACGCCTGGGGCATGCGCGGGCGCAAGTATGGCGTCCGCGCCGCATGATCTTTGTGTCCTACCTTTTAGGCGTAGCGGTTCTACGTCGTCGTCTTTGGAAATATAGTCACGACAAAATCTTCGGCGGAGCTTTTCCCCATGCGTCCTCGCCTTCTATCCGTCGCCCGCCGGGCGGGCGTTGCGATTCTCGTTTCCTGCCTGCTTTCGACACGGCCCGGCGCAGCGCAGGACGCGCCTGACGGATCATTGATAAGCACCCACGGCGCCAACGGCGGCCCCGCCTGTATGCTCTGTCACGGTGCTCACGGCGAAGGCAATCCAGTGGCCAACTTTCCGCGGTTGGCTGGCACTGGCGCCGCCTATCTGAAAGACCAGCTCGAGGCCATCGCCAACGGCTCTCGCCTGAGCCCGGTCATGACGGCCATCGCCAAGACCCTGGACCCGGCGCAACGCGAGGCCGTGGCGCAGTTCTACGCCGCGCTGCCCCTGCCCCTGGACACCGACCGGTTGGCCGCCACCGCGCTGCAGTCGCCCAAGCCCGACGAGGTCGGCGCCTGGCTCGCCATTCGCGGCGCCTGGGACAAAAACGTACCCGCCTGCAACCAGTGCCACGGCCCTGGCGGTATCGGTGTGGGCGCCCATTTCCCAAGCCTGGCGGGCCAGCCCGCCGCCTACATCGCGGAACAACTGCGCCTGTGGCGCGAAAACCGGCGTCCGCCGGGTCCGCTGGGTCTGATGGCGTCCGTCGCCACGCGCTTGACGGACGCGGAAATCAACGCGGTGTCCGCCTACTACGCCGGCCTGCCCAAGGCCGCCGACCAGTTTGCCGCAAACGCCGCGAAAGCCGAACCATGATCTCGCCATCCTCCCGCCTCCGTCCGCTACAGGCTGCCGTCCTTGCGCTATTTTTTCTGGGCGCCATCGTGCTGATCACCGCGATCCGGCGCGCGGGCCCGGCGTATCCGACAACGTCCCCTCCTCGACCGGCGGCCGATACGCCCGCAGTTCGAACGCCGGCCCTTCCCGCGGCGCCCACCGCGCGCACGGATACCCGCGCGGCTTTCGCGCCGCCAACAGCCGCTTCGCTGCCGGACACGGCATTCGGCAAGACCGTCCGCCAGGGCGAGCAGATTTTCCTGCATACGCCGCAGAAGGCCCCCCAGTTCGCCGGCAACAATCTGAATTGCGCCAGTTGCCATCTGGACGCTGGCCGTCGTCCTGACTCCGCGCCAATGTGGGCCGCCTACGTGCTGTACCCCGCGTATCGCGCCAAGAACGGCCACGTCAACACGCTCGCCGAACGATTGCAGGGCTGTTTCCGCTTCAGCATGAACGGCAAGCCACCCGCGGCTGATGATCCGGTCCTGATCGCCCTGCAGACATACATGTTCTGGCTCGCCGGCAACGCCCCCACCGGTGTGCCACTCAAGGGCCAGGGCTATCCCAAGCTGCCGCCGCCGCCACGGAAGGCCGACTACCTGCGCGGTAGCCAGGTCTACGCCCAGAACTGCGCCGTCTGCCACGGCGAACACGGCCAGGGCCAGAAGAACGGCGCGCATTGGGTGTTCCCGGCCCTGTGGGGGCCCGACTCCTTCAACTGGGGCGCCGGCATGCATCAGATAAAGAACGCCGCCGGGTTCATCAAGGTCAACATGCCATTGGGCCGTGGGGGTCTGTTAAGCGACCAGGAGGCCTGGGACGTGGCCTACTTCATGAATGCGCATGAACGCCCCCAAGATCCCCGCTACACCGAATCCGTGGCCAGGACTCGCGCCAAGTACCACGATTCCGAGGATTCGCTGTACGGCATCGAGATCAACGGCCACCTGCTCGGAAGCGCCGCGCCGCCGTCCGGCGGCAAGTTGGCGCAAGGCGCCGGGCGCTAAAACCGGAGGCGACGTCAAGCCGTACTGCCGCATGCGATACCAATCGATCTTCGCCCAGCCTCGGCGTCTGCCCGAGGCCGACCGCCAGCAGCGCCGGCACGCGCTGGTGCGTCTGTCGCTGGCGGTGGCGTACAACTCGTGGCGGCTGTCGCGCCACGATTGGTCGGACAGCCAGGCGCCCGGCGATGCGCTGGGGGCCGCGCCATGACCATCCTCTACCTGCTGCTGCCCTTGTCGCTGCTGTTCGTGCTGGCCATCGGCGTGTCGCTGTGGTGGGCG
>NZ_CADIJV010000050.1 GCF_902859765.1 Achromobacter pulmonis
GGCGGCGCCGGCCTGCGCAAGCTGCTGGTGGAGACCGCGGTCGAGCAGCGCGAGGCCGCGGTGCTGGATGCGGTGCGCGCCGAGGTGGCCAAGGCGCTGGAGTTCGCCTCGCCGGAGGATGTGGACGTCAGCCTGCCGCTGCAGGACATCGGCATCGACTCGCTCACCGCCGTGCTGCTGCGCAATCAGCTCTCGGACATGACCGGTCTGGCGCTGCCCGCCAAGATCGCCTTTGACCATCCCAACCTGCGGGCGCTGAGCCAGTTCCTGCTGGAGAAGCTGACCGAGGCGGGACTGGAAAGCCAGGAAGCCCCGGCCGAGACCGCCGCGGCGCCCCGGGAGGCGGCCGGCGGCCGCCGCCTGGACGACCGCGTGGCGCGGCGCGGCTACCTGGAGCCGGAATTGCAGTTCGATAACGTGGTGACGCTGGAAGCGGAGCCGGAAGCCGTCTTCGTCACCGGCTCCACCGGCTTTGTCGGCGCCTTCCTGCTGCACGAACTGTTGCGCGCCAACGTCATCGCCTACTGCCTGGTGCGGGCCGACGATGCCGAGAAGGCCATGGCGCGGCAGGTGGAGATCCTGCAGAAGTACGATCTCTGGCAGCCGGAATACGCGGCCCTGCTCAATCCGGTGGTGGGCGACCTGACCCAGCCGCTGTTCGGCCTGTCCGAGCACGAGTTCGATCAGTTGGCGAATCAGGTGGACGCCATCTGCCACTCGGGCGCGCTGGTCGATTGGATGCTGCCGCTGGACAACTATCTGGCGCCCAACGTGGTCGGCACGCACGAGGTGCTGCGGCTGGCCTCGCGCGGGCGCGGCAAGACGGTGCACTTCGTCTCGACCGCCGCCACGCTGCCGCGCTACCTGGGCTACGAGGTGTCCAAGGACGAACGCGAATACGGCTACCTCAGCTCCAAGTACATGGCCGAACAGATGGTGGCGGCGGCGCGCTGGCGCGGGGCCAAGGCCTCGATCTACCGCCTGCCGTTCGTCGGCGCCAGTTCCACCACGGGCCATTTCCGGCTCGATCGCGGCGACTTCCTGCACAACCTGATCTCGGGCTGCATCGCCATGGGCAGCTTCCCGCTGCTGGGGTCGGACATCGGCGGCGTGCTGCCGGTGGACTACCTGGCCGGGGTCATCGCCCAGGTCATGACCCGCGACCAGGCCCGCATCGGCCAGGACTACGACTTCGCCAACCCGCAGGCGCCTGGCTTCAACAGCCTGGTGCAGCACATCCGCGGCGCGGGCGCGCAGGTCGGCAGCGTGCCGTTCGAGCAGTGGAAGGACGACGCGCTGGCGTATGCGCAGGCCAACCCCAAGAGCGCCATCGCGCGCATCGCGGCGGTGCTGGACGGCCTGGGCGTGCAGAGCGACCTGGAGC
Organism: Achromobacter pulmonis; assembly: GCF_902859765.1. GTDB lineage: Bacteria > Pseudomonadota > Gammaproteobacteria > Burkholderiales > Burkholderiaceae_B > Achromobacter > Achromobacter pulmonis. The sequence goes on from NZ_CADIJV010000050.1 coordinate 1,385, forward strand.
AGATGTTCGACGGCTTCCCGGTGGGCCGGCAGGTGTTCGGCGGCGAGGTCTATCCCTGCCCGCCGGTCGATGCCAGGCATGTCCAGCCCTACGTGGACCGGATCCTGGCCGCGATGCCCGCCGTCCGGCAGGCGCAGGAGTTGGCGCCGGTATCGCAGCCGGCTTGAGCCAGTTCGACCCGTCGCCGGGGCGGCGCCAGCCAGGCGCCGCCCGCCGGGCGGCGTTCTCAAACCGATTTCCACGACCCGTGGAGGATTTGAATGACTACCCTCGAATTGCAAGAGCAACCGCAAACCGCCGCGCCGCAAGCAGCCCAGGGCACCGGCATCTGGCAGAAGACCGGCACCTTCCTGAACGAGGCGGCCGGCGTGCACGCCCGCCATCTGGTGCGCGTGCTGGACCGCTACACGGTCGATGCGGCCGCCGTGGCCTCGCGCCTGCCGCCCAACCGCGTCCTGAACACCTGCTGCTTCTATCCCGAGCACCAGCCCACCCAGGTCATCCAGATGAATGTGGATGCCGATCTGGCCAGCAAGCTGCGGCGCGAGCTGCGCCTGCAGGCCAAGGTGGCGGGCAGCTTCTCGGACACGTCGGTGGGTACGTATTTCCCGCTGTCGACCATGTTCGAGAACAGCGCCCTGTTCATTCCCTCGGCCAAGCGCTTCTATGACGACAACCAGGACAAGGTCATGGAGCACTTCCCGCAGGCGGCCACCACCGTGGTCAACGCCTTCGTGGTGCCGGCGGGCAAGAAGCCCTATGGCACCCATTCGGCCAGCGGCATCGCCCTGCAGATCCCGTCGCTGGTCAAGAAGGGGCTGGGCTTTCCCAAGCATTACAAGAGCTTCCACACCGCCCTGACGCCCACGCCGATCACGCGCCAGCCGTTCGTCATCTTCGAGGACGCCGAGGTCGAGGCGCCCAACCTGAATTTCGTCTACATGAAGATGCTGGACATGGACCTGGAGCCCGAGGAAAAGGCGGCCATCGACAAGGCCCTGTACCTGTACACCGAAGGACTGCTGTCGGAAATCGACCTGCCCACGGTGCGCGACTTCCTGATGGCCAAGTATTGGGAGAAGAAATACGCCGACAAGCCCTCGTCCGGGTGGTTCTGCGATTCCAAGGTGGGTCAGGCGCTGTTCTTCGACAACTATCGGGCGCACGCCGACAGCACCTTGCCGCAGGCCACCGAGGACCGCGTCACCATCGACTTCCGCTGCTTCTCCAAGGTGGAGTATCCGGCCGGTATGACCAGCGGGCTGGACTTCATCGTCGATCCCAAGGAACGCGCCTACCAGACCAAGCGAAAGCGCGCCGGCATCGAGTTCCTGCTGACCGCGCTGGGTTACCACGATATCGACGAGTTCCTGAAGATGATCTTCGGCTCGCCCTACGGCCACATCAATCCGTTCGAGCTGCTGACCGACCTGCAGTTCGGCGTCTACAACAAGACCCGCCATCATCTGCTCGACCAGAACCTGGACGCGCACTACGAGCGGGTCGAACGCCTGTACGAGCAGATCGAGCGGGACGGCGAGTATGTGTTGCCGGAGCGGGCGCGCCAGTGCCTGGCGGCGATGGCGGGGAGCTGACGATGGCGGATACCGCGCAAGACCCGGCCTTCGCGGCCATCCTGGAAAAGTACTGCGCCATCACGCGGGTGCCGTATGACGCTTTCACCCGCGCGTTCCTGGGGCGCTGCCAATCGTTCTCGGTCAAGGCCAATGGCGCCGTCTACAAGTACTACCGACGCGGCGCCGGGCCGACCGTGGTGCTGGCGCACGGCATCCACAGCCACCTGGGCAGCATGGTGCCGCTGGCCGAACAATTGCTGGACCTGGGCTACGAAGTGGTGCTGTTCGACATGCCGGCGCATGGCGAGGCCGCCGGCAGCGGCACCGACCCGGTGCAGGTGCGCGACTTCATCCGCAAGGTCTGCGCCCGGCTGGGCGAGATCCACGCGGTGGTCAGCCATTCGCTGGGGGGCTTGTGGGCGCTGTCGGCCATGCATCAGGGGTTCCGCGCCGACGCCTTTGTCTCGATCGCGACGCCGTCGAGCACGCGCTTCCTGGTCGAGAAGTTCGTGCAGCTCAACCAGCTCGACAGCGATATCGAGGCCCGGTTGTGCGCCGAGCTGGAGCGGCGCCATGGCGCCGCGTTGTGGACCGACTATGCGCCGCGCCATATCGTCGGCACGCTGGACCTGCCCGGCCTGGTGATCCACGGCGCGCGGGACGACTTCGTGCCGCCGGCGCACGCGCAGGAACTGGCCGATGCGTGGCCCCAAGCCACGCTGGAGATCGTCGATGGCGCGGGCCATTTCGAGATCCTGGGCCTGGGCGCCGTCGGCAAGCGGGTCGGGGCCTATCTGCGCGAGGTGCCGGTGGCCGCCGCGGCATGAGCGGCTCGCCCCGGCGCCGGCGGGCCGGGGCTTTTTTTCCATAAAACGCTTTTGACAGGACTTGGGATCACAGATGAAACACGCAACGCAAGTCGAAACCCTGCGGAAGATGTTCAAACTGCGCGAAGTGGACCGCGACGAAGACATGCTGGGCCGGGTGGTGCAGGTGCCGGCCAGCGTCTATATGGACGAGGGCGTGCTGCAGCGCGAACTCGACACGGCTTTCCGCGACTATCCGCTGGTGGTGGGCGCGTCGACCCAGGTGCGCGAACCCGGGTCATATCTGCTCAGTCCCTGGGACCGGCTGCCGTTCGTGGTGGTGCGCGACAAGGGCGGCGCGCTGCGCGCCTTCCTGAACGTGTGCCGTCATCGCGGCGCGCGCCTGGTGTCCGGCAACGAGACAGAACTGAAGTTCTTCACCTGTCCGTTTCACGGCTGGGTCTATGGCCTGGACGGCGAGCTGAAGGGCGTGACCAAGCCCTATAACTTTCCCGATCTGGACTGCCAGCAGCACAAGCTGGTGGAGCTGACCGTGACCGAGCACATGGGGCTGGTCTGGCTGCATCCCACGCCGGGCGCCAGCATCGATCTGGATGCCAGCCTGGGCGCCGACATGAGCGAGGAGATCGCCGGCTTCAAGCTCGACGAGCTGGTCCTGCACAGCCGCAAGGTCAGCACCCTGAACGCCAACTGGAAGCTGCTGCTCAAGACCTACCTGGAGCGCTACCACGTGCCGATCCTGCACAAGCACACCATCGGCCCGGTGTTCGAGAAAGGGGTGATCGCGCATTTCGAGCACGGCCTGCACATCCGCATCGCCGCGGCCAAGACCAACCTGATGGAGGCGGCCGCCAACGATCCGCAGTCCTGGCGCATCCTGGACTACGCCTCGGTGTTCTACACGCTGTTCCCCAATACCTTTCTCATCAACCACGCCAATATCGTGTCGCTCAATTCCTTCTATCCGATCGCGCCCGACAAGACCATCTGGACCCACGACATGCTCTACCGCGAGGCCGACTATGCCGGCGAGGAAGGGCAGGCGACGCTGGCACAGCGCTTCGGCAACATCGACGCGGTGTTCCACCGCGAGGACTTCGGCATTGTCGAAGGGGTGCAGGCCGGGCTGCGCTGCGGCGCCAATCCGCAGCACACGCTGGGGCTGGAGGAAGGGTTGCTGGGCATGTTCCAGCACAACATTGACCGCGTGACCGGCTGACGGAGCGGTTGCCATGACCGGCATCGACTGGGTCTTCGTGTCCGGCATCGCCGCCATCCTGCTGACCCCCGGCCCCACCAACACCTTGCTGGCCGCGGCCGGGCTGGCGCGCGGCTGGCGCTGCTGCGCGCCGCTGGTGGGGGCCGAACTGGCGGGCTATCTGGCCGGCATCAGCGCCTGGGGCCTGTTCCTGGCCTCGGTCCAGCCGGCCTATCCGTGGATCGGCATCCTGGTGCGCGTGGCCAGCAGCGCGTACCTGGCCTATGTGGCCGTGAAGGTCTGGTGCTCCGCGGGCCTGGACCTGGCGGGAGGCCGCCAACCGATCGGCGCGGGGGCGTTGTTCGTCGCCACCCTGCTCAATCCCAAGGGACTGGTGTTCGCCTCCGCATGGTTTCCGGCGCGTGCCTTTGAGCACATGCCGGCCTATCTGACGGCGCTGGCGCAGTTCAGTTGCGTGCTGGTGCCGATCGCCTTCATCTGGGTCCGGTTCGGCGCGGCATTGGCGGGGCGTCGCGCCGGCGTGATCAACCCCGCAAGACTGCAACGCGCCGCCGCGCTGGTAATCGGGGTATTCTCTGTATCGATTGTTGGGTCCGCCGTTCGCTTGTCTCTGCTACCAGGATAAAACAACGTATGACGACTGAAAACAAGCTCTCCGCCGTTGCCGCCGCCGATACGGGCGCCGCGCGCAAGCCGCGCAAGAAGCCCATCGCCGCCCGGGCCATCGGCGCCGTGTTCGGCATTGCCGGCACCGTGGCGCCGGGCGCCACCGCCAAGGTGGTGCAGAAGCTGCTGTTCACGCCGGCGCGGCTCAAGCCGTCCGAGCCTGGATGCAGCGTACTGGCCCAGGCGCGCGCCGAACCGCATCAGATCGACGGCCAGACCGTTTATTACTACGCCTGGGGCGACAGCGGCCCGCGCGTGCTGCTGGTGCACGGCTGGGGCGGCGATGCCGCGCAGATGACGGCCTATGTCGAGCCGCTGCGCCAGCGCGGCTACCAGGTCGTCGCCATCGATATGCCGGCGCATGGGCGTTCGAGCGGCAAGCAGGCCTCGGTGCGCCACTTCGAGCCCTGCGTGGCCCATGCGGCCCAGGCCTTTGGGCCGTTCCACGGCGTGATCGCGCATTCGCTGGGCGCGGCCGCCGTCACCTTCGCCCTGTCGCGCGGCTTTGGCGCCGAACGCGCGGTGTTCCTGGGCCCGGTCAGCCGCTATGACAGCGTCTGGGACTATTCGCGGCGCATGATGAACCTGCCGCCCAAGGTCATGCCGCTGGTGCTCCAGCGCGCGCAGGACTGGCTCGGCATCACCTTTCCCGAAATGGAACCGGCGCGGCTGGCACCGGCCATGGCGACGCCGCTGTTGATCATGCACGACCGCGGCGACCGCGAAAGTCCCTACGAAGACGCCGCGGTGCTGGCCCAGGCCTGGCCGGGCGCCGAACTGGTGACCACCGAGAAGCTGGGCCACACCCGCGCGTTGCGCGATCCGGCGCGGGTGGCGCAGGTGGTGGACTTTATCGCGCAATAGGGCGGCGCCGCGCTACGCCAGCACCAAGCTCAGCAACACCAGCGCCAGCAGGGCCACGTAGACCCGCGCGTGCAGCCGGTCGGGAATGCGCGGGATCCACGGCGCCGCCAGCCGGATGCCCGCCAGCGCGCCGAGCGCCAGCGTGGCGAAGGCCAGCAGGTCGACATAACCGATGATCCAGGGCGCCAGCGGCGCTGGCAACGTGCGCGCCGCCGCCATGTAGGCGAGCGTGCCGACCAGGGCTACCGGCAGCGTCAGCGGATTGGCCATGGCCGCGGCCTTGGCCATGGGCAGGCCGCGGCGGCGCAGCAGCGGCACCGTCATCACGCTGCCTCCCACGCCCAGGAACGTGGCGACCACGCCGATCACCACGCCGCCACCGACTACCACGCCCCGGCCCAGCGGGCGCGCCGCCTGAGCCTGTGGGCGCGCCATGAAGCCCTGGCGCAACAGGCAATCGAGCAGGGTGACGGCCAGGTAGGCGATGAAGGCGTCGCGCACCAGCTCGCCGCTGGCGCGGGTGGCGGCCCAGGCGCCCAGCAGCGCGCCGGCGGCAATGAAGGCCGCCAGCGGCCAGACATAAGCGCGCACCAGGTTGCCGGCGCGCAGGTGCCGGCGGGTCGCGGCCAGCGAGTTGACGATCATCACGCAGGTCGAGGTCGCCACCGCGATATGCATCGCCGCCTGGCCGATGGGGTCATCGGCGCCGTGCGTGGCGCGCAGCACGCCATACAGCACCGGCACCACCACGAAGCCGCCACCGAAGCCGAACAGCACGGTGGTCACGCCGCTCAAGGCCCCGAACAGCGCCAGAGTCACATACAGCATCGCAAACATCCTTGAAGGGGAAAACGCCACGATAGGATGGCGCGCGCTGGCTGGCTTTCGAGGATTGGACAATAATGTTCGTGTTTCGGCCAAACCCGCCGCCATGCGCAATACCCACATCGACCCGCACGACCGCCTCGACCGCGCCGTGGTCGCCATCGGCAACGACTATGCGCCCGGCGCCTTGCTGCCGGCGCATACGCACCGCCGCGCGCAGCTGTTATACGGCGCCACCGGTGTCATGCACGTGGCCACGCGCGACGGCAACTGGGTGGTGCCGCCGCAGCGCGCGGTGTGGATTCCCGCCGGCGTGGCGCATCAGGTGCGCATGCAGGACGTCAGCACCCGCAGCGCCTATATCGAGCCGGGCGCGGCGCGCGCCGGCGCGCGCGTCTGCGAAGTGGTCGAGGTCTCGCCATTGCTGCGCCAGTTGCTGCTGGCGGCGGTGGACATGCCGGCGCGCTACGACCGCGCCGGCCGCGACGGCGCGCTGGCCGCGCTGCTGCTGCACGAGGTGACGCGCGCGCCGGTGCTGCCGCTGCACATCCCGCTGCCGCGCGACAAGCGCCTGGCGCCGCTGTGCCGCGCCTTCCTGGCCGCGCCCGACGTGCGCCAGTCGCCGCTGGCCTGGGCCGCGCGCCTGCACATGAGCCCGCGCACGTTCAGCCGCCATTTCCGCCAGCAGACCGGCATGGCGTTCGCGGCCTGGCGCCAGCGCGCCTGCGTGGTGCTGGCATTGGCGCGGCTGGCCGCAGGCACGCCGGTCACGGCGATCGCGCTGGATTTCGGCTATCAGAGTCCGGCGGCCTTCTCGACCATGTTCCGGCGCGTGTTGGGACGGCCGCCCACGGGGTACCTGCAAGCGACCCACTGAGCGCCGGCCGCGGCGTGGCTCGCCCTCAGGCGGCGCCGGCGCCGTACCACAGCACGGCGAAGAAATGACAGGCCGTGCCGCCGAGTACGAACAGATGCCAGACGAAGTGGCTGTATCGCCAGCGGTTGTCGCACACGAAAAACACCACGCCGCCGGTATAGGCCAGACCGCCCGCCACCAGCCACCACAGGCCGCCTTCGGGCACCGCCTGCAGCAAGGGCTTGACTGCGATCACCACCAGCCAGCCCATGGCCAGGTAGAGCCCGGTGGAGATGGCCGGCCGGTCCAGGCGCCTGCTGACTTTCAGGCCCACGCCCAGCAGCGCCAGCCCCCAGACCAGCCCGAACAGCGTCCAGCCCCAGGGCCCGCGCAAGGCGCCGAGCGCGAACGGCGTGTAGGTGCCGGCGATCAGCAGATAGATGGCCGAATGGTCGAGCAGGTTGAACAGGCGCTTGGCGCGGTTGTCGGGCAGCGCGTGGTAGAGCGTCGAGGCCAGGTACAGCAGGCACATGCTGGCGGCGAACACGGCGGTGCCGGCAATGAAGGCGGCATCGCCGCGGCGCGTGGCGGCGACGATCAGGATCGGGGCCGCGGCCAGCGCGCCGGCCGCGCCCAGTCCATGACTGATGGTATTGGCGATTTCCTCGCCCGGGGTCTGGCGGCGGTCGTTCGGGAACATGGCTTGTCGCGGCCTGCAATGAACATGGAACCTGGGATTGCAACCTTAAGGTTTTTGCGCGGCCGCCTCAAGCCGCCGCCAGGGCGCGGGGCGGAAACGCTTGATCTGTGGCAAACCCGGGCCAGGTTGGTTTGCGCGAAAAGCTGCGGGGACAAGTTACTGTGTGATACATTTCACACGCTCAATCAGCCGCCCGCAGAGGCGGCGCGACGCGTTATCGAAGGGCAACGCATCCGGCGGGCCCGCACAGACTCTCAAGGGGAGGCGCTTCTATGATTCCGGCAATCGGCCTGATGGTTGGGGCATACATCGTCACGCGCATGACCGCGACACTGACGCAACCCGGCACCAGCAAGGTCGTCAAAGTCCTTGCCATCATCACGATCGTGGTGGCGCTGGTGTCCTGCCTGGAGCTGCTGACCAGCAGCGCGGCGATTTCCTCCGGCCGTTTCTGAGCCGGACTGCTCCAGGTGTCCGCCCGCAGGCGGGTGCCAGCGGGCCGCGCTGCGGCCAGGCACCTGCCAAATGCCGCCGTGGAGTCACACAGCGTTTACAGGCCCAAACCATGGCGCGCAGTTTCGCTCATCTGTTTTTCAATGCCGCGAAGAAGCTGGGCAGGATCCAGCGCGCGGCATTGCGCATGGCAGCGCCCCAGCAGGCCCGCCAGCGCGCCGCGTCGGCGCGCCAGGCCGCCGCGCGGCGTGGCGCGGTCCATCCCGCCGGCGCGGGCGCGCCCAACCTGGGCGGCGGCCGCTGGGAGGCCACGCGGCAATTTTCCGACGCCCATGGCCGGCGCCTGAGCTTCGCCCGCTATACCCCGCCAGCGGCGCCGCGCCAGGGCATGCCGCTGGTGGTGATGCTGCACGGCTGCCGCCAGACCGCGCTGGCCTTCGCGCGCGGCTCGCGCATGAATCAATGGGCCGACGCCGGCGGCTTCATGGTGCTGTATCCGCAGCAGTCCATGACGCGCCAGGTGCAGCGCTGCTGGCGCTGGTTTCAGCCCGACGCGCAGCACGGCGGCGGCGAGGCCGATTTGATCGCCGCGCTGATTCGCGCCGAGGTCGCGCGGCACGGGCTCGATCCGCAGCGCGTCTACATCGCCGGCCTGTCGGCGGGCGCCGGCATGGCGGCGCTGGTGGCGCTGCGCCATCCGGCGCTGATCGCGGCGCTGGCCATGCATTCGGGACCGGTGGTGGGCGATGCGCACACCGCCGCGGCCGGGCTGCACGCCATGCGGCGCGGCTCGCTCAAGCCGGTGCTGCCGTTGCTACGGGACGTGGCCGATGCGGCGGTGTTCCGGCTGGGCATGCCCGCCATGATCCTGCACGGGCAGATGGATCCGGCGGTGGCGCCGCGCAACGCCCGGCAGTTGTTCGAGCAGTTCCGCGCTGTCAATGGCCTGGCCGAGGACGAACCGACGGTCGAGCGGGTGCTGGGCCTGGGCACCGAAAGAGCCTACCGGCGCGTCGACATGCTGCGCAACCGCAAGGCGGTATTGCGCCTGTGCGAGATCAGCCGCATCGAACATGCCTGGAGCGGCGGCGACGCCGCGGTGCGCTACCACGCGCGCGGCGGCCCCGATGCGTCGGCACTGATCTGGCGCTTCTTCCAGGGGCATCGGCGCCTGCCGGCGTAAGGGCCGGCCAGGGCGCGATTGGTCGGAAAAAATATATGCAGATGTCGCCATGGCCGCCCGCCGCGCCTGCCGTGGCGGCGCTAACATCGCGTCATGTGCGGCGATCCGGCGCCACCTCAGGGGCCGGCCGGCAATGCTTTTTCGGAACTGATCATCATGTCCCTGTCCTTGTACCAGGCCTCGGTGCCTGTCTTCATCCGCGGCCTGAGCGTGCTGGCCGCGCTGCTGGAAAAAGGCGCGGCCCACGCGGCCGCCAACGGCATCGATCCGGCCACGCTGGTCAACGCCCGGCTGGCGCCCGATATGTATCCGCTGTCGGGCCAGGTGCAACGCGCCAGCGATGCGTCCAAGTTCGCCGTGCAGCGCCTGTCGCTGGTCGAGTCGCCCAAATTCCCCGACGAGGAAACCACCTTCGAGCAACTGCAAAAGCGCGTGGCCGACACCATCGCCTATCTGCGCGCGGTGCCGGCCAGCGCGCTCGATGGCGCCGAAGCGCGCAGCATCACGCTCAGCTTCGGTGAATTCAAGCCGCAATTCCAGGGCGACGCCTATCTGCTGACGTTCGCGCTGCCCAACTTCTACTTCCACGTCACCACCGCCTACGACATCCTGCGCCACGTCGGCGTGCCGATCGGCAAGCTGGATTTCCTGGGCCCGTATCCGGGCTGACCGGCGCGGCGGGGCGCGCGCCCGCCCTGGCCGGCGGGCGCTGGCGTTCAGCCCGGTTTGTTGGCCGGATCGCCGCAGCCTTCCATCGGACCCATCTTGGCCATGTTCGCCTGGATTTCCTCGGGCGTCAGGTCTTCCTTGTGGGTGGCGATGGACCAGCGGTGGCCGAACGGGTCCACTACCTGGCCATAGCGGTCGCCCCAGAACATGTCGGCCGCCGGCAGGGTGACCTGGGCGCCGGCCGCCACCGCCTGCTGCATCGCGGCATCGACATCCTGCACGTACAGGTGCAGCGTCACCGGCGTGCCCTTGAGCGCCTTGGGCCCCAGGCTGCCCCACTCGGGAAAATCGTCCATCAGCATCATCACCGAATCGCCGATGCGGATGGCCGCGTGCATGATCTTGCCGCCGGGGCCGGGCAGGCGCGCCAGTTCCTGCGCGTCGAAGGCCTTGCGATAGAACGCAATGGCGTCCGAGGCGCCTTCGCACACGATGTGCGGGGTCAAGGTGTGCATGCCGTCGGGAATCGCCTGCTTTGCGGGGGTAGCCATGATGTGTCTCCGAAAATCCTGGATGAAGGTTGGGTCTTGGGGGAGGGCGGCGCGCCAACCAGCCTGCCCGTCCTTTCCCACGACGAATGGCGGCCGCCGCAATCGACAGGCCGCCTCGTTTTTTTTACTGGGGGCGGGCGGTTTTGCCGACCAGCGTGGCAAAGCCGCCCCAGCACATGCGCTTGAAGTCGAACACGCCTTCGCACGACATGCTGTTCAGGCGCGGATCGGCCATGACCTTGGCATTGATGCGGTCGCGTTCCGCCTTGCTGGCGAACGCGATCCACGAGAACACCACGGTCTCGCCCGCGCGCGCGCCGGCCGCGGCGCTGAACGAAGCGAAGCCCTCGCCGTCGATGTCGTCCGCCACGCATTCGCGGAACTCCAGCGCGCCGTGTTCCAGCCAGATCGAGCCGGCCAGCTCGGCCATTTTGCGATAGGCCTCGATGTTGGCCTGGGGCACGCTCAACAGGTAACCGTCTATGTACTGTTCCATCTGATGCTCCTTGACTTCGTGTTGTTGTGTGGACCGGCGCGGAACCCGCATTCGCGCGTCGGCAGATGTCACTGTATCGGGATCGGCGGCGCTTTCAGATAGGCGTTTGCGACATTCTTGAGGGTGGATTGCGACAGGCCGCAAGCGTATGCTTGGCGGCATGAAAAACATCGCCTTTCTGCTGCCCAGCGGCGCCAACATTGCTTCGCTGGAAACCGCCCGGCACGGCTTCCTGGTGGCCAATGAATACCTGGCCGCGCAGGGCCGGCCGCCGCGCTTCAATGTGCGCACGCTGGCCGCCACGCGTCAGGTCAGCCTGGATGAAGGCCGCATCACGGTGCAGGCCGACCTGGTGCTGGACGAAGCGCGCGATATCGACATCTGCATTGCGCCGCCGTTGCTGGGCGCGGTGTCCGACGCGGTGCTGTCCAATCGCGAATTGATCGCCTGGCTGGCCCGCCATTACCGTGGCGGCGGCGAAGTCGCCAGCCTGTGCCTGGGCGCGGCGCTGCTGGCCGCCGGCGGCCTGCTCGATGGCCAGCAGGCGGTGGTGCATTGGGCGGCGCGCAACCTGTACGCCAGCATGTTCCCGTCGGTGGACTGGAGCTGCGACCGCGTGGTCCAGTCCGGCAACGGCATCTACACCAGCGGCGGCGCTTTCTCGGCCGCGCACCTGGTGCTGCACCTGATCGAGAAATACACCGACCGCGACACCGCCATCTGGTGCGCCAAGTACTTCCAGCTCGATTGGAGCCGCCAGAGCCAGCTGCCGTTCTCGGTGTTCATGGGCCACAAGTCGCACGCCGACCAGGTGGTGCGCGCGGTGCAGGAGTACATCGAAAGCCGCTACACCGAGAAGATCACGGTCGAGGACCTGGCCGACCGCCACGCCCTGGGCCGCCGCACGCTGGAACGGCGCTTTCGTCAGGCCACCGGCAACAGCATCGTCGAATACGTGCAGCGGGTGCGCGTCGAGGCCGCCAAGAAGCGCCTCGAAAGTTCGCGCAAGAGCGTGGCCGAGGTGATGTACGAGGTCGGCTACAACGACACCAAGGCCTTTCGCGACCTTTTCAACAAGTATTGCGGCATGTCGCCGGTGGGCTATCGCGAACGCTACCAGTAGCGCCCGCCCGGACGCGCGCCATGGCCGGCGTGGCAGGGCGCGCGGCCTTTCAGCCACGGCGGCGGCGGAATGCCAGCCAGGCGACGACCGCGGTGAACGCCGCCACCAGCACGCAGATGATCCAGAAACCATGGTGGTCGGCCGATAGCGGAATGCCGCCCACATTCATGCCGAACAGGCCGGCCATGATATTGATGGGCAGCGCCAGCACCGTCACCAAGGTCAGCGTGAAGAGCGTGCGGTTGTTCTGTTCATCGAGCCGCGCCGTCATTTCCTCCTGCAGCAGCTTGATGCGTTCGACCAGGCCGGCCATGTCGCCCAGCACCACCGAGAATTCCTCGGTCGATTCGCGCAGTTCCTGCACGTCGCGCGGACGCAGCCACGCCGGCGGACGCGCCAGCAGGCGGAACACCGAGCCAGGTTCCGGCGCCAGCATGCGCTGCAGGCGCACCAGCACGCGCCGGGTGGCCGCCAGATCGAGCCGGCCCGGGCCGCCGCGCGCGGCCAGGAAGTGGTCCTCGATGTCATCGACATCGACGCTGGCCTTGCGCACGATCTCCATCATCAGGTCGGCCTGGTCGCGCATCAGGTGGGTCAACAACTCGGCTGGCGAACCGAATGGCTCGCCCCGCCGCACATGCTCGCGCAGGCGGTCCAGCGAACGCAGCGGCTTGCGCCGCAGCGTGACCAGCAGCTTGCGATGGGCGCAGGCCCACAGCGTCGAGACCTGCGCCGGGGTGCGGTCGAAATCGAAGATCACGTCGTTGAACACCGCCACCAGCGTGCCCTCGTGCTGCTCGATGCGGGTCGAATGGGCGTGCCCGCCCAGCATGCCGATGAAGGTGTCGGGCAGGTCCAGGTGCGCCTGCAGCCAGCGTACGCAGCCGGCCTGCGACAGGTTCAGGTGCAGCCACAGGAAGGCGTCCTCGTCGTCGCCGTCACTGGCGCAGGCTTCGGCGGCGCGCGCCAGCAGGCCGGCGACCGCGGGCGCGGCGATCTCGGCGGCGGGGCCGCCGTCGGCGAAGCGGAACGCGCAGATCAGGCCGGAGATATCGGTTTGGTAGTCGGCCGCTGCCGCTGGGGTGGTCATGATGCGCGATGGTGACGCGCTAATGTGACCGTTCTGCGACAGGGCGGGCGTGGGGCCACGCTTGACGGGCGGGCGGTCTATAACGTATCGTTTTGCGCTGTTATTAGGCCAAGATTGTCATGCACTCCCGTTTCGACCAGTTCCGCGCCACCCCCCTGGGCCAGCAGCTCGAGGCGCTCATCGACGACCCCGCGCGCTATCCCGAATACGCGGCGCTGTCGCGGGTCGGCGTGGCCGCCGTTGCCGCCATCGCCGACGACATCCAGGAAAGATTCCCCGAGGTGGCGCACGACACGACCGCGCGCCAGTTCTGCGGCGCGCTGGTGGCCGACCGCATGCGGCGCCACGGCCACGAGGTGGTGCAGGCGCGCGGCCGTATCGGCGGCGCGGTCTTCAGCTATGGCGCGGTGTTCAGCGCGCGGCCCGTGGTGCTGCCGTTCGCCGAGGTCATCGCCAGCCTGGCGCGCATGCCGGAAGCGCTGGCCGCGCGCATGGCGGCCATCGACCCGGCCTGGCGCTGCCGGCGGCCCGCCGGCAGCGGTTTTTCGATGACCGAGCATGTTTGTCACCTGCGCGACCTGGACAGCGTCTTCGCGCAGCGCATCGACGCCATCCGCACCGCGCCGCTGCCCGTCATCGCTTCGGTTGACGGCACCGCCCTTGCGGCCGAGCGCGCCTACCAGGAGCAGAACCCCGAACTCGCCCTGGCCGCGTTCCGCCGCGGCCGCCAGCGCCTGTGCGCCACGCTGCGCCAGCTCGATGCGGCCGCGCTGGCCCGCTGCGGCCTGCGCGATGGCCTGCACCGCATGACCCTGGATCAGATCGTGCGTGAACTGCTCGACCACGACCGCACCCACTGCCTGGAGCTGGAGGAACTGGCCGCCGAACTGGCGCAGGAGGCCGGGCCGGCGGGCGCCGGCAATCCCGCCGCCTGACGCCATGGGGCGGACAATGCCGCGCCGGTTGCGCGGGATCGGCATGGGCGGGCGCGCCGCCGGCCTCAGTCGGGAATCTGCGGCTCGACCAGCCGCATCAGCTGGGCCAGCGATTCCTGCCAACCCAGATAGCACATCTCCGGCGGAATCACCGCCGGAATGTTCTCCTGCACCACCGTCATCTCGGTGCCGCAGGACACCTTGCGCAGCGTGATGGTGGTCTGCATCCGGCCAGGCAGGTTCGGATCGTCGAATTCGTCGCTGTAGCGGATCTTCGCGCCCGGCACCAATTCCAGGTATTCGCCGCCGAAGCCGTGGGCGTGGCCGGTGCCGAAATTGCGGAACGCCATGCGGTGCCGGCCGCCGACTTTGGCGTCCAGTTCGAAGACTTCGCAGGTGAAGCCGTAGGGCGGCAACCAACGCGCCACGGCGTCCGGTTCCAGGAAAGCGCGGTACACGGTGTCGGGCGCAGCGCGCAGCACGCGATGCAGGGTCACAGTGCCAGTCGTCATGATGAATCCACCTTTGAAGGGAAGTTGGGCGTACAGGGACGACGTTCGAGCTTCCCCCGGATCGACAAGGGCGGCATGGGGACAAACCCTAAGGGGCGTTCGCCGCGCCTCAAGCGATCTCCCGTAGCAGCACGTCCTCATAGAACGCGCCGATCGGCAGCGTGCGGTCGCGCACCTGGATCTCCAGCACCCAGATGCCATCGGCCGGCACGAATTCAGCCTGCGCCAGCCGGTGCCTGCCGTACAGCGCGTGCGGAAAATCCGCCACCCGGTGGCCCGGCACCTCGCGCACCAGCTCGCACCCATAATCGCGCGCGTAGGCCTCGGCGCGGTCGTACAGGGCCGCGCCGGTCAGCCCCCGCAGCCAGTCCTCGCGCGTGCGCCGGAACACCTGGCGCGCGGCTTCGGCGCAGCGCTGGTGGTCGGCATCCGCGCCCAGCACGAAGGTGTCGCCATAGTCGCCCTCATAGCCGTCCCATACCGGGCCGATATCCACCACGAATACGTCATCGTCGCGCAGCCGGCGCTGGAAGTCGGTGGGCTGCACCGCTGGCGACTGCGAGTCGGGGCCGAAGCGCACGTAGGTCGGATGCCAGTTGTGCGAGGCGCCCATGCGGCGCAGGTGGGCGTCGGCGGCCATGACCGCCTCGCGCGTGGTCATGCCGGGCCGCAGCAGCGCGGCGATCTCGCGCACCGCATCGCGTGAACGGCGGCGCGCGTCGAGGATGCCGTCCAGGCTGAAGCGCTGGCCGACCTGTTCCCAAGGATGGGCCGGGGCCGGCGCGACGCGCTTGCCAGGCAGGTCCCGCGCCGGCACGAAGGCCTCGGACACGAAGCAGTCCGGCGGCAGGCCGGCCGCGCACAACCGGTCGCGCGCCGCGCGTACCATGGCCGGGTTGCCACAGGCGTAGGCGACCGTGCGCGGCCAGTCATGGTCCGCTGCCAGGGCGGCGTCCTGCACGTGCCAGGCGGGCGCGGCGGCGGCCCGCGACAGCACCGCCTGCCATTGGAAACCGCTGTGCTTGCCCTGCAAGGCGTTGAGCAGCGGGCCCGCGTAGCAGTCGTCCGCGTCGCGGCCGCCCCAGTAGAGCGTGACGCGCTTGATGCGCGGGTCCTGCAATGCCGCCATCATGATCGGGTGGACGCCGGCATAGCCGGTGCCCGTGGCCAGCAGCACCAGGGATTCGACCGCCCCGGGCCAGCCTTGCGCCGGCCAGACACAGGCGCCATGCGGACCCGCCAGGGTCAGCGTGTCGCCGGGCATCAGGCGCGGCAGCACCCGTTCGGTGAATCCGCCGCCGGGCATGCGCCGGATATGGAATTCGAGCCGGGTGGGGCCGGCCGCGGCCGGCACGCTGGCGATGGAGAACGGACGCTCGCCGCCATCTTCCATCAGGAAGCGCACATGCTGTCCGGCCTGCCAGGTGAAGGCCCCGGCAGTGTCGTGGGGCGCCACGATCAATTGGGTCACGTCAGCGGTCAGCGGCGCCCGCGACAGCACCGTCGCCGGATAGTGGCGCGCCGTTCGCGCCGGCGCCTGCCAGTGCGGAAAGCGCAGCGTCAGGTCGCCGGCCGCGCGGCACTGGCACATCAACAATTCGTCGGCGGCGGTGACATAGGTGCGCTCGGTGGGCGGCGCGAGGCGGGCGTAGGCGCCGCCGGCGACCTGGGCGCGGCACGAACCGCACTCGCCGCGCTGGCAGGAAAACGGCACGGCCACGCCCTGGGCCAGCGCGGCCTCCAGGATCGAGGCGCTGCCATCGCTGGTGAAGCAGCCGTGCTCGAGGGTGATGGTGTGGGCGGGCGTGGACATGGCGCGATTCCGTTGGCGTGCCCGAGGGGGCGATGGGGCCAATGTAGCGATAGAATGGCCTGACGAAATAGGGCCATTTCTATGAACCAGACCAAGCCACTTTCGCGCGATGCCCGCCAGGAGGCCAGCCTGGACCTGCCAGTCGATCCGCCGCGTCCGGACGAATCCAAGCAGTCCTGGGTGTATCGGCAGATCCGCGAACGCATCCTGCGCGGCGTCCTGCCCTCGGGCGGGCGGCTGCCTTCCACCCGCAGTCTGGCGGCGCGCTGGCATGTCGCCCGTTCCACCGTCGAGGCCGCCTACGACCAGTTGCGCGGCGAAGGCTACACCGCCGGCGCGGTCGGCTCGGGCACCTATGTGGCAGCGGTCATCCCGGACAATTTCTTCCGCCACGGACTGCCGGGCGATATGGCCATGGCGCCCGCCGCGGCCGGCGCGCCGCCCGCATCGGGCCGCGCGCCGCGCTTGGCCCCGGATGGCGACCATTCGGTTCCCCCCTTGCGGCACGAACCGCCTTTCACCGCGCGCGGCGCCGACGCTTCGCTGTTTCCCATGGCGGCCTGGCGCCAGGGCCTGCAGGCCAGCGCCCGGCGGGTCACGGCGGCGCAACTGGCGCGCGAGGATCCACAGGGCTGGTATCCCCTGCGCGAACAGATCGCGCGGTATCTCGGGGCGGCGCGCGGCATTGCCTGCGATGCCGATCAGGTGGTGGTGCTGACCGGCATCCGCGACGGTCTCGACCTCAGCGCGCGCCTTTTGCTCACGCCGCGCGACAAGGTGCTGGTGGAAGATCCCGGCTATCTCAACGCCATGCCGCTGTTCAGCCAGTACACGCGGCGCGTGGTGCCGGTGGCCATCGATCCGCACGGGTTTTCGGTGGCGCGCGCTCGCCGCCATCACGGCGTCAGGCTGGTGCACGTGACGCCGGCGCACCAGTCGCCCACCGGCATCACCATGCCGGTATCGCGCCGCCTGGAGCTGCTGGACTGGGCCGCGCAGGCTGGCTGCTGGATCCTGGACGACGACTACGACAGCGAATTCAACTACGACGGCGCCCCGCTGGCGGCCCTGAAAAGCCTGGACCGCGCCGACCGCGTGATCCACTGCGGCAGCTTCAACAAGACCCTGTTCAACGCCCTGCGCATCGGCTATGCGGTGCTGCCCCGGCCGCTGGTGGCGGACTTCGCCCGCGCCCGTTACCTGACGGGGCGATCCAGCAGCATCGTCGAGCAGATGACGCTGGCGGCGTTCCTGGAGGACGGCGGCTTTGCGCGCCACGTGCGGCGGGCGCGGCCGGTCTATGCGCAGCGGCGCGACCGGGTGCTGCGCATGTTGCGCCAGGCGGTGGGCGCGGCGCCGCTGCGCGTCAGCGGCGAACAGGCGGGCTTTCACCTGGTGTGGTGGCCGCCGCCCGGCATCGACGTGGCGGCCTTGCTGGCGCGGGCGCGCACGCTGGGCCTGGGCCTGCAGCCGGTCGCGGAATTCTGCCGGCGCGTATCCTGGCCGACGGGCGTGGTGATCGGATACAGCGCGCGCCAGGAGGCGGACCTGGACCGCCTGGAGGCGCTGCTGCGGGAAGTCGCCGGCGTTTCGTAGCAAAATGCGGCATGGCGGCGCCGAGCCGCCGCTCATACCCGCTCGTTTCCAGGATTCCGCATGCCGCAACTCGATCTCTACCAGGTAGACGCCTTTTCCGCCGCGCCCTTCGGCGGCAACCCCGCCGCCGTGGTGCCGCTGGCGGCGTGGCTGCCGGACGCCACGCTGCAACGCATCGCCGAAGAGAACAACCTGTCCGAGACCGCCTACGTCGTGCGCCGCGGCGACATCCACGAGCTGCGCTGGTTCACGCCGGCGGTCGAGGTCGACCTGTGCGGCCACGCGACCCTGGCGGCCGCCTGGGTGCTGTTCGAGCAACTGGGCGCCAAAGAAGAGGTGCTGCGCTTTGCCACCCGCAGCGGCGAACTGCGGGTCAGCCGCGCCGGTGACGGGCTGGCGATGGACTTTCCCGCCAAACAGCCGGTGGCCGAAGCCATTCCCGATGGCCTGTTGCCGGCGCTGGGCCTGCCGGCGGCGCGCGCCCTGTACCGCAGCGACGACTACCTGGTCGTGATCGACGACGAAAGCCTGATCGATGGCCTCGCGCCGGACTTCGCCGCGCTGGCGAAGTTCGACGTGCGCGGGGTGGCGGTGACGGCGCCGTCCTCCCGCTACGACTTCGTGTCGCGCTGGTTCGGCCCGCGCGTCGGCGTCAACGAAGACCCGGTCACGGGGTCGGCGCATACCTCGCTGGCGCCGTACTGGGGCGAGCGGCTGGGCAAGACGCGGCTCTCCGCCGAGCAGGGCGGGGCGCGCAAGGGCCAACTGCGCTGTGAGTTACGCGACAACGGCCGCGTCATCATCAGCGGCCAGGCCGCGCTGTACCTGCGCGGCACGATCTTCCTGTGAACCTTGCCGCCATCACCGAAAACCTATCGCGGCATCAGCACTTCAAATAGGGCCATCGCGGCGCGCGCCTAGAATCTGCCGTCACGAGATCCCGGCGGGCCGAACGGCCCGCCAGCGGACGCGACCACAAGGAGACGCAGGGCAATGGATGCGGTATGGATAGTCGCCATCGGCGCGGCCGTGGCGGGGTTCGTGCAAGGCCTGTCGGGCTTTGCTTTCGGCATGGTGTCCATGTCGTTCTGGGCCTGGGTGCTGGACCCGCGGCTGGCGGCGGCGCTGGCCGTGTTCGGCGCGCTCACCGGCCAGCTGCTGGCGGTGTTCTCGGTGCGGCGCGGCTTCAACTGGGCGCTGCTGTGGCCCTTTCTGCTGGGCGGGCTGGCCGGCATTCCGCTGGGGGTGCGGATCCTGCCGCACCTGGACATGGACTGGTTCAAGGTGGTGCTGGGCGCGCTGCTGGCGCTGTGGTGTCCGGTGATGCTGATGGCGCAGCGGCTGCCGCGCATCGGCGGCAACCGCTGGGGCGACGGCGCGGTCGGCCTGGTGGGCGGCGTGCTGGGCGGCATCGGCGGCTTCGCTGGCAGCGTGCCCACGCTTTGGTGCACCTTGCGCGGCTTCAACAAGGACACGCAGCGCGCCGTGATCCAGAACTTCAACCTGTCGATGCTGGCCGTGACCATGGCCACCTACCTGGCCACCGGCATCGTCACGCGCGACATGGCGCCCATGTTCGCGGTGGTGGCGCCGGCCATGCTGATTCCCACGCTGCTGGGCACGCGCCTGTACATCGGGATCTCGGAAGTCACGTTCCGGCGGCTGGTGCTGGGGCTGCTGACGTGCTCGGGGCTGACGCTGCTGGCGTCGTCGCTGCCGCGCCTGCTGGCGCATTGACGCCGCGTTGACCCCAACGTCGCGCCACGCTATGGTCGCCTGATCATCAAATCCGGCTTGAAGATCATGACCTCCACCCGCATGCTGCCCGGCACGCGCGCGCTGCGCACTTTCGAGGCCGCCGGCCGCCTGCTGAACTTCACCCGCGCGGCGGACGAGGTCGGCCTGACCCCCGCCGCGGTCAGTTACCAGATCAAGGAAATCGAGGACCAGCTCGGCCTGGTGCTGTTCACCCGCACCAGCCGCAGCATCCAGCTGACGCCCGCCGGCGCGGAACTGCTGCGGGCCGCCACCGACGCGCTCGACGGCCTGCGGCGCGCCGTCGGCCGCGCCCGCCGCATGGCGCGC
>NZ_CADIJV010000051.1 GCF_902859765.1 Achromobacter pulmonis
GGCGCGTTGGCCGGCGACGCGGCCTCGGCCGTTGCGGGTGCGGCCCGGGGGGCGCGGGCCGCGCGCACCAGGCGCGCACCGAGCCAGAATGCGGCCAGGAGCGCTAGCGGCAACGCGAACAGGTACAGCCCGATGTCCACGCCGGTGGGCAGCGTGTGCGACTCTTGCCACCAGATGATGACGGCCAGCCACACCACGGCGAACAGGGCCAGGACGATCAGTCCTTTTTTGAGCAGGCGGAGCATTATTGCGCGGCCTCCCGCGCACGTTGCATGACGCCCGGCCGGCGCAGTTCCACATGGCCGAAGTCCATCATCTTCCAGCGGCCGCCCCAGGTCAGGCCAACCAGCTCGGCCGTCTGGCCGAACAGTTCATAGCCACGCATGGCCCAGGGATCCTTTTCGGAGATCACGATCTTGCCATCGCGATAGAACGCGCTGTCCGCGGCCAGGCCAAACTGGTGGTAGCTCTGGAAGGCGCCGGCGTTCGTCACATGCGATCCCAGGCCCGCCAGTTCTTCCTGCCGTTCGGGGCTGCGGTAGCCTTCGATCAGGGCCATTTCGTAGCCGTGCTGCTCACGCATGATGCGGTAGGCCAACAGCAGCCGTTGACGGAAATCGGCGTCCAGCAGGTCCCAGTTGCGGCTCGCGCCAGCCAGCTTCGGACGCACCAGTTCGACCTCGCGCGTGGTGAAGGCTTCGGGTGGCAGGGCAGGGGGCGGCGCGAGCCGTTCGCCTTCCAGCAAGGCCTGGATCCGGCGGTCCGGACCGGTGGTCTGGGTGCTGTAAACGAATGTGTGATTGTGTCGCATGACGAAAGCAAAAAGTGACGGAAGCGACACAACTGCCAGCCCGATCATCACCTGCCAGCGATAGCGTCGTACCCACTCCAGCGACGCGCCGACCCCTCTGCCAACAGCGCCGGCCGTGCCGCCCACGGCGTCACCGGCCTGGCTCGCGCTGCGCGTTGCGCCCCGTGCCACGCCTGCTACGCACGCGCGCACACCCCGGGCCGCGCCTTGGCGCAGAGCGGGGAAAAACAGGAGAGCGGATACGCCCACCGCCAGCAAAAAATACAGAGGCAGCAGTAACAGCAAGGTAGGTCCCTCATGTGAAGGCGTAATCTTTTGTTCTATTCGCGCATGAGGCAAGCGATCCGGCGTTGCAAACAGCGTCCGACCCTTAGGAATCGTAACAAGGAGCAATGATCGAGATAAGCCTATCGGGTATTCTCGTCGGGCTTGGTTACAGGGGGGCTGCACACGCCTCCTGCTGACACGGGAATCCGCATGGCAGAAGAGAAAGAAAAAGCTCGCCCTACGATGACCGCGCCGAGTCTGCTCAGCGCTTCACCGGCCGCGCGTGGCGAGGCCGACTCATCGCGCATCCTGGCCGCGCTGGAAGGACGCGCGCCGGAAGCCGAGGTCAAACACATGGCAACGCCGCATGGCTCGCGCGCGCGGCGTTGGACCGCGCTGGCGTTGGTGCTGGCGTTGCTGGCGGGCGGCATCGCTTGGGTGATCCACGACGAAGGCGCGGCGCCCATGGTGGCGCAGGCGCCCGCCGCCGTGTCCGGCACCGTGCCCACAGCGGCCGCCGGCGCCTCATTGCCGCGGGCATCGCTTTCGGCAGCACCCACCGGCAATAATCCGCTTAGCGCCCTGGAAGCGCCGCCCGCGGTGGCGTCCATCATTGACGAGGCGCCGCCCGCGCGCGATGAGAATCTGGGGCGCGGTGAACCCGAGCCGCCAGGCGCGCCGACCAATCCGCTGTCCGTGCTGGCGATGACGCCGCCGGCCGCCGCGGCGCCGGCGCCCGGGCCCACGCGCCAGGCCGCGAGCCAAGGCGCGCAATCGGCGAATGCGCCGCGCGCGGCCAAGCCCGCCGCCGCGCCGCGCAAGAACGCAAAGCCCGCCGATACCGATGCCGCGCTATTGTCGGCGTTGATGAGCTATGGCCTGCCGCCCGCATCGCCACCAGGAACGCGCGTCTATAAATCGGATGGCATCTTCATACGCGAGATGCCGGGTTCGCCCTTGTCCGAGCGGCTGAAGGAATGCCGCCGATTGAGTTTCATCGAGAGCGAGCAATGCCGCCTGCGCGTGTGCGCGGGCCAGTGGGGCACCGCGGTGGAATGCCCGACGCCGCAAGCCAACATTGAACCCTGAATTCTTTCCGGCCGCAGCGGCCGGCATCGCCCACGTCCGCACGAGGTTTTCGTTCCATGGCTGTCAACGCTAGCAACGCCGGTTTCAGCGCCGAGTCCCGCCTCTACCGCCTCGATGGCGAGGGCGCGCTGTCGGCCCTGCAGGTCGAAGGCTGGGTGGCGCGCGAAGGGCTGTCCACGCTCGGCGAGATGCGCGTGGTGGCGCTGGCCGAGGACGCCACGCTGGATCTGAATGACATGGTGTCGCGGCCCGCCACCCTGTGGACCACACGCGCCGACGGCAGCGAGGCCGGCCGCAGCGGCGTGGTGCGCGCGGCCGAAATGCTGGGCGGCAACGCGGGCATGGCGCGCTATCGCCTGACGCTGGCGCCATGGCTGTGGCTGGCCACGCAGCGGCGCGACAGCCGCATCTATGAGAAGCAGTCCGTGCTCGATATCGTGCGCCACGTGCTGGACGGCTACGAGGGCTACACCTACAAAGTGTCTCCAGACGTCGAGGGCCACCTGGCCGGACTGCCCGCGCGCGCCTACACCACGCAGTATCGTGAAACCGATTACGCCTTCCTGTCGCGTCTGCTCGCGGAAGCCGGGCTGGGCTGGACCACGGTCGAGGACGATAGCGCCCCGGCGCGTCACGCCGTGTTGATCTTTGCCGACAGTCGCGTTCTGAGCGAGGACGCCGAGTCGGCGGGCGGGGGCGTGCGGTTCCAGCGCGCCCATGCGAGCGAATCGCGCGATAGCGTGCAGGCCATTGCGCGCCGGCGGCGCCGGAGCGTGGAGCGGGTGACGCTGCTGGCCTGGCATGAGACCGGCAAGTACGCCATCACCGGGCAGGCGCTGGCCGGCCCCGCCAGCGGCGCCGATGACGAGCGCGCGGGGCTGGAATGGTTTGAGCCGTTGGGGCAGGGCGGGCTGCTGAACCAGGCGCATGCCCAGTTCCAGGCCAACCTGCTGATGCAGGCGACGCAGGCCCACGCCGAGACCTTCATCGGGCGCGGCAATGTGCGCACTTTCCGTTCGGGCACGCGGTTTACGCTGCGCGAGATGTCGCCGCTGGGCCCGGCGGGCGAGCCGGGCTTTGAGCCGGTGTTCGCGCTGGACCGCGTGGAACACGTGGGCGTCAACAATCTGCCCGGGCAGAACGATGCCAGCCTGGCTGACCGGTTGGGCGCGCTGGACGACTTTCTCTGCTTTGACGATGAACATGCCCGCGGCGCGGATTTCGAGGCCGGCGCCGGAGACGATCCGGACGCGGGAGCTGGAGCCCTGGACGAACTGGACGACGGGCTTGGCCAGTCGCGCTCGCCAGACCGGGACGAGGCCGCGTTCGATGCGCAACGCCCCGACGCGGCGGTGCTGGCGCGCGCGCATGAAGTCGGCTACGCCAACCGCTTTCGCGCGCTGCGCTGCGACCGGCCGTGGCGCGCCTTGCCAGTGGCCGCGCGCGGCGCAAGGCTGGCGGGCGCGCCTTCCGCCGTTGGCGTCCACACGGCCATCGTCACCAATGCCGAAGGCGCTACCGAGGCCAGCGGTGAAGACGAGATCCATCGCAATGCGCGGGGCGATGTGCGGGTGCGTTTCCATTGGCAATCCACAGGCGAGGGTTTGGCGAATAGCCGCTGGGTGCGGGTGGCGCAGCGCCAGGCGGGCGCGGGCATGGGAATGAGCTTCGTGCCGCGCATCGGCCAGGAGGTGCTGGTTCGATTCCTGGATGAAGACATCGACCAGCCGCTGGTCGTCGGCGCGCTCTACAACGGGCGCGGCGAAGGCGGCATTCCGTCCACGCCTGGCGGCAGGGCGGGCGAGCCGATGAATGCCGAGGTGTACGCGGCCGCTTCCGATGGCAAACCGAGCGCGCAGGCCAACCTGGCCAGCGGCAATGCGCCTGCGTGGCATGGCGCGGCGGGCGGCGACGATCAGCATCGCAACGCGGCCGCCCTGAGCGGTTTCAAGAGCAAGGAATTCGGCGGCGACGGCTACAACCAGATCGTGTTCGACGACAGCGATGGCCAGCTGCGCATGCAGATCAAGTCCACGCAGGCGGCTAGCGAATTGAATCTGGGGCACCTGATCCACCAGAGCGGCAACTATCGCGGCAATGTGCGCGGCGTGGGCGCGGAGCTGCGCACCGACGCGTTTGGCGCCGTGCGTGGTGGGGGCGGCGTGCTGCTCACCACGTATGCCGCCGGCGGCAGCGAGCCTGCGGGCGACGCGGCGGCGCCGCTGGCGTTGGCTGGGCAGGCCGACATCATGGCGCAGTCGTTCGACGGGGTGATCGGCGCGCACCAAGGCGTGCGGCTGGCTTCGGCGCGCGGCACTGCCGCGGCGGGCGCGAGCCGGCTGGATGGCGAACGCCCGCCGCTGGCCGCCATGACGCATGCGGTATCGGGCACCGTGGCGGGCGAGGCGATTGGCGGCGCGGTCGGCGATGCGTCGGCCAAGCACACTGAGGCGGCCGAAGGTAAGGTGCCGCACCTGACCGATCCCTTGGTGTTGATGGCCGGCCGCGCGGGCCTGACGCAGGCGGCGGGGCGCAACGTGCAGGTCGCGGCTGGCGAACTGGTGCACTGGTCATCGGGGCGGGACCACAACCTGGCCGTCATCGGCGCGTTGCGCGTGCATACGGGCCAGGCGTTGGGCATCGTGGCGGGGGTGCAGAAGGGCGGTGCGGAATCCGGCCTGGATCTCATCGCCGGTACTGGCGAGGTGGACGTCATTTCGCAACATGACGTGTTGACGGTGCAGGCGCGGCAGGACCTGCGCATGGTCAGCGCCAATGCCGGCATCGAGTACGCCTCGCCCCAGCGCATCCGCATCGCGAACGCGGCGGGCGCCAGCATCGTGATCGAAGGCGGCAACATCACCGTGACGGCGCCGGGCCGCATTGACGTCAAGACCGGCAACAAGCAATTCGCCGGGCCGACGCAGATGCCCTATCCGTTCCCGCAGTTCACCGTCTGCAAGACCTGCATTCTGGACGCCCAGGAAAGCGTGCAGTCCATCACCGACAAGGCGTGACGGCGATGGCTTATTCCTGGCAGGACGCGCTGCGGTCCACGTTCTCCGAATTGCCGCATCACCGCGGCCCCCACGGCGAAGCCGCGCGCGCTTACGCGATCGTCGATTTCCGCGGCCACCCCGATCTGCTGGCGCGCATCCGCGCCACCCCAGACCTGAGCTTCGGCTCGATCTGGGCGCAGACAGGGCTGGACATCTATGCCGACGTGGCGCCTTTGCTGATCGAAATCGATGGCGCCTCGCAGGGCGTCTTGCGGGGACCACGCTACGCGGGCTTCAACACGGTGCTGGTGCGCGTGCTGGAGGCGCTGCATGAGCGCGCCGGCGGCCGCTATGCGATGCAGTGCTTTGCCTCGGCGGTGCCGCTGGAAAAGCTGCTCGCGCACTTTGGCCGTTTCTGCGACTACGCCTTGCCGGACGCCAGCGAGTTCTTCCTGCACTGGTATGACAGCCGCATTCTCGCGCGCGCCCTGCTGGTGTGGACTCCCGAGCAGCGCGCGCGTTTCGCGGCGCCCATGATTACGCTGCGCTACGCGCTGCGCGATGGTTCGCAGGCCGAGCTGCCGGGCACGGGACGGCTGCCCGCCGAGCGCGCGCAAGGCATCGAGCGCTTCACGCCGGAACAGCACCAGATGCTGTTCGATCTGGATTACCCCGACAAACTGGCGGTGCAGTTGCGCCGCCTGTATCCGGGCCTGTTGCCCGGCAATCCCGACCAGGACGCGCTGGTGCCGCGTGTGCAGGCACAGTTGGAGCGCGCGCGCGCATGGCGTGGCGGGCGACAAGGACACGTTCGACTACGTCGCCTGGGGCGTGTCGATCTCGCCGCGCTTTGACGAACACGCGCGGATACGGGAATGCCTGCGCGCGTATCGGCCGGGCGTCGAGGGCGGATTGGCCAAAGCGCTGGCGGGCGTGCCGGACGCCGTGTGGGACGAGGTGCAGGCGCGGCAGCGGGCCGCCAGGGAGATGGGTGATGCGTGAAGCGCCGTCGCCGCAACGAGATGGCATGAAGCCGGACAATTCGGGAGCAAGGAATGCGTAAAGGCTTGATCGGCGTGCTGATATGGCTGGGCCTGTTGGCCGGCTGCAATGGCGAACCCACCTATCAGGGCGTCAGTTTCGTGACGTACAACTACACGCCGTGGGAGCTGTCATCGGTGCGTCTGGTCGACGCATCAGGCGCGGCCGCCGGCACGTCGGCCATTCCGTCCGGCGGCGGCGAGGGCAGCGTGACTTGCTGCTACACCCTGAAGGGCACCGATTTCATCGTCAAGTGGCGTGGCGGCGACGTGGACGAAATGCGCAAGCACCTGTTCGACGGCAAGCTCGACGACGTGGTGTTCAACAAGGAAACCAAGGTGCACTTTCCCGCCGCGAGCGTGCCGGACGGCGAAGGTCCGGTGATTCTTGAACTGCATATCTATCCGGACGAGCACATGGAGCTGGCGTTGAGCCGCAAGCTGCTGGGGCAGGTGCGGATTCCGATCGTCGATACCACCCGCTGGCTCTACGAGAACCATCGCGATGCGCTCGGCGCTTACCGGAACATCCATGAAGTCGGCAATGTGCTGGGCAAGGTCGCCCGGCAGGCCTGGACGCGTTATCGCATCGAGGATGGTGAGGACATGCGCGGCTATATGTACCTGTATTTCGTTGTCGCGTCGGATTTCGACAAGGACGCGGCGCTTTCAGCCCTGTTGAAGGATGCGAATAGAAAGCCCGGCGACTTCGGCCGCGCGGTGTTCCGCCTGTCCAAGGAGCGGATCGCGCAGATCAAGGCGGCGGGAACCGCGCCCGGAGACAAGAATGTCTGAGTTGCAAGTGCCAGAGCAGGACCGCACGCCCGCGTCGGTGTTGAAGGCCATGGCCGAGAACGCGGCCGCCTATCCCAAGGATTCCTGCACCGAATGCGGGTTGACGCTGCGCATGGGATTCTTCTTCGACGGCTTTGGCCGGAACAAGGACCTGGACGAGGCCAACCCCACTTTCCTGTCGAACGTCAGCCGCCTGTGGATGGCGCACTTTTCCGAGGGCGACCGCGACCGGCCGAAGAAGCAGCATTGGCTGCGGTTCTACTATTCCGGCATCGGCGTGGAGCTGAACGAGGACGCCAAGCGGGATGTGATCATCAACGCCATGGCGATCGCGGGCGGGCAGATGGCCGACAAGGCGGCGGCGAGCGTGAAGGACGCGGCGAAGAACATTACGCGGCTGGATGAAGTGCCCGACATGGATGGCATGGGGCGGCTCAAAAAGGCCACCAAGCAGTCGATCAAGGACGGCTCCTACCAGCCCATGGTGAAGGCCTACAAGGATGTCATCAAGGACGTCAAGAGCCTGCCCGAGAAGACGGTGCGGATCTGGAATGCGATGGATCCGGAGCGCCTGGGCAACCGGGCGCGCGCCACGGTGCGCGGGTTCTGGGCGGACTTCAGGAAAAATCCGCTGAAGGTGGCCTGGACCGCGGGGAAGAACGTCGCCAAGGCGACGCTGCTGGAAGGGGTGCCGGTGGTGCGGGACAACCAGACGGTGGCCTACCTGATGGGAACCGGGGTGGACACGCGCCTGGACGCGGCCAAGCGCCAGTTCGAGCAGGCTTACGAGCAGGCCAATGCCGGCACGGAAAAGGTCGTGCGGATCGAGATTTCCGTATTCGGCGGCGACCGCGGGGGCATTATCGCCAAGCAATTCGTCAACGATATCGTCAAGAAATACAAGCGCCGCCACGATCAGGACCTGGCAATCATTGGAAAAGACGGCGCGCCCAATGCGCAGATCCGTATCCGCTTCCTGGGGCTGTTCGATTCCGTGGCCTCGATCATGGATGAGAACACCTTCCTGGGGTTCCTGCCGGTCACCGACCTGATCAAGCAAAGCCACAAGGACCGCAACCTGGCCGTGCCCGCGGCGGTGGAGAAGGCGGTGCATTTCGCGGCGGCGCATGAGCTGCGCCGCAACCAGCGGATGGATTCGCTGGAAAAGACGCGCGGTTTGCAGTATCTGTATCCCGGCTCCAGTGGCGACGTGACGGGCGTGGCGCCGCAGGGGTCGCTGGGCACGCGGGCATCGCTGTCGCGCGTGCCGTTGCGAGAAATGATGAATCTGGCCATCGCGCAGGGCGCCGCCATCCATTGCATGGAGTCGCTGTACGAGACCAATATCACGGCCTACAGCATGCTGACGCTGGCCAGCCCCATCGAGGCCGAGGGCCAGAAGCACTATGTGCAGGATCTGGTGGCCGCTTACCGCGAATTGGTCAAGTACGAGCCGGGCTGCGACTTTGCGCCACACATGGAGGTGTTTCTGCGCTGGCTGGCGGTCCGCTATCAGGACCCGGTGTTCCGCGCGGGGCTGTCCGATCCGGCCGAGCAATGGATCAAGGATCGTGATTTCTTCACGCCTGAGCAGGAGCTCATGCAGGAACAGCGCCGCCTGTCGATGCTCTCTTCGGAAGCGCTTGCCAAGCCCGAGACCACGGCGCGGGCGCGTGAACTGGAAGCGCTGGTCAAAGAGCGCCGCGAACGCGCCGACGCCAGTCGGGGCGAGGCGCCGCCACAGCGGTTCAAGCCGTTATGGGAGCGCCTGGAAGAGGAATACAAGCGCCTGGAAAACAGCGAGCGCCAGGATGCGGCGACCGAACAGCGCCGCCAGGACCTGGCGCGCAATAACCCGCAGGTCCTGCGCGCCATCGAGCAGATGGAGCAGGACCAGCGCGACCGCCAGGACATGCGCGACGAGATCATCCGGCGCGGCGGCGGCACGCCGGAAAAGCGGGTCGATCCGCTGGCCGACATGAAGGCCGAGCGCGCGATGCAGCAGCGCCTGCTGACGGCCTGGCGCGAAGCGCGCGACGGCAAGACCCAACTGCCGGCCAAGGTCATGACGCTGTTCGATTGGCTGGTGCACGACGCCATGCTGAGCAGTTGGCCCGACCATCTGCTGGCCAGCACCACGATGTACTTCCGCGTGCGCGACAAAGACGTGTTCGCCAAGACTGATGCGAAGGCGGAGATGGCGCAGCGCGCCGACGACATGAGCAACGCCGAGCGGGTGGAAGGCCAGGCCGCGCGCAATGAGCAGAACCTGCGGCAGATGACGCCGGCGCGGCCCTGAGCGGCGGCGTGGCGGTGATGGCGGCGGCCCTGGAAAGCAGGGCCGCTTTTTTTTCGTGGCGCCCTACTTGGCGCCGTCTTCGACCTCGATGGTCACGGTGTTCGATTTCACGTCCTCGGCCTCGATATAGACTTCGTACGTGGCCGGCGTGGCGGGCAGGTGCAGCACGCCGGCCATGTCGGTGGTGAAGCGCGTTTCCACTGTCATGCCCGGGGGCAGCGCGATCTTGGGCGGTGTCGGGCCCTTGCTGGGATCGACGGCAACGTTGGGCAGCTTGGGACGCACGTAGTCGAACGCGACACCGCGATAGACCTTGCCGCTGCGTGTATCCACCGCCACGAAGCGTGGCAGTTGCCGGTTCTCGACCGCGGGCAGGATGCCGCGCGCGCAGATGGGAATCGTCAGGGTGTTGCCGTCGCGGATCTTCACGCGCGAAGGCGCGGCAATGCGCATCTGCGCGTCGTAGCCCTGCAGCGGCGGCATGCAGGCATGCTCTTGCTGCGAATGCGGGGGCACCGAGGCGAAAGTGGCGGGCTCGATCCAGTCGGTAGTCATGATGGGCATCTTGAATGTGTCAGGCAGCGAGGATTCTTGGCGGCGGAGAGAATGGCATCAGAATGAGCTCCAGCCTTCGGAGCAGTCCACTTTGCGCACGGCCTTGCTGCAGCTCGGGCAGAAGTGGATGTTGGCGCAGGTGATGCCGTACATCACGCATTGTCCGATCTCGTCGCTGTACTCTCCATTCTGGTCGGGCAGGCCAAAGTAGCAGTGGCCTCCCATGTTGTAGTAGAAGTGTTGCGGCGGATCCAGCTTGGAGTCGTCGGCCGAGGGGTCTTCATCGCGCAGACCGGGCCAATCCGGGCCGCTGGGCACCATGCCGAGCAGGTGGCCCATTTCGTGCGCCAGCGTTTCGGTCAGGTAGGCCTGCGAGTTGGGCTCGTACGGGTCCAGCGTGGACACAAACAGCAGGTTGGTGCCGGTGAGCGCCAGGCCCGCGTAGCTCGCGGCCACCGTGTTGAACTGGATATTGAGCATGCCGCGCAAGGGCGTGGCGGAAATCCGGGTCAGGTCGACGGTGACGGAGAAGACGGCGCCAGAGTTTTCGCGGACCGGCGTCATCAGGTGGCGCGGAATCGGGATCGACCGCTCCACGCCCGAGGCGTCCGTATGGATGTAGCGGGCATGCACCAACCAATCGTCGCCGTCGTCGAATTCGTACCAGAGGCTGGCAAGCGTGCGATCGTCGTTGAGGATGGGAACGGTCATGACGCGCCCGCCCGGGCCGGCCGGAACGGGCAGGCGCATGTCGCCACTGGTGCCGGGCGCGGCCAGTCGGTCGACGTGACAGACCACCAGGGTGTAGGGCTCGCGCTGCTTGCCCGGGGAACTGGCGTACACGCGGCGCACCGCGTCCATGATGGCCTGCTGCGCGGTAGGGCTGTCGGCCGCGTCGACCGCCGAGCGCCCGCGGAAACGCAGGCGGGGCAGCTGGATCATGTCGATGCCGTGCAGCGCGAACTCCGCCGTGACCGGGGTGACGTCGGCCAGATGGGCGGCCGGACGCGCGCTCATGCACATGACTTCCTGGATGTACAGGCGGCGCGCGGTCTCGACGCGTTCCGTCTTGATCAACTGACCGCGTTCGTCGCGCACTTCGAACAGATAGACATTGCGGCCGGCGGCGGGCAGGGCGATGTCGTCGACGATGCGGGTGCCGTCCGCGTCTGTGACATAGCTGCGCGGGTTGGCGTGCGGCTCCTGATAGCTGGCGCGGCGGCCGCGTTCGCGGCTGGAATAGGCGATGTTGCCGGGGTCGGCCTTGACGGTGATGGTGAACCGGTGCGAGCCGGGACGGTTGAATTCCACGTGGATGCGCGGGCGGCGGGTCTGGCGCTCGGTGGTGGTCAGCGCGTTGCCGTCGTTCCAGCGCTCGTCGGCGCGTTCCAGGTTCACGTACTGCAGGCGCGCGCCGTCCTGGCGGCCGCGATAGGTCGAGACGCCGGGCACCACCCGGCCGGCGTCGCCGGCCGCGGGCGTATCGCCAGGCAGATGGGTGCCCTGCGTGCGCGCCACGGGACCCAGGCCGATCGTGTCCAGCACGTCGCGGGCGATCTGCGGCAGGGGCGAATCGGCCACGCCCGGGATTTTCATCAGCACCTCGGCCACCTTGGGCAGTGTTTCGGTGGCCAGGGTGGGCGATTGCAGGATGGCGCCGATCACGCCCGGCACAGCCGATGAGGACAGCCCCGGCATGCTGAGGATGGCGCCGGCGACGGCCGGGATGTTGGCCTGCTTGACGTCGGGCAGCGTGAAAAGGGTGTCGACGGCCGACCCGAGGGCGGCGGCCCGGTCGCCGGCGCTGTTCAGCGCTTGCGTCATGACGGGCACGATGGCCGCGCCCACGTTGGCGCTGACCCCGCTGGACAGAAACGTCGACGCGCCGCTCATGGCCGTGGAGGCGGCGCCGGCCTGTTGCGCAAAGGTGGCGAGTCCGCCGCCACCTGCCACCGCGGAGACGTCCGTGGCGCCGACGCCGCCCGTCGTCGCGGAGCCGGCGACGGCATTGGCGCTGGCGGGCGCGCCCGCGTTTGCTGCCGTGGCGGCGCCGCCCGCGGCCGACAGGTCGGTGGCGCGGGTAGCCGGTGCGCTGGCGCTCATGCCGGCCGCGCGCGCGGTGGTGCTGCCGAGGACCGTATCGGGGCTGGCGGCGGAGGCGACGGCGCTGGTGGTGGCGGTGGGGGAGGTGCCCGCCGTTGCGAGCGAAGCGCCGGCCGCCGCCGCAGCAGCATTGCCGGCGATACCCGTAGCGGTACCGCTGCCAATACCCGTGAGGCCAGCGGCTGGGGCAGATTGCGTGTCAGGCAGTCCCGCGCCTTGCGGCAGGTCGGCGGCGCCAGCGCCCGGCACGAAGCTGGGAGGGGGGGCGGACGTTTCCGCCAAGGAGGGCGTGGCGGGGGGCGCCGCGTCCACTGCCGGCGCTGGCGAGGCCGTCGGCAGCGCGCCAGGGGCGCCGATGGCGGACACGGAGTCGCCAGGCATGGCGTCCGACGTCGGCATGGCGGGCGCGCCTTGGGCCATCGCGCCGGACGCCGGCAGCGCGGTTGCGGCTTCGCCTTGCGGCATGGCCGCGGACAGCGTGGCTGCCGCCTCGACTTGCGGCATGGCGGCTGGCGGGACATCGCGGCCCGCGGCGCCGGGCATGGCCATGCCAGACGGCACGGAGAGGGACGGCGGTTCCGCCGCGGCCGGCAAGCCGCCATGCGAGGCGGACGTGGCGTGCGCCAGTTGTGCGGCCTCGCTGGCGGCCGCCGTCGTGGTGCCGAGCAGGCTGCCCGCGCCCGCAGCGAGCGAGGCGAGCAAGGCCGCGTTCGGCGGCGTGGCCGGATGGGACCGGAGGGCGCCGTCCGTTGCCTGTGGCGCGTGGCCGCCAGTCGGGGCGGTGGCGGCAAGCGTGGCCCGGGCGGCGTCGTGGTGGTTCGGCCTGCCGGAGGCCGGCGCGAGGGAATCGCCCGGAGGGGCGGCGGCGAACCGTTGCGGCGCGGCTTGCGCGGCGTGCCGGGCCGGCGCCGATCCGGATGGTGGCGTGGCGCCATCTGGCGCCGCGCTGGCCTGGGCGATGAAGGCCAGCGCAGTGGACGATGCCGGCGTGGCGAAGGCGGCGGCAGCGCCCGTGGCTGTCGGGATGCCTGGCGCGGCCGGGTTGGCCGGCCCGCCCGGGGTGGCATGGGCGTCGGCCCGGCCGGCGACAAGATGGCGGCCGTCAGCGGCCCGAGGGCTGCTGTCTTCGAGAAGGGGGCGCCCCGGGCCGGTGGCCGCCGTTGTGCCGGCAGCGGCCGCCAGTGCGCCGGGGGCCGCTGTCGATGCGCCGGCCTGGCCCATGTCCTGCAAGGCGGCGTCGGTGAGGCGGGCGGTGGGGCGCCACGCGTCAGGGGCGGCGGAGGCTGGCGCGGCTGGCGTGGCGGCAGGATCGGTGGCGGCGGATGCCGCAGCGAGCATGCCGTCCGCCGGATTCGGGGTGGTCAGGCCGGCGGCAGCGCCCGCCTGCATGCCCGCGTCATGGGCGGCCAGGCCCGTCGCGCTGGCCGCGAGCCCCGGCGTACTGCTGACGTCTGCCGTGGCCGAGGCAAGGCCAGCGCTGCTGCCGGCGTCAGCGAGAGCCCCTCTGTCGGTGTGGACGCCAGTTCCCGCGTCAGGCAGGTCGGCGCCGGCCATGCCGGCCGAGGGGAGATTCGCCGCAGCGCCTGTCTGCGCCCCGCCGGCAGCCAGAGCCGCGTTCGCGTTCGCCGGCTGGGCGCCGGCGCTGTCCGCCGATGCGGCCGCCGTAGCGGAGAAGGCGGACTCGCCGGTGGCTGCGGGGGCGCCGCCGAAGGTCGTGCCCGTCGCGGGCGAGGCCGGGACGGACACGGTGGGCGTTCCGGCGGCCTGCAGCGTCGCCGCGCCAGGCGCCGCGAGGGCAGCGGCGCTGGCCGAAGGGGAGGGCGAGGAAGCCGTGGCTTCGAAAGCCGTTGCTGGTGCGGTGGTGGACGCCGACGCCGATGTCTGGGCAGATGCCGATGCGGCGACAGGCGCAACAGCGGCAGTCGAGGCGGCTCCTGTAGCAGAGGTAGCTCCTGTAGCAGAAGTCGCTCCTGTAGCAGAAGTCGCTCCTGTAGCAGAGGTAGCTCCTGTAGCAGAAGTCGCTCCTGTAGCAGAGGTAGCTCCTGTAGCAGAAGTCGCTCCTGTAGCAGAAGTCGCTCCTGTAGCAGAAGTCGCTCCTGTAGCAGAGGTAGCTCCTGTAGCAGAGGTAGCTCCTGTAGCAGAGGTAGCTCCTGTAGCAGAAGTCGCTCCTGTAGCAGAAGTCGCTCCTGCAGCAGAAGTCGCTCCCGCGGCGGAGGTGGCTTCGGTAGCGGAGGTCGCCGCGACGGCGGCGGCGGAGCCGGAGCCGGCCCCGGCGCGCGCCGCGTCACCGGTACCCAGGGCGGCATCCGTGCCAGCGGTGCCCGCTCCCATCCCCGCCAGGCCCGCCGCGCCGCTGATCATCGAGGACGCGCCTTGCGGCGCGGCGGCTGCCAGCATGTCGGTGGCGGCGGGCAGGGCGGACATCGGGTCCTTGACCAGAGCGGCCGCCTGGGAAACGGCGCCCGCGGCGGACGCGGCGCTGTCCAGCATGCCGCCTGCGCCCGGCGCCACGGCGCCCAGCAGACCGTTGGCCGCGGGCAGCGCCGACATGGGATTTGCGGCCATTGCCTGCGCTTGCGACACCAGGCCCATGGCGTTCCTGGCCTTGGCCAGCAGGCCGCCGGCGGCGGGGCTGGCCTGGCCCAGCAGGCCGGGTGCGGCCGACAGCGCGCCCATGGGATTCTTCGCCAGGTCGGCCAGCGCATTGGCCTGGCCGGCCAACTGCGACAGTTTGCCGGCCGCGCTGGCGGCCGTTTCGCCCAGGCCCTCCGGCACGATATCGCCGAGGGCGCCCGTCGCGCCGCCAAAGCCCGCCATCAGGCTGGCCCCGGCCTTCTTGGCCGTCTTGGCGAAGGCGCCGTCCTTGTGCACCAGTTCCGCGCTCACGATGAGCGGATCGTCGACGGTGGTGCTGGGCAATGCCGGCAGGCTGGCGGCATCGCTGCCGGGACCGACGAAGTTGTGCGTCGCGCCCTTGACCGAAAACAGGCCGGGTCCCTTGAATACGATGTCCGCACCGTCGAGCGTGACGCTGCCGCCCGCCGCCTGCAGGGTGACGCGTTGGTTGCCCAGGATTTCGATGCCTTCGGCCGACGAGGTCACGGTGATTTCCTGTCCCGCCAGTGCTTCAAGGATGTCGGTGTGCGCATGCAGCGACACGGGCGCCTGCGCCGAAATCGCGCGGATCGGCCCTTGCTGCGCGAACACGCTCGCGGAGCGGGCCGACACGGCGGCGTACGTCTGCGTGGCCGCCACATGCGCATCGGATTGCGCGGTGGCATGCAGATGCTCGCCCGCGTGCAGCACGGCGCTGGCCGGCGTGGCGAGATTCAGCGAGTTGGGGGAGTCGACCAACAGGTGCGGGCCATTGATGCGTTCGATGTGGGCTTGGGCCGAGCGTTGGCCATTGACGGCCTTTCCCGCGGCCTGGCCATTGACCTGGGGCGCATAGCGGCCGTCCTGTTCCGGGTCGAGCGCCTGGAGGAGTTCGTCGTAGCCCGCGGCCGCCGCCAAGGGGCGCGCCTGATGCTGGCCGGCGCTGTCGTTGAGCCGGCGCGAGGCGTCCTGCGCGCCGCGCAGCAGCAGCAGGGCCTCCTGGGCATCGGCCTGGGTCGACTTGCCTTGTTCGCGCGCCGTCGCCGACACCAGCATGCCCTGGCCTGAGCGCGCCACGGCCCAGGCATCCGAGCGCAGTTCGAAACCCGTGCCGCGCCATGGCCCCCGGCTGGCCTCGTCCAGGCCCTGTTCCACCAGATAGCCCAGGCCCAGCTGCGTGGCCGCGGTGGAACTGGCCAGGCGCGTGCGCAGCTTGCCCTTGGTGTCGTCGAAGACCCATTGGTTGCGGCCGGCGCCATCCAGGCCCTGGCTATGCCAGCCGCTCAGCACGCCCGCGTGATTGGCGTCGCCGTCTTCGCCCGCGGACCAGGGCGGCAGATCGGCGTCGTTGTATAGCTGGCCCGCCACGACAGGCTGGTCGATGTCGCCGTCGATGAATTCGACGATGACTTCGGTGCCGCCGCGCGGCAGATGGTGGGCGCCCCAGTTGGGCCCCGCCTGGGCGCTGGCCACGCGCAGCCAGGTGCCGGAGCGGTCGTCGCCGGGCGCGTTGCCGCGGGTGTCGCCATGCGTGCGCTGCGGCAGGCCGCCACTCAGCGGCTTCTCTCCGCGTTGCCAGGGAAACTGCACCTTCACGCGCAGATCGCGGTCAGACGTAATGGGCGCATCGTTGGCGCTGACCACCACGGCGGCCAGGCCTTCGGGCGCCGTGGGGCGCGCGCGCCACGCCGGCATCAGCGCCGCCGCCTCGGGCTGCGCGCTGAAACGGTTGCGATAGGTGCCGCGTTCCAGGTCCGGCCTGTCCAGGACCTGCGCGGCCTGGCCGCCCAAGTTGTTGGTGGCCTCATGCGTGACTTCGAGCAGCACGTATCGATTGCCGGCAAGCTCGTCGATGGCCTGTGCGCCGCCGCCTTGCGCGTAACGGTCATGCTGGCTCAAGGCGAAGATCCGGCCGGGCGCCAGCGAGCGGGCCGTGCCGGCGCCTTCGAACCGCAGCAGCCGCGACTCGTGCGCGCGCAGCGAACGCGCCGCGCTCTGCTCGGCGGCGGCGTCATCGGCGTAGCGGCCGTGGCCGGCGTAATCGTAGTCCTCCAGCACGGGCAGCGTCTCGACCCGGACCTGCGATTGCGATTGGGCCGCATGCGCGGTCAGGGTGCGCTCGTTCCAGGCCGCGCGCGCCACGCTGCCCGGGCGCACCGACTGCGCCGCGGCAAAGCGCGTGATGCTGTCGCGGGTTTCCGTGGCATCGCTGCGGTGAAACCGCAGGGGCGAGGCGGGGTCTTCCGGGCGCGCCGCGCCGGCGTCGAAGATCACCACGCGATGGCGCGCGCCGCCGCCATCGCCTTGGCCCTCATCCTGCTGGTGTTCGAAGCGGTAGCTCAGGCCGGCTTCCGCCAGGATGCGCTGCACGAACGCCAGGTCCGATTCGCGGTACTGCGTGCAGAGGGGGCGGGGCTTTGGCGCCTCGGTGAGCTCGAAGGCGAACGCCGCCTGGGGATAATCCGAAAAGACCTCGCTGACGATGTCCTGCACCGACAGGTCCTGATAGACGAAACTGTCGCGGCGCAAGGCCAGCGCGGCCATCCAGGGCGCGGCGTGCAGGCGGTAGCGCGCCAGCCCGCCGTCGGCGCCCAGCGCGTCCACGCCTTCCACCACCGCGTGCCAGCGCCGCATCGAGCCATCGGCCTGCAGCAGGCTGACGCTGATTTCCTTGCCCAGCAAGACCGCCACGTCCAGCTCGGCGCTGGCGGCCAGGCAATCGAGTGTCAGCGAGAACAGGCGCGACACGCCTTCGCGCAGGCGCATGTGCTCGACCACCAGCTCGGCATCCAGCGCGGTGCTCAGGCGCAGCATGCGCGCTTGTTGCGACAGGGTGGCGATGTTGAGCGTGGAATAGGCCGGGGCGTCAGAT
Source organism: Achromobacter pulmonis (assembly GCF_902859765.1). Classification (GTDB taxonomy): domain Bacteria; phylum Pseudomonadota; class Gammaproteobacteria; order Burkholderiales; family Burkholderiaceae_B; genus Achromobacter; species Achromobacter pulmonis. The sequence goes on from NZ_CADIJV010000051.1 coordinate 17,426, forward strand.
GGCAAGGCGTTCATAGGGCTGGGCGGTAATCGATCGGCGGGACCAGAGGCGCGTGCGAGTGTGTCGGCTGCCGCTAAGGCAGCGATATCGTCAAATGGGCCGCGCGCGGACCCAACTTGACGATGTCGTGATAGGGCGCCATCGCGGTCTGCATTTCGGTGTTCAGGAAGTGGCCCATGCCCAGGTACGCGAGCAGGCCCAGCAACGCGAACAGCGCCATGATCGACCACAGCGGCACGTCGCGCTTGAGCGTGTGCGCCACCTTGTCGGGCAGGGGCCAGTGCGGCGCGAAGCCGGTGCGCTTGCCGCGCAACAGCGCAATCTCGTCGCCCAGCCGCGCGGTCAGGTATCCCAGCTTTTCCTGACCCTCGATCAGGTACTTGCCCTGGAAGCCGAGCAGCAGGCACATGTAATAGACCTCCAGCGATTGCAGGCGCGGCGCGCCCTGCGCGCGCAGGTCTTCGAGCCGGGCGAAAAAGTTCTCGCCCGCCAGCTGTTCGCCGAACAGCGTGAGTTGCAGCGGCTGCAGCATCCAGGCGTCGCGGATGGCGAAATGGGAATTCAACACGGTCTCATCGACGGCGGCGCAGAATGCGTACTTGGTGGCGTAGACGTCCTCGGCGGCGGCGTCCATTTTCTTGGCGGCGCGCTCGTAGTCCGCCAGGAACTGCTGCACCCGCGCCGAGAACGCGGCCGCGTCGGCGGGTTCCTGCCCGCTCTTGAGCAAGAACAGCATCAGGAAGCCGTCGTACAACAGATCCAGCAATGACCTGGCCGGGCGGCTGGCGTGAAATTCCGCCGCGCGCGGCGGCAGCGTTGCTGCTGGCATCAGGGAAGGGGTGTCAGCGGTCATGGCGGTGTCGTTCCTGTCAGCGGGTCACTGCGATCAAATCCAGCTTGAGTTCGGGAATGCCGGCGGGGGCGTAGATGGCGATGCTGCGCGCCTGCAGCATGCGGTCATAGAGCGAGCCCCGGGTCTGCAAGGCGAAATAGATGGCGCCAGGCTTGACCGGCACGGCGGGCGGCACCTGCGGCGTGTAGGTGAGCGGCACGCCTGGCATGGCGGACAGCACCAGCTTGTCCACGTCTTCAGGCGCGCCGACCTTGAAGCGCATGGGCACGCTCTCCGCCAGTTCGGCGGCGGGCATCGCGGCCTGCACCGACAGGTACAGCGAGGTGGTTTCGTCGAGCTTTTCCGAGTCGAGCCGCCCCATGTGGAACGAAGGACGCAGTTCTTCGAGCACGATGGAGAAGTAACGCGTCGAGATCACGGTTTCGAGCAAGTCGCGCAGGATCTCGTCCATGCGGGCGAAGGCCGGCCCGGGCGCATCGTGGCGATACACCGGCAGATCCGCCAGCGTGTGCTCCTTGGAGAACGTCATCAGCGCTCCCGCCAGCCGCGCCAATTCCTGGAACAGGCGCTCGGGATGCAGTTGCGGATGATGGAACAGGTGCGACAGCGTGGCGTAGGCCTCGTTGGCGGTGTGCAGCAGCCAGAAGGACGCCACATCGCCCGAGCGGAATTCGATGATGTTCTTGCTGGGTTCGCGGTGAAAGCCGTAGAGCGCGTTGACTTTGGCCTGCAGGGCATCGAGCAGTCGACGCAATTGCTCGTGCAGCGCGCCCGAGGCGGCCAGCGACAGGCTCGGCGGGATGAAAGCGCTGTCCAGTTCGTAGCCCGCGCTGGCGGTGCGCCGCACGCGCGCCACCGGGATCGCCAGCAGGGCGTCACGCGGTTCGAACTCGGAAATCAGGCGCACGTCTTTGCGCAGGAAGGCAAGTTCGGCGGTGGTGGCGCCGGTATAGAGGTCGGGCGCGGGCGTATTGTTGTGCGTGTAGCGCGTGTCGAACCCGCCCGCGGCCTGCGCATCGCGGTAGTTGCCGCCGATCGCTTTCAGCGGATGGATCGCCAGATAGAACACGGCTTCGCTCACGCCGTCCAGCGCCGTCAGCGCGACAGGGGGCGGCAGTTCGTCGCCGTGCGGCGCGCTGTAGAGTTCGCCATCCGGAAACACGGCGCTCATCTCGGTGGCGCGCAACATGCCATTGGCCAGCGCCGAGGCATCGAAACGCGCGGCGCGCAGCCCCCATGCATAGGGATGCAGCGCCCGGGCCATCTCGGCCAGCCGGTCTTCGTGATAGGCGTCCTGCCGCTGGAAATGCTGCGGACGCAGAAACAAACCCTCGCCCCAGAGGACTTTGGCTAAGTAACTCAAAATAGACGCTCCCTGTTTCGTCTTTCCCGGTTTCTATATCGCTATATATAGAGAAGGTTGGATGGACAGCGACGGCCGCGATGCGCGCGTCAACCCGGACACTGCACGCCGGACAAGCGCGATGGATCGTAGGCGGGCACGCCCGCCGGCAACGCGGGCTCGCCCGTGGCCACCGTCAGCGCGCACGCATGCGCGCCCAGGACAATACCGCTGTCTTCCACGTCTTCGACCTTGAATACGTACTTCCAACGCATCGGCGCGGGGGCGTAGAACAGCCCGGCGATGGCGATGTAATCCGCCTGCTTGGGGACTTTCTCGACCGTCTCATAACGCTGTCCCGGCGTGAGCGTAAGCTCGCGCGAACCCAGCATCGATTCCCCCAGCGCCGCTTTCTCCCCGGCAGTGTCTATCAATTGCGTGAGCGGCGCACGCTGGAATTGCTCAGGATTCTTCAGGTAGTATATTTTTGTAACTACCGCCATCGATTGGCCGCTGCCGGCATTCAGATTTTCTCCGGCATGAATCGCCAGATTCACTTCCACGGGCGCGTTTTCAGGCTTTTTCAAACCCGCCATCTCCATCGCGTTGCCGGTCAAACCGGCCACCGCGCCAATGGCCGATACGGCCGCACATCCAGTAATGGCGCCGCTTGCGAGCACGCACGCCATTACCGCGAACAAACGTGATAAATGGATATGTTTGGTCATGGCCCTTTATACCGGAAGTGTGTGAAGCAATACAGATCGCGGCATGATGCGTGCAAAATCGACGCAAGTAACATGAAGACACTCGCTGTAGCGCTGCACTAACAAAAGGTTGTTGAAATACGGCCCCTAGTTACAACCTTGCTAGGTGCTTAAAAATGCCCTTTTCCCGCCTCGTTGTTATTGCAGGTGTCGTTGCATTAATGGCCGGCTGCGCATCCGTCAAACCGCAGTCGGAAGCTGAATACAAACAGTCCATGGCCGCGGCGCAAAAGACGCTGGAGCAGAAAGGCGTCGACCAGGCCGTCGCGCAGTTTGAAGAGATTGCGCAGCGCAATCCCTCCAAGGGCGAGCCATGGTCCTACATCGCGAAAATCCGTTTCGACGAACAGAAATACGGCCAGGCAATCGTGGCCGCCGATGAAACCTTGAGCCGCGATCCGGATGATTTCGTGGCCAAGACGGTGCGCGCCGTCGGCGGTCTGCGCGTGGCCATGCAGTCGCTGGCCGATCTGCGCGCCGACGCGTTGCTGGCCGGCAATGCCCGTGCCGATGCCGTGGCGCTGGCCGCATCGATGCGCGAAACGCTGGGCCAGGACGTGCTGTTCCCCGAGGGCCGCCGGCCGCGTCCGCGCCAGCCGCGCAAGGCCGATCCGGTTTTTTTTACTGCTGCGGCGCCCGCCG
>NZ_CADIJV010000052.1 GCF_902859765.1 Achromobacter pulmonis
CGGCGGCCCGCGCCAATTGACGCCCGCCCGCCCCCTCGCTACAGTGACCGCCGACCCTGGCCGGCCCTGCCGCCGCCGGCCGGCCTGCCAACCTCGCGGCGCGCCGCGATCCCTTTTCTTCCGGATTCCTCATGAATAGCTACCGTGTCGGCATCGCCGGCTTCGGCGCCATCGGCCAGGCCGTGGCGCAATCCCTGGATGCCGGCCTGCCCGGGCTGACGTTGGCCGCCGTGGCGGTGCGCGACCCCCGCGCCGCGCCCGCCGTGGCGTGGCGCACCGCCAGCCCGCGGTTCACCACCCTCGGCGACCTTGCCGGGCATTGCGACGTCGTCGTCGAATGCGCCCCCGCCGCCGTGTTCCGCGAACTGGCCGAGCCGGTGCTCAAGGCCGGCAAGAAGCTGGTGGTGCTGAGCGCCGGCGCGCTGCTGCGCCACGACGACCTGATTGAGCTGGCGCGCCGCCACCAGGGCCAGATCCTGGTGCCTTCCGGCGCCATCCTGGGCCTGGACGCGATCACCGCCGCCGCCGAGGGCGAGATCCACTCGGTGACGATGATCACGCGCAAGCCGGTGCGCGGCCTGCTGGGCGCGCCCTACCTGACCGACAACAACATCGACATCGACGGCATCACCGAACCGCGCCTGATCTTTCGCGGCTCGCCGCGCGAAGCGGCGGCGGGCTTTCCGGCCAACCTGAACGTGGCCGTGAGCGTGTCGCTGGCCGGCATCGGCCCGGACCGCACCACCCTGGAGATCTGGGCCGACCCGTCGCTCGAGCGCAACGTGCACCGCGTCGAGGTGGTGTCCGATTCGGCCTCGTTCTCGATGGAGATCCAGAACATCCCGTCGGCCAATCCCAAGACCGGCCGCATCACCGCGCAAAGCGTGATCGCAGCGCTGCGCAAGCTGACCAGCCCGCTGCGGGTCGGCACCTGAGCCCGCGCCTCGCACCCGGCCAGCGGCGACACGGACGCCGCTAGGCCGCCGCCAGGCCGCGCGGCGGCGCCGGGTCGATCACGTCCGTCGCGTCCATGGCGGCCACCGCCCAGCCGCCCGCGCCATCCAGGTCCAGCCGGTGCGTATGGAAGGCGTCAAGCGTGCTGCGATGGCCGACGCTGACCAGCATGGCCTGCGGCAAGTGCTCGCGCAGCAGGCCGTAGAGCATGTGCTCCAGCCCTTCATCGGTGGCCGAGGTCGCCTCGTCCAGGAATACGATGGCGGGCCGGTTGAACAGCACGCGCGCGAACGCCACGCGCTGCTGTTCGCCGATGGACAGGATGCGCGACCAGTCGGCCTCGTGCTCAAGCCGTCCGGCCAGGTGGCCCAGGTTCACTGCGCGCAACGCCGCCGCCAGGCGCGCATCGTCGTCGGCCCTGGCATGTCCCGGGTAGGCCACGGCATCGCGCAGCGTGCCCAGCGGCAGATAGGGACGCTGCGACAGGAACAGCGCCGCCGTGCCCTGCGGCCGCCGCACCACGCCCCGCGCATAGGGCCACAGGCCCGCCAAGGCGCGCAGCAACGTGGTCTTGCCGCTGCCGGAAGGCCCCTTGATCAGCAATGCCTGCCCCGGCCGCAACGCCAAGTCCAGATGCCGCAGCAGCACGTGGCCATCAGGACGCGACACCTCCAGGCTGGCGATCTCCAAGGCGTCGGGCAAGGGTTGCGCCTCGATCGCCGGCAGCGCCCGCGCCGCCGCGTTGGCGTCGAGAAAGCCCGCCAGGCGGTTGAGTGTGGCGCGGTACTGCGCGAAGGCATCGTAAGAGGTGCGGAAAAATGACAGCGAATCCTGCACCTGCCCGAACGCCTGCGACGTCTGCATTACGTCGCCCAGCTTGATCGCGCCGCTGAAAAAGCGCTGCGCCTGCAGCAGAAACGGAAACACCACCGCCACCTGGCTCACCACCAGGTTGAAGCCATCGAACTTCAGCCCCCGGTAGACCCGCGCCCACAGGTTGGCGATGTAGGCCGAAAAGCGCGTCCACAGCGTGCGCCGCTCGACCGCCTCGCCCTGATAGAACGCGACGTTCTCGGCGTTCTCGCGCAGGCGCAGCAGCGCATAGCGGAAGTTGGCGGTGAGGCGTTCGGACAGGAAGTTCAGCAGAATCAACGGCCGGCCGATGCGAAAGGCGAACAGCGTGGCGACAATGACATACAGGTACACCATGAAGACCATGGCGCGCGGAATCTCCACGCCGGCCACGTCCAGTGCGCCGGACAGGTTCCACAGGATGGCGGTGAACGCCACCAGCGACACCACGGCGCTGAGCGCGCCGATCGCCAGCGTGCGCGAGCCGGTCACGAACGCGGCGATGTCCTGTTCGATGCGCTGGTCGGGGTTGTCCACCGGCTCATCGACGAAATGGCCGCGATAGTAGGCGCGCGCGTCGAGCCAGTCGCCGGTCAGGCGGTCGTTGAGCCAGACGCGCCAATGGATGTCGAAGGCCTGGCCGGCGTAGCTGTCGATCAGCGTGCGCACCACGTGCACCGTCGCCAGCACCGCGAAAATGCCGAGGAAATGCCAGAACGCGTTCGCGTCGAGCGCCTGCAGGGCGCTGTAGAAGCCGTTGTACCAGAACGAGAACAGCACCGTCATGCGGACCGCGAACATCGCCAGGAACAGCAGCGCGGCCAGCGTCAGCAGCGGGCGCCAACTGCGGCGCGGCGTCAGGTAGGGCCAGGCCAGGCGCCAGAACTTGCGCCCCCAGTCGGTCCCGCGCGACAGCGCGAATGCGACCAGCGCCAACGCCACGGCGCTGATGCCGAATGCGCGCGCCATCCACAGCGCGCTTTGCCACAACTGCTGCTGCCAGTCCAGATCCATGAACCGCCCCTCTGACGTTGTTTCTGTTTAGAACGTCAGGGGCGCCGCGGTTCCGGCGAAAACGCCGTCTTAAGCGTGGCTTAAGTGTGCGTCGGACGGATTGAACGCTCAGTCGCCGCCCAGGTCCAGATTGGCGAACAGGTCCGCCAGCGTCGGCACCGAGCGGGCCGGCCAGATGGCGCTCAGGTCGAAGCTGGGCAGGCGCTCGCCATCGCGCACTTCGCAAAAGCGCACGCCCCGGAAATCCATCGACCGGATCCAGCTGGGCAGCAGCGCCACCCCACAGCCGCCGGCCACGCAGGCCAGCACGGTGAGCGTGCGGTTGGCCTCCTGCGCCACATGGGCGTCATGGCCGCCCTTGCGCATGGCATCGAGGATGTCGGCGTAGAACGCCGGCAGCTGCGACTGCGGATACATCACCAGACCCGCCTGCGCGATCTGCGCCATCGACACCTGGCCGTCGGCGGCCACGTCGAACTCGTCCGGCACCGCCGCCACCAGCCGCTCGCGCAACAGCTGGCGCTCGCGCATGCGGCCGCCCAGCGCCACCGGCGTGTGCATCAGGCCGATGTCGATCTCGCCGGTCTGCAGGGCCTCGGCCTGCTCGGCGTTGCTCATCTCGCGCAGGATCACGCGCACGCCGGGCGCCTGCCGCCGCAGTTCGCGCAGTGCCCGTGGCAAGGTGTTGAACAGCGCCGAGGACACCAGCCCCACCGTCAGTTGGCCGGCGCTGCCGCGGCCGATCTCGCGGGCGCGGCGCGTGGCGGCGTCGATGCGGGCGATGCTGGCGCGCACGTCCTCCAGGATGGCCAGCGCCGCCGGCGTGGGCGAGGAACCCTGACGCGAGCGTTCGAACAGGCGCACCCCCAAGTCCTTTTCCATGCGGCCCAGCGCCTGGCTCAGGGCCGGCTGGGCAATGCCCAGCCATTCCGAGGCGCGGCTGACGCTGCCGTGGTCGACCACGGCGAGGAAGTAGCGCAGGTGCCGGGTTTCCATATCAATCCAATATGAATAAAGCAGTTTCACAGAATAGAAAACTATACCCCTTCTGCCTAGAATTCCGCTCATAGAACCCGACAGCTGCGCACCCCATTGGGGCATGCACAGCACCTCGCAGGAGACAGCCTTGCCCCCACCGGTCACCGGCCCCGCCGTCGACGCCCACGCCCATGTCTTTCACCAGGGCCTGGCGCTGGCGGACACGCGCCGCCACACGCCCGACTACGATGCCACGCTGGCCCAATATCTGGGCCTGCTGGATGCGCACGGGCTGTCGCACGGCGTGCTGGTGCAGCCCAGCTTCCTGGGCACCGACAACAGCCACCTGGTCGAGGCGCTGCGCGCCGCGCCGGCGCGGCTGCGGGGCGTGGCGGTGGTGGACCCCGCCATCGACGATGCGGCGCTGCGCGCGCTGGCCACGGCCGGCGTGGTCGGCATCCGCCTGAACCTGATCGGCCTGGCCCTGCCCGACCTGGCCGCGCCCGCCTGGCGTCACCTGCTCGAACGCATCAACGCGCTCGACTGGCATGTCGAGCTCCATCTGCAGGCCTCGCGCCTGGCCGATATCCTGCCGGCCCTACTGCGGGCCGGCTGCCGCGTGGTGGTCGATCACTTCGGCCGCCCCGATCCGGCGCTGGGCGTGGCCGACCCGGGTTTCCAGTACCTGCTGCGGCAGGCCGCCAGCGGCCAGGTCTGGGTCAAGCTGTCGGCCCCCTACCGCAACTGGAGCGGCCCGGCCTGTGCCACGTCCGGCCGCGAGGCCGCGCGGCAATTGCTGAATGCCTGCGGCCCCGCCCGCCTCATGTGGGGCAGCGACTGGCCCCATACCGAGCATCGCCACCTGGCGTCCTACCCCGCGGCCACGCAGTGGCTGGACGACTGGATCGACGACCCCGCGCAACGGCGCGCCGTACTGGCCGACACGCCATTGCGACTATTCCAATTCCAAGGAGACTCCCAATGACCCCTCTGTTCAAACGCTTCGCGCGCCGCGTCAGCCTGCTGGCCGCCGCCGGCATGCTGGCCGGCGCCGCAGGCGCGGCCAGCGCCGCCTATCCCGAGCGCCCCGTCACGCTGGTCGTGACCTATCCGCCCGGCGGCACGGTGGACGTAGTGGCCCGCCTGATCGGCCCCAAGCTGGCGGCCGAGCTGGGCCAGCCGGTGGTCATTGAAAACCGTGGCGGCGCCGGCGGCATGATCGGCGGCGCGGCGGTCGCCAAGGCCCAGCCCGACGGCTATACGCTGATGCTGGACGCCTCCAACCACGCGCAGAACGCGGCGCTGCACACCAAGATGCAGTTCGACACGTTGACCGCATTCGCGCCGGTGTCGTTGCTGCTGCGCGTGCCGAACGTGCTGGTGGTGACGCCGTCGTACGAAGTCAAGACCGTGGCCGACCTGATCCGCCTGGGCCAACCGGGCGCCAAGGAACCGGTCTACTTCGCCTCGGCCGGCCCCGGCTCGGCCCAGCACCTGGCCGGCGAATTGTTCAACCTGCTGGCCAAGACCCAGCTGCAGCACGTCGCCTACAAGGGCGGCGGCCCGGCCATGATCGACGTCATGTCGGGCCAGGTGCCGGTGATGTTCGCCAGCATGGGCTCGGCCTGGCAACACGTGAAGAACGGCAAGCTGCGCGCGGTGGCCGTGGGCGGCTCGGAACGCTCCAAGGCCGCGCCGGATCTGCCCACCATCGCCGAGTCGGGCGTGCCCGGCTACGAAACCTACGAATGGAACGCGGTGTTCGCGCCCGCCGGCACGCCGCCGGAAATCATCAACCAGGTCTCGCAGGCACTGGCCAAGGTGCTGAAGGATCCGCAGATCGCCGAGCAGCTCGCGGGCATCGGCGCCGAGCCGATCGGCTCGACGCCGGCCGAACTGGACACCTTCCGCCGCGCCGAGATCGAGAAATGGCAGCGCGTGGTCAAGGAAGCCGGATTGAAAATGGATTGAGAACGGACGGGCGCATGCCCGTCCGCCGGATTGCCGGTCTTGGGCGCCTCACGGGGCGCTTTTTTTGGTTTTACGGCGGCCTAGCGATGCGATAAAACAGCACATTGATCGTGCCCAGGGATATGCGCAACGAGATGAACCACGATAGCCACGACGCTTCCCCCTCCGCCGCCGCCATCGCGGCCGGCGCCGACGGCGCCACGCTCGACGCGCTCGCCGACGGCCTGCTGTCGCTGGACCGCGACTGGCGTGTCCGTTATCTCAACCCTGGCGCCGAACGACTGCTGCGACGCAGCAGGCCCGACCTGATCGGGCACGGCCTGTGGGACGCCTGTCCGGAGCTGGTCGGGACTGGCTACTACGACGCCTGCCGCGGCGCCCTGCAGACCGGCCGCCCCGCGAGCCACACCGGCTACCATGCGCCGCTGGCGAGCTGGTTCGAGGCGCGCGCCTTTCCGCATGACGGCGGCCTGCTGGTGCTGTTGCGCGATGTCTCGCGCGAACGCGAGGAAAGCGCGCAGCTCAGGTACCAGGCCAACCACGACTACCTGACCGGCCTGCCCAACCGGCGCCAGTGCATGGACACGCTCTCGACCGCCATCGCCGAGGCCGAGCCCGCGCTGGCCGCGCAGGGCGCCACGCTGGCGGTGCTGTTTCTGGATCTGGACCGTTTCAAGGAAGTCAACGACGCCTTCGGCCATGCCGAGGGCGACCTGCTGCTGTGCGACGTGGCCGAGCGCCTGCGCAGGTTCCTGACGCCCTCGATCTTCTGCGCGCGGGTCGGCGGCGACGAATTCCTGCTGGTCTTGCGCGGGACCAACGAGCGCGCGGCCGAGGCGCTGGCCAATTCGATCCTGAATTCGCTGGCGCGGCCCAGCGATATCCACGGCCGCTCGGTCTCGCTCGGCGCCAGCATCGGCATCGCCCTGATGAATGCCCCTGGCGAATCGGCCGAAATGCTGCTGAACTACGCCGACGCGGCCATGTACGCGGCCAAGTCGGCCGGGCGCTTCCAGGTACGGGTCTACCATCGCGAGCTGATGCAGGGCCTGGGCGCGCGCCTGTCGCTGCGCGGCGACATCCAGGACGCGCTGAACAACAACCAGTTCGAACTGCACTTCCAGCCGCAGATCAGCATGCACGACGCGTCGCTGTGCGGCGCCGAGGCGCTGCTGCGCTGGCGTCATCCGACCCGCGGGCTGCTGGCGCCGGCCGCGTTCCTGGACGTGCTCCTGGACTCGCCACTGGAGCCGGCCCTGACCGAGTGGGTGGCCAACGCCACCTGCCTGCACATCAGCGAATGGCTGGCCGAAGGCCTGCCGGTGCCGCGCATTTCCTTCAATCTGTCGGCGCGCCAGCTGGTGGCGCCGGATCTGGCGGACACCATCGTGCGCCTGGCCCGCAGGCACGGCGTGCCGCCGACGCTGCTGGACGTGGAAGTCACCGAGAATTCGTTGATGAGCGACGTGGAAAAGGCCTCCGCCATCCTGGCCGCGCTGCGCGAGGCCGGCATTTCGGCGTCCCTGGACGATTTCGGCTCGGGTTATTCGAGCCTGGCCTACCTGGCGCGCCTGCCGATCGATACGCTCAAGATCGACCAGTCGTTCGTCTGGGCGCTGGGCAAGGTCCCCACTGCCACTGCCGTGATCCGCGGCGTGGTGCGCCTGGCGCATTCGCTGGGCATGCGCACGCTGGCCGAAGGCGTGGAGACCGAGGCGCAACGCGAAATGCTGATCGAGGAAGGCTGCGATGCGATGCAGGGCTTCCTGTTCAGCCGCGCCCTGCCCGCCAGCGCCTTCGCCGCGCTGCTGCGCGACACGCCGGCATGACGCCTGCCGCTATCATGTGCGCTTGATGGCGCAATATCGCGATGGCGGCAATGGACAAGATACGGCTCGACAAATGGCTCTGGGCGGCGCGCTTCTACAAGACGCGCAGCCTGGCGGTGGATGAAATCGGCAAGGGCCGGGTGCAGGTCAATGGCCAGCCGGCCAAGCCGGCGCGCGAGGTCGGCCCGGGTGACCTGGTCAGCATCCGCAAGGAAGATCCGGCGCTGCACGTGCGCGTGGTGGCGGTCAGCGGCGTGCGCGGTCCGGCGCCGGTGGCGCGCCAGTTGTACGAGGAAACCCCGGAAAGCGTGGCCGCGCGCGCGCGCGCGGCCGAGATGCGGCGCCTGGCGCCCGAACCGGCGCTGGACATCGCGGCCGGCCGGCCGACCAAGCGCGACCGGCGCCTGATCGATCAGATGCGGGGCAAGTGAGGCGGCCGGCGCGGCGGGCCCGCTACAGCGCCCTTCCCACAATCAGCGGGTCCAGCGCCAGCTCCGGCAGGCCGCTCTTGCCTTCGTACGGCAGGCGGCTCAATACGTAGCGCATGGCGTTCAGGCGCGCGCGCTTCTTGCAGTCGGACTTGACCACGATCCAGGGCGCGTCGGCGGTGTCGGTGTGCGCGAACATCGCCTCCTTGGCGCGGGTGTAGTCGTCCCACTTGTCGAGCGAGGCCAGGTCCACCGGACTGAGCTTCCATTGCTTGAGCGGATGCACCTTGCGCTGCAGGAAGCGGCGGCGCTGCTCCTGCTGGCTGACCGAGAACCAGAACTTGACCAGGTGGATGCCGCTGGTGACCAGGTGGCGCTCGAAATCGGGCACCTGGCGCAGGAACTGCAGGTATTCGTCCTGCGAGCAAAAGCCCATCACGCGTTCGACGCCGGCGCGGTTGTACCAGGAACGGTCGAACATCACGATCTCGCCAGCGGTGGGCAGGTGCTGCACGTAGCGCTGGAAATACCATTGGCCGCGCTCGGTGTCGGACGGCTTTTCCAGCGCCACCACGCGCGCGCCACGCGGGTTCAAGTGTTCCATCATGCGCTTGATGGTGCCGCCCTTGCCGGCCGCGTCGCGGCCCTCGAACAGGATCACCACGCGCTGGCCGGTGGCCTTGACCCAGGCCTGCAGCTTCAGCAACTCGACCTGCAGGGCGTACTTCTGCTTTTCATAATTGCGCCGCAGCATGCGATGGCGGTAGGGATAAATGCCTTCGCGCCAGTCGGTCGCCAGTTCCTCGTCGGGATTACGGCGGGCGCCGCCGGCCTGCGCGTTGGCTTCGAGCAGCGCGCGCTGCACCGCGATCGCGTCATCGGGCGACAGTTCCTCGATCACCGAGCGCAACGCCGCGTGCGCCTCGCCGGAGTCGCCGACCCGATAGCGGCGGGCGATGTCGGCCAGCACCGCGGTGGTTTCCTGGCGCGCCGCGGTCGCGCGCGCATTGACGCGCTTGTGCGCCTGGATGGCTGGCTCGATGGCGGGCATGGCGGCGGGCGAGGCGGTGCCAGCCGCGGGCCGGCGCGCGGCGGTGGCGCCATTGGCGGCCACTGCCGCCTGGCCGGCCTTGGCGGCGCCGGACGCGCTGGACCGCGCCGCGCGGGCGGTGCGCTTGGCGGGACGTTGCGGACGCGTCGCGGCCTGGCCGTCGGCGGCCGGGTTCTGCTCGGAAACTTGCGGGGTCTTGTCTGTCATCAGTACTGTCCTTGCTGCGCGTGGGGGCGATGCCGGATGGCCAGGCAGTCGCCGGCGACCCGTCAGGAAAAACCTCAACCCTAACGCGCACCGCGACGCGCAGGATTGATGTGTATCAATGCTTGTAACAATCTTGCGGCAATCTCTCTTGCGCAGCGCCTGCCGGGACGCCATGGCCGCCGCTACACTGCAGCCATCGACGTTGCCCCTTCTGCCCTATGTGGTCGCTGCTCAGACGCCTGTTCGCCGGTCCGCCCGTCCCGCCCGATCCCTATGCCGAAACCATCCGCTTCGACGAAGCCGGCTTCACCCGCGCGCTCGGCCCGGATGGCGCGGGCGGCCGGCGCCAGTCCTGGCCCTGGAACGACATCTGCGAATTCGGCTTGCGCTTCACGCCGGCGCTGTTTCCGGACCCATGGTACGGCGACTACATGGAGAGCCTCTGGTACATCCGGGTACGCGACGCGGGCACGCTGATGGCGGTGGAGTTCAGCCTGGAGCACCTCGACCCCGATGCCTTGCCGGCGGCCCTGCTGCGGCACATGCCGGACCGGGACCCGCGCGCGCTGCGCGCGGGGCTGGCGGCCATCGCGCAAGGCCCGCGCCACTTCGCCGGCGAAGGCGAATGGATAATCTGGAAGCGTGAGCCGCATTGCGCCTGATACGCCCGCACTGTAACATCCAATACCAAATATTTCATTATCGCCGCCCATCGTGGACACGCGTAGAGAACCCACCCTGAGTCCGCCGGGCGCCGACACGCCGATCTTCGCGCCCCCCGCTCGCCCCGCAGCGCCACGGCCCAGCCCCGCGCTGCGCGCCGCCACCGGGTTCCTGTACATCGGCTTGTGGCTGGCCCTGCTGGTCCTCAGCGGCCGCAACACGCCGGCGCCGGGCGACGCCGCCGAAACGCTCAGCTACCGGATCGGCGCCGCGATCGGCTGCGCGCTGATGCTGCTGTTGCCGGCCATCGTCGCGATCCTGGCGCTGTCGCCGTTCAAGCGCCTGCGCACGCCGCTGCACCGCATGCGCATCGCGTTCGCCACCGGCCTGGTGCTGCTGGTGGCGGGCGCCGTCCTGGCCGGCCTGGGCGCCTATCGCGACGCGCAAAGGGCGACCGCCATGGCCGAGCTCCGCCGCACCGGCGAATGGATGCGCGCGGTGCTCGACGCGCCCGACAATCCGCCCGGCGATATACCGGACATCGACACCACGCCCAAGGCCCGTGGCATGTACGGCGAAATCGAGCGCGGCATGAAGATCATCCTGCGCCAGCGCGTGGCGCAGTACCGCGCCTACATGACGGAACTGGACGAGGCGCGGCTGTCCGAGCTGTTCATCCCCAACCGGCTCGCGCGCGACCGCGGCCTGATCGAGAGCCGGCTGATCCTGGAGCAAGCGCAACACGTGGTGCAGAAATACAGCCAGCAAAACCAGCGGCTGCTGGCGGACGTGCCCGCCATCCTCCGTTCGCTCGATCTGAGCGAGCAGCAGAAGAACCAGATGGTCGAGGGCGCGATCAAGGCGCGGCCGCGGCAGAAGGCCTCGCTGGCGCGCAACTGGGAACTGGAGCGCCAGATGCTGGACCAGTACGCGCAGATGATCAACCTGCTCGACGACAACCGCCGCTCGTGGCGCGTGGCGCGCAACGAGATCGTGTTCGATCGCGACAGCCTGCTCGACCGCTTCCGCGCCCATCAACTGGCCGTGCGCCAGTTGACCGCGGAACGCGCGCGGCTGGAAGCGCAGCAATTCGACAGCCTGATCTCGGCGCTGCGCTGACGCGGACGCCGCGGCGGCGCGGCCCGGAACATTCGTTCAGAATGGCTTGACCACCACCAGCGTCACGATCACCGCCGCCGCGATCACGGTGAACGGCGCGTACAGGTCCACCAACGGCGCGCGCCGGGCGCTGCCTTGCGCCTGGCGCCGCAGCGCCGCGCTCTGCACCCCGAGCAAGGCCGACAGCGCCAGCGCCAGCGCGATCTTGATCCAGATCCAGGTCATGGCGAACCAGCCGAACGTCACCGCCAGATGCAACCCGACCAGCCAGGCCAGCACCATCGCCGGCGTGGTCACGCACAGGGTCCAGCGGCGCAGCGCGCCCAGCATCTTGCGTTCCTTGGGCGCCTCGTCGCTGTCGGGCGGTTGCGACGACAGCAGGAACAGCGACACGAACAGGGAGCCGCACAGCCAGGCAACCACGGCGGCGACATGCAGCATTTTGAGAAGTTGGTAGGTCATGCGCGCGATTATCGCCCGAGCGGCGCGCGTCCGCGCTGAGCCGCCCGCCTGAGTTTGCGCGATGGCAAAGGCCGCGCCCGGCATCGGGACATCACAGCGTCTGCCCGACAGGCGCGCGGGCCGGCGCGGCCGGCGCCGGGACAGCCCGCGTGGCGCGCTCGCCCTCTTCCCGCGCCAGGCTGCGGCGGTACTTGCCGCAACCGGCCGCCAGCAGACCGATGCATGCCAGCGTGGCCACGCCGATCAGCAGCGACATGGAATGCCCGACCGCCGCCGGATTGTGGAACACCCGATCGGTCAACAGCGCCACCGCCGTGGTGCCCAGACCCAGCCCGACCAGGTTGGAGATCAGCAGGAACAGCGCCGACACCTGGGCCCGCAGTTGGTTGGGCGGCAGGATCTGCATGGCGGCGGTGGAAGTCGGCATGGGAAACGAAGCGAAGAACATCGCAGGCAACAGCAGGCCCACCGACAGCCACAACCCGTCCACCTGGGTAAAGGCCACGGCCGGCAGCGCCATGCCGATCGCGCCGATGACGCCGGCGCGCAGCGGCGCATCGTCATGGCCGCGCCGCGCCAGCCAGTCCATCAGCCAGCCGCCGCAGAAAACGCCGGCGGTGTTGGCCACCAGCACCACCGTGCCCAGCATGTAGCCCGCCTGCACCGGCGACAGGCCGAACTTGCGCATGTAGAAGGCCGGCGTCCAGCCCAGCAGGCAGAACAGGATCATGGCGTAGAACGAGAACCCCAGGTAATGACAGCAGAAGGTGCCGCGATGGTGGCCCAGGAAGCGGAACACGTCGCCAGCCGCCGGTTTCCGCACACCGCCGCCGGCATCGTGGCGCAGGCCCTTGCGCTGCGGGTCGCGCACGGTCAGCAGGATCAGCAACGCCACCAGCACGCCCGGCAGGCCGACGATGAAAAACGTCACTTGCCATGGCCGCAGCGCGCCCACCCCGGGCACATGCACACTGTCGACGCTCTTGAGCAGGTCGATGACGTAGCCGCCGATCAGGAACGCCAGGCCGCCGCCAATGAACGAGCCGATCGAATAGATGCCGACCGCGCGGCCAAGCTTGTGGCGCGGGAACATGTCGCTGAGCATGGAATAGGTGGCCTGCGACAGCGCGGCCTCGCCCACGCCCACGCCGATGCGCGCCAGGAACATCTGGCCGAAGCTCTTCGACAGGCCGCAGGCGGCGGTCGCCAGGCTCCAGAAGGCCACGCCGATGGCGATGATGCGGGGCCGCGACCAGCGGTCGGCCAAGAGCGCGATGGGAATGCCCATGAAGGCATAGAACAGCGAAAAAGCCAGCCCGTGCAGCAGGCTGAACTGGGTGTCCGAGAGCTGCAGGTCGCGCTTGATGGGCTCGATCATCAGGGCCAGGATCTGCCGGTCGACGAACGAAAATATGTACGCTAGCATGCAGATCAGGACGACATACCACTCATAGGCATAGCGCTTTTGCACCGCGTCGGTTCCGGTATCGCCCGTCATGTTTTTCCCTTGTATCGCAATGGGATCGCGCCGGCCGCGTCGAGGCGGCGGCGGCGTCCCGCTGTCTGGTTCGCCATTCCGATGGCTGCATCTGTTGTAGGCCTTTGCGCCGGCCGGCTCTATACCGGGCGCGCAACGGCTATTCCCGGGGCGCAGGAAAGCATGTTCCACGATACCTATCCGCTGCAACGCCATTGCCTGTTGAATTCGGGCAATCTCTCCGAGATCACCGACCAGGTCAGCCAGCACCTGTGGTCGCACCGCATGTGCGTGGCGCGCGGCGACCCGCTGCAATCGCGGCTGTACGGCGTGTTCTTCGGCAGCGCCGCGCTGTTCGACCTGCACTATGGCGCCGAGGTCGAGATCGACGCCGGCGACATCGCCCGCTATTACCTGGTGCGCGTCACGCTGCAAGGCGCCGGCCAGGTCACGCTGGGCAAGCGCAGCGCCGCCCTGCGCGAAGGCGGCCTGACCATCTCGTCGCCGTCCGAGCGCAGCATCCTGCGCATCGGCCAGGATTGCCGCAGCCTGATCCTGCGGGTCGAACGGCAAGCGCTGGAACGCCAGTTGCAACAGCTGCTGGAGCGCCCGCTCAAGCAGGCGCTGGTGTTCGACCTGGAGGCCGCGCCCGGCTCGGCCGGCCTGGCGGCGGTGCAGGAAACGCTGGCCTACCTGTGCCGGCTGTATCAGCATCCCGCCATCGAAGGGGTGACGCAGACGCTGGCGGCGGGCTTTTCCGATTACCTCATCTCGCTGCTGCTGATGCAGCTGCCACACAACTACTCCGAGGCGCTGCGCGCCGACCGGCGCCAGCCGCTGCCGCTGCACGTGCGGCGCGCACGCGACTACATCGAAGACCACATCGACGCGCCCATCGCGCTGCCCGAGCTGGCCGCGCATTGCGGCGTGTCGATCCGCACACTACAGAATGGCTTCACGCAATTCCTGCAGCAAAGTCCCAGCGACTACCTGCGCAACCGCCGCCTGGCGCTGGCGCACGCCGCGCTGGCCGAGGCGGGCGACGGCGACAGTGTCACCGACATCCTGCTGCGCTGCGGCGTGACCAGCTTCGGCCATTTCGCCACGCACTACCGCAAACGCTACGGCTGCCTGCCGTCCGACACGCTCAGGCGGCGCCGCGCCCGCGTCTGTTGAGGCGCGCGCCGCGCATTCCCTTGCCGATTCCGTATTCCGCTTGCGCCTGCCGCGCAGTCCGGCGCGCGCGCCGCCGCTAGCATCAAGGCTCTCTCGAAGGAGCTTGATCATGCGTATCGGGGTAATTGGAGGCGGCCACGGCTGCTACGCGGCGGCCGCCGACCTGGCGGAAAAAGGGCATCAGGTGCGGCTGTGGCGCCGCGATGCGGCGGCATTCGACAGCCTGCGCCGCGCCGGCGCCCTGGCCGTCACCGACTATCGCGGCACCCGCCATATCGCCTTGGGCGAAGCGCCCGGCCAGATCGAACTGGCGGCCGGCCTGGCCCGCGCCGCCGAAGACGCGCAACTGCTGGTGATTCCATTGCCATCCACCGCGCACGCGGCGCTGGCGCCCGAGCTGGCGCCGCACCTGCGCGACGGCCAGGTGGTATTCCTGCCTCCCGGCACCTTCGGCAGCTACCTGTTCGCCCGCGCCCTGCGCGACGCCGGCAATCCGGCCGAGGTCGCCTTCGCCGAGACCGGCACCCTGCCCTACCTGGCGCGCAAGCATGGCGACCGGGTCGTCATCAGCGCCTACGCCACGCGCCTGCCCACCGGGGTATTTCCGAGCCGGCTGGCCGGCCCGGCGTTGGAGACGCTGGCGCAGGCCTATCCCAGCATCGAGCCGGTCGAGGACGCGCTGTCCGGCGCCCTGATGAACGCCGGCCCGGTGATCCATCCGCCGCTGATCCTGATGAACGCCGGTCCGCTCGAACACTTCGAGCGCTGGGACATCCACAACGAAGGCACGCAGCCGTCGATCCGGCGCGTGACCGACGCCCTGGACGCCGAGCGCATCGCCATCCGCGCGGCGCTGGGCTACGCCGCGCCGCACTTCCCGCTGGCCGACCACTACGCCAGCGCGGGCGATGAGTGGATGTATGGCCGCGGCGCCCACGGCAAACTGACCGACAGCGGCGACTGGCGCGAGGCCATCGATCTGGCCACGCACCGCTACATGCTGGAGGACACGCGCCTGGGCCTGTCGTTGCTGGTGTCACTGGGACGCTGGGCCGGCGTACCCACGCCGGTGGCGCTAGGCCTGTTGAACGTGGCCGCTGCCGTGACCGGCCGCGACCTGTACGCCGAGGGCCGCACATTGGAGTCGCTGGGGCTGGCGCAGTTCTCGCGCGACACGATGGCCGCGCTACTGGCCCGGGGGGTATGAGCATGGACGGGACCTTGTGCGTGGCCGGCGCCGGCCGCATGGGCATCGGCATCACGCTGTCGTACATCCATGCGGGGCTGGACGTGACGCTGATCGACATCAAGCCGCGCGCCGCCCGCGCCGAGTATTTCGCCGCGGTGCAGGGCGGACTGCGGCGCGAAATGGCTACGCTGACGCGGCTGGGGCTGCTGGACGCGGCGCAGGCGGAAACCGCGCTGGGCCGGGTGCGGCTGGTCGCGCGCGACGAGGCGGCCGGCGATCTGGCCCGCGCCCGCGTGGTGTTCGAGGCCGTGCCCGAACAGCTGGACGTCAAGCGCGAGACCTTCGACTGGCTCGGCCGCGTCTGCGCGGCCGACAGCGTGATCGCCTCCACCACCTCGACTTTTCTCGTCACCGAGCTGGCCGGCATGGTGCCCGAGCCGGGGCGCTTCCTGAACGCGCACTGGCTCAATCCCGCCTGCCTGATCCCGCTGGTGGAAGTGAGCCCCGGCCCGCGCACCACCGCGGCTGCCTTGCAGGACCTGCTGGCGGTGTTGCGCCTGGCCGGCAAGACGCCGGTGCAGTGCGCGCCCGCCGCCGGCTACATCGTGCCGCGCATCCAGGCGCTGGCCATGAACGAGGCGGCGCGCATGGTCGAGGAAGGCGTGGCCAGCGCCGAGGACATCGACACCGCCGTGCGGCTGGGCTTCGGCCTGCGCTTCTCGGTGTTGGGCCTGCTGGAGTTCATCGACTGGGGCGGCGGCGACATTCTCTACTATGCCTCGCGCTACCTGTCGGGCGCGCTCGACGCGCGTTTCGCGGCGCCGCCCATCATCGAGCGCAACATGGAACAGGGCCGCAACGGCCTGCGCGAAGGGCAAGGCTTCTACGACTATGCCGGCGTGGATGTGGAGGCGTACAAGCTGCGGCGGCTGGGCGAGCTGTGCGCGCGGCTGGAGATCATGGGGTTGCTGCCGACCTTCGATGGCGCCAAGGCGGCCGCCGCATCCTGAAGGGCGGCCGGCGCCTCGGGTCCGTGGCGTTCAGGGCGCCAGCGTCTTCAACACCTGAAGCGCCAGCCGCACCCGCGCCTCGTTGGGATAGTTGCGGTTGGCCAGGATCACGATGCCGAGCTTGCGCGCCGGCACGAACGCCACGTAGGCGCCGAAGCCGTTGGTGGCGCCGGTCTTGTTGATCCACGCTGCCTGCTGCGGCGCCAGCGGCGGCCGCAGCGCCTTGACCGGCAGGGTCTCGAACGCGACCTGGGCGGAATTGCCGTGCACCAGGTCGTCGACCGACACCGGATAGCGGTACTGCTCCCAGATCAGATCCTGCGTCATCGCGCCCAACTGGTAGTAGCCGGTGTGGGTGGCGGCGATCGCGCGCCCCAGCCTGGCGTCGACCGGCGCGGTGCCCAGGTTGATCTCGACGAAATGCAGCATGTCGCGGGCGCTGGACTTCACGCCATAAGCCTCGTTGGCCAGCACGCCGGGATTCACGCGCACCGGCGCGTCCTGCTTGTCGTAGCCCTGGGCGTAGTCAGCCATTTTTCGTGGCGGCACCTCCAGGTAGGTGTCGCGCAGGCCCAGTTTGGGAAGCAGATCCTGCTCCAGCGCCGCGACGTAGGGCTGGCCCAATGCCCTCGCGGCCACCACGCCCAGCATGCCGATGCTGGGGTTGGCGTAGGTGCGCTTGGTGCCAGGCGCATACCGCGGCGTCCAGGCCTTGAGGTAGTCCATCAGTTGCGCCGTGTTCTGCACCGCGCCCGGCACTTGCAGGGGAAAGCCGCCGGCGGTGTGCGTGGCCAGGTTTACCAGCGTCAGCCTGGCGAATTCGCTGCCTTGCAGTTCGGGCAGCCATTTGGCGGGGCTGTCGTCCAGCGACAGACGGCCGCTGGCCTGCGCGTAGGCGGCCAGCGTGACGGTGAAGGTCTTGCTGATCGATCCCAGCTCGAACAGGGTGTCGCTGGAGACCGCGCGGCGCGGCTGGCGCGAGGCGTCGCCATAGTTGAAGAAGCGCTGCTCGCCGTTGTGGCTGACGCCGATGGCCATGCCGGCGATGCCGTACTGGCGCATGACCTCGGCCACGGCGGCGTCGACGGCAGCCGTGGCACGATCGGCCTTGGCGGGCATACCGGCTGCGGGCGTACCGGCTGCGGGCGTACCGGCCCTGGACGGCGCGGTGGCCGGGGAAGCCGTGGCTGGCGCCGCCAGCATGGCGGCCGGCGCCAGGGCCATCACCAGGGCGGAAATCAACAGGGAAATGCGGGGCGTTGCCGGAGCGCGCATGCGGGATCGTCCTATCGCTGGGGCCGGCCCGTGCCGGCGGAGTCGGCGCCCAGTGTAGAGCCAATCCCGCACCACCCTGGTATTAACCCTGGGTCCCGCGCGCGACGGATTTTGGCTATCCTCACCTCGTCGATTCAAAACCCCGCAGAAGAGTCCCGCCCCGTGGCGGGCGCCGACGGAGCAACCGCCCCGGAAACTCTCAGGCAACAGGACTGCGCGGTCTAGACAATCTGGAGAGAGGCGCCTGGCGCCCACCGAAGGGGAACCCGCGCCGCCGCGCCCGGGTGAAGCTCTCAGGTACAGAGACAGATGGGGTGCCACGATCATCGGGTCGTGGCCACGCCATCTGGAGCCATCATGCCCCGCATCGCCATCATCGGCGCCGGTATCACCGGCGTCACGTCCGCCTATGCCTTGAGCAAACTGGGCTACGACGTCACCGTCTACGACCGCCAGCGCTATCCCGCCATGGAGACTTCCTACGCCAACGGCGGCCAGTTGTCCGCCAGCAACGCCGAGGTCTGGAACAGCGCCGCCACCATCATGAAGGGCCTGCGCTGGCTCGGCCGCCATGACGCGCCGCTGCTGCTGAACCCGCGCCCGAGCTGGCACAAGTATTCGTGGCTGGCGCAGTTCATGGGGCAGATCCGCAACTACCGCCAGAACACCATCGCCACCACGCGCATGGCGATCGAGGCGCGCCGGCACCTGTATGCCATGGCCGAGGAAGAAGGCATCGATTTCGACCTGGAGCGCCGCGGCATCCTGCACATCTACCACGACGCCGCCAGCTTCGAGACCGCGCGCCGCGCCAATGCGTTGCTGCGCGAAGGCGGGCTGGATCGGCACGCGGTCACGCCGCAGGAAATCCGCGCCATCGAGCCCACGCTGCGCACGCCCTGCCACGGCGGCTTCTACACGCCGTCCGACGCCACCGGCGACATCCACAAGTTCACCAGTGGGCTGGCGCGAGCCTGCGTGCGCCGCGGCGTGCAGTTCGAGCAGGATGCCGACATCCGCGCCATCAGCCGCGACGGCCGGCCCTACGTGCTGGACGTCGCGCGCGAGGACGGCACGCGGCGCGAGCCGCACGAGACCGACGCCATCGTGATCTGCGCCGGCGCCGCCAGCCGCCGGTTCGCCAGGCAGTTGGGCGACCGGCTGAACATCTATCCGGTCAAGGGCTATTCGATCAGCGTGCACCTGGATGACGCCGATAGCCAGGACGCCGCGCCCAGCGTGAGCCTGCTGGACGAGGCCGCCAAGATCGTCACCAGCCGCCTGGGCGACCGCTTCCGCGTGGCCGGCACCGCCGAGTTCAACGGTTTCAACCTGGACATCCGCGCCGAACGCATCCAGCCGCTGGTGGACTGGACCCGCCGCCACTTTCCCGGCGTACGCACCGCGCGCGTGGTGCCGTGGTGCGGTCTGCGGCCGATGATGCCCGACATGATGCCGCGCGTGGGGCCAGGCAAGCGGCCGGGCGTGTTCTACAACACCGGCCACGGGCACCTGGGTTGGACGCTGTCGGCGGCAACGGCGCAAATGCTGGCGGTGAGCGTGCGGGAGGGCGTGGGACGGTCTTGAACCTGTTCCATGAGGCGATCGGCGCAACGGCGTACGCACACCTCGTTTGCGTCCATCGCCGGGACGTCACGTCCTAGCCGGCGCGCAGGCCAATGCGCCCCATCATCAGGCGCCATTTGTCGCTGGCGCGCCCCGCGGGTCAGGCGCTGGCAAGATGCTGCGCCGCTTGCCGCAGCCAGGTCCGCAAAGCCACCAGGCGCCGATCATCGGCGCTGCCCTCCGGGTACACCAGGTAATACGCGAAATCCGGCGCCATGCCGACCTCGCGGTCGAACAGCCTGACCAGCCGTCCGCTGGCCAGGTCGGCTTCGATCAGGGCCGGTTCCAGCAAGGCCACGGCGCTGCCGTCCAGCGCCGCCTGCGCCACGTGGCTGGAATCCGGAAAGGCCAGGCTGCGGCCATCGTCGAAGCCGGCAACGCCGGCGGCGGCCATCCAGGCTTTCCAATCGGGCCAGGCCATGCCGTCGACCACGCAGTCGATATGGCACAAGGGATAGTGCGCCAGGTCTTGCGGCGCGGCGATGGCCGGGCCGCTGGCGAGCAAGGCGGGGCTGGCGACCGGCGCCAGCGTCGTGGCGAACAGGCGGTCGGCCCGCGCCCCCGGGTAGCGGCCGGCGCCGAAGCGGATGGCGGCGTCGATGTCGTCGGCCTCGAAATCGCGTACCTGTTCGCTGATGTCGAAGCTCAGCTCCAGCTCCGGATGCGCGGCGCGCCAGCGCGCCAGGCGCGGCAGCAGCCAGTGGGTGGCGAAACGCGCCTCCAGCGACAGGCGCAGGTGGCCGGGGCCGCGCGCCATGCGGCGGGCGCGGCCGACGGC
>NZ_CADIJV010000053.1 GCF_902859765.1 Achromobacter pulmonis
CGCCTGCCCGGCGCAGCGGCGGCGCGCCGGGCCTGACCTCCCGCTGTCCGCCCGGCGGCCCGCCTCAGCCGCGCGGCGGCTGCGCGTAGCTCACGCCCATGCCGGCGCGCACATCGTTCTGGATGCCATATGGCGGGATCGGATAGCGCAGGCCGTTGGCCGACAGCGCCTTCATGCCTTCGATCGCGATGGGCAGGTCGCGCGGCGGCAGCGCCATCAGCATTTCCTCGTCCGGCACGCCGCCGTAGCGGCGTTCGGCATAACAGGGCAAGGACAGGCTGGGCTCCCCGGTGGCCAGCGCGCGCCCCCAGGAGTCGGCACAGGCGGTCTCACCCACCACGCTCCAGTCGAAGCGCCGGTAGTTCTTCCATTGCAGCCCGTTGATCAGGATGATCATCTGCCCGGGCGTCGCGTACACCAGGCAGATGTCGGGCGGGTCGAGCCGGCCCGAGGCCAGCGGCGACACCACCATGGCGCGGTACTTGCCCGCCGGCACACAGGACAAGGCTTCCTGGCGCGCGCGCGCATCGGCCCCGGTGGCGTGCCACACGCCGACATATTCCTTGCCGCTGCGCCAGGCCTCGTCCTGCGGCCCCAGGCCGATCACCGCGCGGCACTGCGCGCCGACCAGGTCGTCGCCGGTAATGCCCACCGTCCAGCCCAGCCGTGCCGCCATGCCGACGATCTGGTCGGTGGTATGGGTGGCCTTGGGGCGCCGCAGCCCCTTCACGCCGGCCAGCGCCGCCTCGTCCTCATAGAGCTTCATGCCGATGACGGTGGTCTTGAGCCGCAGCAGGCGGTTCAGTTCGTCGACCAGCGCCGCCCAGTCGCGCGGCGGGTCTTGCGTGGTCGCTCGGGTTGCCCCTTCAGTTGTCTCTTCCATGCCCGTCCTTTGGACTTGTCGTTGGAACAGGCAAGACTACACGAGAGCGGCGCGGGCGCGCCAACCCGCCGTGGGCGCCGCGGCGGCGCCCGACCTCAGGGCCGGCAGGACTTCATCAGGTATTTCGGCGATTCCTGGTAGCCCTGGCGGTCATAGAAGCGGTGCGCGTCCACGCGCCGCTGGTGGCAGTGCACCTCGATGCGGTCGCAGCCGCGCGCCCGCGCCAGCGCCTCGGCGGCCTCTTCCAGCGCCCGGCCGACGCCGCCGCCACGGGCCGCGTCGCCGACGCAGAAATAGGTGATGCGGCAGAAATCCCCCGGCAGCGCCAACTGCGCCATGAAATGCAGGCCGATGAAGCCCAGCAGCCGGCCGCCGTCCTCGGCTACCAGCAGCTCGGCATCGCGGTGCGCCAGCAGGTGTTCGATCTTCGCCGGCACGAAGCCCGCGGTGCCGGGATAGCCCAGTTGGGCCAGCAGTTCAACGATATCGGCGCTGTCGCCGGCCTGCGCGTCGCGGATGATCATGGCGCCTCGCGGAAAAGAAACGATGGTAGGCGGGCGACATGTCGCCGCGGTGACCGCGCGCCGCCGGACCCGCCAGCGCCTCAGGCGCGGTTGTCATCCTGCCGCAACATCTCGAACAGGACCTGCACGGCGGCCGCCCCGGGTGCTGCCGGCGAGGCCGCCAGCGCGAAGCGGCGCCGCACCGGCGACGCCAGCGGCAACACCCGCAGGCCGCGCCGGTTCTCCGGCAAGGTCAGCTCGGGCACCAGCGCCACGCCGACGTTGTCGCGCACCAGCGCATAAGCGCTGGACCATTCCATCACCGTGGCGCGCACGTCCGCCAGCGCCAGGCCGGCATCCGCCGCCAAGCTGCCGGCATGCACACTGCAGCCGCCGGTGGCCAGCACGAAAGGCTGCGCCACCAGTTGCGCCAGTGCCACCGACGCGCCGCGCGCCAGCGGATGCGCCGCGGGCAGCACCGCCACCCAGTCGTCCTCGCCCAGCGGACAGGCGCCGCGCCGCGCGGGCGGATTCAGCACCACACCCACGTCCACGGTGCCGGCCGCCAGCAGGTCTTCGATCTCGCTGTCGCTGGCTTCCAGCGGCACCACCTCGATGGCCGGGTGCAATTGGCGAAAGCGCCGCAACACCGGCGGCAGGATGGTCGAGAACACCATCGGGAAACTGGCCAGCCGCAACATTCCGGACGGCGCGCCGGACGCCTCGCGCCCCAGCGCCTGGATGCGGCCGTGCGCGGCCAGCATGGCGCGCGCCTCGTGCGCCACCCGCAACCCCAGCGCGGTAGGCACGCTCTGGCGCCGTTCACGAGTGAACAACGGCGCGCCCAGATGATGTTCCAACTGCGCGATGGCCTGGCTGGCGCCCGACTGCGTCATGCCCACCTGCTTCGCGGCGTGGGTGATGTTGCCGGCGTCCACCACCGCCAGCAGCAAGCGCCAATGGATCAGGTTCATCATGGCATGGAAAAGATAATGGCTCGTCTCGAAACCGGGAATTCTACCGACACCCGCCCCGCCCCTGGATGGGCCGCTGCGGCAGTGGTCTGTCTTTTGGCCCACGTCCGCATGAAGTCATCAAAACGCTATAACGTTTCCCTAAACTCCGCTCTCGCTCAACCCTCAACGGACACTGGAAATGCCGCTCGACCAGTCTGCCTTGCGCAAGGTGGTGCGTTTCGCCCTGATTGCCATGGCCGGGATCGCAACGGGTTGTGATTCCTCCACGCCCGCCGCCCCGGCGGCGCAAGCCACGAGTGCGCTGGACCCGCTGCGCGCGCCGCTCGAACGACTGGGCATGCAAGGCATCGCGCGCGGCGACCTGGCAAATACCGAGGTCCAGCGGGCCCTGCGGCAATTGGCCACCACCCCCTGCAACAGCCAGGCCATGGGCGCCCTGGCGCCGCGGCTCAAAGCCATGGGGTATCGCAAAGAGGCTGCCCAGGCATTGATCACGTTCGCCAACGAATGCGGCAATGCCGACGGCTTCCTGCTGTCGGCCGTGGACGATCTGCTCATGATCCGGAATTATCCGGAGGCCATCGCCATTTCCAACCGCCTGGTCGCCGAACACCCCACCGACATGCGCATACGGTATACACGAGCGCAGGCCTACAGCCAGACACAGCAATACGAACTGGCGCTCGCCGATTACCTTGAAGTCATCGCTCTTTCATCCAATCCGCGGCGGCTGGCTTCCGGCGTGTACACCGACACCGCCCAGGCGCAGGCGAAGCTCGGGCGTCATTGCGAAGCGGCCAGCACCGTGCGCATGTGGATGTCGCTGGATCCCTCGCGCACGCAGAATCCGCACGGCAAACGGCTTGTCGCCGAGTACGAACGCCAACGGGATTGCCCCCCCTCCTATGCCTCGGGCAAGGATACGTTCCCCCGCAAGCCCGACCAGGTCATCCTGGCCTCGGTCGAGGTCAATGGCAGAAAAGGCACCTTCATCATCGATACCGGCGCCAGCGTGGTCGCCATCACCCGCGCCTTCGCCGAGCGCGCGGGCATCGACTATCTTGGCGGACGCAAGGTCGCGGTCCAGACGGCCAATGGCAGCGCCGATGTGCACACGGGCGTGGCCAAGCGCATCCAGATCCGCCAGGTCGCGGCCACCCAGGTCCCGGTCGTGGTCCAGGCCAACGCGGAATCCGTGTTCGGTCCGGGCATCGACGGCCTGCTGGGGCAATCGTTCCTATCCCGTTTCGATACCCACTTCGGGCCCAGCCAATGGTCCATCGCCGTCCCCGCGACGGGCGGCTAGCGCCGTCGTGGGCCGATCTTAGACATCAGAAATACTTATTTCATGCTCCTGAAGAAGTAATTTTACGAATGCACGGCATCGGGCGATCCTGGGCGTCCCCTCCTCAATCTGGATACTCCCGGACGTTTCACATGAAGCTCTATTACGCCCCCGGCACCTGCTCGCTGTCACCCCATATCGTGCTGCGCGAACTTGACCTGCCGTTCGACTTGGTGCGGGTCGACAACCGCAGCAAGCGCACCGCCGACGGCGGCGACTTCCTGGCCATTAATCCTAAGGGCTACGTGGCCGCGCTGGAAATCGACGGCGGCAAGGTGCTGACCGAAGGCCCCGCCATCAGCCAATACCTGGCCGACCTGCGGCCCAAAGCCGGCCTGGTCCCGCCCGCCGCCAGTTGGGCCCGCAGCCAACTGCACGAATGGCTGAACTTCATCTCGGCGGAAATCCACGGCGGCTTCGGTCCGCTGTTCAACCGCGACCTGCCCGAGGCGGCGCGCGCGTGGTGGCAGGCGCGGCTGCAAAAGCGCCTGGAATATGCTGCCGCCGCGCTGCGCGAGCGCCAGGCCCTGGTGCAGGACCGCTACGGCGTGGCCGACATCTACCTGTACGTGGTGCTGCGCTGGGCGCCGCAACTTGGCGTGGACCTGGCGCGCTGGCCTGCCCTGGTGGCATTCCAGCACCGCATCGAATCCCGCCCTGCCGTGCAGGCCGCGCTGGCGGCCGAAGCGCAGGGTTGAGCGGCATGCCCCGGCACGCGCTCGCCATCGCTGGCCGCGCGGCCCACGCAGCCCGCGGCGCTATGCCCCGATGGTCCGCAGCGCCCGCTGGCAGATGCGCTGCGTCGCCGCGACCGGACTGTGCGTCAGCCAACGCGCGCACCCCCCCCTGACCCAGTCCGGCTGGTCCTTGCTGGCGTCGTTCAGCCAGTTGGCCACCGAATCCTGCACATAGACCGCCGGATCGGCGCGCAACGGCTCCAGCAGCGGCAAGGCCCGCCCCGGGTCGGCCTTGAGCGCGGCCACGTGCGCGCACCAAACCCCGCGCGGCCGCAGCGCCTCGCTGGCAAAGCGGCGCAAGCGCTCGGACGGCATCGCCGTCCACGGTTGCAACTGCGTGATGGCCGCGTCCAGATCGGCCGCCAGCGCCGGCCGCACCGCCAGCCAGGCCCATTCGCGCACGCCGAAATGCGCGTCGTCGGCCAACGGCCGGATCCTTGCCAGGCGTTGCGCCAGCGACAGGTCCGGCGCCGCGCCGATCATGAAGCAGGCCCAGCCGCGCGCGGTGTCCGACGCCTGCGATGCCATCCGCGCGAACCCGGCCGCGCCCAGGCCGTCATGCAGGATGCGGGCCGCCACCGCCATGCGATTGGAGATGCCCAACGCCGACGCGGCCTGCATGGCGGCGATGCCGTCGGCGCCGACCTCGGGCGCCAAGGCCTGCATCAGAAGGGCGAAGTCCACCGCCAGGCACTCGGTCAGGTGGGTGGCGGGCGCGCCCGCGTTCAACTGCGCCAGGCGCTCGGCGCCAATGTCCTTGACGCCCCGGCCGGCGGCGCTCATGGCGTGCCCCCAGCCAACGCCGCGCGCCCGCTGTCGGTGCCGCGCCACACCTTTGCCAGCAGATCGCCGAGCTGACGCTGCTCGGCCGGCGACAAGCCGTCGAACAGCGAGCCGATCCACTGCGCGTGTTCCTTGAACAGCCGCGCCGCCGCCGTCCTGCCCTTGGGCGTGAGCGTCACCGTGATGCGGCGCCGGTCGTCCTGGCCCGGCTGTCGCAGCGCGAACCCATCGCGCTCCAGCCCGTCGAGCAGGCCGGTGACGGTGGCGCGGGTCACGCCGGCGCGCGCGGCCAATTCGTGCGGCGACAGGCCACCGGCCTGCCCGTGCAGCAGGAACAGCAGCACGAACTTGCCTTCCGACAACTGCCGCGGCGCCAGGCGCGCGGCGCAATCGCGGTCGATGGCGCCGGCCAGCGCCAGCACCTGGAAGCACAACTGGATGCCGCCGGAGGACGCCAGGCCGCGGCGCGCGGCCTCGTCCAGCAGGGCATGGTGCTTGGTTTCCAGCATGGCGGGAATGGGGGGTGGCATGGCGTGTCCGGTGATCGATATGGCAGCAAATGATAAGGCGCCTAATCATAAGATGCAAACGCGGGCCCGGCCGCGACGACGGCAACGCGGCGGCGAAGTGCTAGCATTTCGCGCATGACCTCGATCCTGCACGCCCACCCCATCGATCCGGCCGTCCGCGAACGCGTCATGGACACCCTGGAACACATCGAGCAGCGCTACGACGTGCGCGTCCTGCTGGCCTGCGAGTCCGGCAGCCGCGGCTGGGGCTTCGCCTCGCCCGACAGCGACTACGACGTGCGCTTCCTGTATGTGCACAAGCTGGACTGGTACCTGCGCGTGGCGCCTCAACGCGACGTGATCGAGCTGCCCATCGACGACGAACTGGACGTGTCCGGCTGGGAATTGCGCAAGGCGCTGCAACTGCTGCGCGGCTCCAATCCCACCCTGTTCGAATGGCTCGATTCGCCCGTGCTGTACCGGCAGGACGACGCCACCAGCGCCTGGCTGCGGCACTTCCGCAGCGAGTATTTCTCGCACATGAAAGGCCGTTGGCATTACGTATCCATGGCCGGCCGCAACTTCCGCGAATCGCTGCAGGGCGACACCGTGCGGCTCAAGAAGTACCTGTACGTGCTGCGTCCGGTGCTGGCCGCGCAATGGATCGACAGCGGCCGCGGCATCCCGCCGATGCGCTTTGCCGACCTGGCCGATACCATGGTCACCGACCCCGCGCTGCGCGATGAGATCAACGCGCTGCTGGCCATCAAGATGCAAGCCGGCGAGGCCGAGCACGGCCCGCGCTTCCCGTTGATCCACGCCTACCTGGAGACGACGCTGGCGGCCCTGGAAAACGCGCCCTTCTTCGACCGCCCCGACGGCCAGACCGAACGGCTCGACCGGTTCCTGTACGAAGTCGTGACCGGCGCGCCGCTGACGTACTGAACGCCGCCGTGATGCCGTCCCCCCCAACCGTCACCCTGCGCCGCCTGCGCGCGGACGACGTGCCCATGATCCTGGCCCTGGAATCCGATCCCGAGGTCATGCGCCACAGCACCGGCGTCAAGCCGGCCACGCAGGCGCGCCGCCAGGAACTGCTGGACTGGTTGCAGACACCCCCCGACGACATCGGCCACTGGGCGGTGGTCGATCCGCGCGGCATCGCGGTTGGCTGGATCAGCCTGACCTGGCTGGAAGACACGGGCGCGTTGCAGCTGGCCTACCGCCTGCAACGGGCGGCCTGGGGCCAAGGCCATGCCACGCAGGCGGCGCGCCAGCTTTGTGAGTACGCCTGGCGCACGCTCGACGCGGCGGCGCTGGTGGCCGTCACCTGGCCCGACAACCTGGGTTCGCAGCGCGTGCTGGAGAAACTGGGCTTCACCTTCCGCGCCATCGAGACGCACTATGGCCGCGACACCCGCGTCTACGTGCTGGCGCGTCCCGGCAACTGACCTCTGCGTTCAACGCCGCCGTTCATGCACTTCGGCATGGCGCCGCGCAATCGCCTGGGCGCGGTCGCGCATGCGCTCGACCACCTGCGCCAGCCGCCCGCCCGCCAGGCGCTCGGCCATCGCCGTGACGGTCACCGCGCCCAACGGCTCGCCGCTGTCGGCGCGGATCGGCAGCGCCACCGCGCTGGTGCCCGGCATGAGCCCCGCGGGCGCATGGGCGATGCCGCTGGCGCGCGCCTGCTCGACCCGCGCCAGGATGTCCCCGGCCCGTTCCCCTGCCACCGCCAGGCGCGCGGTATTGGCCTGCACGATGGCGGCACTCTCGGCATCCGGCAGGCACGACAACAGCGCCACGCCCGACACCCCCAGCCCCAGCGGCCGGCGCACGCCAACCTCGATCGACAACACCTGGATCGGATGATGGCCGGTCTTGCGGCCAATGCAGATCGAATCGTGGCCATGGCGCACGCTTAGAAACACCGTGTCGCCCACCTGGTCGGCCAGCTCCGCCAGATAGGGATCGGCCAGCGTCAGCAAGGGAAAGCGGCGCGTGCGCGCCAGGCCCAGCAGGCTGATTTCGGGGCCGATCAAGTAGCGCCGCGTGGCCGCGTCCTGCTCCACCGCGCCTTCCTGGATCAGCGTCTTGAGCAGCCGGTGCACGGTCGGCCGGTTCAGCCCCGACATGCGCACCAGGTCGATCAGGCGCACGCCGCGCTCCTGGCCGCACGCCACCAGCCGCAGAATGGCCATGGCGCGGCGCACCGTCTGCGCGCCGGGCAGCGCCTCGTCGGCCGCGCCCTCGTCCTGCGGGTTCATGCCGCGTCCTTGCCCATGACGGATTTGGGCGTCTGGCGCAGCGCCCGCTTGGTCACCAGCGGCCCCAGCAGCGCATAGTTCGGGCCACCGATGCGGCACACCGGATCGAGCAGGGTGGTATCGATCTTGCCGTCGCGCGCCAGCCCGTCGCGGATGTGGAACAGCTTGACCTCGCCCACGAAGAACTCGGCGCCGGTGTCGCCGAACGGGATCACGCTGTGCAGCGTGCACTCCAGGCTGACCGGCGCCGCCGCCAGCCGCGGCGTGGCGATGTGCTCGCCCTCCAGCACGTCCAGGTTCAGCAGCTCGGCCTCGCTGACCTGCGGCGGATGCTCCTCGGCGCTGTCGTGGATGGCGTCGAGCAGGCCGGCGTTGCCGATATTCACCACGAAATGGCCGTGCTCCAGGATGTTGTTGGCGGTGTCCTTGCGCCGGCCGGCCTTGCGGCCGATGTTGATGCCCAGCATCGGCGGCGTGTTCGACACGAACGTAAAGCAACTGAACGGCGCCAGGTTGACCTTGCCGCCCGGCCCCAGCGTGGTGATCCAGGCGATCGGGCGCGGCACCACGATGCCGCTCATGAGCTTGTAGGTTTGTTCGGGGCTGAGTTCCGGGGCGGCGATACGCATCACAAGACGTCCATATATTGAACCTGTCGGGACGGCACGGCATCGCCGCCGCCCCACGCTTTCAGGGCATTTTCCCGGGTTTTTGGCCAAGCGGTGAATCGGGGCAAACCGCGATTGCCGCAATAAGTCCAACATACGGACTTTTCGGGATTTTTGGCGTTGTCGCCGCGCGGCCAAGTTTCTAGAGTTTCCCAAAACAACAACACCCCCACACACTGGAGACAAAACCATGACCCCGCTTGCAAAGGCTGGCGCCGCCCTGGCGCTGATGGCCGCGACCACGCTGGCCCAGGCCGCCTGGCCCGACAAACCCGTGAAAATCGTGGTGCCCTACCCGCCCGGCGGCAACGTCGATGTGGCCGCGCGCCTGATCAGCCCGGGGCTGCAGGCCGCTTTCGGCCAGCCGTTCATTGTCGAGAACAAGCCCGGCGCGGGCGGCATGATCGCCGGCGAACAGGTGGCGCGCTCGGCGCCAGACGGCTACACGCTGTTCATGGCCGCCAACGGCCCGCTGCTGTTCAGTCCGCTGATCTTCAAGCGCCAGGCGTACAAGTGGGACAAGGATTTCGAACCCATCAGCTCGGTGTCCTACACGCCGCTGGTGCTGCAGGTGCGGCCCGGCCTGCCGGCCAAGACCCTGGGCGAACTGCTGGCGCTGGCCAAGAAGGAACCCGGCAAGCTCAACATGGCCTCGCCCGGCGCCGGCACCACCAACCATCTGGTGAGCGAACTGCTGCAATCGTTGACCGGCGCGCGCTGGACCACCGCGCAATACAAGGGCAACGCCCCCGCCACCACCGACCTGCTGGGCGGCCAGGTGGACTTCAACTTCGACCAAATCTCGGTATCGCTGCCCTACATCAAGGAAGGCCGCACCCGCGCCCTGGCGGTGACCACCGCCAAGCGCGTGCCGTCGCTGCCGGACGTCCCGACCTTCGCCGAGGCTGGCGTGGCGGGCATGGAGGCGGCCACCTTCACCGGCCTGTTGGCGCCCAAGGGCACGCCGCCCGAGGTGCTGGCGCGCCTGAGTCAGGCGCTCGACAAGATCCTGAGCCAGCCCGAGATCATCCAGCGTTTCAAGGAGCTGGGCGCCGACGCGCAGGCCAGCACCCCCGCCGACTTCACCCGCTATCTGGCCGCCGAGGACGCGCGCTGGACGCCCATCATCAAGCGCGCGGGCATTACCGCCAATTAAGGCTCACCATGACACGACAGAGCATCTACGCCGACGGCTTCAGCCACAAGAACCCCATCCCCGCCGCCTGCCGCGTCGGCAGGCAGTTGTATTCGGGCAGCATCCAGGGCACCGACCCCGCCACCGGCGCCTATGGCGACACGCTGGAACGGCAATGCGAACTGATGTTCGATCACGTGCGCCGCATCGTCCAGGCCGGCGGCGGCTCGCTGGCCAACATCGCCAAGATGACCGTGTGGATGCGCGACCGCTCGCAGCGCGCGGCGCTCAACGCTGTCTGGCTGCGCGCCTTTCCCGATCCCGCCGACCGGCCCGCGCGCCACACCATGCAGGCCGACCTGGACGGCGACAAGCTGATCGAATGCGACTTCGTCGCCGTGCTGGACTGAGGGAACCACATGCCGCAATATCTGCCCTTCAACCCGCATCCCACCGCGCCCGCGCGGCGCCTGCCGCCGGGCGCCTGCGACAGCCAGTTCCACGTCTTCGGCCCGGCCCACCGCTACCCGGTGCGCCCCGGCGCCGCCTACGAAATGCCCAGCGCCACCATCGAGACCGCGCTGGGCCTGCACCGCCTGCTGGGCATCGAGCGCGGCGTCATTGTCCAGGCCACCACCTATGGCGCCGACCACCAGGTGGTGCTGGACGGCCTGGCGACCGCCGGCCCCGGCTATCGCGGCTGCGCCAACGCGCTGGTGCTGGCCGAGCGCGATGACGCCTACATTGCCCGGCTGCACGACGCTGGCGTGCGCGGCGCGCGCTTCACGCGGCAAGGCCTGGGCATCAGCATGGAACCCGCGGTGTTCGAGCGCGCCATCGCCCGCATCCGCGAGCTGGGCTGGTACGCCAAGTTCCAACCCGAACCCGACGGCATGATGGCCCAGGTGGCGCAGTTCGAGCGCCTGGACATCCCGGTGCTGATCGACCACATGGGCCGCGCCGACCCCGGCGCCGGCGCGGCCGATCCCACCCGCCGCAAGCTGGTGGAACTGCTGGCGCGCGGCAATTTCTGGGTGATGCTGTCGCTGACGGAAAAGCTGTCGCGCAGCGGCCCGCCCTGGGACGACGTGGTGCCGCTGGCGCAGGCGCTGATCGCCGCCAACCCCGACCGCGTGGTCTGGGGCAGCGACTGGCCGCACCCGGTGTCGGTCAAGCAGCCGCCCGACGAAGGCCGGCTGGTGGACCAACTGGCGCGCTACGCCGGCGACGGCGCCACCCTCAAGAAAATCCTGGTCGACAACCCGGCCCGCCTCTTTGGATTCGACGCATGAAATTCCTGTCCTTTGAACATCAAGGCCGCGCCGGCTTCGGCCTGCTGCGCGGCGACGCCGTGGTCGACCTGGGCGGCCAGGGCCACGCCGACCTGCAGGCGGCGGTGGCCGCGGGCGCCCTGCCGCGCCTGGCGGCGGCCGCCGAACGCCTGCAAGCCACGCTGCCGCTATCCACGCTGACTTTGCTGCCGCCCATCGCCAACCCCGGCAAGATCATCTGCGTGGGCGTCAACTACGGCCACCGCAACGAGGAATACCAGGACGGCAGCGCGCCGCCGCAATACCCCAGCGTGTTCCCGCGCTTTCCGCAATCGTTCGTCGGCCACGGCCAGCCGCTGCTGCGCCCGCCCGAATCCGAGCAGCTCGACTACGAAGGCGAGATCGCCATCGTCATCGGCAAGGCCGGCCGCCGCATCGCCGCCGAGGACGCCTGGTCGCACATCGCCGGCCTGACCTGCCTGAACGAAGGCACGGTGCGCGACTGGCTGCGCCATGGCAAGTTCAACGTGACGCAGGGCAAGAACTGGGACGCCAGCGGCGCCATGGGCCCGTGGCTGGTCAGCGCCGACGCCTTCGACCCGCAGGCGCCGCTGACGGTCACCACCCGCGTGAACGGCCAGGTGCGCCAGCACGACAGCACCGCCAACCTGATGTTCCCGTTCGCCGAACTGATCCGCTACATCTCGATCTGGACCACGCTCAAGCCGGGCGACGTCATCTCGACCGGCACGCCCATCGGCGCCGGCGTGCGCTTCGATCCGCCGCGCTTTCTCAAGCCGGGCGACGTGGTCGAGGTGGAAGTGTCCGGCATCGGCACGCTCTCCAACCCCGTGGCCGACGAAGCGGCCGCGCGCTCCTGAGGACACGCCATGTTGAACGACGCACAACGCGAACAGGCCGCCGCGCAGCTCATCGAGGCCGAACGCACCGGCGTGCCCACCACGCAGCTGGACCAGGCCTTTCCGGGCATCGAGATCGCCGACGCCTATGCCATCCAGCAGCGCATCATCGCCCGCAAGCTGGCCGCCGGCGCGCGCCTGCGCGGCCACAAGATCGGCCTGACCTCCAAGGCCATGCAGAGCACCGTCGGCATTAACGAGCCCGACTACGGCCACCTGCTCGACACCATGTTCTTCCAGGACGGCGACACCATCGCCACTGAAAAGCTGATCGTGCCGCGCGTCGAGGTCGAGCTGGCCTTCGTGCTGGGCAAGCCGCTGCGCGGCCCGGACGTGACGCTGTTTGACGTGCTCGACGCCACCGACTACGTGGTGCCGGCGCTGGAATTGATCGACGGGCGCAGCAAGTATCCGCGCCGCATCGTCGACAACATCGCCGACAACGCCGCCTGCGCCGGCATCATCCTGGGTGGCCGCCCGGTCAAGCCGCTGGAGGTCGACCTGCGCTGGGTCGCGGCGCTGCTGCTCAAGAACGGCGTGATCGAGGAGTCGGGCGTGTCGGCCGCGGTGCTGGGCCATCCGGCCCTGGGCATCGCCTGGCTGGCCAACAAGCTGGCGGCGCACGACACCGGTCTGGAGGCTGGCCACATCGTGCTGGCCGGCTCCTTCACCCGCACCGTGGCGGTGGCCAAGGGCGACACCATCCACGCCGACTACGGCCCGCTGGGCAGTATCTCGGCGCATTTTTCCTGACGAGGCCGGCGATGCAACTTCCCGCCAATGCGTTCAAGCGCGCGCTGCGCGCACAATGCCACCAGACCGGCCTGTGGGTCACGCTGGCCACCGCCAACAGCGCCGAGCTGGTGGCCGGCTCGGGCTTCGACTGGCTGCTGCTGGACACCGAGCACACGCCCGCGCTGCTGCCCACCGTCATGGCGCAACTGCAGGCGGTCGCGCCCTATCCCACCCACGCGGTGGTGCGCCCCACCTGGAACGACAACCTGCAGATCAAACGCTACCTCGACATCGGCGCGCAGACGCTGCTGCTGCCGTACGTGCAGAACGCCGACGAAGCCCGCCAGGCCGTGTCCGGCATGCGCTACGCGCCGCGCGGCGTGCGTGGCGTCGGCGGCACGGTGCGCGCTACCCGCTATGGCCGCGTCGCCGACTACATGCGGCACTGCGAAAACGAACTGTGCCTGCTGATCCAGGCCGAGACCGGCGAAGCGCTGGAGCAGTTGGAAGCCATGGCGGCGGTCGACGGCGTGGACGGCATCTTCATCGGCCCGGCCGATCTGGCCGCCAGTCTCGGCTATCCCGGCGAGCCGGGCCATCCGCGCGTGGTCGCCGCCGTCGAAACCGCCATCGCCCGCATCCACCAGGCCGGCAAGGCGCCCGGCGTGCTGACCGTGGACGAGACGCTGGCGCGGCGCTACATGGCAGCCGGCAGCCTGTTCACGGCGGTGGGCGTAGATGCCGCCCTGCTGGCGCGGCATTGCGACCAACTGGCGCAGCGCTTCGCGCCGTCCAGCGCCCGCTAGCGGCGAACAGCGGCAGGTCTTTGCGGGTACCCTATCGGTTTTCCATCACCCGCAAAGCCCCGCATGTCCGACACCTCGCAGCCCTTCGACGTTTCCGCCTACATCGCCCAGAGCCTGGAGGGCATGCGCGCCGCCACCTCGGCGCACTGCGCCACCTGGCACCTGGACGAGGCCGGGCAATGGTCCGTGGACATGGACAGCGGCCTGATCGTGTTCCTGCTGCCCGATGGCATCACCGCCCAGGCGCCGGTGCAGATCGTCGGCACCTCCAACAGCGAGGACGGCAGCTTCCTGTGGGGCTGGGATCATCCCTCGGTGCCCGCCGAACTGGCCGAACACGCCCAGCTTGCGCTGGCCTTCGGCAAGGCCCATGGCCTGGAGGCATACACCCAACGCAAGGTGCCGTGCGACGACGCCCTGGCCTGGGAATTCACCGCCGTCGCCATGCGGCTGGGCGAAGCCAGCGGCTCGTACCGCGCGCAGGCCTCGGATACCGCGCACGTCTGGATGACCTTCGGCAAGGTGACCTTGTCCAAGGCCTGACGGGCCGGCGGCGGCCCGCGCCACGACGCCGCCGTTATGCCGCGTCCGGATGAATGCCGGTATAGGCCGCGCGCGGCCGGATCACATCGGGGCTGCCGCGCTGCTCCCGCCCATGCGCCAGCCAGCCGATCGAGCGTCCCAACGCGAACAGGCCGAAGGCCGCGCCCGGTGGCAGCCCCAGATGACGCCGCACCGCCACCAGCGCGAAGTCCACCGAGGGCCGCTGCCCCGCCAGTTCGAACGCCTGTTCGATCAATGCCGCCCACTCGGGGCGCCGCGGCAGTATCCGCGCCAGCAAAGCGCTGGCGCGCGGATCGCCGGCGGGATAAAGATGATGGCCAAAACCCGGCAGGTCCTCGCCCCGCGCCAGCCGCTCACGCAAGCCGCGCGCCAGCCCCTGGCCGGCGTCCGCCCCGCCCTCGCCGCGTTCCAGCTCATCCCACATCGCCTCGACGCGCGCCGTGGTCCCGCCATGGCGGCCGCCCGTCAACGCCGCCAGCCCGCCGACGATGCCGGCGCGCAGGCTGGCGCCGGTGGACGCGATGCAGCGCGCGGTGAAACTGGAGGCGTTCAGTTCGTGGTCGGCGCACAGCACCAGCGCCATCCGGATCAGATCCGCGCCAGCCGCGTCCACGCCCCAGGCGCGGGCGCACTGCGCGTGGATCGGCGCGTCGTCCGGCGCGGCCTGCAACAGGCAGGCCGCCAGGGTGCGCACCAGCGCGCCGCAGCCCTGCGCCTGGCGCTCGGGCGAGCGCTGCCACAACGCGGTCGCATCGTCATCGCTGGCCGCCGTGAACAGCGGCAGCAGCGCCGCCTCGGCGCGCTGGCCGCGATGGCGCGCGAACAGCGCCGCCAGATCCTGCGGCAACACGGGCGCGGGCGCATCGAACGCCAGCGCCTCGCCGCATTGCCACAGGTGCGCCGCCACCGCCTCGACCGGGCGCGACGCGGCCAGCGCCACGGCGCTTTCGCCGCGATAGAACAACTGGCCATCCTCAATCAAGGTGATGGCCGACTCCAGCACCGGCAGCCCCCAGTTCAACGTCGCCTTGGCCACCTCTTTCGGCTTACGTCCCCGAGTGCGCTGCGCCGCCAGGCGTTCGACATCCTCGGCCAGGTAGCGGCTTTCGCGCGGCGTGGCGCCGGCCTCGGCGTGCAGCAGCCCGCGGCTGACGTAGGCGTACAGGGTCTGGCGCGACACGCCCAGGCGGGCGGCGGCGGCGGCGGAAGTCAGGTAATCGGGCATGACGGTCCAGGAGTCGGGAGGCGAGCAGAAGCAGAACGACAATAAGTTGATTACATTAATCAATATTGACAATTAATACGAGAAGAATAATCCTGGCGCCATGCCCGACGACCAGGAAGCCTCATGTCCACCACCGATCGCCCCGTCCCGCCCTCGCCCGCCACCGCCGACTATCTGCGCCAGTTCTGGCTGGCGGCGGGCGGCCATCCGGCGCTGTTGGGCCGCGTGGCCGTTACCGGCCACGGCGCGCTGCCCTCCGTCTTCGCCGTCACGGAATTCGCCACCGCCGCCATCGGCGCCGCCGGACTGGCCATGGCGGAATTCGTGGCAGCCGGCGCAGGCCTTGCCGGTGAAGCCGCCGTGCCGGCCGTCGAGGTCGACCAACGCCTGGCCTCCTTCTGGTTCGGCACCACTTTGCGCCCCGTCGGCTGGACCTCACCGCCGCTGTGGGACCCCGTGGCCGGCGACTACCTCGCCGCGGACGGCTGGATCCGGCTGCACACCAACGCGCCCCATCACCGCGATGCCGCCCTGGCCGTCCTGGGCGTGGCCGCCGACCGCGATGCCGTCGCCCGCGCCGTAGCGCGCTGGCGCGCCGACGACCTGGAAGCGGCGGTGGTCGCACGCAACGGCTGCGCCGCCGCCATGCGCGGCCTGGACGCCTGGCGCCAACACCCGCAAGGCCAAAGCGTCGCCGCCGAACCCCTGCTGCACCGCGCCGCCAGCGCCGGCGGCGCCCGCCCCGGCTGGCGCATCGCGCGCCAACGTCCATTGCAAGGCCTGCGCGTGCTGGACCTGACCCGCATCCTGGCCGGCCCCGTGGCCACACGCTTCCTGGCGGGCTTTGGCGCGGACGTATTGCGCATCGACCCGCCCGGCTGGGACGAGCCCGGCACTGTGCCCGAGGTGGTGCTGGGCAAGCGCTGCGCGCGCCTGGACCTCAAGTCCGCCGACGGCCGGGCCACGCTGCAAAGCCTGCTGTCCCAGGCCGACGTGCTGATTCACGGCTATCGCGCCGACGCCCTCGCCCGCCTGGGGCTGGACGCCGACCGCCGCCGCCAGCTCAACCCGACGCTGGTCGACGTATCGCTCGATGCCTATGGCTGGAGCGGCCCCTGGCGGGAACGGCGCGGCTTCGACAGCCTGGTGCAGATGAGCACTGGCATCGCCGACGCCGGCATGCGCGCCAAGGGCAGCGACCGCCCGGTGCCGTTGCCGTGCCAGGCGCTGGACCACGCCACCGGCTACCTGATGGCGGCCGCGGCGCTCCGGGGCCTGACCGAACGGTTGACCACCGGCGCGGGCAGCACGACGCGCGCATCGCTGGCCCGCAGCGCGCAGTTGCTGGTCACGCATGGCGGCTTGCTCGAAGGCGGCCCGGCATTGGCGCCGGAAAGCGACGCGGACTGGTCCGCGCAGGTCGAGGCAACCTCGTGGGGCCCGGCGCGGCGCGTCAAGCCGCCGCTGCGGATTGCGGACACGCCGCAATCGTGGGATTACCCGGCTAGCGCCTTGGGAACCTCCGACGCCACCTGGCGGGACGGCGCCCGCTAACGCACGCCGGCGGCCGCCTCACAGCACAAACGCGCGCAAATTGGCGACCCGTTCGGCCAGGCCGTCCGCGCCCAGGTAATGCCCCAACTTGCCGGCCCGCACGCGGCGCAGGTCTTCCTCGTAGCGGGCCGCCATCGCATCGCGCGCCTCGGCATATGCGGCCGCGATCCCCTCGCCCGCGGCGGCGGCGATCACGCGCGCGGCCTCGGGCGACCCGCAGGCCACGCAGCGCGCCACGCCCAGGCCGTCGGCCCGCGCGCCGCGCGCCAGCAACTGCGCCACCAGGTCCGCGGGCGGCTTGCGATCGAATCGATGGATCGCCTCCGCGCTGACCGGCGTGCCGGCCTGCAGCAGCGCCCGCGCCGCCGCGTAGGCATGCTGCGTCAGCGCCACCTCCAGGGCCATCGCGCTGCCACGCAACGGCTGGCCAAAGCCCACGCCCTGCGCCGCCAATTGGGCCACCAGCGCGCCATCGTCACGGGACAACGCATGCCGCAAGGCCAATCTGGCCAGCCCGGGCGCCTGTCCCAGCGTGCCGGCCGCCAACGGCGCGCGCCAGTCCAGCAACGCGCGCCGGTAGAACGCCACCAGCTTGTCCGCCAAGGCTTGCGCCATGCCGTGATCGGCCACGCGCTCGTCCAGGTATTCCAGCACCCGTATGCCCGTGCTATCGGGTTCCTCGGGATCTTCCTCCAGGTAGAGCGCGGCAAAGGCCCCGTGCAGGTCGGCCGCGACCGTCGCGATGGCATCCTGCTGCAACGCATGCGTCCAGCCCGGCAGCCCCTGCTTCCAGGCCACGACGCTACCGACATGCGGGCCCGGTTCCACGCGCACATAAATACGGTCGCAGTACTCGAAGCCGCCGATCGGCAGATAACGCAGCTTGCCATCCCAGGCCTCGCCGCGTTCGGCGGCGGCCTCGTCGGCGCATTCCTGCTCGTGCTCGATCCAGCCGGCCAGGTCACGGTAATGGTCGCTGCCGTCATAGAACAGCTCGGACCAACTGAGCGCTTCTTCGTTGCCGTCCATCCGCGCATGCAGGTCATAGGCCAACTCACCGCCAGCGGTCAGGCGCCACAGGTCGCGCAGCGCATCCGGCAAGGGGCCGGCGCAGGCCGCTTCGATCTCGGCGATGCGCGCCTCGCTCATGGGCGGTTGGACCTCGATCAGGACGCGCTCGGCGAACAGGGCAATGCCGTGCTGTCGAAGCGACTGGATTTCGTCGGCGGTAAAAGGCTCGCTCATCGTCAATGCTTCCTGGATTGGGCGGTTCGGATTCTACCCGGAGGGTATGAAGAGCGCTGCCGCAGCGGATCGGCGCTGCGCGCACGAGCGGACGAACTCCCTGAGCCGGCATCGCGGTGGTAGATTGGCGGCATCCAGCAACGGACGCGGACGGGGAGCGGCAACGATGGCGGGATCGTCATGGACGGGCTGATCATGGCCGCGGCGCGCGCGCTGGCCAGTGGCGACCCGCTGGGCGCGCTGGGCCGGGTGGCGTTGCGCGACGATGCGCCGGCCCTGGCGCTGCGCGGCATCGCGCTGGCGCAATTGGGCGACGTCGCGCGCGCCC
>NZ_CADIJV010000054.1 GCF_902859765.1 Achromobacter pulmonis
AGCCGCCGCCGATGACGACACGCGCGCCCGCTATCTGGCGGCGCGCCAGCGCGGCGGCCGCGACGAAGCGGTGGTGCTGGACGGCGCCGGCCAGGACCGGCGGGTGGTGCCGATGCCGGCGCGCGGCCACAGTTTCGCGATCGACGCGGCCTCCGAGCGCGCCGTGGTGTTCGGCCGCCAGCCGGGCTTTTTCGCCCTGGCGTTCGACCTGCGCGGCACGCGCGCGCCGCTTGCGCTGCCTTTGCCCGAAGACCGCCATTTCTTCGGCCATGGCGCCTATTTCGACGGCGCCCGCCTGCTGGCCGCCACCGAGAACGATTTCGACGGCGGGCGCGGCGTGCTCGGCATCTACGACGCGACACCGGGCGGCGGCTATCGCCGCATCGGCGAATTCGACAGCGGCGGCATCGGCCCGCACGAAGTGGTGCTGATGCCGGACGGCAAGACGCTGTGCGTGGCCAATGGCGGCATCCTGACGCATCCGGACTACGGCAAGCTGGAACTCAATCTGGACACCATGCGGCCATCGCTGGCGTATCTGGACGCGGCCAGCGGCGCGTTGCTGGAGCGCGTCGAGCTGGCGCCCGCGCTGCATCGCCTGTCGATCCGCCATCTGGCGCTGGCGGGCGACGGCAGCGTCTGGTTCGGCTGCCAGTACATGGGACCGGCCGGCGACCGGCCGGCGCTGGTCGGTCGCCACCGACGCGGCGCGCAGCCGGAACTGTTCAGCGGACCGGCCGCCACCTTGCGCGAGATGCGCAACTACGTCGGCTCGGTGGCGGCGGACGCGGCCGGCGCGGTGATCGCCACGTCCAGTCCGGTGGGCGGGCGGGTGCTGTACTGGGATGCCGCCAGCGGACGTTGGCTGGGCGAAACCCGGCTGGCCGATGGCTGCGGTGTGGCGCCCGCCACCGGCGCCGGCTTTCTCGTCAGCAGCGGCCTGGGCGCGATGTTGCGCACCGATGCGGCGGGCGGCGAGCGGCCGCTGCTGTCGCCCTCGCGCGAGCGTTCCTGGGACAACCATTTCCGCCGGGTCGCCCGCGCCGCGTCTTACAAAGCCTGACATTCCGACGCCCCCGGCGCGGCCCAATCCTGGGGACGCATCTGATAAAGTTTTCGGTTGTCTGTTTTGCAAGAGGGAGCAACAACGATGGAAGACGCCTTGAAGGAATTCAGTACCTGGGCCCCCAGGCTGGTGGATCTGGGCATCAATCTGCTGGTGGCCTTGCTGATCCTGATCATCGGCTGGTGGGTCTCGGCATTGCTGGGGCGCTGGGTGCGGCGTATCGCCACACGCTCCAGCAAGATCGATCCGACCATCGTGCCGATGTTCTACAGCACCGTGGTCTGGACGGTGCGCATTTTCACGCTGATCGCGGTGCTGGCGCGTTTTGGCGTGCAAACCGCCAGCCTGATCGCGGTGCTCGGCGCCGCCGGCCTGGCCGTGGGCCTGGCCTTGCAGGGCACGCTGCAGAATATCGCCGC
This sequence comes from Achromobacter pulmonis, assembly GCF_902859765.1. Lineage (GTDB taxonomy): Bacteria > Pseudomonadota > Gammaproteobacteria > Burkholderiales > Burkholderiaceae_B > Achromobacter > Achromobacter pulmonis. Next base: position 1,486 of record NZ_CADIJV010000054.1, read on the forward strand.
CGGCATCATGCTGCTGATCCTGCGGCCGGTGCGCGCCGGGGAATACGTGGGCCTGAGCACGGGCGCCGAGGGCACGGTGGAAGAAGTCGGCCTGTTCCTGACGCGGTTGGTGCAGGTCGATGGCATTCACCTGACGCTGCCCAACAGCACCGTCTGGAACGCCACCATCACCAACTACAGCCGCAACAAGACGCGCCGCCTGGATATCCCGGTGCCGGTGCGCTATGGCGATGATCTGAACGCGGTGGTGTCCAAGCTGCAGCAGATCGTCGCGGCCAATCCCAATGCCATGCAAGATCCGCAACCCATGGTCAAGGTGGTCGACTACAAGGAAAACGGCGTGGTCGTAAATGTGCGGGTATGGGCCGAGGCGGCCAAATACTGGGACTTGCGCTGGGACTTGTACCACCAGATCCGCAGCTCGCTGGAGGCCGCCGGCTTCCAGGCGCCGATCCCGCTGCGCGAGATCCAGAACCCGAAGGCCAACGCCGCGGCCTGAATGCCGGCCTGGCGCCGGCAAGCGCACGGGCGTCGCGCCAGCCAAGGCGGACGCCCGTTTTTTTGACTGCGCGGGACGGTCCCGGGCCCGCAAGCGGCGCCCGCCGCGTCGGCCCGGCGCCCGCTCAGGCCTGCATCGCCAGCCGCGCCAGCTCGGCCTTGATCCAGCCGGCGATTTCGCGCTGGCGCTGCGCCGGCATGCGATCGATGATGGCCGTGACGCTGACGGCCAGCAGCGGCGCGCCATGCGCGTCCAGCAGGGCGCAGCCCACGCCGAGCGCGCCGCGCACGGCATGGTTGCCCACCACCGAATAGCCGCGCGCGCGTGTGTTCTCGATCAGGCGGAACATTTCCTGCGGCGTCATGCCGCCGTACTCGTCCAGGCGGCTGGAGTTGCGCTCGACGATGCCGCGGGCGACGTCATCGGGCAGCGCCGCCAGCAGCGCCATGCCGCCCGAACCCACGCCCAGCGGCTGGCGCTTGCCGGCGTAGGTCGCCAGGATCTGCACCGGATAGCTGCCGATCTCGCGGTGCAGGCTGATGGAATCGTCTTCGTCGCGCACCACCAGGAACACGGCATCGCCGGTGCGGTCCGCCAGCCGCCGCAGCACCGGCAGCAACTGGCGCACGCGCGGGTCGCGCGAGCGGGTGTCGGGGTCCACCGCCAACTGGGCGCGGTATTTCTTGGTGCCCGCCACCGGCAGCACAAGGCCCGCGTCGAGCAGGGCCGCCAGCAGGCGGTAGATGGTGGGACGCTGAATGCCCGTCAAGCGGGCGATATCGGTCACGCTGAGCCCGTCGGGCCCTTGGTCGCGCAGGGCGGCCAGAACGGCCAATCCGCGCCGCAATGTGCGTGGGCCTGCGGCCGCGGCATCGCTGTCTTGCATGCAACTCTCTGAAATCTTAGGGTTATTGCGGAATGGTTGAGGGAAAACCATCGTCCGTAGAGTGGACTCTACCTTGATGCATCGCTCATGTATAGATCAGAATGCACCATCCAATAATTCAAATCGTCCATTTGATGGACAGTATCAGCACGGAGACTATATGAAGACCGGTCACAAGCCTGGACTGCGGCGTTTTGCCGCCACGCTATTGGCTACCGCCGCAAGCGCTTTCGCCATGGGTTCCGCCCACGCCGCCTATCCCGACAAACCCGTCCGCATCGTGGTCGGCTTTTCCGCCGGTGGCACCACCGACGTGATCGCCCGCATCATGGCCAAGGAACTCACCGAGAGCCTGGGCCAGTCGTTTGTGGTCGAGAACAAGCCGGGCGCTGGCAGCAACATCGCCACCGACATGGTGCAGCGCGCCGCGCCCGATGGTTACACGCTGCTGTTCGTGGCGGTCACCAGCGCCATCAACCAGACGCTGTACAAGAACGTGTCGTTCGACCTGACCCGCGATTTCGCGCCGGTGGCGCTGGGCGCCAAGGTGCCGAACATCCTGGTGGTCAATCCGCAAGTGCCGGTGAAGTCGGTGCAGGAACTGGTCGACTACGCCAAGAAGAACCCCGGCAAGCTGGCCTTCGCCTCTTCGGGCAGCGGCACCTCGATCCACATGGCGGGCGAGCTGTTCAAGATGAAGGCCGGCATCGATGTGCTGCACGTGCCCTACAAGGGCAGCGCGCCGGCCATTACCGACCTGATCGGCGGCCAGGTGCAGTTCATGTTCGACAACATGCCGTCGGCCTGGCCGCACGCGCAATCGGGCAAGCTGCGCGCGCTGGCGGTGACTACCGCCGAACGCTCCAAGAGCGCGCCGGACCTGCCCACCATGCAGGAAGCGGGCTTCGCCGGCTTCGATGTGTCGTCCTGGTTCGGCCTGATCGCGCCGGCCGGCACGCCGCCGGAAGTGATCAACAAGCTCAACGCCGCCATGGTCAAGGCGCTGGACAAGCCTGAAGTGAAGACCAGCTTTGAAAAGCTGGGCGCCGTGGGCGTCAAGACCACTCCGGCCGAATTCGGCAAATTCATCAAGTCGGAAGTGGAAGGCTGGGCGCCGGTGGTCAAGGCGTCGGGCGCCAAGGTCGACTGAGCAGGCTTCGTGCCGCCGGCGCAGGCCGGCTGGCGGCCGATGACCGGGGACAGGCTTATGCCTGTCCCTATTTTTTTGCGCCGCTGTCGCGGACCGCGGCCAGCATGGCGGTGCAGACGCCGCGCATCATGTCGACCTCATCCCGCGTCAGGGCGGCCCGGGAAAAAAGATGCCGCATGCGCGGCAGCAGCTTCTTGGGATGGGCCGGGTCCAGGAATCGCACGCCCACCAGCGCCTCTTCCCAGTGCGCCAGGAAGGCCTGCACCGCTTCTCCGGAGGCCGGCTCGGCGCCGCGCGAGGGCGTTTGCGCCGTCGAAGCGGGCAGCAGGGCGGCGCCCTGATCCACCAGCAGCGCGTAGCGCAGCTCCCAGGCTGCCAGTTGCAGCGCCTGGGCCACGTTCAGCGAGCTGTACTCGGGATTGGCGGGAATGTGGCAGATGCGGTGGCACAGGCCGATCTGGGCGTTGGTCAGGCCGGCCCGCTCGGTGCCCAGCACGACCGCGGCGCAACCCTCGGCGGTTTCCGCCAGGTGGGCACAGGCCAGCTCGGCCGCCTGGCGGATGTCGCAGGGCGGGGGGCCGAGGTCGCGCACCCGGGCGGTCAGGGCGAAGGCCAGGGTCACGGGCGCCAGCGCCTGTTCCAGGGTATCGTAGATGCGCGCGTTTTCCAGCACGTCCAGGGCGCCGCTGGCCAGGGCCACGGCTTCCGGCTGGTGGATGACATCGGCGAATTTGGGGCCCACCAGCACCAGTTCGGAGAAGCCCATGGTCTTGATGGCGCGGGCCGCCGAACCGACGTTTCCGGGGTGGCTGGGGTTCACCATGATGAAGCGAACGCGTGAAAATGCTTGAGTCATTTAAAATGGCACGTTTGGCTTAGTGCCTTCCTGGTTTTTTAGGCCGGTTTTCCCCTGTCGGGGCGGCGGATCCGGGAGGGCGGCTAGCGGCCTACCCACCGCATACGTACGGAATTTTATGCACCCGATGCTCAACATCGCCATCAAGGCGGCCCGGCGTGCCGGCACCATCATCAACCGTGCCAGCATGGATTTGGAACGACTCAGCGTGGCTCGCAAGGGGCCGCGCGATTATGTCACGGAAGTCGATCGCGCCGCCGAGGAGTCCATCGTCGAGACGCTGCGCGCCGCCTACCCGGACCACGCCGTCCTGGGCGAGGAGTTCGGCCTGCAGGGCCCCGACCAGGCGGAATTCCAGTGGATCATCGATCCCCTGGACGGCACCACCAACTTCATCCACGGCCTGCCCAACTACGCCGTGTCGATCGCCCTGACCCAGCGCGGCCAGGTCACGCAGGCGGTCATCTATGACCCGTCGCGCAACGAACTGTTCACCGCCAGCCGGGGCAGCGGCACGTTCCTGAACGACCGCCGCGTGCGCGTCTCGGGCCGCACCCGTTACCACGAGGCGCTGCTGGGCGCGCATTGGCCCAATTCGGGCGACCTGGAGCAAGGTTCGGCGCGTTTCCGCGCCATGGCCGAAGGCAGCACCGGCGTGCGCCGCCTGGGCGCCACCGTGCTGGACCTGGCCTACGTGGCCTGCGGCCGCCTGGATGGCTTCTGCGGCGTGGGCCTCAAGCCCTGGGACCTGGCGGCAGGCAGCCTGATGGTGCTGGAAGCCGGCGGCCTGGTGGCCGATTTCGACGGCGAGCAGGGCTGGATGGATTCGGGCAATGTGCTGGCCGCCAGCCCGAAGATCTTCACGCAGATGCTGACCGCGCTGAATCCGGCGCCGGCCGCCTGACGCCTGGCAGCCCTGCCCATGAAAAAAGCCGGCCGATGGCCGGTTTTTTTCATGGCGGCGCCAGCGCCTGCGGCCGGGCGTGGGACGGGGGGCGCGAGCGCGCGAGGCGCTGCCGGATCGTCCGCCGTAAGCCATGCGCACGAGCCGTGTCACCGGCGTGTCACGCATTTTCCGGGTACGATTACCGGTCGTGTAACTTCTGGAGCTCCTGATGGAGTGGCTGCTGGACCCTGCTGCGTGGGTCGGCTTGCTTACCCTGGTCGTCCTTGAGATCGTCCTGGGAATCGATAACCTGATTTTCATCGCCATCCTGGCAGACAAGTTGCCGCCGTCGCAACGCGACCGCGCGCGCATTCTTGGCCTGAGCCTGGCGCTGGTCATGCGGCTGGGCCTGTTGTCGGTCATGTCGTGGCTGGTCACCCTGACCACCCCCCTGTTCTCGGTCGGACCGCTGTCGCCCTCGGGGCGCGACCTGATCCTCATGGCGGGCGGTTTCTTCCTGCTGTTCAAGGGCACCATGGAGCTGCACGAGCGCCTGGAGGGCGGCCAGCACGGCGGCTCGTCCGGGCCGCGCGTGTACGCCAGCTTCTGGGTCATCGTGACGCAGATCGTGGTGCTCGACGCGGTGTTCTCGCTGGATTCGGTCATCACCGCGGTCGGCATGGTGGACCACCTGGCCATCATGATGATCGCCGTGGTCATCGCCATCGGCATCATGCTGCTGGCCTCCAAGCCGCTGACGCGCTTCGTCAACGCCCACCCGACGGTGGTGGTGCTGTGCCTGGGCTTCCTGCTGATGATCGGCTTCTCGCTGCTGGCCGAGGCCTTTGGCTTCAAGGTGCCCAAGGGCTACCTGTATGCCGCCATCGGCTTCTCGGTGGCGATCGAGGCCCTGAACCAGGTGGCGCGCCGCAACCTGCTCAAGCTGGACGCGCGCCGGCCCATGCGCGAGCGCACCGCCTCGGCGGTGCTGCGCATGCTGGGCAAGCGCCCGCCGGCCGACGAGCCCGACCTGCCCAGCGCCGACGGCCCCGCCATCCCGGCCTTCGGGGTCGAGGAACGCAACATGGTCAGCGGCGTGCTGACCCTGGCCGAACGGTCCATCCGCTCGATCATGACGCCGCGCACCGACGTATCGTGGATCAATATCGACGACGACCCCGAGACCATCCGGCGCCAGATCACCGAGGCGCCGCACAGCTTCTTCCCGGTCTGCCGCGGCTCGCTCGACGAGGTGCTGGGCATCGCCCGCGCCAAGGAACTGGTGGCCGACCTGATCACTGAGGGCCGGGTGCGCCGCAACCGCCTGCGCGATCCGATCATCGTGCATGAATCGATCGGCATCCTGCGCCTGATGGACACCCTCAAGCGCTCGCGCGGCCAACTGGTGCTGGTGGCCGACGAGTTCGGCGCGATCGAGGGCCTGGTGACGCCGATCGACGTGTTCGAGGCCATCGCCGGCGAATTCCCGGACGAAGACGAATTGCCCGACATCGTCGCCGACGGCCCCAACATCTGGAAGATCGATGGCGCCGCCGACCTGCACCACGTCGAGCAGGTGCTGGAAACCGAAGGCCTGGTCGACGAGGCGCAGGATTTTTCCACCCTGGCGGGCTATCTGCTGTCGCGCTTCGGCCACCTGCCCAAGCCGGGCGACGTCTGCGAGTACGAATTCCACCACGACCATTTCCGCTTCGAAGTGCTGGAAATGGACGGTCGCCGGATTGCCCTGGTGCGCGTCGAAAAGCGCGTGCCGGAGACGCTGGACGAAGACGCCTCGCTGACCAACGACTAGCGCCTGACTCATTCCCAAGGAACCCTTGCCATCGTGACCGACAACGCGCTCTATCTGATCAAGGCCTTCATCCTCGGCATCGTCGAGGGCCTGACCGAGTTCATCCCGGTGTCCAGCACCGGCCACCTGATCGTCATCGGCGATTGGCTCCACTTCGAGTCCAGCCAGGGCAAGGTGTTCGAGGTGGTGATCCAGCTGGGCTCGATCCTGGCCGTGATGTGGGTCTTCCGGGCGCGGCTGCTGCAACTGATCCGCGGCACCCTCACCGGGGTGCCGAGCGAAGTCGCCTTCACCCGCAACCTGCTGATCGCCTTCCTGCCGGCCGCCGTCATCGGCGCCATCTTCATCAAGTCCATCAAGCAGGTGTTCTACCACCCGGGCGTGGTGGTGGTGACGCTGGTGCTGGGCGGCCTGATCATGCTGTACGTGGAGCGCCGCACCCGTCACACGCCCGGCGACCAGCCGGGCGCGGCCGATGACACCGCGTCCGACGAGCGCGCCACCGCCATGACGCTGGAGCAGATTTCCTGGAAGCAGGCGCTGGGCGTGGGCGTGGCGCAGTGCCTGGCCATGATCCCGGGCACCTCGCGCTCGGGCGCCACCATCATCGGCGGCATGATCGCCGGCATCCAGCGCAAGACGGCCACCGAGTTCTCGTTCTTCCTGGCCATGCCGACCATGCTGGGGGCCGCGGTGTTCGACATGTACAAGAACATGGACGTGCTGACCCAGCATGACCTGTCCGGCATCGCCGTGGGCTTCGTCGCGGCCTTCCTCAGCGCCATCGTGGTGGTGCGTGCGGTGCTGCGCTTCGTCGCCAATCACACCTACCGGGTGTTCGCCTGGTACCGCATCGTGTTCGGCGGCGTCGTGGCGGCCTGGATCCTGACCCGCTGACGCAGTCGCCGCTGGCGCAGAATGAGCAAGGGCCGCGTTCAACGCGGCCCTTTGCTTTGTCCGGTCCGGCAAGCCGCCTGGCTAGCCGGCCGTTTCCAGGTCGTAGAACTGCAATCCGTCGCGGTCGATGACCAGCCAGCCGCCGCGCGGCGGCGAAACGTGGTCACAGTCCCAGTCGGGCAGGACCCAGCGCTCGCGTTTGAGGCCATCGACCTGCAGCACGTGGCGGGCGGGGCGGTGCGTGTGTCCGTGCACCATGAGGGCCACGCCGCTGTCGCGGAAGGCCTGCTCGATGGCGGCGGCGTTGACGTCCATGATCTCCATGGACTTGGCCTGGTTCGCCATCTGGCTTTCGCCACGCGCCTGTTGCGCCATCGCCAGGCGCTCGGGGATGGTCTTGGCCAGGAACGCAGCCTGCCATTGCGGGTCGCGCACCATCTGGCGGAACTGCTGGTAGGCCGCGTCGTCGGTACAGAACTCGTCGCCGTGGGTCAGCAGCACATCGCCGCAATCGGTCTGCAGCAGCGCCGGTTCGGGCAGCAGCCTGGCGCCGACGGCGTCGGCCAGTTCCGCGCCGATGAGGAAGTCCCGGTTGCCGCGGCCCAGCCACAGCGGGATGCGGCTGGCGGTGGCGCGCAGCGCGGTCAGCGCCGTGGTCAGCCAGGGCGGCGCGGCGCGGATCACGTCGTCGCCGATCCAGGCGTCGAAGATGTCGCCCGGCAGCAGCAGGGCGGCCGCTTCTTCCTCGGCCGCCCGCAGGAAAGCCAGGAAGGCCTCCGCCGTGGCCGGCGTGGCCGGCCCCAGGTGCAGGTCGGACGCCAGCCAGATCGGGCCGGGCAGGGCGATCTTATTCAAGAACTTCGGCCTTCTCGATGATCACGTCGTCGTTCGGCACGTTCTGGTGGAAGCCCTTGTTGCCGGTCTTGACGGCCTTGATCTTGTCGACCACGTCGGTGCCTTCGGTGACGGTGCCGAACACGGCGTAGCCCCAGCCGTTGGGGGTGGGCGCGGTGAAGTTCAGGAAGTCGTTGTTGGCGACGTTGATGAAGAACTGGGCGGTGGCCGAGTGCGGGTCGCTGGTGCGGGCCATCGCCACGGTGTACTTGTCGTTCTTCAAGCCGTTGTTGGCTTCGTTTTCGATCGGGGCATGCGTCTGCTTCTGCTTCATGCCGGGTTCGAAGCCGCCGCCCTGGATCATGAAGCCATCGATCACGCGATGGAACACCGTGCCGTTGTAGAAGCCTTCCTTGACGTAGGTCAGGAAATTCTCGACGGTCTTGGGCGCCTTGGCGGCGTCCAGGGTGATGACCATGTCGCCTTGGTTGGTGTGAAGCTTGACGCGGGGGTTGGTGCTCATGGCTTTGGTGCCTTCAGAGGTGGAGTGGGAGGGGGCGGCCGCGGGCGCGGCGCTGACGAGCGCCGGAGCAAACGCCAGCGCGAACGAGCACGCCGTCAGGCGCAGCAGGTGTAGGGGGGAATAGCGGGACATCATTTGTGTTGCCTATCCTTCAGCATGGTTTCGACTTCACGGGCCTTGTCCTGCATGCCCGGCACGCCTTCCTTGGCGGCTTGCCTGTAGGTGCGCAGGGCCTGCAGCAATTGCAGATCGCCCAGGTTGGCGCGCGCGGCGGCGTAGCCCGGGTCGGCGCGCAAGGCCATTTGCAGGGCGTCCTGCGCTTTTTCAAGCTCGCCCCGGCTTGCATATAGAGCCGCCAGGTTGTTCCAAGGTTCCGGCAGCTCGGGGAAGCGGGTCGTCATCTCGGTGTAGATGTCGATGGCTTCGGCCTTGCGGTCGAGCTGGGCCAGGGCGCGCGCGTGCTGGAACATCAGTTGCACGTCGGTGCCGCGCTGGTCCTTGATCTCGGCTTCGCGCTTTTCGATCATCGCCAGGGCTTCGGCGTTTTCGCCGCGGTTCAGCAGGCGCTCGATGTGGGTGGTGATCTGCGAGGCGGAGGGCTGCAGGCGGGTGTCCACGCTGGGCTGGGCCGCCTTGAGCAGATTGGCCAGGCCTTCCCAGCCGCCCTCGGGCGGAATCGGATCCAGGGTGGTGCGGCGGGCGTTGGGGTTCTCGCCGGAACCGCCGGCCATGGATTGGGCGTGGGCGCCAGCGAGCGGCGAACCGGCCATTGCCAGGGCGAGCAGGGCGACGCAAAAACGCGGCTTGATAGTCACGTGGGCATCCGTTAAAAGTCGGGGCCGGCCGGCGCTGACGCGCGCGGGCGGACCGCTTGCTATACTTGACGACCGCCATTTTAGCCTTGGTTGAGTTTTTGGCTCGGCACGGAGTGCTTGAAGGGGCCCGGACAAGGGGCCCAGACGCCGGGTGGAAGGGATTTCCGCCTGGGCGCCTGCCGAAGCGCAGGCCAGGAGCCTCCCCGTTTCCTGGCCAGGCGGCAAGCCCTGCAGGTATCGTCCTTGGGGCGCAACTTTTTCCGCGGCCGTCCCGGAAAGAACTGGATCACATCACTCGCGCCATGCTGCAAATCTACAACACGTTATCGCGTACCAAAGAACCGTTCAAACCGGCCCAGGCCGGCCAGGTGCGCATGTACGTGTGCGGCATGACCGTGTATGACTTCTGCCACCTCGGCCATGCCCGCATGCTGGTGTCGTTCGACGTGGTGCAGCGCTGGCTGCGCGCCAGCGGCCTGGCGGTCGACTACGTGCGCAACATCACCGACATCGACGACAAGATCATCCGCCGCGCGGTCGAGACCGGCCGCCGCATCGGCGAGGTCACCGAGTTCTACATCGCCGCGATGCACGCCGACGAGCGCGCGCTGGGCGTGGCCTCGCCCGACCGCGAGCCGCGCGCCACCGAGTACGTGGGCGAGATGCTGGACATCATCGGCAAGCTCGAACGGAAAGGCCTGGCCTACCAGGCCGACGATGGCGACGTGAACTACGCGGTGCGCGGCTTCGAGGGCTATGGCAAGCTGTCCGGCAAGACACTGGACGACCTGCGCGCCGGCGAGCGCGTGGCGGTGGGCTCGGCCAAGCGCGACCCACTCGACTTCGTGCTGTGGAAGTCGGCCAAGGAAGAGGAACCGGCCGACACCAAATGGGAGTCGCCCTACGGCCTGGGCCGCCCGGGCTGGCACATCGAGTGCTCGGCCATGAGCAAGTCGCTGCTCGGCCTGCCCCTGGACATCCATGGCGGCGGCCCCGACCTGAAATTCCCCCACCACGAGAACGAGATCGCCCAGACCGAGGGCGCTTTCGGCGGCGTGCTGGCCAACATCTGGATGCACTGCGGCCCGCTGATGGTCGATTCGGACAAGATGTCCAAGTCGCTCGGCAACTTCCGCACCATCCGCCAGACCATCGCCCAGGGCGAGCCGGCGGCCGACGTGGCCGACTACCGCGTCAACCCGCGCGAGGCCGAGATGGTGCGCTTTTTCATCGTGCGCAACCACTACCGCAGTCCGCAGAACTACACCCCGGACAACCTGATCGACGCCCAGAACGCGCTCGACCGCCTGTATCAGGCGCTGCAGAACGTGCCGGCCGACGATCAGGGCATCGACTGGAACGAACCCCAGGCGCAGGCCTTCAAGGCCGCCATGGACGACGATTTCAACAGCTCGGGCGCGGTGGCGGCTTTGTTCGAACTGGCCTCCGAGACCAACCGCGGCAAGCGCGCCCGCAGCGCCGGCCAGCTCAAGGCCCTGGGCGGCCTGCTGGGCCTGCTGCAACAGGACCCGGCCGCCTACTTCCAGTCGCCCACGCGCTATTCGGCGGCCGGCATGGAGCAGGGCGCGCGCGCTGAACTCGACGCCGCCGCCATCCAGGCCCTGATCGATGCCCGCGCCGCCGCCAAGGCGGCCCGCGACTTCGCCGAGGCCGACCGCATCCGCGCCGAGCTGCGCGAAGCGGGTATCGAGCTCGATGACAAACCCGGCGGCCTGACGCAGTGGCGTCGGGCGTGACCCCCCTGGATACCCCGGACATGTCCATCGCCGCCACCGAGATTCCCAAGCCCGACTATTGGGAAGCCGCCGTCGCCCACCTGATGCGGCGCGACCGCATTCTGAAAAAAATTATTCCCCAGCACCCCGAGGTCTGGCTGACCTCGCGCGGCACGCCGTTCGTGACGCTGGCGCGCGCTATCATCGGCCAGCAGGTCTCGGCCAAGGCCGCCGACGCCGTCTGGGACAAGTTCCTGGAAGCGGCCGGCAAGCGTCCCACCCCGGTGGCGGTGTTGCGCGTCGGCCTGGAAGGCCTGCGCGCGGCCGGCCTGTCGCAGCGCAAGGCCGAATACGTGCTGGATCTGGCGGTGCATTTCGGCGAACGCCGGGTGCATCCCGAGAAGTGGGCGGCCATGGACGATGAGGCCGTCATTTCGGAATTGACCGCCATCCGCGGCATCGGACGCTGGACGGCGGAGATGTTTTTGATTTTCAATCTGCAGCGGCCCGACGTTCTGCCGCTGGATGATCCTGGGTTGCTCAAGGCAATCTCGCTACACTATTTCAGCGGCGAGCCTGTCTCGCGCTTCGAGGCTCGCGAAGTCTCGTTGGCGTGGCAACCCTGGCGTACCGTGGCAACCTGGTATCTGTGGCGCAGTCTGGAACCGACGCCGGTCCAATACTGACGCAAGCCAGGTCGCCCATCTACGGAACCACACTACATGCGCAATACATTTCTGGAATTTGAACAGCCGCTCGCCGAGCTTGAGAACAAGATCGAGCAGCTGCGCTATGTGCAGGCCGATTCGGCGGTGGACATCTCCGACGAGATCGGACGTCTGCAGCAGAAGAGCCAGTCGCTGGCCAAGGAAATCTACGCCAAGCTCACGCCTTGGCAGACGGCGCTGGTCGCCCGCCACCCCCAGCGTCCCTACACGCTGGACTATGTGCGCGAGATCTTCACCGACTTCCATGAACTGCACGGCGACCGCATGTACGCCGACGACCAGTCCATCGTGGGCGGCCTGGCGCGCTTCAACGGCACGCCCTGCATGGTGATCGGCCACCAGAAGGGCCGCGACACCAAGGAACGCGCCGCGCGCAACTTCGGCATGCCGCGTCCGGAAGGCTACCGCAAGGCCCTGCGCCTGATGCGCCTGGCCGAGAAGTTCGGCATTCCCGTGTTCACCTTCGTCGACACCCCGGGCGCCTATCCCGGCATCGGCGCCGAGGAACGCGGCCAATCCGAAGCCATCGGCCACAACCTGTACGCCATGGCCGAACTGAAGGTGCCGGTGATCGTCACCATCATCGGCGAAGGCGGCTCGGGCGGCGCGCTGGCCATCGCCGTGGGCAACGCCGTGCTGATGCTGCAGTACGCCACCTACGCGGTGATCTCGCCCGAAGGCTGCGCCTCGATCCTGTGGCGCAGCGCCGACAAGGCGCCCGATGCGGCCGAGGCGCTGGCCATCATCGCCCCGCGCCTGAAGGACCTGGGCCTGGTCGACCGCGTCATCAACGAACCCGTGGGCGGCGCGCACCGCGATCCGCGCGTCATGGCGCGCCTGCTGCGCCGCGCGCTGGGCGATGCCCTGCGCCAGCTGCAGGGCATGACGCCCGAGCAATTGGTGGAACAGCGGGTGCAACGCCTGCTGTCCTACGGCGCCTTCCAGGAAGTGCGCGCCTGAGCGACGCGCGCGCCGGCGCATGCCGGCGCCGCGGCCGCCTCCGGCCCGCGCCCGCCATCATGAATTCCCGGCCTTGCGCGCCCGCCGCTGCCATCGCCGGGACCGTCTTCCCCCATCCCGTATCGCCCGAGCTGGCCTCGGCCCTGCGCCGCGCCCTGCAAGCGCTGCCGCAGCCGCCGGCGCGGTTCGCCGTGGCCGTCAGCGGCGGCGCCGACTCGGCCATGCTGGCGCTGCACGCGGCCGCCGTGGCGCGGGAAACGGGCGCCGGCGTGGTGCTGCTGCATGTGCACCACGGCCTGCAGGACGCCGCCGATGGCTGGCGTGACCAGGTCGAGGCCTTGGCGGACCTGCTCGGGCTGCCCTTGCGGCAGGCCCGGGTCGCGGTCGCCACGGCCGGAGGCCGGGGTATCGAGGCCGCCGCCCGCGACGCCCGCTATGCCGCGCTGGCGCGGCTGGCGGCCGAGGAAGGCGTCGGCCTGATCCTGCTGGCGCATCATCGCAACGACCAGGCCGAGACCGTATTGCTGCGCCTGCTGCGCGGCACCGGGCTGGGCGGCATGGCGGCCATGGCGCCGCTGACCTCGCGTGATGGCCTGGCCTATCTGCGGCCGTGGTTGGAGCAGGACCGGGAAACGATCCTGCGAGCCGCGCGGCAATTCGCCGACGCCACTGGTTGGCACGCGGTGCAGGACCCGACCAACGCCGATCCGCGCTACACCCGCGCCGCGCTGCGCGAGCTGCTGGCGCCGGTGCTGGACGCGCGCTGGCCCGGCTGGCGCGCCATCGTCGCCCGCCATGCGCGCCACGTGGCCCAGGCCAACGAGATCCTGGACGAGGTGGCGCGCGAGGACTTCGCCGCGCTCGAACCGGGGCCGGACGGCGTCAGCTTCTCGCTGGCGGCCTGGCGCCGGCTGTCGCCGGCGCGCCAGGTGCATGTGCTGCGCCACTGGCTGGAGCGCAATGGCGCCCGCATGCCGACCGAGGCGCGCATGAACGACCTGCTGCGGCAATTGCGCGGGCTGCACAGCCTGGGGCATGACCGGCAGTTGCGGGTGGAGCAGGCCGGGCACCTGATCCGTTGCCATCGCGGGCGGGTCTGGGTCGAGCCGCGCCCGGGCGCGGGCACGCTGGCGCCACGCTAGCGCAAGGCTGGCCCGGCCGGCGCAGGAGGGCGCCGGGTGGGCGGAAATCCGCCGGGGGCGGTCAAATTCCGGCCCGAACGACAAATTCCGGAAAAAATGACCGTTCCGTGGAAAGAAAATTCCATGGCCTGCGCAAAATTTTACCGTCGAGATAGAATATGAGGTTTTGCCCGTCACGACTCTTGCGGCGGGTTTCCAGCCAGAGTACGAGATGTCCCTGATCGTTCATAAATATGGCGGTACCTCGATGGGCTCGGTCGAGCGCATCCGGAACGTGGCGCGACGCGTCGCGAAGTGGCACGCCGCCGGCCACCAGGTTGTCGTGGTCCCCTCGGCCATGGCGGGCGAAACCAATCGCCTGCTGGGCCTGGCGCGCGAGATCGCGCCCCAACCCGACGCGCGCGAGCTCGATATGATCGCCGCCACCGGCGAGCAGGCCAGCAGCGGCCTGTTGGCCATCGCGCTGCAAGCCGAAGGCGTTCCCGCCCGCAGCTACGCCGGCTGGCAAGTGCCGGTGCGCACCGATTCGTCGTTCACCAAGGCGCGTATCACCTCGATTGACGACGCCCGCATCCGCGCCGACCTCGACGCCGGCCGCGTGGTCATCGTCACCGGCTTCCAGGGCGTGGACCCGGACGGCCACATCACCACCCTGGGCCGCGGCGGCTCCGATACCTCGGCCGTGGCCGTGGCGGCGGCGCTCAAGGCCGATGAATGCCTGATCTACACCGATGTGGACGGCGTCTACACGACCGATCCGCGGGTGGTGCCGGAAGCGCGCCGCATGGCCGTCATCTCTTTCGAGGAGATGCTGGAAATGGCCTCGCTGGGCTCCAAGGTGCTGCAGATCCGCTCGGTCGAATTCGCCGGCAAATACCGTGTGCCGACGCGGGTGCTGTCCTCGCTGACCGACCCGCTCATTCCGCTCGACGAAGAAATGTGTTCGGGCACGCTGATTACTTTTGAGGAAGACGAAAAAATGGAAGCCGCCGTTGTTTCAGGCATCGCCTTCAGCCGCGACGAAGCCAAAATCACCCTGCTGGCCGTGCCCGACAAACCCGGCATCGCCTTCTCGATCCTGGGTCCGGTCGCCGCCGCCAACATCGACGTCGACATGATCGTGCAGAACCAGTCCGTGGCCGGCACGACCGATTTCTCGTTCACCGTGAACCGCAACGAGTTCGCGCGCGCCGTCGACCTGCTCAAGCGCGAAGTCATCCCCGCCGTGGGGGCGCGCGAGTTGTCGACCGACGAGAAGGTCGCCAAGGTCTCGATCGTCGGCATCGGCATGCGCTCGCACGTGGGCGTGGCCAGCCTGATGTTCCAGACGCTGTCGCAGGAAGGCATCAACATCCAGATGATCAGCACCAGCGAGATCAAGACCTCGGTCATCATCGACGACAAGTACATGGAACTGGGCGTGCGCGCGCTGCACAAGGCCTTCGGCCTGGATCAGGCGCCCGCCGCCAAGGCCTGAGAGAAACCGCTTCGGCACGTTTTTTTCCCGTCCGCAGCCTGGCCGCGGGTGACAGGATAAAAAGTCGTGCTAGAATCTCGTTCTCTTCGGAGATGTGCCCGAGAGGCTGAAGGGGCTCCCCTGCTAAGGGAGTATGTGGCTAAAAACTGCATCGTGGGTTCGAATCCCACCATCTCCGCCAGATACAGGCAGCGCGTTGAACCGCGATGTCTCAAAACCCGCAGAAGCTAACGCTCTGCGGGTTTTTCTTTGGGTATCCTTGCCTCCTGCTCGATCACCAGCCCGCGCTTGACCACGCCTTCCTGGATCGGCTGGTCGCCGAACTGCGTATAGGCCAGGTAGATGGTGACGGCGCAGCCGACCACCGCCAAGAAGGGTCCGGCCATCAGGAACCAGGGCCAGAATTCGCGGTACCAGGGTTTGACCGCCAGCGGCGCGGCAACATGGGCAGTATTCATCGTCGGCATCCTTTATTCGATATCACTCGGG
>NZ_CADIJV010000055.1 GCF_902859765.1 Achromobacter pulmonis
CTGCCGCCACTGTGGCCGCCGGCCTGCCCGCCGGCATCCTGGCGCTGCGCCACCCGGCCAGCGGCGCCGCCATCTGCGCCGCCGGCGCCCGGGCGCCGGGCCTGCGTATCCTCAATGCCGGCGACGGCGCGCACGCCGACCCGCTGCCGGCGCTGGCCCGGCTGCAGGCGATGTTGCGGGCCAAGGGCGATCTGACCAACCTGGCCGTCGCGCTGGTGGGCGACATCCGCCATAGTGCCGTGGCCCGCAGCCTGATCCATGCCATGACCACGCTGGGCGTGCCCGAAGTGCGCGCCGCCGCGCCGCGCACCCTGCTGCCCGATGGCCTGCCGCAGCTGGGCGTGCGCGCCTGTGGCGCGCTGCACGAATGCCTGGCCGACGCCGACGTCGTGGTCGTGCTGCCCTTGCGGTCCGAACGCATGAGCGGCGCGCTGTTGCCGTCGGCGCGCGAGTACGCCGCCGGTTACGGCCTGACGCCTGCCCGCCTGGCCGCGGCCAGGCCCGATGCCCTGCTGCTGCCCGCCGCCGCGCTGACGCCGGGCATCGAGGTCGATGGCGATATTGCCGCCGGCCTGGTGGACACCGAGGCGGATCTGGTCCGCGCCGAACACGATTTACGCCTGGCCGCCCTGAGCGTGCTGGCGGGAGCCGCCGCATGAGGCTACACATCGCCAATGGCCGACTGATCGACCCGGCCAACGGCCGCGACGGTATCCAGGACCTGTTCATCGCCGACGGCCGCGTGGTGGCGGTCGGCCAGGCGCCGGACGGTTTCCAGCCCGACCGGCGGATCGACGCTACTGGCCTGGCGGTGCTGCCGGGCCTGGTGGACCTGTCGGCTCGCGTGCAGCGCCAGGATGCCGGCGCGCCGAACGATTGGCGTCTGTCTCTTTCCGAGCTGCGCGCGGCCCTGGCCGGCGGCGTGACCACGCTGGCCATGCCGCCGGACGCCGATACGCCCCAGGACGAACCGGCCAAGGTCGAGGCGCTGCTGCGCGAGGCGCCGCCCGGCCACGGCCGGGTGCTGCCGATCGGCGCCCTGACCGTCGGCCTGCGCGGTGAAACCCTGGCCGAAATGCGCCTGCTGGCGCAGGCCGGTTGCCTGGCGTTCTCGCAGGGCGAATCCGGCATCGCCGACACCCGGGTGCTGTGGGGCGCCATGCGCTATGCCGCCGGGCTGGGGCTGGCGTTGTGGTTGCGGCCGCAGGACCCGTGGCTGGGGCAGGGCGCGGTGGTTGCCGCCGGCGCCTACGTCGACCGCCTGGGCCTGGAGGGCCTGCCGCCGCAGGCCGAAGTGCTGGCCTTGCAAACGATTTTCGAACTGCAACGCGCCAGCGGCGCGCGCGTGCATCTGTCGCGCCTGTCCACCGCGGGCGGCCTGGAACTGCTGCGCGCCGCGCGCCGCGAAGGACTGCCGGTCAGCGCGGACGTCTCGGCCAACAGCCTGCACCTGACAGACGTGGACATCGGCTATTTCAATACCGATTTCCACCTGCGCCCGCCGCTGCGCGGCCAGCGCGACCGCGACGCAATCCAGGCGGCGCTGCGCGAGGGCCTGGTGCAGGCGCTGTGTTCGGACCACGCCGTGGTGGACGACGCGGGCAAGGCGGTGCCGTTCCCGCAATCGCAACCCGGCGCCACCGGCCTGGAATTGTTGCTGTCGCTGACGCTGAAATGGGCCCGCGACGGCCGCCTGCCGCTGCCGCAGGCGCTGGCCCGGGTGACCTCCGGGCCGGCAGCGCTGCTGCGTGATCTGTCGCCGGCATTGTCCGGGCTGGGCGAACTGGGCGTGGGCGCTCCCGCCGATCTGTGCCTGGTGGACCTGGAGGACGAATGGCTGGTGGCGCCCGGCGCCTTGCACAGCCACAGCCGTCATACACCGTTCGCGGGTATGATGCTGCCCGGTCGAGTCCGCGTCACCTTGGTGGGTGGCCGCCCGGCCTGGGAGACCCCTGTTTGAAGCTGCTGCGCTTTGTTCTTCGCCTTTTGCTGGTGGTGCCGTTGATCCTCTTCGGCCTGCTGTGCGTGGGCCTGGTGTATCCGCTGCTGCGCCCGAAGTCGCGCGCCTGGCTCAACCGTACCTGGTCGCGCTGCCTGATGGCGGCCTGCGGCCTGCGGATCGTCTTCAAAGGCGAGCCGCGCATGACCGGGCCCGTGCTGCTGGTGGCGAACCACGTGTCCTGGATCGATATCTTCGTGCTGAATTCGGCCCGCGCGACCTCGTTCGTGGCCAAGAGCGAGATCCGCAGCTGGCCGGTGATCGGCTGGCTGGTGGCGGGCGCCGGCACGCTTTTCATCGAACGCGGCCAACGCCACGCGGTGCATGCGATGGGCGAGTCGATGCTGGCGCGCTTCAAGCAGGGCGATGCGGTCGGCCTGTTCCCGGAAGGCACGACGAGCGAAGGTTTCACGCTGCGTCCGTTCCACGCCAGCCTGTTCGAGCCGGCCCGCGCGGCGGCGGTCGAGATCCAACCGGTGGCGCTGCGCTTCCTGCAACACGGTGAACGCAGCGGTTTCGCGGCGTTCATCGGAGAGGAAACGCTGGTGGCCAACCTCTGGCGGGTGCTGGGCGCCACCGGGCTGTCGGTGGAAGTGGTGTTTCTGCCGGTGCTGGCGGCCAGGCATGCCGACGGGACCTTGCCGACGCGGCTGGAGTTGTCGCATCAGGCACGCGATGCGATTCAGGCGGTGCTTTGAGGTTTGTGTTGCTGCAGGCTTGGACGGTTGCTTCTCGCTTGTGGTGGTTTGAGTGTTTTTCTTGGCGTCGTCGTTTGATCTTCGTAGGTCGCCCCTCGGTCGGGCGGACCCAATGGCGGGCAGCCCGAGGGGCTGCGAGCATCTAGGCTTGTCGCGCTGCCAGAGCCGTGTGCGGGGAATGGAACCTGCGGGGCTGCCCATCGCGGCCGCGCTGCGCGCGGTATTTCATTGGCACACGATTGCGACGTGCCCACGCCGCCGGGCTGCTGGCGCGCTCCCTACCGTGCTGGCACCGTTCCACACGGACACCCTTCCCACACGCGAGAGCATCATCATCTCGACGCAAGACGCCGCGTAAGCCGCAAAAGGCCGCCCGCGCGGCCGGCTTGCGGCGGGCCCCGCAAGACCGTCCTCTCCAGCCCCGATGTGCGCCAGCATGCCAAGCACGCAGGCCGTCCCGACGCCCGAGGCTACGTCTCATCGCGAGCGCGTGGCGGGGGCGGTGGGGGCTGGCGGGGCGTGTAGATGCGCCCGAGGGAATCCGTAGGGAGCCGAAGGCGTACGAGGATGACGAAGGGGCAGTCCGGAGCGAACGCTCCGGACCGCAATCGTAGCCCCGCCAGCCCCCACCGACCCCGACACGCGCGCCTAAAGAACCCAACTCCCGCGACACAACCCCAAGCGCAACCACCCATTCACCGCCGAATCTCGGCCAGGAACTTGCGCGCCCGGTCCGTCTGCGGACTGACAAAGAACGCCTCGGGTCCGCCCACCTCGACGATACGGCCCGCATCCATGAACCACACGGTATCGGCCACCTCCCGGGCAAAGCCCATTTCGTGCGTCACGCACACCATGGTCATGCCGTCCCGGGCCAGGTCTTTCATCACCTGCAGCACCTCGCCCACCATCTCGGGGTCCAGCGCGCTGGTCGGCTCGTCGAACAGCATCACGGGCGGATTCATCGCCAGCGCCCGCGCGATCGCCACGCGCTGCTGCTGGCCGCCGGACAACTGCGCCGGATAGGCGTCAGCCTTGTGCGCCAGGCCCACGCGCTCCAGCAACTGCATGGCCCGTTCGCGCGCTTCGGGGCGGCGGGCGCGTTTCAGTTGCAGCGGCGCCAGCATCAGGTTGTCCAGCACCGACAGGTGCGGGAACAGGTTGAACTGCTGGAACACGAAGCCGATATGGCTGCGCAGCGTGTCCAGGTGCACCTTGCCGCCATAGATGTCCTGGCCGTCGACCTCGATCACGCCCTGCTGGATCGGCTCGAGCCGGTTGACCGTGCGGATCAGCGTCGACTTGCCCGAACCGGACGGGCCGCACACCACCACCACTTCGCCGCGCCGGACCTGCGCCGTCACGTCGGCCAGCGCCTGGTAATCGCCATACCACTTCTGCACTTCGGAAAATCGGATCATATCGGGACCACCTTGGGGGCAGGCGCGCGGCCGGCGCGGCGTCTGCCGATGCGTTTCTCGGTCAGGTGCACCAGAGCGCTCAGGCCGAAATTCAGGATGAAATAAGTCAGCGCCAGCAGCGCGAACACTTCGAATGGCTTGGTCAGCAGCACGCTGTTGATCTGGTTGGCGGCATAGGTCAGTTCCTGCACGCTGATCACATAGGCCAGCGAGGTCTCCTTCACGGTCGAGACGAACTGGCTCAGCATGCTGGGCAGCATGTTGTAGAGCGCCTGCGGCAGGATCACGCGCCGCATGGTCTGCAGGTACGACAGCCCGAGCGCGCGGCTGGCCTCCTGCTGGCCGCGCGGCAGCGCCTGGATGCCGGCGCGGATGATCTCGGCCAGATAGGCGCTTTCGTAGCACACCAGCGCCACCACCATCGTCGTGGTGCCGGCCACTGGCCGGCCGATGAGCAGCGGCACGAAGAAATAGGCCCAGAAGATGAACATCAGCAGCGGCAGGCCGCGCACCAGGTACACCATGGCCGAGGCCGGCCAGCGCAGCGCGCGGTACGGGCTGATGCGGCCCAATGCCAGCAGTACGCCGCAAGGCAGCGCCAGCGCCAGGCTGACCGCGGCCAGGCCCAGCGTGGCGGCCAGGCCGCCGATGGGGCCGTGCGGATACTGGCCGATGAGCAGCAGCAGCCAGTTGTCTTTGAGGATATCCCACATTCAATGGCCTCCCAGCGGGCGGTAGCGCCGCTGCAGCAGCGCGCCGCCGCCCATGATCAGAAACGACAGCAGCAGATAGATCGCCGTCACCACCGCGTAGGCCTCGAAGGTGCGGAACGTGTAGTTCTCGATTTCGCGGCCGGCGGCGGTCAGTTCGGCCACGCCGATGGCCATCGCCAGGCTGGTGTTCTTGACCAGCAGCAGCGTCTGGTTCAACAGCGGCGGAATGGCGATGCGGAAGGCCTGCGGCAGCACCACACAGCGCATGGTGCGCAGAAAGCCCAGTCCCAGCGCCCGCGCCGCCTCGACCTGCCCCGGAGGAATGCCGCGCACCGCGCTGCGCAGGTCTTCGCAGACATAGGCCGACATCACCAGGCCGATGGCGATGCACGACAGGATGAACTCGCTGCCATGGGCGTTGAGCCAGTCGGCCGCCGCCTGCGGCAGCAACGCCGGCACGCCGAAGTACCAGAACAGGATATGCACCAGCATGGGCACGTTGCGGTGGAAGGCCACGTACAGCGCGATCAGCGCGTTGGCCACGGGCGAGCCCGTCAGGCGGATGACCGCCAGCAGGCTGCCCACCAGGAAGGCCAGGATCCAGGCCAGCCCGGCCAGCGCCAGGGTGGTGACCAGCCCCCTGAGCAGCCAGGCCGGGTACTCCCCCTGGAAGATGGCGGAGAAGTCGAAAACGTAATGCATCGGCAAAGGCTCCGGCGCGCGCGGCGCGTCAACCCTTGATCGCTTCGATGCGGAAGTCGCGTTTCATGCTGAACGGGGTGCCGGGGCCGAACCACTTGTCGAAGATCTGCGTGGCCTTGCCCGATGCCTCCATGCCGTCGAGCACCTTGTTGACCTGGTTCAGCATGGCCGTGTCGCCGCGGCGCACGCCCATGCCCCACGGCTCCACGAACAGCGCGGGTTCGAGGATCTTGACCGGCACCGCGCTGGATGCGGCCTGCTGCTTGAGCTTGACCAGCATCAGTTCGGAGGCGACGAAGCCGCTGACCTTGCCTTGCTGCAGGGCCAGGAAGGCGCCGCTGGGGTCCTTGAACGTCACCGGGTCGACATTCGGGATGAACTTGCGCGCCCCTTGTTCCGAGGACGAGCCGCGCACGGCGCTGACACGCTTGCCGGCCAGGTCGGCGGGCGACTTCAGGTCCTTGTCCGAGGCGCGCGCCAGCACTTTCTGCAGGCTCACGAAATGCTGGTGCGAATAATCGATCTGCTTGGCCCGCTCGGGGCTCCAGCCCAGGTTCGCCGCGACCACGTCGACGCGGCCGGCGATCAGTTCAGGGATGCGGGCCTCGACCGCGATCAGCTTCAGTTCCAGCGGCACCCCCAGGCTGTCGGCCACCGCCTGGCACATGTCTACCTCGTAGCCGACGATGGCGCGGGTCTTGGGGTCCTGGAAGCTGAACGGCTCGGCCGTGCCCATGGTGCCGCAGATGAACTTGCCGCGCGCCTTGATGTCCTGCAGCGTATCGGCGTGGGCCATGGGGGCCAGGGTGGCGGCCAGGCCGACGGCGGCCGCGCAGGTGATGATCCATTGCTTCATGTTGATTCCCTTGAAATATAGGTATGGGTACTGCCAACGGCGGCGGCCCCGGCGCGGGGCCGCCGGATTCAAGCCAGCCGGCCGCAGGCCGCAGCGATGCGGCGGCAGCCTTCCTCGATGTGATCCATCGAGGTGGCGAAACTCAGGCGCAGATAGGGCGACAGGCCGTAGGCCGTGCCGTCCAGCACCGCGACGCCCGCCTCGTCCAACAGGAACATGACGACGTCCAGGTCGGTGCGCAACGTCAGGCCGCCCGGCGTGCGCCGGCCCAGCAGGCCCTCGACGCAGGGATAGACGTAGAACGCGCCCTGCGGGCGCGGGCAGCGGATTCCCGGCACGGCGTCCAGCAGCGCCACGATGCGGTCGCGGCGCGCGTGAAACACCGCGGCCGCCTCGCCGACGCAGGCCTGGTCAGCGCTCAGGGCAACGCGCGCGGCGGCCTGGCTGATGGCGCTGACGCAACTGGTGCTCTGCGAGATCAGCGTGGCCATGGCCTTGATCAGCGCCTTGGGGCCGCCGGCGTAGCCCAGGCGCCAACCGGTCATGGCGTAGGCCTTGGAGACGCCGTTGATGGTCAGCGTGCGATCGGCCAGTTCGGGGGCGACCGCGGCCGGTGAAGCATGGCGCTGGTCGCCATAGGCCAGGTGCTCATAGATCTCGTCGGTCATCAGCCACACCTGGGGATGGCGCGCCAGCACCGCCGCCAGCGCGCGCAGCTCCGGTGCGCTGTACATGGCGCCGGTCGGGTTGCCCGGCGTGTTCAGCAGCAGCCACTTGGTGCGCGGCGTGATGGCCTGCTCCAGCGCGGCGGGCGTGAGCTTGAAGCCGTCGGCCTCGGGGCAGGCCAGCACCACCGGCGTACCGTCGTTGACCAGCACCATGTCGGGATACGACACCCAGTAAGGCGCCGGGATGATGACCTCGTCGCCGGCCTGCACGGTGGCGGCCAGCGCGGTATGGAGCAACTGCTTGGCGCCCACGCCGACGATCAGTTCGTCGAGCGCGTAGTCCAGCCCGTTCTCGCGCTGGAACTTGGCGCGCACGGCTTCCAGCAGCGGCCGCGCGCCGGTCGAGGCGGTATAGCGGATGTCGCCGCTGTTGAGCGCGTCGATGCCGGCCTGCACAATGTGCGCCGGCGTCGGCAGGTCGGGCTCGCCGACGGTGAAGTCGATGATGTCGCGTCCCTGCGCGCGCAACTGGTCGACGCGGGTCTTGGCCGCCATGCTCGGCGACGGTTTGATGGCGCGGGCGCGCGCCGCCAGGAATTCGGTGGCGGCGCCGTTCATGCCAGCCCCTTGGCGGCGAAGGCCGCCTGCATCCAGCTCTGCGTGCGGGCGCCGCCATCGATCTCGGCCATGATGCGCGCTTCCTTGTCGGCATGCGCGCGCGCCGCCGCGATCAGCGCCGGCGCCTCGTCGGCCGCGAAGCTCACCAGGCCGTCTTCGTCGCCCACCACGATGTCGCCCGGATGGATCACCTGGCCGCCGATGGAGACGGGCACGTTGACCTCGCCGGGGCCGTCCTTGTAGGGGCCGCGGTGGATATGGCCGCGCGCATAGCAGGGAAACGCGTCGGCCTCGAACGCGCCGACGTCGCGGATGGCGCCATCCACCACCACGCCGGCGCAGCCGTGCGCCTGCAGGTAGCGTTTCATGATCTCGCCCAGCACGGCATTGGACAGGTCGCCGCCGGCATCCACCACCAGCACGTGGCCGGGCTGTACCTGCATCATGGCCTTGTAGATCATCAGGTTGTCGCCGGGGCGGGTCTTGACGGTGAGCGCGGTGCCGACCAGCTTGCCGGCGCGGTTGTAGCGATGCAGTCCGGCAATGCCTTCACGGCGCGCCAGATTGTCGCTCAGGTGCGGCGTGACGATGCCGGCCAGCGCCTGCAGGATGGATTCGGGGGCAACGGGGGCGGCCGGCAATATGCGCGTGCCGGTGATGGGGGTGGCCATGGCGGTCTGCGTAGTCCTGAAACGAATGAGTCAGACCGAATGTTCGGCGCTTTCGGCATTTCGAAAAAGGGATTAAATTTCCATGATCTTCATCTACTAAGGGAATATAAGGGTTAGCCCTTATCGGAAATTTTGGAATGAATCAGACCCTGTCGCGAAGCCCCGCATGCTGACCTTCAAGCAGATCGAGGCGCTCTACTGGACGGTGCGCCTGGGCACGTTCTCGGCCTCGGCGCAGAAGCTGCACACGACCCAATCGGCCATCACCAAGCGCATCCAGGAACTGGAGGCGGATTTCGACGTGGCCCTGTTCGACCGCTCCGGCCACCGCGCCGCGCTGACCGCGCGCGGCCACGAGGTCTATGCGCTGGCCGAGGAAATGTTGGGCCAGCGCGACCGCCTGCTGGTGCGCCTGAAGGGCCAGCACACCCTGACCGGTACGTTCCGTTTCGGCATCACCGAAATCACCGCGATGACCTGGCTGCCGGCCCTGATCCGCCTGCTGCGCGCGCACTATCCGCGCATCACGCTGGAGCCGCATATCGACCTGGGCGCGGACCTGCAGAAGCGCTTGCAGGCGGGGCAACTGGACATGGCGTTCCTGCACGGGGAGTTCGCCGAA
Organism: Achromobacter pulmonis; assembly: GCF_902859765.1. Lineage (GTDB taxonomy): Bacteria > Pseudomonadota > Gammaproteobacteria > Burkholderiales > Burkholderiaceae_B > Achromobacter > Achromobacter pulmonis. The sequence goes on from NZ_CADIJV010000055.1 coordinate 8,969, forward strand.
CCCGGTCTGCAGGTCGTGACCTTGCAGCGCCTCGAATTCGCCTGGATGGGCAGTCCCGACATGATCGACCCGAGCCGCATCTACACGCCCGCCGCCATCGCCGCGCTGCCGCTGCTGCGCCAGAGCCGGGAATCGGGGCTGAACATGATCTACGACGGCTGGCTCAAGCCACACACGCCGGCCAGCAACATGTTCACCATCAACAGCCTGATCGCGATGGCCGGCCTGACCGCGGCGGGATTTGGGGTGAGCTGCCTGCCGCGGGATTATTTCGCCGACATGGTCAGCGCCAGGCAGTTGGTGATCGCGCGCACGAGCACCGCGGCGCCGCAGTCGGTGTATTGCGCCATGTACCGGCGCGGGGCCGACGACGCGTTCAGCGAGAGCGTGGCCGAGCTGGCGCGCAGTTGCTGTGATTTTTCTTCGAAGGGACGGCAGTAGGGCGCGCCCGGCGTTACTGGGACAATGGGTCCTGGAACTGCGAACACTTGACCTGCACCAGCTTGTGGTCCTGCAACCGTAGCGCGGTCAAGGCGCCGCCCCACACGCACCCCGTGTCCAGGCAGATCACATCCGGCCGCATCATCAGGCCCAGCGTCGACCAATGGCCGAACACCGTCGTCACATTGCGGGTCGCCCGATTCGGCACGTCGAACCAGGGCACCAGGCCCGCCGGCCAGGCGCCGGGCGCCACCTTGGTGGCGAACTCCATGTGGCCATTCGGCGTGCACAGGCGGATGCGCGTCAGCGCATTGATGATCACCCGCATGCGCTTGCCGCCCTTGTGGTCTTCCTTCCACGTGGCCGGCTCGTTGCCGTACATCTTCTGCAGCGCTTTCTGCCAGTTCGGGCCGCGCAGCGCATCCTGCACTTCGGCGGCCAGCGACAGCGTCTTGGCCACGTCCCACTTGGCCAGCGTGCCCGCGTGCACCATCAGGTGGTTTTGCTCGAAATGCGCCAGCGGGCGCGAGCGCAGCCAGTCGATCAGGTCGGCCGCATCCGGCGCGCGCAGGATCTCGTCGAGCGTGTCGGACTTGGACGGCTTGCGCACCCCCGCGGCGGCCGCCAGCAGGTGCAGGTCATGGTTGCCCAGCACCACGGTGGCGCGCTCGCCCAGGTCGATGATGCGGCGCAGGGTCGCGAGCGACTGCGGGCCGCGATTGACCAGGTCCCCGGCGAACCAGAAGCGCGATTGCGGGTCGCCGACCAGATCGGGATGGGACAGCAAGCGATCCAGCGGCGAGCAGCAACCTTGCACGTCGCCGATCATCCAGATACTGCCGTTCATGCGGGACTCTTGCTCCAGGGCCAACGTTGTTGGACGATACGGGTGATGGTGTGGCGGTATTCCATGTAGCTCATGGCGCCCAGCGCCAGCGCCATGGCGCCGATGTTCGGCCCCAGGGCGGTAAGCCAGGGCGGCCACTTGCCCAGCATGCCGACGTTCAGCGCCAGCTGGTTGAGCATGAAGAAGCCCACGCCCAGCAGGATGCCGATGAACACCTTGGCGCCCACGCCGCCGCGGCGCGTCTGCATCAGGCCGATGGGGGCGGCGATGGTGATCATCACCAGCAGCGTGAACGGATATGCCAGTTTGCGCCACAAGGCGACGACCTGTCGACCGTATTGCAGCTGGTTGTTGCGCAAATAATCCACATAGTCCAGCAGTGTCACGATCGACATGCGTTCGGGCGTCAGGACCCGGGCCAGCAGGCGTTCGGCGCTCAGGGTGGTGTCGACCGTGCGCTCGGGCACCTTGACCACCACCGCTGGCGGGTTCTTCGGCGGGCGGGCGTCGGCCAGCGCCTCGGCGGCCTTGTCGTCCAGCCGGGTCTCGGACACGTTCTTGAGCACCAGGTCGCCGTGGGCGAACTGGCCGTTGGGCGCGGTCGACAGCACCGACAGGGTCAGGTCTTTCTTGAATTCGTACAGCGTGACGCCGGTGACCTGCCCGTCGCCCTGCAATTCCGCGATGTTGATGATGCGGGTGCCGCCGTCGGCGGTGGGCTCCTTGAACCAGTATCCGCTGTTCAGGCGGTCGCCGCCGGCCTTGCCGCGGAACATCAGGTTGGCCTCGCCGGACTTCATCTCGGCCCAGGGAGTGACGTATTCCGACAGCAAGGCGGCGCCGATCATCAGCGGCACGGTCACGATCCAGAGCATGCGCAGCAGGCGCATGCCGCTGACCCCCGAGACCCGCAGGATCACCAGTTCGTTGCGTTGCGCCAGGCCGGCCAGCGCCAGGATGGCGCCGATCAGCAGGCCGATGGGCAGCAGGTCGTAGAGACGGGTCGGGATGGCCAGCGCCTGCATGTACAGCAGGGCCATCATGGAGAACTTGTCGCCCACGTTGTCCAGGTCGTCCACCAGCGCGAAGAACGTGAAAAGGCCCAGCAGGGCCAGAAGGACCACTGCGCAAGAGCGATAGATCTCGCGGGCCAGGTAGCGACGTGCGGTACGCATGAAAAAGGGCGAAGAAGCGCTAAACGTGAAAGCTTAACAAATCCGGCCGGCCAGGGTGGGCGGGCGCTTGCCAGGGCGGCCGGCCGGTGTCTCAGGGAATGTCGACCAGCCGCATCCGCCGGGTCAGGGTGTAGACACGGGAATTCAGGTAATTGGAGTTGCGGTGGCTGTCATAGAAGCGGGGATTGGGCAGCATGGCTGCCAGCCGCGCCGACTGGCTGACGCCCAGATTGGCCGCCGGCACGTTGAAATAATGCTTGGCCGCCGCCTGGGCGCCGAACACGCCGGTACCCCATTCCGCAACGTTCAGGTACAGCTCGAGGATGCGTTCCTTGGTCATGACGTGTTCGATCATGTAGGTCAGCACCAGTTCCTGCCCCTTGCGCAGGTAGCTGCGGGAGCTGGACAGGAACAGATTCTTGGCCAATTGCTGCGTGATGGTCGAGCCGCCGCGCATCTTGCTGCGTCCGGCTGCCTCCTGTTTCTGGTTGTATTCCCAGGCCTTGCGGATGGCGTCCCATTCGACGCCGTCATGTTCGGTGAAATTGGAATCCTCGGACGCCACCACCGCCAGTTTCAGGCTGCGGTTGATCCTGTCGTAGGGCACCCACTCGTACTTCAACTGGAAATCGGGGTTGCCGTCCCGCAGGCGCGCCAGTTCCTCGCGCATGATCGCGCTGCTGCCAGGGTTCTGATAGTTGTACCAGACCACCAGCCCGAACAGCCAGAACTGGTACAGCAAGACCGCGCACGCCAACGCCATCAGCGTGCCCGTGATGATCCGGAACCAGGAGCGGCCCTTGCCGCTCTTGCCGCGCGCGGCCATGGCCTCAGTTCCCGGCCATGAGCGCCTCGCGCAGCGCGGTCAGCACCGGGGCGGGGTCGGGCCGCACGCCGTGCCAGATGAAGAAGCTCTCGGCCGCCTGGCCCACCAGCATGCCGAGGCCGTCGGCGGTGAGGCTGGCGCCGTCTGCCTGGGCCTGGCGCATGAACGCCGTCGGCTGGGCGCCGTACATCATGTCGTAGGCGGCCGCGCCCTCGGCGTACAGGCCGGCCGGCAGATCCGGGGCGGCGTCCTGCAGGCCGCTGGCGGTGGCGTTGATCACCAGGTCCCAGCCGCCGGACCGGACGGCGTCGGCCAGGCCGCCGGCCGTCACCTGGGTCTGCGGCTCCGCGCCGCTCTCGCGCCAGCCTTCGGCCAGTTCGAGGGCGCGGGCGGCGGTGCGGTTGACGATATGGATGCGGGCGCAGCCGGCCTGGGCCAGCGGCTGCAGCACGCCCCGGGCGGCGCCGCCGGCGCCCGCCAGCAGCACCGCGGCGCCGTTCAGACGCACGCCCAGGCGCAGCAGGTCGGACACCAGGCCGATGCCGTCGGTATTGCAGCCGTGCCAGGCGCCGTCGCGCCACGACAGGGTGTTGACCGCGCCGGCCAGCCGGGCGCGGCTGGACAGATGCGCCGCGGCCAGCGCATAGGCGTCCTGCTTGAACGGTACGGTCACGTTCAGGCCCAGGCCTCCCTCGGCGGCGAAGGCGGCCACGGCCGCCGCGAAGCCGTCCACCGGCGCCAGCAGGCGCTCGTAGCGCAGCGGCTTGCCGGTCTGACGGGAAAACAGCGCATGGATCTGCGGCGAGCGGCTGTGTGCGATGGGATTGCCGATCACGGCATAGCGGGCAAGCGGGGGCGCCTCGGTCATGGGGCTTCGGTTTCCAGGGTGTCGTTGACGAAATGCCAGGTGCGGGTGATGACCAGCACGTCGGTATCGCGCGCGATGTCGGGCGGGAAGGGCGGGAACGGCGCGGCCAGTTGCACGATGCGGCGCGCGGCCTGGTTCAGCACCGCGTGGGGCGAGGGCTGGTCGATTTCGACATTGGCGATGCTGCCGTCGGCGCGCACCGATACGGTGATGCGCAGCGAGCCATAGATGCGGCCGCGCGCCTCGTCCGGATAGTGCTGGGTGCCGACGGTTTCGATGCGGGTGCGCCAGGCATCCAGGTAGGCGGCATAGCGCGAGGCCGCGGCCGAGGGCGCCACGAACTGCTTGCGCGGCTCGGCGCTGTACTGCTGGACCTTGGCCGCCAGCGCCGCGATCTGGGCATTCTGGATGACGCTGGCCTGGTCTTCGGCATCCTGGCCGGGCTCGTTGCCCTCGGGCCAGGGGTTGACGGCCTGGCGCTCGGCGCCGGTCTTGTCGGCCGCCCGCAGCTGGGTCATCAGGCGGGCCTGTTCCGCTTCAAGTTGGACCTGGCGCCGCCGCATGGCCTCCAGCACGATGGTTTCGGCCGAGGCGCCGGTCTGGGGCAGCGGCGTGGTGGACAGGCCGCGTTCGGCATTGCCGCCGCCGCTCATCTGGTTCTGCGCCTGGGCGCGCGGCGTGTCGGGCGGGGTCTCGCTGCGCGCGTTCAGCAGCACGATTTCCAGGCTGGCGGCGGGCGGGCGCGACAGGGCCGGCGCGCCGAAGCGCCACGCCAGCGCGCCGGCGTGCACCAACAGCGAAATCGCGATGCCGATACGCAGGTAGTGCTGGGCGGGCGCGGCCAGCCACCGCAGCGGCCGGCTCAGCGGGGAGGGGGAGTCAGCGAGGCGTTGCACGCACGCATTGTAGAGCCACTCCGCCCGCCGCCGTCACCTTACCTGGACGGGCGCGCGAACACCCAGACCTTGCTGGCGGGCAAGGCCAGGCGGCAGAGCGCGGGTTCGCGTCCCTCGGGGCCGTAGGCGCGCAGCGCCAGGGTGTCGGCCGGGTCCGCGTCGGGGGTGCGGAACAGGTATTCCCAGCGGTCGCCCAGGTACATGCTGGTCAGGAGCGGCATGTCGATATGGTTGCCGTCCGGATCGTCCGCCAGGCGCACCTGTTCGACCCGGATCACGGCGGTGGCGTCCTGGCCGGCGGTCAGGCCCTCGCCCGCCTTGCCCCACAGCGCCCAGCCGCGGCCCTCGATGCGGGCGCGGCCATCGCGCACCTCGGTGACCTTGCCGTCCAGCCGGTTGTTGCTGCCCATGAATTCGGCGGTGAACAGCGTCGATGGCGCGCCGTACATCTCCTGCGGCGTGCCCTGCTGCTCGATCTTGCCGTTGTTCAGCAGCAGGATTCGGTCCGAAATCGCCATGGCTTCGCTCTGGTCATGCGTCACCATCAATGCCGACAGGCCCAGGCGGATGATCAGTTCGCGCAGGAAGGCGCGGGCTTCCTCGCGCAGCTTGGCGTCCAGGTTGGACAGCGGCTCGTCCAGCAGGATCACCGGCGGGCTATACACCAGGGCGCGGCCGATGGCCACGCGCTGTTGCTGTCCGCCGGACAGCGCATGCGGATGGCGCTGGCCGAGCTTGCCCAGGCCGAGCTGGTCCAGCACCGCCTGCACGCGTTCGCGCACTTCGCCGGACGGCACCTTGCGCAGCTTGAGCGGGTAGGCGACGTTGTCGAAAACGGTCTTGTGCGGCCATAGCGCATACGACTGGAACACCAGGCCCAGGTTGCGTTCCTCGGCCGGGATCTCGGTGCGGGCGGCGCCGTCGTACACGGTGCGCTCGCCGATGGTGATGCGGCCGCGCTTGGGCCCTTCCAGGCCGGCCACGGCGCGCAGCAGGGTGGTCTTGCCGCTGCCCGAAGGGCCCAGCAGCGATACCACTTCACCCTGGCGCAACTGCATCGACACGCCCTTGAGCACCGGGTTGTCGCCGTAATCCAGGTGCAGGTCTTCTACAGAAAGCTCAATCATGAAGTTTGACTCCGAATCGCAGGGCGATACCCAGGCCGATCACGACCAGAACGATATTGATGAAGGAAAGCGCGGCCACGATGTCGATGGCGCCCGAGGCCCACAGCGACACCAGCATGGAGCCGATGGTCTCGGTGCCGGGCGACAGCAGGTAGACGCCGGTGGAGTATTCGCGCTCGAAAATCAGGAACATCAGCAGCCACGAGCCGATCAGGCCATACTTGGCCAGCGGCACCGTGACGTGGCGCGTGACCTGGCCGCGGCGCGCGCCGGCGCTGCGGGCGGCCTCTTCCAGCTCGGGGCCGACCTGCAGCAGCGTCGAGGAGATCAGCCGCAGGCCGTAGGCCATCCATACCACCGTGTAGGCCAGCCACACGCTGAAGATGGTGCTGCGCATGGCGCGCAGCCATTCGACGAAGTTCTCGCGCAGCCATTCCGCGAACGGCAGGCCCGACAGCCAGCCGCCCAGGTCGGCGTCGAGCGCGTTGTCCAGCCACATCGGCACGAACAGGAATACCCACAGGAACGCCAGCCCCGCCAGCAGGCCAGGCACGGCGCGCGGCACCAGCACGCTGTAGTCCATGAAGCGCGTGACGTTGTCCGGCTTGCGGTGCATGGCCAGGCCGACGAAGGTATAGCAGGTCACCGCCAGCGCGCCGCCGAACACGCCAATGGCCACCGAGTTGACGATCGCGCGCATCAGGTTGGGCTGCGAGAACACGGTGCGGAACGCGTCCAGCGACAGCACGTCGAATAACGACACGCCCAGGCCCCAGTTGGACACGAACGCGCGCAGCAGCACGCCCAGCAGCGGCACCACGATGGCGACCAGCAGCCAGAACGCCACCACCGCGCCGGCGACCCAGCGCCATTTGCCCAGCGGCAGCGGACGCGCGCGCGACGCCTTGCCCTTGACGGTGACAAAGCGGTTGGCGGTGCGCATCAGGCGGCGCTGCAACATGACCAGCGGGATCGTCATGCAGATCAGCACCACGGCCACCGCGGCCATCAAGTGGTACGACGGAATCCCGAGCTTGTTGGTCAGCTTGTACAGATACGTCGCCAGCACCAGGTTGCCCTCGGGGTCTCCCAGCACCAGCACCAGGCCGAACACCTCCAGGCCCAGGAAGAACAGCAGCACGGTGGCATACAGCATGGCCGGCCGCACCATGGGCAGGCTCACCGACATCATCACGCGCAGCGGCGAGGCGCCGCTGACGCGCGCCGCCTCCTCGACGTCCGAGCCCATGCTGCGCAGCGCCGACGAGATGTACAGGTAGGCATGCGGCACGTGCGTCAGGCCGGCGATGATGACGATGCTGGTCAGCGAATACACATTCCAGGGCACGAAGCCGAGGAGGCTCTGCACCCAGGCCGAGAAGAAGCCCACCGGACCCGCCGCCACCACGTAACCGAAGCCCAGCACCATCGGCGAGACGAAGATCGGCACCAGGATCAGCGGCTCGATCCAGCGCCGTCCCGGCAGATCGGTCCGGATCATCAGGAACGCCAGCATGCCCCCCAGCGGGATGGCGATGATGGCCAGCCCGAACGCCAGGATGAAGCCGCTTTTCAGCGCCTTGTAGAAATCGGGGTCCGCGAAGATGAAGCGGAACGCGTCCAGGCTGAAGACCTTGGACGGCGAAAAGAAGGGCGCGGAGAGAAAGCTCTGGATGATGATGAACGACAGCGGCACGTAGATGGCCAAGGCTGTGATCAGCACCACCACGCCGCGCGGCAGGGACTGCCATTTTCTGCGCAATGACTGCATGGGGAAATCCTGTTGTCTCGATAGGCGCGGACAGCGTCCGTCGGCCCCGCGCGCCCGGCCTGGCGGGGGCGCCGCG
>NZ_CADIJV010000056.1 GCF_902859765.1 Achromobacter pulmonis
CGCGCTGGGCCTGGTGGACGCGCGCGTGCCGACCCGCCTGCTGCAGGCGGCGGCGCGCGGCCTGGTGCTGTCGGGCAAGCCGCCACGCCGCGCGCGTGGCCTGGGCGCCTGGCTGAACCGCTGGCCGCTCAAGGCGGTCGCCGCCAAGCGCGCCCGCAAGCAGGTCGCGGCCAAGGACCCGCTCGGCCATTACCCGGCCGCCCCGGCCATCATCGATATCTGGGAAAAGCATGGCGGCAATGCCTTGCAGGCACCGGCGCTGATCGACGCCATCATCGCCTCGGACACCGCTCGCAACCTGCTGCGCGTGTTCCGGCTGCAGGAACGCCTCAAGGCCAACGGCCGCCAGGCCGGCATCGCCCCGGTGCGCCACGTGCATGTGGTCGGCGCCGGCGTGATGGGCGGCGACATCGCCGCCTGGTGCGCGCTCCAGGGCCTGACCGTGACCTTGCAGGACCAGGACATGACCCGCATCGCCCCCGCCATCAAGCGCGCTGCGGCCTTGTTCTCGCGTCGCCTGAAAGACCGGCGCGCGGCCCGCGCCGCCTTCGACCGGCTGGTGCCCGACCCGGCCGGCGACGGCGTGCCGCTGGCCGACGTGGTGATCGAAGCCATCAGCGAGCAGCCCGAAGCCAAGCGCGGCCTGTACCAGTCGCTGGAGCCGCGCATGAAGGCCGACGCGCTGCTGGCCACCAACACCTCCAGCCTGTCGCTGGAAACACTGAGCGCCGGGCTGGCCCGGCCCGAACGGCTGGTCGGCATCCACTTCTTCAACCCCGTGGCCAAGATGCCGCTGGTGGAAGCGGTGCATACCGACGGCACCGCCGCGGACACGCTGGCGCGCGCCTGCGCCTTCATAGGACAAGTCCGAAAATTGCCCCTACCGGTGCATAACGCACCCGGTTTCCTCGTCAATGCGGTGCTCGCTCCGTATATGCTGCTGGCCATGCGAAATATCGATGAGGGACTCACTCCCGCCACCGTGGATGCAGCAATGGTGGATTTCGGCATGCCGATGGGGCCGCTGGAGCTGGCCGACACCGTCGGCCTGGACATCGCCCTTGCGGCGGGCCAGCAACTGGCCGGCGCCGCCGAGCCGCCGCGCTGCCTGACCGAAAGACTGGCGCGCGGCGACCTGGGCAAGAAGAGCGGCCGCGGCTTCTACACCTGGCGCGACGGCAAGCCGGTCAAGGCCGGCCAGGCCGGCGCGCGCGCCCCGGCCGGCCTGGCCGAGCGCCTGATCCAGCCGCTGGTGGACGCCACCCGCGAGCGGGTCGAAGCCGGCGTGGTGGCCGACGCCGATCTGGCGGATGCCGGCGTGATTTTTGGGACCGGGTTCGCGCCGTTCACGGGCGGGCCCCTGCATTACCAACGCAGTCGCAGTGCGCAGGGCGGATCACGCTGACGCAGCCGCAAAATAAACCGGCCTGGGGCCCTCCCCTTGAGCCGGATAGACCGGGACGACGAGACCGGCAGTGCCATAGAGACATACCTATCCAACATGAGGAGGCAGTACCATGAGCAGACGTTTATTGTCCCTGAGCACCCTGTCCGCCATTGTGGTCGGCCTGGGCGCCACCAGCGCCGCCCATGGCGCCGGCTTTCAGCTCCTGGAGCAGAATGCCAGCGGCCTGGGCAATGCCTACGCGGGCTCGGCGGCAAATCCGGAAAACGCCAGCATCATCTATTACAACCCGGCTGGCATGACCTACCTGCCCGGCATCAATGTCTCGGGCGGCGTCAACCTGATCAAGCCCTCGTTCAAGTTCTCGGATAACGGCAACAGCCGCAATCCGACCGCGCTGGGCGGCACCCGCCCCACCGGCGGTGACGGCGGCGATGCCGGCAACCTCGGCGTCGTGCCCAACCTGTACGGTTCGTGGCAGTTGAGCGATAAATGGTTCGTCGGCCTGGGCATCGGCGCGCCGTTCGGCCTGATGACCGAATACGACGACGACTGGGCCGGCCAGTACCACTCGAACAAGTTCGAGATCAAGACGATCAACATCAATCCGTCGATCGCCTACAAGGTCAACGACAAGTTCTCGATGGGCTTCGGCGTGAACTGGCAGCACATCGACGCCAACTACAAGAAGAAGACCGTGGTGCCGGTAACGCTGCCCGGCGGCGGCACCGTCTTCACCAACGGCGACGCCGACCTCAACCTGAAGGGCGACGCCTGGGGCTGGAACGTGGGCTTCATGCTGCAACCCACCGACGCCACCCGCATCGGCCTGTCGTACCGCTCCAAGATCAAGCACACCGCCAAGGGCGACACCGACATCGACAACATCGGCGGCCCCTCCGGCCGGTCGGTCTCGTTCGACGCCAAGGCCTCGGTCGACCTGCCCGACACGCTGATCCTGAGCGCCACCCACCAGCTCAACGAGAAGTGGGAACTGCTGGGCGACGTCTCATGGACCGGCTGGAGCAGCATTCCCGACCTGAAGATCCGCAACTCCGGCACCGGCGCGCGCGATGACGACCTGCCGCTGAACTTCCGCGACACCTGGCGCATCGCCGTCGGCACGACCTACAAGTTCGCGCCCGCCTGGAAATGGAAGTTCGGCCTGGCCTACGACCAGTCGCCGGTCCACAAGGCCGAAGACCGTCCCACCTCGCTGCCCGACAACGACCGCTACTGGTTCTCGACGGGCGTGCAATGGCAGGCCACCAAGACCACCACGCTCGATCTGGGGTATACCTACCTGTACCTGCGCAAGACGGACATCGACACCACGTCCGGCAATGCGTTGACGAAGGGCCGCGTCGCGGGCACCTATGACAGCAGCGGCCACATCTTCGGGCTGCAACTGTCGTCCCGTTTCTAGCCCTGCCTGGGCGGAGGGCGGGCCGGTCCCACCCTCCGTCGGCCCGTATTTTCAGGAGACTTCCTTGAGCAAGTTCGTCGTCAAACACGTCGCCGTGCTGGGAGCCGGCGTCATGGGCGCGCAGATCGCCGCCCACCTGGCCAATGCCGGCGTGCCCGTCACGCTGTTCGACCTGGCCGCGCCCGAGGGCGACCGCAACGGCATCGTCAAGAAGGCGCTGGCCGGCCTGAAAAAGCTCGAACCGGCGCCGCTGGCCAGCCCCGCCCGCCTGGCCCTGATCGCCCCGGCCAACTACGACGACCATATCGAACAGCTGCGCGGCTGCGACCTGATCATCGAAGCGATCGCCGAGCGCATGGACTGGAAGACCGCGCTGTACGAGCGCATCGCGCCGCACGTGGCGCCCGGCGCCATCATCGCCTCCAATACCTCCGGCCTGTCGATCGACGCGCTGGCCAACGCCCTGCCGGCCGCGCTGCGCGACCGCTTCTGCGGCATCCACTTCTTCAATCCGCCGCGCTACATGCGGCTGGTGGAGATCATCGCCACCTCGCACACCCAGGCGCCGGTGCTGGACCAGCTCGAAACCTGGCTGACCTCCACCCTGGGCAAGGGCGTGATCCGCGCGCTGGACACCCCCAACTTCGTCGCCAACCGCATCGGCGTGTTCTCGATCCTGGCGGCCATGCACCACACCCAGCGCCTGGGCCTGGGCTTTGACGAGGTCGACGCCCTCACCGGCCCGAAGATCGGCCGTCCCAAGAGCGCCACCTACCGCACCGCCGACGTGGTCGGCCTGGACACGCTGGCGCACGTGGTCGGCACCATGGACAAGAACCTGCCGGACGATCCCTGGCACCGCTACTTCACGCTGCCCGCCTGGCTGTCGGCCCTGATTTCCAAGGGCGCGCTCGGCCAGAAGAGCGGCGCCGGCGTCTACCGCAAGGCCGGCCGCGAGATCCAGGTGCTGGACCTGCAGGCGCAGGATTACCGTCCCAGCGCCGGCAAGCTGGCCGACGACGTCGCCGCCCTGCTCAAGGAACGCGACCCGGCCAAGCGCTTCGCCGCGCTGCGCGCCAGCGCGCATCCGCAAGCCCAGTTCCTGTGGAGCCTGTTCCGCGACATCTTCCACTACAGCGCCGTGCAGCTCGGCCAGGTGGCCGACAACGCCCGCGACCTGGACCTGGCCATGCGCTGGGGCTTCGGCTGGGCCCAGGGCCCATTCGAAACCTGGCAGGCCGCCGGCTGGCAGGCCATCGCCCGCGCCGTGGCCGAGGACATCGCCGCCGGCCGCGCCATGAGCGATGCGCCGCTGCCGGACTGGGCCCTGGAGCCCGACCGCCAGGGCGTGCACACGCCGCAGGGCTCGTATTCCGCCCGCAGCGGCACGCTGCAGCCGCGTTCGGCGCTGCCGGTCTACCAGCGCCAGCTGTTCCCCGAGCGCGTGTTCGGCGAAGGCGCCGACGACCGTGGCGCCACCGTGTGGGAAAACGAAGGCGTGCGCCTGTGGAACCTGCCCGAGGTGGACGCCGGCATCGCCATTCTTTCCGTCACCTCCAAGAATCACACGCTGGGCGCCGAGGTGCTCGAAGGCATCCTGCAGGCCGTGGCCCGCGCCGAACGCGACTTCGACGGCCTGGTGATCTGGCACGATGCCCCGTTCGCCGTGGGCGCCAACCTGCAACAGGTATCGGAAGCCTGCGCCGCCGGCCAGTGGGACATGCTGGAAGCCACCGTCGAGAAATTCCAGCGCACCTCGCAGGCCTTCAAATATGCGCAGATCCCCACCGTGGCGGCCGTGCAGGGCATGGCGCTGGGCGGCGGCTGTGAATTCCTGATGCATGCCTCGCACCGCGTGCTGGCGCTGGAAAGCTACATCGGCCTGGTCGAGGCCGGCGTCGGCCTGATCCCGGCCGGCGGCGGCAGCAAGGAATTCGCCGGCCGCGCCGCGGCGCTGGCGGCCACCACCGCCACGCCCGGCGAGGTGTTCCCGTTCCTGCAACCGGTGTTCCAGACCATCGCCATGGCGCGGGTCGCCAAGAGCGCCATCGAGGCCGTCGACCTCGGCTTCGCGCGGCAGCAAGATATCGTGCTGTTCCATCCCGGCGAACTGCTGTTCGTGGCGATCAGCCAGGCCCGCGCCGCGGCCACCGCCGGCTACGCGCCGCCGCCTCGGCTGCAGGGCGTGCCGGTGGCCGGCCGCAACGGCATCGCCAATTTCGAGATGGTGCTGGTCAACATGCGCGAAGGCGGCATGATCAGCGCCCATGACTACCGCGTGGCGCGCAGCGCCGCGGTGGCGTTGTGCGGCGGCGAGGTCGAGACCGGCGCCAAGGTCGACGAGGAATGGCTGCTGGCGGTCGAACGCAAGGAGTTCGTGGCGCTGCTGCGCACCCCCGAAACCCAGGCCCGCATCCGCCACACGCTCGACACCGGCAAGCCATTGCGGAATTAGGCCCCCCCCTAGCGCCTTCGGCGCCGCCCCCAGGGGCGCCGGTGGCGGACCGGCGGAGCCGGATCCGCGCGGCCCCGCTGGTGGGGGACCGCGGTGTGCGTAGAGGGTGATCGTTATGGATACGAGGAATTGATATGAGCAAGCAGATTCAAGAGGCCTACATCGTTGCGGCGACGCGGCTGCCGGTGGGCAAGCGCAAGGGGGTGTACGCCACTACCCGGCCCGACGACATGCTGGCGGCCGCGCTGCAGGGCGTGCTCAAGCAGACGCCGTGGCTGGAGCCGACGCGCATTGACGACGTCATCACCGGCTGCGCCATGCCGGAAGCCGAACAGGGCATGAACGTGGCGCGCATCGGCCTGTTGCTGGCCGGCCTGCCGCAGAGCGTGGCCGGCGTCACCGTCAACCGCTTCTGCGCCTCGGGCCTGCAGGCCGTGGCCGACGCCGCCGCCCGCATCCGCAGCGGCGAGGTCGACATCATGATCGGCTCGGGCACCGAGTCCATGAGCGCCATGCCGCAGATCATGGGCAACAAGGTGTCGCTCAATCCGGCCATCTTCTCGCATCCCGAGAACGTCGGCATGGCCTTCGGCATGGGCCTGACCGGCGAGAAAGTGGCCGAGCAATGGAAGGTGTCGCGCGAAGACCAGGACGCCTTCGCGCTGGAATCGCAGCAGAAGGCCAACGCCGCCATCGCCGCCGGCCACTTCCGCGCCGAGACCACGCCGTTCGAGGTGGTGACGCGCCTGCCCGGCGGGCCCAAGGGCGACGTGCGCGAAACCCGCCGCCTGGTCGAGGTCGACGAAGGCCCGCGCCCCGACACCACCGCCGAAGGCCTGGCGCGGCTCAAGCCCGTGTTCGCCGCGCGCGGCAGCGTCACCGCCGGCAACAGCTCGCAGATGTCCGACGGCGCCGCCGCCGTGGTGCTGGTGTCCGAGCGCGTGCTGCGCGAATTCAACCTCAGCCCGTTGGCGCGCTTTGTCAGCTACTCGGTGGCCGGGGTGCCGCCGGAAATCATGGGCATCGGCCCCATGGCCGCCATCCCCAAGGTGTTGGCCCGCGCCGGCATCGCCCAGGACGACCTGGACTGGATCGAACTGAACGAGGCCTTCGCCGCGCAATCGCTGGCGGTGATCCGCGAACTCAAGCTCGATCCGTCCAAGATCAACCCGCTGGGCGGCGCCATCGCGCTGGGCCATCCGCTGGGCGCGACCGGCGCGATCCGCACCGCCACGCTGCTGCATGGCCTGCGCCGCACTGGCGGCAAGTACGGCATGGTGACCATGTGCATCGGCACCGGCATGGGCGCGGCCGGCCTGTTCGAAGCGATGTAACCCGGACAAGGCGGTGAAGCCCTATTGGTTCAAACGCCTGTCGCCGGCCTGGCGCGCGCGCCTGATGCGGGTGGGATTCAACCTGCATCCGGCGTTTCGCGCCACCGGCGGACGGGTGCTGTATGTATCGCAGGATTTTCAGCACATCCGCATCAAGCTGCCCTTGCTGCGGCGCACGCGCAATATTGTGGGGTCCATGTACGGCGGCTCGCTGTTCGCGGTGACCGACGGCGCCCATCCCACCATGCTGATGGCCGCGCTCGGCGCGGACCACATCGTGTGGGACAAGGCCGCGTCCATCCGCTACCGCAAGCCCGCCTACACCACGCTGTATGTGGACTTCCGGCTGCCGCCGGGAGAAATCGCGGAGATACGCGCCATCCTGGCGCGCGACCACGAGACCACCCGGACATACGCCGTGGAATTGAAAGACAAGGACGGTGTCGTCTATGCCGTCGTGGAACGCACGATCTACATCGCCGACAAGAAGTACTACAAGCAGAAAACGACAGGAGGAGACCCATGCGTGACATCACCCCCGGAGGGCGCGCCGCCGCCCTGAGCCTGATCATGGCCGCCTGCCTGGTGGCAGGCCCCGCGCTGGCCGCCGATGTGGAGGTCGCCGGCGTGCGCGTGCCCGGGCAGTTGGCCGAAGACGGCCATGCGCTGGTGCTGAACGGCGCCGGCCTGCGCACCAAGTTCATCGTCAAGGTCTACGTGGCGGCGCTGTATGCCAGCGCCAGGAGCCAGGACGCAGCGGCCTTGATCAACAGCGACGAACCGCGCCGCATGCGGCTGCAGCTCTTGCGCGATGTCGACAGCAAGAGCCTGGACGCGGCGCTGCAGGACGGATTGCGCGACAACACCCCCAAAGCGGAACTGGCCGCCCTGCAACCCTCCGCGGCCCGCCTGTCGGCGCTGATGGCCGAGATCGGCTCGGCCCGCGAAGGCGACGTCATCGACCTGGACTTCGACGCCCGTGGCGTCGCGATCACCGACAACGGCAAGCCGCGCGGCCGCATCGACGACCCGGCCTTCGGCCGCGCGCTGCTGCGCGTCTGGCTGGGCGACGACCCGGCCCAATCCTCCCTCAAAAAAGCCCTGCTGGGAGCCCCTTGAAAATGGAACGAATCTGGCAAAAGAGCTACCCCCCGGGCATCCCCAAGGACATCGAACTCGACCGCGCCACCACGTTGGTCTCGATTGCCCGCGACAGCTACCGGCGGTTCGCCGACAAGCCGGCGTACCTGAGCATGGGCAAGACCCTGACCTACGCCGAACTCGACCGCCTGACGCGCGACTTCGCCGCCTGGCTGCACGCCAACGGCTTGCGCAAGGGCGACCGCGTGGCGCTGATGATGCCCAACCTGCTGCAATACCCGGTGTGCCTGTTCGGCACGCTGCGCGCCGGCTGCACCGTGGTCAATTGCAACCCGCTCTACACCGCGCACGAACTGGAACACCAGCTGGCCGACTCCGGCGCGCGCGCCATCGTGGTGGCGGACAACTTCGCCGCCACGCTGCAAAAGGCGCTGCCCAACGCACCCGTCGAAAAGGTGCTGGTAACCTCGATCGGCGAACTGCTCGGCCCGCTCAAGGGCCGCCTGGTCGACTTCGTGGTGCGGCGGGTCAAGCGCATGGTGCCGGCCTGGTCGATTCCCTCCGCCATCCGCCTGGGCACGGCGCTGCGGGCCGGACGCGACCTGCCGTTCGAGGAGGTCACCCTGACCCAGGACGACCTGGCCTGCCTGCAATACACCGGCGGCACCACCGGCGTGGCCAAGGCCGCCATGCTGACTCACGGCAACCTCGCCGCCAACGTGACCCAGGCCCACGCCTGGATCAAGCCGTGGGTCAAGGACGGCGAGGAATGCATCATCACGGCGCTGCCGCTCTACCATATCTTCGCGCTCACGGCGAACTGCCTGGCCTACATGAAGATCGGCGCCAGCAACCTGCTGATCATCAATCCGCGCGACATCGGCGGGCTGATCAAGGAAATGGCCAAGGTGCCCTTCAGCGCCTTCACCGGCGTCAATACCCTGTTCAACGCCCTGCTCAACCATCCGGACTTCGCCAAACTGGATTTCTCGCACCTGCGCCTGACCATGGGCGGCGGCATGGCGGTGCAGCGCGCCGTGGCCGAGCGCTGGCTGGCGGTCACCGGCCGCTCGCTGGCCCAGGCCTATGGGCTGACCGAGACCTCGCCGGCGGTGACCATCAATCCGCTGGACGTGAAGGTGTTCACCGGCTCGATCGGCCTGCCGGTGCCGTCGACCGACCTGTCGATCCGCGACGACGAAGGACGCGAGCTGGGCGTGGGCGAACGCGGCGAGATCTGCGTGCGCGGGCCCCAGGTAACGCAAGGCTACTGGAACCGGCCCGACGAGACCGCGCAGGTGATGACGCCCGACGGCTACCTGCGCACCGGCGACATCGGCTACGTGGACGAGGCCGGCTATGTGTTCCTGGTCGACCGCAAGAAGGACATGATCCTGGTGTCCGGCTTCAACGTCTATCCCAACGAAGTCGAGGACGCGGCGGCGCTGCACCCGGGCGTGCGCGAAGTGGCGGCCATCGGCGTGCCCGACGAGCGCTCCGGCGAGGCAGTCAAGCTATTCGTGATCCGCAAGGATCCCGACCTGGACGCCGAGACGCTGATCGCGCACTGCCGCACCCAGCTCACCGGCTACAAGGTGCCGCGCTACATCGAGTTCCGCGATGAGCTGCCACGCACCAACGTCGGCAAGATCCTGCGGCGCGAACTCAAGCAGGCCACGGCCGAGGCGCCGCGCAAGGACACCGCGGGCGCCTAGCGCCCGCCGGCACGCGAAGGCGCCTTGCGCCGGCCGCCCCCGGCGGCGCGGATGCGCCCCGCGGCCGCTCTGCCTCACCACTGTCCGAAAAACACCCCGGCGCGCTTGTGCGCGTTGGTTCCCTGCTCGATCGCCGCGTCGCTCATGGTGGTGCGGCGCTTGCCGCGCAACATCCAGTCCAGCAAACGCTCGCGCAGTTGCGCCCGCACCGGCGCATGCGCGATGCTGGTGCCCAGGTCCTGGAATTCGTCGGGATCGGCGTGCAGGTCAAACAGTTGCTCGGGCTCGTCCAGCCAGTAGACGTAGCGCCAGCGGTCGGTGCGCACCGACCAGGCGCGCGCGTTCTGCGGTGTCTTGCCGCGCAGCAGCCGCGCCTGGCGGAAGCTGTAGTCCAGTTCCGAGAATACGCAATCGCGCCACGGCTCGCTGGCGCCACGGCCATGCAGCACGGTCTGCAATTCGCGTCCTTCCAGCCGGTGCCACGGCCGCGGCGCGTCCAGCGCGCGCAGCACCGTCGGCACCAGGTCCACGCTTTCCACCATGTCCGCCAACGCCTGGCCGCGCGTCGCATCGGCCGCCGCCGACGGGTCCATGACGATGAACGGCACCCGCTGCACGGTGTCGTAGAACAGTTCCTTCTCGCCCAGCCAGTGGTCGCCCAGGAAGTCGCCGTGGTCGGCCGTGAACACGATCAGCGTGTTGCGCATCAGGCCGGCGCCTTCCATGTAGTCGAACAACCGGCCCAGGTGGTCGTCGAGCTGGCGGATCAGGCCCTGGTAGGCGGGGCGCACCACGCGCACGCATTCGTCGGTCGAGAAGCTGACGCTTTCCTCGTGCTGGCGATAGGCCGCCA
Source organism: Achromobacter pulmonis (assembly GCF_902859765.1). Classification (GTDB taxonomy): domain Bacteria; phylum Pseudomonadota; class Gammaproteobacteria; order Burkholderiales; family Burkholderiaceae_B; genus Achromobacter; species Achromobacter pulmonis. Next base: position 10,290 of record NZ_CADIJV010000056.1, read on the forward strand.
CCACCGGATGCGCGCCGGCCAGTTCCTCGCGGTTGCGGCGCACCGGCAGGCACTGGTCGGCCGTATAGCGCTGGTGGTAGGGCGCCGGCGCCATGTAGGGCCAGTGCGGCTTGACGTAGCTCAGGTGCAGCACCCAGGGCTGGCCGCCCCGCTGCTGCATGAAACGCAGCGCCTGGTCGGTCATGTAGGCGGTTTCGGAATGCGGCTCGGCCACGCGCGACGGCAGGTGCGCGTTGCGCATGTTCCAGCCGCTGACCACCTGGCCCTGCGCATCGACGCCGGCGATGACGTAGTCGGTCCAGGGGTCGGCGCTGTCATAGCCCTGGCTGCGCAGGAAGGCGGGATAACCGCTTTCCGCGCCGGGTTCGTGATGGCCGTCATAGCGGTCGACCTCGGTGAAACCGCCGCGCGACAGCAGCGCGCCCAGCTCGGAGGCGCCGTCGATCGACAGGCGCTCCATGCCGGCCTTGTCGGGAATGACGTGGGTCTTGCCCGCCAGCGCCAGGTCGCGCCCCTGCCCCGCCAGGTATTCGCCCAGCGTGATCTCGTTGACCGACAGCGGCACCCGGTTCCAGGTAGCGCCGTGGCGCGACGGATAGCGCCCCGTGTAATAGCTCATGCGCGACGGGCCGCACACGCCGGAATTGACGAAGGCCCGCTCGAAACGCGCGCCGCGCGCGGCCAGCGCGTCAAGGCAGGGCGTCTGCAGATAGGGGTGGCCATAGCAGCTCAGATGGTCCGCCCGCAACTGGTCGGCCATGATGAACAACACATTCTGCACCGTGCTCATTGCTGTCCGCTCCTATTGCGTCGCCGTGAAACCGGAAGCACGCACCACCGGCTCCCATTGATTGCGATACGCATCCAGCTCGCGGGTGGTGACGGCGACATCGGCCGACACCGGCTCCAGATAGGCGGCGCGCACCGCGCGCTGCATCGCCGGCTCATTCATCACCGCGGCGATATCCTTGCCCAGCCGCTCGACCTTGGCCGGAGCCATCGAGGCCGGAGCGAAGAACGCATTCCAGCCATCCGCCGCCAGGTCGATGCCGGCCTGGCGGAACGTGGGCACGTCAGGCAGCTGCGGATCGCGCGCCTCGCCCGAGGTCGCCAGGATGCGGATCTTGCCGCCCTGATGCTGCGGCAGCAGCGTGTCGAGCGTGTCCACGGCCTGCGGCAGGATGCCGCCGATCAGTTCGGAGATCAGCGGCGCGGAACCGCGGTACCCCACCACCTCAGGCTTCTGCTCGATGGCGCGGCCCAGCATCAGGGCGAAGAAATGCGGCAGGCTGCCGGTGGCCGGCACGCCCACCGTGAAGTCGCGCGGATGCTCGCGCAGCCAACTGCGCAGCGCAGCGATGTCGTGGATGGGCGAACTGGCCGACACGGCCAGCGCGAACTTGTAGCGGCTGACCAGCGACACCGGCTTGAAATCCTTGCGGGCGTCGTAGCCCGGCTCGGCATACACCAGCGGCGCCACCACCATCACCGCGGGATTGGCCAGCATCAGCACATTCTGGCGCTCGGCCTGGACATGCAGGCTCTGCGCCGCGATCCGGCCGCCGGCGCCGGTCTTGTTCTCGACCACCACCGTCACGCCCAGGCGCTCCTTGAGACGGTCGGCCACCAGGCGGGCGATGCGGTCGGAGCTGCCGCCCGGCGGATAACCCACCACGATGGTCAAGGCGCCGTCCAGCGGCGCCTGCTGGGCACAGGCCGGCGCGGCTGAAACCGCCGCGAGCGCCGCGAACGCGGCACAGGATATCCAATTTCGCACAGTTGTCTCCCTGGTGACAGCGGCCCGCTGTCGGTTATGTTTCTGCATGTCGGGCCATAGCCTGGATCGGCGCAACGACTGTAGCGCCGGGGAGATTGCTTGATCTAATCCAGTACTTGCCATAACGATATGGACTGCCAATACTCACCATAACGATATGCGCCGCGCCATGAACGCAGCGCGACAGACACGGCGCACGCCGTTGGCAGGAGACGACAATGCCCCCCCAAGACCCCGTCGAACACCCCCTGGCCGGGATGCTGATGTACCAGCTGTACCAGGCCTGGGCCCAGTCCAACCCCGTCTTCGTGCGCCTGTGCGAAGGCCGTTTCGGCATTACCCGGCGCGAATGGCGCCTGCTGGCATGCGCGGTCGAGGGCGGCATCATGACCTCGGCCGAACTGGCCGCCGCCGCCAGGCTCGATCTGGCGCGCACCTCGCGCACGCTGGGCGCGCTGTGCCAGAAGGGCTGGCTGCAACGCCTGCCCGACCCGGCCGACCGCCGCGTGGCGCGGATCCAGGCCACGGCGGAAGGCCTGGACCGCTACCGGGCCCTGCTGCCCGAAGTCATGCGCCTGAACGACCTGCTGGTGCAGGACCTGGACGCGGCCGAGGTCGCCTTGCTGCGCGACCTGCTGGGCCGCATCGGGGAACGCGGCCGGCGCATGGCGCAGGACAACATCGTGGCGGAAAAGGCCAGCCGCCGCGAAGGGGGAACGCGGCGCGCGCAATACGGATGACGGCGTCCAGCCCCTTTATTTTCAAGGGGTTACCCTGATACGCTTGGGCGGCCTCCTTTCCTGGATCCCTCATGCCCGGCGCCAAACCAGACCCCGTCGCGAATCCCGTCTTTCGTTACTTCGAAAACCTGATCGACCCGTTCCGGGAGGCCCCCGACATCACCCCGCCGGGGCGGGTGCTGCGCTTTTACGCCTACTATCTGTGGCAAGTCTGGCCAATCTTCGCCATCCTGCTGCTGGTGGGCCTGGCGGGCGCGCTGGTGGAAGTGGCGTTGTTCAGCTTCCTGGCGGACCTGGTCGACATGGCGCAGCACACCCCGCCGGCCGACTTCTTCCGCGAACACGCCTACACGCTGGCATGGATGGCCTTCGTGGTGATGGTGCTGCGGCCGCTGTCGATCGCGGCGCATGACCTGCTGTCGCATCAGACCGTCTCGCCCAGCCTGACCACCCTGGTGCGCTGGCAGAACCACCGCTACGTGCTCAACCAGGGCCTGGCGTTCTTCCATAATGACTTCGCCGGCCGCGTCGCCAACCGCGTGCTGCAGACCGGCAATTCACTGCGCGATTCGGCCGTGCAATCGGTGGATGCGCTATGGCACGTGATCCTCTACGCGGCCAGCGCGCTCTACCTGTTCGCCGAGGCCGACTGGCGCCTGGTAATTCCGCTGGTGCTGTGGATCGCCATCTACTGCGGCATGCTGGCGTACTTCGTGCCGCGCATGCAGGCGCGCGCCGTCATCGCCTCCGAGGCGCGCTCCAAATTGATGGGCCGCATCGTCGACGGCTACACCAACATCGCCACGCTCAAGCTGTTCGCCCACGCCCGCCGCGAGGAAGACTACGCGCGCCAGGCCATGACCGAGCAAACCGAAAAGCAGCGCCTGTCGACCCGCGTCATCACCGCCATGGACGTCTCCATCAACACGCTCAACGGCATCCTGATCGCCAGCACCGCCGGCCTGGCGCTGTGGCTGTGGAGCATCGGCAGCATCAGCCTGGGCGCGATCACGCTGGCGCTGGGCCTGGTGATCCGCATCAACAACATGTCGGCCTGGATCATGTGGGAAGTGAACGGCATCTCGGAAAACGTCGGCATCGTGCAGGATGGCCTGGCCACCATCTCGCAGCCGCGCCAGGTGCTCGACCGGCCCGGCGCCGTGCCCTTGCGCATCACGCGGGGCGAAGTGCGTTTCGAGGACGTGTCGTTCCATTACGGCAGCCGCCGCCCGATCATCCCGCACCTGGACCTGACCGTGCACGCTGGCGAGAAGATCGGCCTGATCGGCCCGTCCGGCGCCGGCAAGTCGACCCTGGTCAACGTGCTGCTGCGCCTGTACGACCTGGAAGGCGGCCGCATCCTGATCGACGGCCAGGACATCGCTGGCGTCACCCAGGAAAGCCTGCGCTCGCAGATCGGCGTGGTCACCCAGGACACCTCGCTGCTGCACCGCTCGATCCGCGACAACCTGCTGTATGGCCGGCCCGACGCCACCGACGCCCAGTTGCGCGATGCCATCGACCGTGCCCGCGCCGCCGAATTCATCGACACGCTGGTCGACGGCGACGGCCGCCGCGGCCTGGACGCCCACGTCGGCGAACGCGGCGTCAAGCTGTCGGGCGGCCAACGTCAGCGCATCGCCATCGCCCGCGTGCTGCTCAAGGACGCGCCCATCCTGATCCTGGACGAAGCCACCTCGGCGCTGGATTCCGAAGTCGAGGCCGCGATCCAGGAAAGCCTGGAGGCGCTGATGCGCGGCAAGACCGTCATCGCCATCGCCCATCGCCTGTCCACCATCGCCCGCATGGACCGGCTGGTGGTGCTGGACGGCGGCCGTATCGTCGAGTCCGGCAGCCACGCTGGCCTGATCGCCCAGGGCGGGCTGTACGCCCGGCTGTGGAGCCACCAGACCGGAGGCTTTGTCGGCCTGGATTGATCCACGCGCCGTCCGTCGCGGATTCGCCACAGGGGATACCCTGTACGTACATGCTGTACGTACAGGTGTACACTGGCGGCTTTCAACCCCCTGACAGACGCACATGAACGTCTGCGCCGCGAGAAAATCCCCCTGGAGACTCCGATTGTGACGACCGAAACCACCCGTTCGCCCTTCTTTGGCACGATGCAGAAAATCCCCGGCGGCCTGATGCTGGTACCGCTGATCCTGGGCTCGCTGCTCGGCACCTTCGCGCCCGACGCGCTGGCCATCGGCGGCTTCACCACCGCCCTGTTCAAGAACAGCGCCCTGCCGCTGATCGCATTGCTGATCTTCGCCACCGGTACCCACGTCAACGCCCGCACCGGCGGCCCGATCCTGGCCACCGCCGGCACCATCCTGCTGATGAAGACCCTGGTGCCCGCCACCCTCATCATCATCCTGGGCAGCTATGTCGGCCTGAACGGCGTGCTGGGCGTGTCGATCCTGGCCCTGCTGGCGGCCTTCGACAACAGCAACGGCGGCCTGTGGCTCGCCTACACCGGCCAGTACGGCGACGCCCGCGACCGCGGCGCCTACGTCGCCAGCGCGGTCAACGACGGCCCCTTCTTCAGCCTGCTGTTCCTGGGCGCCTCGGGCCTGGCCGACATCCCCATGATCGCCCTGGTCGCCGCGCTGGTGCCGTTCCTGCTGGGCGTGGTGGTCGGCAACCTCGACCCCAAGTGGCGCGACGTGCTCAAGCCCGTGCCCAACATCGTGATTCCGTTCTTCGCCTTCGCGCTGGGCACCGGCATCAACCTGGGCGCCGTGGTCAACGGCGGCATCAGCGGCCTGATCCTGGGCCTGATCATCAGCCCCATCACCGGCGGCCTGGTCTACCTGGGCTATCGCCTGATCCTGCGCCGCGGCGGCAAGAGCGGCCTGGGTTTCGCCGCCGGCACCACCGCCGGCAACGCCATCGCCACCCCCGCCGTGGTCGCGGCCGCCGACCCCAACTTCCAGCAATACGTCTCGACCGCCACCGCACAGGTCGCCGCGTGTGTGCTGATCAGTTCCATCCTGGCGCCGTTGCTGGCCTCGTTCTTCCTCAAGCGCGCCGGCGAACTCAAGTCCGAAGACGCCAGCGACGCCGGCTCGGGCGGCAACTACCGCGAGGCGCGCGGGGAGGCCCTTTGAATCCCGCCATCGCCATCGTCGCCGACGACCTGACCGGCTCCGGCGACACCGCCGTGCAATTCGTGCGCGCCGGCTGGACCACGCGCCTGTCGATCGACGGCGCCCACGAGGCGCTGGCGGCGCCGGCCGCCGACGACGTCGACGTGCTGGCGGTCACCACCCACAGCCGCGCCCTGCCGGCCGCGCAAGCGGGCGCGGTGATCCGGCGCAACGTCGAACTGCTGCGCGCCGCCGGCGTCACGCGCCTGTACAAAAAAGTGGACTCGACGCTGCGCGGCGCCTTCAAGGCCGAGATCGACGCGGCGCGCGAGGCCTGGGGCGAGGACGCCATCGCGGTGGTCTGCCCGGCGTTTCCCGCCACTGGCCGTACCGTGGAAAACGGCGTGCTCAGGGTGGCCGGCCAGCCCGTCACCGCCACCTCGGCCGCCACCGACCCGGTCACGCCCGTGACCGAAAGCCACATCCCGACCCTGCTGGGCTGCGCCCAGGTCGCGGCCGAGGCCGATGAATCCGCCGAATCGCTGGCCGCGCGCATCGCGCGGGCCGGCGCCACGGTGGTGGTCGACGCCCGCGACGACGCCGACCTGGAACGGCTGGCGCGCGCCATCGGCCTGCTGGGGCCGCGCGCCCTGCCGGTGGGCGCGGGCGGCCTGGCG
>NZ_CADIJV010000057.1 GCF_902859765.1 Achromobacter pulmonis
ACACGATCTCGGAAATCTTGCGCGAGCTGGCAGAAATGCCCTGCATCGTGTTGACCACCTCGGCCACCGCCGAACCGCCGCGCTCGGCCACGTCCGAGGCGCTGGCCGCCAGCTGGTTCGCCTGGCGCGCGTTGTCCGCATTCTGCTTGACCGTCGAGGCCAGCTCTTCCATCGACGCCGCGGTTTCCTCCAGCGAGGCCGCCTGCTGCTCGGTGCGGCTGGACAGGTCGGTATTGCCGGCCGCGATTTCACGCGAACCGACGTTGATTTCGTCCACGCCTCGGCGCACCGTGGCCACCGTGCGGGTCAGGCTTTCCTGCATGCGCTTGACGGCGCCGAACAGTTGGCCGATCTCGTTGTTGCTGCGCACGTCGATGCGTCCGGTGAAGTCACCGCCGGCGATCTTCTCGAAATGATCGCCCGCCTCATGCAAGGGGCGCAGCACCGTGCGGCTGATGAAAATCCAACAGCCGATCGCCAGCAGCGCGGCAATCACCAGCAGCGCGATCGTGACGGCGCGCGAGAAGTCGTGGTCCGCCTGCGCCTGTGCCGCCAGCTCATCGGTGCGCTTGTCGACGAACTCTAGGTAGCCGTCTATCGCTTCACGGAACTTGGTGTTGGCGCGACTGGCGGCGTCATTGAGATTCAGATAGTCCTGGATCGCCAGGTTAGACAGTGCCGTCGCCTGGGCCCTGAGCACCGAGTCGTATTCCTTCTGCGCCGTGTCCAGGGCCTGGCTCAGGGCTTGCGCGCCGGACAGCTGCGGCGCCTTGTTGAAGTCCTCCATCATCTTGAGCGCTTCCTGCTTCAGGTCCGCGGAACGCTTGGCCTGCTCGGCCGCCTGTTCGGTCTTGCCCTGTTGCATGTCCATCAGCGAGGTGGAAAGCAGCAGACGGGAGCGCAGGAATACCGTGTAAGCGCGGTTCAGCGGTACCCCTTGGTCGGTGTAGATGGCGTTGATCTGGTCCAGCTTGTTGTTGCTGGAATTCAATCCCATCCATGCCACGCCGTTCGATACGAACATGGCACCGGTGAATAGGAAAAGCACCAGGATGATGCAGGTGCGAACTTTCAAATTGACAAGCATGAAATATCCGAGCGTTATTGAAACGACAAAATTCCTACCCTGTACGCACACACGGACGCTCCGGCGTGTCACCGGAAGCGTCCGTAAGGGCGCAACATGCCGCGCCCCTGCGGAGCACGGCCTATGGACTCACCGTATTACTTGCGGCTGAAAAGACTCGACCCCTGGATGGTCATGAACGCCGCGGACGCCGCCTGCAAGGCCACCTGGCGCAAAGCCAGCTGGCTGGCGCCCGAGTAGTAGTCCAGGTCTTCGAGATCCGACAAGGACTTGGAATAGCCCAGGCCCTTCTGGGTGCCCGTGGCGTCCAGCGCCTCCAGTTCGTTCATGCGGGCGCCCACCGAGGCGGAGACGGTCTGCACGTTGTCGTAGTTGGTCGACAGCTTCTTGTTGGCCGTCGCCAATTCGTTGTTCAGCTTGGCCAGCGCCACCGGATCGCCGGCGATCGGCGAGTCGAGCGTCTTGATGAGGCTGTCCAGCGTATTGAAAATGTCGACATCGGCGGACTGCACGCTTTCCACGTCGATCACGTCGCCGTTCTGCGGCGTGCCCTTGACGACCACCGACACCCCGCCAAAATCAATGGAGGCGTCGGGCGTATAGACCGAGGGCGCGGCCGGCGGCGCCGGGTTGATGACCGGCGGTACCGGCGGGTTGGCGTTGGGGTCGGTCGTGATGACCCGATAACCCATGTTGCCGGTGGCCGGGTCGGATTCGAATTGCAACTTGAAGTTCTTGCCGATGTTGGGGCTGCCCGGCGTCACCGAGACCGTGCTGAACTGGGCGGTGCCGGTATTGGCCTCGGCGGCGGTGCTGACATAAGCCTGCGAACCGGGGTTGGCGCGGTTGAAGATGTCGCTGCCGATGTCGCTGGTGGACATCTGGCGCGACTGGTCGACCTGCACCGTGCGATCGCCGGTGGCGCCGCTATAGACGATCTTGCCGTTGGCGTCCTGGGCATAAGGCACCACGCCGCCCTGGTAGCCCGAGAACAGGTATTGGCCGTTGCCGTCGGTGCTGTTCGCCAGACCGAGCAGCGCTTCCCGGGCGTTCTTCAGCGCGGTCGACAGGGCCTGGCGGTCGCTGTCGGCAAACGTGCCGTTACCGGCCTGCACCACGCGGGTACGCACGTCCGCCAACGCCGTGGTGACGGAGTCGAGGATGTTGCTTTCCTGGCCCAGGTTGGTCTTGGCGGTGTTGCGGTTGAGCAGGTACGTGGCGTTCATGCTCTGGGTCTGCGCCACATTGATCGCCAGCGATGCCGACAGCGGATCATCGGCCGGCGTCAGGAACTTCTTGCCACTGCCCACCTGTTCCACCAGGCGGTTCATGTCGGATTCCTGAGAGAGAACGCCCTTCAGGCCGTTCGAATACATCATCGAGGTGCTCAGGCGCATGGGGAAGCTCCAAATAGGTCTTGATAGGTCACGATTTCAGCGATCCGGATCAGCCGCGCAGGCCAAGCAGCGTATCGAACAGCGTGCTGGCGACGTCGATGATGCGGGCGCTGGCCTGGTATTGCTCCTGGTAGAGCGACAGGCTCACGTATTCTTCGTTCAGGTTCACGCCCGACACCGACTGCTGGGCCGCGGTCTTCTGGGCAACGAGATTCTTCTGGGCGGTGTTGGCCGACGCGATCTGCGCGGTCTGCACGCCGACGGTGTTGACCACCTGGCCGAACATCTCGGTGATGCTCATGGTGCCGTGGCCCAGCACCTTGGTGTGCTGCAATTGCGCCAGCAGCAGCGCGTTCTTGCCGTTGGCATCGCCGCCGTCGGCGTCGGCCGCGGCAACCTTTTCCGGGTCGGTGATCAGCACGTTGATGTCGCGGGCGGCATCGCGCGTCGGCGACAGCGACCACTTGTCGCCGGCTTGCGGCGGCGCGTCGATCGTCAGCGACACGCCCATCTCGTCGGTCAGGTCCAGCGTGGCGGTGGGCGGCGTGCCGGTGGCCGGGCCGTTATATACCTGGGTGCCTTCCGGCTGGCGCGTCACGCGGTAATTGGCGCCGTCGAAACTGATTTCGTAGTCCTTGGCGTTGATGTTGTCCACGTTCGTGAACGTACCGCTGAGCTGCGCGCCGCTCTTGTTGTTGGCATTCGGCACGCCCTGGGGGCTGCCGATGCTGAAGAAATCGGTGCCGGGGTTGCCGGCGGAGTCCAGGCCCTGGCGGTGCTGTTCGTTGAACGACATGGCCAGCCCGACCGCCATCTGGCCCAGTTGGGCCTGCATGAAGTCCAGCGAACTGGCGCGGAACTGCAACAAGCCGCCCAGCTTGCCACCGGTGACTTCGGCGTCGTTCAATTCGACCGAGACGGTCTTGCCGCCGGAACCGGCCGGCAAGGTGTAGGCGATGACGGTGCGGCTGACGTCCTTGGCGGACGACACGGCCTGCAACGGGTAGACGGTTTCGCCGGACAGCAGGGCCTGGCCACCCGAGGCCAGCGAGATGTTGAGCTTGTCGCCCTGCTCGTAGGTGGTGATGCCGATCAGCTGGTTCAGCTCGGAGACGGCCTGGTCGCGCTGGTCCATCAGGTCGTTCGGCGGATTGCCGGCGCCCTTGCCGCGCGCGATGGCGATCTGGCTGTTCAGGTCGTTGATGCGGGACAAATAGCTGTTGACCTGCTCGACGGTGGTGGTGATCTGCGTATTCAGGCCCAGGCGCTGGTTCTGCATTTCCTGGTAGGCCGAGCGGATCTGGGTGGAAAGGCTGTTGGCCTTGCCCAGCAGATCCTGGCGCGCGGCGGGATCCGCCGGCTTGCTGGCCACGGTGTTCATGCTGGTGAAGAAATTGTTCAGGCCCGGCGCAATGCCCACGGTGCGGTCGGCGAACAGGTTGTTGATCTGCGAGACCTGATCCAGCTGGGTCTGCAACTGGGCGCTGCTGCCCTGGGCGCCGACCAGTTGCTTGTACAGGAAGCTGTCGTAGCTGCGCACGACGGTGTCGACCTGCACGCCGCGGCCGATGAACCCGTTGCTGGTGGCCTGGGCGCCGGCGGTCGAGATCATGACGCGCTGGCGGTTGTAACCGACCGTGGTGGCATTGTTGATGTTGTGACCGGTGGTGGCCAGTCCCGCCTGGGATGCGTTCAACCCGCCCAACGCCATTTTGTACAGATTCATGCTGACAGTGCCCCGTATGTAACCGTGACTGATATTTCTGGATACCCGATTAACGGCACCAGGTAATCCAAATTTAGAGTCCTTCCAACATCTGGCGCGAAATATCCACCTTGGCGGCCGCCCCGCGCAGCTGGCCCATGACGCCGATGAGTTTTTGCGCGTACTGCGGATCGGTGGCGTAACCGGCGCTCTGGATGCGATGCGCCGCCTCGATCTCGTTGCGCGCCTGCGTCACGGCCTCGTAGCGCGGGCTGTTGCCGATCAGGCGGGCATAGTCGGCGAACGATTCCTCGTAGGACGAATAGGCCCGGAAAGGCTGCGTCACCTTTTTCGCGACGCCGTCTTCGTACTCGGTGGTCAAGACATTGACGACCTTGCCCTTCCAGCTCGGGCCGGCCTTGATGCCGAACAGGTTGTAGCTGGTGCGGCCGTCCTCGTGCTTGATCTCGCGCTGGCCCCAGCCCGATTCCAGGGCCGCCTGACCCATGATCAGGCGCGCCGGCACACCGCTCTGTTGCGAGGCCAGCATGGCCGCGCGCGACATCTTGGACACGAAATTGATGACATGCTCGGGCGCGCCTTCGGCCGCGGCCAGGGCGCGATCGCTGGCGCGGTTGTTGCGCATCACGTCCATCAGCGCCGACACCTGGCGCGACCCGCCGGTCTGGAAATCCAGGTCGGTGCCCTGCCCCAGCCGCTGCACCGCCTCGGTCGGCAGGTCGCCCGGCTTGCCCTGCTGCATCTGCGCCAGGATCGACTGCGACAGGCCGATGCCTGGCGTGGCCAGGTGCAGCGCCAATTGCTCGTCGGCCATCGATTGCAGCATCTGGGTCTGCTGCGAGTCGAACAGGCCCTCTTTGGGCGTGGCTTCGCGCATCCGCTTGAGCATCATCTGCAGGAACAGGGCCTCGAACTGCTTGGCGACCTGCTTTTGCTGCTCGGTGCCGGGGTGGGCCGGATCCTTGGTCACTTCCCGCTTCAGGTCCGACAGGCGCCCCATGTCGAACACGGAGTCCTGGCGGCTGCCCAGGCGCGTGGAGGGGCTGGTGTAGGCCATGGCGGTCAGATGATTTCCAGTTCGGCGCGCAATGCGCCAGCGCTCTTCATGGCCTGCAGGATCGCCAGCAGGTCCTGGGGCGTGGCCCCCAGTGCGTTCAGCCCCTTGACCACGTCGGCCAGGTTGGCGCTGGTGGTCACGCGTTGCAGCGAGCCGTTGTCCTGCCGCACTTCGATCTGGGTATTGGGCACTACCACCGTCTGCCCCTCGGTGAAGGGCGTGTCCGGCTGCGACACCTGGTTCTGGCGGTTGATGACGACCGACAGGTTGCCGTGCGCCACGGCGGCCTCTTCGATCATGACCGTACGGTTCATGACCACCGACCCGGTGCGGGCATTGATGATGACCTTGGCCACGGTCGGCGCGCGCGTCACCTGCAGGTCTTCGACCTGCGACAGGAAGCGCGCCTGGGCCGACAACTCCATGGGGCTGCGCACTTGCACCACGCGGCCATCCAGGGCGGTGGCGGTGCCCTGCCCGAACTTGCGGTTCAACGCCGTCACCACGTTCTGGGCGGTGCCGAAGTCGGTATTGTTCATTTCCAGATAGATGTAACCATCGCGCGCGAAGGTGGTGGGCACGCCGCGCTCGACGATCGCGCCGCCGCTGATGCGGCCGCCGTTGAGCTGGTTGATCTGCACGCTGGAGCCGCCGGCGGAGGCGCCCGCGCCGCCGACCAGGATGTTGCCCTGGGCGATCGCGTAGACCTGGCTGTCGGCGCCCTTGAGCGGCGTCATCAGCAGCGTGCCGCCGCGCAGGCTCTTGGCGTTGCCCATGGAGGACACCACCACGTCCAGGGTCTGGCCGGGCCGCGCGAAGGCAGGCAGGGTGGTCGTCACCATGACCGCGGCCACGTTCTTGAGCTGCATGTTGCTGCCGGCGGGCACGGTGATGCCCAGCTGCGACAGCATGTTGGTCAGGCTCTGCTGCGTGAACGGCGTCTGGCGCACCTGGTCGCCGCTGCCGTCCAGGCCCACCACCAGGCCGTAACCGATCAGTTGGTTGCCACGCACGCCCTGGATGGATGCCAGATCCTTGAGCCGCTCGGCATGCGCCGCCGAGGCGCCGGCCAGCAGCCCCGCCACGACACAGACACGCGCCAGCAGGGACAGCAAGGCGGAAATCGGAGTGGGATGTTTCATGGTCAGAACGGCGAAACGAGCAGGAAGAAGCGTTGCAGCCAGCCCATGGTCTGGACCTCGTCCATGACGCCCTTGCTGCGGTATTCGATGCGGGCGTCGGCCACCTGGGTCGAGGACACGGTGTTGGTCCCGGTGATCGAACGCGGATCGACCACGCCCGAGAAGCGCACGTATTCACTGCCCCGGTTGATGGCGATCTGCTTTTCGCCCGCCACCTGCAGGTTGCCGTTGGACATCACGCCCACCACCGTGGTGGTGATGGTGCCGGTGAAGGCGTTGTTGGCGGTGCTGTCGCCCTTGCCCTGCGCCACGTTGCCGCCCTTGGCGTCGGTGTTCAGGTTGGCGTTGGCCCAGCTGTTCATGAAGGACGGCGCCGCGGCGATGCCCAGGCTGGCGCTGCCGCTGCGGTTGGTATTGGTAGCGACGTTCTTGGAGGCGTTCGTCTTCTCGTTCAGCACGATGGTGACGATATCGCCGACGTTGCGCGGCCGGCGGTCCTCGAACAACGGGTAGTTGCCGTAAGTCGTGGGCTGGTAGATCGAGCCCGAGGGCTGCGCCGCCGGCATCGGCGGCGGCGGCGGCGGCGCCGTCGTCGGCCCGGTCACGATGGGCTCGGGCGGAATCATGGCGCAACCGGCCACCAGCAACGCCAGGGCCGCGCTCGAAACCAGACGCAAGACAGGCATAGGCATCACAGTTGGGTCAGGCGGGCCAGCATTTCGTCCGAGGTCTTGACGGCTTTGCTGTTCATTTCGTAGGCGCGTTGGGTCGTGATCATGTTGACCAGTTCCTCGGCCACGTTCACGTTGGAAGTTTCCACGTAGTTCTGCATGAACGTACCCGCGCCATCGATGCCGGGCTGCAACAGGTTGGCCGGGCCCGAGGCGTCGGTTTCCAGGTACAGGTTCTCGCCCACGCTCTGCAAGCCGGTGGGGTTGATGAAGGTGGCGATCTGCAACTGGCCGATCTGCACATTGACGCCGGCGGCGCCCGGCTGCGTCACCGAGACGATGCCATCCTTGCCGATGGAGATCGACAGGGCGTTGTCGGGCACGTTCATGGGCGGCTGGATCACGTAGCCGCTGACCGTGGTCAACTGGCCGTTCTGGTCGCGCTGCAGCGCGCCGTCGCGGGTGTAGGCCTGGGTGCCGTCCGGCAGCTCGACCTGCAGGAAGCCGCGGCCGTTGATCGCCACGTCCAGTTCACCGCCGGTGTTGTTCAGGCCGCCGGTGGTGTGGATGCGCTCGGTGGCGGCCACGCGGGCGCCGGTGCCCAGCTGCAGGCCCGACGGCAATTGCGCGGCATCGCCCACCTGCGCACCGGGTTGGCGCAGGGTCTGGTACATCAGGTCCTGGAACACGGCACGGCCGCGCTTGAAGCCGTTGGTCGAGACGTTGGCCAAGTTGTTGGAAATCACGTCCATCGAGGTCTGTTGACCTTCCAGGCCCGTCTTGGCAATCCACAGTGAACGCATCATGATGAAGTACTCCTGGTGCCGCGGCCCGGCCGCGCGCGAAAAATATTGTTCGGATCAGCCAACCGGATCAGGCCACCGACAGGATGCCGTTGGCGCGCTCGGCGTTGCGGTCCGCCTGCTGCACCACCTGCATCTGTTGCTCGAAGCGGCGGGCATTTTCGATCATGCCCACCATCGACGCCATGGGATTGGTGTTGCTGCCTTCCAGCACGCCCGACAGCACCCGCAGGCTGGGGTCGGCGGGCTGCGGGGGGGCCGGCTGGCCATTGACCGGCGCCAGGCGGAAAACGCCGTCGTCACCATGCACCAACTGCGTCTCCGGCGGATTGACGAGCTTGATGCGGCCCAGGTTGAGAATATTGTTGGGGGCATCGCCGGCACCGATGGCGGTAATCGTGCCATCCGAGGTGATAGTCAGCGATGCCTGGTCCGGCACGTCGATGATGCCGTTCTGGTCGGACATCACCGGCTGGCCCAGCGACGTCTGCAGCAGGCCGTTGACCCCCACCTGCAGGCTGCCGGCGCGGGTGTAGGCCTCGCCCTGCGGGGTCTGCAGGGCGATCCAGCCATTGGAACTGGCCAGGGCCACGTCCAGGTCGCGCCCGGTGGTCTGCATGTTGCCCATTTCGAAGTTGTTGCGGGGCGTCGACGCCACCGTCGAAACACGCGTCGGCAGGCTCACGCCGTCGTTCACCGGAACCGACCGGTACAGCGCGATCTGCTCGCGAAAACCCGGCGTGTTCACGTTGGCCATGTTGTTGGAGAGCGCGGCCTGGTGCTCCGTGATCCGCGCTGCGCCATTCATGGCGGTGTAGATGATTCGATCCATTGCCTATTCCGTCGGTGTCGTCGCGTGCCCGTCAGGCATTACTTCAGGTTCATCAGGACTTGCATGATCTCGTCCTGGGTCTTGATGGTCTGCGAGTTGGCCTGGTAGGTGCGCTGGGCAATGATCATGTTGACCAGCTCCTTGCTCATGTCGACGTTGGACGACTCGGTCGCCTGGCCCACCACCTTGGACAGGCCGTTGCTGCCCGGCTGGCCGAGAATCGGCTGGCCCGACGAGGCGGTTTCCTTCCAGGCGTTGTTGCCCACCGGCTGCAGGCCTTGCAGGTTGGCGAAGTCGGCCAGCACGATGGTGCCGACGATCGAAGTTTCGCCGTTGGTGTATTGGGCCACCAGGCTGCCGTCGGAACCGATGTTGATGCCGCTGAATTCGCCCGAGGTGTAGCCGTCCGGCTGGTTCTTGAGCGCATAGGCGCTGCCGTACTGCGTGGTGCCGGTGTAGTTGATGGCGATGGCCAGGGGATCGGCCGGCGTGGTGTTGCCGCCGGGCGTGGCGAACGACAGGTTGACCGTGTTGGCGCTGGTCATGGCGCCGGCCTTGTTGAACGTGAACTGCGTCGGGTTGCCCCACACGCCGGCCGCCTCGGTGGTGGGCGCCATGGCCTGGCCATCGATCGTGTAGTAGACGTCGTAGACGCTGTTGCCCGCGGCGTCGGCAGCGCGCTTGACGAAATACTGCATCACCTGGTGCGAGTTGCCCAGCGAGTCGTACACCGTCATGGGCGAGGCGTTGGTGTAGCTGGAGGTGACCTTGGGGTCGAACGGCTTGCCGACTTCGGTCACGGCGGCGGTGTAGTCGACGAAACCGGGGATGACGTTGAGGTTGCCAGCGGTGACCTGGCCGGCGCCGTCGATCGTCACGGTGTCGGGCGCGGTGCCGTAGACGCCGGCGGGCGGGTTGCCCGGGGCCCAGGTGATGACGCCGCCACCCGCCTTGGTGAAGGTGTACGCGGTGCCGCCCAGCGTCACCGAGCCGGGCACTTCCGGCGAGGTGACGGTGTCGACCTGGTAGATGACCTTGGCGTTGGCGTCCAGGTTGGCAACCGTGGTGGCCGTGGTGGTGGCCTTGGGCGCGACGTTGGCGGTGGGCAGTTGCAGTTCGACCGGGTTGGCGCCGATGCCGCCGGCGGGGTAGCCCGTCAGGCGGTAGCCCTGCGCATTGACGATGAAGTTGTTCTTGTCGACCAGGAATTCGCCATTGCGGCTGTACATGACCGCGCCGCTCTGGTCGGTGACGCGGAACATGCCCTTGGCGCCGTCGATGGCGATATCGTATTCACCGCCGCCGCCGTTGACCGTGCCCACCGTGAAGCGCTGGGTGATGCCGGCCACCTTGGTGCCCAGGCCGACCCGCGAGCTGGCGTAGACGTCGGCGAACGAGGCGGTCGACGATTTGAAGCCGACCGTGCCCGAGTTGGCAATGTTGTTGCCGATGACGTCCAGGTTCTGCGCCGCGGCGTTCAAGCCGCTCAATCCTTGTCCGAAGCCCATGTGTTCTCTCGCTAATCTCTAAATTTGGAAACCGCCGCCGTGGCGCCGGCTGATCATCAAACCGGCTGGCCTCAGCCGATCACCTTGCGCACGTCCAGCATGCTGGTCTGGCCATCCAGGCCCATGTCCAGGCGCAGGCCGTTGGTGGAATAGGCCACGCTCTTGACCTTGCCGTACTTCAGCACTTCGGCGGCCACCTTCTTGTCGTCGCCGTCGGTGGCCAGCACGGAAACCGTGTACGCGCCCGCATCCAGCGCCACACCGGCGTCGTTCTTGCCGTCCCAATCCAGGGTGTAGACACCGGCTTTCTGCTCGCCCAGTTCGATGGTGCGCACCACCGCGCCGTTGCTGTCGGAAATGCGCACCTGGACCTTGGCCGCATCATTCTGCAGGTCCAGGCCGTAGGGCGTGACCACGCGCTCGGCGGGGTTCTCGGCATCCACGCCGACCTTGACGCCAGAGCCCGGCACCAGCACCCCCTTGCCGATCATCGCCACGGCATTCATCGACTGCGACACATCGATCTGGCCGCTGATGGCCAGCATGGTGTTCTTCAGGTTGGTGATGCCTTCCACCGTGGAAATCTGCGCCAGTTGCGAGGTCAGCTCGGCATTCTGCATCGGGTTCAGCGGATCCTGGTTCTGGAGCTGCGTCACCAGCAGCTTCAGGAACTGGTCCTGCAGGCCCTGCGCGGTGCTCGAGCCGCTGGCGCCGACTTGCGCCAGGCCCAGGCCGGTCTTGCTTGTGGTTTGATCGACGGTGGTCATGAGTTCACTTCTTCAAAAACTTCCGCGCGGGCGGCGCGGCGCGCGGAATCAGGAGAATCAGGATTGGCCGATGGTGAGGGTCTTCTGCATCAGGCTCTTGGCGGTGTTCAGCACCTCGACGTTGGCCTGGTACGACCGCGATGCCGCGATCATGTTGACCGTCTCGGCCACCGGGTCGACGTTGGGCATGCTGACGTAGCCCTGGGCATCGGCCAGCGGATGCTTGGGGTCGTAGACCATCTTGAGCGGCGACTGGTCCACCACCACGCCCGCCACCCGCACGCCACCGATCTCCCGGCCCAGCGCCTGGCCGGCCGGCGGGTTGACCTGGAACACTACCTGGCGGGCCCGGTACGGCTGGCCGTCGGGGCCGACCACGCTGTCGGCGTTGGCCATGTTGCTGGCCGCCACGTTCATGCGCTGCGACTGCGCGCTCAGCGCCGAACCGGCGATATCGAAAATACTCAACAAGGACATTGCCTGCAGTTCCCTATGAAAATCAATCCTGGATGGCGGACATCATGGAGCGGATGCGCCCCGACAGCAGTTGCATCGTGCTCTGGTAGTGCAAGGTGTTATCAGCGAACTGCACGCGCTCGACGTCCATGTCGACCGTGTTGCCGTCCAGGCTGGGCTGATACGGCAGGCGATACAGCATCTGGGTGGGGCCTTCGGATACGGCCTTGGCCGGGATGTGGCGCGCCGAGGTCAGCGTCAGCGACGTGTCGGGCAGGCGCATGGAGCCTTCGATGGCGTTCTGCATCGCCGCCTTGAAATCGAAATCGCGCGCCTTGTAGTTAGGCGTGTCGGCATTGGCGATGTTGGAGGACAGCACTTCCTGGCGCTGCGCGCGCAGCGCCAGTGACTGCTGGAAGAAGCGGAAATCTTCATTAAGCCGGTCTAACATCGGATCGCCTTCAGTACGGATGAAACCCGGGACGACGGACACACCGCTATCCCATTGGATGACGGCATCATAGGGTTCGGCGGCACAACACAATCAACCAAATAACCCATCATTTCTCATCCAATTCACGTATTGCCGAGTGGCGCGGGCTTCTACAATCCAGTCATCATGAAATGCCTCGCTACCCACCGCGCGCGCGCCGCCTGCCTGGCCGCCCTGCTGCTGCCCTCCGTCGGGGCGGCTTGGGCGCAGGACACCCCGACGCAGGCGCCTGAAGCCATCATCGCCGCCGCGCAGACATATCTGCTGGAACAACTGGCCGCCCTGCCCGGCCAGCCTTCGGTGGCGATCGACCCGCCGCGGGTCGAGCGGCTGGCGCCCTGCGATGTCATGTCCCCATTTATGCCGTCCGGCATGAGACTGCGCTCGCGCATGACCGTGGGCGTGCGCTGCAACGCCCCCAAGGCCTGGACCACCTACCTGCAGGCCACGGTCAGCGTGCCGGGCCACTACTATGTTGCGTCGCGCATGATCGCGGCTGGCCAGGCGCTCACCCCGGCCGACCTGATCCCGCGCGACGGCGATCTGGTGGCCCTGCCGCCGGGCGCGATCACCCGCCCCGAAGCCGTGATCGGCATGACGGCGGCCTACCGCATCCACGCCGGCCAGCCGGTCAAGAGTACGGCGCTGCGCAACGCCCAGTCGGTGCTGCGCGGCTCGAATGTGCGCATTAACGCCCGTGGCAACGGCTTCGTGGTCAGCAGCGAAGGACAGGCCCTGGACAACGCGGCGCCCGGCGCCACCGTGCAGGTCCGCACCGCCAGCGGCCAGGTGGTGAGCGGCGTGGTGCGCAACGCCGGTCTGGTCGAAATACAACTTTAGGTCATGTTACATATCGCGTTGCGGCAACCGCCCGTCTGCCCTAAAGTTCTTTCCGGCCCTGTCGTTACAGAGGCATAAGTAGGCGGACCCGTCGCAAACCGACCCAGGACGCCCTGCGGAGAAAACCTTGAAAATCAATTCGACCACCAACCGGCCCATCTCGCCCGACGCCGTCAGTCCTCGCGCCGAGTCCGCGGTCGCCCAGGCCTACGGCGCCGGCGGCGCCAGCGGCGCCAGCAGCTCGCAAGTCGCGCTGAGTTCGGCTTCGCGCAAAATGCTCGCGCTGCAGGACGGCTCGAACGACATCAACGTCGAGCGTGTCGCCGCCATCCGCGCCGCCATCGCTTCCGGCCAGCTCAAGATCGATACCAGCCGCATCGCCGACGGCCTGATCGCCAGCGCCCGCGACCTGCTGAAGTAATCCGCCGTTTTCGCGACTTTCGCTTCCCGACCCGTTCCCGCATGACCATGAGCCCTGTCGAGTCCCTGCAAGCCTGCCTGAAACAGGAAGACGTCCTGATCACCGAATTCTCTTCCATCCTGGAGGAAGAAACCAAGGTGCTGGTCGGGCCTGGCAACGTCGACGCGCTGCATGACATCACCGAGCGCAAGGGCAGTGTCGCCCGGCAACTGGTCGACCTGAGCAACACCCGCGATGGCCTGCTGGCCGAGATCGGCTTGCCCGCCGGCCACGCCGGGACCGAGCAGGCCGCCGTGCTGCATCCGCAATTGTCCGGCGTGTGGCAGGCCCTGCTGTCCAAATCGGCCTCGGCCAACGAGATCAACATGCGCAACGGCGCCCTGATCGACGTGCACCTGCGCTATACCCAGCAATCGCTGGACGCCCTGCGCCAGATCGGCGGCCTGGGCGGCACTTCCACCTATGACGCCCAGGGCCGCGGCGCCCGCAGCGCGCCGGGCCGCAAGCCCATCGTCGCCGGCTAGGCCGCCCCGCCCTCCCCACCCGCGCCAACAAAGCAAACAGCCCGCGACACGCGGGCTGTTTGCTTTGTCATGCCGGGGTTTCGCGCCGGCTCCGCTAGACGCCGCCGGCCATCTCCAGCATCGCGAACATCTTCAGCAGTGCCACCGGCAACAGGCGCCCGGACAGCTTGCGCTCGGGGCTGACAACGCCAGCCAGCGTCGCCCGCACGGCATCGGCCGTCGGCGCATGCGCCAGTTGCCAGCAAGCCGCGCCCAATTGGCCGGCCATGAGCGATTGCCGCGCCAGCGTATGCGAGCCGTCGACCGCGGGCAGCGCCTGCCAGGCATTGGCCATGTAGCGGAATCCGGCGCGCGCTTCGTCCTGCAGCACCAGCCAGCGCGCCACCGTCGCGGCGTCGGCCTGACTGGCCGCCAGGTTGGTCAAACCGAACAACTGGCCGGCGACCTGGCCACTGACCGTGTCGATCAGGCGCGCGCATACCAGCCGCAGCCGGGCCTCATCGCCGCGCCCGGGCAGACCGATCTCGGTGCCCGAGGCCCACAGGGCCAGCGGCGCCGGCCGGGAGCCGGGCACCGCGCGCAAGCCCGGCATGTCGCCCGGCTGGCCGACCGGCAGATAGCCGACGCTCTTGCCGACCGCATTCAGGTTGGTCGGGCAATCATCCTGGATGACACGCATGCCGCCCGGACTGCGCGCCACCCACGACACGCCCTGCTCACTAAGACTGTGCCACAGCGCCGAGGTGCCGGCCTCCAGCATG
Organism: Achromobacter pulmonis; assembly: GCF_902859765.1. GTDB lineage: Bacteria > Pseudomonadota > Gammaproteobacteria > Burkholderiales > Burkholderiaceae_B > Achromobacter > Achromobacter pulmonis. The sequence goes on from NZ_CADIJV010000057.1 coordinate 14,486, forward strand.
TGCACGGCTGGCACGCCCGACAACTGCTGCCCCAGCCAGCGCACCCGTTCCTCCAGCGCCAGCGCCGTATCCGGCTGGGCCGCGGCGGCCGGGGCGAACGAGGACAGCATGCCGTGCGGCAACACCAGTTGCTGCGCCGGCGCGGCCAGGGCCGCGCCGCGGTCGCTCATCAGCACCGCGCTGAGCAGCGTGCCGCCCGGCAGCGCCTCGCCCTTCATGCTGGTCTTGCCATGCATCACCAGCAGATTGCGGCTGCAGGCGCGGGAAAATTCACGCCGCACCATCGCCAGCGGCGTCTCGCCCAACGCCGCCAGGCTCGAACCGGCGCCGTCGCTGACATACTCGCGCCACGAGGCGCGCGCCTGCACGCTGGCCGGATCGGTATCGAGCCAGCCCAGGGTGTCATCCAGATTCTGCGCGGCCTCGATCGAGCCGGCGCCGCCTTGCGGGCGCAGGATGGCCGAGGCCAGCAGCTGGCGACGGCGGGCCGGGTCGGCCGCCTCGGCTTCGCGCGGTGTCGACCACAAGGACGCCATGTCGGCCTCGCTCGGCGAGTACAGGGCGCGGGCGCGCTCCACCATGGCGAAGGCGCGATCGATCAGCGCATCGGCGCGCGCCAGCTCCAGATGCTCCGGCACCTTCTGGCCAATCGACGAATAATGAATCGGCAGCCGATGGCGGATCGCCGTGTCCAGCGCCGCCCCCAGGCGCGAGGCCTCGTCGAGCTTGGTGATGATGCAGCCGGCCACATCTTCGCCCACGCCGTTGCGATAGGCGTGCGCCACTTCGTCCAGCGTATCGCCCTGGCTGGCGGCATTGAGCACCAGCAGCCGGCGCACCGGCTTGCCGGCGTTGCACAGCATCGCGGCCTGCTCGGCGACCTGGCGGTCGCGCTGGCTGATGCCGGTAGTGTCGATCAGCACGATCTTGCGGTTGCCCAGCTCCCCCAGGATGCGGCGCAGCTCGCCGGCATCGCGCACCGAGTGCGCCGGCACGCCCATCAGGCGGCCGTAGATCTGCAACTGCTCGAGCGCCCCGATCCGGAAATTATCGGTGGTCAGCATCGCCACCTGCTCGCGCCCCTCGCGGGCCACGCAACGCGCCGCCAGCTTGGCCAGCGTGGTGGTCTTGCCGACACCAGTGGGGCCGACCAGCGCATACACGCCGCCGCCCAGGAATTCATCTTCCGAGCCCAGCACCGGCAGATGCGTGACCAGTTCATTGCGGGCCCAGGCCAGCGCCGCGTCGGACGTGATGCCTGCCGGCATGCGCTCGACCAGTGTGCGGACCAGCTTGGTGCTGAAGCCCGCATCCAGCAGGCTGCGGAACAATGCCGCGCCCGCCGGTTCGCGCCCAGGCCCCTGGCGCCCGCCCCAGAGCAGGCCGTCCATGCGGCTTTCGAGCGCGCCACGCAAGGCGCTGATGGCGTCCTGCAGCCCGGCCGCGGCATCCCCGGGCAATGCTGCCGGCGGCACCACCGGACCATTGCGCAACGGCGCATCGGGCATGCGCGCCATCGTCGGCGCCGCCGGCGCCAGTTCGCGTGCCGGCGGCAAGGCCGGCATTTCCATGCGTACGGGCGCTGCCGGCGCGGCGGGCGCAGCCACGGCCGCCGCCACGCCCATGGGCGGCGGCG
>NZ_CADIJV010000058.1 GCF_902859765.1 Achromobacter pulmonis
GCCGGCGATTGCCGCGTCGGCCGCGACCTTGGCGCCTGCCGCCAGCCTGACGCCGGCCAAGGCCGCGCCTGCCGTCGCGCCCGCCGCCGGGATCGAAGCGGACCTGCGCGCCATCGCCAGGCTGGCGGACCAGGGATCGGTGGGCGAGGCGATGGCGCGCTGCCGCGCGCACCTCGGCGCGCACGGCGCCAGCGCCCAGGCGCTGTACCTGCTGGGCTTGTTGCAGGACGCCGAGGGCGATACGCGCCAGGCCGAGGCCGCCTATCGCAAGGCCCTGTACCTGGATCCGACCCATCACGAGGCGCTGCTGCACCTGGCCGCGCTGATCGCGGCCGGCGGCGACCACGAAGGCGCCCGCCGCCTGCAGGCGCGCGCCGCGCGCCAGGAGGGCCGCCGTGGTTGACACGCTCGACGCCCTGGCCCGCCTGGCGGAGGTGGACGACTGCTGGAACCGCATCGGTATTCGCGGTGACAAAAGCTGCGAGCGCCTGTCCGAGCATGTGCATTGCCGCAATTGCCCGGTCTATGCCGGGGCGGCCAAGCGCATCCTGGACCGCCTGCCGCCGCAGAGCGGCGCCGAGGCGGTCGCGGCCGGCCGGGACGACGCGGCGCAGGCGCGGCTGTCGTCGCTGCTGGTGTTCCGCCTGGGCGGGGAATGGCTCGGCTTGCCGACCCGGGCGCTGGATGAAGTGACGCCGACCCGCGCGATCCTGCCCTTGCCGCACCGGCGCGATCCGGCGGTGCTGGGCGTGACCAATATGCGCGGCACGCTGACCGTCTGTGTGTCGCTGGGGCGTTTGCTGGGCCTGGATGGCGCCACCGTCGATAGCGGCCGCGAGCGCCCGGCCGCCGCGCGCATGTTGTTGTTCGGCGGCGCCGGGCGGGCGGTGGTGTTGCCGGTGGACGAGGTCGAAGGCATCCATGGCGCCGACCTGCAGGCGCTGTTGCCGCTGCCGGCCACGGTCGAGGGCGCCAGCCTGAAATACTCGCGGGGCATGGTGCGCTGCGGTCAGCGCAGCGTCGGCGTGCTGGACGAGACCCTGTTGATGCAAGCCTTGGAACGGAGCCTGGCGTGAACCCGGACCAGATGCGCGATGCCTCGCTGCTGGAGCTGTTCCAGCTGGAAACCCGCAATCAGGTGCAGGTGCTGAACAACGGCCTGCTGGCGCTGGAGCACGACCCGACTTCGGCGCCGCAGCTGGAGGCCTGCATGCGCGCGGCGCATTCGCTCAAGGGCGCCGCGCGCATCGTCGACCTGCACCCCGCGGTGCGCATCGCGCACGCCATGGAGGATTGCCTGGTGGCGGCGCAGGAAGGGCGCCTGCGCCTGCAGGCCGCCGATATCGACGCGCTGCTGCTGGGCACGGACCTGCTGCAACGCGTCGCCACGCCGGGCGTGGAGCTGGGCCAAGAGATCGACGAGCTGGTCGCCAGGCTGTCGAATGCGCCCGATGCGCCGCCGGCCGCGCCGGCGCCGGAAAGGCCGCCCAAGGCCGCGGACTTCCTGCCGCCCATCCCGCAGCCGGACGATGCGTCCGCCGCGCCGCCGGCCGCGCGCCGCAGTTCGGACCAAGTGTTGGGCGAGGGTGAGCGGGTGCTGCGAGTGACCGCCGACACGCTCAACAAGCTGCTCGGCCTGTCCAGCGAAACCCTGGTGGAATCGCACTGGATCGCGCCCTTCAGTGCTTCCATGCTGCGGCTGCGGCGGCTGCAATCGGGCGCCGGCCAGGCGCTGGACAGCCTGCGCGCCTCGCTGGCCGGCGAGCCTATCGACGCCCGCAGCCAGGCGGCGCTGGACGATGCCCAGCGCATCGTCCAGGCCTGCCAGCAGGAATTGGCGCAGCGCGCCAGCGAGGTCGATGAATTCGGCTGGCGCATGGGCCACCTGGCGCAGCGCCTGTATGACACCGCGCTGGCCTGCCGCATGCGGCCGTTCGGCGATGGCCTGGGCGGCATGGCGCGGATGGTGCGCGACCTGGGACGGTCACTGGGCAAACAGGTGCGGCTGGAAATCGAAGGCGATTCGACCCAGGTCGACCGCGACATCCTGGACAAGCTGGATGCGCCGCTGATGCACCTGTTGCGCAACGCGGTCGACCACGGCATCGAGATGCCGATGGACCGGCTGGCGGCGGGCAAGCCGGCCGAGGGCCTGATCCGCCTGTCGGCGCGCCACGCGGCCGGTATGCTGCTGATCGAACTGAGCGACGATGGCGGTGGCATTTCGCTGGACCGTCTGCGGTTCGAGGTGGTGCAGCGCAAGCTGACCAACGCCGAGACGGCTGCGCGCCTGAGCGAGGCCGAATTGCTGGAGTTCCTGTTCCTGTCCGGCTTCAGCACGCGTGGCGAAGTCACCGAGATCTCGGGCCGCGGTGTCGGCCTGGACGTGGTGCAGACCATGGTGCGCCAACTGCGCGGCGCCGTGCGCATCCACCAGCAGACCGGCCAGGGCACGCGGTTCGTGCTGGAGATGCCGCTGTCGCTGTCGGTAGTGCGCAGCCTGCTGGTCGAGGTGCAGGGCGAGATCTACGCCTTTCCGCTGGCCTATGTCAGCCATGCGTTGCAGGTACGCGCGCAGGACATCGAGCAGCTCGAAGGACACCAGCATTTCCGCTTCATGGATCGCCAGATCGGCCTGGTGTCGGCGCGCCAGATCCTGCGCGCCGGCGAACCGGCGCCGGCCGCCGAGACGCTGCCGGTGGTGGTGGTGGGCGACCATGACAAGCACTACGGCATCGCCGTGGACCGCTATGTGGGCGAGCGCACGCTGGTGGTGCAGCCGCTGGACCCGCGTCTGGGCAAGGTGCAGGACGTGATGGCCGGTTCGCTGATGGACGATGGCACGCCGCTGCTGATCCTGGACGTCGAGGACATGCTGCTGTCGGTGCAGAAACTGGTGGAAGGCGGGCGCCTGGCGCGGGTCGATGGCGGCGGTCCGGTGGCGCAGGCGCGCCGCCGCAAGCGCGTGCTGGTGGTGGATGATTCGCTGACGGTGCGCGAGCTGGAGCGCAAGCTGCTGCTGAACCGCGGTTTCGAGGTGGCGGTGGCGGTGGATGGCATGGACGGCTGGAACATGCTGCGCAACGAGGCCTTCGACCTGGTGGTGACCGACGTCGACATGCCGCGCATGGATGGAATCGAATTGGTGTCGCGCATCAAGGCCGATCCCAAGTTGCAAAGCCTGCCGGTGATGGTAGTGTCTTACAAGGATCGCGAAGAGGATCGCCGGCGCGGACTGGATGCCGGCGCCGACTATTATCTGGCCAAGGGCAGTTTCCACGACGATGCCTTGCTGGACGCCGTGGAAGACCTCATCGGAAAGGCGCTGACGTGAGAATCGGTATCGTCAACGATCTGCAAATGGCGGTGGAAACCCTCCGGCGCGCCATCGCGCTGGAGCCGGGTCTGGAGGTCGCCTGGGTCGCGGCCAATGGCCAGCAGGCGGTCGAGTTGTGCGTGCGCGACCGGCCCGACGTGGTGCTGATGGATCTCATCATGCCGGTCATGGACGGGGTCGAGGCCACCCGCCGCATCATGGCCGAAACCCCTTGCGCCATCGTGGTGGTCACGGTGGACGTGGCGCGCCACACCGCGCGCGTATTCGATGCCATGGGCTATGGCGCGCTGGACGCGGTCGATACGCCGGTGGTCGGCGGCGCCGACCTGCGCAGCGCCGCGGCGCCATTGCTGCGCAAGATCCGCAATATCGGCTGGCTGATCGGCCGCTACGGCAGCACCCGCACGACCCTTGCGCCGGTGGCCCGCGGCGCCGCCCAGTCCGGCCCGTCGCAGGGCCTGCTGGTGATTGGCGCGTCCGCCGGCGGGCCGGCCACCCTGGCGCAGTTGTTACGCGATATTCCGGTGACGTTTCCCGCCGGCATTGTGCTGGTGCAGCATGTCGACGCCGTGTTCGCCGCCGGCATGGCCGACTGGCTCAACGATCAGGTCGACTTGCCGGTGCGCCTGGTGCGCGAGGGCGAACGGCCGGTGGCGGGACAGGTGTTGCTGGCCGGCACCGACGACCATCTGCACCTGCTGGCCGATGGTACGCTGCGTTACACCGAGAATCCGAAGGAAAGCCTGTACCGTCCCTCTATCGATGTATTTTTCCATAGCGTTGCGCAGCACTGGCAGGGCCAGGCCGTTGGCGTGCTGCTGACCGGCATGGGGCAGGATGGCGCGCGCGGCCTGAAGGCGCTGCGTGATCGCGGCTGCCTGACCATTGCCCAGGACCAGGCCACCAGCGCGGTCTACGGCATGCCCAAGGCGGCCGCCGCGATGCAGGCCGCCGCTGAAATCCACCCATTGGACAAGATCGCAGCCCGCCTGGTCCAGGCGTTTGCCACACCCGCCGGGCATAGCTAGAAAATCAAGGAAAGACACTATGCATCCTCCCATCGACAGCCAGGCCTCGGCCGACCTGAATTCGCTCGCGGCCATGGTGCTGCTGGTCGATGACCAGGTCATGGTCGGCGAGGCCATCCGCAGGGCCCTGGCCACGGAGGGCAACATCGACTTCCACTATTGTTCGGACCCCTACAAAGCGCTGACCGTCGCGGTGCAGACACGGCCCACGGTGATCCTGCAGGACCTGGTGCTGCCGGGCGTAGACGGCCTGAGCCTGGTGCAGGAATACCGCAACCACCCGGTCACGCGGGACATTCCCATCATCGTGCTGTCGACCAAGGAGGATCCGGCCATCAAGAGCGCCGCGTTCGCGGCCGGCGCCAACGACTACCTGGTGAAGTTGCCGGATTCCATCGAATTGGTCGCGCGCATCCGCTACCACTCGCGCTCGTACCTGGCGCTGGTGCAGCGCGACGAGGCCTACCAGGCGCTGCGCCAGAGCCAGCAGCAATTGCTGGAAAGCAATATGGAGCTGCGCCGCCTGACCAATTCCGATGGCCTGACCGGGCTGGGCAACCGCCGCTATTTCGACGAATACCTCAATGCCGAGTGGCTGCGCGCGCGCCGCGATGGCCGCGAGATCAGCATGCTGATGATCGACGTGGACCACTTCAAGGCCTATAACGATACCTACGGCCATATCGCCGGCGACGAGGCGCTCAAGCGCGTCGCCAACACCATTTTCGCCAGTTGCGACCGCTCCACCGACCTGGCCGCGCGCTTCGGCGGCGAGGAATTCGCGCTGGTGCTGCCGGGCACGCCGGCCGGCAGCGCCCGCCTGGCCGCCGAGAAGCTGCGGCGCGCGGTCGAGGCCATGCAGATTCCGCGCAAGGATATGGGCGGCGGTCCGTGGCTGACCGTCAGTATCGGCACCGCGACCGCCGTGCCGGTGGCCGACCGGCCCTGCACCGACCTGATCCAGGTCGCCGATCGCGGCCTCTACCAGGCCAAGCACCAGGGGCGCAACCGCGTGGTGCAGGGCGAGATGTCGGCGGCCGGCGAGGCGCCGGGGCCGGCCTGAGGCGGCGGCCCCGCCGCCTATCAGGCGCGCGCGCCGCGCCGCATCGAGGTGGCCGCCAGCATCAGCGTCAGGCTGATGCCGACCGCCACCGCCGCCATGGCCATGCCTTCGCCGACCGAACCCTGTTCGAACTGCCGCCACACGAACACCGATACCGTCTGCACACCGGCCGGCGCCAGCAGCAGCGAGGTGACCAGTTCGCGCGAGGCCACCGCGAACACCATCAGCATGGACGCCGCCAGGCCCGGCAGCACCAGCGGCAGCACCACGCGGCGCAGCGCCGCGGCGGCGCTGGCGCCGTGCACGCGCGCGGCCGCTTCGAGGTTGGCGCCGAGCTGCGCCAGCGCCGCGCCGACGTAGCGCACCGGATACGGCAGCAGCAGGCAGGTGTACGACAGCAGCAGGATGCCCCAGGTGCCGTAGGGCGAGGCCGGCCAGAACGGCTGGTTCCAGGCCAGGATCAGGCCGACTCCAACCACCACGCCGGGCAGCGCCGCGGGCAGCAGCGCCAGCGCGTCAATGACGGCCGCGCCCGGCACATGGCGGCCGGCCACGCACCAGGCCGCCAGCAGGCCCACCGCGCCCGCCGCCAGGGCGGTGCCGCAGGCCAGCAGCAGGCTGGTCGACAGTGCCTGCCAGGCTTCGCCGCCGGCCTGGAACAGCGCCGCGAAATTGGCCAGTGTCAGGTTGTCCGGCGACAGGCCGCCGGAAACATGGCGCGTCAGGGCCGCGGCCAGCATCGATGCCAGCGGCGTCGCCACCGCCACCAGCGCCACCGCTGCGAACAGGGCCAGTACCGGCCAGCGCCAGGCTCCCAGCCGACCGCGCGCCAGCGGCGCGGGCTTGCCGGTGGTGGTCTCGAAGCCGCGCCCGGCCACCAGCGCGCGCTGGATCGCGTAGGCCGTCAGCGCCAGCGCCACCAGCACCAGCGATAACAGCGCCGCGCCGGGCAGATCAATGGGCCAGTCGGCCAGGCGCCGTTCGATGGCGGTGGTCATGACGGCGACGCCGGCCTGAGCGCCGAGGGCCGCGGGCACGCCGTATTCCTCGATCGCCAGGGTGAAGGCCAGCAGCAGGCTGGCGCCGATGGCCGGCAAGGCCAGTGGCAGGGTCACGCGCAGGAAAGCGCGCCAGGGGCCGGCGCCGAACACGCGCGCCACCTCGGCCAGCCGGGCGCCGGTGGCGGCCATGCTGCGCGAGACGGCGAAGTACACCACCGGGAAGATCGCCAGGCCCATCGCCAGCGTCACGCCGGCCGGCGAGAACAGCAGCGGCCCGAGGTTGAAGCCGGCCAGTTGTTCCAGGTAGCCGCGCGGTTGCAGCGCCATGGTCCACGATAGCGCCGCGATGTAGGGCGGCAGCAGGAACGGCACCAGGAACAGCAGGTCCCACAACCGCGCCAGCGGCACCTGGAACAGCCCGCGCAGGGCGCCCAGCGGAATGCCGATCGCGGCGCTGACGGCGGCCACGCCCAGGCCCAGCTTGAGCGTGCCGCCCAGCAGGGTCAGCGCGGCCGGCGTGGCCAGGGTGGCGGCCCAGGCGCCGAAGGGGTCGCGCAACGAGCCTTCGGCCAGGTGGGGAAAGACGGCCTGCAGCGCGACGAAGGCCATCGGCAGGGCGACGAGCACGCCCAGGGCGGCCACGGTAATGGCCGCCAGGAGGAAAACGCTTTTCATGGTGGGAGAAGGGATGCCGGGCGCGCCGGCATCCCGGCCTGTCAGTGTTGGCCGAACAGGCGCGCGAAACGCGCCAGCACGTCGGCGCGCGAGGCGCCGGGCGCGGTTTCGGGCAGCAGGGTCAGGTCCTTGAACAGCGGCCGCTTGCCGGCCACGTCCTGGCGCGCCGGCATCAGCCAGGCATCGGCGACGGCGCGCTGGCCGTCCTCGGACAGCACGTAGTCGATGAACTGGCGGGCCTGGTCGGGCACCTTGGTGGTCTTGAGGATCATCATCGGGCGCGGCGCGATGGCGGTGCCGCTGGACGGGAAGATCACCTTGATCGATTCGCCTTTCTCGACGCTGGCGTACGAGACGTAGTCGACCGCGCCGAACACCGCGGCCTTGGCGCCTTGCAGCACGGGCGTCAGCGCCTGGGCGTTGGGGCCGGAGATGGTCATGCCGTTGTCGCGCAGCGTCTCGAACAGCTTCCAGGCCGCTTCGCCCTGGGCGCTTTGCAGGCCCAGCAGCAGGTCGAGCGAGGCGCCGGACAGGGCGGGATCGGGCGTGGTGACCTTCTGCTTGAACTGCGGGCCGGTCAGGTCGGCCCAGTCGCGCGGTTCGGGGGTGCCGCTGCGCGTGTTCCAGACGATGCCCAGCGCCGAGATGCCCTGCGCCACATAGGTCGGGGTCTTGAAGCGGGCCGGCACCTGGGCGGCATTGGGGCTGTCGTGGGCCAGCAGCCAGCCGCGCTGGTCCAGGTCCTGGGCGGTGTCCCAGGACGCCGAGATCAGCACGTCGGCACGCGGGTTGGCGGACTCGGCTTCGAGCCGCGCCATGACCTTGCCGGTGGTGGCCTGGAACACATCGACCCTGATGCCGGTCTTGTCGTGAAAGCCAGCGGCCAATTGCTTGATCAGGGCGCCGGGCCCCGCGGTGTAAACGGTCAGCGCCTTGGCCTGGCCGGCGGCCAATCCGAACGAAAGCGTCATAAAGAACGTGGCAAGTAGTTTGGAAAGGGGAGTGTGGAGCATTTTAGGCAGAGTCCTGGGGGTTGGACAGCACGAGGTCGGCGATGCGGCCGTGCGCCATGCGGGCAATGGTGTGCGCCAGGGCATGGGCTTCCTCATGGTCGTGGGTGACATAGACGGCGGTGGTGCCAAGGCGGCGCAGCAACGCGCCGATTTCGACGCAGAGCGATTCGCGCAAGGCGCGGTCCAGGTTGGACAACGGCTCGTCGAACAGCAGCACGCGCGGCCGCGCCACGATGGCGCGGGCCAGCGCGACGCGCTGCTGCTGGCCGCCGGACAGCTCCGACGGCCGGCGCGCGGCGTGCTCGCCCAGGCCGACCAGGGCCAGGGCTTCATGCACCCGGCCCGGCCGCTCGCGCCGGGGGACACCGCGCATTTCCAGCGGGAAGGCGACGTTGCCGGCCACGCTCAGGTGCGGCCATAGCGCGTAGTCCTGGAACACCATACCGAGGTCGCGGCGCTCCGGCGGCGCATGGCGCCGCGTATCGCAGACGACGGCATCGCCGAAGGCAATGCTGCCGGCCTGTGGCCGCAGCAGCCCGGCCAGCGACTTGAGCAGAGTGCTCTTGCCGCAGCCCGACGGGCCCAGCAGCGCCAGGACGGTGCCCGCGGGCACGTCCAGGTCGACGCCGTCCAGCACGGTGTGGCCGTTGAAGGCGTGGCGCAGGCCGCGCACGGCGATCGCCGTGCCGCGCGCGGTCGATGCCGGCGCGTTCAAAACCGGTGCCGCAGGCCGAGGTTCAGGCCGAACTGGTTCTTGCCCGGTTCGACGTTGGCGCCGTATTTGCCGCCGACCACGCTCTGCGCCGATTTATCGTCGTTGACCGCATAGGCGGCCACGGCGTAGACCGTGGTGCGCTTGGACAGGTCGTATTCGTTGCCCAGCACGAACATGGTGGACTTCTGGCCGGTGCCGGCGGCCTGCGCGGCCGGGCACACGGCATTGTTCATGTCGTCGCAAACCGAGTCATTCAGGTGATACACGGCGAACGACAGGCGGTTGTTCTGCACCGGCCGGTAGGCCACGCCCAGCCAGGTCAGGTTGTTCTTGTAGGTGCGCTGCGTCAGCTTCTGCTCCAGCCAGCGGTAGCCGGCGTAGACCTTGACGTCCTCGAAGTCGTACGACAGGCCGGCCACGATGCGGTCTTCGCGGTTGTCGCTGTTGGCGCCCTTGGCGGGCTTGTCCGCATGCTTGGAGTGATACAGCAGTCCGGCGCTCAGGCCGCCGGACTGGTAGCGCACGCCGCCGCCGAACATGCGGCCCCGCGTCTTGTCGTCGAACGACTGTTCGTTGTTCCAGCCGAAGCTGTAGTAGCCGCCGACGGATACGGGTCCGAACTTGCCGACGTACATCACCGCGTTGTCGGTGCGGTCGGAGAAGGCCGGGTCGGGGCGCTTGATGGAGAAGTTGGCGTTGTCGAACGGGTTGTATTTGCTCATCCAGTCGATCATGAGCGTGTTGTGGCGGCCCAGCGTCAGGCGGCCCAGGCGCTTGCTCGACAGGCCGACGTAGGCCTGGCGGCCGAACAGGCGGCCGCCTTGCAGGGCGCTGCCGTTGCCGGAGTTGAAGCCGTTTTCCAGCACGAATACCGTTGCCAGGCCGTCGCCCAGGTCTTCGGTGCCGCGCAGCCCCCAGCGCGAACCGTTCAGGTTGCCGGCGCTCATGCCCGTCTTGCTGTTGCCGCTGGGACCGTTGCTGAGGTATTGCAGGCCGGTATCGATCAGGCCATAGAGCCGGACCGTACTGGAGGGGGCCGTCGCCGCGAGGGCGGGAGAGAGTGCCGAGACGGACAGGCAGGCGCCAGCCGCCGCGATGCGGAGAGTCGATTTCATGAAAGGAAGTCCTCTTTGGGATTCAATCGGAATCGACACTCTAGGGGCGGGTCGCTACAGCTTCGTGACACGCCCCGATATCCGGCGACCACTCGGCAAGGCGTTGGCGGCGAGCGGCGCGGCCCGCGGCCGACGGACTTTCAGAGATGCAGCTTGGTCGATGACTTCACTTCGTGCATCGACAGGGTGCTGAGCAGTTCCTTCACGCCGGGCAGGGTGCGCAGCCGGTTGCGCACGAACTCGGAATAGGCATCGAAGTCGCGCGCCACGATGTGCAGCAGATAGTCGTGCTGGCCGGTCGTGTTGTGGCAGGCCAGCACTTCGGGCATGGCGGCCACCGCCGCTTCGAAGGCGTGGCAGGTTTTCTCGGTGTGGTTGTCCAGCGAGATGCTGACGAACGCCACCACGCCCATGCCGAGCGCGCGGCGGTCGAGGATGGCCTGGTAGCCGCGGATGATGCCGGAGGTTTCCAGGCGCTTGAGGCGCTTCCAGCAGGGCGAGGCCGACAGCGACACGCGCTCGGCCAGTTCGGCGTTGGAGAGCCGGCCATCTTCTTGAAGGATTTTCATGATTTTCCAATCAATCGCGTCAAGTTGATGTAACAAGGCAGTCCCTTTCATGATTATCTTGATATGAGAAACAATATTTCCCATTATCCATTTTCAAGAGCATAAATGGAAATAACATTGCGGCCCGGCAGGCCCATACTCGCTGCATCGCCCGGCCGGCGGCGCTATCGTGTCCATACCCGTGATGCCGCCGCCAGCCAGGCCGCCATTCCCCCTTGAGAGGCACGCCATGAGTTATTCCAGCTATCACAAGAAAGACATCTCCGGCCGTCCGCTGCATGCCGAAACGCAGATGATGTCGTACGGCTTCGACCCGTTCCTGTCCGAAGGCGCGGTCAAGCCGCCGGTGTTTCTCACGTCCACTTTCGCCTTCCGTTCGGCCGAGGACGGCGCCGAGTTCTTCGATCTGGTGGCTGGCCGCAAGCCTCTGCCGCAGGGCGAATCGGCCGGGCTGGTGTACAGCCGCTTCAACCATCCCAACCTGGAAATCGTCGAGGACCGGCTGTCGCTGCTGGACGGCTCGGAGGACGCCGCGGTGACCTCCAGCGGCATGTCGGCGATCAGTGCGGTGTTCCTGGCGTTCCTGCGTCCGGGCGACCAGTTGGTGCAGTCGGTGCCTCTGTACGGCGGCACCGAGACCCTGATCGCCAAGATCTTCCCGGAATGGGGCATCGGCTCGCATCCGATCCAGGACGGCCTGTCGGCGCGCAGCATGCGCGATGCGCTCGAAGCGGCCGCGGCCCAGGGGCCGGTGCGGCTGTTCTATGTGGAAACGCCGGCCAATCCGACCAACGCGCTGATCGATTTCCAGGCGGTGCAGGCCGAGCTGGACGCATTCGCCAGCCGCCACGGCTATCGCCCGATCTCGGTGTGCGACAACACGCTGCTGGGGCCCATCTTTCAGAAGCCGGCCGCGCACGGCGTGGACCTGTGCGTGTATTCGCTGACCAAGTACGTGGGCGGACACAGCGACCTGGTGGCCGGCGCGGTCACCGGCTCCAAGGACCTGATCAAGAAGGTGCGCGCCATCCGCAGCGCCTTCGGCTCGCAGTTGGACCCGCATTCGTGCTGGATGATCACGCGCTCGATGGAAACCGTGGTGTTGCGCATGAAGCAGGCCGCGCGCAGCGCCACCCGGGTGGCGCAATGGCTGGCGGGCAACCCGCACGAGAAAGTGCGCATCTATCATCCGGAAATCATCGCCGACGAGGCGTACCAGGCGGTCTACAAACGTCAGTGCACCGGACCGGGCTCGACCTTCGCTTTCGTGCTGGATGGCGGTCGCGCCAAGGCGTTCCGTTGCATCAATGCCCTGCGGCTGTTCAAGTCGGCGGTCAGCCTGGGCGGCACCGAGTCGCTGGTGTGCCACCCGGCCTCGACCACGCATTCCGGCGTGCCGGCGGCCGAGCGCGATGCGGCCGGCGTGTCCGAGGGGCTGATCCGCATTTCCATCGGCCTGGAGCATGAGGAAGACCTGATCGCCGACATGGACCAGGCGTTCCGCAGCCTGGCGTGAGCCCCGCGCGGGTCGATCCGCGCCGGGTCATCCCGCGGGGGCGCGCAGCGCCGCGCGCACCCCGTCGGGCGTGAACGGCGCCTGGTAAAAACGCCGGCCGGTGGCGTCGAACAGGGCGTTGGCGAGGGCCGCCGGCCCCGGGATCGCGGCAGACTCGCCCGCGCCCATGGGCGCCTGGTCCTGGCGGGGCATCAGCAGTACGTCGATGGGCGGCAGGTCCTTGAAGCCCATGATGGGGTAGCCGCCCCATTCGCGGCTGGCCACGCCGGCCGCGTCGAACCGCACGCGTTCGATCAGGCAGCGGCTGAGGGTCTGGTTGACGTTGCCATGGATCTGGTGGCGCACGCCGTCCGGGTTGACGATCATGCCGGTATCCTGGCCCACCACCACACGGGCGACGGCGATACGGCCGCTGGCGGGGTCCACGCTCAGGTCGACGACCCAGGCCGCCCAGGCGGCGCCGAAGCCGGGGAACTTGCTGTGCACATAGCGCGCGTAGGCCACCCCGCGTCCGTGCAGGCGGCCGTCGGCGCCGGGCGCGCCGCGGCTGCCGGGCGGCC
>NZ_CADIJV010000059.1 GCF_902859765.1 Achromobacter pulmonis
GTCAGGGAACCGCCACCAGAAGTCGTCCCGGTGAAGGGATACCAAAGGTCATGCCCATGCCCCTGCAGGGCATCAGCCTGGTGGCTCGCCAGTGACCTTGCATTTGCAGTGGGGCGGACGGCTACACGTGCAAGCGCGGGTAGTAAGCCGTGTTCACAGGACGGGTTTCGGAGCCTCCGGTTACCAGGGTGGTCAAGCTCTCACCCAGGTTGCGTACTGCCAGCACCGTGCCGCCCGCAGCGTTTGCGTTGCCGCTACGGTCCAGTGTTGCAGCATTCTGAGCGTGGCTGTGACTTTGGACTGCGTATGCCTGGCGAGATCCCAACACCCGCACATTTGCAGTGCAAATTTCATTTCCAAGGAAAACCAAAATGCAAATAGACGTATTCCAGGCCGACGACAACGGCCTGTTCCTGTACAAGTCGGTCGCCAACGAACTGGCGTTGACGCCCGGCTCGTTCAATATTCCTTTTGGCGCCCACGCGGACGCCCCGCCGACCCCGCCTGCCGGGAAATGGCCGCGCCGCCTGGGCGATACGTGGAGCATGGTCGAAGACTATCGCTCCACGCCGCTGTGGCTGGTGGAGACGGGTGCACCGTATTCGATTGGTGCGGAACATGACGGCGCTGGCGGCAAAGTCAGCTATCCCGGCTGGGGACCGCTGCCGGCCTGGCTGACGATGGTGGAACCCCCGGACCGCGAGCAGGAGGGCACGGTCTAAGCCTCGGGGCAGGCGTCAGGCGGCCAGGGGCAAGGCTCCCTGGCCGAACTCGCGCTCGTGCCGCATTTCCTCGAGCTGGCGCCGGCCCAACTGGCTGCGCGCCAGCTTCTGGGCCAGTTCACGTCCGTGAGGATGGTAGTAGCGCAGGAGCATGCGGGTGTCGACGTTGCCATTGACCTTCGCCAGTTCGTGGATCTGGAACACGGTGGCGAGCTGCGACGTACCCTCGTGGCGCAGGTCGTGAAACCGCAGATCGCGGAAGTAGGCGGCGTTGGGCCGCCGGCCATGGTGCCGGCACATGCCTTCGTAGCGCAAACGGGCGCGGCGCCGCGCGCGGATGAAAGCCCGCGTGACCGAGCCGGGTTGCATCGTGAATATGCGGCCTCGCATGGGTTTTCCCGTGACCCAGCGCCGCAGGGCCTCGCGGGCCCGTGGCGTCAACGGTACGTCGCGGGCGCGGCCGTTTTTCGTGTGGGGCAGGTGCACCACGCCGTGCATCAGGTCGAGGTGTTCGCGCTGGATGCCGACCACCTCGGACCGGCGCATCCCTGTTTCCTTGGCCACAGTCAGGATCGTGGGAAGTTCCGTCGAGCGGGTAGCGCGGATGATCCATTCCAGCTCTTTGCGCGGACAGTCCTCTTGCGACAGTCCGCGCAGGGTGATGCGGTCGAACAGACGCCGATCGCGGGCGTCATCCACGGGCGGCCGTCGCACCAGTTGGACCGGATTGGCCAGTTGGTCAAAGCCCCAATCTTTCCGGATCACCGTATACACGTGCGACAGGAAGGCCATGCGTCGCACGACGGTGGCGGGCGCCCGATCCTTGAGCCATTCGTCGCGCAGCTCCGTCAGGTCGGAGCTGCGGATGCGGTCGACTGGGCGGATGGCCAGGCGTGTGGCGCGCCAGATCCGCGCGATCGATTGTTCCGAGGTATGGCCCTTCTTGGTGACCGAAACCTCGGCCAGATAGCGAACAAGCGCCTCGGCGAGCGTGGGCGTGGTCTTGCGGCGGGGTTGGCGGCGGGTCCAGGGTTTCATGGCAAGTCGGGCAGGGAGGTAAAGGCGATAGACCAGAAAGATAGCAGCACAAACGCAGGCAAGGCCTGCGGCAAACGGACGACAGTGTCGCCCGGATTTCAAATTTTCCATCCGGTGCGCCTGCGTGGCGCTCGTGATGCTCACGGGAGGCAGCAATGCGCACCGTCGACAGGAGCGGTGTAACCATGGAACCGGGATCAACGGGTTTGGGCGGATTCGCCGCCCTGAAAATTGCGCTGGCCTTCGGCATGCCGGCGGCGATGGCGGCGTTGATCGGCATGTTGCTGATGCCGCCGCGCACGCCGCGCGAGTTCGTCGCGCGTACCGCCTGTACGGTGGTCAGTTCTTTTCTGTTCGGGCCGTTGCTGGCGATCGGCATGATCGCATGGATGCCCGACATCATGTCGTCCGCCTATTGGATGGCACAACGCACCGGGCTGGGCGAGGACGGGCTGCTGGCGATGTTCTACGTGCTCGGCCCCTGCATGCTGCTGGCGGGATTGCCGGCGTGGTGGGTATTGGGCGCCTACTTGCGCCTGACCGCCAAGCTGCAGAACCAGGATCTGGTGGACTGGGCGGTGGAGATCCGGCGCAAGACGCTCGGCATGGAAACGCAATCGGATAAGGAGGGCAGGCATGACGCTTGACCAGATCATGGATGACGCGCTGCGCCCGGCGCTGGCGCGGTTGCCGGCGCGCATGGACACGCGCGAGGCGTGCTGCATGCTGCTGGCGATCGGCTTGCAGGAAAGCCGCTTCGTGCATCGGCGCCAGATAGGCGGACCGGCGCGTGGCTTCTGGCAGTTCGAGAAAGGCACCCGCGCCAGTCGCGGTGGCGTGTGGGGTGTGTACTTGCACGCCGCCAGCCGGGATCACCTGGCCGTGCTGTGCAAGGCCCGCAGCGTGGCCTGCGATCCGGACGCGGTCTACGCCGCGCTCGAATACGACGACGTGCTGGCCGCAGGCGTTGCGCGGCTGCTGCTGTGGACCGATCCGAGGGCGTTGCCGCCGGTCGGCGATGCGGCAGCGGCCTGGGCGCTGTACCTGCGCACCTGGCGCCCCGGCAAACCCTGGCCCGACAGCTGGAACCGTCTGTACCTACAGGCGGCCGCGGCGGTGCGGTCGGGGGAGCAAAGGAGTGTGACCGATGCTGTTGCAGCAATGGATTAAGCGGGGCCTCGGCTTGATGGCGGCAGTGCTGGCGGGTCTGGCCGCCGTCGCCGGGGTGTATTGGCGGGGGCGGGCCATGGGCCGGGCGCAGGAACGCGCGGACAGTGCGGCCCGCCTCCAGGAGCGGGCCGCCCAGGCCCGCCAGGAGAGCGTTGATGTCGAAGAAACGGTGGCTCGTCGCAATGACGATGCCGTGGCTGATCGCCTCAAGTCTGAGTGGGTGCGCGCCGCCCCCCCTGCGGACCGGGATTGAGTATTGCGATCATGCCCGGCCGGTGTATTTCAATTCCGCGGCCGAGGTCGACGCGACCCCGGCGGCGATCCGGCGACAGATACTGGTTCATAACGAGATGGTCGCCAGACTCTGTTTTTGAGGTAAATTGGGGACGCGATTTTCCGTTGGAGGCCAACCTGCCCGCCGGCTCGGCATTAAGGGCGGATGGGTGGGGTGTGGTCTGGTTCTGCAATAATTTCTGGTTTTCCGTCCTGCCGGGCTTCCTGTCCGGCTGACCGTTCCAGGAGAGGCGCCATGAGTCAGAAAGTGTGGTGTCGGCAAACGTCTTGTCCGGCGCGGCCGCGCCCGGAAAAATAATATGGCTGACGGCGAAATCCTGGCGGCGACGCGGGCTCGCCCGCGGCGCCGCTATACGATGCGGACCGGCTTGTTGGCGCTGGTGTTCGCCTGTATCGCGCCGGCGCTGGTGGTGGCATCGATCGCCGTCTATGAAAGCTATCAGATCCAGAAAGAGCGGATCTTTCGCGACACGATTTTCCTGGCACGCAATCTGACCGCCGTTCTTGATCGGGAACTGACCGGCGTCGAGGCGGGTTTGCAGATGCTGGCGAGCTCGCCCGACCTGATAGGCGGCGATCTGGCCGGATTCCATCGGCGCGCCCGCGAAGTCATCAAATTCCAGATTGTCGACAGCTATGTCCTGACCGACAAGGAGGGCCAGCAGGTACTCAATACCCTGGTGCCTTACGGCACGGCGCTGCCGCCGTCGGCCGTGTCGCGGGAGCTGGCCCAGGTGTTCCGCGCGCGCGAGCCGGTGCTGAGCAGCCTGTTCATGGGTGGGGTCAGTCATGCGCCGACCATTGCGCTCGGGGTGCCGGTGGTGCGCGGCGAGGACGTCATCTACAGCCTGAATGTGGGCCTGTCGCCGGAGCGCATCGGCAATGTGCTGGGGCGCCGCGGCCTGCCCGACGGTTGGGTGGCCGCCGTGCTGGACAAGAGCGGCACCATCATCGCGCGGACCCGCGACACGGCAAAATTCGTTGGCCAGAAGGCCGTGCCGGCGCTGGCGCAGGCGGTGCGGGCGGAAGACGAAGGTTCGCTCGAGACCACGACCAAGGAGGGCACCCCGGTCTACACCGCCTTCAACCGTTCCACCCTGACAGGCTGGACGGTCGCCGCCGGGGCGCCGATGACGCTGGTGACGACCGATCTGTATCGTTCGATCGCCTGGCTGGCGCTGGGAACGCTGGCGGCGTTCGGGTTGGGCCTGTGGCTCGCATTGCGGCTGGCCAACCGCCTGACCTCGGCGGTGCAGGGCCTGGTGGAGCCGGCGCTGGCGCTGGGGGATGGCCGGACCGTCGAATTGCCCGACACGCGCGTCAAGGAAGCCGAAGAGGTGGGCACGGCCTTGCTGCATGCTTCACGCATGCTGCCGCGCGCGCAGCATCTGGCGCACTACGATCCGCTGACGGGACTGTGCAACCGGGTACTGTTCGGGGAACTGGTGCTGCGCGAGCTGGCGGTGGCGCAGCGCAGTGGGCAGTCATTCGCCATTCTTGCGATCGACCTGGATGGCTTCAAATCCGTCAATGACCTGCACGGTCATGCGGCCGGCGACACCGTGCTGAAAGAGGCCGCCGATCGCATGGCCCGCGCCATCCGAGTCTCGGATGTGGCGGCGCGGCTGGGGGGCGACGAGTTCGCCGTGCTGCTGCTGGGAACCGATCACGACGGGGCGCAGGCGGTTGCCGAAGCGCTGGTCGAAAGCCTGTCGCTGCCCTATCCCAATATCCGGGTGGCGGTGTCGGCCAGCGTGGGAATCGCCGTGTATCCGCAGTCGGGTAGCACCATGCTGCAGTTGCTGGAGCGGGCCGACGTCGCCCTCTACCGGGCCAAGGGCCTGGGCAAGCGGCGGGTGGCATCCGATGGCTGAGCCGGCGGGTGCTGTGCCCGGCCAGGCTCAGGCGTCGGGGCGTGGCGCGGGCGACGGGACCAGAGCGGTCAGCACCTCGCCCGATTTCAGGCGATAGCGACGATCCCCCAGGGCGATGACGTGTTCGCCGTCCGAGGTCCTGAGAATGTAATGCGTGATCGCGGGTGGACCGGCCCGGCTATCGGCCTGTGAGAACACTTCGATGCGATAGAGGCGGCCCGATGCCGTGGTGGCCAGCACGTCAGTCAGTCTGCGTACAGAGATGGTCATGCGCCTTGCTCTCCCTCTTGTTCGTTGTCGACGGTTGCATTGCGCGCCGGCTCGGGCTTCCTCAAAGCCGGCCATGCCGCGACCCATTTCCTGTTTTCGCTACACTGCGTCGTTTCGGCGCGCGTCGCCCGGCGCGGCGCTTGTAAATCGGGCAATCGGAAACAGTCATGCAATTCGTTCTCAGCCGGAAGACGGCGACCGGCGCGGGTCTGATGGCAGTCGTGCTGTGGGGCACGGTCGTCGGCCTCATCCGCAGCATCAGCGAGCGCTTCGGGCCGATTGGCGGCGCCGCCTTGATCTATACCGTCGGCTCGCTGTTCCTGGTGTTGCTGGTGGGGTTCCCCCGCCTGCGCACGTTTCCGCGCCGCTACCTGCTGTCCGGCAGCATCCTGTTCGTCGCCTACGAAATCTGCCTGTCGCTGTCGCTGGGATTTGCCGCCAACCGGGGCCAGGCCATCGAACTGGGCATCGTCAATTATCTCTGGCCGTGTTTCACCGTCGTCCTGGCGATACTGATCAACGGCCAGCGCGCCCGCGCCTGGGTCGTGCCGGGCATTGCGCTGTCACTGTGCGGCATCGTCTGGGTGGTCGGCGGCGACGGCGGCATCTCGTGGCAAGGCATCGTTGCCAATGTCTCGGGCAATCCCCTCAGTTATGGCCTGGCATTCGGCGGAGCCATCATTTGGGCGGTTTATTGCAACGTCACCAAACGCTATGCGGACGGCAAAAATGGTGTTGCGTTGTTCTTCATGTTGACCGCGGCGGTATTGTGGATCAAATACGGCATGAGCGCCGAGCCTGCGTTGGCCTTCGATGGCGCCGCCGTGCTGGAACTATGCGTGACGGGGGGCGCCATGGCGGCCGGCTACGCGTTATGGAACGTGGGCATATTGAACGGCAATCTCACGCTGCTGGCCACGGCCTCGTATTTCACTCCGGTGCTATCGACTTTTTTCGCGGCGCTGTGGCTGTCCACCCATCTGACCGCGGCATTCTGGCAAGGCGTGGCCATGGTCACTGCCGGCTCGCTGATCTGCTGGGCGGCCACACGCGGCCGACCGGCCCGGGGCGGCTAGCCCGGGGCCGGAATTCGGTCTCGCGCCAGCCATGGCGCGATGGCTGGCTCAGTCCAACACCATGGTCTGCGCCACGGCGTAGCCGAGCGGGATGAGCAATAGGGAAGCGAACAGGGAACTGACGATCGCCGCCGATATCTTCAGCCAGGGCTCGGGCCCCGCGCTTTGAATCGTTTGAACCACCAACGCGACGATACCCACAACCATCAAACAGCTGATTACCACTGCTACGTAAGTCATGTTGCCTCCGTCCTCGCCTGATTAAGGGGATTGCGGCGCCGCTGGTACGGTCTAGGTGTTTGGTCTGATTGTGCGCCTGTATTGGGAGGCATGGCGCTAGGGTTTTCCTGGCTACGGGGGCTCGGTGTGGCGTTTTTGCCGCGCACCCCGCAGCATGGAATTGGTGTGCGCCGCAGCATTTTCAGGCCGCCGCCAAGGCTGCGCTTTGCGCTACGATGGCGGCGTCGAATCATTTTCAAAGCCGCGTCGATATGCCGCAACGACTCCGCCCTGGTACCCGTGCCACGTTGCAGGTCAGGCAATTGATGCCGGGCGAGTTCGCCTGGATCATCACCCTGCTGGACCCGGAGACGGGCAATGTGCGCAGCACCAATTATTCCGAACGCCGCTACGCCAGCCAGGACGAGGCCTCGGCCGCCGGCAAGGCCGCCGTGGTGGAATTTCTCGGCGCCGATGGCCGCAACGGCGTCTAGACCAGGGACGGCAGGTCGCCCAGGCCTTGCCCGCAAAGCGTGCGCACGAACCCCTCCCGCCCTCCATGAGGGCTTTTTTGTGGCCGGCGCCTGGTCGGAGAGGGGGTGGGCACGGCGCTTGCTGACCGTGGATCGGCGCGTTTTGCGCTATCTAGGAGATCCACTATGTCGCACGCTTCCCACCGTCCACCGGGCGCACCCGATGAGGTGCCAGCCGATGATCCGCCGCTGCCAGGCAACCCGCCGCCGGATGATCCTCCTGCACGCCCGAATCCCGCGCCCGACGATCCTGCTTCCCCCGATGTGACGCCGCCCGCGCCGGATCCGCGCGCGCCGGGCACCATCGATCTGGCTTGATTCCCGACCGACAAGGAGGTTCGCATGCGTTCCATTCTGCTATGGCTGCTGGGCGTGCCCATTCCCATCATCATCCTGCTGGCGCTGTTCTGGCATTGACTGCCGGTTTGACACCATGCGGCGGCGGCCGCTTGTGACCTGAACAAGGAATGACCATGGAAAATGCAATATCGGCAAACCGCGCCCAAGATGGCGCAGTCCCGGCGCGTGAATCGACGGTGTCCGCGGTCTCGTGGGCGGCGGTCTTCGCTGGCGCGGTCATCGCCGCGGCACTATCGTTGGCATTGCTGGCGGGCGGCTCGGGCCTGGGCCTGCTGTCGGTGTCGCCGTGGGGCGACGAGGGGCTGTCGGCCCCGGCAGTGGGTATCGGCATCATCGCCTGGATGCTGTTCACGCAAATCGTGGCTTATGGGATTGGCGGCTACGTCGCCGGCCGCTTGCGGACCAAGTGGGTCGATGCGCACATCGACGAGGTGTACTTTCGCGATACCGCGCACGGCTTCCTGGTATGGGCGCTGAGCGCCGTCGTCAGTGCGGCGCTATTGGGTTCGGCGCTGGCCACGCTGGCATCGGGCGCGGCCAAGGCCGGGGCATCGGTGGCGGCCGGAGCGGGGGCGGCGATGACGGCAACCGCGACCGCGGCCGCCGGCGCGGGCGGCGCGGACCAGGCACGCGATTACTTCACCGATACGCTGTTGCGTGCCGAACGTCCCGAGGCTGGCGGCGACCGCGCCGCGGCGCGGGCCGAGGTGGGGCGAATCGTTGCGATGAGTCTGGCGCGCGGTGAGATGGCGGCGGCGGATCGCGACTATGTCGCCAAGGTGGTGGCGGCCCAGGCCGGCATCGATCCTGCCGCGGCGCAGCAGCGCGTCGACCAGACGCTGCAAAAGGCCCGCCAGGCTGTCGAGGATGCCAAGCGCGAGGCGCGCGCCGCAGCCGACCTGGCGCGCAAGGCCACGGCGACCTTGGCGCTATGGGGCTTCGTGTCCATGCTGATCGGCGCCTTCGTCGCCAGCCTGTGCGCCACGTGGGGCGGCCGGCGCCGCGATTTGCCTTCGCCGCTCAAACCGTAGCGCGGCAAGGCCATGCCACCCCGGCCGGCCTGCGGTATGCCGCCAGGCCGGCGTGGCGCCGCCTTTCGAGGTTCTCGGGGGGCTTGTCCTAGGCGTGCTTTCTTGCGGGGGACTGTATCGGCGCGCGCTTCCCTGAGCCCCCTTCCTTGATCATGCCTTTTCTGGTTGCTTTTCTGGTCCGCTTCCCCGATCGCTTTTTCGGCCGCAAGGCACAAATGAAAAAGGCCTTCACCGAAGTGAAGGCCTTTTGAATTCTGGTGGCGCATCCCTGATTCGAACAGGGGACCTGCGGATTATGATTCCGTCGCTCTAACCGGCTGAGCTAATGCGCCATCCTATCGCCGCTTGGGCTGCCTACTCCCTTGGCTGCCTACTCCCTTTCAAGTTCGTAAGCAAAGCAGCGAAGAACAAAATTCTAGCACGGAATATTTTTGCAATGCAACTCTAGCCGCGGTTTTTCTTATGCCTGCGCCTCAGTCGTCCCGGGCCAGTCGGATGCCGGAGAACTGCCAGCGGGCTTCCGGCGGGAAGAAGTTGCGATAGCTGGGCCGGAGGTGGCCGCGCGGGGTGGCGCAGGAGCCGCCTCGCAGCACAAACTGGTTGCACATGAATTTGCCGTTGTATTCGCCTACGGCCCCCGCGTCGGGCTTGAAGCCGGGATAGGCGTCATAGGCGCTGGCGGTCCATTCCCAGGCATCGCCATACAACTGCGCGGGCCCGCTGGCGTTCAGCCTGGCGGGCGCGGGGCGCGGATCGAGATGGCCATTTTCCAGCAGGTTGGCCCGGCTCGACCAGGCGGCGTCTGGCAACTGCCGGGTCCGGGCCGCGTGCTCCCATTCCGCCTCGCGCGGCAGGCGTACCCGGGCCCAGCGCGCGTAGGCATCGGCTTCGTAATAGCTGATGTGCGTGACCGGGGCCTGCAACTCCAACTCCTGCATGCCGCGTAGCGTGAAGACGCGCCAATCGTCACGCTCGCCTTCCCAGTACAGGGGCGCGCGCCAGCCTTCGGCACAGACTTTTTCCCATCCCAGCGATAGCCACAGTTCCGGCCGTTTGTAGCCGCCATCGCGGATGAACGCCAGATACTCGTGCTGGGTCACCAGGCGGTTGGCCAAATGGAACGGGGGGAGCAGCACATCATGCGCGGGGCCTTCGTTATCGAAGGCGAAACCGCCGCCTTCGTGGCCGATGCGGGTTATGCCGCCGGCGTAATGCGTCCATCCGGCCGGCGTGCCTGGCGGCAGGGCCGGCGAACCCGACGCCACGTATGCAGGGCGCAACGGGTTGGCGTACAGCAGATGCTTGAGGTCTGTCAGGATCAGTTCCTGGTGCTGTTGTTCGTGGTTCAAGCCCAGCTCGAGCAAGGCATCGAAGGCCGGATCGTTGCCGCCCAGCCGAGAGATCAGTGCGTGCATGGCCTGGTCCACATGCTGGCGGTAGCGCATTACGTCGGCCAGCGGCGGACGGGTCAGCAAGCCGCGCTGCGGGCGCGGGTGCTTGGCGCCGACAGCGTTGTAATACGAATTGAACAGCATGCGGTACTGTGGATGGAACACCGGCACGGGTGGCGCGAAATGGGACAGCAGGAAGGTTTCGAAGAACCAGGTGGTGTGTGCCAGATGCCATTTGACGGGGCTGCAATCCGGCATGGACTGCGCCTGGCAATCCTCCGGGCTCAGCGGCGCCGCGAGCGCCATGGTGGTGGCGCGCACGGCATCGTAGCAATCATGCTGGCCCGCCTGTCCGGCGGCGTATGGCCCGCTGGCGGGGTGGGTCAGCAGGCAGGCGGGTTCCATGGCGATCCTCCCGTGGCGGGTTGCGGGCGGGCGCGTCAGGCGCGCGCACTGAAAACCGAAAACCAGCCGCGCGAATCCGACCAGTGTTCGATGTTGTTGAAGCCCGCGCGCCCCAGCAGATCGGCAAAGGCCTGTGGCGCGAACTTGTACGAATTTTCCGTATGGATGCGTTCACCCGGTGCGAAGTGCCGGGCATCGCCGGGCCAGGTGACGGTGACGGGGTGGCGCGCTTGCAGGTGCATTTCGATACGCGAGCGATCGCTATTGAATAGCGCCACGTGGTGCCAATCATCGACGTCGAAATCGCTGCCGAGCACGCGATTGACATGGCGCAGCACGTTCAGGTTGAAGGCGGCCGTCAGGTGCAGGGCGTCGTCGTAGGCGGGCTCCAGTACCTGCCTGGGCTTGACCCGGTCAACGCCCACCAGCAGCCCGCCACCGACGCACTGGCGCCGGATCCGCCGCAACATGGCGAGCGCCGCTTCCGGGTCCAGGTTGCCGATGCTGGAGCCCGGGTAGAAAAACAGACGTTGCTCGGGAGCGATCTCGGCCGGTAGCGCCAGCGCTTGCGACAGGTCCAGGCCGATCGGGGTGATGCGCAGGTCCGGATAGGACAGGCGCAGCCTGCGCACCGCCGACTGCAGGTAGTCCGCGGAGATGTCGATGGGCACGTAGTGGCGCGGCCGCAGGCTGGCGAACAGCCGCTCGGCCTTGGCACAGTCGCCCGCGCCCAGGTCGATCATGGCCTGCACCGGCCCGACGCGCCGTGCAATATCCTGGCCGTGGCGCTCGAAGATCTCGGCCTCGCAACGGGTGGGGTAATACTCGGGCAACTGGGTGATGGCGGTGAACAGCGACGAACCCAGCGCGTCGTAAAGGAATTTGGGGTCGATATGGGCAGGATTGTCCAGCAACCCGTCGCGCAGCTCTTGCTGTTCGGGGCGGGGAGATGCAGACGGGGGCGCCAGGAAATACGAATCGGCGCCGGCGGGCAGGGCGGAGGGAGAGACCATGCGTTCAGTTCCTTTGTGAGGCTGATGAAGCGCATTGCAAAGGCTTATTGTGGCGGACAGAGGGGTTCTGGTGTCAAGCCTAAGCCGCTGAAATGCAATGGACTTTTACTAAATCGACCGGTCGGCCGCGTGGAGGTCGCCACGGGCGCGGGCTGTCAGGCCCGGACCGTTCAGCAAGTGCCGCGCCGCTGAAATATCGGTTAACGGCTGGTTGCCAAAGCTCGGGCGCGAGATGCGGGGAGTGGCCACAATGGGGCATGGCCTGGGCGGCAACTGTCCGGCCCGCGCCGGCAGCGGCGATGCGCCGTGCCGGCTGGCCCCCGTAAACCACAAGCAAAAAAGGAGCGACCATGAATCGAAAGCACCAACGCGCTGAAATGGCCTTGCATCGTGAGCGCGTCAACGACAGCCTCCACGAACTGCTGGCCGGTACCGAGGATCTGCTGCGTTCGACGGCCTCGTATACGGGGTCCGAAATCGAGGCTGCGCGCGCGCGCCTGAAGCAGCAGCTGGCCGACGCGCGCGAGTCCGCGGGCGATTGGGAAGGAGTGGCGCGGGAGCGGGCGCGCCGCGCCCGGGCCTATGCCGATGAATATGTCCATGAACACGCGTGGAAGTCGGTCGGCGTGGCCACGCTGGTGGGGGTATTGCTGGGCTGCTGCCTGCTGGCCAACCGGCGCTGAGCGCGCATGTCATGAGGCCATCGCCGGTCCCGCCGGCCTCACCGCGCGCGACGGCCCGGGCGGGG
>NZ_CADIJV010000060.1 GCF_902859765.1 Achromobacter pulmonis
GGCCAGCCAGGCGGCCATTGCGCGGCCGGCGCGCTGGCGCGCCAGCGGCAGGATGACGCGCGCCGACAGGCCGCCGCCGGGCCGGTCTTGCAGCCACAGCGAGCCGCCATGCGCCACGGCCACCGAGCGCACGATGGCCAGGCCCAGGCCCGAGCCCGGCAGCGATTCACCGGTGCGGCCGCGGGTGAAACGCTGCTGCACCGCATCCTTTTCGTCGTCGGCGATGCCCGGCCCGCGGTCGGACACTGTCAAGGCCACCCGGTAGCCTGCCACGGGCGTGGCCTGGATATCGACGGTGCCCTGCGGCGCGTAGCGCAGGGCGTTGTCCACCAGGTTGCGCAGCATCTCCCGCAACGCCACGCGATCGCCGGCGATGCGGGCGCGCCGCACGGCCGGCGCGATGTCGATACGCAGGCGCCTTGCCTCCAGCGGGCCGATGCGGCGGCGGGTTTCGTTGATGGTCTCGGCCACGCCCACCAGCGCGCGCGCGCCCTTGCCCAGGCGGTGGGTGATCGTGGCGTCCATCAGCAACTGATTGATGAGCTGGCTGGCGTGGGTGGCATTCTGGTGGATGCGGCCGAGGCGCTCGTGCAGGCGCTGGGGATCGGTTTCATCCAGCGCCACTTCGGCCTGCGCGCGCAGCGAGGCCAGCGGCGTACGCACCTGGTGGGCGGCATCGGCGACCAGGGTATTGAGGGTGTCCATGATGCCCGACAGGCGTTGCATGAAAGCGTTCAGGGCTTCGACCAGGCGCCGCACCTCGGTGGGCACGGGCGTGACCAGCGGCGCCAGGTCGTCCGGCGCCCGCTGCCGCAATTCGCCCTCGACCACCGCCAGCGGCGCGAAGGCGCGCTGCACGCCGAACCATAGCAGGCCCAGCGCCACCAGCGACACCACAATCAGCGGCAGCACGCTGCGGCCCAGGATTTCATCGGCCAGTGCCTCGCGCGATCCCAGCGTTTCCGCCACCCGCACGGTGACCCAGCCGGCGTGCTGGCTGGCCGACACCAGCCGGCCGACGGTGGCGACACGCACCGGCTCATCGTGATAGCGCAGATAGGTGAAGACCGGCGTGGCCGATTGCGCCAGCGGCAGGCCGGGGGCCAGATCGGCGTAGCCGGTAATCAGCCGGCCATTGGAGGCGCGGGCTTCATAGAACACCCGTTCGCTGCCCGACAGCATGGCCAGGGACGAGACCGGTGGTTCGACAGTGACGCCGTTGTCCTCGATCTGCACGGAGCCGGCAATGGTCAGCGCCGACGCCGCCAGCAGCCGGTCGAAGGCCTGCTCGGCCGCGCGTTGGGCATAGCCGCGCAGGAAGAACACCAGGCCGATCAGGGCGCAGGCCAGCAGCGCCGCGCCCAGCGTGAAGACGCGGCGGCGGATGGAGAAGCTCTCAGGCGGGCTCATGGCTGCGGGCCTGGTAGCCGACGCCGCGCACGGTGACGATATCGATGGACGCGCCCGCCAGCTTCTTGCGCAGGCGTGAGATCAGCAGTTCCAGCGCGTTGAGCGAACCGTCGTCCAGGTCGAACAGCTGGTTCATGAGCCGTTCCTTGGCGACCGTCTGGCCCAGTTTTCCCAGCAGGATCTCCAGCAGGCGGAATTCGCGCCGGCCCAGTTCCAGTGGCGCGCCGGCCAGCATGACGTGGCGGTTGGCCAGGTCCAGGCTCAGGTTGCCGTAGGCGGTGATACTGCTGGTCTGCCCGGCGGGGCGCCGCAGCAGGGCCCGCAGGCGGGCTTCGAGTTCACGCAGGTCGAAGGGCTTGACGAGGTAGTCGTCGGCGCCCAGGTCGAGCATGTCGATCTTGTCTTCGATCTCGGAACGCGCGGTCATGACGAGCACGGGCGCGTCCAGCCCGGCGGCGCGCAGTTCGCGGATGACGCTGAAGCCATCCTTGCCGGGCAGGTTGATGTCCAGCACCAGGGCATCCCAGGTCTCGTCCCGGCCCCAGCGCAGCGCGGCGATGCCATCACGCACCCATTGCACGCTGTGGCCCGCCGAGCGCAGCTTGCTTTCCACGGCATCGCCCAGGTCGAGGTTGTCCTCGACCAGCAGAATGCGCATGTCCGTCCTCCGAAATTTGATTTGTGATTTTTCTCGGGAGTTTAACGGGAGGTTTTGATGCTGTCGCGGCGGGGGGATGGGTTCTTTTGGCCGCCCGTGGCGTCGGCGGCCGGTGGGCGCGGGGCTACGATTGCGGTCCGGAGCGTTCGCTCCGGACTGCCCCTGCGTCAACCTCGTACGCCTGCGGCTCCCTACGGTTTCCCTCGGGCGCATCTACACGCCCCGCGCCCACCGGCCGCCGACGCCACGGGCTGCAGCATGATCATTTCACCGGCGCGGGGGCGAATCGAGTGCTTGGCGTTTTGGTGAGATAGTCAAGTGGAGCGGAAAATCTTGCGGGGCCGCCAAAACCGGCCGCGCGGGCGGCCTTCTTTGGCATTTGGGGAGAGGTCGGGCGAGAAGCGGAGGAATCGGTGAGGCAAGGCCGGCGGTGCTCCGTTTGGAAGAATCCGGGATGCATCGGGCGTTCTCTCCCGTGGAGAGGGTCAGCGATGCATCGGGTGTTCTTCCTCGTGGAAGGATCAGCGGTGCATCGCCAGACATCTTCCCCGTCAGCCGTTCTTCCCTGGCATCAGGCGCGCGGCGAACGCTCCGGACCGCAATCGTGGGCGCCCGCCGCCAGGGCCGCCTGCCAGACGGGCGGCCTAAGAAAGACCACCCCGCCGCCAGCAGAAACAGCCTAACGACAAGCCAAACGCCGCCCTAAGCAGCAGCCTCTTCAGCCGCCGGCCCCACCTGCCCCACATACCGGCAATCCAGCTCCAGCGACAACTCATCCATCCCCAGGATCTCCACCTCCACCGCCGTCCCGCGTTCCAGCTCGGGCATCCCCCCGATCCGGGTGACGAGCGGGCAGTTGGCGAAGCGCACCAGGTCTTCGCGCAGCACGTGCGCCACGGTGCGGGTGATGTGGTGCTGCTTCAGCCAGCGCAGGCACCAGTAGCGCTCCATCGCGCTCTGGAACTCGGCCCAGGCCGCGTACTGCGCGTCGAAGGCGCCGATGATCGCGAACAGGTCCGCGTCGCGCGGCTTGAAGGGGGCCACCAGGCGCGCCGAGACGCCGTGCTCGACCGCGGCGATCAGCTGCCACTGGTTCACCAGGTCCACATAGCGGCGCAGCGGCGACGTGCTCCAGGCATATTGCGGCACGCCGATGGCTTCGTGCGGCAGTGCCTGGGTGCTCATGCGGACGCGGCCGGCCTGTTGCGAGCGGTAGATGCCCGGCACGCCGTGCTGGTGCAGCAGGCCGCCCCACAGGTTGTTGGCCAGGATCATGTATTCGGCCACCATCCGGTCCAGCGGCGCGTTGCGCTGGCGCGGCACCAGCCGCACCGGGGTGTCGGGATCGTCGGGGTCACCGTCCAGGTAGAAGCTGTATTCCACCCGCGAATTGTTCTCGGGCTTGCCGCGCACGTTCTCGCGCTGCGCCGACAGCGCCTGCGCCAGCTTCCACAGCGGGCGCAGCCAGTGGCCGTAGGGCAGGTCGGCGGAGGTGTCGTTCAGGCTTGCTTCGGTGACCTGCGCGTCGAGCATGTTGTGGCGCAGGTTCTCGCGCACCACCACGCGCTCCAGGCGCGTGTCGGATTCGATGATCTCGCCGGTTTCCGGATTGGCCACCACGTACAGCGACAGCACCGGCACCTCGCGGCCGGCGTCCAACGAGAACGCCTTGATCACGTTGTCGGGCTGCATCGGGATCTTGTCGCCCGGCATGTAGACGGTCGACAGGCGGGCGCGCGCCAGCTTGTCGAACTCGCTGTCGCGCGTCACGCTCAGGCCGGGCACGGCCACGTGGATGCCGACGCGCAGGTTGCCGTCGGCCAGCGTCGAGACCGACAGGGCGTCGTCGATTTCCGTGGTGGTGATGTCGTCGACCGAATAGATCTCGGCGTCGGACAGCGGCAGTTCGCGGTCGATCGGCGGCAGTTCCAGTTCGGGGAACGCCAGGCCGCGCGGGAAGTTCACCGCCAGGAAGCGGCGCTTGTGCAGCGCCAGCGCGTGCGGCCAGGCGCCCAGTTCCAGCAGCAGGCGGTCAGGGCTCTTGCCGAGCTTGGCGCAGGCGGCGTCCAGCGCCTTCCATTGCTGTGAATTCTTGTCGGGCCGGATCAGCAGCGATTCGGCGGCCTGGGCGATGGGTTCGGGCAAACGGCCGGCGGCCATCTCGTCGACCCATTCCTGCTGCTGCTCGGCCTGGCGCTGCTTTTTCTCCAGCGCGGCCAGGGCGGCGGCCAGGATGTCGGGCGGGGCCGGGCGATAGCGGCCCTTGCCGCGGCGGTGAAAATAGGCGGGCGCGCCGTGCAGGCGCATCAGCAGCGCGGCCTGCTCGACCGGGGTGGGGGCGTGGCCGAAGTAATCGGCCGCCAGCGCGGGCGAATCGAATTCTTCCTGGGGCGCGCATTCCCACAGGAATTGCAGGTCCAGGGTCTCGGCCAGGGCGGCCGCCTGGCTCATCAGCGCGGCCGGTTCGGGCGCGGCGAAATTGAACAGCGTGTTGGCGCGCTTGATCTTGCTGCGCTTGCCCGATTCCGACTCCACCTGCAGGCTGGCGTCGGTTTCGGACAGGATATGGCCGGCCTTGAAGCTGCCGTCGTCTTCGTAAAACACATACATGGTGAGGGTCGTCCTGGGCGGCGCGTGAGCGCCGCCTTGCGCAGCGATATATATATAAGAGTGTAGTGAGTTATCTGGGGTCGGTCGGCGTGGCGCCAAGGGCGAACGCCAGCACCTCCGGCATCCAGTCGGCGAAATCGGACAGGCCATGATCGCTGCCTTGCACGATGCGTTGGCGGCAGCCTGCGTAGCGATCGCGCATTTCGCGCCAGTCCAGCACCTCGTCGCCGGTCGCCGCCACCAGGAAATACCGTTCCGGCTGGCTGATGCGGCTGACGTGCAGGGCGGACAGTTCCGCCACATATTCCGGCAGAAACATGAAGGGCGCGTCGGAATGATACATGCGGTGCTCGCCCACCTGGGTCGCCAGGTCGCGCGCGGCCTCGACCGCGGGATTGAGCAGCACCGCCTTGCAACCGAGCTGCTCGGCCAGCCAGGTGGCGTAGAAACCGCCCAGCGACGAGCCGATCACGGTCAGCGCGCGCGGGTCGGCGGCGCCGGCCAACTGCTGGCCGGCGATGCGCAGCGCCAGGTCAATGGCCTGGCGCGGGCTGGCCGGCAACTGCGGGCAGGCCCAGTCGCCTGCCAGACCGCGGGCGGCCATGGCGTCGGCCATCATGCGGGCCTTGAATGAGGCCGGCGAGGAACGAAAGCCGTGCAGGTAAAGGATCATTGCGTGCCTTTCCGATCGGTCGGCCTGGGTCGCGGGCGGAGGCGCCCGCCTCAGCCGCGCGCCTCCAGGGCGGCCAGCAGCTTGCCGTGGATGCCGCCAAAGCCGCCGTTGCTCATCACCAGCACCTGGTCGCCCGGCAGGGCGGCCTGGGTGACGGCTGCCACCAGGGCATCGATGTCATCGTAACTGGAAGCGCGCTCGCCCAGAGGCGCCAGCACCTCGGCCGGGTTCCAGCCCAGCGCATGTTTGCCGGCGCGGGCGCCGAAGCAGAACACCAGGTCGGCATCGCGCAGGGAGTCCGGCAGGCGCGCGGCCATGGCGCCCAGCTTCATGGTGTTGGAGCGCGGTTCCAGCACCGCCAGGATGCGCGCCGGGCCCACCTGGCGGCGCAGGCCTTCCAGGGTGGTGGCGATGGCGGTGGGGTGGTGCGCGAAATCGTCGTAGACCTTGACGCCATTGACCGTGCCGCGCAGCTCCATCCGGCGCTTCACGCCGCCGAAACGGCTCAGCGCCTCGACGCCCTCGGCGGCCGGCACGCCGGCGTGATCGGCCGCGGCCAGCGCGGCCAGGGCATTCATGCGGTTGTGTTCCCCGCTCAGGGTCCAGCGAACCGTGCCGACGGCGATGCCGTCGCGGCGCACCGCAAAGGCGCCGTCGGCGTCGGGCGTGCCGGCTTGCCAGGCGCCATCGGCGCCGAACGTGACGGTTTCAGACCAGCATCCGCGCGCAATCACGCGATCCAGGGCGTCAGCGTGCGCCGGGCGGATGATGCGGCCGGTTCCCGGGATGGTGCGCACCAGGTGATGGAATTGCGTTTCGATGGCCGCCAGATCGGGAAAGATATCGGCGTGATCGTATTCCAGGTTGTTCAGGATGGCGGTGCGCGGCCGGTAGTGGACGAACTTCGAGCGCTTGTCGAAGAACGCCGTGTCGTACTCGTCCGCCTCGATCACGAAGGGACGCCGCGCCGGGTCATAGCGTGCCGATACATGCAGATCGGTGGCCACGCCGCCGATCAGGAAGTTGGGCGCCAGGCCCGCGGCTTCCAGGATCCAGGCCAGCATCGAACTGGTGGTGGTCTTGCCGTGGGTGCCGGCCACGGCCAGCACGTGGGCGCCAGGCAGGATGTTGTCGCCCAGCCACTGCGGGCCGGACACATAGCGCGCGCCCGATTCCAGGATGGCTTCCATCAGGGGGTTGCCACGGCTGACGACATTGCCGATGACGTACAGGTCCGGCTTGAGCGCCATCTGTTCCGGACCGAAGCCTTCGATCAGTTCGATTCCCTGTTCGGACAACTGGGTGCTCATGGGCGGGTAGACGCCCGCATCGCAGCCCGTGACCTTGTGGCCGGCGGCGCGCGCGATCAGCGCCAGGCCGCCCATGAACGTACCGCAGATGCCAAGAATGTGCAGATGCATTGAAAACTCTCCTGCCCCGCATTGTATAGATAGGCGGCGGTCATGCCGGCGCGCCGGCGCTTGCGGCGCAAACCGGCCGCAGCGGTTATGATCGCGCCATGAATCGACGCCTACTCCTTTCCGCCGCCGTGGCCGTGGCCGCCACGGTCGCGGGTGGCTACACCTTGCTGGGCCGAAACAAGCCGCAGCCGGCGGCGCCCGCCGCCGAGGATCCCGTCGCCGCCCTGATACAGATGAAATTGCCCGACCTGAACGGCGCGACGCAGTCGCTGGCCGGCTGGAAAGGCCAACCCATCGTGGTCAATTTCTGGGCCACCTGGTGCGCGCCCTGCGTCAGGGAAATGCCCGAACTCGACGCTTTGCAGAAAAAACACCCGCAGGTTCGCTTTGTCGGTATCGGGGTCGATTCAGCGTCCAACATGCAAAAATTTGTCGAGAAAGTACAGGTTTCCTATCCCTTGTGGGTGATGGGCGCCGGGGCGGTCGATACCCTGCGCAAACTCGGAAACCCGAGCGGCGGCTTGCCATTTACTATTGTTTTCAATGCAGATGGCAGCATTAACCGGAAGATATTGGGTGAAATCCAACCGGATGACCTGAGCCAGACACTCTCTGGTTTTAAGGCGTAAGTCTGTTGGACAAATAGTAGGAATTGGCGTAAAAAGCTGGTTTATCGGCTGTTTTGCCAACAATTGGCAATCCACTCATTGGCAAGCGCATGGCGCAAAACATACTGGTATTGCATGGCCCGAACCTGAACCTGCTCGGCACCCGGGAACCTCATATCTACGGCAGCCTCACGCTGTCTCAGATCAACGAGGGCCTGGAGCGGCTGGCCGGTGAATTGGGCGCCACGCTGAACGCGTGGCAAGGCAATCATGAAGGCGCGCTGGTTGACCGCATTCAGGCGGCCCGGCAAGACGGCACCGATTTCATCATCATCAACGCGGCGGCATATACGCACACCAGCGTCGCGATTCGCGATGCGCTGGCCGGGGTCGCGATCCCATTTATTGAAGTACATTTGTCCAACCTGTATAAGCGAGAGCCCTTCAGGCATCACTCATATCTGTCCGACTTGGCGGTGGGCCTCATCAGCGGCCTGGGCGCGGACGGTTACGAAGCGGCTCTGCGTTACGCAGTGCGGCATTGATCTCGCATCAACTCTCAGCTTTTACATCTTATATGGCGCGGACCCGGACACCGGGGCGTTGCCGACACTATCTCGGGAAGCAGCTTCTATGGACCTTCGAAAACTCAAAACCCTGATCGACCTGGTGGCTGAATCGGGCATCGCCGAGCTGGAAATCACTGAAGGCGAAGGCAAGGTTCGCATCGTCAAGTTCTCGCAGACCCTGCAGCCGGTGGCCTACCACCAGCCGGAAGCCGGCGCCGCCGCCGCGCCGGTCGCGCCTGCTGCCCCGGCCGCGCCGGCCGCGCCGGCCGAGGCCGCCCCGGTGGTGCAGGGCCACGTGGTCAAGGCGCCGATGGTCGGCACCTTCTATCGCTCGCCGAATCCGGGCGCCGCGCCGTTCATCGACGTCGGCCAGTCGGTCAAGGAAGGCGATCCGCTGTGCATCATTGAAGCCATGAAGCTGCTCAATGAAATCGAAGCCGACAAGTCCGGCGTCATCAAAGAAATCCTGGTCGAGAACGGCGAGCCCGTCGAGTACGGCCAACCCCTGTTCGTCATTGGCTGATAGCTGAAATGTTCGAAAAAATCCTGATCGCCAATCGGGGCGAAATCGCCCTGCGCATTCAGCGCGCCTGCCGCGAGCTGGGCATCAAGACCGTGGTGGTGCACTCCGAGGCCGACCGCGAAGCCAAGTACGTGCGCCTGGCCGATGAATCCGTGTGCATCGGGCCTGCGCCGTCGCGTGAGAGCTACCTCAACATGCCGGCCATCATTTCGGCGGCCGAAGTCACGGATTCCGAGGCAATCCACCCGGGTTACGGGTTCTTGTCCGAAAATGCCGACTTCGCCGATCGCGTCGAAAAGAGCGGCTTCGTGTTCATCGGCCCGCGCCCCGACACCATCCGCCTGATGGGCGACAAGGTCAGCGCCAAGCGCGCCATGATCGAAGCCGGCGTGCCGGTGGTGCCGGGCTCCGAGGGCGCGTTGCCCGACGATCCGCAGGAAATCATCCGTGTTGCGCGCGAAGTCGGCTATCCGGTCATCATCAAGGCCGCCGGCGGCGGTGGTGGCCGTGGCATGCGCGTGGTGTACACCGAGGCCGCGTTGCTGAACGCCGTCACCATGACGCGTTCGGAAGCGGGCGCCGCGTTCAACAACCCGGAAGTCTATATGGAGAAGTTCCTCGAGAACCCGCGCCATGTGGAAATCCAGGTGCTGGCCGACGGCGGTCGCAACGCCGTCTGGCTGGGCGAGCGCGACTGCTCCATGCAGCGCCGCCACCAGAAGGTCATCGAGGAAGCGCCGGCCCCGGGCATCGCGCGCCGCCTGATCGAGCGCATCGGCGACCGCTGTGCCGACGCCTGCCGCAAGATGGGCTACCGCGGCGCCGGCACGTTCGAGTTCCTGTATGAAAATGGCGAGTTCTATTTCATCGAAATGAACACCCGCATCCAGGTCGAACACCCGGTCACCGAGCTGATCACCGGCATCGACCTGGTGCAGCAGCAGATCCTGATCGCCGCCGGCGAGAAGTTCACGCTGCGCCAGCGCGACATCACCTTCAAGGGCCATGCGATCGAGTGCCGCATCAACGCCGAGGATCCGTTCCGCTTCGTGCCCAGCCCCGGCCGCATCACCAACTGGCACACGCCGGGCGGCCCGGGCGTGCGCATCGATTCGCATGCGTTCAACGGCTATTTCGTGCCGCCGAACTATGATTCGATGATCGCCAAGGTCATCACCTACGGCGACACGCGCGACCAGGCCCTGGCGCGCATGCGCACGGCGCTGTCGGAAATGGTGGTGGAAGGCATTTCCACCAATATCCCGCTGCACCGCGAACTGCTGCAGGATGCCCGCTTCGTCGAAGGCGGCACCAGCATCCACTACCTGGAAAACAAGCTGGCCCAGCGTCCCTGACCAGCCGATAGCAGGGGGGCCTCGGCCCCCTTTTTACTGCCTTAACCGGCCACCCGGGCCGCGGCGCATGCCGCGGCCCGTTGGCCAGATGGAAGAATCATCATGCGTGAACTCGTGCTCCACTGCCAGGAGGCGCAAGCCGAAGCCCTGTCCGACGCGCTGCTGGAAGCGGGCGTGCTGTCGGTGTCGGTCGAGGACGCCGACCTGGGCACCGACGACGAGCGTCCGCTGTTCGGCGAGCCGGGCACCGAGCCCGACGTGCAGGCCTGGGAACGCAACCGCGTCGTGGCCCTGCTGCCGGACGGAGCCGATCCCGCGCAGATCATGGAAGAAGCCGCCGCGGCCGGCGAACTCGATCCCGCCTTGTTCGCCGGCTGGAGCCTGCGCGACGTGCCGGACGCCGACTGGGTGCGCCTGACGCAATCGCAGTTCGGTCCCATCCACATCGCCGAACGTCTCTGGATCGTGCCCAGCTGGCACCGCGACAGCCCGGACGTGCCGGGCCTGGAAACCGCCGCGGCCGAGGACGGGGCCATCCATATCGAACTCGACCCGGGCCTGGCTTTCGGCACCGGCAGCCATCCGACCACGCACCTGTGCCTGGCCTGGCTCGAAGCCGAACTGCCCCGCGGCGCGACGCTGCTGGACTATGGCTGCGGCTCGGGCATCCTGGCGATTGCCGCGCGCAAGCTGGGCGCCGGCCCCACCCAGGCGGTCGACATCGACGCCCAGGCGGTGCAGAGCACGGTCTTCAACGCCGAGGTCAACCACGTCGAATTGCAGGCCATGCTGCCCGACGGCCTGGCCGAGGGCACCTTCGAGGTGGTCGTGGCCAACATCCTGTCCAACCCGCTCAAGGTGCTGGCCCCGATGCTGGCCGGCCGGGTGGCCGCGGGCGGCCACCTGGTGTTGTCCGGCGTGCTGGAGCGGCAGGCCGAGGAAGTGGCCGCCGCCTACGCGCCCTGGATCGCCATGTCGGTCTGGCGCGCCCGCGACGGCTGGGTCTGCCTGCACGGCCAGAAGGCCTGAGTTTTTCGCCGGATCGCGCCATGGCCCTGACCACCCGTTGCCCGCAATGCGGTACGTCATTCAAGGTGGTGCCCGACCAGCTTCGGGTCCGCAATGGCCTGGTGCGCTGCGGCGCCTGCGCCACCGTGTTCGACGGCCGCGCCTGCCTGCTGCCGGCGACGGGCGTACCGGCGGCTGACGTTCCCAAGCCGGCCGCCGTCACGCCACAGATCCCGCCCGCGCCCGCCGAACCGCCGGCCAGCGCGGTGCCGCAGGCGATCGCCGCGCCGGTGCTGGCGCCGTCGCC
>NZ_CADIJV010000061.1 GCF_902859765.1 Achromobacter pulmonis
CCTGGACGCGGCGCCCGCCGTGCTGGTGGCCTGCGCCATGGCGGTGGCGGCGGCCATGGGCGCCACGGCGGCGCTGGTGTTCGGGTTGATGATGTCGCACGCGCGGCCTGGCCTGCAGGCGCTGGACTACGGCATCCAATCCAGCGTCTTCGCGCTCACGCGCATCGCCGCGCCGCTGGCGGCGGGGGTGCTGCTCGACAGCGCGGGCGCGGGCGTCATGCTGGCGGCGCTGGCGCTCGGCGCCAGCGGCGTGCTGGCGCTGGCCTGGCGCCAGGGCCACGCGCTGCGCGGGTAAGCGCCGGCCAGCCGCGGACGGTCTGCGGGTCTCAACCGCCCGGCCGGTGCTCGGCCAGCACCGCCGTCATGGACTGCGCCGCGCCCTGCAGTACCGGCACCGCACGCAGCAGGTCATCGAGCATCAGCCGCGCGGTGGGCGCATGGCAAGCCACTGCCGCCACCACGCGGTCCTGCGCGTCGCGCACCGGCACCGCCACCGCGCTCATGCCGCGCACGAACTCCTCGTTGTCGATGCCGATGCCGCGCGTGGACAGCCGCTGCAGCTCGTCTTCCAGTCGCGCCGGATCGGTCAGCGTGCGCGGCGTGTTGCGCGTGAGCGGCAGGCGCGCCAGCACCCGGCCGCGTTCGAGCCGGTTCATCGAGGCCAGGAACAGCTTGCCGCTGGCGGTGCAGTGCATCGGCACGTGGCTGCCGACCGCGAAGAACAGCCGCAGCGGTTCGGCGGTTTCGACCCGCTCCATGTAGAGGACCTGGTCGCCGTCGGGCGCGGTCAGGTTGCAGGTTTCGCCCAGCTTGCCAACCAGTTGCGCCAGCACCGCGCGGCAGGCGCGGGTGAAGGCCGAGGCGCGCAGCGTGGCCAGCGCCAGCGCGGTGGCCTGCGGCCCCGGCACGAAGCCGTTCTCGGTGGGCGTGGCGGCGACGAAGCCGGCGCGCTGCATCGACGCCAACAGGCGCATCAGGGTGCTCTTGGGCATATCGAGCCGCTGCGCCAGTTGCGCCAGCGTGGGCGGATGCTGGGCGCGGGCCAGGTGGTCCAGCACCAGCAGCGCGCGCAGGGATCGGGCCGCGTCCTGCGGCTCGCCGTCGGCGTCGGGCGTGCGCGCCGATGCTGCACTGCGATTTTGAAACCGAAGATCCATGTTCTGTTCCATTTCCCCGTTCCCGCGCTTGCCGCGCTTTCTTTCCCGTGAGCGCTTCCTAGAATCGCCACAGATACGGAACCTTTGCGCGTCGCCGCGCCCCCCTCGCTTCGGGCCAGTATATAAGCGCCCGGCGTTGCGGCAAGCAGGGTAAACGCGCCGTCCGAACGCGGGAGTTCCCGCGCGCCGGCACGGCCAGACCAAGGAGGAAAGCAGACATGTCCGAAGCCGTGGACTACATCGTGGTGGGAGCCGGGTCGGCCGGCTGCGTGCTGGCGAACCGCTTGAGCGCCAATGGCCAGCACAGCGTCTGCCTGCTGGAGGCGGGGCCGCCGGACCGCTCGCCGTGGATCCATATTCCCATCGGCTACGGCAAGACCATGTTCCACAAGGTGTTGAACTGGGGCTACTACACCGAGCCCGATCCCAACATGCTGAACCGCCGCATCTACTGGCCGCGCGGCCGCACGCTGGGCGGTTCCAGCGCCATCAACGGCCTGATCTACATCCGCGGCCAGCGGCGCGACTACGACGCCTGGGCCGCCGCCGGCAACCCCGGCTGGGGCTGGGACGACTGCCTGCCCTACTTCCGCAAGCTGGAGAACAACGACCTTGGCGCCGGCCCCACGCGCGGCACCGAAGGGCCGCTGAACGCCACGTCGATCAAGACGCCGCATCCGCTGGTCGAGGGCCTGATTGGGGCGGCCGGCGCTCTCGGCCTGCCGCAAGTGCGCGACTTCAACAGCGGCGACCAGGAAGGCGTGGGCTACTACCAGCTCACCACCCGCAATGGCCGCCGCTGCTCCACCGCCGTGGCCTACCTGCGCCCGGCGCGCGGCCGCGCCAATCTGCGGGTGGAAACCGGCGCGCACGCCATGGCGGTGCTGTTCGAAGGCAGCCGCGCCTGCGGCGTGCGCTACCGCCAGGACGGCCAGGTGCGCACGCTGCGCGCCCGCCGCGAGGTGATCCTGTGCGCCGGCGCGCTGCAATCGCCGCAATTGCTGCAATTGTCCGGCGTCGGCCCGGCCACGCTGCTGCGCCGCTTCGGCATCGGCGTGGTGCGCGACCTGCCCGGCGTGGGCGAGAACCTGCAGGACCACTTGCAGATCCGCCTGATCTACGAGACGCGCCGCCCCATCACCACCAACGACCAATTGCGCACGCTGCATGGCCGCGCCGCGATGGGTTTGCAATGGCTGCTGTTTCGCGGCGGGCCGCTGGCGGTGGGCATCAACCAGGGCGGCCTGTTCTGCCGCGTCGATCCGGCCAGCGCCACGCCCGACACGCAGTTCCACTTCGCCACGCTGTCGGCCGACATGGCCGGCGGCAAGGTGCATCCGTTCTCGGGCTGCACCTATTCGGTATGCCAGTTGCGGCCGTCCTCGCGCGGCACGGTGCAGCTGCGCAGCACCGATCCGTTCGAGGCGCCGGCGATGCAGCCCAATTACCTGTCCACCGAATTGGACCGCCGCATGACGGTGGCGGCGGTCAAGTATGCGCGCCGGCTGGCCGCCACCGAGCCGTTGGCCGGACTGATGAAGCGCGAGGTGCGGCCCGGGCCCGAAGTCCGGAGCGACGACGAGATCCTGCATTTCTGCCGCGAGTACGGCGCCACCATCTTCCACCCTTCGGGCACGGCCAAGATGGGCCCGCGCCAGGACCCCATGGCGGTGGTCGACGAACGCCTGCGGGTGCATGGCGTGAGCGGGCTGCGGGTGGTGGATTGTTCCATCATGCCGACGCTGGTGTCGGGCAACACCAATGTGCCGGTGGTGATGCTGGCCGAGCGCGCGGCCGATTTCATCCTGCAGGACCTGCACGCGGCGCGGCCGCGCGCCCAGGCGCAGCCGGTATTGCAACAGGCGGCATGACATGCGTTGACCGCAACCCGCGGCGCGGCACCGCAGAGTGCCGCCCGCCTCACCAAAGGAGACAAGCATGGCCAAGCAGAACGAAACCGCGGTGCGCAGAGTCGTCGCCGCCTCGCTGATCGGCGCCACCATCGAGTGGTACGACTTCTTCCTGTACGGCGTGGTCGCCGGCATCGTGTTCAACAAGCTGTACTTTCCCACCGGCGACCCGCTCGTTTCCACCATGCTGGCCTACACCACCTTCGCGGTGGGCTTCATCACGCGGCCGCTGGGCGGGCTGGTGTTCGGCCACTTCGGCGACCGCATCGGCAGAAAGAGCATGCTGGTGATGACGCTGATGATCATGGGCGTGTCCACCTTCCTGATCGGGCTGGTGCCCACTTACGACAGCATCGGCCTGTGGGCGCCCATCCTGCTGTTGCTGCTGCGGGTGTTCCAGGGCATCGGCCTGGGCGGCGAATGGGGCGGCGCGGTGCTGATGGCCTATGAATACGCGCCGCCCGGCAAAAAGGGCTACTACGCTTCGCTGCCGCAGATCGGGCTGGCCATCGGCCTGTGCCTGGCATCCGGCACGGTGGCGCTGCTGTCGACGCTGCTGACCGACGCCCAGTTCATGGCCTGGGGCTGGCGCCTGGCGTTCATGGCGTCGGCCGCCATGGTGGCGGTGGGCATGTACATCCGCCTGAACATCAAGGAAACGCCCGAGTTCGCCGCCGTCAAGCGCGATAACGCCGAAAGCCGCATCCCCTTCATGGACATGATCCGCCGCTACCCCGGCAACGTCGCCAAGGGCATGGGCGCGCGCTACATCGACGGCGTGTTCTTCAACGTGTTCGGCGTGTTCTCGATTTCGTACCTGACCCAGACGCTGCAGATCACCCGCACCGAGGCGCTGACCGGCGTGATGGCGGCAGCACTGGTGATGTGCTTCACCATTCCCTACTTCGGCCGGCTGTCCGACCGCATCGGGCGCACGCGGGTGTATTTCTGGGGCTCGCTGATCACGGCGGTGGCGGCGTTTCCGGGCTTCTGGCTGATGCTCAACAACCAGGGCAGCGTGATGCTGGTGTGGCTGGCCATCATCATTCCGTTCGGCATCTTCTACGCCGCCGTCTATGGGCCGGAGGCCGCGCTGTTCTGCGAGCTGTTCGACGCCAAGGTGCGCTACACCGGCATCTCGTTCGTCTACCAGTTCTCGGGCATCTTCGCCTCGGGCATCACGCCGATCATCGCCACCGCGCTGCTCAAGACCGGCAACGGCCAGCCCTGGCTGATCTGCCTGTACGTGCTGTTCTCGGGCGTGGTGTCGGCGCTGTGCGTGTGGCTGATCGGACGCGGCGGCCGCAACGAGGCGCAGCGCACGCCGATCGCGCCCGCCAGCGCCACCTTGCGCAAGGCCTAGCCGCGCGCCGCGGCAGGACGCGGGCCGGGGCGCGGCCCTGGCCCGCGCCTCAGGCCACCGTCACCGGACGGCCGAAAAACGGATAATTGGGATCGTTGTAGCCGTGGGTCGAGGCGTGGCCGGGCGTGACCCAGCTATCCACCAGGGCTTCGTCCTCGGGCGTGATCTTCACCTCCAGCGCGGCGTAGTAGTCGTCCATCTGCGCCAGCGTGCGCGGGCCGGCGATGACGCCGGTGACGATCGGATTGGCCAGCACCCAGGCGGTGGCGAAGTGGCCCGGCTGCACGCCGCGGGCGGCGCTGTGTTCGACCAGCCGCTGCGCGATCCGCAGCGATTCCTCGCGGAACTCGGTGGCCAGGATGCGGCGGTCGCCGCGCCCGGCGCGGGTGTCGGCCGCCGGCGCTTGACCGGGCTGGTACTTGCCGGTGAGCACGCCGCGCGCGATCGGGCTGTACGGCACCACACCCAGGCCGTAGTGCTGGCAGGCCGGCAGGATCTCGACCTCGGGGCCGCGGTTGAGCATGTTGTAGTACGGCTGGCACACCACCGGCTGCGGCACGCCCAGCTTTTCGCACAGGCGCAGGGTTTCGGCGATGCGCCAGCCGCGGAAGTTCGACAGCCCGAAACTGCGCAGCTTGCCGGCGCGGGTCAGGTCGCCCAGCGCCCACAGGGCTTCTTCCAGGTTTTCCTCGTGGTAGTCGCGGTGCAGGTAGAGGATGTCCAGGAAATCCGTGCCCAGGCGCGCCAGGCTCTGCTCGACGCCGCGGATCAGCCACTGGCGCGAATAGTGCGACTGGTTCGGGCCCTGGCCCACCACGTTGCCGATCTTGCTGGCCAGCACCCAGTCGTGGCGCTGCCCTTGCAGCAGCTTGCCCACCACTTCCTCGGAGCGGCCATCGTTGTAGACGTCGGCGGTGTCGATGAAATTCAGGCCGTGGTCGCGGGCCGAGGCGACGATGCGCGCGGCCTCGTCATCGGGCGTCTGCTCGCCGAACATCATGGTGCCCAGGCACAGGGGCGAGACGCGAAGGTTGCTGGATCCGAGACGGCGGTAGTTCATGGCGGGAATCCTTGGTCGGCGGGGAAATGGTCGGCGGAAAAGGCGCGCGCGCAACGCGGGGCGGTCACGGCCCCGCCGGCGGCGCGGCGCGCATAGGGGCATGTTGCCAGAAGAATACCGGCGGGCCGCTGAAAATCCCTGCGGCGGGCAGGGATTCCGGGGCCGGGCGGCGATACGCGGCGCGGGCTCAGGCGGCCTGCGCGTCCACCGCCGCCAGGATACGGCCGAACAACGCGTCGGCGTGCGCCGAATCGAGCCAGCGCACGATCACCACCAGCTTGCGCTCGGGCTCGACCCAGGTGAACGAACTGCCCGCGCCCACGCCGAAGAAGCTGGAGGCCGGCACGCTGGGAAACACGCGGCCTTCGTGGTTGAGCCAGATCAGGTAGCCGTAGTACGGCGCGATGGCGCACGGCTGGCGCATCTGCGCGATCCAGTCGCGCGACAGCACCTGGCGGCCATCGGCGGCGCGGCCCTGGTCCAGCAGCATCTGCCCGATCCGGGCCTGGTCGCGGGCGCTGATCGACATGCCGCCACCCCAGT
Source organism: Achromobacter pulmonis (assembly GCF_902859765.1). Classification (GTDB taxonomy): domain Bacteria; phylum Pseudomonadota; class Gammaproteobacteria; order Burkholderiales; family Burkholderiaceae_B; genus Achromobacter; species Achromobacter pulmonis. The sequence continues at coordinate 6,034 of NZ_CADIJV010000061.1, forward strand.
GCGAGCCGCCCGGCACCGACGGCATGCGGCGGCCGTCGATCTCGATCCAGGCGTTGTCGTAGCCGACCCACTGCCAGTCCTCGCTGGCGCCCAGCGGCCGCGTGACGGCTTCGCGGAACACCTCGGGCAAGGGCTGGCGGAACAGGTGCAGCAGCGCGTACGACAGCTGGTTGATGCGCACGTCGTTGTATTCCCAGTATGTGCCGGGCGCTTGCAACGGGCGGGCCTCGCCCTTCCTGCCGTCGGGCGGCACGCCGAAGGTGACGGCACGGTAGCGGTCGGCCTGATCCGACACGCCGAAGCGCTCGCCTTCCCATTCGCTGGTCTGCTGCAGCAGGTGGCGCCAGGTGATGCCGGCGTTGCGGCCCTGGTCGAAACCGATGCCGGGCACGCGCTTGCCGACCGGCTCGTCGACGTCCGGCAACAGGCCGCGGTCGTGCGCCAGTCCGGCCAGGATCGCCAGGTACAGCTTGGCCACGCTGAAGGTCAGGTCGGCGCGGTCGGGCTCGCCCCAGGCGGCGATCTCGCGGCCCTCGCGCAGCACCACGCCCGACACCGGGCCGCGGTCATGCAGCGGGCCCAGCAGGCGGTTCCAGGGCGGTGGATCGTTCTGGTGCACGCCGAACACCCCATCGACGCTGCGGTCCCAGGCGGTTTCGTGGTCGTGGGCGAACTGGATCGCCTGCTGCATGAGCGCGTTCATTGATTTCCCTTGTGTTGTTGTCGGCCAGTGGCGCCTGCGAGTATATCCAGGCGCGCGCGGGGCGCTGTCGCCCAGGGGCCAGTCCGCCAGGCGGGAATCCATCGTCGGCGCGACGGCGTCAGCGCTGGAGCACGCCTTGCAGGAACATGGTGGTGATGAATTCGGCCAGCGCCTCGCGTTCCTGGGCGTTGGGCGCGCGCCGGGTGAAGCGCTCGATCACGCCCATGAAGGCATGCGACAGCCAGTCCGGCGGCATATCCTTGCGGAACACGCCGGCATGCTGGTCGATGCGGATGTTCTCGGAGATCATCTCGACCAGCTCGTCCTTGAGCGCCTCGGCCGCGTCGACCTGGAAAAAGCCGATGCGGGTCAGGTTGGGGTCTTCCTGCAGAATGCCCAGCCAGTTGCTCACGCCCCGCCGCACGCGCTCGTGGACCGGCAGGTTCTGCTGGTCTTCATAAAGACGCGCTCGGCAGACTTCCTGCCGCAGGCGCTGGGCGAACATGCCCACGAGTTCGTCGTAGGCCGCCTGCTTGCCGGCAAAGTACTGATAGAACACGGGTTGCGTCACGCCCGCCCGGGCAACAATGTCGCTGATGCGGGTGTGCTGGAACCCGCGCTCGGCGAACTCCGCCGCCGCCACTTCCAGAAGGTGCAACCGGGTGCGCTCACCTTTCGTCAAACGCTTTTCTTGCGATACAGAGGGGAGTGTTGCCGTCGTCATCGCGTGAAAATACTATCCTTCCGACCTTTTTGCCATACATTCCCGCATACATAGAAACCCTGATGCGGGGTTGGGCGCGTTCCGGCGGCCGCGCGGCGCCCCCTGCCGGCGGCGAGGACGCCCGGTCGCCGACGGCAGAGCGGCGCCTGGCCGATGCGGCGCCGGGGCGAAGGCGCCGCCAAGCCTCTGAAATCACTTGAAATCTTCGTAATTCTTGACACAACTATTGCGCGGTCGCGGCGTTACATTACGGTATCGCCAGTGCCCGCAGCAGGCGGGCATCCGGCGGCTCAGGAGCAAGATCATGAAGCGGTTAACAGGTCGTATGGTCGGCGTCGCGCTGGCCCTGGCCTTGGCAAGTTCCCCCGCGCTGGCGGGCGGATACCACGGTGGCGGCTATCACCATCATCACGGCGGTGGTGGCGGCGGCAGCGGCTGGTGGGTGGGCGGCGCGCTGGCCCTGGCGGCCACCGGCCTGATCCTGGCGGCCAACTCCGGCCCCTCGTACGTGCAGACGGGCGTCTACGCGCCAGGCGTGGCCTACTACAGTCCGCCGGTGTACGCGGCGCCCGTATATGAAACGCCGCCGGTGTACAGCGCGCCCCCGGTCTACCAGGCGCCGACGCAATACGCGCCGGTGCAGTACGAACCCGCACCGCCGGTCAACGCGGCGCAGGCCCGCGCCTCGACCGATTGCCAGCGCTGGGCCATGAACCAGAGCGGCTACGACCCGGCCACCATCTCGCAATGGACCACCCAGGTCATGGTGGACAGCTATAACCGCGCCATGGATTCCTGCATGAACAGCCGCGGCTACCGGGCCAACTGAGGCCCCGGCCGCCTGGCCCCGTCAGGCGCGCGGGCGGCCCCAGCCGCGCCAGGCGAAGAACACCCCAGCGGCCAACGCAAGCGCCGCCGGCAGGGCCCAGACGAAACCGCTGTCGGTATAGACCCCCTGCCCGACCGGATCGTAATAGCGGCCCAGTTCGTTGAAGTCCCATTTCAGGTATCGCTCGTACCAGAGCCAACCGAAGCAGGCTGCAAACAGCAACGACAGCGCCGCGCCGATTCGTGCCCGCAGGCGTGTGCGACCGATGCCGGCCGCCAACCGCCAGGCGGTCACCGCCCCGGCCGCCACGGCCACCAGTACCAGCCCGTCGCCGACGTTAAATCCCATCGCCGGCCTCCAGGCGTGCCAGACAGGCGGCGGCCTCGGCCCATTGGTGTTCGCTGAAAACGCGCACGCCAGCGCCGGCCAGCAGGCGCGCGGTGACGCCGGCGCCGGGCTGCCGCTGGCCGGAAAAGCTGCCGTCGTAGACATAACCGCTACCGCAGGACGGGCTGCCTTCCTTGAGCACCGCGATGCGGATGCCGCGCCGCCGCGCCAGGTCCAGCGCCTGTTGCGCGCCGTCAACGAATGGCTGAGTGGCGTCCTGGCCCGACACCGTCATCACGCGGGCGCGGCCGGCCAGTACCGCGGTGGCATCGGCGCCCGGCTCGATCTCGGCCGGCGGGCGCGGAATCGGCAGGCCGCCGGCCACCTCGGGACAGACCGGCACCACCCGGCCGGCATCAAGCCAGCGGGCCAGCACGGCGTGATCGCCCGGCACCGAGCGCCCGTCGTAACGGACGGGATGGCCGAGCAGACAGGCACTGACAAGAACGTATTGCATGGAAATTCCGGGCTGGCGGGGCGCACGCATGGACACATGCGCGCGGGGAAGGCCTCATCATAGAACAGGCCCGGACCCTGCCGGGCGCGCCACGCCGGGCGGGCTGGAGCCTCGCGTCGCGCGACTGCCCGGCCGCTGGACTATGCCGCCTCCAGCCACCGCCGCAGCGCCGGGTCGCGCACTTCCAGCACTTCGAACAGCCCCAACGCGCGCAAGGCCGGCAGCGCCTCGCGCAGATCGGCGCCGGCGCATTCACGCGCCTGTGGCGCGGCGTTGGCGTCGCACCACAGGCGCGCGTTCGCCAGGAATGCGCCGACCGTGCCCTTGCGCACGGTCACGCCTTGGAAATCCGCGCTGTCGCGGTCATCGGGCAAGACATCCTGAGCTTTCATGGTTTTCTCCAATGGGTGAGTACGGGAACCAGCTTAGCCGCCCGTCACCGGCAAATCTGCGGTATTTTGGACATTCCATACCGTGATTTTGCCAACCCACCTATCGCATGCCGCATCCCGCCGATCCCGCTTCGCCTCTGATCGCTCCCGCCCTGGCCGCCGCGCGCGGCGGGCCGCGTCTGCTGGCCGTGCGCCGGCAAGACCAGGCGGTGCGCCATACCGCCACGCACCGCCATGCGCGCGGGCAACTGTTCGGCGCTTACCAAGGCTTGCTGACGGTGCGGGCCGGCGACCGCCAGTGGGTCGTGCCCGCCGTGCACGCCGTGTGGATTCCGCCCGATTGTCCGCATGGGTTGCGCTCGCATGGCCCCTACGCTGGCTACAGCGTCTACCTGAGCCCGGCGGCGTGCGCCGGCCTGCCGGATGCGCCCTGCGCCCTGCAGGCGTCGGCGCTGCTGCTGGCGGCAATCGACCGCGCCGCCAGCTGGCGCGGCGATGCCTGGGACGCCGCGCGCCTGCGCATCGTCGAGCTGGTGCGCGACGAGATCCGCACCCTGCCGCGCGCCGGCGACGGCCTGACGCTGCCGCGCGATGCCCGGCTGCAGCGGCTGGCGCTGGCCTGGTCGGATACGCCCGCCGACAGCCGCCCACTGGCGGCATGGGCCGACACGATCGGCATGGCGCCGCGCACGCTGGCGCGGCGCTTCCTGGCCGAAACCGGCCTGACACTGGGGGCCTGGCGCCAGCGCGCCCGGCTGATGCGGGCGCAGCAGATGCTGGCGGCCGGCCATGGCGTCACCGCCGCCGCATTGGAAACGGGCTACGACAACATCAGCGCCTTCATCGCCGCCTTCAAGCGCGAATACGGCGTGACACCCGGCCGCTATGACGGCCGGGGCCCGTTGAACGCCTGAGGATTGCGCCGCGCGTTCGCGGCCACTTTCACTCGGCGTCGGCGGCCTTGCGCGGACGGCGCGTGCGCGGCGCGGTCTTGGCCGCCGTCTTGCGCGCGGTCTTGCGGGCCGGCTTGGCCGGCTCGCTGTCCGCCGGCGCGGCGGCGGGTTCGGATGCGGCGGCCACTGCCGGCGGCTGGGT
>NZ_CADIJV010000062.1 GCF_902859765.1 Achromobacter pulmonis
AGCCGCGCGCGACCGCGCCCCCGCCGCCGCCGCGCCGCAAGCCCATCGCGCCGCCAGCCGCCGCGTGCCGCATTCCGGCATGCGCCGCGCCATCGCCCGCCGCCTGACCGAAAGCAAGCAGCAGGTGCCGCACTTCACCCTGACGGTGGATTGCCGCATGGACGCGCTGCTGGCCCTGCGCGCGCAGGCCAACCAGGGCGGCGCGGTCAAGCTGTCGGTCAATGACTTCATCGTGCGCGCCGCCGCCCTGGCGTTGCGCGAGGTGCCCGAGGTCAACGCCAGCTGGCACGACGACGCCATCGAATTGCACGCCGGCGCCGACATCAGCGTGGCCGTGGCCACCGACGGCGGCCTGGTCACGCCGATCGTGCGCGACGCCGACGTCAAGCCGCTGTCCGCCGTCGCCGCCGAAATCGTCGAGTTGGCCAGCCGCGCCAAGGTCAATCGCCTCAAGCCCGAGGAATTCACCGGCGGCTCGCTGACGGTCAGCAACCTGGGCATGTACGGCATCAAGCAGTTCGCCGCCATCATCAACCCGCCGCAGGCCGCCATCCTGGCGGTGGGCGCGGCCGAGCGCCGCCCGGTGGTGGACGACAACGGCGACCTGAAGGCCGCCACCGTCATGACCGTGACGCTGTCGGCCGACCACCGCGTGGTGGACGGCGCCGTCGGCGCGCGCTGGCTGGCCGCCTTGCGCGCGCTGATCGAAAACCCCGTGCGCATCCTGCTGTGAGTCCCGCCATGACCAAGACTTCGTTTGACCTGGTGGTGGTGGGCGGCGGCCCTGGCGGCTACGTGGCCGCGATCCGCGCGGCGCAGCTGGGCCTGTCCACCGCGCTGGTCGAGCGCGCCGAGCTGGGCGGCATCTGCCTGAACTGGGGCTGCATCCCGACCAAGGCGCTGCTGCACAGCGCCACCGTGCTGCGCGCCTGCCGCGAGGCCGAGCAGTACGGCGTGACCGGCGCGGGCGCGGCCCAGCCCGACCTGGCCGCGATGGTGGCGCGCTCGCGCAAGGTCGCCGGCCGCCTGGGCCAGGGCGTGGCGCACCTGATGAAAAAGAACGGCGTGACGGTATTGGCCGCCAGCGCCAGGCTGGCCGGCGGCGGCCGCGTCGCGCTCGACAACGGCGCCACGCTGTCGGCGCGCCACATCATCCTGGCCACCGGCGCGCGCGCCCGTGACCTGCCGGCGCTGCCGTTGGGCGAACGCATCTGGGCCTACCGCCAGGCATTGACGCCGCCGGCGCTGCCCAAGTCGCTGCTGGTGGTGGGCGCGGGCGCCATCGGCGCCGAGTTCGCCAGCTTCTACCGCGCGGTCGGGGCCGAGGTGACGCTGATCGACATGACCGCCGACATCCTGCCGCAGGAAGACGCCGAGATCTCCGCGCTGGCGCGCAAGGCCTTCGAGAAGCAAGGCATCCGCGTGCTGACGCAGTGCGCGGTCAAGTCGTCCAGCCTGACGGCCACGGGCGTGAAGGCCGTGCTGGAGCAACAGGGCAAATCGTTCGAACTGGAAGCCGAGCGCGTCATCGTCGCCGCCGGCATCGTCGGCAATGTCGAGAACCTGGGCCTGGAGCAGACCCGCGTGAAAGTGGAGAAAACCCACATCGTCACCGACGGCCTGGGCCGCACCGCCGAGCCCGGCGTCTACGCCATCGGCGACGTGGCCGGCGCGCCGTGGCTGGCGCACAAGGCCAGCCACGAGGCGGTGCTGTGCGTCGAAGCCATCGCCGGCCTGCCGGCGCATCCGCTCGACCCGCTGCGCATTCCCGCCTGCACCTACTCGCACCCGCAGGTCGCCAGCATCGGCATGACCGAGGCGCGCGCCCGCGACCACGCCAAGGCCACGGGCGGCGAGATCCGCGTGGGCAAGTTCACCTTCGCCGGCAACGGCAAGGCCATCGCCATGGGCGAGGACCAGGGCCTGGTCAAGACCGTGTTCGACGCGAAGACCGGCGAGTTGCTGGGCGCGCACATCATCCACCCGGAGGCATCCGAACTGATCGCCGGCTACGGCGTGGCGGCGTCGCTGGAGGCCACCGAGGAAGACCTGATGCACACTGTGTTCGCGCATCCGACGCTGTCGGAAACGCTGCACGAATCGGTGCTGGCCGCCTTCGGCCGCGCGCTGCACGGCTAAGGCAAGCGGCAACGCGCAAGGCGTCTGGCGCGGACCGTCAACAGCCGCGCCAGACGCCCGTTTTTACAACCGGCTGGCGAAGAAATCCAGGAAGCACGCAATACGCCGCGACAGCTGCGTATTGCGGTAGTACACCGCGTGCATCGGCTGCAGATAGTCGGTGTGCAGGTCTTCCATGATGCGCACCAGCCGCCCTGCGCGCAGGTCGTCGCGCGACACGAAATCCGACAGGCAGGCGATGCCCACGCCGCGCAGCGCCAGGTGCCGCTGGGTCTCGCCGCTGGAGGTGGCCAGCGTGGGCGTGGCCAGATAGGTCGAGCCGCCGGCGTGGCGCAGCGGCCAGACGTTCAGGCTTTCGGGCTGGGTGAAGCCCAGCAGTTCGTGGCTGGCAAGATCCTCGACGGTCCGCGGCACGCCGCGCCGCGCCAGGTAGTCCGGGCTGGCCATCAGCCAGCGCGGACGCGGCCGCATGGGCCGCGCATGCAGCGTGGAATCGTTCAGCGGCCCCATGCGCAGGGCCACGTCGGTGCGGTGCTCGATCAGGTCGACGATGCGGTCGTTGCTGGTCAGCTCCAGCGAAATCGCCGGATACTCGCGGCGGAAATCGGCCACATGCGGCACCACGCAATGCAGCATCACCGGCACCGAGGCATCCACGCGCAGACGGCCGGCCGGCTGCTGGTGCACGATGCGCATGCACTCCTCGGCCTCTTCCAGCGACTGCACGATCTGGCGCGCCTTCTGCAGGAAGTGCGCGCCTTCGGCCGTCAGTTCCATGCGCCGCGTGGTGCGGGTCAGCAGGGTCACGCCCAGGTCTTCCTCCAGGCGCGACAGGCCGCGGCTGACGCCGGACGCGGTCTGGCCCAGCATCTCGGCGGCCGCGCTCATCGAGCCGGCGTCGACCACGCCCAGGAACAGCCGCAGGGCCTCGGAATTGAGCGCCATTCATGACTCCTGATCACAAGTATCAGGATTTTATAGCGCGAGGCCGCGACAATCGCGGCATCGCCCGCAGGGAACCCCGGCGATATGCGTCAAAAAAAGGCAAACACGCCGGTTTGCGGCACGCGCCGGACGACCGGAACACGATCGCCCCGGACAAAAGAAAAGCGGCGCACCAGGCGCCGCTTTGTCATCGAACCCGCGGCAGGCGGGGAATCAACGCTTCTGCTTGAGCTGCGACAGGTCGCGCACCGCGCCGCGGTCGGCCGAGGTGGCCAGCGCCGCGTAGGCCTGCAGGGCCTGCGACACCACGCGCTCGCGGCCCACCGGCAGCCAGCCGCCATCCTCGCGCGCGTTCATCGCGGCGCGGCGGCGGGCCAGTTCCTCGTCGGACACGGCCAGATGCATCTTGCGGTTGGGGATGTCGATCTCGATGGTGTCGCCCTCTTGCACCAGACCGATGGTGCCGCCTTCGGCCGCTTCGGGCGAGGCGTGGCCGATCACCAGGCCCGACGAACCGCCCGAGAAACGACCGTCGGTGAACAACGCGCAGGTCTTGCCCAGGCCCTTGGACTTCAGGTAGGACGTGGGGTACAGCATTTCCTGCATGCCGGGGCCGCCCTTGGGGCCTTCGTAGCGGATCACCACCACGTCGCCCGCCACCACCTTGTCGCCGAGGATGCCTTCGACGGCGTCGTCCTGGCTTTCGAACACGCGCGCGCGGCCGGTGAAGACCCACTGCGATTCATCCACGCCCGCGGTCTTGACGATGCAGCCCTTCTCGGCCAGGTTGCCGTACAGCACGGCCAGGCCGCCGTCCTTGGAGTAGGCGTTTTCCTTGCTGCGGATGCAGCCGGTCTTGCGGTCGGTGTCCAGCGTCAGGAAGGTGGCGTCCTGGCTGAAAGCCACGGTGGTGGGAATGCCGCCGGGCGCCGCGCGGTAGAACTTCTGCGCCGCTTCGCCGGCGCCGCCAGCCACGTCCCATTGCGCGATGGCGTTGCCCAGCGTGCCGCTGTGCACGTTGCCGCAGGACACGTCGAGCAGATCGGCGCGCGCCAGCTCGCCCAGGATGCCGAGGATGCCGCCGGCGCGGTGCACGTCTTCGATGTGGTACTTGTCAGTGGCCGGCGCGGCCTTGCACAGGCACGGCACCTTGCGCGAAATGCGGTCGATGTCGGCCATGGTGAAGTCGACGCCGGCTTCCTGCGCCGCGGCCAGCAGGTGCAGCACGGTGTTGGTGGAGCCGCCCATGGCCACGTCCAGCGCCATGGCGTTCTGGAACGCGCTCTTGGTGGCGATGCTGCGCGGCAGCACCGAGGCGTCTTCCTCGACGTAGTAGCGGCGGCACAGGTCCACCACCAGGCGGCCGGCCTGCTCGAACAGGCCCTTGCGCCAGGCGTGCGTGGCGACGATGGTGCCGTTGCCCGGCAGCGCCAGGCCGATGGCCTCGGTCAGGCAGTTCATCGAGTTGGCGGTGAACATGCCGGAACAGGAGCCGCACGTGGGGCAGGCGCTGCGCTCGACTTCGGCCACGTCGGCGTCCGACACGTTGGGGTCGGCGGCCTTGATCATGGCGTCGATCAGGTCGATCTTGGCGATCACCTTGCCGTCGGTCGGCGACTTGACCTTGCCGGCTTCCATCGGGCCGCCGGACACGAACACCACGGGAATATTCAGGCGCATCGCGGCCATCAGCATCCCCGGGGTGATCTTGTCACAGTTCGAGATGCAGACCATGGCGTCGGCGCAGTGCGCATTGACCATGTATTCGACCGAATCGGCGATCAGTTCGCGCGAAGGCAGCGAATACAGCATGCCGCCGTGGCCCATGGCGATGCCGTCATCGACCGCGATGGTGTTGAATTCCTTGGCGACGCCGCCGGCGGCCTCGATTTCCTTGGCGACCAGCGCGCCCAGGTCGCGCAGGTGCACGTGGCCCGGCACGAACTGCGTGAACGAGTTGACCACCGCGATGATCGGCTTGCCGAAGTCTCCGTCCTTCATGCCGGTGGCGCGCCACAGGGCGCGGGCGCCGGCCATGTTGCGGCCGTGGGTCGAGGTGCGGGAACGGTAGTGCGGCATGATCTTGTCTCAGGCTATTAGCGTGGGCGGCAAAACGGTAAATAATACGCTGGTTCCGGCCCACAGCGGCCGCGGGCCGCGCCGAGGCCGCCCCAAGACCGCCGCGCGGCCATCAGGCGGACGCCGCGCCGCGCGCCGCGAACGCGCTGGGCGGCTCGCCCAAGGCCTTGCGAAACATGGCCGCGAACGCGCTCGGGCTGTCGTAACCCAGGTCCAGCGCCACGTCCAGCACCCGCTCGCCGCGCGCCAGCCGCTCCATCGCCGCCAGCAGCCGCGCCTGCTGGCGCCAGCGGCCGAAAGTCATGCCGGTGTGGCGCAGGAACAGGCGGTGCACCGTTTTCGGATCCACCCCCAATTCCCGCGCCCAGTCGGCCGCGCCCGCCTGGCGCTCGGGGTGGCGCACGATGGCGCGGCAGATGCGCGCCAGGCGCGGCTCGGACGGCTGCGGCAGGTGCAGCGGCAGCACCGGTTCCTGTTTCAATTCGTCCAGCAACAGCATCATCAGGCGGCCGTCGCGGGTGCCGGGCTTCCAGTCCAGCGGCACCTCGGCCGCCGCCACCATCAGCTCGCGCAGCAGCGGCGAGATCGACAGCACGCAGCACTCGGCGGGCAGGTGCGCGGCCGCGCCGGGCTCGACGAACACGGTGCGCATGCGCGGCTCGCCGCTCATGCGGATGGCGTGCGAGACCCAGGCCGGCACCCACACGCCGCGCGTGGGCGGCACCACCCAGATGCCGGCGTCGGTATCCACCACCATCACGCCCGAGATCGCATACACCAGCTGCGAGCGGCGGTGCCGGTGGCGGCGCACGCGATGCCCGTCTTCGTAGTCCACCGCCAGCGCCGCCACCGGGCGCAGCGAGGATTCGTACGGAAACAGGTCCAGATCGACGGGCGTGCGCGGTCCGGACGGGCGTGGCGGGGGTTTGGATTTGTCCATTTCTCGACGATTCATGTCCAACTGGCGGTAGACGGTCTTTTCCAGTGTACCTATGCTGGCCGTACTTCCCCTTCGTTTTCCAGTTACCGGCCCCCGATCATGCGTCTTCGTTCCCACTGCCCCGCCGTCTGCGCCGCTGCGCACGGCCGGCGCGCGCGCGTGGCCGCGACATCGGACGCCGTGCCCTCGACGCTACGACTAGCGCGCGGTTGCCGGGCCTTGCGCCCCGTGGCCGCCCGGCAGCCCCGGGCCCTCTGACGGGCCCGTCCGCCACCTCCCTTGCCCGCCCCGCCGCCGCAGACCGGCGGCCCCAGACACGCCGCGCCCGCGCGCGGCCGGAGGTTTCCATGCTCGACCATCCCCAACACAAGTACCGCCCCGTCCAGCCCTTCTCGCGCGACTATGCCGAGCGCCAATGGCCGACCCGTCGCCCGAGCGCGCCGCCGGTCTGGATGAGCACCGACCTGCGCGACGGCAACCAGGCGCTGATCGACCCCATGGACGCGGCGCGCAAGCTGCGTCTGTTCGAGCAACTGGTGGCCGTGGGCCTGAAGGAGATCGAAGTCGCCTTCCCGTCCGCGTCGGACACCGATTTCAATTTCGTGCGCAAGCTGATCGAGGAACGCCGCATCCCCGCCGATGTCACCATCGAGGTCCTGACCCAGTCGCGGCCCGACCTGATCGAACGCACCTTCGAAGCGCTGCGCGGCGCGCCGCGCGCCATCGTGCATCTGTACAACCCGATAGCGCCGCAATGGCGCCGCATCGTCTTCGGCATGAGCCGCGCCGAGATCAAGGAAATCGCGCTGGCCGGCACGCGCCAGATCCGCGCGCTGGCCGACGCGCATCCGGAAACGGAATGGACCTATGAGTATTCGCCCGAGACCTTCAGCCTGGCCGAACTGGATTTCGCGCTGGAGGTATGCGATGCCGTCAGCGCCATCTGGCGGCCGACCCCGGCGCGCAAGATGATCGTCAACCTGCCGTCGACGGTGGAATGCACCAGCGCCAACGTGTACGCCGACCAGATTGAATGGATGCACCGCCACCTGGCGCGGCGCGACAGCATCGTGCTGAGCGTGCATCCGCACAACGACCGCGGCACCGCCGTGGCCTCGGCCGAATTGGCGCTGCTGGCCGGCGCCGAGCGCGTCGAAGGCTGCCTGTTCGGCAACGGCGAGCGCACCGGCAACGTCGACCTGGTGACGCTGGCCTTGAACCTGGACCGCCAGGGCATTGCCAGCGGCCTGAACTTCACCGACATGGCGGCCGTGCGCGACTGCGTCGAGGCCTGCAACCAGTTGCCGGTGGACGTGTTCCACCCCTATGCGTTCACGTGCGCAACGCCAGCAGCGCTTCCTGCAGGTGCCGCAGCCCGCGGCTGAGCGGCTTATCGCGGCGCACCACCACGGCCAGCGTGCGCGCCAGGCGCGGCGTCAGCGCACGCACCGCCAGGCTGGCGCGCTGGCCAGCGCCGCTGACTGCCAGCCGCGGCAGCACCGCGCAGGCCAGGCCAGCGGCCACGATTTCCTTCATGGCCTCGGTACTGCCCAGTTCCATCACCGGCTTGGCCGCCACCCCCGCCTGCTCGAACCAATCGTCCACCAGGCGGCGGGTGCGCGCGCCCGGCTCGAACAGCACCAGCGGCAGCGCCGCCAGCGCCTGCGGCGTCACCGCGTCGGGAATCCCCAAGGGGCCGCGCGCCGGGAAGATGGCCACGAACTCGTCTTCCAGTACCGGCGTGGCCTCGATCATGCGGCCGGGCGCGGGCAGCGTCACCAGGCCGATGTCCAGCGTGTTGTTTTCCAGGCCGCGCAGCATGTCGGCGGTATTGCCGGTGCTGGCCACCACGTCCAGCGCCGGAAAACGCCGCCGCAGGCCGGCCAGCAGCGGCGGCAGCAGATAGGTGCAGGCGGTGGCGCCGGTACCCAGGCGCACGCGCCCGGTCACTTGCGAGGCGTGCGCCGTCATGGCCTGCTCGGCCTGCGCCAGCGCGGCGTCGATGGCGCGGATGTGGGTCAGCAGTTCGAGGCCGGCGGCGGTGGGCCCGGCGCGCCGGCCGACCCGCTCGACCAGCTTCAGGCCGAAGCGGCGCTCGAGCTGGCGCACCTGCAGGCTGACCGCGGGTTGGGTGATGCCGCCCTGTTCGGCGGCGGCGGAAAAACTGCCCAGTTCGATCACCCGCGCAAAGGTGCGCAGGGCGTCCAGATTGAGTCCCCGCATGCCCTCACGCCTCCGCCTGATCCAAAGTTTTGCTTATGAAAATCATAATAGACCAAAGCTATGTTTATGCATGACCTTGCGCCACACTGGCGGCTGGTTTTTTTCACCCATCCTGACGCTCCGACCGCGAACCCGCCATGCCGCAACCCGCCGCCCCCACCCTCCTGATCCGCGACAGCGCGGATGCCGATCTGCCCGCCATCAAGGCCATCTACGCGCACCACGTGCAGCACGGCACCGCGTCGTTCGAACTGGAACCGCCGTCGATCCAGGAAATGCGCCAGCGGCGCGCCAGCGTGCTGGAAAAGGACATGCCCTACCTGGTGGCCGAGATCAACGGCGAGGTCGTGGGCTATGCCTACGTCACGCCCTATCGCCCGCGCCCCGCCTACCGCCACACGGTCGAGGATTCGGTCTACGTCAAGGCCGGCCGCGCCGGCCTGGGCATCGGCGGCAGGCTGCTGGCCATGCTGGTCGAACGCTGCACCGCGGCCGGCTGGCGCCAGATGCTGGCGGTGGTGGGAGACAGCCGCAACGCCGCGTCGCTGGCGGTGCACGCACGCCAGGGCTTTCACCCGGTCGGCACGCTGCGCTCGGTGGGCCACAAGCATGGCGAATGGCGCGACACGGTGCTGATGCAGCGCGCCTTGGGCGAAGGCGACAGCACGCCGCCGCAACGCCCATGATCCCGCCGCGCGCGGTGGTCTGCCTGGGGCTGACGCAACTGGTCGGCTGGGGCGTGACCTTCTACCTGATCGGCGCGCTGGGGCCCGACATGGCCGCCGACCTGGGCTGGGACCCGGCCACCATCTACGGCGGCTTCTCCTGCGCCATCGTGGTCATGGCGCTGGTGTCGCCGCTGGCCGGCCGCGCGGTCGACCAATGGGGCGGACACCGTGTCATGCCGGTCGGCGCGACGCTGGCGGCCGCCGCCTGCGCCGCGCTGGCCGCCGCGCATGGCCTGGCCGCCTATTTCGCCGCCTGGATGCTGCTGGGCGTGGGCATGCGGCTGTGCCTGTATGACGCGGCGTTCGCCGCGCTGGCGCGCGCCGCCGGCCCGGCAGCACGCCGGCCGATGTCGCAGATCACCCTGTTCGGCGGCCTCGCTTCGACCGTCATGTGGCCGGTGGGCCACGCGCTGTCGGACTGGCTCGGCTGGCGCGGCGCGGTGCTGGCCTATGGCGCGCTGGCGCTGGCGACCGTGCCCCTGTACCTGGCGCTGCCGCGCGCCCGCTACGCCGCGCCGGTCCCGGCCGCCGGCCAGGCTGGCGCCGGCCTGGCACGCAACGCCTCCGAACGGCGTCTGGCCAGCCTGCTGTACGCGTCAATCGCCATGCTCACCAACTTCCTGGCGGCCGGCAACGCCGCCCACCTGATCCCGCTGCTGTCTGGCCTGGGCCTGGCCAAGGCGCTGGCGGTCAACGTCGCCGCGCTGTGGGGCGTGGGCCAGTTCGCCTCGCGATTGGCCGACGTCGCGCTGGGCTCGCGCCTGCATCCGCTGACCCTGACGCTGGCCGTGTCCGCCCTGCTGCCGCTGGGCTTCGTGCTGGCGCTGCTGTCTGGCGGCCACCTCCTGGCCCTGGCCGCCTACGCGCTGCTGTATGGCGCCTGCAACGGCCTGCTGACCATCACGCGTGGCACGCTGCCGCTGGCGCTGTTCGACTTGCGCGGCTATGGCGCGATGGTCGGCGTCCTGCTGATCCCCAGCTTCCTGCTGACCGCCGCCGCGCCGCTGGCCTATGCCTGGGTGGTCGGGCGGCACGGGGCGCAGGCCGCGATGGGGCTGTCGGCCGGCCTGGCCACGCTCATCCTGGCCGCGGCGCTGGCGTTGCGGTGGCGCTTTATTGCCCGGACGCGGAACTGAGCGGCGCGCCGCCGTCGCGCAGCGCCGCGGCCGGCGCCGGGCGCCCGCGAGG
>NZ_CADIJV010000063.1 GCF_902859765.1 Achromobacter pulmonis
CGGTCGTCTGCGGCGGCGTGGCCGGCGCGTTGGCGGCGGCCGAGGGCTCGGTGGGCGCGCTGCCGGACGCCGGCGCGGCGACCTGCGGTTCGCTCACTTGCGGCTGGAACGGCGTGTTGCGCTCCGGCACCCTGATGGGAATGTTGTCGGCGACCGGCGCCGGCTGGGAATCCAGCACCATGGGCAGGATGATGACGGCGGCCAGCACCAGCGCGATCGCGCCGGCCAGCCGGCGCCGGGCGCGCCCGCGCAACTCCGCCGCCTGCACCTCGCTGGGCACCGCCGCTCGCTTGGAGGGCTGCGCCTGGTCGGCAGGATCTTTGCGTTTGAAAAAACCCATGGGAGAGAATTCCTTGCGGCAGGTATGGCGGCGGACCGCCATGGCGCTACACCCGGTTTGGCCTGTGCCGCTTTTGCCTATGCCTTGCGACCCAGAGACTGCAAAACCGAGGCCACGGTGAGAAATGATCCGAACACCACGATTCTATCATTCTCCCCTGCCCGTTCGCGCGCCGCGGCAAAGGCCTGGGCGGGATCCGCGCAGGCCGAAACGCCCGGCGCTTCGGCTCCGGCCGGCGCTGCCGGCAGCGTGGCGGCGACCCGCTCGGCCAGGCGCTCGCCGCTGCCGCCGCGCGGCCCCGGCAGTCCGGCACAGAACCAGTGATCGATGCGGCTGCCAAGCTTGGCCAGCACGCCGGCCAGGTCCTTGTCGTTGAGCATGCCGAACACCGCGTAGGTATAAGGATGGAAGCCCATGTTGTCCAGGTTCTGCGCCAACACCGCGGCGGCGTGCGGGTTATGGGCAACATCCAGGATCACCGTCGGCTGGCCCGGCAGGATCTGGAACCGGCCCGGCAGCGAGGCCTGCAACAGGCCCTGGCGCACCGCCTGCTGCGGCACCGGCAGGCGGTCGCGCACCGATTCGAGCGCGGCCAGCGCGGCCGAGGCGTTCAACAGCTGATTGGCGCCACGCAGCGCCGGATAGGCCAGCGCGCTGCGGCGCTGCTCGCGCCCGCCGTAGGCCCATTGCTGGCGATCGCCCGAATAGTTGTAGTCGCGCCCGAACAGCCACAGGTCGGCGCCGATCTGCCCGACGTAATCGAGCAGCGATTGCGGCGGCACCGGGTCGGCGCACACGGCCGGGCGGCCGGCGCGGTAGATATGGGCCTTCTCGAAGCCGATCTTCTCGCGCGTGTCGCCGAGATAGTCGATGTGGTCCAGGTCGACGCTGGTGACGACGGCACAGTCGGCATCGACGATATTGACCGCGTCCAGGCGGCCGCCCAGGCCCACTTCGAGCACCACCGCGTCCAGCCGCGATTGCGAGAACAGGCGCAGGATCGCCAGTGTGGTGAATTCGAAGTATGTCAGGGTGATGTCGCCGCGCGCGGCCTCGACCGCCGCGAACTGCTCGATCAGCGCTTCGTCCGAGGCGATTTGGCCGTTGACGCGGGCGCGCTCGTTGAAATCGATGAGGTGCGGCGAGGTATAGAGACCGACCTTGTAGCCCGCGGCCAGCAGGATGGCCTCGAGCATGGCGCAGGTCGAGCCCTTGCCGTTGGTGCCGCCCACCACGAACTTCACGCCAGGCAGCGCCAGGTTCATGCGCGCCGCCACGTCCCGCACGCGTTCCAGGCCCATGTCGATCGCGGTGGCGTGGATGGATTCCAGGTACTGCAGCCAATCGGACAGGGAGGCACCGGCGGCGGGCTTGAGGGCAGAGGGCATGACGGCAATAAGAAGGTGAACAACCCGGGATTTTAGCAGCGCACGCCCGGTGTTTTCCCTAATCCCCAGGGCGTGGCAAGGGATCTTCGGGAAAAAAGGCTTGCCGATGTTTTTCTCATACGTAAAAATAAATTCACATATGAGAACTAACAAGGAGACCACATGACGCAGCGCCCCCCGCCCGCCTGGCTGGTCCGCGAAGCCGACGTGCCCGGCTACCACCCTGCCAACCACACCGGCACCCTGAATCGCCGCCTGATCGGCCCGGACACCGTAGGGGCGCGCGGCGTGGAAGTGCTGCTGGGGGTGATCGATAAGGGCAAGGGAGCATTGCCGCACGCCCACCCCGGCATCGAGCAGGTCTGTTACCTGCTGTCCGGCACCGCCCGCGCCCAAGTCCAGGACGAATGGGCCGATATGGGGCCGGGCGATTGCTGCTACTTCCCGCCCGACGTCCCGCACGTGTTCACCGTCACCAGCGACGAGCCGGCCCGGTTGCTGGTGATCTACACCCCGCCCTACGAAGAATCGCCCGACCGCGTCATCCGCGGTTTCCCGGCGCCCGACGCCGGCGCCTGAGGCGCCGGCTTTCCCCGGCATTGCCGGACAGCGGCCGCAGAGCCGCGTCCGGATTCCCACCATCTGGAGACAAACCATGCAACTACTGCGCCTGTTGCGCGCCGCCCTGATCGGCGGCGCGGCCCTGCTGACCCTGCCCCTGGCCCACGCCGCCGACTATCCGGACAAACCCATCACGCTGATCGTGCCCTTTCCCGCCGGATCGGGCACCGACGCGGTTGGCCGCATTTTCGGCGCCGAGCTGTCGACCATCCTGGGACAGCAGATCGTGGTCGAGAACAAGCCCGGCGCCAACGCCACCATCGCCGCCAACTACGTGGCGCGCGCCAAGCCGGATGGCTATACGCTGTTCGTGACCACCAACACCTCGCATTCGGCCGCTCCGTGGCTGATGAAGAATGTCCCCTATGACCCGGTCAAGGACTTCACGCCGATCGCACGCGGCGGCAATCTGCCATTCATCCTGGTGGTCAATCCCAAGCGTCCGTGGAAGACCGTGGCCGACCTGATCGCCGACGCCCGCCAGCATCCGGGCCGCATCACCTACGCCAGCGGCAACAGCACCGGCATCGTGGCCGGCGCCACGCTGGCCAATCGCGCCAAGATCGACATCCTGCACGTGCCCTACAAGGGCACGCCGCAGGGCCTGACCGACGTGGTCGGCGGGCAGGTCGATTTCATGTTCACAGACCTGGCTTCAGGCCTGCCTTTCGTGCAGTCGGGCCAGTTGCGGGCGCTGGCGGTCTCCACCGCGGCGCGCAGCACCATCGTGCCGGACCTGCCGTCCATGGCGGAATCGGGCGTGCCGGACTTCGACCTGAATTCCTGGAATGGCTACTTCGGCCCGGCCGGCATGCCGCCCGAGGTGGTCGCCAAGCTCAACGATGCCATCAAGCAGGTGGTCGCCAAGCCCGACGTGCGCAAGCGCCTGGCCGGCCTGGGCTTTGACGCCTTCTCCAGCTCGCCCGAGGCATTCGCCCAATTCGTCAGCGAACAGCGCGATCTGTGGGGCAAGCTGATCCGCGATGCGGGGATCGAGCAGCAATGACGATGCCCGCCACCGCGCCGGCCGCCGGCCCCCTGGCCGGCGTGCGGATCCTCGATCTCAGTTCCGTCGTCATGGGCCCGTATGCCACCCAGGTGCTGGCCGACCTGGGAGCCGACGTCATCAAGGTGGAATCGCCCGCTGGCGACAACATGCGCGCCGTCGGGCCGATGCGTCACCCGGGCATGGGGCACCTGTACCTGCACCTGAATCGCAACAAGCGCTCGGTGGTGCTGGACCTGAAGACCCTCGAAGGCCGCGAGGCCTGCCTGCGGCTGGCCGAGAGCTGCGATGCCATGCTGTACAACATCCGCCCCCAGGCCATGGCCCGGCTGGGCCTGTCGTACGAGGCGGTGGCGGCGCGCAATCCGCGCATCGTCTACCTGGGCGCCTACGGCTTCGGCGAGGCCGGCCCCTACGCCGGCCGCCCTGCCTACGATGACCTGATCCAGGGCCAGACCGGCATCGCGGCGCTGGCGGCGCGCCAGAGCGGCGACGTGCCGCGCTATGCGCCGCTGACGCTGGCCGACCGGGCCGTCGGCCTGCACGTCGGCATCGCCCTGGTATCGGCGGTCCTGCACGCCCGCGCCAGCGGCCAGGGCCAGCAGGTAGAGATCCCCATGTTCGAAGGCATGGCCCACCTGGTGCTGGGCGACCACCTGGGCGGAGCCACCTTCGAGCCGCCGCTCGGCCCCACCGGCTATGCGCGGCTGCTGGCGCCGCACCGGCGCCCCTACGCCACGGCCGACGGCTACCTCTGCCTGCTGATCTACAACGACAAGCACTGGCGCAACTTCTTCGCCCTGATCGGCCAGCCCGAACTCGGGCAGGACCCGCGCTTTCACAGCCACGGCGCGCGCGCGGCGCATATCGACGAGGTCTATGCCTTCGTCGCCGACGTGATCCGCACACGTTCCAGCCAGGACTGGCTGCAGGCGCTGACGGCTGCCGACATCCCGGCCTCGCAACTCTATACGGTGGACGATCTACTGGAGGACGAGCATTTGGCGGCCACCGGCTTCGTGCAGCACCACGACCATCCCACCGAGGGCCGCCTGCGCACCCCCGCCCCACTCGGCCGCTACCAGGGTACGCCGACCGCGATCCGCCGCCCGGCGCCAACGCTGGGCCAGCACAGCCGCGAAGTACTGGCGGAGGCCGGTTACGACGACGCCGCCATCGACGCCCTCTTCTCCCATCGCATCACCCAGGAAGGAACGCACTGATGGACTTTGAATTCACCCCCGACCAGTTGGCCTTGCGCGATGCCGTATCGCGCATCTGCGAACGCTACCCCGACGACTACTGGCTGGAACGCGACCGCGAAGGCGGTTTCCCCGAGCCGCTGCACGCCGACCTGGCGCGCGACGGCTGGCTCGGCATCGCCATGCCGCAGGAACACGGCGGCGCCGGCCTGGGCATGACCGAGGCCGCCCTGATGATGCAGACCATCGCCGCCTCGGGCGCCGGTTTCACGGGGGCCTCGGCCGTACACATGAACATCTTCGGCCTGAACCCGGTGGTGGTGTTCGGCAATGACGCGCAGCGTGCCCGCTGGCTGCCTCCCCTGATCTCGGGGCGCGAGAAAGCCTGCTTTGCCGTCACCGAGCCCGATGCCGGCCTGGACACCACCAAACTCGGCACCCGCGCCGAGCGCCAGGGCGACGACTACGTGGTGCACGGCCGCAAGATCTGGATCTCGACCGCCCAGGTAGCCGACAAGATGCTGTTGCTGGCCCGCACCACGCCGCTGGCGGACGTGGCCAAGCCGACCCAGGGGCTATCGCTCTTCTATACGGACCTGGATCGCACCAAGGTCGAGGTGCGCGAGATCGAGAAAATGGGCCGCAAGGCGGTGGACTCGAACATGCTGTTCATCGACGGCCTGCGGATTCCGGTGGCCGACCGCATCGGCGAGGAAGGCCGCGGCTTCGAATACATCCTGCATGGCCTGAACCCGGAACGCATCCTGATCGCCGCCGAGGCCGTCGGCATCGGCCGCGCCGCGCTGGAACGGGCGGTACGCTATGCCGGCGAGCGCAAGGTGTTCGGCCGGCCCATCGGCCAGAACCAGGGCATCCAGCACCCGCTGGCGCAGGCGTGGATGCAGCTGGAAGCGGCCGACCTGATGGTGTTCAAGGCCGCCAGCCTGTACGACGCCGGCCAGCCCTGCGGCCCGGCCGCCAACGCCGCCAAGTACCTGGCGGCCGAAGCCGGCTACAACGCCTGCCAGACCGCGGTGATGACGTTGGGCGGGATGGGCTACGCCAAGGAATACCACGTGGAACGGCTGCTACGCGAGAGCTTCATTCCGCGCATCGCGCCGGTCAGCCCGCAACTGATCATGTGCTTCATCGCCGAGAAGGTGCTGGGACTGCCCAAGTCCTATTGAAACCCCGCCCGCCCGCTGCGGGCCGGCCTCAGGACTGCTGCTCCAGTCCGGTGCAGGCCGCGCGCAGGATGCGGGCGTATTCCTCCTGGCACGGCTCGATGCGATAAATCGGACCACCGACCGAAATGGCATAGTGTTCGCCCGACAACGTCACCGGCCAGGCAATGGCGCCCACGTCCGGAATCGATTCGCCACTATTCATGTACCAGCCGCGCTGGCGCGAACGGTCGATGTCCTGCAACAGCGCTTCGCGCGTAACCAGTGTGCGATCGTTGTAACGCGTCAACGGCATGGCCGCCAACAGGGCGTCGCGGGCCGGCTCGTCCATCAGCGACATGAGCGCTTTTCCCAGCGAATTGGCGTGTACGTCCTTGAACTCGCCGGCAACCGGCGCATATCGGATCGTGTGTGGCGAGTCCAGCACATCCAGGTACACCACCCGGCCATCCGCGGTCAGCTTGGCGAAGACGACAGTCTCCCGCGTTGCGTCCCGCAATTCCACCAGGCTGGGATAAACCCGGTCCAGCACCGGGTCGGCGCGGGCGATGCGCTGCGCCATCGCCAGCAGGCGGCCGGTCGGGTAATACCCCTGGCGGCGGCCGGTTTCATAGAGATAGCCCAGGCCGGTCAGGGTGCGGATCAGGGCCAGGCAGCTCGACACCGGCACATCCAGCAGCCGGGCCAGTTCCGACAAGGGCAAGGCGCGCTTCTCCCGGGCATAGGTTTCGATGATTTCGATGACTCGCAGCGCCGTCTTGACACTCATTGCCCGTTCCCAACTTGTTAGCACATGAAACAACTGTCCGCGCCGGGGCCTAAAGTTCCCTGCGAGGCTGCCGTAATCGTAGCTGAGAATTCCCTGAAAACAGCGCGTTCCTCCGAGACGCCCACATCGCCGTTGGAGTGATCATGGCCGTAACCCCCTTAGCCCCCGCGGCGTTCGCACCCGCAGCTGCGCCAACACCGGTCGCGGCCGCGCCTGCCGCCGCCGACCCGTCGGTCACCGTCGTGCCACCGGCTGCCAGCAGTAACAGCGGCGGGGCCGATTCCGCCACGTCGGAACAATCGACATCGCAGAAGCTGCCCCTGGACAAGGCGCTCGACGAAATCAACGAGCAAATGAAAGCCTGGTCCACCCAGCTGCAGTTCGAAATCGATCCCGACGTGCACCAGGTGGTGGTGTCCGTGGTCGACGCGGAATCGGGGGACGTCCTGCGCACCATCCCAAGTGAAGCCGTACTGAAGATCGCCAAAATGATCGTCAACATGCAAGGAAACGGCATCAAAACCACGGCTTGATATGGCACTCGATTTTTTTTGCTATGCCCGTTCCGGTGCTGTTCGATGACAGAAACATCGAATTAGGCCCGCCTTATGCCCTTGCCCGGCCAATCGCCGGCACCCCATTTTTGACAGAATCGCATCGCTAGGAAGGAATTTCACATGGCCTCTATCACTAACCTCGGTTCGGTTTCCGGCTTGCCCTTGGAAAAGATCCTGTCGGACCTGCAGGCCGCCGAGGACAAGAAGCTCTCGATCTACACCACCCGCGCCCAAAGCTACCAGACCCGCATCGACGCCTATGCGCAGTTGCAAAGCGCGCTGGAAGCCCTGCAGAAGTCGGCCGGCGTGCTGGGCAAGACCGAGACGATGGCCGCCATCAAGGGCAGCGTCACCGGCGGCACCGCCTTGACGGCCACCGTGGCCGCCGAGGGCGCCATCGCGGGCCAATACACCATCGAAGTGAACAGCCTGGCACGGGCCCAGAGCCTGCAATCGGGCGCGGTGGCCGACCGTACCGCCAAGCATGGCGACACCGGCTCGTTCGAGATCGAGCTGGCCGACGGCACCAAGCGCACCATCGACCTCAAGGGCGACACGTCGCTCAACGGCATCGTCAAGGCCATCAATGCCGACGACAAATCGGGGTTGCGCGCCACCGTCATCAACGACGGCAACGGCAACAACTACCTGATGCTGACGGCCAAGGACACCGGCGTCCAGGCCGCGGTCAAGAACATCACGGTGACTGGCGACCAATCGCTCCAGGACATCCTCTCGTTCAGTACCGCCCCCGACGGCAGCACCAGCGGCATGACCGACACCAAGGCCGCCGATGCCGAGATCCTCATCAATGGCATCACCGTCAAGAGCGGCTCGAACAACGTCTCCACGGCCATCGACGGCGTCACGCTGAACCTGACCGACAAGACCGAAACCGGCAAGCCGATCACGCTCAAGCTGGAAGCCGACACCTCGGTGGCCAGCAAGGCAGTCCAGGACTTCATCAAGACCTACAACGCGCTGCAGACGACCATCAAGAACCTGACCGCGTTCGACGCCAAGGCGGCCACCAACCAGCCGCTGACCGGCGACGGCACCACGCGCTCGATCCAATCGTCAGTGACCAGCGCCCTGCAGGCGGTGCTGGGCGAAGGCACGGTGCGCTCGCTGGCCGACCTGGGCATCACCACCGACCCGATGACGCGCCAGCTCAAGCTCGACCAGACCAAGCTCGACAAGGCGCTGTCCGAAAGCCCGGCCGACGTCACCAAGCTGCTGACCGGCGACAACGGCCTGGCCAAGAATTTCGATACCGCCTTCAAGGACGTGCTGGGCAGCAACGGTTCGCTGAAAACGCGCACCGACGGCCTGGCCAAGACCATGAGCGACCTGGACGCCCAGCAGAAGCGCGCCAAGGCCGCCAGCGATGCCGAAATCGACCAGATGCGGACCCGCTTCGTGGCGCTGGACAAGTTCTACATGCAGATGCAGACCACCGCCAACTACCTGACCCAACAATTTGCGGCGATGAACAAATCGAGCAAATAACCTGTAGAAGATGCTTTAATGACTTACGCCGCCCG
This sequence comes from Achromobacter pulmonis, assembly GCF_902859765.1. GTDB lineage: Bacteria > Pseudomonadota > Gammaproteobacteria > Burkholderiales > Burkholderiaceae_B > Achromobacter > Achromobacter pulmonis. The sequence continues at coordinate 8,612 of NZ_CADIJV010000063.1, forward strand.
CCGCCCCACAGGGTCCCAATCCGTTCGCTCCTACGCCGATATCGGCCTGGAAACCCAGGTGCTGGGAGCGAGCCCCGAGCGGCTGATCACCCTGCTGTACCTGGGTGCCCGGGCGGCGATCGGGCAGGCGCGCATCCACCTGCAGGAAGGCCGGGTCGCCGAACGCGGCGCGGCTATCTCGAAAGCGATCAAAATCGTCGATGAAGGCCTGAAGACCGGGCTGAACATGGAGGCCGGCGGCGACATCGCCGCCAACCTCTCCCGGCTCTACGATTACATCGTCCGCACCCTGCTGACGGCGAATCTGAAAGCGGATGCCGAGCAACTGGACATCGCCGACCGCCTGCTGGCGGACCTGGCCGAGGCTTGGCAAACCTCCATCGACCGACCGGCTGGTGTAACGCAGCCCTGATGGCCCAGAAACACACATCCAGCCAGCCATCGAACGCCCGAGATTTCCATGACGTCCCTTACCCAGTACTCCTCCCCTATTCTGGAACACTACCAGGAGATCGCCCTCATCACGGGCGAGATGTTGACGGCCGCCCAGGCCGGCGACTGGGACACGGCCATGGCCCACGGGCAGCAATACTGTGAACTGGTCGAACGCCTGCGCATCGCCGAACCGACCGCGCCACTGGACGAAGCCGGCCGCGCCATGAAGTACGACCTGCTGGTGCGCATCCTGGAAAACGACGCCATGACGCGTGACCTGGCGCTGCCGCAACTGGCCCGGCTGGGCGAACTGCTGGGCCGCATGAAACGCCAGCAGACCCTGCTCTCGGCCTACGGTTACCAGGCGCCTGAAGCATGAGCGTGGGTCCCGCGGCACTCGGCAACGTCCTAGTGCAGCGGTTGGACGCCGTGCTCGGCACGACGATGTCCGCCGCCAGTGCCAATCAGGTCTCGGGCGCGCGGCCGGACGCGGTCAGCCAGCCCGGCAGCCTGGACAAGCCCGGCTCGGCCGACGGCTCGAACCGCGACCCTCGCCAGGGTATCCAGACCGGCGGTGGCCGCGGCGATCGTCCCGCCACGGTCGTCGATGCCAAGACCGCCGCGGCGCTGGCGTTGGCCGCGCGCGGCCTGGTTACCAGTAGCGACACCACCGCGTCGGCCCCGACCACGCTGGGCACCACCGCCCGCGCCATCCTGGCCTTGCTCGCCCAATACCCTGAAGGCGCCCCGGCAGTGCAAGGCCGCGCGCCGCTCTGGCGCGCGGACGGCTCCCCATCCGCCAACGGCGCACCCGCGCAGGCGAGCGCCGGCCAGGCCACGGCGCAGGCGGCGGCCCAGCCTTCCCCCACCCCACCCGCGCCAGCCGGCAGTGGCGCCCAGGCCCCCACCACGCCAGCCGCCAGCAGCGCGGC
>NZ_CADIJV010000064.1 GCF_902859765.1 Achromobacter pulmonis
GGCACGCGCGCGTCCACCAGGCCCAGCGCGGCCGCGCGGCGCGCATCGGCGCCGCGCCCGGTCAGCATCATGTCGAGCGCGGCCGGCGCGCCGACCACGGCGGGCAGGCGCAGCATGCCACCCCAGCCGGGAAAAATGCCCAGCATGACTTCCGGCAGCGCCAGCGAGGCGTCGGGCGCGTCTTCCACCAGCCGGTAGCGGCAAGCCAGCGCCAGCTCCAGGCCGCCGCCCAGGCAATGGCCCTGGATCAGCGCCAGTGTCGGGTAGCGCACCGCCGCCAGGCGGTTGAACAGATTCCAGCCGCGCGCCACCAGGGCGCGGCCCTGCTCCGGCGTGTTCAGTTCGGCGAATTCGTTGACGTCGGCGCCGACGATGAAGCCGGTGGCCTTGCCCGAGCGGATCACCAGGCCCTTGGGCGGCTGCGCGTCGAGCGCGTCCAGCACCGTGGCCAGTTCCGCCATGGTGTCGGCCGACAGCGCGTTGACCGCGCTGCCGGCGCGGTCGAACGTCAGCCAGGCCAGGCCGTCGGCGTCGCGCTCCAGGCGCCAGTGAGAGAGCGTGTCGAGCGTGTTCATTGGCGGTCCTCGTCCAGCGTTTCGACCAGCATCGCGCCGCCCAGGCCGCCGCCGATGCAGATGGCGGCCATGCCGCGCCGCGCGCCGCGGCGCTTGAGCGCCTCCAGCAGGTGCAGCACGATGCGGGCGCCCGAGGCGCCCACCGGATGGCCGATGGCGATGGCGCCGCCGTCCACGTTCAGGCGGGCCGGGTCGAGCGCGCCCCAGGCGGGCGTGCCGAAGTGTTCCTGGCAATAGGCCTCGTCCTGCCAGGCCGCCAGGCAGCCCAGCACTTGGGCGGCGAAGGCTTCGTTGATCTCCCACAAGTCCAGGTCATTCAGGCCCAGGCCGTGGCGTTGCAGGATCGGGGTGGCCGCGTGGACCGGACCCAGGCCCATCATGGCCGGGTCGAGGCCGGCCCACTGGCTGTCGATGATGCGGCCCAGCGGCCGCAGGTTCCAGCGTTGCACCGCTTCCTCGGAGGCCAGCACCAGCATGGCGGCCCCGTCGGTAACCTGCGAGCTGTTGCCGGCGGTGATGTTGCCCCAGGGCTTGTCGAACACCGGCTTGAGCCTGGCCAGCTTTTCGGGCGTGGAATCCTCGCGCACGCCGTCGTCGTCCGGGTACAGCTTGCCCTGCGTGTCGATCAGCGGCGTGATTTCCGTGAAGGCGCCGTTGGCGCGTCCGGCCAGGGCGCGCGCATGGCTTTGCGCGGCATAGGCGTCCATGGCCTGGCGGCTGATGCCGAAGCGGGTGGCGACGTTTTCGGCGGTCTGGCCCATCGACAGGCCGACCACCGGGTCGGTCAGGCCCTTGAGCAGGCCGATGACGGGCGCCAGATGGCGCGGCCGCAGGCGGCGCAGGGTGGCCAGTTTGGCGCCCAGGCCGCGGGCCGCATACCAACTGGCCAGCCAGCGCACCATGTCGTCCGAGAACAGCACCGGCGCATGCGACAGGGCGTCGGTGCCGCCGGCCAGCACCAGCTGCGAGCGTCCGGTCTGGATGTTGGCGATGGCGGAATCCAGGGCTTGCATGCCCGAGGCGCAATTGCGCATTACGGTCCAGCCGGGCACCTTGTTGCCGCAGCCCAGCCGCAGCGCGATCACGCGGCCGATGTTGACCTCGTCGGCCGAGGGCGCGGCGCAGCCGACGATGACTTCGTCCAGCTCGGTGGGGGCGTAGGGCTGGCGCAGCAACAGGCCACGGCCGGCCTGCACGGCCAGGTCGCCGGCGGCGAACGGGCCGGGGCCCGAGCGCGCCTTCAGGAAGGGGGTGCGGGCGCCGTCGACCACATATACCGGTTTGAATGCCATCCGATCTCCTTGGTGTGTGGACGGGGCTCAGGCCGCCTTGCGTTCGCCGGCCGGCTTGACCGCGCCGGTGATGCCCAGGTCAAAGGGGAAGTCATCCACTTTCACCACGATGTCGCGCAAGTCGTTGCGGCGCTTGACCACCGCATATTCTTCGGCGGTGATGCCGCCAGCGGCATGGACGGCATCGGCCAGGTCGCGCACGTTGGCCTGCGGGTTGCCATCGAGCGTGCCGCGCTTCTCGAACTCGCGGATCTTCGATTCGATCGGTTCGGCTTCGAGGGTGGCGGCCAGCGCCTGCTCGATCGCGCCGACCGGTTCGTCGGCGCTGGCGGGCACATGGCAACCGGCGGTCAGGCGATCGCGCGCCGCGCCGGGGTTGATGAGCAGGCGCGCCACCTCCTGGCCCAGTTGGTCGGACGGCAGCGACTGCGGCCGGCCCCAGGGGAAGACGATGCGGCGCAGGCCCCACGCCACCAGCCGGTTGGGGTAATTTTCCAGCACGCCGTCGATGGCGTCCTGCAGGCGGTACAGCGCATCCTGCACCGACCAGTGCGCCAGCGGCGCGTCGGCGCGCTGGCGGCCCTCGTCCTCGAAGCGCTTGAGCGCGGCGCTGGCCAGGTACATCTGCGACAGAATGTCGCCCAGGCGCGCCGACAGGCGTTCGCGGCGCTTGAGGCTGCCGCCCAGCACCAGCATCGAGGTGTCGGCCAGCAGGGCGAAGGCGGCCGAATAGCGGCTCAGCAGCTGGTAGTAGCGCTTCATTTCGGGCGCGACGTCGGCGTCGACGCCGATGAAACGGCCGCCGGTCAGGGCGGTGCCCAGCGCGCGCAGCTTGTTGCGCGCGACGAAGCCGACGTGGCCCCAGAAGGCGCGGTCGAAATCGTCCAGGCCTTGCTTGCGGTCGGGCGACTGGGCGGCGCGCATCTCGGCCAGCACATAGGGATGGCAGCGGATCGCGCCCTGGCCGAAGATGATCAGGCTGCGCGTCAGGATGTTGGCGCCTTCCACGGTGATGCCGATGGGAATCTGCTGGTAGGCGCGGCCCAGGAAGTTGGACGGGCCCAGGCAGATGCCCTTGCCGCCGATGACGTCCATGCCGTCGTTGACCACTTGGCGGGCGCGTTCGGTGACGTGGTATTTGACGATGGCCGAGACCACCGAAGGCTTCTCGCCCAGGTCGACGGCGCCGGCGGTCATGCCGCGCGCGGCGTCCATCATGTAGGTGTGGCCGCCGATGCGGGCCAGGGCTTCCTCGACGCCTTCGAACTTGCCGACCGGGGTGCGGAACTGGCTGCGCACGCGGGCGTAGCCGCCGACGGCGCGCGCGGTCAGCTTGGCCATGCCGGTGTTGGACGACGGCAGGGAAATCGAGCGGCCGGCCGCCAGGCATTCCATCAGCATGCGCCAGCCCTGGCCGGCCATGGCCGGGCCGCCGATGATGAAGTCCAGCGGCATGAAGACGTCCTGGCCGCGGGTCGGGCCGTTCATGAACATGGCGTTCAGCGGAAAGTGGCGGCGGCCGGTGTCCACGCCCGGGTGGTCGTGCGGCACCAGCGCGCAGGTGATGCCCAGGTCTTTCACGCTGCCCAGCAGGCCGTCCGGGTCGTACAGGCGGAAGGCCAGGCCCAGCAGCGTGCAGACCGGCGCCAGCGTGATGTAGCGCTTGTCCCAGCTGACACGCATGCCGATCACTTCGCGGCCCTGCCATTCGCCCTTGCAGACGATGCCGCTGTCGGGGATGGCGGCGGCGTCGGAACCGGCCCACGGGCTGGTCAGCGCGAACGCCGGCACTTCCTCGCCGCGCGCCAGGCGCGGCAGGTAGTGGTTCTTCTGTTCATCGGTGCCGTAGTGCAACAGCAGCTCGGCGGGGCCGAGCGAGTTGGGCACCATCACCGAGACCGCCAGCGCCGACGAGCGCGTCGACAGCTTGGTCACGATCTCGGAATGCGCGTAGGCCGAGAACGCCAGGCCGCCGTATTCCTTGGGGATGATCATGCCGAGAAAGCCGTTGCGCTTGAGATAGTCCCAGACCTCGGCGGGCAGGTCGAAGCGCTCCTGCGAGATGTTCCAGTCGTCGACCATGCGGCAGGCCTCTTCGGCCTGGTGGTCGAGGAAATGCCGTTCTGCGTCGGTCAGGCGCGGACGCGGATAGGCCAGCAGGCGCTTCCAGTCGGGGCGGCCGCGGAACAGCTCGCCTTCCCACCAGACCGTGCCAGCCTCGAGCGCATCGCGCTCGGTGTCCGACATCTGCGGCAGCACCTTGCGGTAGAGATTGAAGATCGGCGCCGACAGCAAGGCCCGCCTGACGGGCCGCACGCCGAGCAGCACGGCGGCCAGCAGCGCGATGACGACCAGCGCGACGATGACTGCATTCATTTTCCTTGTCTCCTTTTTCGAATTCTCAGGAACTGCCGCACCGCACTGACCCCGGGGCGCGCGCCCTAGGTGGCGGGATGCTGCGGCAGGGGAGCGCGCAGGCCGCCGAGCAGGAAGCTCATCAGGCGGGGCAGCAGCAGCTCGGGGTTGTCGGGTTGCTCGGCCTCGTCGACCGTCCAGCCGGTCACCGAGCGCAGCAGGTCGGTGCCGATGATGGCGTAAGAGGTGGCGCCGAGCATGAACTGGAAACGCCACACGATCTCGGCGCGCGGCACATCGGGCAGCGCGGCGAAGAGGGCGTTGCGATACCGATCGAGCACGTCGGCGTATTCCTCGGCGAACAGCGCGCGGATAAAGCCGGTGGGGTTGGTCATGGTGCGTTCGAGCAGCGGCAGGAACGTGCTGCCGGCCTGCGCCGGATCGGCCGCCAGCCGCAGCAGCGTGCCGAAGAACGCATCGACGATCTGCGACGGCTTGAGCGGCTTGCCCTGGGCCTGCGCTTCGAGTTCGTCCAGCAGGCGCAGGCGTTCGCGGTTCAGGACTTCCAGCCGCCGCTTGAGCACGGCCTGGACCAGCGATTCCTTGGAACCGAAGTGATAGTTGACCGACGCCAGGTTGACACCCGCCGCGCCGGTGATCTGGCGCATGGACGTGCCGTCGTGGCCCTGCTGTGCGAACAGGGCTTCGGCGGTGTCCAGGATCGATTCGCGGGTGTTGGAGGATCTGAGTTCTTGCATTTGGGTGAAATCAAACGTTCGTTTGAAAGCAGTATGCACGTCCCGGTGCCAGGATTCGATAGTGGTTATCCCTAGCCGGTACGCATGAATCCCGAGACGTTCCGGACGAGCCCTTCGTTCCTTTGCACGAAGGCTCGCGCCGTTGGCCGAGAAAAAGGCGGACGCCTCGTCCAAACGGCGCTACGCCGTTTGTCCTCGGACGAGCGCCCTAGATTGAAAGCCGTCTGGAAAGCCGCGCCGAAACGCCGCAGTATCAGCGCGAGGACTTGAAACCGTGGCACCGTGGATGCGCCTGGCGAGCCCCATCGCCGTTCCGGTGCCGCAGGCCATTGCGCCCTGACACAGGAGCAGGAGATATGAAAACCTACCGAGTGGGGCTGTTGCTGGACGGGACCGACCAGCCCGGGTGGATCCACGACATGGTCGAGTGGCTCGCGCGCAGCCAGGACTACGACATGGCCGCCTTGCTGGTGATGGAGAAGACCGGCACCGAACCACGGCTGGGCGCCAAGGCGCTGTTCGGCACCCTGTCGCGGCTGGAGTCGCGCCTGTTGCCGCCGCGGCAGCGGCAGATGCTGGCCTGCCGCGACCTGCGCGATGGCTTGCCGGCAGCGGTGCCGCTGCTGCGCCTGCCGGCCGATCCGGGCGATGCCGGCCGTGACGACGGCGTCGCGGCGCTGGGGCTGGACCTGGTGATCATGCTGGGGGCGCGGCCGCTGGTGCCGCCGCTGCGCGCGCGCATGGCGGATTGGGCCAGGCTCGGCATATGGCAGCTGAGCTATTCCGATATCGCGGTGTCGACCAGCCGCTACGCCGGGTTCTGGGAGGTCTACCAGCGCGAGGACCATACCACCGTCAAGCTGTGGCGGGTGGGGGCGAGCGTGGAGCAGGATGCGCTGCTGGACCAGCGCAGTTTCAACACGGAGGTGTTCTGGCTGAAGAACCAGACGCGCGCCTTCAGCCTCGGCAATTTCATGGTTTACGACGCCTTGCTGGCGCTGGCGCGGGCGCGCCCGGGCGCGGCGCCGCCCGGCATGCAGATCATGAGCGGCCAGCGCCGCGACGATCCGGCCGAATGGGACAGCGCCGCCTATATCGCGCGCCAGGCCTGGTTAATGGGTGATTTGATTGTGCGCCGCGTCATGGGGCGCAATGTGCGTTGGCGGATAGGGATGTTTCCATCGGCCCGGCAGCAGGCGGTGGTGTCCGAGGCCATGGTATTGCAGCCGCCCAAGGGTCGATTCTTCGCGGATCCCTTTGTATATACGCACGGCAATAATCCATATATATTTTTCGAGGATTACGATTTTAATTCCCGCAAAGGCACGATTTCGGTCGCAACCTTTGAGGACGGGGCTTTCCGGCTGTTGGGGACCGCTCTGAGCCTACCCTATCATTTATCGTTTCCTTATATATTCGAGTACGAAGGCGTTACCTACATGGTGCCGGAAACCTGTGGAAATCGCAGCATAGAATTATGGAAATGCACCGAATTCCCGTTGAAATGGGAATTGGACATGACGTTGATGACCGATGTTTCGGCGGTCGATACGATTATATTCAAGCGCGGTGAATACTGGTGGCTGTTAACCAATATCGATCGCACGGATGGCCAGAGCCACTGCGACGAATTATTCGCCTTTTTCGCCGATTCGCCGCGCTCGAAGCAGTGGACGCCGCACGCCTGCAACCCCATCGTGCGCAACCCGATGCGGGCCCGCAACGCCGGCATCATTGTCTCTCCTGCGGGAGAGGTGATCCGCTGCGCGCAGTACCAAGGCTTCTGCCACTACGGCAAGGGCGTTTCGCTCAACCGCATCGAAGAGCTGTCGCCTTCGACCTACGTCGAGACCGATGGCGAAATTCACTACGCCAGTTTCCTGAGAAAACGCCATGCTTCAATGCACCATTGGCATCATCAGGGGGGGGGCATACGGTATTTGACTTCGCCTATATGGAGTAAATGACGCCGTAGTGATAGAAAATAAAAATGTTACCTATATTGCGATTACGGCTTTCTTGTCCGGGCTTAATGTGTCGCTGGAAACATATAGACAAGCCTGTACGTCAATCCGGCCTATCCTTGCAGTCCCCTGCAGCCCTCGGGCTGGGCGTGGTCATGCCTGGCCGCGGACGGGTTCCGGCCCATGCCGTGCGCGCGGCCGCTGCCGCCGCGGTAGGACGGCGCGATGCTCCAGAGGGGGGCTCGGTAAAAACCCTAGCGGATGAAAGGATGATGGCACCCTCTCATCCGGATTTAGGAGACGGGTTTAAGGCTAACGAATGATTTCTGTTTTTGTCGGATTATATCAATTGCAAGTGTCTTGATTTTGCGAAATTCGAACCATAAGATGAGTTCATGCCATCCGTTATGTTGGCTACGAAAGTCCCCAGCCCAAATGGCCCGGTACGGCTTCATTAGATATTCCGGGATATTGCGGAACACCCGCGCAGGGTTGGAAAAAAAATAGTCTTCAGCACAGCGAAGATCCCTTCTAGGCCTGTCGAACTACCGGGAGGACACCATGGCCAAGATGGTCCTGATTGAAGCTCATCCGCTCTTGCGGCTGGGGTTATGGCAGATTCTGAGCAAGTTGGACGATGTGTGGGAAATCGAGGGAATGGGGTTGGCCGACGTCTCCAAGGCCAGTGGCGCGCATGCGGGCGCCGATCTCCTGATCTACGGCCTGCCGGTGGACAGCGAGGAAGCCTGGAGCACGCTGCACGAGATCCAGCGTGAATTGAGTCCCAAGCGGATCCTGCTGCTGACCGATGTCATGCCGCTGCCGATGCCGGTGCAGGGTTTGCCGGGCGCCAGTGTCTTTGGCTGCCTGATGAAGACGGCATCGGTCGAGATCCTGGAAGCGGCGATACGCCTGGTCATGGCCGGCGGACAGTGTTTCCCGAGCGAGCAGGCATTGCAGGCTCCGGCGCAGGCCAGTTGCGCCTTGCCCGCGCGTGACCTGGACGATGGCGCGAGCAAGGCCTCCATGCCGGTCAGCGCCGGCGCCCAGCTGTTGCAGATCACCCCGCGCCAATACGAAGTGCTGGTGTTGCTGGCGCGCGGCTATCCCATCAAGACGGTCAGCCGGATGCTGAATATTTCGGTCGCGACCGCCAAGACGCATGCCTGCACCCTTTATCAGCGCCTGCATGTCAAGAACAAGGGCGAAGCCGTGTATGCGGCGCTGCAGCGGGGCGCCACGCTGGAATGGCATGAGCCGAACGGCCGCGAAGCCGAGGCCGGACAGCTCTACGGCCGCAAGCTGGGCTAGGGGCGGGGGGGCCGGCCCGGCCATCCCGCCTAGGGCATACTCACTGCGTCATCGACGGTCGCCGTGCCGCAGCATTCCTCCACCAATCATCCTCCTGCACGAGATTCAGCGAACGTAGCCGCTGATAGCATGGGTTGTGTCCGCAAGCATGGTTGAGATGGCGCATCACAATGCGCGCCAGCATGATGCCACGCGGCGGACGAGATTCCCGTGAGCCTGGCCAGGCGCAGGAACCGCCGTTGCCGCCGAGCGCAGCCGTGCCATGGGAACCGTGTCTGGACCCAGCGTCACAAGGTTCCCCCCGGGATGACAACCGTTCTAATCGAAGACTACGCTCTGCTTCGTGTCGCCATCCAGCATGTGCTGGAGCGTGTGCGGAACGCCGAGGACATTCTGGCGATCTCGCCAGCCCATCTCGTCAACATGCAAGGTTCGATCAACCGGCCAGTGGAATTGCTGGTGGTTGGCTGCAGCGGCGTGGCCGAACCCGACATCGGTCTGCTGTCGCAGGCGATGGCGCTGTTCATGCCGCGGCTGGTGCTGGCGCTGTACTCGGTGCTGGACCAGAACGTGATGGCCGCTTGCGCCCGTGCCGGCGTGGCCGGCTATCTGCCCAAGGCGTCCAGCCCTGACGCGCTGGCCGCCGCTGTCAGCCTGGTGCTGGCGGGCGGGGAATGCTATCCGCAACCGTCGCCCAGGGTACTGGCCGCCTCTCAGGCGCCGCTGCAGGAATTGCGCGAGCTGACGCAACGGCAGGAGGAAATCCTGCAGCTGTTGGTGCAGGGCAAGACCATGCGCGAGATCGGCCAGCAGGTGGGGATTTCAGTGGCCACGGTGAAGAGCCACGCCCGGACCCTGTACTGGAAGCTGAACGCGCGCAACCAGGCCGAGGCGGCCTATATCGCGGTGCAGATGGGGTTGGTGCGTGGGGGCGCGGCTGCGCACACGGTCAAGGGCGACGAGAAATGAGGCGACGTGGCCGCCGGCGCCGGCGGCCGCCGGGCATCGCGGCGGCGTCAGCGGCG
>NZ_CADIJV010000065.1 GCF_902859765.1 Achromobacter pulmonis
GGCTGGCCGCGGGCGGCGCCGGGCGAACGGCGGGCTCGGCCCGCGCCTCATGCGCCGGCGTGGCCGGCGCGGCGTAGGCCGACTGATAGGCGGCAATGGAGCGCGACGGCACGGCATAGGCCGGCGGCGGCGTCATGGGCGGCGGCGAGGCCGGCTGCGCGGCAGTGCCACCGTCATAATGCGGCGCGACGCCGGCCCCATGAGCCGGTCGCGGCATAGGCGTTCCATAGGCAGGCTGCGGCGCCGCCTGCGCCTCGTGCGCCAGCGGTGCGCGGGGCGCCGGCGCGTGGCCGTCGGCATAGGCACGCGGCGCGTGCTCCTGCGCATGCCCGGGCGCGTCGTCGAACGCGCCATCGACCGTGGCCAGCACCTCGATACCCCCATCCACGCTGCGGTTCGACACGATCAGCGCGTCCGGACCGAGTATCTGGCGCACCTGGCGCATGACCTCGCGGCTATTGGCTCCAAAGAAGCGGCTTATTTTCATTGACCATTACCTCCGCCGATGAGGGCGGTCACGCGGACCATGCGCTCATCCGGAATCTCCGTATTCGACAACACCCCCAACTGCGGCAGATGGTGGCGCAGGAAGCGCGACAGCGGCGCGCGCAGCACCGGCGACACCAGCAGCACCGGGGCATTGCCCTGCGACTCCTGGCGCTCGACCGCCGCCTGGGTTTCGCGCAGCAGTGTATCCGCCAGACCCGGTTCCAGACCGCCGCTAGTGGTCAGCGCCTGCGACAGCACCCGCTCGAGTTTGACGTCCAGGCCGATCACGCGCAGCTCGCCCTCGCCCGGGAACCATTGCTGGGTGATGGCGCGGCCCAGCGAACGGCGGGTCAGCGCGATCAGTTCGTTGATATCGGGCTGGCCGCCAGTGCCGGCCGCCAGCGCCGCCAGACGCGGGCCGTGTTCGGACAGCGTATCGATGATGGTGCGCATGTCGCGGATCGGCACTTCCTCGGCCAGCAAGCCCTGCAGCACCTTCTGCAGCGCGGTGAGCGACAGCGTCTTGGGCACCAGGTCCTCGACCAGCTTGGGCGCGTCGCGGCCGATGCGGTCCAGCAACTGCTGCACTTCCTGGCGGCCGAGCAGGTTGGAACCATGGCGGTGCATCAGGTGGTTCAGGTGGGTCGCCACCACGGTGCCGGCATCGACCACGGTGTAGCCCACCACCTGGGCCTGGTCGCGCAGGCTGCCGTCGATCCACAGCGCCGGCAGGCCAAAGGCCGGATCGGTGGTGGGCGTGCCCTTGATCTGCATGGTCACGCCGCCCGGATCGATCGCCAGCCACTGCCCCGGCATGGCCACCCCGTGGCCGATCTCCACGCCCGACAAGAGGATGCGGTAGTCGTTGGGCTTGAGCTCCAGGTTGTCGCGGATGTGCACCACCGGCGGCAGGAAGCCGACGTCCTGGGCGAATTTCTTGCGCAGGCTCCGGATGCGGTGCAGCAGCTCGCCGTTCTGGGCATGGTCGACCAGCGGAATCAGGCGGTAGCCGACCTCCAGGCCTAGCTGGTCCACCATCGACACGTCGTCCCAGCTGGCTTCGGCGGCGGCGGCCTGCGCCTGCGTCACAGCCTGCTGCGGCGCCTCGGCGGCGGCCTCCTCGGCCGCCTTGCGCCGCTGGAGCATGGCCCAGCCGCCCCAGGCCAGGGCGCCGGCCAGGGTCAGAAAGGCCACGTGCGGCATGTTCGGGATCAGGCCCATGATGCCAATGATGCCGGCCGTCAGGAACATCACACTGGGATTGGAGAACAGCTGGCTGATGATCTGCTGGCCGATGTCCTGGTCGGTCGACACGCGCGACACCACCACGCCGGCGGCGGTCGAGATCACCAGCGCCGGGATCTGCGCCACCAGGCCGTCGCCGATGGTCAGCAGCGTATAGACGCGAGCCGATTCGCTCATCGACATATCGTGCTGGGCCACGCCCACGATCAGGCCGCCGATGACGTTGATCACCATGATCAGCAGGCCGGCGATGGCGTCGCCGCGCACGAATTTGCTGGCGCCGTCCATCGAGCCGAAGAAGTCGGATTCCTGCGACACCTCGGCGCGGCGCTTGCGGGCCTCATCCTCGCCGATCAGGCCGGCATTCAGGTCGGCGTCGATGGCCATCTGCTTGCCCGGCATTGCGTCCAGGGTGAAGCGCGCGCCGACTTCGGCGATGCGCCCCGCGCCCTTGGTGATGACGATGAAGTTGATGATGGTCAGGATGACGAAGACGATGATGCCGACGGCGAAGTTGCCGCCCACCAGGAAGTGGCCGAAGGCCTCGATCACCTTGCCTGCGGCGTCCGGACCGCTGTGGCCGTTCAGGAGCACCACGCGGGTCGAGGCGACGTTCAGCGACAGGCGCAGCAGCGTGGCGAACAGCAGCACCGCCGGGAATGCGGCGAAATCCAGCGGCTTGCGGGTGAACATGGCCACCAGCAGGATCATCACCGACAGCGCGATGTTGAAGGTGAACAGCAGGTCGAGCAGGAAAGTGGGCAGCGGCAGCACCATCATGCCCAGCACCATCACGATCAGGATGGGGCCGGCCAGCAGGCGCGCATGCGTGCCTCCAGTGCTTTTCAACATGGTGAGCAGAGCGCTCATTCCTTAAACTCCTTGTGCTGCGGATTTGGCCTGCGGGTCCAGCTCGGCCGGCACGGCCAGGGAGGTGGGCGCCGAGGGTTCGGCGCCCCATCCCGAGCGCCACGAGCGCAACTGGAAGACCCACGCCAGCACTTCCGCGACGGCGGTATATAGCTCGGCCGGGATTTCGTGCCCCAGCTCGACGTGTTGATACAAGGCGCGCGCCAGCGGCGGCGCCTCAAGGGTGGGAATGCGGTGTTCGGCGGCCAGCTCGCGGATCTTGGCGGCTACCAGCCCGGTGCCCTTGGCCAGCACCCGCGGCGCGCCGTTCCTGTCTTCCTCGTACTTCAGCGCAACGGCGTAGTGGGTCGGGTTGGTCACCACCACGTCGGCCTTGGGAACCTCGGACATCATGCGCCGGCGCGCCGCCTGGCGCTGCTGCTGGCGGATGCGGGCCTTGGTGTGCGGATCCCCTTCGCTTTCCTTGTGCTCCTGGCGCACGTCTTCCTTGGACATGCGCAATTTCTTCAGATGGCTCCAGATCTGCCACGGCACGTCCAGCAGCACCACGATCAGCAGCGAGGCGACGATGAAGGCGCAGCACATCGCCACCAGGCTCAAAGCCTTGGTCAGCGCCGCCGACGGCGCCACGTGCATCAGGCTGAGCATGTCGTCGTGATAGCGCCACAGCACCCACACCGCGACCCCGCCCACCAGCAGGGCCTTGGCCAGCGCCTTGATCAGTTCGACCACGGTCTGCGACGAGAACATGCGCTTGAGCCCGGCGAACAGGCTCAGCTTCGAGAAATTCGGCGACAACGGCTTGCCGGAGATGACGATCCCGCCCAGCAACACGCTGGACAGCACCGCGACCACCGCCAGCAGGCCGAAGATCGGCAACACCACCAGCAGCGCGTGGCCAAAGCCATCGACGGCCTGCTCGACCATGACGCCCGGATCGGACACCACGCGCTGGTCGAACGCCAAGCCATTGCGCAGCACGCCGTTCAGTCCCTGATAAATCGAAGCCCCGGTGGCCCAGATCGTCCCGACCCCGACGGCCAGCATCATGAACGTGCCCAGCTCCCGGGAACGCGCAATCTGCCCCTCCTCGCGCGCCTTTTCCAGGCGCCTGGGAGAGGCGGCTTCGGTTTTCTCGAGGTCGCTTTCTTCGGCCATGCTCTGCGGTGTCGTTGCGGCTCGCGGATTGACGGATTACGAGCTGCCCGCCGAGATTCTAGGAGGCATGGCCATTTGGCGATAAGCCAAGAAACGGGGGGAAAGCGGCGCTATTCCCGGATGCGCCCGTGCCCTGCCGGCCACCGGCATGCCCGGGAGCGGCCGCCAGGGCCGGCCGGCGCGCCCGCCGGCTGAGGGGCCGCCGCCCCGCCCCGCGGTCTTTCACCCTGCCACGGCCGCCGTCCTGGCAGCCTGTCCGGCGTCCTCAAGCGCGGCCTGGAAACGCACATAGTCCAGGCCGATACGCACCGCGCCCCAGTGCTCGCCATCCAGGAACAACGGCACGGAAATGTCATTGACGATCTCGCCGGTGTCCCGCGAATAGGTCTGGAACAGCAGGGTTTCGGTGTTCGCGGCCAGGCGCGCGCCCACCGGGTCGTCGAAAATCCGCTTGTGGCGCACCCGCGCGATGTCCTGCGCCGGGTCGCCGCTGGGCGCATGCGAATACCGGCTGTTGTGCGCCGGGGCGTAGCCACGCGCGTCCACCAGCAGCGCATAACTGCCGCCCGGCACCGCCGCCAGCACACCGTCCAGCAGCCGCGTCAGGGACTCGTCAATGGCCCGATCGTAGGCCGTGTGATAGCGCGGCGGCTCGCTGCCCGCGATGCGCTGGTAATGGCGGTCGAACACGTCCAGGCCGCGCGCGCGGGCATGCCCCAGCAGCCGCGCCGCCGCCGCGCGGAAGGCCTCCAGCGTCTCCGACAGCCGGTCGAAAGCGGTATTGCCGGTGCGCATGTCCGACAGGACCTCCTGCACGCTCTCGGTCTGGCGCCGGATGCGGTCGATCTCGCCCGACATGCTGGCCACCCGTTCGCGCACGTCGGCGCTGAGCGCCGCGATCCGGCTCACGTCCTGGCTCATGCCGTGGTTGGTGGCATCGACTTCGCCGATCGCCTGCACCACTTCGCCCACCTGGCGGTTCATGCTGTCGAAATCCCGCACAAAATGCTGGAAATCCTGGCGGGTCTTGTCCAATACCGCGCCGGAGGCGTCCACGTCCTCGCGCAATGTTCCCGTCTGTCGCTGGGTCGAATCGACCAGTTCCAGCATCTCGCCGGTATGGCGGCCGATGTCGCTGGTGGCGGCATTGACCCGCTCGGCCAGCCGGCCGACCTCGCTGGCGACCACCGCGAACCCGCGCCCCGCATCGCCAGCGCGCGCCGCCTCGACGCCGGCATTCAGCGCCAGCAGTTGCGTCTGCAGTGCGATGTCCTTGATCAGCTTGCTGATGTCGCCCACCGAACGCGCCCGGTCCGTCAACTGGCCCACCACGTCGCTGAAGACCGCCATCTCACGGGTCATGCGATCGACCCGCTCCTTGACCTCGCACAGCTCCGCCAGCGCCTGTTCGGCCGCACGCAGGTTCTGCCCCGACACCTCGGCGATGTCGCGCACGTGGGTCGACGTGGAAGCGGACAGCGCCGCGATCTGGGCGCCACTGGCCGCCAGCGCCTCGGCCGCGCGCGCCTGCTCCTGCGCCATCTGCGCGCAACGCCCGGCCTGGAACTGGGTACGGGCCGCGTTCAGGGCGATTTCGATGCTGGATTGCCGCACCGTGGCGATGCGGCCACGGATACCCGCCAGGAAGCGGTAAAGCGGCCAGGCGGCCGGGCTGAGGGACAAGGGGCGTTCGGACAACGTCGCGCGGCCGCGATTGAGCCGGCGCAGCAAACCCCAGATGCCTCCGAATCGGAATACGGATCTGGCCAAGATAGCACCTCCTTGTGCGGCCCGGATCGCCTTCTGCGGGCATCCGTTGCCTTGGGCGCGTGGCCGCGCCCTGTCTCCTGCTGCTGGCCCCGATTCTTATTGTTGCAGTCTACCCAAGGGCAGGCTTTCACACCCTTAGGGAATACGACCATGCCCGGCGGCCGGGCATGGTCGCGTGCGATTGCCGCCGGTTCAAAAGCCCAGGCTGGCGAGCAGGTCGTCGACCTGATCCTGGCTGGTGACCACGTCGGCCTTGCCCTGCGGACTGACCTGCGGACCATTGAGCAGGCTGTTGGCTTCGTCGCGGCGTTCCTGCGGCACGTTGTCCAGCAGCACCTGCAGCAGTTCGCGCTCGATCGCGCCGACCACATCCATCATGCGCATGATGACCTGGCCGGTGAGATCCTGGAAGTCCTGCGCCATGATGATTTCCATCAGCTTGGACTGGGTCTGCTGCGTCTGCTTGGGCACATCCTGCAGGAACGCGCGCGTATCCTTGACCAGCTCGCGGGCCTCAGGCAATTCCAGCGGCTGGTCGTACCATTGCTGCCAGCGGCTATCCAGCGCCTGGGCCGAGCGCGACATGCCGTCCTGGATCGGGCCGGCGGCCTCGGTCGCGTTCAGCACGCGATTGGCGGCCTGTTCGGTCATCTGAGCCACGTAGCGCAGGCGGTCGCGGGCATCGGGGATGGCGTTGGCCGCATCCTTGATCGCCTGGTCCAGCCCCAGCTCACGCATGCTGTCGCGCAGCATGCGCGTCAGCGAGGCGATGCGGTGAATCAGGTCAGGCGAATCAGTCGGGTCTTCATTCTGCGTCGAACTCATTGCACACCTCAGCCGCCGAGTTTTTCGAAGATCTTGACCAGCTTCTCTTCCAGCGTCGCCGCGGTAAAGGGCTTGACCACGTAGCCATTGGCGCCGGCCTGGGCCGCCGCCACGATGTTCTCTTTCTTGGCCTCGGCGGTCACCATCAATACCGGCAGCGAGGCCAGGCTGGCGTCGGCGCGGATCTGCTTGAGCATTTCCAGGCCGTCCAGGTTGGGCATGTTCCAGTCGGACACGACGAACTGGAAGCCGCCGTTGCGCAACTTCTCCAGCCCGATCGCGCCGTCTTCGGCTTCATCCACGTTCTCGAAACCCAACTCCTTGAGCAGGTTGCGGATGATCCGCCGCATGGTGGGGAAATCATCCACCACCAGAATCTTGATGCCCTTGTCTACCATCTTTTACTCCAGAAGAAATTTGCTTGGGACCGATCGGGACGACATCCGCGTCAAACGCGGTGTCCCCGGTCGCCCAGGCGAGTCAGAATGCGCTCACTCATCGCCGACAGCGGCACCACTTCATCAGCCGCGCCGAGCGCAATGGCCTCCCGGGGCATGCCAAAAACCACGCAACTGGCCTCATCCTGCGCAATGGTATGAGCGCCGGCGCGATGCATGGCCAGCATGCCGGCCGCCCCGTCCTTGCCCATTCCGGTCAGGATGACACCGATGGCGTTCTTGCCCGCCGCCACGGCCGCGGAATTAAACAACACATCCACCGACGGGCGGTGGCGATTGACCGGCTCGCTGGCTTCCAGCTCGATCACGTAGTTGGCGCCGCTGCGGCCCAGGCGCATGTGCATCTCGCCGCCCGGCGCCAGGTACACGTGGCCCGGCAGCACGCGCTCGCCGTGCACGGCCTCGCGCACCGTCACCGCGCACAGGGCATCCAGGCGCTGCGCGAACGAACGCGTGAAGCCAGCCGGCATGTGCTGCGTGATCAGGATCGCCGGGCTGTCCGGCGGCAAAGGCTGCAACACTTCACGAATGGCTTCCGTGCCGCCCGTGGAGGCGCCTACGATCACCAGCTTTTCCGAGCTCGCCAGCGGCCGGCGCAACATCGGCGCCGGCGCCGCCGGCGGCGCATGCGGGCTGGGCGCGCGCAACTTGGCACGCGAGGCGGCGCGGATCTTGTCGGCGATGATCTCGGTGTATTCCAACAGACCGTCACGAATGCCCAGCTTGGGTTTGGTGACGAAGTCGATGGCGCCCAGTTCCAGCGCGCGCAACGTGATTTCACCGCCCCGCTCGGTCAGCGAAGACACCATCACCACCGGCATCGGCCGCAGGCGCATCAGCTTTTCGAGGAAGTCCAGGCCGTCCATGCGCGGCATTTCCACGTCCAGCGTCAGCACGTCGGGATTGTGCTTTTTGATCAACTCGCGCGCCACCAGCGGATCGGGCGCGGTCGCAACCACTTCCATATCCGGCTGGCTGTTGATGATTTCGGTCATCAGTCCGCGCACCAGCGCGGAATCATCCACACATAAGACTCTGATTTTCTGCATTGTTTATCGCCTCGGTCCGACCGCAAGCTTGCCGCGAGGGCCCGCCTAGGCCCTGCCCGCGCATTCGTACACTGTCTGCCCGCGCAGACGGAAATCCCGACTGATATAGGTGAAGTTCTCGGAATGGCCCGCGAACAGCAGGCCGCCCGGCTTGAGCAGCGGCACGAACCGCTCAAGGATCTTCGCCTGGGTCGGCTTATCGAAATAAATCATGACGTTGCGGCAGAAGATCACGTCGAACTTCTCGCTGATCGGCCACGTTGGCGCCAGCAGGTTCAAGGTTTCATACCGCACCATATCGGCGATCTCGGGGCGCACCCTGACCTGCCCGGCGTTGGCGCCGCGGCCTTTCAGGAAGAAGCGCTTGAGCCGGCTTTCTTCCATCTTGGCCACGCGCTCGGCGGGGTAGACCGCGCTGCGCGCCCGGTTCAGTACGTTGGTGTCGATGTCGGTGGCCAGCACCGTGCAGCCGCTGGCGCGCGGGCCCAGGGCTTCGGCCAGCGTGATGGCGATGGAATAGGGTTCCTCGCCGGTGGAAGCCGCACAGCACCAGACCGACACGGGACCGCCCCGCTGCTGCGCGAAGTCCGCCAGGATCGGGAAATGGTGCGATTCTCGGAAAAACGCGGTCAGGTTGGTCGTCAACGCATTGACGAAATCTTCCCATTCCGGCGCATCCGGCTCGTTCTCGAGCTGGTCCAGATAGCTGGCGAAGTCCTGCCGGCCCAGCGCGCGCAGGCGCCGCGCCAGGCGGCTATAGACCATCTCGCGCTTGTGCGCGCCCAGCGAAATGCCGGCACGCGCGTGGATCATCTTGCGGACGCGGGAAAAATCCGCGTCCCGGAAATCGAATTGGCGGTCCACCGGAATGGACGGCGCCATGTTTGCTGCTGTCGCCACTGCCGCCCTCAATGTCCAAGCGCAAGCGCATCAGGCGCTTGCAACCGCGAATCGTCGGCAGCGGGCCGGCCCGAGGACAGGCGCTGAGCCGGCACCTCGATCACTTCGCCGGCATTGATCTTGAACACCGCCACCGCTTCGGCCAGGCGCTGCGCCTGTTCCTGCAGCGAACCAGCCGCGGCCGCCGCCTCTTCCACCAGCGCCGCGTTCTGCTGCGTCACTTCGTCCATCTGCGACACCGCGCGGTTGACCTGGTCGATGCCGCTGGACTGCTCTTCCGAGGCCGCCGAGATCTCGCCCATGATGTCCGTCACGCGCTTGACCGAGGCCACGATCTCTTGCATCGTCGCGCCCGCGCGCTCG
>NZ_CADIJV010000066.1 GCF_902859765.1 Achromobacter pulmonis
GTGACCCCGCCAGCGAGGGCGCGGCGTCGTCCAAGCCAGGTCGCCCCGCCAGCCCGGGCGATGCCCCGGCCGGCGCCAAGGGCACCGCCGCCGCGACCCACGCCACGCTGGCCGGGCCCGCACCGTCGGTCCGGGCGCTGGCGCAAGCCCTGCGCAGCGCGCTGCAGACCAGCGGCCTGTTCTACGAATCGCACCTGGCCGACATGGTCTTCGGCCGCAGCAACCCGGCCCAGTTGCAACAGGAACCCCAGGCTCGCCTTGCGCATGGCAATACCGCCAGCGAGGCCGACGCCTCGCGTCCGCGCGCGCAAGCGCAGAGCGACGCCGGCTCGGCCGACGCGCCCGCCACATCCGGCGCCAAGGCGCCCGCGGCCGGCACGCCGGTCAACGGCATCCACCAGGACCTGACCGTCCTGGTGCGCCAGCAGCTCGAGGTGCTCGCGAACCAGGCGCTTACCTGGCAAGGCGAGGCCTGGCCCGGCACGCCGATGGAATGGGAAGTGGAACGCGACCCCTACGGCGGCGACCCCGATTCGGCGGTCTCCACCTGGGCCACCCGCCTGAAACTCGACCTGCCGCGCCTGGGTCTGGTGGACGCGCGCCTGAACCTGGCCGGCGATCAACTGGTGCTGCAGGTGGTCGCGCCGCACAGCGCGACCGAGATCAACGATTCTTCGGACCAACTGCGTTCGCGCCTGCTCGCCGCCGGCCTCACGCTCAGCCACCTGGTGGTGAACGTGGTCGATCCGCGGCCCGTCATTCCCACGGACTTCTGATGCGCAACGCCCCGCCCCCCGACCAGGGTCCGAACGCCAACCGCAACGCCGCGGTCGCCATTTCCTATGACAACAAGGATGCCGCCCCCCGGGTGGTGGCCAAAGGCTACGGGCAACTGGCCGACACCATCGTGCGCGCGGCCGAGGAAAACGGCCTGTACGTCCATGAATCGCGCGAACTCGTCGGCCTGCTGATGCAGGTGGACCTGGATTCGCATATTCCTCCCCAACTCTACGTGGCGGTGGCAGAATTGCTGGCCTGGCTCTATCGCCTCGAATCGCGCGAGCTCCCAGACGCCGCGCCGCCCGCCTGACCCTTCTCTCTAAGGACGACCATCGTGTTGGATGCCAGCGATCCGGAATTCCTGCTTACGCGGCCGGAAGACATGCGCGCCGCGCTCTTCGAACTGACGCACCCCGACAGCCATATCCTGGTCCGCGATGCCGCGGACCGCGAAATGGCGGTGCTGGTGCTCGGCGCGGACAAGCAGACCCGGCAGTTTTTCTGGCGCCCGCGCGACTATGCCGGGGCCGATTTCGAACAGACGGACAGCATGGGCCTGCTCAGCGGCACCACCTTCCATTTCCACGCCACGGCCTACGGGGGCGTGCAGATCCGTTTTCGCGTCGCGCGCCCCGAAGTGATCTATTTCGATGATGGCAGCGCGGCCTTGATGTCGCCCTTCCCCGACCGGCTGGCCCGTATCCAGCGCCGCAAAATGTTCCGCGCCTCGCTGGTCACCCATGCCAACCGTTGCCAGGCGTCCTGGCGCCCTACCCCCACCGACCAGCCGATCAGCTTCTCGGTGCGCGACATTTCGGTCGATGGCGTCGGACTGCGGGTGGAACTGGCGGTGCCGGCGCTGCCGCAACGCGGCAGCGTGCTGGAAGACGTACACCTCGACTTCGGTGAACTCGGCAAGCTCAATGCGCACCTGGAGGTGCGCAACGTCTATCCGATCTCGGGCCAGCCCATGACCCAGGCCACCAGCCCCGATGAGCCGGCCCCGACCCACGTATCGCTGACCGGCGAACCGCCGATGAGCCACCTGGGCGCGGTGTTCCTGAATCTGGACGCGCGCCAGGAAACCTGGCTGCAGCAAGTTGTCTGGAAACTGGAAAAAACGGCGAGATAGGGGCGCTCCGGCGCCGGCCAAGATGGCTGGGCGGCGGGAACGGGCCGGATGGGGAGTTATCCGGTCTGAAAAGGGGCTGGCATGCGCCAGCCCCTGTTTTCATGCTGGCGGCCGTTACACCGCCATCGAGGAAATTTCCTTGTAGGCCGCAACCAGCTTGTTGCGAACCTGGACAGCCGTCTGGAAGCCGATGCTGGCCTTTTGCAGGTCGACCATGACATCGTTGAGCGACACGTCGGGCGCGCCCAGCTCGAAAGCCTTGGCCTGCGCGGTGGCGGCGTTCTGGGCCGCGGTGACGCGGCGGATGGAGCGTTGCAGCTCGGCGGCGAAGCCATCCGGTTGGGCCACGGCCTCGCCGGCGGCCAGGTTGCCGGTTTCGGCCTTGGTAACCGCCACGCGCATCTGCTGGAGCATGCTCTCGATGCCGGACAAGCCTGATACAGCCATTACGTTATTCCTTGCTGAGGGGACGAGGGACTACGCCCAGGATGCAGGCAGCGTAACCCGGCATTCCCCGCCTCATAGCGGGTAAAAGCCGCCAAAACACCCGATATTTCCGCGAATGCGCCAACCCCGCCGGTGCTGGCCGCTGCCGCCTCCGCCCGCGGGGCGCGCCCGCTTGTCGACATAGGGATTAAGTAACGCCAAAAAACCGCTGTTTTCGGCAATTGGGTTTGCTAACGCAGCAGCAATAATCCAGGCTCTCCCCAGACCAGAAGCACGTTGCATGTGTAATCTGCCCTACCCGAACATGAAGTCATTTTCCCTGCTCCGCGAAGCCAGCGGGAGCCGCCAATGAATCAGCAGGCTACCCTGAGCGCGTCGCTTCTGGCGAAGTTTCCCGTGTTGGAAAAGATACGCGCCCTGCCCAAGCCGATCCTGCTTGGCGCGGCGGCAGCGCTGGTCGCGCTGATCGTCGCCGTGGCGATGTGGAGCAGCGAGCCCCAGTACAAGGTGCTGTTCTCGAACCTGGACGACCGCGACGGCGGCGCCATCGTGACCGCGCTGGGCGCCATGAACGTGCCTTACAAGTACAACGACACCGGCACCGCCCTGCTGGTGCCGGCCGACCGCGTCTATGACGCCCGCCTGCAACTGGCCTCGCAGGGCCTGCCGCGCGGCGGCTCGGTCGGTTTCGAGCTGATGGACAACGCCCGCTTTGGCGCCAGCCAGTTCGCCGAGCAGATCAACTACCAGCGTGGCCTGGAGGGCGAACTGTCGCGCTCGATCGAATCCATGCACACGGTCCAGCACGCCCGCGTGCACCTGGCCATGCCGCGCCAGTCGCTGTTCGTGCGCGAGCGCCAGGCGCCGACCGCCTCGGTGCTGCTGAATGTCTATCCCGGCCGCAGCTTGAGCGATGCCCAGGTCTCGGCCATTTCCTGGCTGGTGGCCTCGAGCGTGCCGGAACTGACCGCCGAGAACGTCTCCATCGTCGACCAGAACGGCCGCCTGCTGTCCGCGCCCACCGGCGAAGGCCGGGGCATGGACGCCGACCAGATGCGCATGGTCCGCGAAACCGAACAACGCACCGTCGAGCGCATCCTCACCATCCTCAATCCGCTGGTCGGTCCGGGCAACGTACACGCCCAGGCCAGCGCCGAGATGGATTTCTCGCGCCGCGAGGAAACCTCCGAGGTCTATCGCCCCAACCAGGAACCGGGCCAGGCCGCGATCCGCAGCCAGCAGACCAGCGAATCCAACCAGCGCGGCATCAACCCCGCCCAGGGCGTGCCCGGCGCGCTGTCCAACCAGCCGCCCGCCAACGCCCAGGCCCCCATCGCCAATCCGCCGCAGACGCAGCCGGCCCGTCCCGGCCAGCCGCAACAACCCGGCCAGCAACAACAGCAGCAACAGCAGCAAACCCCGGCCCAGGGTGCCGGCGGCACCGTCAGCGACCGCCGCGACGCCACCACCAACTACGAAGTCGACCGCACCATCAGCCACATCAAGCAGCCAGTCGGCATGCTCAAGCGCCTGTCGGTCGCCGTGGTCGTGAACTACGTGCGCGACAAGGATGGCGAACCGCAGGCCCTGCCGCCCGAGGAACTGAACAAGCTCACCAACCTGGTGCGCGAAGCCATGGGCTATTCCGAAAGCCGCGGCGACTCGCTGAACCTGGTCAACAGCCAGTTCAACGACGGCCCGCCGCCCGTGCCGATGTGGCGCGATCCGGAAATGATCTCGCTGTTCAAGACCATCCTGGCGTGGCTGGTGGGTGGCGTGCTGGCCCTGTGGCTGTATCGCAAGATCCGCCGCTCGGTGGGCGACTACCTGTACCCGCCGGTCGATCCGGAAGTGGCCGAGGCCGAACGTATCGAGGCCCAGCGCGAGGCCCAGGACCTGGCCCGCGCCAAGGAAACCGACCGTTACCAGGACAACCTGGAACGCGCCCGCACGATGGCGAGCAAGGATCCGCGCGCCGTCGCGATGGTCCTGCGCACCTGGATGACCAAAGATGAAAAATGATTCCAAACCCATGGACGGCATGACGCGCAGCGCCGTCCTGATGATGTCGCTGGGTGAAGACGCCGCGGCCGAGGTCTTCAAGTACCTCACCGCGCGCGAAGTCCAGCAGGTCGGCGCCGCCATGGCCAGCCTCAAGCAGGTCACCCGCAACGACGTGGCCGTGGTGCTGGAGGAGTTCCGCCAGGAAGCCGACCAGTTCATGGCCGTCACGCTGGGCTCGGACGACTACATCCGCACCGTGCTGACCAAGGCGCTGGGCAGCGACCGCGCCGCCGGCCTGATCGAGGACATCCTCGAAGCCGGCGAAGGCGGCAGCGGCATCGATGCCCTGAACTGGCTCGACCCGCACACCGTGGCCGAACTGATCGGCGACGAACACCCGCAGATCATCGCCACCATCCTGGTGCACCTCGAACGCGACCGCGCCGCCGGCGTGCTGGCGCTGCTGACCGACCGCCTGCGCAACGACGTCATGCTGCGTATCGCCACCTTCGGCGGCGTGCAGCCGGCCGCGCTGTCTGAACTGACCGAAGTGCTCAATTCCGTGCTGGCGGGCCAGGGCGCCAAGCGCAGCAAGATGGGCGGCGTGCGCACCGCGGCCGAGATTCTCAACATGATGAATTCGGCCGAAGAGGAAACCGTGGTCGCCAGCCTGCGCGAACGCGACAGCGACCTGGCGCAGAAGATCATCGACGAGATGTTCGTGTTCGACAACCTGCTCGACGTCGAAGACCGCGCGATCCAGCTCATCCTCAAGGAAATCGACAACGACACGCTTATGGTCGCGCTCAAGGGCGCCCAGGAAGAGCTGCGCGCCAAGTTCCTGCGCAACATGTCCAGCCGCGCCGCAGAAATGCTGCGCGAGGACCTGGAAGCGCAAGGTCCGATCCGCATGTCGAAGGTCGAGGGCGAGCAGAAGAAGATCCTGCAGATCGCCCGCCGCCTGGCCGAGAGCGGCCAGATCGTCCTGGGCAATTCCGGAGACGACGCGTATGTCTGAAGCGGATACCGGCCAGTCGACGCGCATCTCGCGCAGTGCCGCCTGGCGGCGCTGGCAGATGCTGTCGTTCGACGAGCCGCCGCCTGTCGAAGTCGAACCCGAGCCGGAACCCGATCCGGGCCCCGACCCGGAAGTGGTGATGGCCCAGCTGCGTGCCCAGGCCCTCGCCGAGGGCCGCGAGGAAGGTTACGCGCAGGGCCACGCCGCCGGCCTGGAAGCCGGCCGCGCCGAGGGCCATGAAGCGGGCCTGGCCGCCGGCCGCGAAGCCGGTTACGCCGAAGGCCTGGCCCAGGCACGCGAGCAAGGCGCGCAGGAAGCGCAACACCTGCATGCGCTGCTGCAGGCCTGCGCCGAATCGGTCGGCTCGCTGGAAGAAAAAATGGGCCAGAGCCTGCTGACGCTGGCCCTGGACATCGCCCAGCAGGTGGTGCGCACCACCCTGGCCGAGCAGCCCGACACCGTCGCCAGCGCCGTGCGCGAAGTGCTGCACATCAACCCCACCGCCGGCGGCCAGATGCGCCTGTGGGCCAATCCGGCTGATATCGAACTGATCCGCCTGCACTTGGCCGACGAGCTCAAGGAAGGCCACTGGCGCGTGCTGGCCGACGAATCCATCGCCCGCGGCGGCTGCCGCGCCGAGACGCCGTTCGGCGACATCGACGCTACCTTGCAGACCCGCTGGCGCCGCGTCGCCGCCTCGCTCGGCCGCAACGTCCACTGGGAGGAACCGGTGTGAGCGCCAATCCGGCCCCCGCGCAGCCCGGCCAACCGGCCGTGCCCGTGATCGACCGCTGGCAGACCCAGCTGCAGATCGGTTCGATCCGCGCCGCCTCGACCGACCCCTGGCTGGTCAGCGGCAAGATCACGCGCGCCACCGGGCTGGTACTGCACGCCACCGGCCTGCGCCTGCCGGTGGGCGCCGCTGCCCGCATCGAGATCGCGCGCGGCCACGACCACTGGGCCGACGCCGAGGTGGTCGGTTTCGACGGCCACACCCTGTACCTGATGCCGCAGGCCGACATTTCCGGCCTGCCGCCCGGCGCCCGCGTGGTGCCCGGCGAGCCGCCGGTGCAACGCCAGATCCCGCTGCCGCGCAAGGCCGAACTGAATGGCAACGCCAAGCCGCAACTGGGCCGCCACCTGCCGGTCGGCAACGCCCTGCTCGGCCGCGTGCTCGATGGCGCCGGCCGGCCGCTGGATGGTCTCGGTCCGTTGACCGGCGCCGAACTGGCGCCGCTGTCGGCCCAGCCCATCAATCCGCTGTCGCGCGCGCCGATCGATACCGTGCTCGATACCGGCGTGCGCGCCATCAACGGCCTGCTCACCGTCGGCCGCGGCCAGCGCATGGGCCTGTTCGCCGGGTCCGGCGTCGGCAAGAGCGTGCTGCTCGGCATGATGGCCCGCTACACCAAGGCCGACGTCATCGTGGTCGGCCTGATCGGCGAGCGCGGCCGCGAAGTCAAGGAATTCATCGAGCACAACCTGGGCCCGGAAGGCCTGGCGCGCTCGGTGGTGGTGGCCGCGCCGGCCGACGTCTCGGCATTGCTGCGCCTGCAGGGCGCGGCCTACGCCACGCGCCTGGCGGAACACTTCCGCGACCAGGGTCTGGACGTGCTGCTGATCATGGACTCGCTCACCCGCTATGCCATGGCGCAACGCGAGATCGCGCTGGCCATCGGCGAGCCGCCCGCCACCAAGGGCTATCCGCCGTCGGTGTTCGCCAAGCTGCCGACCCTGGTCGAACGCGCCGGCATGGGCGCGCCCGGACCCAGCGGCAAGGCCGGTTCGATTACCGCGTTCTACACCGTGCTGGCAGAAGGCGACGACCAGCAGGACCCCATCGCCGACTCGGCCCGCGCCATTCTCGACGGCCACGTGGTGCTGTCGCGCCACCTGGCCGAGTCCGGCCACTACCCCGCCATCGACATCGAAGCCTCGATCTCGCGCGCCATGACCTCCCTGATCACGCCGCAGCAGTTCGCGGTGGTGCGCCGCTTCAAGCAGACGCTGTCGCGCTACCAGCGCAACCGCGACCTGATCGCCGTGGGCGCCTATGCCGCCGGCAACGACCCGCAACTGGACGATGCCATCGCCCGCTACCCGCGCCTGGAAGCGTTCCTGCAACAGGACATCGGCGAGAACATCGGCTACGACGACGCGGTGGAACAGCTGCGCGCAAGCTTCGAATTGAAGGACACTTATGCCTAGCCAATTGCCCCTGGACATGCTGATCAACCTGGCCAAGGAGAGCACGGACGAAGCCGCCCGCCTGCTCGGCCGGCTCAGCACCGAGCGCACCAATGCCGAACGCCAGCTCGGCATGCTGCAGGACTACCGCCAGGACTACCTGGAGCGCCTGCAGCACGCCATGACCACCGGCATGTCGGCCAGCGATTGCCACAACTACCAGCGCTTCATCGGCACCCTGGACGACGCCATCGGCCAGCAGCAGAATGTACTGCGCCAGGCCGACGAGAACCTGGCCAAGGGCCGGCTCTACTGGCAGCAGGAAAAACGCAAGCTCAATTCGTACGATGCCCTGGCGCAACGCGAATTGCGCGCGCAGGCCGTGGTGGAATCCCGCCGCGAGCAACGCGCCAACGACGAATACTCCGCCCGCCTGGTCCAGCGCCAGGCCGGGATGCATTAATTGCCCACAGGAAGCCCGAGATGACCGCTCCCCTGCCCATGCCCGCCATCGCGCCCGCCGTGCCGACCTCGATCGCCGATGCCCTCGGCGCCAAGTCCGCCCCTCCCGCGACCAAGAAGGGTCCGTCGTTCTCCGACGTGCTGGCCCAGCAGCGTCCCAACCCGTCCGCCCAGGCGCGCCCGGCCGACAACAATGGCGCCACCAAGGCCCCCCCCCTCCGGCAAGACCACCAGCGATGCCGCCGCCAACGCCGAAGACGCTGCCGCCTCGGCTATCGATGACGCGGTCAAGACCGCCAGCGAGGCCGAAGCCGGCGCGCTCGCCGTGGCCGCCACCCAGCAGCCGGTCACGCCAGTCGTGTTGCCGGAGCAGACACTGGAGATCGCCGCCCAGGCTGCCGAGCAAGTGCAGCTGGCGCGTGGCAACGCCCAGGCCGCCGCCACCGCCATCAGCAGCGGCGCTGCCGTGGTGCAGGCGGCGCTGACCGCCAACGACGCCATCGCCACTGCCCGCGCGCCGGTGGCCGCCACCGCGCTGCAGGCCGAAGCCGCCGCCGCCAAGGCCAGCCGCGATGCGCAGGCCGCGCAACCGGTGGTCACCGCCGCCATCAAGCCCGGCTCGACGCCCGCCGTGGCCGCCGTGCCCGCCCAGGCCGCG
>NZ_CADIJV010000067.1 GCF_902859765.1 Achromobacter pulmonis
GCCGGCACGCCCGCGGCCGCGGCCGCGCCGGCCGGCGAAGGCGAGGTGGTGGCACCAGCCGCCCCGCCGCTGAAGGCGCCTTCCAAGGAATCCCTGGGACTGGCCGACCTGGGCAACTCGGTCGACGTCATCATCAACGAGCAGTCGGTGAGCTTTCGCATCAGCAACGAGCTGCTGTTTCCGTCGGGCCAGGCCACGCTCAGCCCCTCGGGCCTGGACGTGATCAAACGCCTGGCCACGATCCTCAACAAGAACGACTACCAGGTTTCGGTCGAGGGCCACAGCGACCCGGTGCCGATCCAGACCCGGCAATTTGCCTCCAACTGGGAGCTGTCCACCAGCCGCGCCACCAGCGTGCTGCGCGAACTGGTGCGCGACGGGGTGGCGGGCGAGCGCCTGCGCGCGGTGGGCTACGCCGAGACGCGCCCGATCGAGTCCAACGACACCGCGGCGGGCCGCGCGGCCAACCGGCGCGTGGAACTGATCATGGACATCACCGCGCCCGCCAAGCCGGCCCAGGCCGAGGCCAAGGGCGAGGCCAAGGGCGAGGCCAAGGGCGAGGCCAAGGGCGAGGCGGCCACGCCGGCCAGCGCCGCCGCCGGCAAGGCCGCGACGGCCAAGGCCGGCGCCGCCGGCAAGTCCTGAAGCGCCCGCCTCCCTAGCGGCGGACTCGAACCTGTCCGGCGCGCCGCAAACAGCGTAATCTGGCGGCTGCCGGCCGCGCGTGACGCGCGCGCCGGCGCTGTCGCCGACCTTGCCACCAGGAACCGCCCATGCCGTACATGCTTCTCATCGTCGAGCCCCCCGGCCAGCGCGCCGAGCGCACGCCCGAGGAAGGCCGCGAGGTCTACGCCCAGATGGTGCGCTACGCCGAAGGACTGCAGGCGCGCGGCCTGCTGGCGCGCGCCGAATCCCTCAAGTCAGATGCCGACGGCGTGCGGCTGCGCGTGCGCGACGGCCAGCGCACGCTGGTCGATGGCCCCTTCGCCGAGGCCAAGGAAATGATCGGCGGATTCTTCCTGCTCAACTGCGAGGATCGCGACCAGGCGCTGGCGCTGGCCGCCGAATGCCCGGCGGCGCGCTGGGCCACGGTCGAGGTGCGCGAGCTGGGGCCCTGTTTCATGTAGCGCCGGATCACCGCCACGGGCGGTAGCGGGGCGGCGCGCGGCCTGGACCGCACTAGGTACTTACCCTGATCCACCCGCTTTCCTGTCGATTCGCGCATGCCACATGCGTCGTGCCAGTGCCGACCCCGCCGCCCCTTGCGGCCGGGCCCATCGATACCAGGAGATTCCCGATGCGATTCATGATCATCGTCCGCGCCAACGCCGACAGCGAAGCCGGCATGCTGCCCGAGGCCAGCCTGCTGGACGCCATGGCGACCTACCACGAAGCCCTGGCCAAGGCCGGCGTGCTGCTGGACGCCAACGGCCTGCAGCCGTCGTCCAAGGGCTGGCGGGTGCATTACGACGACCAGGGCCGGCGCCAGGTGATCGACGGCCCCTTTGCCGACACCAAGGAACTGATCGCCGGCTACACCATGATCCAGGTCCGCTCGCGCGAAGAAGCCCTGCAATGGACGCTGCGTTTTCCCGACCCCTTCCCCGGCCGGCCCTGCGCCATCGAGGCGCGCCAGGTGTACGAGCTGGAGGATTTCGGCCCCGGCCAGGAAATCGACCGCTTCCGCGAACTGTCCGGCACCGGCCAGTGAACCGCCCCTTCCCGCCACAATCCCCCCGCGAGGCCCGTCATGCACAAACAGATCTTCGTCAACCTCCCCATCGCCGACATGCAGAAATCGCAGGCCTTCTTCAAGCGCCTGGGTTTCCGCTTCAATCCGCAATTCACCAATGAGCAGGGCGCCTGCATGGTGGTCGGCGACAACATCTACGTCATGCTGCTGGTGAAGGAATTCTTCCAGGGCTTCACGAACAAGCCCATCGCCGATGCCAAGGGCGCCACCGAAGCCCTGATCGCGCTGTCCTGCGAGAGCCGCGCCGAAGTCGACGACCTGGTGGCCCGCGCCCAGGCCGCGGGCGGCACGGCGCCACGCCCGCCGCAGGACCATGGATTCATGTACGGACACGGCTTCGATGACCTGGACGGCCACATCTGGGAAGTGTTCTACATGGAACCCGGCCAGACGCCGCAGGCATGACCGCCCCAGCCGGATCGGCGGCCACCCACCGCGCCATCGAAGCCGTCTGGCGCATCGAGGCCGCCAGCGTCATCGCCGGCGTTGCGCGCCTGGTGCGCGATGTCGGCCTGGCCGAGGAACTGGCCCAGGATGCGCTGGTGGCCGCGCTGGAGCGCTGGCCGGCCAGCGGCGTGCCGGACAACCCGGGAGCCTGGCTCATGACCACCGCGAAAAACCGTGCCCGCGACCGCCTGCGGCTGGACGCCATCCATCGCCGCAAACATGAGCAGATCGGCCATGAGCTGGAAGCGCTGCAGGCCGACATCGAGCCCGATTTCGTCGAGGCCCTGGACGCCGCGCGCCAGGATGACATCGGCGACGACCTGCTGCGGCTGGTGTTCACCGCCTGCCATCCGCTGCTCTCGACCGAGGCGCGCGTGGCGTTGACGCTGCGCCTGCTGGGCGGGCTGTCCACCGCTGAAATCGCGCGCGCCTTTCTGGCTTCCGAGTCCACCATCGCCCAGCGCATCGTGCGGGCCAAGCGCAGCCTGTCGGCGGCGCGCGTGCCGTTCGAAGTGCCCGGGCCGCAGGAACGCGCCCAACGGCTGGACTCGGTGCTGGAAGTGATCTACCTGATCTTCAACGAGGGCTATTCCGCCACCGCGGGCCAGGACTGGATGCGGCCGGCGCTGTGCGATGAAGCGCTGCGGCTGGGCCGCATCCTGGCCGAACTGACGCCCGCCGACAGCGAGGTGCATGGACTGGTGGCGCTGATGGAATTGCAGGCCTCGCGCCTGCACGCCCGCAGCGATGCCCAGGGCCGGCCGGTGCTGCTGCTGGAGCAGGACCGCGGCCGCTGGGACGCCCTGCTGATCCGCCGCGGCCTGGCCGCGCTGGAACGCGCCGAAAGCCTGGGCGGGGCCAGCGGCCCCTATGCGCTGCAGGCGGGGCTGGCGGCCTGCCACGCCCGCGCGCGGCGGCCGCAGGACACGGATTGGGCGCGTATCGTGGCGCTGTACGACGCGCTGGCGCAGGCCATGCCCTCCCCGGTGGTGGCGCTGAACCGCGCCGTCGCCGTGGGCATGGCTTTCGGCCCGCAGGCGGGACTGGATCTGGCCGACGACCTGGCGCGCGATCCGGCGCTGGCCAACTACCACTGGCTGCCGAGCGTGCGCGGCGACCTGCTGGCCAAACTGGGCCGTCACGCCGAGGCGCGGGCGGAGTTCGAACGCGCCGCCGGCATGACGCGCAACGCCCGGGAGCGCGAGATGCTGCTGGCGCGGGCGCAGGGGTTGCCGGCAACGGACTGAGCGCCACTGCCGCGCGTGCGCTGACCCCGGCGGACGCCGAACGTGCTTAAATTCCGCCATGGTCTGCCCCCCGCCCCGTGCCGTCGGCGTCCCTGCCGCCCCCGAGGCGCGCCCCGAGCCGCCGCTCGCGGGCGTGCCGCAGGCCTTCGACCATCCCAACGACCGCGCCGAATTCCGCCGTCCGGCGCACCGGCCCGGCATCGAGCTGTACCGCGCCCACATCGTCCGCCACGCCTTCGAACCGCACACCCACGAGGCCTTCGGCCTGGGCGCCATCGAATCCGGGGTGGAACGCTTCCGCTACCGTGGCGCCGACCACCTGGCGCCGCCCGGCTCGGTGGTGCTGATGAACCCCGACGAACTGCACACCGGCCGCGCCGAGACAGAAGGCGGCTGGCGCTACCGCATGGCCTATATCGACGCGGATGTTGTCGCCCAGGTGGCCGGCGAAGCCGGTTGGTGGTTCGATTGCGCCGTGGGCCACGATGCCGCCGGCGCGCAGCGCGTCACCGCCCTGCTGGACGCCCTGTGGCAGGCGCGCGAGCCGCTGGCGTTCGACAGCGCCCTGCACGCGCTGCTGACCGAGTTCCGCCGCCATGCCCGCGTGCCGCGGCCGCCCCGGCCCGAAGGCGCGCCGCGCTTCGCGCCGGTGATCGACTACCTGCGCGCCAACCTGGCGCGGCGCCTGACGCTGGAGGAACTGGCCGCCGTCGCCGGCCTCAGCCCGTTCCATTTCCTGCGCAGCTTCCAGGCGCACACCCATGCCACGCCGCAGCAGACACTGATGGCGCTGCGCCTGTTCGAAGCCAAGCGGCTGCTGGCCGCTGGCCAGGCGCCAGCCCAGGTCGCGCTGGCCGCCGGCCTGACCGACCAGGCCCACCTGACCCGCGCCTTCAGCCGCCGCTACGGCGTCACGCCCGCGCGCTACCAGAAGCAGGTGCGGGCCTGAGCCGCGCGCCCGCCCCCGGGCCGCAGCAATCTGGTACAAGACCGGCCGCCGTCCCGCTGGCTAGACTGGCCGTCCGTTGAATACGAGTCGGAATCTCTATGTGGGCAGGAACCCTGTACGCCCTGGCGGCCGGACTGATGTGGGGCCTGGTGTTCGTCGGCCCGCTGCTGCTGCCGGAATACCCCGCGGCCCTGCAATCGGTGGGACGCTACCTGGCCTTCGGCCTGATCGCCATCCCCCTGGCCTGGCTCGACCGCAAGGCCCTGCGCCAGCTCAGCCGCGCCGACTGGATCGAGGCCCTGAAGCTGGCCGCCATTGGCAACCTGCTGTACTACCTGTGCCTGGCCAGCGCCATCCAGCGCGCCGGCGGCCCGGTGCCGACCATGATCATCGGCACGCTCCCGGTGGTGATCGCCGTCAGCGCCAATTTGCGCAACGCGCGCCGCGACGGCCGCCTGCCGTGGAAGCGGCTGGCGCCGTCGCTGGCGCTGATCGCGCTGGGCATCGCCTGCGTCAACCAGGTCGAGTTGCAGGCGCTGCGCCAGGAGGCCGACGCCGATCTGTCGCGCTATGCGATCGGCGCCGTGCTGGCGCTGGGCGCGGTGGTCTGCTGGACCTGGTATCCGCTGCGCAACGCCGACTGGCTGCGCAACCATCCGGGCCGCAGTCCGCGCACCTGGGCCACGGCCCAGGGCGTGGCCACGCTGCCGCTGGCGCTGGCCGGCTATGGTCTCTTGTGGGGCGGCATGGCCCTGAGCGGCAGCGATTTCGCCATGCCGCTGGGGCCGCGCCCCGAGGCGTTCCTGGGGCTGATGATCAGCATCGGCCTGTTCGCCTCGTGGCTCGGCACGCTGTGCTGGAACGAAGCCAGCCAGCGCCTGCCGACCGCGCTGGCCGGACAGTTGATCGTGTTCGAAACGCTGGCGGCGCTGGCCTACGCCTTCATGCTGCGCGGCAGCCTGCCGCAGCCGCTGACCCTGGCCGGCATCGCCCTGCTGATGATCGGTGTGCTGCGCGCGGTGCGGGTCAAGCCCGAACCGGTGCCGGCCTAGGGTCCGTGCAAACCGAAAGCCGCCTGGCGCCGGCCGCCAGACGGGCGCCGGCGCGCCGGCCCTGATCGAGACATCGGCGGCCTTGCCGCCCGCCTAGATGATCTCGGGCAGGCGCCGTAGATCGTCGATGACCTCGAACGCGCCTTCGTCCAACAGGCGCTTGCGCTGCTCCGGCCCGGCGTGCGAGGCGCCGACGTAGCCCACCGCCCGCATCCGCGCGGCGCGGGCGGCGCGCACGCCGGGCACGCTGTCCTCGACCACCACGCATTCCAGGATCGCGGTGCGCATCTGGCGCGCGGCGAACAGGAACACGTCCGGCGCCGGCTTGCCGTGCGCCACCTGGGCAGTGCTGAATACATTGGGCGCGAACGCCTCCCACAACCCCACCAGCTTGAGCGCCGCCTCCAGCTTGGGCGGCGTGCTGCTGGACGCCACGCAATAGTCCATGCCGCGCTGGCGCAAGGCCGCCAAGGTCTCGCGCACCCCGGGCAAGGCGCGCAGTTCCTGGCGGAAGGTGTCCTGCAGGCGGTCGGCATAGCGGCGCGGGAAGTCCGCCGGCAAGGCGCGGGCATTCTCGTCCTGCAAGGTCTGCCACATGTCGGCATCCGGAATGCCGGCGAAGCGCCGCGCCGCTTCCTGCGGCGTGATGGCGATGCCGTGTTCGGCCAGCGCGCACGACTGGGCGCGGGCGGCAATGATTTCGCTGTCGATCAGGACACCATCGCAATCGAAGATGACCAGGCGCGGGGCAGGCGTAGACATGAGGACTCCAGCGGGGACGATGCCCCATGATAGGCCGTCCGCATGACAATCGCAGCGCCGCCCCGGGCGGCTACAACCGGGCGCCGTTCAAGCGCCGCAGCCGCCACGCAATCGCCACGCCGCCCAGCGCCGCGGCCGCCACCACCAGCGCGGCCTGCGCCCAGCCGTAGCGGTCGATCACGCCGCCCACGGTCACCGGGCCGATCACCTGCCCCAGGTTGCTGCCCATCATCACCAGCCCCACCGTGGCCGCCGTCAGCGCCGGCCGCGGCGCCACAAGCGGCGCGCTGCCCAGCAGCGTCGCCGGGATCAGACCGCCCACCGCCGAAAACAGCACGCACAGCAGGAAGGTCGGCATCGCCGGAAACACCGAGCGGAAGATCAGCAGCGCCACCACGCCCATGGCCACGCTGGCGCAGGCGATCAGGGTCGACCGGCGCCAGCCGCGCGACAGCAGCACGCCGGCGCCCAGGTTGCCGATGATGTTGGCGGCGCTGGCCGCCGCGCTGTACAGCCCGGCCGTGGCCAGCGGCAGGCCGAGCTTATCCATCAGCAGCACCGGCAGGAAGGTGAATAGCGCGAAGAACATCAGGCTGTAGAGCGTGAACGAGGCCGCCAGCAGCATCGGCCCGGCCGCGCCCAGCGTATCGGAGGTGTCCTGCCGCAGCCCGCGCCAGGACAGGCCGGCGCCGGCGGGCGTGGGCGGCGCCAGCGCGGCGATGCCGCCCAGCGCGACCGCGGCGGCCGCGCCGGCGCACCACCAGTAGGCGTGCCAGTCACCGAAGGCCTGCGAGGCCAACATGGCGATCGCCATGCCCGCCGGCATGTAGCAGCTCCACAGCGCGAACGCCAGGTCGCGGCTGGACGGCAGCACCAGGCGCTGCAAGGCCGCCGGCCCCGCCACCGTGATCAGCAGGAACCCCAGCCCCTCGACCACACGCGAGGCCAGCAACACCCCATAGCCCGGCGCCAGCGCGCCCGCCGCCGTGCCCGCGGCCACCGTCGCCAGCCCCCACAGCAGCATGCGGCGCGCCCCGAAGCGCGCGATCACGCCGCCCGCCGCGATGCCGCCCAGCACCCCCAGGATCGAGAACACCGCCGTCAACGTGCCGATCGAGGCCAGGTCCAGCCCCAGGTCGCGCCGCAGCAAGGGCGCCGCGATGATCACCTTGCCCACCTGCAACGACGCCACCACCCCGGCGCCCACGATCGCCAGCACCGCCGCCCAACGCGTCGCCGCCGGCTGACCGGCACGCGCCGCGCCTTCCACCTTGTCCATCCTTGCCTCTCCTCGCTTGCAATGCCGCCAGCATGCCGGCCGGAACCGATTCTGATAAGTGATAATCTTTTGATGAAACCGATCTTGAAAATAGATCAGGACGCACGATGATAGATGCCCTCACCCTGGATCAACTGCGCGTGTTCGCCGCCGTGGCCGACACCGGCAGTTTCCGCGCCGCCGCCAAGCAGCTGGCGCGGGTGCAGTCGGCTGTCAGCCACGCGATTGCCAACATGGAAACGCAGTTGGGCGTGAAGCTGTTCGACCGCGGCGGCCACCGCCCCGTCATGACGCCGCAGGGCCAGGCGCTGCTGGCCAATGCCCGCGACATCCTGCTGCGGGTCGACGCCATGCGGGCCCGCGCCCAGGGATTGGGCGAAGGCGTGGAGCTGGAACTGTCGCTGGTGGTGGACACGCTGTATCCGATCGCGCAGGTCGGCGCGGCGCTGAACCGCCTGCGGGCGGCCTATCCATCGGTCGCCACGCGCGTGGCAGTGCTGCCGCTGGGCGGGCCGATCGCCGCGCTGCTCGATGGCAGCCACCAACTGGGCATTATTGCCGGCGAGCATTTCCGCCATCCGCGCATCGCCATGCAGGCGCTGGCGGCGGTGCAGATGGTGGCCGTGGTCGGCGCCGCCCATCCCCTGGCCGCGCGCGTGGCCGACGGCGCGCCGCTGACGGCGCCCGATCTGGCCGATCACCTGCAAGTGGTGCAGATCGACCCGTCCACGCTCAGCGCCGGCCGCGACTTCGCGGTGCTGTCGCCGCAGACCTGCCGCGTCAGCGGCCAGGACACCAAGCATGCGCTGATCCTGGCCGGCCTTGGCTGGGGCCGGCTGCCGCTGTGGCTGGTCGAGCGCGACCTGGCCGAGGGCCGGCTGCTGCGCCTGCCCACCGGCAGCCTGGGACGCGGCAGCCAGGTGACCACCGAGGTCTACCTGGCGCACCGCATCGACCAGCCGCTGGGGCCGGCGGCGCGTACGCTGGCGGCGGCGCTGGCCGGCGCCTGAGCGGCCGCGCCTGCCCGGCGCAGCGGCGGC
>NZ_CADIJV010000068.1 GCF_902859765.1 Achromobacter pulmonis
CAGCCGGCGCGCGCCGCCGTGGCTTCCAGCAGCGCGACGGCGCGCGCATCGTCCAGGTGCGCCAGCCGGAACGCGACCGGGTCGGCGCCAGCCGCCTCGGCCAGCTCGTCGATCATGCAGTCATGGGCGTAGGAACTGGGCAGCGCCGAGACGCCGCGCAGCCACGAGGCGCGCACCAGCGGCGCGGTGTCGTGGCAGACGATGCGCCGGCTCGGATAACGGTAGGGCGGCACCGAGGTGCGGTCGCCCATCTCCAGCACGCGCGGCTCGCCGGACACGCCGCCGGTCAGCAGCAGCGCCAGCAGCGGCGCATCGTTGGACGGATAGCGCACTTCGAAATCGTAGGCCAGCAGCTTGCCGTCGGCGTCCAATGCCGCGGCCACGTCCATCAATTGGCCTGTGCCCTTGGGTTCCCATTGGTGTTCCTGGTCGCGCATCAGCTGCACCCGCACCGGCGCGCCCACGGCGGCCGACAGCAGCGCGGCGTCGGCGCAGACGTCGTCGGCGCAGTTGCGGCCGTAGCAGCCGGCGGCTTCCATGCGGATGATGTCGATGCGGTCTTCGCCCAGCTTGAGCAGGCGGTCGAGGTCGGCGCGCAGCATGTGCGGATTCTGGGTGCCGGCCCAGACCGTGAGGCGGCCGTCGCGGTGGTCGGCCACCGCGCACGACGGTCCGATCGACGCGTGCATCTGGTAGGGCCAGACATAAGTGCGGCGCAGGTGCACCGGGGCGGCGGCACAGGCGGCCTCGACGTCGCCTTCCTCCAGCAGCAGGCGGCGGCGCGCGGGGTGGGCGCGCAGGGCGCCGGCCAGATCGTCGAGCACCGGCGCCGGCGGCACCGGCTTCCAGCGCACCTTGAGCGCGCGCATGGCGGCTTCGGCCTGTTCCTCGCGGTCGGCCACCACGCCGATGAAATCGCCTTGCACCACGACCTGCACCCGGCCCGGCAGATGCGCGACGGAGTCGGCGTCGACGTCGATCAGGCAGCGGCCGATGAAGTCGCCAGCGTCGCGGCCGGGGTGCGGCGGGCGCACCACGCGGCCATGGCGCATGCCGGGCACGCGCACGTCATGCACGAAGCTCAGTTCGCCGGTGGCCTTGGCGGGAATGTCCACGCGCGCCACGGCGCGGCCCACCACGGTGTAGTCGCCCGAAGGCTTGAGCCGGACCTGGCCGTCGTCGGCGGCCAGGTCCAGCCGGGTGTGCTGACCGCCGATCAATTGGCCGTAGTGCAAGGCGCGCGTGTCCGACTCGTCGGCGGGGTGGACGACGCCGTCGCGCAAGCGCAGCGCATCCGCCGCCAGGCCCCATCGCCGGGCCGCACACGCCAGCAGGTGTTCGCGCGCCTGGGCCGCGGCGCGGCGCAGCGGTGCGGCCGAGATCTGGATGCTGGCGCTGGCGATGGTGGGGCCCTGGTTGGGCGTGGCGTTGGTGTGGCCCAGCACCATTTCCAGCCGCGCCATCGGCACGTGCAGTTCCTCGGCCACGATCTGCGCCAGCGCGGTGCGGATGCCGGTGCCCAGGTCGACGTGGCCGTTGAAGGCCAGCGCGCGCCAGCCGTCCGGGGCGGCGTCGTCGGCCAGCACCGCCACGAAGATCTCCGGCGTGTCCTGGACGTAATCCGAGATCACGCCCGGCTGCCCGGGCGCCGGGCGCGGCGGCGCGGTCGGCGCGCGCACGACCAGCAACGCGCCGGGGTGGGTCAGCAGCGCGTCGTGCTGCGCGCGGGGATGGGGCAGGTTCATGGGCGAAGGCGATCGGGGCCGATCAGGGATTATGCCGCCAGCGCGCCGATGTCGGCCAGGGCTTGCTCCAGCGGCATGACGGCGGCGTACTTCTGCGCCATGTCGAACAGGTTGGCCTCGTGCGGCCCGAGCGCGCGGTCGCCGCAGCAGTCGGACACCACCAGCGGCCGCAGGCCGGCCTGCATGGCGTCGACCACGCTGGCGCGCACGCAGCCGCTGGTGACGCACCCGGCCACCACCAGCGTCTGCACGCCGCGCTGCGCCAGCCATGGCGCCAGCATGGTGCCGTAGAACGCAGAGGGAGTGCTTTTGCGCACCACGTATTCCCCGGGCGCGGGCGCCAGCTGCGGCACGATGGCGCTGTTGTGGCTGTCTTCCTTGAGCGTCAGCATGCCGGGCACCTTCAGGCAGAAGATGTTGCTGTCGGCGTCGTCGTCCGAAAACACGATGCGGCTGTGCGCCACCGGCCAGCCCTGTTCGCGCGCATGCGCCAGCAGCGCGCGGGTGCGTTCGATGGCCTGTGGGATGTTGCCGCCGCCGAACACGGCCGGGTCGGCGAAGCCGTTGACGAAGTCGATGATCAGCAGGCCGAACGGCGCCTTCAGCGGCAGCGGCGTGCCGAAGCCCTGGCGGGCGTAGGCCGAGATATCCCCGGCGGGAACGGTGGTGGTCATGCCAGCTCCTTGCGGCGGGCGGCATAGGCCAGCCCGGGTTCGTCCTGCACCACGCCGTCGATGACGGCGGCCTGGTCATCGAGCATCACCGTGCAATGGCGCATCGGGATGTCGATATGGCAGGCGGTGGTGCGCTGGCCGCCGGCCTCGTTGTTCGGCCCCATGGACCAGAGGAAATTGCCTTCGAAGGCGCGCGCGTCCATGCCGATGTGGGTTTCCTTGCCGTAGTGGCCCAGCATCGACCAATGGGCGCGCGGTTGCAGGCCCCAGCCGATGTGCGAGACGGCGTAGGCCTCGGGGTCTTCATACGAGGCCATGTAGTCGCGCAGCACGTCGGCCTGCAGGCCGCCCTGGATGCGGGTGACGTAGCCGCGCTCGACGGTCAGGGTGATCGGGTCGGTCACGTAGTCCTTCATCGGCAGCAGGATGTCGCCGCGGTCCAGCACCACCTGGCCGTTGCTGTGGCCCTCGTCGGGCCAGGTCAGCACGAAGCCGCTGGGCCAGTGGTCCCAGCGGCCGGGCTCGTCGACGAAGCCGTACTCCGAAATCGCGGGGAAGCTGCCCAGCCGGCATTGCAGGTCGGTGCCGGCCCGCGACGTGATGCGCATCTGGCGCGACTCGCCGATCCGCGCCGCGGCTGCGCGCACGCGCTCGCGGTCGGCTTCGGTCGGCACCAGCCGGCACAGGATCTCGGGCGGCTCGACCGCCAGCAGGATCTTGGTGCCGCCCTGCAGGATTTCGTGCTGCTCGGGCGAGAACAGCAGCGTCATCAGGTCCAGCACCAGGTCGCTGGCCTTGAGGGCGGCGATGGCGGCCGGGTTGCCCGTCAGCGGCGTGGTGCCCAGGTAGGCCAGCGAATCGCGGCTGAGGGATTTTTCGCCATTGACCGGCGGCAGGTCGAGGCGGTTGACGCGCGCGCCCATGTCGCCGGCGGCGGCGATGGCGCAGCGCAGGGTCTGCGGATGGGTGTCGGCGCCGGTAAGCACGGTCACGGTCTGGCCGGCTTCGAGGCGGGAAAGCGTGAGCACCTGTTTCCAGGCGCGGATCAGGTCGATGTCGCTGACGGGCATGGCGGACTCCTGGTGAAGAAAGGGGGGATTCAGCCGCGC
Organism: Achromobacter pulmonis; assembly: GCF_902859765.1. Lineage (GTDB taxonomy): Bacteria > Pseudomonadota > Gammaproteobacteria > Burkholderiales > Burkholderiaceae_B > Achromobacter > Achromobacter pulmonis. The sequence continues at coordinate 3,529 of NZ_CADIJV010000068.1, forward strand.
GGTTCGAGGAAGTCGCCCAGCGCCTGGTGGAAGCCGGCCTCGTTGTCCCACGGAATCATGTGGCCGGCGGCCGGCACGCGTCGGTGCAGCGTGTCGGGCGCCAGGCCTTGCCACTCGGCCACGTCCTCGTCGCCGACCACGCCGCCGTTCTCGGCGGTCATCAGCAGTTGCGGCACGCGCACGCGCGGCAGGTCGGCGTGGATGTCGTCGCGGCCGAAGTCCTCGAAGCTGCGCACGATGGCCGGCTCGTGGCAGGTGTGCAGCCATTGCGCGCGCAGGCGGCGCTGTTCCTCGGTCCAGGTCGGGCAGAACGCGCGCATGGCTTCGGCGTCCATGCCATGCGTGGCCTGGCGGATCGAATCCACATACCAGGCCAGCTTGGCGGGGTAGGGGCGGCGGCCCGGGCCGGAGACGGGCGGATCGACGATGACCAGCCGCGTCAGGCCGGCCGGCTGGCTGCGCGCCGCGCGCACCGCGATGCGCCCGCCCATGGAATGGCCCATCAGCGCATAGCGTTGCAGGCCGAGCGCCTGCGCCAGGGCCAGCACGTCGGCGGCCTGCGCATCCAGGCCGTAGTCCAGCCCGGGATCGGCGCTGGACAGGCCGCGGCCGCGCACGTCCAGCACATAGGTGTCGTAGCGCTGGCCCAGGCGTTCGGCCACGAAGCCCCAGGTCACGGCCGGGCTGGTGATGCCGGGAATCAGGATGAGCGCATCGCGTTCGGCGCGCGCGCCATCCGCGCCGCCATAGCGCAGATAGTGCTGGCGGATGCCGTTGGCGTGGACGTTGGCGCCGTACAGGAAGGTGCTGGAAGGAATGCTCATGCCGTGCTCCGGGTGGGTAGATGCCAGGACGGGATCCGGTGGTCTTCGCCGCCGCCACGCAAGCGGCGGATCGAGCGTGATGACGCGAAGCGCGGATCCATCTTAGGGTTTCCGATAAATTAAAAAAACAGTGTAGACGCTCTATGCTTGCAAACAGCGAGGTGAATCGCAAAGCCGATGTTCATAGTGGTTTTTACCTATATGTGTTTAAAAATGCACTGTTTTGGACATCTTTGTGCTGTTTTGGATCCACGGTGGTGCCGATTGCCCATCGGGAAAAAATAGAGTGTATGCATAGAAAAGTAGGAGAGCCTCTTGTCTAAATCCCCCCGCATCGCCGTGATCGGCGCCGGCCTCGGTGGCGCCGCCACCGCCTCGCTGCTGTTGCAGGAAGGCTTCGACGTGCGCGTCTACGAGCAAGCGCCGAGTTTCTCGCGCCTGGGCGCCGGCATCCACGTCGGCCCCAACGTCATGAAGATCCTGCGCCGCATCGGCATCGAGGACGCGCTCAACGCCCAGGGGTCGCACCCCGACTTCTGGTACAGCCGCCATGGCCTGACCGGCGACGTGCTGGCGCAGATTCCCCTGGGCGACTACGCCGTCAAGACCTATGGCGCGTCGTACCTGACGGTGCACCGCGGCGACTTCCACGCGCTGCTGATCGAGGCGCTGCCCGAGCGCGTGATGGCCTACTCCAAGCATCTGGTCGGCGTGACCGACCGCGGCCATGACGTCGAGATGCGCTTTGCCGACGGCAGCGTCGAACATGCCGATATCGTGATCGGCGCCGATGGCGTGAATTCCTGCATCCGCGAGGAACTGCTGGGACCGGAGCCCCCCAAGTACGCCGGCTACCTGGCCCACCGCGCGGTGTTCCCGACCCCCGAGGTCAAGGCCGGCATGCTGCCGTTCGACGCCTGCGTGAAGTGGTGGACCGATGACCGCCACATGATGACGTACTTCGTCACCAGCAAGGCCGACGAGCTTTACTACGTGACCGGCGTGCCGGTCGAGCAGTGGGACCTGAACGACCGCTGGCTGCCCAGCAGCAAGGACGAGATGCGCGAGGCCTTCCAGGGCTGGCATCCGACGGTGCAGGCACTGATCGACGCCACCGTCGAGGTCACCAAGTGGTCCCTGCTGGAGCGCGATCCGCTGCCGCTGTGGAGCCGTGGCCGCCTGGTGCTGTTGGGCGACGCCTGCCACCCGATGAAGCCGCACATGGCGCAAGGCGCGGCCATGGCCATCGAGGACGGCGCGATGCTGGTGCGTTGCTTCAAGGAAGTCGGGGCGCATAATCACGCACTGGCTTTCGCGCTGTACGAGGCCAATCGCGCCGCGCGCGCCAGCAAGGTGCAGCGCATTTCGCACGACAACACCTGGTTGCGGACCAACGAAGACCCCGCCTGGTGTTTCGGCTACGACGTGTTCAGCGAGCCGCTGGTCGAACCGAAAGCCAAGGCGGCCTGACGCGTTCGCGCCTTCATCCCCGGACCTTTCGCCACCCACACCATGGAACACGCCGCCACGCCCACGCCCGCCACCGATGCGATCGACTTGATGGTCAATGGACGCGCCGCGCGGGTGGCGGCGCCGCCGGCCACGTCGTTGTTGCTGGTGTTGCGCAACGACCTGGAACTGAACGGCCCCAAGTACGGTTGCGGCCTAGGCGAATGCGGCGCCTGCACGGTGCTGATCGACGGCGTGGCGGCGCGTTCCTGTGTGATTCCGGTGCGGGCGGCGCAGGGACGCGAGGTCACCACCCTCGAAGGACTGGGCACGCGTGAGCGGCCCGGGCCGACCCAGCGCGCCTTCATCGAGTGCCAGGCGGCCCAGTGCGGCTATTGCCTGAACGGCATGATCATGACGGTCGAGGCCCTGCTGCGCCGCGATCCCGCGCCCACAGAGCAGGCCGTGCGCAGCGAGTTGCATCACAACCTGTGCCGCTGTGGCACGCACGTGGAAATCATGCAGGCGGCGCTGCGCGCGGCGCAGCTGCGCCAGGATGCGGCGACGCGTCCGCGCCAGCCGCAAGGAGCCGGCGCATGAGCGCGTGCTTGCCCGAGACCGCGACGCACGCCGTCGAACCGCCGTCCGAGCTGTTGCATGGGCTGGCGCTGCGCCCGCCCGACGCCGCCTGGGACGGCAGCCGCTACCGCGGCAGCCGGCTCGACAGCGTGCGCCTGGACGACGCGCGCGCGCAGGCCGGCGTGGTGGCGGTCGTGCGGCGCGAGCATTTTGCCGGCGTGGTGGCGGTGACGCCGCTGCACGCGCGGCAGGCCCTGGCCAGCCTGGCGCCGGCGTGGCGCGGCGCTGGACGGCCGGCGTATGCGGGGCCGCCGGCCGCCGTCACGGCACCGGTGGCGGAACGTGAATATCTCTGGCAGCCAGCCGAAGCCGGCGCGAGCGCGCGGGTCGCGGCCTGGTGCCTGGACGGCCGCCTGACGCTGTGGCTGCCGCCGGACGCCAGCGCGCTGCGCGCCCTGATACGGCGCGAGCTGGCGGCCTTGTTCGACTGGCCCGAGCAGGCGGTGGACGTGGTGGCGTGGCCGTCCGGCGCGGCCGCGCGAGCGGCGCATGCGCTCGATCTGCTGGATGCCGCGGCCGACGCGGCGCTGCTGTCCGAAGCGGTGGCGCGGCCGGTGTGCGTGGCCAGCCGCGTGGGGGAGCCGGCCACGCTGGTACTGCGCGAAGCGGATCCCGCGGCGGGGCCGGCGCTGTGTTCGCCGCAGCCCTGGGCCATGCGGCCCAGCCTGGCGCGCCTGTTGGCGCGCTCCGGGCCGGCGCCGGCCAGCGGCCAGGCCACGGTGCTGGGCGAGACCCCGGCGCCGGCGCAAGCGCCATCGCATGCGTTGCTGCACGCCAGCGTCGACGAACTCAATGCGGCCCAGGTCTTCGCGGGCGAGAGCCTGTGGCACGAACGCGCGCTGGCGGCTGGCGAGGATCCGGTCGGCTGGCGCCTGCGCCACCTGGACGACGCGCGCGGCCGCGAGCTGGCGCGCCAGGTGGTCGAGCAGGCCGCCATGGACGCCTCCGTGGCGCCGCGCGACGGTCTGCTGCGCGGCAGCGGTTTTGCCACCGCGCAAGTCCGTTGCCAGGCCGAGGACGGCGCGGAGCACATGGTGTGGAGCGCCTGGGTGGCCGAAGTGGCGATCCAACCCGCCACTGGCAGGATCGAGGTGACGCGGGTGGTCGCAGGCCATGACAGCCAGGACCTGCGGCCGGCGCAGGGCGCGAGCACGCGCCTGGCCATCACCCGCCAGCAGCCCGAGCGCCTGGCCGACGCCCGGCGCCTGATCGCCGGGCCGGCGGCGTTCGACGATTGGCGCGCGGCCGCGCCGCTGGCGCCGGCCGCGACAAGCGATGCGCTGGCCACGCCGGCGCCGACACCGCCCGAGGCGGTGCGCGCCGGCCGCCTGGACCTGGACGGCGTGGCGACATTGCCGGCCGCTGCCGCCATCGCCAATGCCATCGAGGACGCCACCGGGGTGCGGCTGCGCCAGGCGCCGTTCGATGCCGGGCAACTGCGCCTGGCCTTGGCGGACCGGCGCGCGGCGCAACGCGGCGTGCTGCGGCGCG
>NZ_CADIJV010000069.1 GCF_902859765.1 Achromobacter pulmonis
CCGTGCCCGCCCAGGCCGCGCCCGCCGCCGAACTGCCGCATCCGGCGCCCGAGGCCGCCGCCCCGCGCGCCGTCAACGCGCGCGCGGCCACGGCAGAAGCCGCGCCAGCCCTGCCGCAGCATGCACATGCCGAGGAAGACCCGGCCGCGCCGCTGCTCAGCACCGCACAGCAATTCCAGGTGCCGCAGCACGCCGCCAATGCCCAGGATCACCTGGCGCAGGCGATCGCCGCCGCCAGCCAGCGCCAGCAGCCGGCCCCCATCTCCAACCCGGCCAGCGTCGCCGTGCCCAATGTGCCGGTGATGCTGCAGGTCGCCACGCCCGTCGGCGGCACCCACTGGGGCACCGAATTGGGCCAGCAGATGGTCGTCATGAGCAACAACGCGCGCCAAGGCACCCAGACCGCCGAACTGCGCCTGGACCCGCCCGACCTGGGTCCGCTGCGCGTCAGCATCAACCTGGCTGACGGGGTCGCGAGCGCCTCGTTCGTCTCGGCTCATGCCTCGGTGCGCCAGGCCATCGAAACCGCGATTCCGCAACTGCAGCAGGCGTTGGCCCAGGCCGGCATCTCGCTGGGCCAGACCAGCGTCGGCGAACAGGCCGCGCAGCAGGAATTCGCCCAGCAGAACGGTGGCGGTTCGCAACGCCAGGGCGGTGGCAATGGCGCCGCGGTGGCCGACGGCGCGATCGATGGCCAGACGGCCACTGTGACGGCCTCGCGCAACGCCAATGCGCTGGTCGACACCTTCGCGTAACAATCCCGCGGCCCGCGGCCGGTAACGGTTGCGGGCGGTGCAGCAATAGCTTGAGATACGCGGCTTTCGCCCTGTTTTTCGCCTCCAAGCGGGGGCGTGATTTCGGGCAGAATGCTTTCATCCACTAAGAATCCGTTTTCATCAGCGGCAAAACACGCATCGACACCGAGATGGCGACTTCCAAACCCACAACCATGCCGCCGCGCGGCCCGCTTCCGACACGCTCCGGCGGCATTGGCCGCATCCTTCGTCCGTTGCTCATGATCTTGGTGCTGCTGCTGGTGGCTGCCGCCAGCGCAGGCGCCACCTGGTTCATCAGCCAGCGCATGCAGCCGCAGGGCGGCGCGCCGGTGCAACTGGGCGTGGGCCAGACCGGCAACCAGCCGGGCCAGCCCGGCGCCGCCGGCCCGCAGGCCACGCCGACCACCTTCGTCGCCCCGCCCGCCACGCCGGCCGCGGTGCCCGCGCCGATCTTCGTGCCGATCGAGGCCTTCACCGTCACGCTGCAAAATGCCGACACCGAGCGCATCATGCACGTCGGCCTGACCCTGCGCGTCAGCGATGAGCAGACCCGCATCCGCCTGGAAAAATACATGCCTGAAGTGCGCAGCCGCATCCTCATGGTGCTGTCCGCGCAATCGCCCATTGCAGTGCAGACGCAGCAGGGCAAGACCGACATGGCCAACGCCATCAAGCAAGCCGTCAACCGCCCGTTCGCGCCCCTGCCGGACGGCCAGTATGTCACCGACGTACTGTATACGGCGTTCGTGGTGCAATAAGCATGGCCTACGAGGCGTTTCTTTCGCAGGACGAAGTCGACGCGCTGCTGGCCGGCGTCACGGGCGAGAGCGACAGCAAAAAGGAATCCGCGGGCCCCAACGACGGCGCCCGCGCCTATGACCTGAGCTCGCCCGACCGCGTGGTGCGCCGGCGCATGCAGACGCTGGAGCTCATCAACGAGCGTTTCGCGCGCCAGATGCGCAGCGTGCTGTTGAACTTCATGCGCCGCAGCGCCGACATCACCGTCGGCTCCATCAAGATCCAGAAGTACGCGGATTTCGAACGCAACCTGCCGGTGCCCAGCAACCTGAACATGGTGCAGATGAAGCCGCTGCGCGGCACCGCCCTGTTCACCTACGACCCGAACCTGGTGTTCCTGGTCATCGACAGCCTGTTCGGCGGCGATGGCCGCTACCACACCCGGGTCGAGGGCCGTGACTTCACCACCACCGAACAGCGCATCATCCGGCGCCTGCTCAACCTGACCCTGGAAAGCTACGGCAAGTCCTGGGATCCGGTGTATCCGATCGAGTTCGACTACGTGCGCTCGGAGATGCACACCAAGTTCGCCAGCATCACCGGCAACAATGAAGTGGTGGTCGTCACGTCGTTCCATATCGAATTCGGCGCGACCGGCGGCGACCTCAACATCTGCCTGCCCTACTCCATGATCGAGCCGGTGCGCGACCTGCTCACGCGGCCGCTGCAGGAGACCACGCTCGAGGAAGTCGACCAGCGTTGGTCGCAGCAGCTCTCGCGCCAGGTGCGTAGCGCCGACATCGACGTGGTCGCCGAATTCGCGCGCATTCCGTCCAGCATCCGCGAGCTGATGCGCATGAAAGTCGGCGACATCCTGCCCGTGGACGTGCCGCAGACCGTCATCGCCCATGTCGACGGCGTGCCGCTGATGGAATGCGGCTACGGCGTCTTTAACGGCCAGTACGCCCTGCGCGTGCAAAACATGTTTACCTACGATACCGATTCAAACGAGGCCCCCGACCATGACTGACAAGAACGAGCCCGGCTCCGGCTCGTCCCCGGCCGACGACTGGGCCGACGCGCTCGCCGAACAATCCCGCGCCAATCCGCCCACCCAGGCGGACGGCCTGAAGCCCGCCCAGGACGACTGGGCCGCCGCCATGGCCGAGCAGACCGCCGCCACGCCGCCCGAGGCGCCCGCGCCCTCTCCCGCAGCCGCCGCGCCGTCGCCGGCCGCCGCGCCGGCCGCCACCGCCGCGCCCGCCCAATCGGCGGCGCAGTCGGTGTTCAAGCCCCTGGCCGGCTCCGCTTCCGGCGCCGGCACCGACATCGACCTGATCATGGACGTGCCCGTCCAGCTGACGGTCGAGCTGGGCCGCACCCGCCTGACCATCAAGAACCTGCTGCAACTGGGCCAGGGCTCGGTGGTGGAGCTGGACGGCCTGGCCGGCGAACCGATGGACATCTTCGTCAACGGCTACCTGATCGCCCAGGGCGAAGTGGTGGTGGTGGAGGACAAGTACGGCATCCGCCTGACCGACATCATCACCCCGTCCGAACGCATCAATCGCCTCAACAACCGCCGTTGAAGACGCGCACGTGATGAACGAGTCCGCCCTGCTGCGCGTCGTCATCGGCCTGGTGCTGGTGCTGGCGGCCATCCTGGCCGCGGCTTGGCTGGCGCGCCGCGCCGGCCTGACGCAGCGCGGCGGCGGCAACCTGCTCAAGCAGGTCGCCAGCCTGCCGCTAGGCGCACGGCAGAGCATCGTCGTCGTCGAAATCGAGAACACCTGGGTGGTCGTGGGCGTCAGCCCCGGCCAGCTCACCCCTCTGCATACCCTGCCCGCCGGCGAATTGCCGCAGGCCGCGCCCTTGCCCACCGCCGCCTTCGCCGCCAAGCTGGGCCAGGCGCTCAAGCGCCGCTAGGCGGCGCGCGTTTCCCCACCATGAGCTTGCCCATCTCTCCTCGCGCCCGTCGCAGCGCGCTGCCCCTGCTGGGCGCCGCCGCATTGCTGGGCCTGGCCCTGTTCCCCGCTGGCGTGGTCGCCCAGGCCACCTTGCCGGCGCTGACCGCGACCCCGGGTCCGGGCGGCTCGGAAACCTATTCGCTCAGCATGCAGACGCTGCTGCTGATGACGTCGCTGTCGTTCCTGCCGGCGGCGTTGCTGATGATGACCGGTTTCACCCGCATCATCATCGTGCTCGGCCTGCTGCGCAGCGCCATGGGCACCGCCATGTCGCCGCCCAACCACGTGCTGATCGGCCTGGCGCTGTTCCTGACCTTCTATACGATGTCGCCGGTGTTCGACAAGATCTACACCGACGCCTACAAGCCCTTGTCCGAAGGCTCGATCCAGTTCGAGGCCGCGGTCGAGCGCGCCGCGGGGCCGCTGCGCACCTTCATGCTGCACCAGACCCGCGAGAACGACCTGGCGCTGTTCGCCAACCTGGCCAAGCAGCCGGCGCTGGAAGATCCGTCGCAGGTGCCGCTGCGCATCCTGGTGCCGGCCTTCATCACCAGCGAACTCAAGACCGCTTTCCAGATCGGCTTCACCATCTTCATTCCGTTCCTGATCATCGACCTGGTGGTCGCCAGCGTGCTGATGGCGCTGGGCATGATGATGGTGCCCCCGGTCACCGTGGCGCTGCCGTTCAAGCTGATGCTGTTCGTGCTGGCCGACGGCTGGAACCTGCTGATGGGCTCGCTGGCCCAGAGCTTCTACCAATAGGGAATCGCCATGACCGCCGAAACCGTCATGACCATGACCTACCAGGCGATGAAAGTCGCGCTGGCGATGGCCGGCCCGCTGCTGGTCATCACCCTGATCGTCGGCCTGGTGATCAGCATCTTCCAGGCCGCCACCCAGATCAACGAAATGACGCTGTCGTTCATCCCCAAGCTGCTGGCCATGTGCGGCGTGCTGGTGCTGCTGGGCCCGTGGCTGATCGGCATCATGGTCGACTATATCCGCCAGCTCATCGGCCAGATCCCCGGCCTGGTGTCATAGCGGCGCGCGCCGCCATCCGGGACGCGCCGCCATGTTTTCCTTTACCCTCGAACAGCTCAATGGCTGGGTCGGCCAGTTCCTCTGGCCTTTCGTGCGCATCCTTGCGCTGGTGGGTACCGCGCCTCTCTTTTCCGAATCCACCGTGCCGGTCAAGGTCAAGATCGGCCTGGCATTCGTGCTGGCCGTCGCCATCGGTCCGGCGCTCGATCCCGCGCCGCCCATCGCCCCGGGCTCGTTCGCCGGGCTGTGGATGGTGATGCAGCAGGTGCTGATCGGCATCGCCATGGGCTTCACCATGCGCCTGGTTTTCGCGGCGGTGCAGACCGCCGGCGAATTTGTCGGCCTGCAGATGGGCCTGTCGTTCGCTTCGTTCTTCGATCCCGGCACGGGCGCCAATACCGCGGTGCTGTCGCGCCTGTTCAATATCGTGGCGATGCTGACCTTCCTGGCGCTGGACGGCCACCTGCTGGTGCTGGCGGCGCTGGTGCGCTCGTTCGACACCTTGCCGGTGGCCGCGATCCAGCTGCATCAGAACGGCTGGGGCGTGATCGTGGAATGGGGCAAGACCGTGTTCGTGTCCGGCCTGCTGCTGGCCCTGCCGCTGATCTGCGCGCTCTTGACCATCAATCTGGCGATGGGCATCCTGAATCGCGCCGCGCCGCAGCTATCCGTGTTCTCGGTCGGCTTCCCGGTCAGCCTGATCGTCGGCGTGGTGCTACTGACCGTGGTGCTGCCCAACTCCGGCCCGTTCCTGGAATCGCTGTTCGAATCCGGCCTGTCGGCGATGAGCCGCGTGGCCGACGCGCTCGCCGGCAGATAGCCGGCCGTCACCCACGCTCCGCACAGCCGCGGCGCAAAAAAAGCCGGCTCACTGAACTGACCCGGCGCATGCTGGCGGCCCGGTCCGTGACGCAGCGCATGTCACACGCAGGGCAACTGCCTGGACAATGCCGCCATGGAAAGCTTCTTCGGCACGCTCAAGGCCGAGCGCTTCCCCCTGAACCGCATCGAAAGCCTCGACCCGTTGCAGGTCGGCATCCGGCGGTACATCCGTTACTACAATCACGACCGCATCAAGCTCAAGCTAAAAGGCCTGAGCCCGGTGCAATACCGAACTCAGGCCTTCGGGCTTTAGCTGAACGTCCAACTTCTGTGGGGCAGTTCAGCCAGACCGGGTTTTTTCACGTTCAGGCGCAAGCCTATTGCTGCCCCGTCAACCGGAACACCCGGATGGTCTCGCGCAGCGTGCCGGACTGGTTGCCCAACTGCATGACGGCACCGCCCAATTCCTGCACCAGCGCCGTGTTCTGCACCGTCATCACATCCATCTGCGAAACGGCGCTGTCGACTTGCTCGATCCCGCTGGACTGCTCCTGCGAGGCCTGCGAAATCTCGCCAATGATGTCGGTGACGCGATGCACCGCCGCGACGATCTCTTCCATCGTCGCACCGGCCTGCTCGGCCTGGGCCGAGCCTTCGGACACGCGCTCGACCGAATCCTCGATCAAGCCCTTGATCTCCTTGGCTGCCTGGGCGCTCTTTTGGGCCAGGCTGCGCACCTCGCCCGCGACCACTGCGAAACCCTTGCCGGATTCGCCGGCACGGGCCGCTTCCACCGCCGCGTTCAGCGCCAGGATATTGGTCTGGAAGGCGATGCCCTCGATGATGCTGACGATGTCGACGATCTTGCGCGAGCTCTCGGAAATGCCGTGCATGGTGTTGACCACTTGGCCCACCGCCACGCCGCCGCGGCGCGCCACGTCCATGCTGCTGGCGGCCAACTGGTTGGCCTGACGCGCATTATCGGCATTCTGCCGCACGGTGGACGTCAGCTGTTCCATGCTCGCCGCGGTCTGCTGCAACGATGCGGCCTGTCCTTCGGTGCGCCCGGCCAGTTCCTGGTTGCCGCGCGCGATATGAACCGCCGCCTGGGTCGTGCCTTCGATACCGCGGTATACGTCCTGGGCAATGCCGACCAGGCTCTTGCGCATGACTTCCAGCGAGAAATTCAGGCTGCCGACCTCATCATCCGATTCGGCCACGATCTGCGTGGTCAGGTTGCCGGCGGCCACTTGCCGCGCCATGTTGGCGGCCTCGACCATCGGATCCAGCAGCGAACGGCTCAGATGCCAGCCCAACGCGAAAATCGCGACCACGCCCAGGCCCAACAGCCCGCATGCCAGGCCGGCGCCGGCCGTGCCCAGCGTGTCCCAATTGGCGCTCAGCCCATACACGCCCGCCGCCACCACAATACTCGCCGACAACGCGGCATGGCGGAACATGCGGCCACGCAGGTTGCGCCGGAATGGAAATGCCAGCAGATCCAGGCCGCGTCGCCAGCCCGCCCGCACCGGCCGGCCCTGCCGGATGCGTACGCCACGGGCGCGGCCTTCGCGCATGCGGGCATAGAGCGCCTCGGCCATCTCGACCTGCTCATCGCTCGGGCGCACGCGCACCGACGAATACGCCACCACTTCGCCGTTCTCGACGATCGGCGTGGCATTGGCCAGTACCCAGTAATAGCTGCCGTCCTTGCGGCGGTTCTTGACCAGGCCCAGCCATGACTCACCTGCCTGCAGCGTGCGCCACAGATCCTCGTAGGCCTCGGGCGGCATGTCGGGGTGGCGCACGATGTTGTGGGCCTTGCCGATCAGCTCCTCGCGCGAGAATCCACTGACCTCGATAAATGCCGGGTTCGCGTAGAGGATGCGGCCCTTGGTATCGGTGCGCGAGATCAGGTATTGATCCTCGCGCAGCTTGATTTCCACATCATTGACTGGAAGGTTTACGCGCACAGCTTGTCTCCGGTTGCATCATAGGTCGCGGCGAACGATTGATAGCGGTCTGTCCGAGGTCCTGGCGCCCCGCAGCAGCCCGTCCCCCCCGCCCGGTGCTCGCAGGCGCGCGCATGATGCGCGCCGCCGCCGGAACCGGTTCGCCCCGATGTGGGACGTTACGCCCAATAACGGTAATATTTTCGAAAACTTAACCCGTTCACTAATCGAGATCACGGATGGCAATCGACCCGGCGGCCGCGAAGGGGCGCCGGGTCGGCTGGAGCCGTGGCCAGTGACTGGCCACGCTCCACTGGCGAACGGGGGCCGGCCCCGCGCCGATCAGTCCTGCGTCAGCGTCGGTGCCTGATAGCCACCCAACTGTTGTGCCGGCACCTCGATCACTTCGCCGGCATTGATCTTGAACACCGCCACCGCTTCGGCCAGGCGCTGCGCCTGCTCCTGCAGCGAACCGGCCGCGGCCGCCGCCTCTTCCACCAGCGCCGCG
>NZ_CADIJV010000070.1 GCF_902859765.1 Achromobacter pulmonis
CACCGCGGCCCTGGCCACGGCGGGCGCGGCGCCAGTGGCGGCGCTGGCCGGCGGCTACCGGCTGACCTTCCTGGCCGGCGCCGTGATCGCGGCCGTGGCGGCGGCGCTGAGCGCGGCGCTGGTGCGTTCGCGCAACCGCGAGCTGGGCGGCCACGGTGAGGCGCCGGCGGGCCACTGACGCCGGGCGCTCAAGCCCGGGCGCGTCGTGGCGGCGCCACGTCTTTTGAATTCTTTACGGTTGCCCTGCCCGGCCAGGAGTAATCTGGCGGCGCCCCTTCACCGGACAGGAAGCGCCCGCCATGACATTCCTTGCCAGCGCCAATCTGCTGCGCCGCCGCGATGGCCACGAGGCCCGCGTCACGTTTGTCGAGCTGTTCTTCGACCTGGTCTACGTCTTTGCCGTGACGCAGCTGTCGCACAGCCTGCTGCATGACCTGACGCCGATGGGCGCGCTGCACGCCCTGGTGCTGTGGTTCGCGGTGTGGCTGGGCTGGCAATACACCTGCTGGGTCACCAACTGGTTCGATCCCGACGCGCTGCCGATGCGGCTGATGCTGTTCGGCGTGATGCTGGTGGGGCTGGTGGCGGCCACCGTGCTGCCGGGCGCCTTTGGCGAGAGCGGCTTGCTCTTCGCGCTCTGCTATGCGGCGATCCAGGTGGGGCGCACGCTGTTCGTGGTGCTGCACCTGGGGCCGTCGCATCCGCTGGCGCCGAACTTTCGCCGCATGCTGGGCTGGCTGTGCCTATCGGCGGCGCTATGGATCGCCGGCGGCCTGTCCTCGGGCGATACGCGGCTGATGCTGTGGATCCTGGCGGTGGCCTGCGAGTATTTTTCGCCCATGGCGGGGTTCTGGCTGCCGGGCCTGGGGCGCTCCACGACCCGCGACTGGACCATCGAGGGCGGCCATCTGGCCGAACGCTGCCAGTTGTTCGTGATCGTGGCGCTGGGCGAGACGCTGCTGATCACCGGCGCCACGCTCGGCGAACATCCGCACTGGAACGTCCCCACCCTGATCGCGCTGCTGGCCGCGTTCCTGGGTACGGCGGCGATGTGGTGGGTGTACTTCGACACCAGCAGCAAGGACGGCAGCCATGCCATTGCGCACCACGCCGATCCGGGACGGGTCGGCGCCTACTTCCATTACGTGCACGTGATCCTGATCGCCGGCGTGATCGTCTCGGCGGTGGCCAACGAATTGGTCATCCTGCACCCGGACGGCCGCATCGTCACGGCGGCCGCCGCCGCGCTGCTCGGCGGTCCGGCGCTGTACCTGCTGGGCAACGGCATCTACAAGACCGTGGTGTACGGGCGCTTTCCGCTGTCGCATGGGGCCGGGCTGGTGCTGCTGGCGGTGCTGGCGCCGGCCGCGTTCGTCACCGACAACCTGATGGTGGGCGGTCTGACGACGCTGATCATGATGCTGGTGGCCGGATGGGAAAGCGTGTCGCGGCGACGGGCGCAGGCCGCGCGCCAAGGGCGCGCGTCATAGGGCAGGCTTCATGGGGCAAACGTCGTGGGACACGTATCTTGGTGGCACGCGTTGCAGGAGCATGCGACAGCGCATGCACAGAGGGCAACGACCTTGCTGCCCGCCGCGTCAGCGCCGCTTGCCGAATACCGACTTGGGCGCGCGGCCGTGGAAGCGGGTGAAGGCTGCGCTGAAGTTGGCGGGATGGCGGTAACCCACCTGATAGGCCGCCTGCGCCACCTGGCAGCCGCCTTCCAGCAATTCCCAGGCGCGCCGCATGCGCATCGCGGCTAGCAGCCGCATGGGACTGTCGCCATATAGCGCGCGAAAGCCCTGCTTGAGCTTGAATTCGTTCAGCCCGGTCGCCAGGCACAGGTATTGCACCGTGAGCTCGCGGTCCATCTGCGCTTGCATCAGCGCATGGGCGCGCTCCAGCCGCGCAATGTCGGCCTGGCTGAGCCGGCCCGGCGCCGGAGGCGGCGCCAGCGCGCGCAACTGGCGCGACAGCAGCGTCAGCGCCTTGATGTGGGTGTCCAGCGGGTCGCTGGTCCGCGCCAGCTCGGCCGCGACGGCGGCCAGGTCGGCGCTGGTGCGGCCCTGCGCCAGGCGCCGCAGGCCGCCGGCGCCGAACAACGCCTCGGCCTGGGCCTGGCCGGCGTAGCGGCGCAGCGCCGGCTCGCCCACCAACAGGCGCAATTGCGACACAGTGCTGCCGCCCAGGTAGCGGCGCTCGCCCAGGTGGCGGCGAAACGCCGTCACCGTGGTCTGGCCGCCGCGGAAATCCAACTGGGCGCCATCCGCGCCGCGATAGGCCGAAACCCCGCCCAGCGCCAGCGTGATGACCAGCGTGCGTCCACCCTGCCCGGCGGCGTTCTCTTCGATCAGATCGCGGGCGGGCGTGTACTGCGAATGCACCAGCGCCAGGCCATCGCCCAGTTCCAGGCGGTCGGCATGGCAATCGCCCAGGTCGGCGGGCAGGGCCAGCCGCGTCCAACCGGGACGGGAACCGGGGCGGGGCCGGGCAAGCGTGGCGGAAATGCGCAGGGACATGATGTCGACGGTCGGCGGCGCCGGGGGCGCCGGGGTGAAAGAAGGCATGCGCCGGATTGCATACGAATCGATCCGGCTCGCATATGAATGCTAATGATAGGCGTTCGCAAAAGGAAATACCATCTTCGGGACGGCGCCGCACGTTGGGCCGCCGTGACTGTCCGTACAGGAATCCCGATGATCCGCCCTCTTCCTCACCCTCGCGCCGCCTGGGTCCTGCTGTGGCTTTGCGCCAGCGCCGCCGCGCAAGCGCAACCGGCCGCGCCGCCATCTTCCGCGCCGCCCCTCGCTCCCGCCGCGCAACTGCCGGCCATCACGGTCACCGCCGACAAGCAGGCGCGCGCGCTCGAATCCCTGCCCGGCAGCCTGTCGGTGTTCGACGGCGACAGCCTGGAAAGCCAGGGCGTCCTCGATATCGACGGACTACAACGCGTCACGCCGGGCCTGACGTTCCAGCCGTTCGGCCAGGCCGGCGTCAACGCGGCGGTGATGCGCGGCCTGTCGGCCAACTTCTTTTCGTTCTCGACCTCGACCCTGCTGGTGGTCGATGGCGTGCCCACGCTGATGGCGCAGGGTTTCGACGACCCGTTGCTGGATATCGACCGCGTCGAGGTCCTGCGCGGCCCGCAATCGACCCTGTATGGCCGCAACGCCGAGGCCGGCGTCATCAACGTCCATACCCGCCCGCCCGGCGATATCGTGCGCGGCAGCGTCTCCACCACCGTCGGCAGCCGCGACCTGCGCATGCTGCGCTTCGACCTGAGCGGGCCGATCGTCGATGACACCCTCTACGCCAGCGTGGCCGGCGCCTGGCGCAGCCAAGACGGCTTCATCGACAACACCTACACCGGCCGGCGCGAGGACGACCGCGCGCTGCGCAACGGCAAGCTGGCCCTGCGCTGGACGCCATCGGCGCGCACCGACGCCACGTTGCGCTATGCGCAGATCAACTACCGGGACGGCGCCGCGCTGTGGGGCTCGCCCACCGCCGACCGCGCCACCGTGGCCTCCGGCACGCCCGGTTGGAACCGATCCATCGGCCGCAGCGCCT
The DNA here is from genome assembly GCF_902859765.1 of Achromobacter pulmonis. Classification (GTDB taxonomy): domain Bacteria; phylum Pseudomonadota; class Gammaproteobacteria; order Burkholderiales; family Burkholderiaceae_B; genus Achromobacter; species Achromobacter pulmonis. The sequence continues at coordinate 3,571 of NZ_CADIJV010000070.1, forward strand.
CGCTGGCGCTGCGCCACGAACTGGACAGCGGCCTGCGCCTGACCTCGGTCACGGCCTGGAACGACCTGCGCGACCGCGTGCAGCAGGACACCGACTTCCAGCCCGCCGACCTGCTGCACATCGCCCGCGACCACCATTTCCGCACCCTGTCGCAGGAGTTGCGCCTGGCGGGCACGCTGGGTCGCGCGCAATGGCTGGCCGGCCTGTATGCCGATGGCGACGACCATGACCTGCGCAACACCCAGAAGATGCCGCGCGGCCTGACTGAAAGCGTGGTGCGGCTGCGCGGCCAATCCCGCGCCGCCTTCACCCATTGGACCGTGCCGCTGGCCGCACGCTGGACGCTGGAGGCCGGCGCCCGGGTCGAGCGCGACACGCTGCGCTTCACCCCGCGCGGCGACAGCGCGCGCCGCGCCGACTGGACCCGCGTCACGCCCAAGCTGGCGCTGCAATACGCCTTCGCGCCGCGCCAGCAGGTCTATGCCTCGGTGGCCGATGGTTTCCGCGCCGGCGGCTTCAATGTGTTTTCGCCAGCGGCCGACTACGCCGCCTACCAGCCGGAGACGCTGCGCGCGTACGAGATCGGCGCCAAGGGCTGGCTGCCGGGCAACCGTCTGCGCTACGGCGCCGCGCTGTACCTGATGACGGTCGACAACATGCAGGTGCAGCAGATGCCGCTGCCCGGGCTGGTGTACGTCACCAACGCCGCGACGGCGCGCTCGATCGGCGCCGAGTTCGAACTCGAATACCTGCTGGGCCAGGGCTGGTCGCTGCAGGCCGGGCTGGGGCTGAACCGCACCCGCTTCAGCCACTTCCGCGATGGCGCCAACGACTACAGCGGCAACCAGAACCCGTTCGCGCCGCGCGTCAACGGCCACCTGACGGCGCGCTATGACGCGCCGGCCGGCTGGTACGCGCAGGCCTCGCTCAGCGGCACCGGCCCGGTGTACCTGGACGCGGCCAACCGCTACCGCCGCAACGGCTTCGCGCGGGTCAACCTGGCCGCCGGCGTCACGGTGCGGCAGGTGGAGATCTCGGCCTACGTCAACAACCTGGCCAACCGCCGCTACGACGCCGTGGGCTACCAGAACGGCATCGTCACCGTCTACAGCCCGCCGCGCGAACTGGGCCTGCGCCTGACCTGGCGCCTGTGAACCGCTTACCAAGGAACCCCCATGCCGACTTCTCCCCTGCCCCTGCAACGTTATTGGAACCTGGCCGCCGCGCCGGTCGAAACCGCCGCGCTCGACGCCGCGCTGGAACTGGATCTGTTCGCGCACCTGGTGACGCCAGCCAGCGCGGCGCAGGTCGCCCAGGCGCTGGCGCTGCGCCCGGCCGCCGCCGAACACTTGCTGGACCTGCTGTGGGGCCTGCGCCTGCTGCATCGCATCGCTGGCGAACCCACGCTGTACCGCTGCGGCGCCACGGCCCGCGCCCACTTCCTGGCGGGCCGGCCCGGCTACTGCGGCGACGCCTGGCGCTACCGGCGCCGCGTGCTGGCGCAATCCGGCGAACAGTTGATGCAGCGGCTGCGCCAGGACCCGGCCACCGCGCTCGCCACGCCGCCGGGCGCCGCGTCCGAGGCCAGCGGCTGGGCTCAGGCGGCGCGGGTGCAGATCGGCCAGGAACAGCGCGTGCTGGCCGTGGCCGCCGCGCGCGAGGCGGTCGCCTGCGTGCCCGGCGCCGACGCGGCGCGGCGCATCCTGGACCTGGGCGGCGGCCCGGGCCTGATCGGTATCGCGCTGGTGCAGGACCGACCGAACGCCAGCGGTGTGGTGTTCGACTGGCCCGAGACCGCCGCGGTGGCGCGCGAGAACATCGCCGCCGCCGGGCTGGCCGAGCGCATGGTGGCCGTCGGCGGCGACCTGGCCACGGCCGACATCGGCGCCGGCTACGACCTGGTGTGGTGCTCGTCGGTGCTGCATTTCGTGCCCGACGCCGCCGCCGCGCTGCGCAAGATGCACGATGCGCTGGCGCCGGGCGGGCTGCTGGTGATGGCGCACGCCGAGATTCCGGAGGACGCCGATGCCGCCGCGCGCGTGCTGCGCTATTACCTGCCGATGCTGCTGCTGGGGCGGCGCGTGACGCGCCAGGGCCAGTTGGCGCAGGCGCTGCGCGACACCGGCTTCACCGAGGTGCGCGGCTTCGATTCCGACCGCTTTCCGCTGGCGCCGCTGCATGTGCTGTCGGCGCGGCGGACCGCGCCATGACGCCGGCGCTGCGCCACTTTCTGGCCCAGGCGCTGTTCGGCTGGCTCAACCTGGCGCTGACCGCGCCCGGCGTCTATCTCTGGCTGGGCCTGCCGCTGGTGCTGCGCCAGCACGGCTGGTCCGGCACTGCCATCGGCCTGTTCCAATTGGCCAGCCTGCCGACCGTATTCAAGTTCCTGCTGGCGATGCCGCTGGACCGCCGCGGCGCGGGCCGGGGCGGCTACCGGCGCTGGACGGTGGCGCTGCTGCTGGCCTACGCCGCCGTGCTGCTCGCGCTGGGCTGGCGCGACCTGTTGAATGATGGCGCCATGCTGTTCGCGCTGGCGGCCGCCGCCGCCCTGGCCGGCACCTGGGTCGACATACCCGTTAACGCGCTGGCGATCCGCGTGCTGCCCGCCGCCAGCCGTGCCTGGGCCGGCGGCATCCGCTCGATGGCGCTGTGCCTGGGCGCGATCGCCGGCGGCGGCCTGATGCTGCTGGCGCAGGCGCGCTGGGGCTGGCAGGCGCCTTTCCTCATCATGGCCGCCGCGCTGGCGTTGGGCGCGGCGCTGACGCTGCTGCTGCGGGAAACCGTCGATGCCGCGCAGAGGGGGGACGCGAGCGACGGCCTTGCAGGCGATGCGCCCATCGACATGGCCGCCGCGTTGGCGCCGGACGGCTCAAGCAGGCCGCAGCCCGCGCCAACCGCCGCCTCGACCGCGCGCCAGGCGATGGCGTACCTGCGCCAGCCCGCCAGCCGTCGCTGGCTGCCGTTGCTGGCCCTGCTGTTTCCCTTCATCGGCGCCAGTTGGTTCTACCTGAAACCGCTGCTGCTGGACCACGGCCTGGCGCCCGAGCGCGTGGCGTGGCTGGTGGGGGTGGCGGGCGGCGCGGTGGGCGCCGTCGGCAGCGTGGCCGGCGCGCGCCTGCTCAAGCGCCTGGGACCGGGCCGCGCGGTGCC
>NZ_CADIJV010000071.1 GCF_902859765.1 Achromobacter pulmonis
TTTTGCGTAAGTCGGTGCAAATCAGGCAGAAGCCAGTTGCACGATCTGCAAAAATTGTGCTATAGTCTTGGGCTTGGCTGGTGACGGCGAATCAGGGTTTACCCGGTAGGGTGGTCTGAGCAGCGTTACAAGTCGACTGGGCGGTAACCAACCTCTGGAGCGATCTGGGGCTGCTGAAGGTGGAGTGATTCACTGGCTGGCAGGGTTGCAGGAAAGGGTGCAAGTCAGGCAGAAGCCGGTTGCATAATCTGCAAAAGTTGTGTTATAGTTTCAGGCTTGGCAGTTACCGAAAACTTAGGGATAACCCTGATATTTCGATAGCTGCTAAAGAGAAAAGCCTGGCGTTAGCCGGGTGAGACCTGAGGGGGTCGTAGGCAAGGCAGCGAAATGAAGTAAGTGACGCTGACTTGACAAACGATAAAAACTTCTTCATAATCTCGTTTCTCTGCTGCTGACACAGCGATCGACGCGAAAGCGAAATCGCCGAGGAAAGCAGAAGATGCAGTAAGTAGTACAGAATTTAGCAGTACCGCTCTTTAACAATTAAACAACCGATAAGTGTGGGCGCTTGATGCGAGTGCACAGTGGTCAGGTTTTAAACCCTGGTCACAAGCACAATGAAATCAAGTGCTCACTAGAAGTGAAGTACCTTAGACGTCAAGTTTAAGAACATACCTCACTTCCTTTGAGTAGCGACGTATGACTCGGTTCTTCGGAACTAAGAAATACGAAACAAATACAGAGATTAAACTGAAGAGTTTGATCCTGGCTCAGATTGAACGCTAGCGGGATGCCTTACACATGCAAGTCGAACGGCAGCACGGACTTCGGTCTGGTGGCGAGTGGCGAACGGGTGAGTAATGTATCGGAACGTGCCCAGTAGCGGGGGATAACTACGCGAAAGCGTAGCTAATACCGCATACGCCCTACGGGGGAAAGCAGGGGATCGCAAGACCTTGCACTATTGGAGCGGCCGATATCGGATTAGCTAGTTGGTGGGGTAACGGCTCACCAAGGCGACGATCCGTAGCTGGTTTGAGAGGACGACCAGCCACACTGGGACTGAGACACGGCCCAGACTCCTACGGGAGGCAGCAGTGGGGAATTTTGGACAATGGGGGAAACCCTGATCCAGCCATCCCGCGTGTGCGATGAAGGCCTTCGGGTTGTAAAGCACTTTTGGCAGGAAAGAAACGTCGCGGGTTAATACCCCGCGGAACTGACGGTACCTGCAGAATAAGCACCGGCTAACTACGTGCCAGCAGCCGCGGTAATACGTAGGGTGCAAGCGTTAATCGGAATTACTGGGCGTAAAGCGTGCGCAGGCGGTTCGGAAAGAAAGATGTGAAATCCCAGAGCTTAACTTTGGAACTGCATTTTTAACTACCGGGCTAGAGTGTGTCAGAGGGAGGTGGAATTCCGCGTGTAGCAGTGAAATGCGTAGATATGCGGAGGAACACCGATGGCGAAGGCAGCCTCCTGGGATAACACTGACGCTCATGCACGAAAGCGTGGGGAGCAAACAGGATTAGATACCCTGGTAGTCCACGCCCTAAACGATGTCAACTAGCTGTTGGGGTCTTCGGACCTTGGTAGCGCAGCTAACGCGTGAAGTTGACCGCCTGGGGAGTACGGTCGCAAGATTAAAACTCAAAGGAATTGACGGGGACCCGCACAAGCGGTGGATGATGTGGATTAATTCGATGCAACGCGAAAAACCTTACCTACCCTTGACATGTCTGGAATGCCGAAGAGATTTGGCAGTGCTCGCAAGAGAACTGGAACACAGGTGCTGCATGGCTGTCGTCAGCTCGTGTCGTGAGATGTTGGGTTAAGTCCCGCAACGAGCGCAACCCTTGTCATTAGTTGCTACGAAAGGGCACTCTAATGAGACTGCCGGTGACAAACCGGAGGAAGGTGGGGATGACGTCAAGTCCTCATGGCCCTTATGGGTAGGGCTTCACACGTCATACAATGGTCGGGACAGAGGGTCGCCAACCCGCGAGGGGGAGCCAATCCCAGAAACCCGATCGTAGTCCGGATCGCAGTCTGCAACTCGACTGCGTGAAGTCGGAATCGCTAGTAATCGCGGATCAGCATGTCGCGGTGAATACGTTCCCGGGTCTTGTACACACCGCCCGTCACACCATGGGAGTGGGTTTTACCAGAAGTAGTTAGCCTAACCGCAAGGGGGGCGATTACCACGGTAGGATTCATGACTGGGGTGAAGTCGTAACAAGGTAGCCGTATCGGAAGGTGCGGCTGGATCACCTCCTTTCAGAGCTTAGTGCTCGTGTTAAGCGTCCACTCTTATCGGTTGTTTGATATAGCTGGGATCGGTTGTGGGCTTGGGTAGAGGGACTCCTCCCTGTGTCCATGACTTCTGACTACTGATCCGAGAAGGTTTTGGGTCTGTAGCTCAGTCGGTTAGAGCACCGTCTTGATAAGGCGGGGGTCGTTGGTTCGAATCCAACCAGACCCACCAAGTATTCGCGGGCATGAGATGTCGTGGATATGGGGGTGTAGCTCAGCTGGGAGAGCGCCTGCTTTGCAAGCAGGATGTCATCGGTTCGATCCCGTTCACCTCCACCAAGATCTTGATCGCCTGGTGGTGATGTAGAGGCTAACTCATAACGCTGCGAGCAGCGCTATGAGTTGGGTTTTACCCAACAGCTATATTCGTTCTTTAACAATCTGGAAGAAGCACAACGAAATGTGCTCATCAAGTAGTCAGCGTTGCTGATGAAGATGGGTACGGGTTGTGATTGCATTAATTTTGTTCCAAGTTCTCAAGACTGGGGTGAATAACCTCAGACTGCTTTGAAACTTATGAACGGCACAAACGCTAATACTCAGGTCCTATAGCCTACAGCGTTATAGGATCAAGCGACTAAGTGCATATGGTGGATGCCTTGGCGATCACAGGCGATGAAGGACGTAGTAGCCTGCGAAAAGCTGCGGGGAGCTGGCAAACAAGCTTTGATCCGCAGATATCCGAATGGGGAAACCCACTGCGCAAGCAGTATCCCTGACTGAATACATAGGTCAGTGGAGGCGAACCGGGTGAACTGAAACATCTCAGTAGCTCGAGGAAAAGAAATCAACCGAGATTCCGAAAGTAGTGGCGAGCGAAATCGGAAGAGCCTTTACGTTTTAGCATGCAAGATAGTCGAACGGAATGGAAAGTCCGGCCGTAGCAGGTGATAGCCCTGTAGACGAAATTTTGTGTGTGGAACTAAGCGTAAGAAAAGTAGGGCGGGACACGTGAAATCCTGTTTGAAGATGGGGGGACCATCCTCCAAGGCTAAATACTCGTGATCGACCGATAGTGAACCAGTACCGTGAGGGAAAGGCGAAAAGAACCCCGGAAGGGGAGTGAAATAGATCCTGAAACCGTATGCATACAAACAGTAGGAGCCTCCTTGTGGGGTGACTGCGTACCTTTTGTATAATGGGTCAGCGACTTACATTCAGTGGCAAGGTTAACCGAATAGGGAAGCCGTAGCGAAAGCGAGTCCGAATAGGGCGATTCAGTCGCTGGGTGTAGACCCGAAACCAGATGATCTATCCATGGCCAGGTTGAAGGCACGGTAACACGTGCTGGAGGACCGAACCCACTAATGTTGAAAAATTAGGGGATGAGCTGTGGATAGGGGTGAAAGGCTAAACAAATCTGGAAATAGCTGGTTCTCTCCGAAAACTATTTAGGTAGTGCCTCAAGTATTACTGCGGGGGGTAGAGCACTGTTATAGCTAGGGGGTCATGGCGACTTACCAAACTATGGCAAACTCCGAATACCCGCAAGTACAGCTTGGGAGACAGAGCACCGGGTGCTAACGTCCGGACTCAAGAGGGAAACAACCCAGACCGCCAGCTAAGGTCCCGAATTATCGCTAAGTGGGAAACGAAGTGGGAAGGCATAGACAGTCAGGAGGTTGGCTTAGAAGCAGCCATCCTTTAAAGAAAGCGTAATAGCTCACTGATCGAGTCGTCCTGCGCGGAAGATGTAACGGGGCTAAGCGATAAACCGAAGCTGCGGGTGTGCACTTTGTGCACGCGGTAGGAGAGCGTTCTGTAAGCCTGCGAAGGTGGCTTGTAAAGGCTGCTGGAGGTATCAGAAGTGCGAATGCTGACATGAGTAGCGATAAAGGGGGTGAAAAGCCCCCTCGCCGTAAGTCCAAGGTTTCCTGCGCAACGTTCATCGGCGCAGGGTGAGTCGGCCCCTAAGGCGAGGCAGAGATGCGTAGCTGATGGGAAGCTGGTTAATATTCCAGCACCGTCGTACAGTGCGATGGGGGGACGGATCGCGGAAGATCATCAGGGTGTTGGATGTCCCTGTTGACGTATCGAAGATGGCGCTTAGGCAAATCCGGGCGCGTAAATCAAGGGTACGGCACGAGCGAGCATAGCTTGCGAAGTGATTGGAAGTGGTTCCAAGAAAAGCCTCTAAGCTTCAGCTGTACGAGACCGTACCGCAAACCGACACAGGTGGACGGGATGAATATTCCAAGGCGCTTGAGAGAACTCAGGAGAAGGAACTCGGCAAATTGATACCGTAACTTCGGGAGAAGGTATACCCCGGTAGTGTGAAGCGCCTGCGCGCTTAGCATGATGGGGTCGCAGAGAATCGGTGGCTGCGACTGTTTATTAAAAACACAGCACTCTGCAAAGACGAAAGTCGACGTATAGGGTGTGACGCCTGCCCGGTGCCGGAAGGTTAAGTGATGGGGTGCAAGCTCTTGATCGAAGCCCCGGTAAACGGCGGCCGTAACTATAACGGTCCTAAGGTAGCGAAATTCCTTGTCGGGTAAGTTCCGACCTGCACGAATGGCGTAACGATGGCCACACTGTCTCCTCCTGAGACTCAGCGAAGTTGAAGTGTTTGTGATGATGCAATCTACCCGCGGCTAGACGGAAAGACCCCATGAACCTTTACTGTAGCTTTGCATTGATCTGTGAACCGGCCTGTGTAGGATAGGTGGGAGGCTTTGAAGCGTGGTCGCTAGATCACGTGGAGCCATCCTTGAAATACCACCCTGGTTTGTTTGCGGTTCTAACCTTGGTCCGTTATCCGGATCGGGGACAGTGCATGGTGGGCAGTTTGACTGGGGCGGTCTCCTCCCAAAGTGTAACGGAGGAGTTCGAAGGTACGCTAGGTACGGTCGGAAATCGTGCTGATAGTGCAATGGCATAAGCGTGCTTGACTGTGAGACTGACAAGTCGAACAGGTGCGAAAGCAGGACATAGTGATCCGGTGGTTCTGAATGGAAGGGCCATCGCTCAACGGATAAAAGGTACTCTGGGGATAACAGGCTGATACCGCCCAAGAGTTCATATCGACGGCGGTGTTTGGCACCTCGATGTCGGCTCATCTCATCCTGGGGCTGTAGCCGGTCCCAAGGGTATGGCTGTTCGCCATTTAAAGAGGTACGTGAGCTGGGTTTAAAACGTCGTGAGACAGTTTGGTCCCTATCTGCCGTGGGCGTTGGATACTTGACGGAGCCTGCTCCTAGTACGAGAGGACCGGAGTGGACGTACCTCTGGTGTACCGGTTGTCATGCCAATGGCATTGCCGGGTAGCTAAGTACGGAAGAGATAACCGCTGAAGGCATCTAAGCGGGAAACTCGTCTGAAGATTAGGTATCCCGGGGACTTGATCCCCCTAAAGAGTCGTTCGAGACCAGGACGTTGATAGGTCGGGTGTGGAAGCGCAGTAATGCGTTAAGCTAACCGATACTAATTGCTCGTGAGGCTTGATCCTATAACACTGATGGTTATGACCTGGTGATGTAGCGTTCCAAGTGTCGTTCAATACAAAATCTGGCTGCCCCGTCAGCAGCCAGCCAACACCAATTACACCCATCTGTGCGTGATCGTCGAGCACCGCTCTGATCACCACACGTTGCGCTTCTTCCAAGATTGGAGCGGTTGTCCCCAAGGACAGCCTCTCAACCCGTTACGCCTGACGACCATAGCAAGGTGGTACCACTCCTTCCCATCCCGAACAGGACAGTGAAACGCCTTTGCGCCGATGATAGTGGACGGACGTCTGTGAAAGTAGGTCATCGTCAGGCTTTTATTGCTCAAAACCCCATAGGCTCGCGCCTGTGGGGTTTTGTTTTTG
>NZ_CADIJV010000072.1 GCF_902859765.1 Achromobacter pulmonis
AGCTCCGGCGCCGGCTCCGCGCGCCGCCGGCGCCACGGCGCCAGCAGCAGCGGCAGCAGCCCGCGCGGCAGCAGCAGGATCACCAGGATGAAGGTCACGCCCAGCACCAGTTGGTAGACGAACGGCATGTTGCCGCTGAGGTACGAGCCGGCCACGTTGATCAGCACGGCGCCCAGCACCGGGCCCCACACCGTGCCGCGTCCGCCCAGCGCCACCCAGATGATGAGTTCGGTGCCGAAGACGAAGCCGGTCAGCTCCGGCGCCACTACGCCGCTGAAGGCGCCGTAGCCGAAGCCCGCCAGGCTGGCGACCGCGCCGCACACCACCAGCAGCGCGATGCGCCAGTGCGCGGTGTTCAGCCCCAGGTAGCTGCAGCGGCCTTCGTTGTCGCGCAGCGCGGTCAGGATGCGGCCGCCGTCGCTGCGCACCGCGACCCAGGCCAGCAACGCCACGATCGACAGGCCGCCGGCGGCGATCACGTACCAGGCTTCCAGCGACAGGTCGAAGGTGTCGTAGCCGGTCAGCCCGGAAGATGAGCCGGTGTAGGTGCCGCCCGATAGCGCCACCTGGGTCAGCACGATGGGCAGCACCAGCGAGATGACGGTGGCGAAGAACGGCGAGGCGCCGCGGTAGAACGACAGCCAGCCGGTCAGCAGCGCCAGCAGCATCGCCGCGCCCACCGCGACCAGCGCAGCCAGCAGCGCGATGCCGGGCGAAAAGCCGTAATGGGTGAAGGCCAGCCCGGCGGCATAGGCGCCGACGCCAAAGAAGGCCGATTGGCCGAAGGTCAGGTAGCCGGTGTAGCCCCACAGGATATCGACCGTGACCGCCGCCACCGCGAAGAACAGCGCCTTGATCAGCACGTTCAGCAGGTAGGTGTCGAACAGCCAGGGGCCGGCCACGGTCAGCGCCAGGCAGGCGATGGCCAGCCACAGCAGGTCGCGGCCCCGGGCGGCGCGGCGGGCGTCGGCGCGCGTCGCCTGCGCCGGTTGCGTGAGGGAGGTATCAGTCATGGGCGAATCCTTTGGGACGCAGGCGCAGGGTCAGGGCCGCCAGCACCGCGATGGTGACGCCGCCCAGGATCGGGCTGATGTACACGCCCACCAGCACCTGGCAGGCGCCATAGACCAGGCAGGTCAGCAGCAGCGCGCTGATCGAGTTGCCCGACACCATCACCAGCATGAAGGCGCTGACCAGCCACGGCAGCCCCATGTTGGGGTCGACGCTGGACAGCGGCGTGATCAGCGCGCCGGCCAGCGCGCCCAGCCCCGCGCCCAGCGCGAAGGTGGTGAAGCGGATACGTTCAGCGTTGATGCCCAGGCCGCGCGCCAGGTCTTCGTTCATGATGACGGCGCGGGTGCGCACGCCGAAGCGGGTGCCGTTGAGCAGCAGCGTCAGCGCCGCGTACAGCAGCAGCGCGCCCGGCACCAGGAACAGCCGGTAGGCCGAATACTCGGTGCCCAGGAACGGCACCGCGCCCTGGATCGGCGCGTCGGCGAACTGCACCTCGCGGCCGAAGGCCATGGTGATGAGCTGGCCGATGACGATGCCCAGCCCCCAGGTGGCCAGGATGGCGTCCAGCGGCCGCTTGTACAGCGGCTGCACGATCAGGCGTTCGACCAGCATGCCGACCAGCACGCCGGCCAGCAGCGCGCAGGGCAGCGCCAGCCACGGGTCCAGCCCCAGCCGCGTCACCACCAGGGCGGCGTAGCTACCCAGCGTGATGATGGCGCCGTGGGCGAAATTGACGATCTTCATCACGCCAAAAATGATCATCAGCCCGGCCGTCACGATGAACAGCATGGCCGCCGTCGTCAGAATGTCCAGCATCAAACCCATTGTGTTCTCCAGCGCCGCCGGCGAACCGGCGGCGCGCTTGGTGTCGCTTGCCGCGTTACTTCAGGTTGGGGCACTGCGCGCCCGGGTCCACCTGGTTGAAAGTCTGCAGGATCTTGATGGAGCCGTCCGGCTGCACCTGGCCCAGCCGCATGGTCAGGGCGGCGTGGCGCTGGCGGTCCATCTTGACCGGGCCGCGCGGGCCATCGAACGACACTTCGCTCAGGGCTTGCACCACCTTCTGCGGATCGAGGCTGCCGGCCTTCTCGACCGCGGCCTTGTAGAGGAAGAAGGCTTCGTACTGCGGGCCGGAGAATTCATTGGCGGTCTTGGCGTCGGCGCCGAACTTGGCCTTCAGGCCGTCGAGGAACTTGTGGTTCTGCGGCGTATCGATGCTGGTCAGGTACGAGGCCGACAGGTACATGCCCACCGCCGTGTCGCCCATGGTCTTGGCAGTGGCCTCGTCGATGGCCAGGTTGCCGTACGGCATAGTCAGGCCGGCCGCCTTGACCTGCTTGGCCAGGCTGACGTTGGGGCCGCCGCCGGCGGTGGAGCTGATCAGCGCGTCCGGGTTGGCCGAGCGGATCTTGGACACCACGGGCGTCCAGTCCGAGCCGTCGATGGGCAGGTATTCCTCGCCGACCACGCGGCCGCCCTGCTTCTCGATGTATTCGCGGGTGAACTTGAGCATGCCGCGGCCGAAGGCGTAGTCGCTGCCGACCAGGAAGAAGGTCTTGGCGCCGCGCTCCTTCATGAAGTGGTCCACCACCGGCGCCACCTGCTGCTCGGGCACCCAGCCGTTGACGTGCATCCAGCGGTTGCACGAGCGGCCCTCGTAGAACGAGGTGTAGATGTACGGCACCTTGCCGCGCGAGACGATGGGCAGCGCAGCGTTGCGGGCCGCGCTGGTTTCCATGGCGATGATGGCGTTGACCTTCTTCTGGAACACCAGCGTGTCGTAGGCCTTCTGCGCGCCGACCGCGCCCGAGGCGTCGTCGGCGATCTCCAGCACCACCTGGCGGCCGAGGATGCCGCCAGCGGCGTTGATCTCGTCGGCGGCCAGTTGCGAGGCCTGCACCACGCCGGGCGCGACCACGCTATTGGCGCCGGACAGGCCCACCGGCACGCCGATGCGCAAGGGCTCGGCGGCCTGGGCGCCGGCCGCGCCGGTCAGCGCGGCAAGCAGGGAAAGTTGGATAAGGAAACTGCGATGGGGTTTTTGCATGGGGATTTCTCCTTGGGGGCCGGCTGTCCGCCGTTGTCGTCAACGCTGGCGCGGCGCGTCGGTCGCGCCCAGCAGTTCGTCGTAAAGGTCGCGGCGCCGATCGCGCAGCACGTGGTTGAAGTCGTTCAGTTGGCGGGCGCGGCGCGAGGCCATCACGTCCACCGGCGCCAGCAGCACTTCTTCGCGGTCGTGGCTGGCGGGGCCGGCGACGGTCCAGCCCTGCGAGCCGACGATCAGGCTGCGGCCGACGAACGGCTGGCCGCGTTCGACGCCGACGCGGTCGGCGCACACCAGCGTCAGGCCGTTGCTGTGGGCGCCGGCAATCGTCAGCGCGTGCGCCATGGCCGGGCCGTCGGGCGTTTGCCCGGGCATCGGCACCCAGTTGGTCGGCACCGCCACGATGTCGGCGCCGCGCAGCGCCAGCAGGCGGTAGACCTCGGGGAACCAGCCGTCGTAGCAGATCGCCACGCCCAGCGTGCCCAGTTCGGTGTGGAACACCGGCAGGCCCAGGTCGCCCGGTTCGAAGAACAGGTTCTCGTCGCCCCACAGGTGCAGCTTGCGGTAGGTGCCCAGGTAGCCGTCGGGGCCGGCGATGATGGCGGCGTTGTACAGCTTGCCGCCGCTGCGCTCGGCGATGCCGGCCACCAGGTAGATGCCCAGGCGTTGCGCCAGCGCGATCCAGGCCCGCGAACTGGGGCCGTCCGGCACGGTTTCGGCCAGCGCGTGGGCTTCGGCGCGGCTGGCGAACATGTAGCCGGTGTTGGCCAGTTCGGGCAGCACCACCAGCCGCGCGCCTTGCGCGGCGGCCTGCTCGACCAGCTCGGTGGATCGGGCCACGTTGGCGGCGACGTCCCCCATGATGGGGGCCATCTGCACGCTGGCCACGAGGGTCGCGGACGCGGCGGCGTCCGGCGGGGGTGAAACTTGCATGCGATCTCCCTGCGACGTTTCAGAAAACAAAAAAGCCCCCGACCACGCATCGCGTGTGAGTCGGGGGCTTCTATAGCCAGACGAAGTTCTAGGCAGCAATTATTGCTGCGGGGCACTGCGGCACCAAGCGCGTCGGTGCGGGGGATCAATCCTGATCCTGGGTTGAATCATAGGGATGCGCGGGTGCGGCCGGCAATAAGAGGTTTCCCGGACGGCGCCGCGGATGCGAGAATCGGTGTCGGCCACTTGGAGGACCCCGCAATGCCTAAACTTTCCGCCTACCTCAGTTTCGACGGCAATTGCGCCGAGGCCATGCGTTTCTACGAACGCGTGCTCGGCGGCCGCGTCGAGGCCATGGTGCGCTACGCGGACGCGCCCGCCGACGCCGCCATGCCGGCGCTGTCCGATGCCGAAGCCGAACGCATCATGTACGCCCGGCTGGCATTGGACGAACAGGTGCTGATGGCCAGCGATGCCACCGCCGGCCATCCCTATCCCGGCAAGCAGGGCATGGCGCTGTCGCTGGCCTACCCCACGGTCTCGGATGCGCAACGCGTGTTCGATATGCTGGCCGACGGCGGCAGCGTGACCATGCCGCTGCAAAAGACCTTCTGGGCCGAAGCCTACGGCGCGCTGATCGACCGCTACGACACGCGGTGGATGATCAGCGGCGGGCGGCTCAGCCACTGACCCCTGACGATCCGCCGCGCGCGGAGGGAGCAACGATTCATGACGCATGGCATACAAGGCAGACAACGCTGGTGGGCACTGATGGTGCTGTGCCTGGGCGTATTGATGATCGTGCTGGACACCACCATCGTCAACGTCGCCCTGCCTTCCATCCGCGAAGACCTGCGCTTCACCGAGACCTCGCTGGTGTGGGTGGTGAATGCCTACATGCTGACCTTCGGCGGCTTTTTGCTGCTGGGCGGGCGGCTGGGCGACCTGCTCGGCCACCGCCGCATGTTCCTGGCCGGGTTGAGCCTGTTCACCCTGGCCTCGCTGGCCTGTGGCCTGGCGCGCGGCCAGGAACTGCTGATCGCTGCGCGGGCGGCGCAGGGCCTGGGCGGCGCGGTGGTGTCGGCGGTGGCGCTGTCGCTCATCATGAACCTGTTCACCGAGGCCGGCGAACGCGCCCGCGCCATGGGCGTGTACGGCTTCGTCTGTGCCGGCGGCGGCAGCCTGGGCGTGCTGCTGGGCGGACTGCTGACCAGCACCCTGTCATGGCACTGGATCTTCCTGGTCAACATTCCGATCGGCGCGGTGGTCTACGCGCTGTGCCTGCGGCTGTTGCCGGCGGCGCGCGGCGCGGAGGGCGGCGGCAGGCTCGACGTGGCCGGCGCGCTGACGGTCACTGCGTCGCTGATGCTGGCGGTGTATGCCGTGGTCAACGGCAACGAGGCCGGCTGGACCTCGGCGCAGTCGCTCGGCCTGCTGGGCGCGGCCGCGCTGCTGATGGCGCTGTTCCTGCGGATCGAGGCGCGCGTGGCCGAACCGTTGATGCCGCTGGCGCTGTTCCGCCTGCGCAATGTCGCCACCGCCAACGTGGTCGGCGTGCTGTGGGCCGCGGCCATGTTCGCGTGGTTCTTCGTGTCGGCCTTGTACATGCAGTTGGTGCTGGGCTACGACGCCATGAAGGTGGGGCTGGCGTTCCTGCCGGCCAACCTGATCATGGCGGCGTTCTCGCTGGGGCTGTCGGCCAAGCTGGTGATGCGCTTCGGCATCCGTGGACCGCTGGCCATCGGCCTGCTGCTGGCCGCGCTGGGGCTGGCGCTGTTCGCCCGCGCGCCGGTCGATGGCGGGTTCGCGGCGGACGTGCTGCCGGGCATGCTGCTGCTGGGTCTGGGCGCGGGCATCGCCTTCAATCCGATGCTGCTGGCCGCCATGAGCGACGTCGAGCCGAGCCAGTCCGGGCTGGCCTCGGGCGTGGTCAATACGGCCTTCATGATGGGCGGCGCGCTGGGCCTGGCGGTGCTGGCCAGCCTGGCCGCCGCGCGCACCGCGGCCCTGGCCACGGCGGGCG
>NZ_CADIJV010000073.1 GCF_902859765.1 Achromobacter pulmonis
CGCCGCGCCAGGCAGGCGAACACCAGGCCGGCGCCGGCCAGCGCCACCGCCAGCCCGGCCGCCAGGCCCAGGCCGAAGCGGTAGGAAACATCGCCGAGATGATCGCGGTCGGGATCGGCCAGGTGGGTGCCGGCCGCCCGCAATCGCGGGAAATCGCGCACCGGCTTGTCATCGACCAGCAAGGTCTCCTTGGTGAACTGGCGCACCGCCAGCGGGCTGGAATAGGTTTTCTCGGGGCGCGTCAGAACACTGCCGCGCAGCAGGCCGTCGAGCGCCGAGTTGACGGCCGGCGCATACACCGGCGCGGCATCGGCGGCCGCGCCGGGCGCGGGCGGCAGCAGCGGCCGGTAGTGAATGGAATCGAGCAGGCCGATCAGCGCGAACGCCGCCAGCACCACGGCCGAGCACATCGCCGGCGTGTCGCGCGCCACCCGCGCCCAGGTCGCGCGCAGATTCGGGCTGCGCCGCGCGTGCCAGACATAGGCCAGCGCGCCCAGCACCATCAGCCACAGCGCGATGTCGGTCCAGAGGAATACGAACTTGGGCATGGCGGCTACTCGAATCGGACGCGGGGATCGGCCAGCGTGTAGGAAAGGTCGGCCAGGATCAGCCCCACGATGTAAAGCGACGCGCCCAGGAAGACCATGGCGCGCACGATGGAGAAATCCTGTGCGTTGATGGCGTCGATGGTGTAGCTGCCCAGGCCCGGAATGCCGAAGAACGACTCGGCGATCAGGCTGCCCATGAACAGCAGCGGCAAGGCGGCCACGGTGCTGGTCAGGATCGGCAGCATGGCGTTGCGCAGCACGTGGCGCAGCAGCACCACGCGCTCGGCCAGTCCCTTGGCGCGCGCGGTGCGCACGTAGTCCTTGCCGATCTCCTCCAGGAACAGGGTGCGGTAGAAGCGCGCCTCGGGCCCCAGGCGCGAGACGATCGCCACCAGCACCGGCAGCGCCAGGAACTTGACCATGTCCAGCCCGCCCGAGAAACCCGAGAACGGCACCAGCCGCAGCAGCTTGGCGAACAGCCATTGACCCGCGATGATGTAGAACAGGCTGGAAATGGACAGCAGCATCACGCACAGCACCACGCCCCAGAAGTCGAGCCGGGTGGCGCGAAAATACACCAGCGTCAACGAGAACACGATGCTGGCGAACAGCCCCAGCAGGAAGGTCGGCACCGCCAGCGCCAGGCTTGGCCCCATGCGGGTCTGGATCTCGCGGCCGATGTCGCGCCCGCCGTCGGAGGCGCCGAAGTCCATCACCAGCAGCGGCACCGAGCGTTGGTAGAACACGGTGTCGGTCAGTTGCGCCGTGCCGCTGGCCCGGGCGTTGTAGAACAGCGGCTTGTCGTAGCCGCGTTCGGCCTTCCATTTCTCGACCGCGTCCTGGCTGACACGCTGGCCGCCGATGGCCAGACGCGCCATGTCGTCGGGCGTGTTGACCGCGAAGAACAGGATGAAGGTGAACAGGTTCACGCCGATCAGAATCAGCACGCCGTACAGCAACCGGCGAATGACGTAGCCGATCATGATTGATGCTCCTTGCGGGAAGCCGGGGCGAAGGCGGTCTGCCGTTCGCGCCGCTTGAGCGCCACGTAGGACGGCCAGATCGCCAGCGCGATCAGCAGCACGAACAGGCCCACCGGCCACCAGATGGGGGAATTCCATTCATCGATCTTGCGTTCGCGCAGGGCGGGATCGATCTTCATGTACTGCAGCGTGTTGCGCACCATCTGGGTCGGCTTGGCGTTGCCGACCCACTGCTGATAGGCGCCGCCCGACATCGGGAAGTAGCCGAACATCCAGGGCGCGTCGCGCTGCACGATGGCGACCATGCGCTGGATCAGGGCTTCCTTTTCGGGGCCGTCATCCAGGAACTTCATCTGCTCGAACAGCTTGTCGTATTCGGGGCTGTCGTAGTTGGCGGCGTTCTCGCCGCCGCTCTTGGCCTTGGCGTTGGGGCCGTACAGCAGGAACAGGAAGTTTTCGGCATCGGGATAGTCGGCGTTCCAGCCCCACAGGAAGATCTGCGCCGACCCGCGCCGCATCTTGTCCTGGAAGCGGTTGTAGTCGGTCGCGCGCACGTCCAGCTGCACCCCCAGCTTGGCCATCTGCCTCCGCATCCAGTCGAACTGCGGATTGGACCCGCCGCCGGTCATGGAGTCGTAGTACAGCACCAGCGGCGCGCCGGTCACGGCGTTGCGGCCATCGGGGTAGCCGGCCTCGGCCAGCAGCTTGCGCGCGGTGTCGATGGACTTGCGCACCGGCTTGCCGTCAACCAGGTTGTAGACCACCGGGTTCACGCCCTCGGGCGGCTCGCGGTAGCCCAGCACGCCGGGCGGCACCGGGCCGTAGGCCACCGAGGCCTGGCTGTTCTCGAATACCGCCACGTACTCTTCCCAGTCGAAGGCGATGCTGATGGCCTGGCGCAGCTTGCGGTTCTTCTCGGCCTGTTCGGGCGTGTCGCCCTTGCCCACCACCGGGTCGAGCCAGTTGAAGCCCATGTACCAGTTGGCGGTCTCGACCGTGGTCGGCAGGCGGATGCCGTGCTCGGCGTACTTGCGCGCCTTGTCCTGGCTGTCGCCAGCGGCCACCAGCATGGCCACGCCGTATTCGCCGCGCTCGATCTGCGGCACGTCGTAGTAGCCCTGCATGAATTTACCGGTCAGCGGAATGGCTTCCTTCTCGACGCTGAACACGGCGCGGTCGATGAACGGCGTGGGCTTGCCGCAATCGGCCAGCAGGCCGGCGGCGCGGTCGCCCGGCTCGCCCTCGCAGGGATACGGCTCGCCATGGAAGTTGGGGTTGCGCGCCAGCACGTGGCGGCGATTCTGCAGCGACTCGGCCAGCATGTAGGGGCCGGTGCCCACCGGCCAGGTGTTGAGCGACAGGTCATGCTCGGCCATGCCGGGCTGGTTGTAGAAGCGATCGGCCTCCCAGGGCACCGGGGCCGTGAAGGTCATGGCCAGCCAGTACTTGAACTGCGGGTATTTGCCATTGACGCGGATGCGCAGCGTGTGCGGATCGAGCGCTTGCACGCCGGTGAAGCCGTCGGGTTCGCGCAGGTCCAGCCACGAGGCCCCGGCGCCGCCCGGCAGGTCGCGCCGCAGCGCCTGGTCGCGCTGGCGCAGGCGGTCGCCGTATTCCTTGAGGCCGCTGACGTACTCGGCCATCAGCGAGTAGATCGGCGACGCCACGCGCGGGCTGGCCAGGCGGCGGAAGGCGTAGACGTAATCGTCGGCGGTCAGTTCGCGGGTGCCGGTGCGCGGAAAGTCGGGAATGGCGTATTTGCCGGCCAGGTCTTCAGGCGCGATCGGGAAGTAGTCATAGCTGCCGTCGGTCTTGCGGGCAAAGGCCGGATGCGGCGCGAACCGGATGCCGGGCTTGATCTTGATGTCGTAGACGCTTTCGGCGATCTGCTCGCCCGGCGCGTCGGCCGGCAACACCTTGCCCTGCGCGTCCAGGTAGACCGGCGGATCGATCGAGGCCGCCGCGCGCGGGATCAGTTGGTAGGGCCGCTTGAGGTAATGGTAGCCGTACAGCGTTTCATAGATGCTGTAGGTATAAGGGGTTTCATCGCCGGAATAGGAGCTGGCCGGGTCCAGGTACTTGGGCGAACGCTTGACGAAGGCCGAATACAGTGTGTTCTGGCCTTCGGCGCCGGAGGGATAGGGGCTGTTGATGGGACTGCCGTCCCGGGAGCAGCCCGCCAACGCCAGCAACAGCATCATGGCCGCCGCCCAGAGCCGCATCAAAGCACGCATGGAAACCTTTCCTTCTATACAGTGCGACAGAGAATAGCAAAGGTGTAACCGCGCCAGTACCCTGGCATCCCCCTAGGGACCTCGCGGGCGGCATGCGGCGCGCACAGCAGGACGGATTTCCCCCGCCGGCGCGCGGCGCTCAGCCGCACTGGCGCTGGCGCCAGCAGTCGTAGCGCCACTTCCAGGGCTGCATGGGGCTCTTGCCGGCCCACAGGCCGCGCCCGGCGGCCTTGGCCTGGCGTTGCAGGCCGGGCATGGCCTTGTCGTTCAGGTAGTCGCCCTGCCGCGCGGTATAGGCCCAGGCATAGCCGGCCTCGACCTGCTGACGGTTGGCGGAACGGCCATCCTCCAGGATCAGGGCGCAGACGTCGCGGCCGTACGGATCCTTCAGGTAGCACTGGGCGGTCACGGTCTTGCCGGCCACCAGCCCGGCCAGGTGCTGGCGCGAGGCTTCGGCATAGGGCTGGCCGGGCTGGTCCGCGCCATGGCCCTCCTCGGGCGCGTCGATGCTGTCCAGGCGGATGCGGCGCTGGCCGTCGGGCGCGCGCAGCGTCACGGTGTCGCCGTCGGCGACGTTGACGATCATGCCGGTCAGGGTATAGCTGCCCGCGGGCACGGCGTCCGCGCGGCCCGGCGCGGCGGGCGCGCTGGCGCCAGGCCGCCC
>NZ_CADIJV010000074.1 GCF_902859765.1 Achromobacter pulmonis
CTTGGCGGTGGCCGGTTCGGCGGCGTCGCGCGCCTCCTGGGCTGGCTGCGCGTCAACGGGGCTCGCCCCCGCGTGCGACACGCCGGCGGGCGCCGGGGCGTCAAACGCTTGAGGCGGCAAGCCGGCGCCGGCCTGATCCTGATGCGCCGGACGTTCCTGATGCGCCTGGCGGTCCTGGTATTCCTGCCGCTGCGGCCGCGCCTGCGGCGCCGGTTGCGCGGCGCGCGGCGCGGGCGAATCCTCGCCCTCCTCGCGATCCGCGTCCGTCAGCGTCCGGCCGTCCGCCTGGCTCGCGCCCTGACGGCCGCCGCGCCCGCTGCCCTGGCTCTTGCGGCCGCCACGCGCGCCGCGCCCGGAACGGGACTCGTGCTCCGCGCTGGGGCTGTCTGCCGCGCCTTCGGCGGCCTCGGCCGCGCGCGGCGCCGAGTGGCCCGGCGCGCCGCCGGCGTTGTCACGATAGACGTAGGTGCCGGATTTTTCCTCGCGCCCGACCTCCAGGAAGCCGCGCGACTGCGCCTCGTCCAGCAGGTTGCCGAAGGCGCGGAAGCCGTAGTACGACTCGTTGAAGTCCGGCCGGCGGCGCTTGAGCGCGTCCTTCAGGGCCGAGGCCCAGATCTTGCCGCTGTCGCCGCGCTCGGCCATCAACGCCTCGAACGTCTCGACCACCATGTCAACCGCCTGGGTCTTGCGGGCTTCCAGTTCCTCTTTGCGGCGGCGCTCCTCGTCGGGCGAGCGGCGCTGGCCGGCATTGCCGGCGCCGCGGTTGTCGCGGCGGGCGTCGGCGGCGCGCTGGCCTTCGCGGGCCAGGTCGTCATAAAAGATGAATTCGTCGCAGTTGGCGATCAACAGGTCCGAGGTGGATTGCTTGACGCCCACCCCGATCACCTTCTTGTTGTTCTCGCGCAGCTTGGACACCAGCGGCGAAAAGTCGGAATCGCCGCTGATGATGACGAAGGTATTGACGTGCGACTTGGTGTAGCAGAAGTCCAGCGCGTCCACCACCAGCCGGATATCGGCCGAGTTCTTGCCCGACTGGCGCACATGCGGAATCTCGATCAGCTCGAAATTGGCCTCGTGCATCGGCGCCTTGAATTCCTTGTAGCGCTCCCAGTCGCAGTACGCCTTCTTGACCACGATGCTGCCCTTGAGCAGCAGGCGCTCCAGCACCGGGCGGATATCGAACTTCTGGTATTTGGTGTCGCGCACGCCAAGCGCCACGTTCTCGAAGTCGCAAAAAAGCGCCATGCTGACGTTTTCGTTGGCTGCATTCATGTATTTCTCCGTTGGCGCGGCCGCCCAGGTCCGTCGGGCCGGGGCGATTGGCCGCGTTTCGTCGCCCATGATATACATTTCCGCTCGCTCCCCCCTCGAACCGCCATGCCCGACATGCCCGCCCCGCCCCCGCTCGACACCGAACGCCTGCTGCTGCGACCGCTCTGCCGGGACGATGCGCCAGCCATCCAGCGCATCTTTGCGCAATGGGAGGTGGTGCGCTATCTGGCCGAGCAGGTGCCCTGGCCATACCCGGAGGACGGCGCCCGCACCTATATTGAGCAAGTGGCGTTGCCAGCGATGCGGCTCGGCGTGCAATGGCATTGGTCGCTGCGTCCGCGCGCCGAACCCCAGCGCCTGATCGGCGTGATCAGCCTGATGCGCGACGACCCCGGCAACCACCGCGGCTTCTGGCTCGACCCCGACTACCAGGGACGGGGTTACATGACCGAGGCCAGCGAGGCCGTCACGGCCTTCTGGTTCGAGGTGCTGGACCAGCCGGTGCTGCGCGCGCCCAAGGCGGTGGCCAACGAGGGCTCGCGCCGCCTGTCCGAGCGCACCGGCATGCGGCGGGTGGCCACCGAGGAGCGCGGTTTCGTGTCAGGGCGGCAAATGGCCGAGATCTGGGAGATCACGCGCGAGCAATGGCGAGCGCGGCGCACGCCTCCCCGGGGCTGAATCCGGCCCCGTTTATTTGACCGATGGGCGCGCCCCGGACGCCGGTCCAAGCCGGCGCTTACCGCCCCTTTCGCCCCGTTTTCCGACGGATTGCCGCGGCCGCGCCGTGGCTAGAATTTGCCACCATCCCGCACTCCGTGAACCGGATGCGCTAGCTATCGGGCAACATCCATGAATCCGTCTACCGTCATCGGCGCCATCGTCGGCCTGCTCACCCTGGTCATCGTCGTCGCGCTGGCCGCCACCGACCCTGGCCTGTACTTCAACATGCCCGGCCTGGCCATCGTGCTGGGCGGCACCTGCGCCGCGCTGTTCATCGCCTACCCGCTGTCCGAAGTGATGCGGGTGTTCAAGCTGGTCGTCACGGTGTTCCGCAGCGACCAGCACGACCAGCAGCGCGACATCGAGGAACTGGTCAACATGGCGCAGCTGTGGATGAACACCGACGTCCACAAGGTCGAACAGGAACTCAAGAAGGTCAGCAACCCGTTCCTGCGCACCGGGGTGCAACTGATCATCGACAACACCCCCGAAGACCAGATCATCGAGCTGCTGCAATGGCGCGTGGCGCGGTTGCGCGCCCGCGAGATGGCCGAGGCGCAGATGTTCCGCGTCATGGCCACGTTCGCGCCGGCCTTCGGCATGCTGGGCACGCTGGTCGGCCTGATCAACCTGATGTCGGTGCTGGGCGACGGCAGCATGACCACCATCGGCCAGCAACTGGCCATCGGCCTGATGACCACGTTCTACGGCATCCTGCTGGCCAATCTGGTGTGCAAGCCGATCGCCGTCAAGCTCGAACGCCGCACCGCGCGCCGCGTCGAATCCATGAACATGGTGCTGCAGGGCATCTCCATGATGTGCGAGAAGCGTGGCCCGGCCGTGGTGCGCGAGACCCTGAACTCGTTCGTCATGCACGTCGAGGACGAAATCTACGACGGCGGCGCCGCCACCGCGCCCGCCCGCCCCGCCGCCCCGGCGTCCTCCGCCACCAAGCCCGTCTCCATCACCCGCCCCGCCGCCGCGCGCCAATGAGCCTGATTTCCCCTTCCCTGGCGCAGCGGATCGAGCAGGCCCGCCAGGCCCAGTTGCGCGCGCAGAAGGCCGCGGCCAACAGCGGCTGGCGCCCCAGCAAGAGCGACCGCAAGGACCGCTACGCGCGCTGGCACGTCGACGAAGTCGTTGAAAGCGATGCCGAAAACTGGCTGTTGAGCTACCTGGACCTGATCACCCTGCTGCTGGCCTTGCTGGTGGTGATGCTGGCCGTGTCGCGCCTGAACGGCGGCTTCTATGAGCCCGCCGTGCAGCAGGTCGACATCGTCGGCAGCCTGGCATCCAAGGGACTGCCGGCCTACGACGGCGAATACGCCGAATTCGACACCCCGGACATCCCCGCCAGTTGGGCCGAACTCGCGCCGCCGGTCGCCGCGGCCAGCGCCGGCACGCCCGCGGCC
>NZ_CADIJV010000075.1 GCF_902859765.1 Achromobacter pulmonis
CGCCATGGCCGAATCCGCCGCCGCCGCCGAGGCCATCTCGCAAGCGGCGCGCACCAGCCGCGCCGCTGCGCCGGCCCACGTCGACAAGGAATCGACCTCGATCCGCGTCGGCGTGGAGAAGGTCGACCAGGTCATCAACCTGGTGGGCGAACTGGTCATCACCCAGGCCATGTTGGCGCAGACCGCGTCGACGCTGGACCCGGTGCTGCACGACCGCCTGCTCAATGGCATGGAGCAGCTCGAGCGCAATGCGCGCGACCTGCAGGAAGCCGTCATGTCGATCCGCATGATGCCGATGGACTACGTTTTCAGCCGCTTCCCGCGTCTGGTGCGCGACATCGCCGGCAAGATGGGCAAGCAGATCGAATTGCAGACCTACGGCCGCGCCACCGAACTCGACAAGAGCCTGATCGAACGTATCATCGACCCGCTCACGCACTTGGTGCGCAACAGCCTGGACCACGGTATCGAGACGCCCGAAAAACGTGTCGCCGCCGGCAAGGATCCGGTGGGCCAGCTGGTATTGTCGGCTCAGCACAACGGGGGCAACATCGTGATCGAAGTCAGCGATGACGGTGCCGGCCTGAACCGCGAGAAGATCCTCAAGAAGGCCATGGCCCAGGGGCTGCCTGTCAACGAGAATTCGCCGGACGACGAAATCTGGCAACTGATCTTCGCGCCGGGCTTCTCCACGGCCGAAAAGGTCACCGACATTTCCGGCCGCGGCGTCGGCATGGACGTGGTGCGCCGCAATATCCAGGACATGGGCGGTCATGTGCAATTGTCGTGCGAGCCGGGCAACGGCACCACCACGCGCATCGTGTTGCCGCTGACGCTGGCGATCCTGGATGGCATGTCGGTGCGGGTCGGCGAGGAAACCTTCATCCTGCCGCTGAATCACGTGACCGAATCGCTGCAGCCGACCAACGACCAGATCTATTCCGTGGCCGGCAACGAGCGCGTCATGCACGTGCGCGGCGAATACCTGCCGCTGGTGGAAATGCACCGCGTATTCTCGGTCGGCGAGGCCCAGACCGACCCGACCCAGGCCATCGCGGTCATCATGCAGGCCGAGGACCGCCGTTTCGCGCTGTTGGTGGATCACCTGATCGGCCAGCATCAGGTGGTGGTCAAGAACCTCGAGTCGAATTACCGCAAGGTCCCCGGCATCTCCGCCGCCACCATCCTGGGCGATGGCAGCGTGGCGCTGATCGTCGACGTATTTGCGCTTGCGCGCGCCAACCGTGAGCGTTGGTCGCAGCCCGAAGCCATTCTGAATTGATGGAGAAATAGCCCCATGGCAGCCAAACCGCAAGCGCAAGCCGCGCGCAATGAAGATGTCGGCAACGAGTTCCTGGTCTTCACGCTGGGCGATGAAGAGTACGGCATCGACATCCTGAAGGTGCAGGAAATCCGCGGCTATGACGCCGACACCGTGACCCGCATCGCCAACGTCCCGCCGTTCATCAAGGGCGTGACCAACCTGCGCGGCATCATCGTGCCGATCGTCGACCTGCGCATCAAGTTCAACCTCGGCAGCGTCGAATACAACGAGCAGACCGTCGTCATCATCCTGAACCTCGACCGCCGCGTGGTCGGCATCGTGGTCGATGGCGTGTCGGACGTGCTGATGCTCAACGCCGGCCAGATCCGCCCGGCGCCGGAATTCGGCGCCACCCTGTCCACGGAATACCTGACGGGCCTGGGCACGGTCGATGAACGCATGCTGATCCTGGTCGATATCGAAAAGATGATGACCAGCGATGAAATGGCCCTGGTGGAGAAAGTCGCTTCCTGATCGGAACGGCTGGACCCGGACAGCGGCCACCGTGGCAAGCGCGCGGTGGCCGAGACTTCCCAGGGAGATGGGCGCGCCATATTGTGGAATCGATATGGCGCTTTTCCTTAACGATTGCATTCGGGAGTGGTGCTTGTGATGCGCAAGTTTTTCGCGAACATGACGATACGCAGCAGCCTGTTGTGGGTGCTGGCGTTCTTTTCATTCATGTTGGTGATCGGAGCGGCGCTGGGCGTACTGTCGTTGCGTATCAGCAACATGACCCTGGCGGAGATCAAGCAATCGCAGGAATTGAACGACGCGCTTGGCCGTGTCGTTTCCAGCTATAAGGACACCCTGAATGGGCTGGGACGTACCGCGTCGGCCAATTATGCCGACATCGTGCGCAACGTCGGCCAGCCCACGCTCTTGAGCCAGGGCCTGTCGACCGAGGCCGTGGGCCTGCTGGAGCGCGCCAAAGCGGCCCAGAACAAAGGGCAGGCCGAATTCGAGTATTTCAAGACGCTGCCGCGGCCGGCCGAGGCGGCCGAGTCCCTCAAGGAAGTCGAGGATGCCTATGGCATCCTGATACAGCAGGGTGTGCTGCCGCTGACCGCCGCGCTCGAGAAGGCCGACATGCCGGCCTACCAGACCCAGGTGCAGAAAGTGCAGGACGCGCTCGAAGGCCGCTTCGCGCGTGCCGTCGAGGGATTCGATTTCTGGCGCGCCAGCAAGATGCTGGATGCCTTCGAGGTGGCCCAGGTGCGCTACCAGTTTGTCTTGATGGCGGTCGGCGCCGGCGGCGTGATCGCGGCGCTGCTGGTGTTCGCGACCTATGTGTTCCTGCGCCGCCGCGTGCTGCAGCCACTCAAGGAAGCGGGCCATCATTTCGACCGCATCGCCGGCGGCGACCTGACCGCCCGTGTCGAGGTCCGCAACACCAATGAAATCGGCCAGTTGTTCGCCGCGCTCAAGCGCATGCAGGAAAGCCTGACGCGCACGGTGGCCACGGTGCGCCGTGGCGTCGATGAAATCAATACCGGCTCGCACGAAATTGCGGCCGGCAATACCGACCTGTCCAGCCGCACCGAGCAGCAGGCGGCCTCGCTGGAGGAAACGGCGGCGTCGATGGAAGAGCTGGCCTCGACGGTCAAGCAGAATGCGGACAACGCGCGCCAGGCGAACCAGCTGGCGGCCAGCGCCTCGGACGTGGCTGAGCGCGGCGGTTCGGCGGTGGCCGAGGTGGTCAACACGATGCAGGGCATTTCTGCCAGCTCGCGCAAGATTTCCGAGATCGTGTCGGTGATCGACGGGATTGCGTTCCAG
>NZ_CADIJV010000076.1 GCF_902859765.1 Achromobacter pulmonis
GGCTCGCTCTACTACCTGATCCCGCGCCTGTATGGCCGCGAGAAGATGTACAGCGTCAAGGCCATCGAGCTGCACTTCTGGATCGCCACCATCGGCGTGGTGCTGTACATCGCCGCGATGTGGATCGCCGGGGTGCAGCAAGGCCTGATGTGGCGCGACACGGCTACGGACGGCACGCTGGTGTACAGCTTCGTCGAAGAGCTCAAGACGCGGGTGCCGTACTACCTGATCCGCCTGCTCGGAGGCACGCTGTTCCTGACGGGCGTCTTTGTCATGGCCTGGAACGTATGGAAGACGGTGAGCGGCGCGCAAGCGGTCAATCCCGCCATTCCGCAAGACGACCCCCATGCCGCCCGCACGCCGGCCCTCGCCGCCGCGCCGGCCACTGTTTGACGAGGACATCATGGCCAACAAGCAACAAGGCTTCTTTTCCCACCAGACGCTCGAAAAGAACATCGGCTGGATGATCATCGCCAGCATCCTGGTGGTGTCTTTCGCCGGGCTGGTGCAGATCGTGCCGCTGTTCTTCCAGCACAGCACCACGCAGCCGGTGGCGGGGGTCGAACCCTACAGCCCGCTGCGGCTGATGGGACGCGACGTCTACATCCGCGAAGGCTGTGTCGGCTGCCACTCGCAGCAGGTGCGCCTGCTGGCCGCCGAAGTGCAGCGCTACGGCTCGTACTCGCTGGCTTCGGAGTCGGTGTTCGACCACCCCTTCCTATGGGGATCCAAGCGCACCGGCCCGGACCTGGCGCGCGTGGGCGAGCGTTACTCCGACGACTGGCATCGCATCCACCTGCGCAACCCGCGCCAGGTGGTGCCCGAGTCCAACATGCCGGCCTACCCGTGGCTGGAAAAGACGGTGATCACCGGCCAGAACGTCGCACAGCGCATGCGCGCGCTGCGCGCCCTGGGCGTGCCTTACACCGACGAGGAAATCGCGGCGGCGCCCAAGGCCATCGAGGGCAAGACCGAAGAGGACGCGCTGGTGGCTTACCTGCAAGGGCTGGGCGTGGGCGTGCGCAAGGCGCAGCAGGCCAAGAAGGCCGAAGAGGCCAAACGGGCGGAAGAGGCCCGCAAGGCCGCGCAACCGGCCGCCGCCCCGCAACCCGCGGCGTCGGGAGGCTGATCATGGCTTTGCTGAGCGCAATCGTCACCGCCATTTCGATGGCAACCTTTTTCGGCATCGTCTGGTGGGCCTGCTCGCGCGGCCGCCAGCGCGCCAACAGCGAATCGGCCATGTTGCCGTTCGCGCTGCCCGATGAGTTCGGGCCGGCACAACAAGATGGAGCGGATCGGTCATGAGCGATTTCGTCAATGGCTTCTGGGGGTATTTCATCTCGATCGTCGCGGTCGGCGGCGTGGTGTGGTGCGTGTGGCTGCTGTACACGCAGCGCCGCTGGCTCAACACCAAGCCGGCCAATGGCCAGGTCGAGGACACCGGCCACGTCTGGGACGGCGATCTCACGGAACTGAATAACCCGGTGCCCGGTTGGTGGACCTGGATGTACCTGCTGGCCTGCGCCTTCGCGCTGGGTTACCTGTTCCTCATGCCGGGCCTGGGCTCGTACAAGGGCCAGCTGGGTTACAGCAGCGCCAACGAGGTGGCGCAGCAGCAGGCCAAGATGGCCGAGGCCGTGCGTCCGATCTACGCGCGCTTCGACGCCATGACCGTGCCGCAGATCGCCGCTGATCCCGGCGCCCGCGAAATCGGCCAGCGCCTGTTCCTGAACACCTGCTCGCAGTGCCATGGCTCCGACGCCAAGGGCGGCCCCAGCTTTCCCAACCTGACCGACGGCGACTGGCTGCACGGCGGCTCGCCCGAAGCCATCATGCAGACCATCACCAATGGCCGCATCGGCGTGATGCCGCCCTGGAAGTCGGCCATCGATCCCAAGACCGCCGGCGACATCGCGCAATACGTGCGTTCGCTGTCGGGCCTGACGGCCGACCCGGTGCGGGTGTTCCGCGGCAAGCGCGAGTTCGCCAATTTCTGCGTGGCCTGTCACGGTGTCGACGGCAAGGGCAATCAGGCGCTCGGCGCGCCCAACCTGACCGACGACGTCTGGCTCTACGGCAGTTCGGAAGCCACCATCGTCAAGACCATCCTGGACGGGCGTGAGAACCGCATGCCGGCGCATGGCGACATCCTCACCCCGGAACAGATCAAGATCCTGACGGCCTGGGTCTGGGGCCTGTCGAACAAGCCGGATGCGGCCGCGCCGGCGGCCACGGCCTCGGCCAAGTAGGCGTTGCATTTAGGTGGGGGCCGCCGCTATGGCGGCTTCCATATCACATGGACTTACCGCACGGAGCTGCACATGGATGATGGGTCAACCGCAAGCGTCAGCACGCCGCCTGGCGGCGACCCGCCGCCCTGGCGCCCGCATGTGCGGCCGCCGCGCCCCGGCCAGGAGACGCTGGAGCAGAC
>NZ_CADIJV010000077.1 GCF_902859765.1 Achromobacter pulmonis
CCGGCCGCGCAATGGCCGCCTGGCTGGCCGCGGCCGGCGCGGCGCTGGTGTTGCTGGGCGCGCCCCCCGGCGCGGCGCGGGCGGCGGAAAACGCGCAGATCATCACCCGCTACCCGGCGCCGCAGCCGTCATCGCGCGTGCTGACCATCGCCGGCCCCACCGACACCCCGGTGGTGGCGCCGCTGATCCTCGGCTTCCAGGCGCAGCGGCCCGACGTGACCGTGGTGTACCGCGAGATGGGCAGCCGCGAACTGTACGAGGCCGCCATCGAGGACCGGCTCAAGGACGTGGACGTGCTGATGAGTTCGGCCTCGGACCTGCAGATCCGCCTGGCCAACGACGGCTACGCGCAGCGTTATGCGTCGCCATACGCGGCCAGGCTGCCATCGTGGGCGGTTTGGCGCGACGAGGTCTACGGCTTCACCTTCGAGCCGGCGGTGATCGTCTACAACCCCAAGCGCTACACCGAGGCCACCGTGCCGCGTTCGCGCCAGGACCTGCTGCGCACGCTGGAGCACGATCGCGCGCGGCTGCACGGACGCGTCGGCACCTACGACATCTCGCGCAGCAGCGTGGGCTACCTGATGGCCGAGCAGGACGAACTGGTGTCGTCGAACTTCTGGGGCCTGGCCAACGCCTTCGGCCAGGTCGGCGTGCGGTTGTCGGCCACCAGCGCCGAGCTGCTGGACGCCATCGAAAACGACGAAATTGACCTGGGCTACAACGTCCTCGGTTCGTATGCCCTGTCGCGCCAGGCGGCGGGCGCGAAGATCGGCGTGGTGTTCCCGCAGGACTATGTGCTGGTGCTGGCGCGCTCGGTGCTGATCGCGCGGCGCGCGCCCCACCCGGACCTGGGCCGCGCCCTGGTCGATTGGCTGCTGTCGCCGGCCGGCCAGCAGGTGGCGTCGAGCCATGCGGCGCTGGGTTCGATCATGGAAGACACGCCCGGCCGCTGGACCTCGGAAGCGGTGCTGGCGCGCTCGCAGGGCATCGTGCAGCCGGTGGTGCTGTCGCCGGCGCTGCTGGTGGGATTGGACCAGCGGCGCCACTCGCGCTTCGTGCAGAACTGGATCCGGCTGGTCACCGACACGCCCGAACGGCCGTAGCGCCGCCTCGGCCAGCCCGCGCCCGGACAGCGGGATTACCCCTATCCCCACTGCCGCGCCATGACAGGACGACGACAGACACCGAATCCTAAGATGGGTGCCAAGCAGGCTCCCGCGCCTGTCGATACCTATTCCAAACGGAGACAAGACATGCTTGCCAAGTCCAGACTGGCGGCCGCCTGCGCCGCTGCGTTCGCCATCGCCGCCGGTAGCGCCCACGCCCAGCAGGTTCCCGCCGGTTATCCGGCCGACTACCAGAAGATCCTCGACGGAGCCAAGAAGGAAGGCAAGGTCGTGATCTACTCGACCACCGACACCAAGGCCGCCGGCCCCATCATCAAGGGCTTCGAGGCGATGTATCCCGGCGTCAAGGTCGAATACAACGACATGAACAGCACCGAGCTGTACAACCGCTACATCAGCGAGCAGGCCGCGGGCGGCAGCAGCGGCGACATCGTCTGGAGCTCGTCGATGGACTCGGCCCTCAAGCTGGCCACCGACTACGCGCTGAAATACAAATCGCCCGAGGTGTCCAAGCTGCCGGCCTGGGCGGTATGGAAGGACTCGGCCTACGGCACCACCTACGAACCGGCGGTATTCATCTATAACAAGCGCCTGGTGCCCGCCAACGAAGTGCCGACCACGCACGGCGCCCTGGCCAAGCTGATCGCCAGCCAGCCGGACAAGTTCAAGAACAAGGTCACCACCTACGACATCGAGAAATCGGCGGTCGGCTTCATGCTGGCGGTACAGGACAAGAACAACGATCCCAAGTACTTCGAAACGCTCAAGGACATCGCCAAGGGCGGACTGGTGGTGCAATCGTCCACCGGCACCATGATGGAACGCGTGTCCTCGGGCGAAAACCTGATTGGCTACAACATCCTGGGTTCGTACGCCGAGACCCGCGCCAAGACCGATCCCTCGCTGGGCGTGGCCTATCCCACCGACTACGCGCTGGTGCTGTCGCGCGTGGCGTTCATCAGCAAGAAGGCCAAGCACCGCAACGCCGCCAAGCTGTGGATGGACTACCTGCTGTCGCGCAAGGGCCAGGAAATCATGGCCAACCAGGCCGACCTGGCCTCGGTCCGTGACGACATCGACGGCGACAACGACGTTGACGGCATGACCAAGAAGCTGGGCGCCTCGCTCAAGCCGATCCCGGTCAACGAAACGCTGCTGGACTACCTGGAGCAGAACAAGCGCCTGCAGTTCATCAAGGACTGGCGCGCCGCCACCGGCAAGTAAGCCTGAGCGCCCGTGGCGCGCGGGGGGGCTTGCCGCCCCGTGCGCCGCCGGCAGGCGGGCGGGCGCCGCGG
>NZ_CADIJV010000078.1 GCF_902859765.1 Achromobacter pulmonis
ACACGATCTCGGAAATCTTGCGCGAGCTGGCAGAAATGCCCTGCATCGTGTTGACCACCTCGGCCACCGCCGAACCGCCGCGCTCGGCCACGTCCGAGGCGCTGGCCGCCAACTGGTTCGCCTGGCGCGCGTTGTCCGCATTCTGCTTGACCGTCGAGGCCAGCTCTTCCATCGACGCCGCGGTTTCCTCCAGCGAGGCCGCCTGTTCTTCCGTACGGCTGGACAGGTCGGTGTTGCCGGCCGAAATCTCGCGCGAACCCACCGTGATCTCATCGACCCCGCGACGCACCGTGGCCACCGTGCGGGTCAGGCTTTCCTGCATGCGCTTGAGTGCGGCGAACAACTGGCCGATCTCGTTGTGCGAACGCACTTCGACGCGGCTGGTCAGGTCGCCCGCGGCGATCTTGTCAAAGTGCTGGCCAGCCTCGACCAGCGGACGCACCACCAGGCGGCCAAACAGCACGCGGCAGAACACCATCAGGAGCAACGCCAGGGCCACGGCCACGCCCACCGCCACCAGGGCGCGATTGAAATTGGACTCGGCCTGGTCGATCGTGGCCCGCTGCTGATCGTCAATGTACTTGCTGAACTCGGAAATGGCCTCAATGAAGGCCGCGCTGCGAGGCGTACCGTATTCGTTGTTCACCATGTAGAAGGTGGAATAATCCTCGCTGCGCAGCGCTTCGACCATGGTGTCGACGCCGTCATCGATATAGGAGCGGTAGCGGCGCACCAGATTCATCGACAGTTGGCGGCCGGTATCGTCCTGCAGCATGTTTTTCTGGAAGTCAGAGAAACGGCTGCGCACGCCCGTCAGCAGGTCGGTGGCCGCCTTCAGGGCGGCGGCGGCGTCGCGCGCCGAATTCTCGCCACTGCCCCAACCGGATTCCTGCAGATGGCGCGCGGCCACCATCAGGCTGACGCGGGCGCGCAGCATGTCGGTGTTGATCACTTCCACCTGCTTGGCGCGCTCGGTCAACGCGTTGACCTCGCGGATGGATTCGTAATTGTGCTGCAGGAAGAAGGCGGCCATGCCACCCACCGCCGCGATCAGCACGGCGAAGAATGCCATGACCCACAGCAGCATCGTGCCGACGCGGGCATCGCGCAGCCGCAGCTTGCGCTTCACCTTCGGCGCGCGCGCGGCCTTTTTCTTACCGACCCTGCCTGATTTCGCTCCGGATTCCAGACTCGCTTCCATATTCTTTCCCCATCCCTCAGGTACAGCCCTGACCAAATGAAAACCCACCCCGGCAAACCGTCCATGCGGACCGCGTTCGCATCGGGGCGACGTACATGGCGGTCCAGGGACCGCCGCGCATTCCGCGGGAACCGGGCCTACCGCCCCTGGCCCATCGGCTCGGGCGGCGCAGCCGGCACCGGTATGACGATGGTTTCCACCTGGGGCGGCGGCGCGGGCTGCGGCGCCCATTCCTGACCGGGGTCGGGTATGGGTGCAGGGCCCAGCAATTTCTGGCGTTCCCAGGGTTCCAGCAGAATATTGGTGCTGTCGACGAGGCGCATCAGCCGGCCGTCCGGGCCGAACTGCAGCAACGCCTCTTTGCGGCTGTAAAGGCCGTCCGCGACAAACGTGATCTTGAAGGACCAGAGGGCCAGAAAAGTGCCGTCGGTCTGTTTGTAGAATTTGTCAGGCGGGGCCGTGAGCGCCCGCGAGGCTTCTTCCAGCGTGGTCTGGCCCGGGGTCAGGGTCGACAGCTTGCTGGGGTCGAAATTGTGGCCCGTCGCCGCGCAGCCCGCGATCAGCGCCGCAAACGCCGCCATGACCAGAAGTTTTAGATAGCCTCGCATACCTGCCCATTTACCGGTCGGAACCGGCGTCAAAAAGATTCCCAATCATCGTCCGCCGGCGCCTGGCGGCGAGAGGCCGCCGGCGCCGGCTTGACGTCCTTCACTGGCGCGGCCGCGCGGGGCGCAGGCCGGCGCAGCGGTCGCGCCGCGCTGGCGCCTTCGGTCGGCGCCGACGACGACGTGGCCCGAGCAGCATGCGTCAGGCGCGCCGCTGGCGCGGCCGGCGCCACGGGTGCGACGGCCTTTTGCTGTGCCGGCGGCGTCTCTTCGGCCCTGGGCGGGCTGACGCGCGGCGCACTGCGTTGCTGCGCCAGCTGACGCGCCGGCACTTCGATCACTTCGCCGGCATTGATCTTGAACACCGCCACCGCTTCGGCCAGGCGCTGCGCCTGCTCCTGCAGCGAACCGGCCGCGGCCGCCGCCTCTTCCACCAGCGCCGCG
>NZ_CADIJV010000079.1 GCF_902859765.1 Achromobacter pulmonis
GTCTGCTCCAGCGTCTCCTGGCCGGGGCGCGGCGGCCGCACATGCGGGCGCCAGGGCGGCGGGTCGCCGCCAGGCGGCGTGCTGACGCTTGCGGTTGACCCATCATCCATGGGGCAATGCCTGGTCGGCCGAGGGGGCGGCCGGGGCTGGCTGGGACGGCGCATCCGGCTTGTTCGACAGGCCCCAGACCCAGGCCGTCAGGATCTTGATCTGCACCGGGGTCAGGATGTCGCCGTGCGCCGGCATGTGGTTTTCGCGGCCTTCCAGGATGGTCCGGATGATGGAGGTTTCTGAACTGCCGTAAAGCCAGACGTCGTCGGTCAGGTTGGGCGCGCCCAGGACCGGGTTGCCTTTGCCATCCGCGCCGTGACAGGCGATGCAGTATGTCTGGTAGCCATGCTGGCCGCGTAATACCCGCTCGGGATCGGCCGCCAGGCCCGACAGCGAACGCACGTACTGCGCGATGTCGCCGGCGGCCTTGGGATCGATGACTGATTTCCACGGGGGCATCACGCCGACGCGGCCATTGGTGATGGTCTGCATGATGGTATCGGGCGAGCCGCCATACAGCCAGTCGTTGTCGGCCAGGTTGGGAAAGCTGGGGCCGCCCTTGGCGTCGGAGCCATGGCACTGCGCGCAGGTGTTCAGGAACAGGCGCTGGCCGATTTCGCGGGCGCCGGGATCGGCGGCGATCTGCGGTATGGTCATCGTTTCGAAGCGCGCGTAGATCGGACGCACGGCTTCGGCCATCCTGGCCTGCTGCTGCGCCACTTCGTTGGCGCTGCTGTAACCCAGCTGGCCTTGGTACGAGCCCAGGCCCGGCATGAGGAACAGGTAGCCCAGCGCGACCGCGCAAGCCAGCAGGAACATCCAGGTCCACCAGCCCGGCACCGGGTTGTTCAGTTCCGTGAGGTCGCCGTCCCAGACGTGGCCGGTGTCCTCCACCTGACCGCTTCCGGCCGGCTGGACGCCGAGCCAGCGGCGTTGCGAGTACAGCAGCCACACGCAAAAGGCCACGCCGCCGACCGCAACGATCGAGATGAAATACCCCCAGAAGCCGCTGACGAAATCGCTCATGGCCGGTTCGCTCCATCTTGTTGTGCCGGCCCGAACTCATCGGGCAGCGCGAACGGCAACATGGCCGATTCGCTGTTGGCGCGCTGGCGGCCGCGCGAGCAGGCCCACCAGACGATGCCGAAAAAGGTTGCCATCGAGATGGCGGTGACGATTGCGCTCAGCAAGACCATGATCAGCCTCCCGCGGCGGCGGCTTGCGAAGCCTGGCTGGCCTTCCGGGCCTCTTCGGCCTTCTTGGCCTGCTGCGCCTTGCGCACGCCCACGCCCAGCCCTTGCAGATAAGCCACCAGCGCGTCCTCTTCGGTCTTGCCCTCGATGGCCTTGGGCGCCGCCGCGATTTCCTCGTCGGTGTATGGCACGCCCAGGGCGCGCAGCGCGCGCATGCGCGGTGCGACGTTCTGGCCGGTGATCACCGTCTTTTCCAGCCACGGGTAGGCCGGCATGTTGGACTCAGGCACCACCTGGCGCGGGTTGCGCAGGTGGATGCGGTGCCAGTCGTCGGAGTAACGCTCGCCCACGCGCGCCAGGTCCGGGCCGGTGCGCTTGGATCCCCACAGGAAGGGGTGGTCGAACACCGACTCCGAGGCCAGCGAGTATGGGCCATAGCGCTGTACTTCGGCGGCCAGCACCCGGATCTGTTGCGAGTGGCAGCCGACACAGCCTTCGCGGATGTAGACGTCGCGTCCCATCAGCCGCAGCGGGCTGTAGGGTTCGACCCCCGCCACCGGCTGCGTGGTGCTGTGCTGGAAG
>NZ_CADIJV010000080.1 GCF_902859765.1 Achromobacter pulmonis
CCGGCCATCAGGAACCAGGGCCAGAATTCGCGGTACCAGGGTTTGACCGCCAGCGGCGCGGCAACATGGGCAGTATTCATCGTCGGCATCCTTTATTCGATATCACTCGGGCACATAGAAACTTGCGGCTTCCTCGGTCTCGATCGACCGGCTGCCATGGTCCTGGGCGCGGGCGCGCAAGGTGATCGGATGGGCGCCAGGCACGGCGCCGGCCGGCATGCGGATCACCATCGGCACCAGCTTGTTGGCCGCCGCCGCCACCTCCACCACATCCGATTCGCTTTGTCCGGCGCGCACCGCCAGCCCGGGCAAGCCCTCGGCCGACAGCCGCAGCCGCAGCGGCGCGTCCGAGGTGTTGATGATCTGCAGTCGGTAGACGTTCTCGATCATGCCGCCGGCCACTTCCCGGCCCAGCACGCCGCGGTCGCGGATCACGTCCACCCGCAGCGGGTTGCGCAGCGCCAGCGATGTCACGAAGGCCGCCGCCAGCGCGAGGATCAGCGTGCCGTAGATCAGCACGCGCGGGCGCAGCAGGTGCGCGCGCGCGCTTTTCGTCGACAGGCCGTCCAGCATTGCCCGCTCGGACGTATAGCGGATCAGCCCGGGCGGGTACTGCATCTTGTCCATCACCTGTTCGCAGGCGTCGATACAGGCGCCACAGCCGATGCACATGTATTGCAGGCCTTCGCGGATGTCGATGCCGGTCGGGCACACCTGCACGCACAGGCTGCAGTCGACACAGTCGCCCAGCCCCGCGGCCTTGTGGTCGACCTTGCGCGAGCGGCCGCCGCGCGGATCGCCACGGCGCTTGTCGTAGGTGACCACGAAAGTATCGGGGTCCACCATCACGCTCTGGAAGCGCGCGTACGGGCACATGTACTTGCACACCGACTCGCGCATGAAGCCGGCGTTGCCCCAGGTGGCGAAACCGTAGAACACCATCCAGAACCACTGCCACGGCCCCAATTGCAGCGTGAACAGCTCGTGGCCCAGCTCGCGGATCGGGGCGAAGTAGCCGATGAAGGTCGAGCCGGTCCACCAGGCCAGCGCGATCCACAGAAAGTGCTTGGTGATCTTCAGGCGCGCCTTGCGCCAGGTCCAGGGCGATTCGTCCAGGCGGATGCGGGCCACGCGGTCGCCTTCGACCTTGCGCTCGATCCACATGAAGATCTCGGTGTAGACCGTCTGCGGACAGGCGTAGCCGCAAAACAGCCGGCCGGCCACCGCGGTGAACAGGAACAGCGCCAGCGCCGAGATCACCAGCAGCACCGCCAGGTAGACCACGTCCTGCGGCCACAGCACCAGGCCGAACAGGTAGAACTTGCGCGCGCCCAGGTCGAACAGCACCGCCTGGCGGCCGTTCCATTGCAGCCAGGGCAGGCCGTAGAAGATCAGTTGGGTCAGAAAGACGAAGACGATGCGCCAGCGGGCGAAAATGCCGCTGACCGAGCGCGGGTAGATCTTGCTGCGCACGCCGGCCAGGGTCTGCTCCAGCGTCTCCTGGCCGGGGCGCGGCGGCCGCACATGCGGGCGCCAGGGCGGCGGGTCGCCGCCAGGCGGCGTGCTGACGCTTGCGGTTGACCCATCATCCATG
>NZ_CADIJV010000081.1 GCF_902859765.1 Achromobacter pulmonis
GCAGCGCCTGGCCGAAGCGGTGGCGGTGTTCAAGATCAATGCCGGCGAAGTGATCGAAGTGCCGGCGCGTCAGCTGGCGCAGCAACGCAGTGCGCCGCGCGTCAGCCCGCCAAAGGTCGAGGAGGCGTCCGCCGAGGCCGCCGTGTCGGCACCTGCCCCGGAAGGCGTGGCCCAGCCGGCCCAGGCGTCGGCGAAGCCTCCAGTCGCCGCCGCGCGCCTGGCCCAGCCGGCCCGTGCCCGGCCCACGGCCAACAGTGGCGCCACCGCAGCCCGTTCGCCGCGCCGTCCGGTGGTCCGGACCAGCGATGCGACCGATGCCAAACCGATCAAGCCCGCACCGGCCGCCGCGCGGCGCGCGCCGCCGGCGGATGATGACTGGGAGTCCTTCTGACCACGCAAGCCGCCGCATTGAACAGGTAGTCGCAGTAACAAACCCCTCTCTTTTACGTCGAGGCGGCCCGCATGTCGCCTCGACGGTTACTGGAAATATCGGAAAATGTTAAGCAATCTGAAGGTGCGCACGGGCTTGATGCTTGCCCAATTGGCTGTCGCCGTGGCTGCGCTGGTTGCCATTGCATTCGGTTGGAGCAGCATGCGATCCAACGCCGAAGCGATCGATGCCTTGGATAATTTGAGCGTCCAGCAGAGCAGTCTGGTCAAGGACGCCTATGTGCAGATGCTGCGCGCCACCATCCGCGCCGATATTGCCGCGGCGCAGCGCGCGGCCGGTGACAAGGCCGGCGCTGCCGAAACGTCGCGCATCGTGCAGCAACTGCTGAGCGATGGCCGAGCCAAGCTGGAGCGCTTCAAGGAAGTTCCGAAAAACACCGATATCGGCCGTGCCGCGGAAGGTCAGTTGCTGGCTTCATTCAATGGCTTTTCCGAGGGGTTGCAGGCCATGCTCGCCGCGCTGGACCGGGGTGACAATGCGGAGTACCTGAACCTCAAGAACACCCGGGCCGCCGCGGCCAGTGGCGCATTCTCCAAGCAATTGACCGAATTCGCGCACACCATCAATACATTCAGCGCAGAGCAGGTCGCCACGTCGCGCTCGCAGAGTGCGGTGATGACCTATGTCTATCCGGGCTTGCTGCTGGTCATTCTGGCGGTTTCGCTGGGCGCGTTCCTGTTCGTGAACCGCGCCGTGCTGCGTCCGCTGCGCGTGGTCGGCGAGAGCTTCGATCGCATCGCCGGCGGCGACCTGACCACCCGCGTCGAGGTGCACTCGACCAATGAGATCGGGACCCTGATGGCCGCCGTCAAGCGCATGCAGGAAAGCCTGGCCCGCACGATGGCCACGGTGCGTCGCGGCGTCGATGAGATTACGGTGGGTTCGCGCGAGATTTCGGCCGGCAACACCGACCTGTCCAGCCGCACGGAAGAACAGGCGGCCTCGCTGGAGGAAACGGCGGCGTCGATGGAAGAGCTGGCCTCGACGGTCAAACAGAATGCGGACAACGCGCGCCAGGCGAACCAGCTGGCGGCCAGCGCCTCGGACGTGGCCGAGCGCGGCGGTTCGGCGGTGGCCGAGGTGGTCAACACGATGCAGGGCATT
>NZ_CADIJV010000082.1 GCF_902859765.1 Achromobacter pulmonis
CCCCCCCTGGCCGCGCAACCCCTGCCGGCCGACGCGGCCGCGCGTGCCGGCGACATCCAGCGCCGCCAGGAACAGGACCTGGACGCGCAGCGCGCCCGCGCCGCGGAACGGCCGGACGTGTTGTCGGCGCCGCCGGCCGTCGCTGGCGAGGGTGCGCTCGTCTTCCCCGACGAATCGCCCTGCTTCCGAATCAGCCAGGTGATCTGGGACGGCGCAGCACCACCGGCCGCGCTGCG
Source organism: Achromobacter pulmonis (assembly GCF_902859765.1). GTDB lineage: Bacteria > Pseudomonadota > Gammaproteobacteria > Burkholderiales > Burkholderiaceae_B > Achromobacter > Achromobacter pulmonis. The sequence continues at coordinate 237 of NZ_CADIJV010000082.1, forward strand.
CCGCGCCAGCGAGGCGGCGCTGGGTCAATGCGTCGGCGGCCAAGGGTTGCGCGCCTTGCAGGAACACCTGATGGCGCGCCTGATCGATCGCGGCCTGATCACCGCGCGGGTGCTGGTGCCCGAACAGTCGCTGGCCAGCGGCACGCTGACCCTGCGTTACGTACCCGGCCGCATCTCCGGGGTCAGGAGCGACGGCGCGCCCGGCTGGTGGCGCACCGCGCTGCCCACCTGGCCCGGCGGCGAGGTCAACCAGCGCGACCTGGACCAGGCGCTGGAGAACATCCGCCGGCTGGCCGGGCAGGCCGACGCCTCCATCGACGTCGCTCCCGGCCCCGAGCTGGGCGACTCCGACATCATCATCAAACCCGGCAGCGGCAAGCGCTGGCACGCCTACGTGGGCGGCGACAACGCCGGCCTGGAATCGACCGGCAAGAACCAGGTCAATGCCGGCCTCACGCTCGATTCGCCGCTGTTCCTGTACGACCAGTTGTCTGTCTCCTGGAACAGCAACGCCGACCTGCGCAACGGCGATGCCGGCTCGCGCGCGGCCTCCATCAACTACAGCATCCCGTTTGGCTACTGGACCTTGTTCGCCGGGGCCAGCAAGTCGCGCTACCGCCAGACCGTGGCCGGCTTCGAGGAACCCATCGTCTACGGCGGCACCAGCAAGCAGGTGGAGGTGGGCGTGTCGGGGGTGCCGTATCGCGGCGCCAGCTACAAGGGCACCGCCGTGCTCAAGTTCCTGCGCAAGCGCGCCAACAGCACGCTCAACGACATCGACATCGAGGTGCAGCGGCGCGACGTGGCCGGCTACGAATTCAGCTACGGCCATCGTCATTACATCGACCAGATGGTGCTGGACATCGGCGGCGGCGTGCGCGGCACGCTGCCGCAGTTCTCCAACCAGCCGGGGTATGTCTACGGCGACCCGGACTGGAATGGGCGCAGCACCATCCTGAGCGCCAACGCTGGTCTGTATCTGCCGTTCAAGGTGGCGGGGCAGCAACTGGCCTACCAGGCCAACTGGCAGATCCAGCACGCCAAGACACCGGTCGTGCCCGCCGATTACTTCACCATCGGCAACCGCTATGCGGTGCGCGGCTTCGACGGGCAGATGACGCTGGCCGCGGAAGA
>NZ_CADIJV010000083.1 GCF_902859765.1 Achromobacter pulmonis
GCCTTCGGCGACCTTGTCGCCGACCTTCACGCTGATCGACTTGACCACCCCGCCGGTGGAGGCGGGAATTTCCATCGAGGCCTTGTCGGACTCGACGGTAATCAGGCTCTGCTCGGCCTTGATCGTGTCGCCCACGGCGACCAGCACCTCGATGACTTCGACTTCCTTGAAGTCACCGATGTCCGGCACTTTGATTTGAACGGTATTGCTCATAGGGCTCCCCGTTTACAGCGCGATGCGGCGGAAGTCGGCCAGCAAGGCGCCCAGATAGGCGTTGAAGCGGGCAGCGGCGGCGCCGTCGATGACGCGGTGGTCATAGGACAGCGACAGCGGCACGATCAGGCGCGGCACGAACTGCTTGCCGTCCCACACGGGCTTGTGCGAGGAGCGCGACACACCCAGGATGGCCACTTCGGGCGCATTGATGATAGGCGTGAACGAGGTGCCGCCGATGCCGCCGAGCGACGAGATCGAGAAGCAGCCGCCCTGCATGTCGGCCGGCGAGATCTTGCCTTCGCGCGCCTTCTTGGACAGGTCGGTCATTTCCTGGGCGATCTGCAGAATGCCCTTCTTGTCGGCATCGCGGATCACCGGCACCACCAGTCCGTTGGGCGTGTCGGCGGCGAAGCCGATGTGGTAGTACTGCTTGAGCACCAGGTTGTCGCCGTCCAGCGAGGCGTTGAACTCGGGGAACTTCTTCAGGGCCGCGACCACGGCCTTGATCAGGAAGGCCAGCATCGTGACCTTGATGCCCGACTTCTCGTTTTCCTTGTTCAGCGTGACGCGCAACGCTTCCAGGTCGGTGATGTCCGCTTCGTCGTTGTTGGTGACGTGCGGGATCATGACCCAGTTGCGGTGCAGGTTGGCGCCGGAGATCTTCTTGATGCGCGACAGCGGCTTGGCTTCGACCGGGCCGAACTTGGTGAAGTCCACCTTGGGCCACGGCAACAGGCCGAGCGCGGCGCCATCGGCCGAACCGCCGGCGGCGGCCACGGGGCCGGCGGCCAGCGCCTGCTTGACGAAAGCGCGCACGTCATCGGCGGTGATGCGGTCCTTGGGACCGGTGCCCTTGACCTTGCTCAGGTTCACGCCCAGTTCGCGCGCGAACTTGCGCACCGACGGCGAGGCGTGCGGCAGTTGGCCGGGCTTGAGGTTGGCGTCTTCCAGGGCGGCGGCCGGGGCCGGGCGCGAGCCGACGGCGGGCGCGGCCGGGGCCGCGGGCGCTTGCGCCTTGGCG
>NZ_CADIJV010000084.1 GCF_902859765.1 Achromobacter pulmonis
AACATGGCCAACTCCTCCCCCGCAGTCGTCACTGAAATCACCGGTCGCGCGTGGATACGCAACAGCGACGGGTCCCTGACCGAGTTGCATCAGGGCAGCAACGTGCCCGCCGGCAGCGACATCGTCACGGCCTCGGGCGCCAGCGTGGCGCTGCAGGTGGAGAACGGCATGCCGATCGTGATCGGCGAAGGGCGCGAAGTCGCCGTCACCGGTGACATGGCCGGCCCGCTGGCCGACCCGACCGAAGCGGCGGTGACCCCGCCCAAGGGCACCGACTCCGACCGCCTGCTGGCGGCCCTGCAAGCCGGCCAGGATCCGTTCGAAGTGCTGGACCCGACCGCCGCGACCCTGACGGGCGGCAGCGGCGATGATGGCGGCGGCAGTTTCGTGCGCCTGGCCCGCATCCTGGAAACCACCAGCCCGCTGGATCTGGCCTACCCCAACCCGGGCCGTGGCGCCGACACGATCGATCGCGCCGCCAGCGGCACGGGCGCCGGCGACGCCGCCGCGGGCGACACCAACAACGCGCCGCTGGCCGTCAACGACGACGCCCGCACCGACGAGAAGAGCGTCGTGCGCGGCAACCTGCTGACCAACGACAGCGATCCTGACGGCGATCCCCTGACCCTGGTGTCGGTCAGCGGCCGCCCCATGACCTCGGGCGGCGTCAGCGTCACCGGTTCCAATGGCGGCACCTTCACCGTGCTGCCGGACGGCAGCTACACCTTCGTGCCCGGCAACAACTTCCAGAACCTGCCCGAAGGCCAGACCTCCACCACCACGATTACCTACGTCGTCACCGACCCGAGCGGCGCGACGTCCACCGCCACCGTCGAAGTGACCGTGGTCGGCATCAACGACCCGGCCCAGATCACCCCGGCCCAACCGGGCGACGATGCCGGCACCGTGGTCGAGGACGAGAAGTCCACCGCCAACGGCAAGCTCAACGTGGTCGACGCCGACGACGGCCAGTCCTCCTTCGTGGCCGTGGCCGACCGCCCCGGTGTCTACGGCACGTTCTCGATCGACGCCAACGGCAACTGGGTCTACAACCTGAACCAGGCCGACGCGCGCGTGCAGTCGCTGGCCGTGGGCGAGACGCTGACCGAGACCATCACCGTCACCACCGCCGACGGCACCACCGGCACGGTCACCATCACCATCAACGGCACCAACGAC
>NZ_CADIJV010000085.1 GCF_902859765.1 Achromobacter pulmonis
TCGCCGCGCAGCTGATTTGGCCTCAGTTGAATTTCGACACCGCCTGGCTCAGCTACGGCCGCCTGCGCCCGCTGCACACCAACGCGGTGATCTTCGCCTTCGGCGGCAGCGCCCTGTTCGCGACCTCGTACTACGTGGTCCAGCGCACCTGTCAGGCCCGCCTCTTCTGTGACCGGCTGGCCGCGTTCACCTTCTGGGGCTGGCAGGCGGTCATCGTGGCCGCCGCCATCACCCTGCCGCTGGGCTTCACCAGCAGCAAGGAATACGCCGAACTCGAATGGCCCATCGACATCCTGATCACGCTGGTCTGGGTGGCCTACGCCATCGTGTTCTTCGGCACCATCATCAAGCGCCGCGCCAAGCACATCTACGTGGCCAACTGGTTCTTCGGCTCGTACATCCTGACCATCGCCATCCTGCACATCTTCAACAACATCGAGATGCCGGTGACGCTGTGGAAGTCGTATTCGGCCTACGGCGGCGTGCAGGACGCCATGGTGCAGTGGTGGTACGGCCACAACGCAGTCGGCTTTTTCCTGACCACCAGCTTCCTGGGCATGATGTATTACTTCGTGCCCAAGCAGGCCGGCCGTCCGATCTACTCGTACCGCCTGTCCATCGTCCACTTCTGGGCGCTGGCCTTCACCTACATGTGGGCCGGGCCCCACCACCTGCTGTACACCTCGCTGCCCGACTGGACCCAGTCGCTGGGCATGACGTTCTCGCTGATCCTGCTGGCGCCGTCCTGGGGCGGCATGATCAACGGCATCATGACGCTGCAGGGCGCCTGGTACAAGCTGCGCACCGATCCGATCCTGAAGTTCATGGTGACGGCGCTGTCGTTCTACGGCATGTCCACGTTCGAAGGTTCGATGATGTCGATCCGCACCGTGAACGCGCTGTCGCACTACACCGACTGGACCATCGGCCACGTGCACTCGGGTGCGCTGGGCTGGGTCGCGATGATCTCGTTCGGCTCGCTCTACTACCTGATCCCGCGCCTGTATGGCCGCGAGAAGATGTACAGCGTCAAGGCCATCGAGCTGCACTTCTGGATCGCCACCATCGGCGTGGTGCTGTACATC
>NZ_CADIJV010000086.1 GCF_902859765.1 Achromobacter pulmonis
GGTGACATCCAGCTTGCCGCCGGTGGTCAGCACGTCGTCTTCCTTGACGGTGCCGGCGTCATCGCCCGGCTTGCTCGGGGTGATGATGGCGGTGTCGTTGGTGCCGGTGATGGTGACCGTGATGGTTTCGGTGGCGGTGCCGCCATGGCCGTCGTCCACCGTGACGGTGATGGTGTCGGTGACGGTCTCGCCATCCTTGAGGGCCTGGACCTTGTCGCTGCCATTGTCCAGCGTGTAGGTCCACTTGCCGCTGCCGTCCACGGTGAACGAGCCGTACTGGCCCTTGCCGTCATTGCTGACGGTCCAGCTGTGGGTGTCGTTGGTATCGACGTCGTGCTGCGTCAGCTGACCGGACACGGTGTCGCTGCTGTCGTCTTCGCGGATTTCGCCGATGGTGGTGCCGCTGATGGTCGGGGCATCGTTGGTGCCGGAGATCGTGACCGTGATGACCTGGGTGGCCTTGCCGCCGTGGCCGTCGTCCACCGTGACGGTGATGGTGTCGGTGACCTGCTGGCCTTCTGCCAGCGCCTGGACCTTGTCGCTGCCGTTGTCCAGCACATAGGTCCACTTGCCGCTCTGGTCGACCGTGAGCGTGCCGTACTGACCCTTGCCGCCGTCGTTGGCGGACCAGGTGTGAGTGTCGCTGGTGTCGACGTCGGCCTTGTCCAGCTGGCCAGACACTTCCTGCGTGCCGTCTTCCTTGACCGCGCCGGCGGCTTCGCCGCTGATGGTCGGGGCGTCGTTGGTGCCGTTGATGGTGATGGTGACCGTGCCGGTGGTGCCGTCGGCGGTGGTGACGGTGATGGTCTCGGTCAGCGTCTCGCCCACGGCCAGCGACTGCACGCGCGC
>NZ_CADIJV010000087.1 GCF_902859765.1 Achromobacter pulmonis
TGTTCAAGAAATTCGCCGGCCTGGACGTGTTCGACATCGAGATCAACGAAACCGACCCGGACAAGCTGGTCGAGATCATCGCCGGGCTGGAAGCCACGTTCGGCGGCATCAACCTCGAAGACATCAAGGCGCCGGAGTGCTTCACGGTCGAGCGCAAGCTGCGCGAGCGCATGAAGATCCCCGTCTTCCACGATGACCAGCACGGCACCGCGATCTGTGTGTCCGCCGCCTTCATCAATGGCCTGAAGGTGGTGGGCAAGGACATCGACAAGGTCAAGGTGGTCACGTCGGGCGCCGGCGCGGCCGCGCTGGCCTGCCTGGATCTGATGGTGGATCTGGGCTTGCCGCTGGAGAACATCTGGGTCACCGACATCGAAGGCGTGGTCTACGAAGGCCGCACCGTGCTGATGGACCCGGACAAGGCGCGCTTCGCGCAGAAGACCGAGGCGCGCAAGCTGGCCGAAGTCATCGAGGGCGCGGACGTGTTCCTGGGTCTGTCGGCCGGCGGCGTGCTCAAGCCCGAGATGGTCGCCAAGATGGGGCCGCGCCCGCTGATCCTGGCGCTGGCCAACCCCACGCCGGAGATCCTGCCGGAAGTGGCGCATTCGGTGCGCGACGACGTGGTGATGGCGACTGGCCGTTCGGACTACCCGAACCAGGTCAACAACGTGCTGTGCTTTCCGTACATCTTCCGCGGCGCGCTGGACGTGGGCGCCACGACCATCACGCGCGA
>NZ_CADIJV010000088.1 GCF_902859765.1 Achromobacter pulmonis
CGCTGCCGCCGAAGGCGAAGATCACCGCGTTGGTGTGCAGCGGGCGCAGGCGGCCGTAGCTGAGCCAGGCGGTGTCGAAATTCAACTGAGGCCAAATCAGCTGCGCGGCGATGAGAACGCCGACGGTCATGCCGACAATGCCCCAGACCACCGTCATGAGCGCGAACTGCCTCACGATCCTGTAGTTGAAGGTATCGGCCTTGTGGAATGCGTTGGCCTTGCTTGCGATGGCGGCGTAATCGTTCATTACCCCCCCTTTTGTAAAAACAACAGCTTCAAGTTTCAATGATGAGGAGCGATCTGGAAATGGGATTCGATCCGAATCAGTCCCTGCCATCAGCCTGGCGAGCCGATAGCCGCTTCATCGTTATCTGCATGCGCGGTGGGGCCGGGATTCTTGTCGGGAGAAGCGGGGCGCCCCATGGCGCAGGCATCATCCACCACGCGAGGCCGGACCGCTGTCGTCGTCGCGCAGGATGGCGGTGCCGGCGTTATCGGTGTCGTCGTACTGGCCGTTGAATACCGCCCACCACAGCGACACGCCGATGGCCAGCACGAACAGCAGCGACAAGGGCAGCAGCAGGTAGAGGATGGTCATGGCGCGG
>NZ_CADIJV010000089.1 GCF_902859765.1 Achromobacter pulmonis
GTAGACGTCGCGTCCCATCAGCCGCAGCGGGCTGTAGGGTTCGACCCCCGCCACCGGCTGCGTGGTGCTGTGCTGGAAGAACAGCGGCACGATCTGCACCAGCCCGGCGAATGACACCACCAGGATGCTGGCGATGATCATCCAGCCGATGTTCTTTTCGAGCGTCTGGTGGGAAAAGAAGCCTTGTTGCTTGTTGGCCATGATGTCCTCGTCAGGCAGTGGCTGGCGCGGCGACGGCCTGCGGGGGGGCCTGGGGTGGGATGGCGGGGTCAACCGCCTTAGCGCCGCTGACGGTCTTCCATACGTTCCAGGCCATGATCCAGATGCCTGACAAGTACAGCATGCCGCCGAGCAGGCGGATCAGGTAGTACGGCGTCCGTGTCTTGAGTTCCTCGACGAAGCTGTACACCAGCGTGCCGTCGGGTCCGGTGTCGCGCCACATCAGGCCCTGCTGCACCCCGGCGATCCACATCGCGGTGATGTACAGCACCACGCCGATGGTGGCGATCCAGAAGTGCAGCTCGATGGCCTTGACGCTGTACATCTTCTCGCGGCCATACAGGCGCGGGATCAGGTAGTAGAGCGAGCC
>NZ_CADIJV010000090.1 GCF_902859765.1 Achromobacter pulmonis
TCGATCACTTCGCCGGCATTGATCTTGAACACCGCCACCGCTTCGGCCAGGCGCTGCGCCTGCTCCTGCAGCGAACCGGCCGCGGCCGCCGCCTCTTCCACCAGCGCCGCGTTCTGCTGCGTCACTTCGTCCATCTGCGACACCGCGCGGTTGACTTGGTCGATGCCGCTGGACTGCTCTTCCGAGGCCGCCGAGATCTCGCCCATGATGTCCGTCACGCGCTTGACCGAGGCCACGATCTCTTGCATCGTCGCGCCCGCGCGCTCGACCTGCTGCGAACCTGCGCCCACCTTGCTCACCGAGTCCTCGATCAGGCCCTTGATTTCCTTGGCCGCCTGGGCGCTGCGCTGCGCCAGCGAGCGCACTTCGCCCGCCACCACCGCGAAACCCTTGCCCTGCTCGCCCGCGCGCGCCGCTTCCACCGCCGCGTTCAGCGCCAGGATGTTGGTCTGGAACGCAATCCCGTCGATCACCGACACGATCTCGGAAATCTTGCGCGAGCTGGCAGAAATGCCCTGCATCGTGTTGACCACCTCGGCCACCGCCGAACCGCCGCGCTC
>NZ_CADIJV010000091.1 GCF_902859765.1 Achromobacter pulmonis
GTCCACCGCGATCGGCAGCGTCTGCGCCAGCACCGGCGACCAGACCTGCGTGAAGACCACGGACCACACGATCAGGGAACGGAGCTTGGACATCATGCGTACTCGGTTGAAACAAGAAGGTGGGACGGCTTTGCGGGCATTGCGGCCACGCAAAGCGGCGGGATCAGAACTCGAACATCAGCGTGGCGGCGAACACCGTGCTTTGCGTTTTCAGGTTGTCGGGCTTTTTCAGGGGCCAGCCGGCCGACAGGTCGTAGCTGGCGTTGACATAGGGCATGGCGATGCGGCCGCGCAGGCCGGCCACCGCGCCGACCAGCGTGCGACTGGCCAGGTACTGGGCCGACGGGCCGCCAACGCGGCCGGCGTCCAGCCCGGCATAAAGCTGCTGGCCCGGCATGCCCGCCAACCCGCCCAGGTCCAGCGACAGGTCATTGCGCAAGGTCCAGCCGTCTTCCGCGGCCAGCGTCATCTGCCCGTCGAAGCCGCGCACCGCATAGCGGTTGCCGATGGTGAAGTAATCGGCGGGCACGACCGGTGTCTTGGCGTGCTGGATCTGCCAG